>JACKLL010000031.1 GCA_024235935.1 Rhodoferax sp. | reverse complement strand
TTCGGCTTCCCCCGCGAGAAAGGTACCGTCAAGGTCGGTTGCGATCAGCATGTGCGTTCTCCTCGTGCTTCCGATTGGATGGACGCCGACAGCCGTCGACGAATGTGTTGCCCTTCAGTGCGCTGTCGCGGCCTCCGCCTGCGTCGTCTGTTCGTTGGCCGGGATCATCTCCAGCACCGTAGCGGAGGTCCGTAGCATCGGCATGAAGTGACCCGGTTCGGAAATTTCGGGTTCGCTGCGGCGTACGCTGGCAAAGGCGATTGCAGCCAACAGCAACTGCATTACCGCGAAATGCAGCGGCAAGGCCTGGGGCCCGATACGGTCCATCGCCAGGCCTGCCAGCAGCGGGCCGATCGCGGCGCCGATGCCGTGGATCAGCAGCAACCCGCTCGAGCCGGTTAGCAGCTCTTCCTGCGGCAGATGGTCGACCAGCAGCGCCACGGCGATCGGGTACACCGCGAAAGCGAGGCCGCCATACAGGGCTACCGCAGCCACGGCCCAGCGGCCGGCAAATGACGATGCCGCGAGTCCGCCAGCGGCCAGCGCAGCCGCAAGTGCCACAACCGCCAGTGCCAGGCGTCGATCGCGACTGTCCGAAAATGCACCCAGTGGCCACTGCAACACTGCCCCGCCCAGGATGGCCGCGCTCATGAACAGCGCCACGCCGTTGTCGGCAAGGCCGATGCGTCCCGCATAGACGGCGCCCATCCCCCAGAAGGCACCCATGGCGAGCCCCGACAAGAGGCCGCCGGCCACCGCCACCGGTGCGGCGCGCATCAGCAGGCGCAGAGAGAAGGGGGCCCCCTTGCTGGCTTGCGGCTGGGGCAGGCGAGTCGCGCTGACCGGCATGACGGCGAGGCAGACCAGCAGCGAGGACACCGCGAACAGGGTGAACGACGTGGACGAGTCGATCCGCAGCAGTTGCTGCGCTGCAGCCAGCGCACCCAGATTGACCATCATGTAGATGGCAAAGATGCGTCCGCGGTGCTGGCGCGGCGCCTGACTGTTGAGCCAGCTTTCGATGATCGTGTAGAGCGCCACCAGCGCTGTGCCGGTGAGAACCCGTAGCGCGATCCAGGCTGAAGGTGTCACCAGCAGGCCGTATAGCAGGGTTGCCGCAGCAGTGGCGGCGGCGAAGAACGCAAAGGCTCGGACATGGCCGACGCGCCTGATCAGCGGCGGCGCGATGAACGAGCCGGCCAGAAAGCCCACGAAGTAGCCGGAACCGATCAGCCCGAGGAAGACGTCGCTGAAGCCCTCGGCGCTGCCGCGTACGGCGAGCAGGGTGCCGAGCAGGCCGCTGCCCAGCAGGAGCAGGGCAACGCCGGCGAGCAGCGCGGTAATCGGTACCAAGTGTTTGATCATGATGGCCGCTTCAGGCGGGGGCTGCAGGGCGCTGGGAGAGATGCAACCGGAAGCAGGGCAGCGGCTCGGCGATGCCGTGGCGAATCGATATTCCGACGCGTGGCGCAGCAGGCCTGAAGGCAGAAATAGTTTCGTGCAAATATAAAGCATCGATTGCTGCATTGCAAAATTAATCGCCCGGCTCCGTGTCCAGACAGCTGATTAGCCGATAGAATTTGTGATCTTCCCTAGCAATCCGACCCTCGTGGAACTCGATCGCCTGCTGGCCCAGCTCGATGAAACCGGCCTCGCCGAGTTTTTCTCCGCCAATGCGCTGGCGCGGGCGCGTGGCTATGTCGGCCGGGTCAGCCAGCTCGAAGGCACCGCCAATATCCTGCAGGCCAACGTCCAGGGGACCGAGCGGCGCCCTTACAAGGTGTGGGTGCGCATCGAACGGCGCGAGTTCTTCGGCGAGCGCTCGATCGACCTGGCAACCCGTTGCACCTGCCCGGTGGGCAACCGCTGCAAGCACGCCGCGGCGCTGATACTCGCAGCCCGCCGCGAAGGGGCGATCGCCGACAAGCCGCGGGCCGAGATCGCCGCCTGGGCGCGGGGGCTGCGGCAGCGCCTGGATAGCGCCGGCAAGGCGCCCCGCAAGACCCCGGTGCGCGACGCCATCATCTATGTATTCCGGCCGCGGCCGGGTGGCGACGACATGGAGCTCGCGCTCGCCAAGGTGCGTTTCAGCGACGGTGGCCGGATCAGTGGTGGCATGCCCGAATGGACCGCCTACGAGCAGGCCCTGCTCAAGCCACCCTCATTCGTGCAGGAATCGGATTTGCACATATTGCGCCTGCTGCGGCAGATCGTCCGC
>JACKLL010000030.1 GCA_024235935.1 Rhodoferax sp. | reverse complement strand
CGCGGATGCCGTAGCTGTAGTGGGTCCACGCGCCGGCGTTGATCAACACGGCGTCGACCTTGTCGTGGAAGGCCTGGTGGATGCGTTCGCACATCGCGCCTTCGTGGTTGGTCTGGAAACTCTGCACGGTCACGCCGAGTTCGGTGGCCAGCATCTGCAGGCTGCGGTCGATGTCGGCCAGTGTCGCGGTACCGTATTGCTTCGGATCGCGCTTGCCGAACATGTCGAGGTTGATGCCGTTGAGCACGAGGATGTTCATGGGAGTCCTTTGCATGGGGAGTCAGGCGGGGAGCAGAGAGACCGTGTTGCCGCTGGCGGCAGCGGCGGCGATGGCTTCGGTCACGCGCAGGTTGATCAGGCCGTCGCGCGCGCTGACCAGCGGTTCTGCCGTGCCGCGGATCACGGCGCAGAAATGGGTCAGCTGGTGCCTGAGCGGGTCGTCCGGCAACATGCCCACGACGCCGGTTTCGAACGGTTTCCACCAGGAGCGGTCCTGCGGGCGCGGATAGGTCTTGATGCGCATCGTCGGTACCGCCAGGCTGCCGTTGGTGCCGCACAGGACATAGCAGTCCTCGTCGGCGTAATGCGGGTAGGCCTTGTTCTCCTGCGACGTGTGTTCCCAGTTGCGCGCCGATGCGGCGGCATCGGACAGCAGGAAACTGCCCAGCACGCCGCTGGCAAAACGCAGGCTGATCGCGACCGTGTCCTCGACCGCGAAGCCGCGCACCGCATGCGAGGCCAGGGCCTGCGCGGCGACGATCTCGCCGCACACCATGCGCAGGTTGTGCACCTCGTGGATCATGTTGATCAGGATCGGACCGCCGCCGCGCTCGCGCCGCCACGGGGCATCGGCGAAGTAGTGGTCGGGCTTGAGGAAGGTCGCGCTGCCGCTGACAGCGACCAGCCGCCCCAGCGCGCCGCTGTCGATGACGGCGCGTACCTTGGCCATGATCGGGCTGTGCGCCCGGTGGTGGCCGATCAGGATCCGCGCGCCGGCCCTTTCGGCCGCCAGCAGCAGCTGTTCGCCCTCGGCCACGGTGGCGGTGATGGGCTTTTCCAGCAGCATCGGTACGCCGGCAGCGATGCAGGCCATGGCGTGCGGCAGATGCAGCGGGTTCGGGGTGGCCAGGATCACCCCATCGGGCTTTTCGTGCGCCAGCATGTCCGGCAGTGCGGCGAACGCCGGCACACCGGCCTGGGCCGCCAGGTCACGCGCATGCGGTGCCGGGTCGACGATGGCGCACAGCGTGGCCTGCGTGCTGGCGCGGACCACGTCGACGTGGGTGCGCCCGATCAGGCCGGCGCCGGCGACGGCGATGCGCAAGGTTTGCATGGCGCTACCGCCCGGCCGTTCCGAGGAGGCTGACGACCCCTTCGGTGGGCAGCGAACGCAGTGAGCGAGGAGGCAGTTTCATGTCACGGGCTCCGGACATAACGCAGGATCATCTGGACGATGTTCTCGCGCCGATGGGCCTGGTAGGCGGGGGACTGGTTGTCCTGCTGGAAGATCAGACCGAAGGTGTGGCGGTTCGACACGTTGAAGAAGCTCAGGGCCGAGATCGAGGCATGGATGTCGGTTGCGTCCAGTCCGGGCCGGAACAGGCCGGCGGCCACGCCACGGTCGTAGATGCCGCGCAGCAACGTGATCGCCGGACGGTTGAGCTCCTGGATCTGGCTGCTCTGCCTGAGGTAGCGCCCCCGGTTGATGTTCTCCGACATCACGATGCGGATGTAGTGCTCGTTGTCCAGGTGGTGGTCGAACATCACCGTGACCAGGCAGCGCAGCGCCGTCTCCGGGTCCATGTCGTCCAGGCGCAATTGCAGTTCGGAGTCGCGCACCCGGGCGTAGGACTGCTCCAGCGCAGCAAGGTACAGGCCGTCCTTGCTGCCGAAGTAGTAGTAGATCATGCGCTTGCTGGTGTGCGTGGCGGCTGCGATTTCGTCGATGCGCGCGCCCGCCAGGCCTTTTTCACCGAACTCGACGACCGCGGCGCGCAGGATCTCGGCCTTCGTGCGCTCGGGGTCGTTGGTGCGTGGTTCGGCCGGCATCCGCTTGCGCGCCAGGACCGTGTCCGCCGCGCGGATCGGCTTGCGCGTCGTGGGTGCACGGGTATGTACTGATTGGTTCATTGTCGGGTGCCGAATCGGGCGCCATTTTACCGATGCAAGGCGTTGACATTCTACACAGACGCCCATGATAATGAACCAACTGGTACATTATTCGTCCGGTACCAGTTGCATGCTAACATGTCAGTATCGGGTGGGCCATGTGGGTCCGCTTCGACCAACCCTGGAGACAAGCACCATGGAAACCACTCTCAGCCGTCGCAGCATCGTGGCTGCCGCCGCCGCAGCATCGCTGTCGGCTTTCGCCGTACCGTCGTTCGCGCAAGACAAGCTCAAGCTGCGCCTGTCGTCGCCTGCGTCCGCGACCGACCAGCGTGCGGTCGCACTGACCTCGGTCTTTGCGCCCGCCATCGCCGACTTCGCCACGTTCGAACCGCACTGGAATGCCGCCTTGTTCAAGCAGGGCACGGAACTGGAGGCGATCTCGCGCGGCAACCTCGAGATGTCGATCGCGTCGGCGCAGGAGCTGGCCGAGTTCTTCCCCGAGTTCTCGATCTTCTCTGCCGGATACCTGCACCGGGACGCGGCGCATCAGAAGCGGGTGTTCGAGTCCGACCTGTTCAAGCCGTTCAAGAAGATGGTCGAGGACAAGCTCGGCGTCAAGCTGCTGACCGTGATGTACCTGGGCCGGTGACAG
>JACKLL010000029.1 GCA_024235935.1 Rhodoferax sp. | reverse complement strand
TGGCCGGTGAAACCCGCGGCGATGTACCGGACGCCGGCATGTCGGCGATGGGACGGTCACCTGACCTTCAGCGGCGGCCGATCACGGGCGGCCAACGACCCAAACCGGAAGTTCAAGCTTCTCCAAAGCTGCCCGACGTCCGGACCGGTCACTTGCGGTCGGGGCGTCTGCGAAGCAGTCCTTCATGGCCAACCGGACTGGGGGTGCAGCAGAAAACTTGGACCGGTTGGACGGCAGCACTGACCGAAAGCTGACTGAAGACCAAGTACACGATCGACGGCCACAGTGATTGCGGCCGCCTGGCTGGCTGACCAGAGCTAACGGCTGGCGGGATCCAGCGTCGAAGGCTGTAGCGCAATGATGGCCATGCCGGCCAGTGCCACTGCGGCGCCGGCCCAGTCCCAGCGCGTCAGCGCCACGCCGTCGACGACGTACAGCCAAGCCAGCGCCACGACGATGTACATGCCCCCGTAGGCCGCGTAGGGGCGCCCTGCGGCGGCAGGGTGCAGGGTCAGCAGCCACGCAAACACCGCCAGCGCGACCGCGGCGGGCAACAGCAGCCAGACCGGCTTGCCCTGACGCAGCACCAGCCATGGCAGGTAGCAGCCGACGATCTCCATCACGGCCGTCAGCGCGAACAGCGCCGACACCTTCAGCAGTTCCATCATGCGGCCTCCTGCAACGCGGCGATCAGCGGGCATGCCACGCGGCCGCGGGCGTCGGCGCAGCGGGCCACCAGCGCCGACAGCGCGGCTTCGATGCGCTGCAGGTCGGTCAGCCGTTGGCGCACGTCGAGCAGCCGATGGGTGGCAATCTCGCGCGCCTGGCCGCAGCCCGTGCCGTCCTCGAGCTGAAGCAGCTGTGCCACCTCGTCTAGGCTGAAGCCGATGCGCTGTGCCGACTTGATGAAGCGCACGCGAGCCACATCGGCAGGCCCATAGCGGCGCACGCCGCGCGGCGGCCGCTCGGGTTCGGGCAACAGGCCGCGGCGTTGGTAGAAGCGGATGGTCTCGACATTGACGCCGGCTTCGGTGGCCAGCGCGCCGATGGTCAGGGCGAGGTCTGCTGGGCTAAGGACTTTCGGCATGAGGCTTGACTCCGTACTCAAGTACGGAAGTATGCTGGACGCATGGGCAACCATTCCCCTGCATCCACGCCGACTTCGTCCGGCAGCGAACGTGGCCCACTGCTCGCGGGCGCGCTGGCGGCCCTGCTGGCGACAAGCTGCTGCCTGGGTCCACTGGTGCTGCTGAGCCTGGGCGTCTCCGGCGCCTGGATCGGCAACCTGACGGCGCTGGAGCCCTGGCGGCCGCTGTTCATCGCAGTCGCACTGGCTGCCCTAGCGCTGGCGGCAAGGCGCATCTGGCGGCGCGTGCCCGACTGTGCGCCCGGCGACGTCTGTGCCGTGCCGCGCGTGCGCCGGCGCTACCAAGGGCTGTTCTTCGCCGTCGCGCTGCTGGTGCTGCTGGCGCTGGCCTTCCCGTGGTTCGCGCCGCTCTTCTACTGAAAGGTCCCCATGAACAAGTTCCTGGTATTGACCCTTGGTGCCGCACTGGCCGTGCCGGCGTGGAGCGCGTCGCGCACCGTGACCTTGTCGCTGCCCACGATGGACTGCCCGGTGTGCCCCATCACCGTCAAGAAGGCGCTGGGCAAGGTCGAGGGCGTCAACCGAGCCGAGGTGGACTTCGGCAAGCGCCAGGCCGTGGTGCAGTTCGACGATGCCAAGACCAGCGTCGATGCCCTGACCCGGGCGACCACCGACGCCGGCTATCCGTCGACCGTGGTCGGGGGCGCCAAGTGAGTACGGTCGAACTCGTGTCGACGCTGACCTGCCCGCAGTGCGGCCATGCGACGGTGGAAACTATGCCCACCGACGCCTGCCAGTGGTTCTACGAATGCGAGCAGTGCCATACGGTACTCAGGCCGCTGGCGGGCGACTGCTGCGTCTACTGCTCGTATGGCAGCGTTCCGTGCCCGCCGATCCAGCAGCATCGTCTGCAGGGTGAGGCCGGAAGACCTGGTGCCTGTTGCGGCTGACCGCCTGTACCAAGCGGCCATCGACAGCGGGTGACGTCGCCGCAGCTCAAGATAATGACTGGGTCGGCCTGCGCCGGTCGGGCACCCGATCTCACCGCCGGAAAGCCGGCCCCCAGGTTGAACGATCTGATAGCCGACATCCGCGGTCGGCAGTGGCCGACCCATTACGATCGATGACTTTCCGCGAGAGCAGTCATTGGCCGATGCTCTAGACCTTCATTGATCTTGGCCAACTTTGCAGTGGTCGCTGCCACTGGCTTCCGGGCGGAAGACGCCTCAAGTCGGGTGAGATCACCCTAACGCGCGTCGGTTGCGCAGGGCGCGTCGTCCACGGTGGAGCAAGTAGGAGAATGGAGAGTTCAGGTCGACGAGCCAGGAGGCCTGTTCCATGGAGCCCTCGCGGGCAGTGTGATGAAAGGGATGACTGTGCATCGGCCCCCGGCCAGCGCCTGTCGCTGCAACGAAAGGGCCGTTCGCCGCTGCAGCGCTCACTCTTCTGCGCGTCACCGTCCGCTGAACGAACAAAGCCATGCCCCCCACTGAGCCACGTCATTCTCAGCCAGCGGACCTCGCTGTCTTCCTGGAACGTTGGCCGTGGTATCGCGCGCTGCCGGTCGAATTGCGAAGCCTGATGCTGGAGACGACCACGGAGCGAACGGCTGAGGCGGGCGAGTACATTGCCCGCGCCGGAGAACCGTGCCTACACTGGTACGGACTGTCCCGTGGTTTCCTGCAGATGTATGTGCTGGCAGCGGATGGTTCGGAGACAACCTTGTACTGCCTGCGCGAGGGCGAGTGGGGCGGCGATGGCTCTCTGTTGAAGAAGGAGCTGCGCCGCTACGACTTGCGCGCGTTAACGCCATCGCACATCTTCCTGGTGCCTGCCACGACCTTCGAGACCTTGCGCCAGTCCTCGATCCCGTTCAATCACTTCCTGTGCGAGATCTTGAACGAGCGCATGGGCACGTTCGTCGGGATGCTTGAAGCGAGCCGCCTTCTCGGGCCGGAGATGCGAGTGGCCCGAGGCCTGTTGATGCTGGCCAACAGCGTGTCGTCTGACGCACAGGAACTCTCGATTCCGCAGCATGAACTCGCGCTGATCTGCGGCCTGTCACGCCAGCGCGTCAACATGGCCCTGAGCGAGTTCAGGCGCGTCGGCTTTGTGCGCAACGATCCCCACAAGGGCATCCTGCTCGTCGATGTACCTCGGCTACGCGCCTACGTGGTGAGCGGGGACGGGTCGACGCAGGAGCACGACCGCCACGCAGGCTGAGTACTCGCTAGGCGCGAGCTTGCGCGATCGTGCTGGCCAGCAGGTCCATGCGATCCCCGCCCCAGAACAATTCGCCGCGGAAGATGAAGGTCGGCGCACCGAAAACGCCCAGGTCTTCGGCGCGCGCCGCAGCGGTGCGGAGATCCTCGTCCGCGCAGTCGATGCGGTAGGCCCGCCACTCGTTCGACGACAGGCCAGCCTGCACCAAGGCTGCCTCGATGTCCGAGGCCGACTCCAGGTCGAACTCGCGCCGCCAGAAGGCCTGCAGCACCGGATCGCAGAACTCCCACATCCGCCCCTCGGCCTTGGCGAACAACATGGCCTGGCTGCCCAGCGTGGCGTCCCAAAGCTTGGTCGTCGCGCGGATGGTCAGACCCTGCAGCTTGGCCAGGCGCCGGCAGTCCATGTACAGGTACTTCAGCTTCGCCACGTCACGGCCCGACCGTTGTTCGACCTCACCACCGTAGGCCGAGCGGAAGTCGGTCAGGTACGGCCACCACTCGATGTGGAGTCCGGTGCGCTGCGCCAGTTCACGCGCCGGACCCAGTGCCAGGTACGAGTAGGGGCTGCGAAGGTCGATGAATGCCTCCACGACATCCGTGGCGGTGTCCGTCATTCGGTTGGCTTCCGGAAGAGATTGCGCTTTGCGTCGTCGGACTTCGTCACGTCGACCCATCGCTCCCGCAACAGCGACACGCCACGGTCCACGGCGGGCCGGGCCCGCACACGGCCGTACCAGGCCTGCACGCGGGGGAAGTCGTCCAACGCCACGCCTGTCAGCTTGTGGATGCGGATCCACGGAAAGCACGCCATGTCGGCGATGGAATAGTCGGCGGCGATGAAGTCGCGCCCGTCCAGGCGTTCCTCCAAGACGCCGAGCAGGCGCCGGGTCTCCTGCTGGTAGCGCTCGATGCCGTAGGGCACGGGTTGCGGCGCGTAGCGGAAGAAGTGCTGCGCCTGGCCCATCATCGGCCC
>JACKLL010000028.1 GCA_024235935.1 Rhodoferax sp. | reverse complement strand
ACGGCGGCGATGTTCTTGTGCCGTCGTGCAAGAAGCCGCCCGAACCAGGCCGTGGTCTGATCGGCCTTGCCCTCGGCATGGCGGATCATCGATCTCGCTCCGTGCACGAGCAATGAGCGCAGGTACGGATCGCCACGCTTGCTGATCCCCAGCAGCTTCGTCTTGCCGCCGGTGGACTGATGTCGCGGCACCAGGCCGAGCCAGGCTGCCATCTGGCGCCCGTTCTTGAAGCAGTTGGCATCACCCACTGAGGCCGCCAGCGCGCTGGCGGTGATCGGGCCAATGCCCGGCATCTCAGCCAGCTTGCGGCTGGCTTCGTTCTCGCGGTGCCAGCTGATGATCTCACGCTCCAATTCAGTGACCTGACGGTCCATCTCCTTCAGATGCTCCCCAAGTCGCGTCAGCAGGAGGCGAAACCGCCCAGGCAGTTCGTTTTCCGCATCTTCCAGGATCTCGGGCAGGCGTGGGGTGATATGACCGATGCCTTGCGGGATCGTGATACCGAACTCCGACAGCAGGCCGCGGATCTGGTTCGCCTGGGCCGTTCGTGCCTTGACAAAGGCCTGGCGCGCACGATGCAATGACAGAACCGCCTGTTGCTCGGCAGTCTTGACGGGCACGAAGCGCATGTTCGGCCGGCGTACCGCCTCGCAGATAGCCTCGGCATCGGCCGCATCGTTCTTGTTGGTTTTGACGTACGGCTTCACGAACTGGGGTGCCATCAGCTTGACCGTGTGGCCAAGTGCCGACAGCTTCCTGGCCCAATAGTGCGCGCTGCCGCACGCCTCCATGCCAATCAAGCACGGCTCCAGCCTGACGAAGAACGGCAATACCTGGCCACGCTTCAGAGGCTTCTTCATCACCTCCCTGCCATGCTGATCTGCCGCGTGCACTTGGATCACGTTCTTCGCCAAATCAATACCGATCGTCGCAATCGTCATTTCGGATACCTCCTTCTGTAGGGGGAGAAACTCCCGCGCGTACTGTGGCACTTCACGCCCGATTGAGGAAGGGGCGTCCATCCCATTAATGCTGACAGCCCCGGCGCAACCGCACTGCTCGTTGGTTGACGCTGCCCAGCCAGTCCGGCATCGCGGAAACCCCGTGGCTCACATTACTGTTGCAATCCACACGAAGTTGGCGCAGCATCGGCCCAGTTCAGTTTCCCCACTGGCTGAGTCAGCCCGGCTGATGCCCGTCACAGCATCGCCCATGCCCGCTCACGCGGGCGCCCTCGCCGGCCTCATCTCCTGAAACCCGGCAGCCTAAAGGCTTGGAGATACTCGTCAGCCACCGGGCACAACCAACGGCCACCCTGCCCCAGCCGGCATCACAGCCGGCCCCAAGGGCCAACTGCGCTACCGGTCCGGCCCTTCGGATCGAAGCGGCGTCAGCCGATGTTGGCCTGCTGCAATCTCGCAGCGCCCTGCCCAAAGCCAAACCCTGCGCCAACCGCGTCGTCACTACGCGGCGCTAGCCAGTAGTGACGACGCGCAAATTGCCCCAGCTTCCCTGGGCGGACCACCGGCCGTAGTTGGTGCCCGCCCGAAGTGACGAGCTCAAAGCGCGTCGAATCCGCAGATCGTGCAACGCGATCTGCCCCTGGCCCGCACATCGCGGGCCACGTCAGCCGAAGCGCAATCTGGCGCACCCGGAGCTCTGGGACAAGGGCTCAACCCGATGAACCGACTTGCAGCAGCAAGCGCCATCGGTGCCAATGCCGCGTGCCGCGGCGGCCAGAAAGATGACCTCGGCGCAAAACGGGAGTGGTGTCCCGTGTCCCTTGTAGTTCCCGCAACGCTCAGGCGTTCGGGACGGACAGAAACACTAACCAGACCACTACACACCAACGACGACACACGGACAACCCGGGGCAACCCACAGACAAACGGACAGAAGGCCAAAGAACAGCGCATGCGGAACCAGCAATTGCAAACATCCGGCGCAGATGTTGACACCCGCGCCCGTTGGATCACCAGCCAGATCCGCACGCATAGGGGGTGCCGTCGAAACCTGCGCATTTTCGATGGGGACACTGGGGACAATGGGGACACCGCGCCAACATTGAGTTTTTCGGCATCCTCCGCCTGGGGACAAGCGGGGACAAATGGGGACAAATCGCAGGAACTTGCACGATCGGATCCCACACCGGGGTGCATTGTCCCCAGTTGTCCCCACCTCAGACTGGGTACTTGGGGACACCGAAACCCGCGTCGTTACTGGCGGTAGTTGTCAAGCCAGTTGTCGCGTGGAATGAATGTCAAGCAGCTTTTCGATCGGAGACTTTGTGGTCGGTTGATTTCTCCGGGTTGAGGTGGACCTCGGTGATGTGGGTCCAGTTTCGGGTGGACCCTGACCACCGTTGAGGATGTCGATCGCGTGCGGCTGCATAGACGGCAGCTCGGTTGCGCAACAACGATTGATCGATCTGCTGATGGCGTTGCTCTGGCGTCACGAAGCCGATCGCGCTGTGCCGGTGCTCCTGGTTGTACCAATGCACGAGTTTCGTCACCCAGCGGCGTGCATGCAGCAGACTTGGCAGCGGTTTGACCGGTAGCTGTGGTCGATACTTGAGGGTGCGGAACAAGGCCTCGGAGAACGGGTTGTCGTTGCTCACGGCGGGCCTGCTGCGCGAAGCCGCCACGCCCAGGCGCTGCAAGGTGGCCAGCATCGTTTCGCCCTTCATCGGCGCGCCGTTGTCGGAATGCACCGTCAGCTGCTGCGGCGTGATTTGCTGCCGAGTGCAGATGTCGGTCAATAGTTGGCCGGCCCGCTCAGCGCTCTCGTTGTCGTAGACCTGCCAGCCGACGATCATGCGGCTGAACAGATCGACGAACAGATAAAGGTAGAAGTAGCTGCCGCGCACCTCGGTAGGCAAGTAGCTGATGTCCCAGCAATAGATCTGATCGGGTCGGCACGCCAGCAGCGCACGCGGGCGGCTGCGCGGCTGCGGCGCACGTTCGGCACGACGATGGGTCAGCTGGCCGGCACCGCGCAAGAGTCGATACAGGGTCGATTCGCTCGCCACGAAGCGGCCTTGGTCGGCCAGGCGCGGCACGATCTGGCTAGGCGCAAGGTCTTTGAACTCCTCGCTGTTGAGCAACTCCAACGCGGCTTGGCGCTCGGTGTCGCTCAGCCGGTTTGGTGGCGCCGTGGCGACGCGTTTGGTGCTCGCACGCAGGTCGCCGTCATCGCCGGCGGCGGGTCGCTGCCATCGCTGCACGGTGCGTTCGCTCAGGCCGATCTGCGCGCAAGCGGGCCGCAGCCGCGAACCAGCATCACATGCCTCGGCGAGAAGGGCGAGCAGAGCTTGACGCTGGGCCAGGGAACTCATCATTCCTCGTCCGCCCACATCGCCCGGAACTTTTTTTGCAGCACCAGCAAGGCTGCGGCTTCCGCCAGCGCCTTCTCTTTTCGGCGCAGCTCGCGCTGCAGGCCATCGTTTCGAGTCTGCAGTTCGCGCACAGCCAGTTTGGACTCGCGCGATTCGGGCGAGGTGACTGCGCAGAACGCGTCGCGCCAAGTGATCAGCTGATGCTCGAAGAGACCCTTTTCACGGCACCAGGCATGCAGCGCGGAACCCGACAGGCCGTGGGTCTGGTGCAAGGCGAGCAGACGCTGGGCGGCGCTCCAGGACTCGGCTGGCAGTTCGCTGGGCAGTTCGGCCAGCGGCGCGGCCACTGCGACGCTGACATTCGATCGGGCCCACCACTTTCTCAGCGTGCCAGCAGACATGTTCAGTTCCTCGGCGATATCGCGCACGCTGCGCGTGCCGCGGTGCCGGACCTTGCTCAGGGCTTGCTCTCGGAACTCGTCGGAATGTTGATTTCGGTTCATGGGGTTGTGCTTCGGTGTAAATCGGTGAAGCGACAACTAGTCTGACACAGGGGGCTGGTGTCCCCATTGTCCCCAGTCCTCGGCGTCAAGCCGATCAAGCGCTCTTGAACGGCAGCACTTTTGCCCCATCACGAATGCGGTCCAGGTAGTCCGCCCAAGCGATCATCAAGGCACGCCGCTGGTCCAGGTACTGGGTACGGTTGTAGGCTCGGCCCAGCGCATCGGGCACCGTGTGGGCCAACTGCGCCTCGATCACCTCGGGCTGCACATTCAACCGCTCTGCCGCCATCGTGCGGGCCATAGCGCGGAACCCATGCGCTGTCATCTCGTCATTGCTGTAACCCAGCGCACGCAGAGCGGCGCGTACCGTGTTTTCGCTCATGCAGCGCGCGCCACCGCGCTCGGACGGGAACACGTAGCGACCGTGCCCGGTAAGGGGTCGCAGTTCTTCCAGGATCGCCAGCGCTTGAGGCGCCAGCGGCACAAGGTGCGGGATACCGTTGCACTTGTCGGCTCTCTTGCGCTTCATCTGTTCGCCGGGCACAGTCAACATGGCGCCATCCACGTCCACCCATGCCCATTCCATGGCGCGCAATTCGCCGGGGCGCAAGAGAAGCAAGGCCGACAACGACAGTGCCCCACGGGTCACAGGGCGGCCGCTGTACGCCGCTATGTCGCGTAACAGGTCGCCGGCCTGCTCCGGTTGTGTGATAGCAGCAAAGTGCTTGCGCGTGGCGGATGGCAACTGGTCCCGCAGATCCGCGGCCGGGTTGCGCTGACATGCGCCTTCGCCGATCCCGAATCGGAATACCTGGCCGCAGGCATCCTTGACCCGGTGCGCTGTTTCCACGACACCACGCGCAGTAATGCGGCGCAGACAGGCCAGCAGATCGGGTGCCTCGATATCGGCAATCGGTCGGCGGCCCAGCCAAGGAAAAACATGTGTTTCCAGCCGCGCGAGCGTGCGTCGCGCGTGCGCCGGGGTCACCTTGGACTCATGCACCGTGGACACCCACATTCGGGCAACATGCTCGAATGTGCCGGGCCCGGGCAGGCCGGCATCAGCCAGCGCCTTGGATTCCCTCTCGCGCGCTCGTTCCGCCTTTTCGGCCTTCCTGTGCTCACTGGGGTCCTTGCCTGCGGCCACGAGCTTGCGGATATCGTCGCGGCGCCGGCGGGCATCCTTGAGCGACACCTCTGGGTACGTGCCAAGGCTCAACAAGCCTTCCTTGCCGTCGCGCCAATACCGCAAACGCCACCACCCGGCACCGGTAGGACGGGCCTCCAGTACCACCCCCCCGCCGTCGCTGATCTTGCGCGGTTTGCCTGCTTGAACCACCGCTTTGAGGGTTGCGCGAATGGTCTTGTCTGAGAGGATGTCAGTTGCCGCCATGACCGGGTAACTTTCTGCCACATAGGGCCAATTGGGTGCAGTTACCCGGTATGTTACCCGGTCAGGAGCCGGATGTGTGTGGACTTACCCGGTCCTATGCGGACATGAAAAAAGCCCCAAGTCGTTGATTTACTTGGGGCTTTAGACGTTCCGGGTCTTATCTGGAACCATGTTTGGTGGCGCTTCACGGATTCGAACCGCGGACCTGTGGATTATGATTCCATCGCTCTAACCGACTGAGCTAAAGCGCCATTGTGCAAACTGCTCCGATAGACCCCTTCTGGGAGATTTACCGAAGCCGCAGATTATAACCAGGCTTCTGGCCACTTTTTGAGGCCGGCCTGCATTCTGGTCACTGCAGGTCAGGCGCCCCTCGGTTTCAGCGGTTCTTGAACACCGCCTTGCGCTTGTTGACGAAGGCATCCATGCCTTCCTTCTGGTCGTCCGTCGCAAACAACGCATGGAACAGCCGGCGCTCGAAGTGGATGCCGTCGGCCAGGGAGCCCTCGAAGGCCTTGTTGACCGACTCCTTGGCCGCCATGGTGGCGACCTGCGAGTAGTCGCAGATCATCAGCGCGGCGCCGAGTGCCTCGTCCATCAGCTTCTCAAGCGGAACCACGCGGCTGACCAGACCGGCGCGTTCGGCTTCGGTGGCGTCCATCATGCGGCCGGTCAGCGCCATGTCCATGGCCTTGGCCTTGCCGACGGCGCGTGGCAGGCGCTGGGTGCCGCCGGCGCCGGGAATGATGCCCAGCTTGATTTCCGGCTGGCCGAAACGGGCATTGTCGGCGGCGATGATGAAGTCGCACATCATGGCCAGCTCGCAGCCGCCGCCCAGCGCAAAGCCGCTGACGGCCGCGATGACGGGCTTGCGGATCTGCCGGATCTGTTCCCAGTTGCGGGTGATGTAGTCGCCCTTGTAGACGTCGGCAAAGCTGTAGCTGGCCATGGCACCGATGTCGGCGCCGGCGGCAAAGGCCTTTTCGCTGCCGGTGACGACCATGCAGCCGATGGCCGGATCGGCGTCGAAGGCCTGCAGCGCAGCACCCAGTTCGTCCATCAGCGCGTCGTTCAGCGCATTCAGTTGCTTGGGCCGGTTCAGGGTGATCACACCCACCCGCTCGCCCTCGGTGCGCACCTGGATCAATTCATAGGTCATGTCGTCCTTCTCCTGTCGGTAGTCTGGCAGACGGCCATCGTAAGGGATATCGCGCACGGGCCTGTGGGGGATCGATGGTAAATTGCCCTTTTTGCCGAAAGCACTCCCATGACCGACACCACGGTGCTCTACCAGGAGCAGGGCGCGGTGGCCATCGCCACGCTGCATCGCCCGCAGAACCTCAACAGCTTCAACCGGCAGATGCACCACGACCTGTGGGCGGCGCTGGACCGTGCCGAAGCCGACCCGAAGATCCGGGCGCTGGTCATCACCGGTGCCGGGCGCGGCTTCTGTGCCGGCGCCGACCTGTCCGATTTCGACTTCACGCCCGGTCCCGACCTGGTCAAGCGGGCCGATCCCGGCCCCATCATCGACCAGGCCTTCAATCCGACGGTGCGCCGCCTGCAGGCCTTGCGCATGCCCAGCATCGCGGCCGTCAATGGCGTGGCCGCCGGCGCCGGCGCGTCCCTGGCCATGACCTGCGATATCGCCATCGCCGCGCCGACCGCCAGCTTCATCCAGGCGTTCAGCAAGATCGGGCTGGTGCCGGACGCCGGTGGCAGCTGGTTTCTGCCGCAGCGCCTGGGCCTGGCGCGCGCCATGGGGCTGGCGCTGACCGGCGACAAGCTGAGCGCCACGCAGGCGCGCGACTGGGGCATGATCTGGGACATCGCCGACGACCCGCTGGAAGCCGCCATGGCCCTGGCAGAGCGCCTGGCCACCCTGCCGACCAAGGCCTTGGTCGCCACCCGCCAGCTGTTGCGGTCGGCCAGCACGCACTCGCTGGACGCGCACCTCGATGTCGAACGCGACACCCAGTCCGCCATGGGGGCGACGCATGACTACATCGAAGGCGTCAGCGCCTTTCTGCAGAAGCGCCCGGCGGCGTTCACCGGGCAGTAGGCCATGGTGCATCCAGCCGAATCCGGCGCGCCGCAGCCCGGCGACGCGCCCGCCGATGCCGCGGAGCTGGCCCGCGCCGTGGGCGCGTCCATGTTCGCGGCCGACCACGCATCGCGCGCCTTCATGCAGATGGAACTGCTCAGCTGCGAGCCCGGTCGGGCCGTCATGCGCATGGCGGTCCGCGACGAACTGCTCAATGGCCATCGGATCTGCCATGGCGGCTTCATCTTCACGCTGGCCGATTCGACCTTCGCGTTCGCGTGCAACAGCTACAACAAGGTGACGGTCGCGGCGGGTTGCAGCATCGAGTTCCTCAAGCCCGCACACCCGGGCGACGTGCTGACCTGCACCGGCCAGGAGCAGACCTTGCAGGGCCGCCATGGCATCTACGACATGCGGGTCGAGAACCAGCGCGGCGAAGTGGTGGCCATGTTTCGCGGCAAGAGCGCCCAGATTGCCGGAACCGTGATCCCGCCGCAGAACACCGGGCCCGGCTGACCCGCGCGGGCCGCACCCGCCACGGGCAACGCGTCAGCGCGTGTCGCCCAGCCAGGCAGCGACAGCCGCGGCGTCCCGCACGGCCAGGCGCCAGGTGGTGACGCCCTTGGGCAGCTTCAGGCGCAGCCGCAGCAGGCGCCGGTCGCGCACCACCAGCGCCGTCACCACCTGTCCGGGTGCTGCGTACATCGGCAGTTCATCGAGGCGCCCCAGCCGCCAGCCCTGCGCACGCGTGCCGCGCCCGACCTCCAGCGCCAACCACTCGTCGCCGGCGGCAAATCCGGCCTGCTCGGCCGCGCCACCGCGCAGCACCACCTTGATCTGGACACTGCCGCCAGACTCGGTGACCCGCAGGCCCAGGGCCTGCGCCGTCTGCGCCGGCTCCTGCAGCACCGCGACGCCCTGCGCCGTCAACAGCGGCTCCAGCGGCAGCTCGCGCGTGCCGTGCACCCAGCGCGCCAGTTCGCGCTGCCAGGCGCGGCCTGTCAGTGCGCGCAACACGTCCAGCAAATCCTTCTCGGTCATCGGCCCGCCTGCGCAGTGCGTCCACAGCGCCCGCATCACGTCGTCCAGCGTGGTCGCGCCGCTGGCACGCAGACTCAGGTCCAGGCACAGGGCGACACAGGCGCCCTTGGTGTAGTAGCTCACCGTCGCATTGGCGGTGTTTTCGTCCTGCCGGTAGTACTTGACCCAGGCATCGAAGCTGGCCTGCGCCACGCTCTGCAACTGCCGCCCGGGCGTCTGCAGCACCTGGTTGACGGTCTTGGTCAGCAGCCGCAGATAGGTGGCGTCGTCGATCAAGCCGGCGCGGCGCAGCAGCAGGTCGTCGTAATAGCTGGTGAAGCCTTCGAAGAACCACAGCAGGTCGGTGTAGTTTTCGCGGCCATAGTCGAACTGCGCGAATGCCACCGGACGCAGCCGCTTGATGTTCCAGGTATGGAAATACTCGTGGCTGATCAGCCCCAGCAAGGTGGTGTAGCCCTCGGGCTGGCGCATGCTGTTTGCGCCTTCGGCCGGGACACGCGGCAGATCCTTGCGCGCGGCGATCAGCGCCGTCGAATTGCGGTGCTCGAGACCGCCATAGGCGTCCTCGACCACATTGAGCATGAACAGGTAGTCCCGGTGCGGCGGCTTGCCGCCGCTGCGACTGGCGCTTGTAGCGTCCCCGTGCCAGAAGCGGATCGCGGCCTCGCAGATCCGCCGGCTGTCATCGAGCAGGCGCTGGCCATCGAAACTCGGCGCGGCCCCGGCCACGACGAAGCGGTGGTCGATGCCGGCGGCGACAAATGCCCCGCTCCAGAACGGCCCCATCTCCACCGGGCAGTCCACCAGTTCGTCGTAGTCGGCTGCGCGATAGCTGCCGAAGCCGCGCCGATTGATCTTGAGCGGGTCCAGCGCGGTCGCGACCTGCCAGTCGGCAAGGCGCTCGTCGGCCACCAGAGCGATCCGATGCTCCGACTGGGTCTGGCCCTGCACCTGCAGCAGCAGGCTGGTGCCGTTGAAGAAGCCGCGCTGGGCATCCAGCCAGGCGGCGCGCACCGAGTTGTCCAGCGCATAGACCTCGTACGCGACGTGCAGCGGGCGCTCGGTGCTGCAATCCACCTCCCAGGTGTTCTTGTCGCACTGGCGCAAGGTACAGGCCGTTGCATCCTGGTGGGCGCGCAGGCTTTGGAGGTTCTTCGAGAACTCGCGCACCAGATAGCTGCCCGGAATCCAGATCGGCAGGCGCAGGGTCTGCACCTCGGCCGGTCGGGCAATCGTCAGCGTGACCCGGAACAGATGGGCATGCAGGTCGCCCACCTCGACCCGGTAGACCAGGGGCGCGTCGGCTGAGGGGCGTCCGCCCTTCATGCGCGTGCCCGGCACCCGCGACGCATGGGACGGACGCTGCCCATCACTTGGCGTCAGCGAGGAATTTTTCCACCTGAAGGGCACTGATGGCGCCAGGGACGCGCGACCCGTCGACGAAGAACAGGGTGGGCGTTCC
This sequence comes from Rhodoferax sp., assembly GCA_024235935.1. Lineage (GTDB taxonomy): Bacteria > Pseudomonadota > Gammaproteobacteria > Burkholderiales > Burkholderiaceae_C > CAISIP01. Next base: position 27 of record JACKLL010000028.1, on the reverse strand, counting down.
GTTGATCTTGTGCTTGCGCCCGAAATC
>JACKLL010000027.1 GCA_024235935.1 Rhodoferax sp. | reverse complement strand
AACGGCAGCCGGCGCAAGGCCATCGTGGTGCTGGCGGGCATGGGTGCCGCCGCGGCCCTGGCCAAGGTGGGCGTGCCCACGAAGAAGATTGCCGACACCTGGGAAACCGACCTAGAGAAGATGTTTCCCACCCAGTTCGGGGACTGGCAGGTGGACCGCAGTATGCCGGTGATCCTGCCCGCACCCGATGTGCAGGCAAAGCTGGACGCCATCTACAACCAAGTGCTGGCTCGGACCTATGTGAACGTGCGCACCGGTGAGCGGGTGATGCTGTCGGTGGCGTACGGCGGGGATCAGAGCGACGGAATGTCGGTGCACTTGCCGGAGGTGTGTTATCCGGCGCAGGGGTTTGAGTTGCGTGGGCAGAGGCGAGCCGTGCTCGACCTGCAAGGCCGCAGGATACCGGTGAAGCAACTGAGTACGCGGCTCGGTGGCCGGGTGGAGCCGGTCACCTATTGGCTCACGCTGGGAGAGTCCGTTGCCGCCACTCGGACGGATCGCAAACTTCAGCAGATCAGGTACGGGCTACAGGGCGAGATCCCTGATGGAATGCTGGTGCGGGTCTCGTCCATTGGCGCCGATACCAACGCCGGGTTCGCGTTGCAACAGCGGTTCCTTCAGGCCATGACCGGGGCCGTTCCCGAGCAGTTCAAGTCGCGCATCTTGGGTCGGGCGACATGAGCCCGACGAGGCTGCAGCGTCCGTCGGCCGTGCCGTGGGTGGCGCTGCTGGTCGTCTTGATCAGCGTGGGGCTTGCGTTGCTGACCGGCGCCGTGGCCGGCCTTGGGAGCCGTTTGCTCTTGGCGCCCTTTGCTGCCCTGATTGGCATTCTGGTGCTCGCCCTGCTGCCGGCGCGCCATGTGGTCTGGGCGCTGGTGATCTCTGCGTTCCTCGTCGTCGGCCCTGCCATTTACTACGGTGGCGTCGAGATCATGCGATGGCTCGCACCAGGGCTGGCCTTTGCGTTGTTTCTGCCCTGGATGCTCAGTGCTTTACGGCTGCGCCCATCCGCCACGGCAGGTGCGCCGCAGGCGGGGTTCATCCTGTGGTACGGCATCTTCCTCTTGACCGCTCTTTTCGCCACCCTGCTCAGCAGCCCGCGTGTGGCCGAGCAGATCTTTGCCTCGCGCATGTATCTGGCGTATCTGGGCCTCGCGCTCGTCGTGTCGGCAGGCTTGCTGTCGGCCAGAGATCAGTGGCAGATCTGGCGCTTTCTGCTCTGGGCTGCGGTTCTTCAAGCTCCGTTTGCCGTGATGCAAGCGATATCCACCGCCAGGGCGCGCGGCTTTCAAGGTGCCACATGGGATGCCGTAGTTGGCACCTTCCCCGGCAATGCCGACACAGGGGGCGCCAACGCCGGCATGTCGGTTTTCTGTGTCGTGGCGGCGGTCGTAGCCTTGTCTCTGCGTCAGCGGGGCTTCTTGTCGCGCGGCATGTTCTTGCTGGTGCTGGCCAGCGCCCTGATCTGTATGGCTGCTGGTGAGGTCAAGGCCGTGGTGCTGATGTTGCCGCTCGCCGCAGCCGTCTACTTCTGGCCGCAATTGCTGCGACGGCCAGTCCGTAGCCTTGCCTGGATGGCCGTCGGCGTCGTAGCCGCAGCTGGCTTTCTTGGCGCCTACAACGCTTTGTACTACGCTGACCGAAACGCCTTGGGCCGCGTTCCGGTGCCGCTGAGCGCCCAGGAGAGCATCGCGAACCAGCTTGACCCGCAACTTGACCAGCGCGGCACCATCATGGGGCGGATGGCGTCGTTCTACGACTGGGCCGAACGTCACGACACCCCCGGCAGCCTGCCGTTTGCCATCGTCGGGCACGGCCTCGGGTCGCTGCAGTTCGGTCGCCTGGGGGTGGGCGAGGTAGCGCAGACACTGACCTATCGAGCGGACAACACGGCCACGGGTCTACTGCTTTGGGAGACTGGGCTATTGGGGTATGCGTTGGTCGCTGTCTTTCTCGTCGCGGGTGCAGTGGCGGCCTTTCGGCTGCGCAATGCCCCAGGCGTGCCGCCCTTGCATCAGGCAATCGGCTATGCGCTGTGCACTGCCTTTGTGTTGCACCTTGTCAGTCTCCCATACAAGGATTTCATGTTTCGGGCGCCACCCAATCAAGTCCTACTGTTTTTTATGGTTGGGTACGTGGCCTACTGGACGCGTGTTTCTCGGGCATCACATGCTCGACAACACTAAGCCGCCTGATGCTCCTCGGCGGTTTTGTTGCCAGTTCGACTGAGGCTGCCGTGCAATGGGGGCAACGTCCCCCGCGATCCAGACACGCTTCCGGACTTGGCAGTCGGAGGCAGAGGTAAATGTGCTTTACCGCGCTGGCTAGTTGTTCACTCGATATCGCAGCTTTCAATCGACGAACAGCCGAATTATCGCAATGGCGGCGAAGTGTCTAGTCAGGTGGGTTGAGTTGGGGGGCTCGCCGATGCTCGCCATGGCGCCCGAAGTTTCCCGAGGGACTTGCGCATAGCGCGAGCAACTCAGCAGTGACTCAGCCCGATTCTCGATACAGCGGCAAGAGGTTCCGTGACGGACTGATGGCATTCGTCGCCGGCCGAGCAATAGCGGGAGCATCGACGCTCTTGCTGCTATTGGCAGTGGTGCGTTGGCTCGACCCCAGAGAGTATGGCGCCTACATGGTCATCTGGGGGCTGTGTGAATTGGCTGTGCCATTGACCAGCCTGGGCTTGCTGCCGGCTGTACAGCAATTTCTACCGCGTCTGGTTACACGCTCAGATGATCGGACATTGCGCCGTTTTGTCTTGGTGATGGAGGCGGCTCGCTTCGGCTTGATCTTCTCCACTGCGTTAGTAGTCGCGCTGGCATGGAGCCCCCTTGCGCGGTGGTTAGGGCTACCTGAAGACCCATTGACAGGACTCGCCGTGGCTGCGCTCATGACAGCCGTACTCGGCGCTCGCTTCGCCGCAGAACTGCTAGAGAGTTTGCTGGAGCAGCGCGACGCGCAAAGCGTGCGCGCTCTACAGCCTATTGGCAGGCTGTTGGGGTTGGCCGGGCTATGGGGTCTGGGTTGGGGAGGCCTTGGCGCTCTGTTGTGGATGGAGGTCATGGTCTGCTTGTTGACACTGGTGGTGGGCCAATTCCTGCTGGTCCGTCGCCTGCATTGCATCAGCAGCGAAGGCAACGAAAGCTTGGATTGGCGGGAGGTCCGCCACTTCGTCGCTCACCTGTCGGCCTCCCAGTTGTTGACGGCCACCGGTGACGCCGGTGCCGCACGTCTGGTCGTGGCCCGGCTGTTGGGGCCCGAGGCGGCCGGCGTCTTCGGGTTCCTGCAGCAACTGCTGATGACGGCGAACCGCTATCTGCCTTCGCTCTTGCTGGGCAACGTGGTGCGCCCCATGTTGGTGTCACGCGAAGCCGAGGGCAACATCCCGCTGGTGGGCGTGGGCGTGGCCATGCTGGTCAAGCTCAACACCCTCGCTGCACTTCTGGCCCTGGCTGTGGTCGTCTCTGGCGGCGATGACCTGCTGAGCTTGGCGATGGGGCGTGGCGTTGAGGATGCCGGCGCCATGCTAGCCCTGTTGATGCTGGGCTTACTCGCCCAGGCCGTCAGTCAGGTCGCGATGCTGGCACTTCAGGTCTACCGGCTTCCCTCCGTCGTCAGCCGCGCCAGTTTGGTTTCACCGGTCACGACTGTGCTCTGTGCGTTGGGCGCGGCAACGGCGGGGCTCGCCGGCGCGACTGCCGGCATCGCAGTTGGCATGTGGCTGCGGGGGCTGGTGTGGTTGCATGCCTTGCGCAAAGGACCCGTGACACCCATCGATTGGCGTGGTTTGAGCCGTTGCGCTGCAGCTGCAGCAGCGGTCGTCTTGGCCTGTCTGGTTGCTCGGCCTTGGGTTGGTGGCGTCACCGGGGCTACCCTTTGCGCTGCTTGCCTGCTTGGCTTGGCTTACTGGCGCTTTCCCCTTACCGCAGGAGAACTTGGGCTGCTGAGTCGAGGGCTTGGGGCCCGGGCACGGTCGTTGCTGCGGATCAAGTTGCCGTGATCGACAGACCTCCCATGCGCGTGGCCATGCTTGCCCTGCATTTCGCAGAGTACACGCTCCGTCTGTCCCGGGCCCTGCGCGAGCAGCGCAGGGAAGTTCTGTTCGTCACCTATGCCGACCATGCAGCCAACGAACTAGGTCGCGACTGGGAGGCTGGTGCCAGATCGGCCGGACTGCGCATACTGGTACTGGAGCGCCCGCGTCACCCGGGACAGGTGCTGCGGAACGTGTGGAGGCTGCGGTCCGCGCTGACGGCATTTGCGCCCGATGTCATTCACAGCCAAGAGACCTTGCGCGATGAGCTTCTGCTGACGCTGTTCAGCCTGCCACGCTGCCCATTTGTGCTCACCGTTCACGACCCGGCGCCACACCCAGGTGCCGACTCGGTCAACATGGGGGCACGTCGCCTTCGTTACCGCAACTGGCTGCGCGGGCGTGCCCGCCTGGCCATCGTCCATGGCGAGGCGCTTCGTGCGGCGCTCGAACGCGAATCACCCCATCTGGCTGGTCGCATTCGCATTGCGAGGCATGGTCCGCTTGGTGGTCCGCTCCAACCGGCGCCGTCCACCGGCGGTCTGTTGCGACTGCTGTTCTTTGGTCGCGTCGAGGCGTACAAGGGGCTGGGGTGTCTGGTCGACGCTGTACGAGCGGTGGTCAACAGCGGGCTTCGCGTGGAGGTTGTCGTTGCCGGGCGTGGGAGCGATCTGGCGAGGCATCGTGCCGCGATGGCGGAAACCGGCTGCTTCGTCGTACACGACCGGTACATTCCTGCGGATGGGGTGGCGAACCTCTTCGGTGAGTGCGGGGTCGTCGTGTTGCCCTACGTCGAAGGATCTCAGAGTGGCGTGGCGGCGATGGCCCTGGGGTTCGGCCGCGCTGTTCTGGCCACGCGAGTTGGAGCGATTCCAGATCTGGTGCGACACGGCGTCAATGGAATCCTCGTGCCGCCTGCCGACGTGGCCGCACTGGCGGCGGCCATTTCGCAACTGGCGCAGGACCCGGCGCTCCTGCTTCGCCTCGGCAAAGGCGCCCGCGAGCTTTGCGACGGTGAACTCAGCTGGGACGCCATCGGGCAACAGACATGCATTGTTCATGAAGAGGCTTCCGAGCCAACCGAACTCCAACGATGAGCACCTACTTCTTTGCTGGCCACGAGAGCTTGACGAACCGGGGTTGCGAGGCGCTGCTTCGCGGCATCACCACGGCGGTGCGAGCATCCGACCCGCAAGCCGCGTTTCTCGCGCCGAGCTTCGACGTGGATGCGGATGCGCGTCGTTGGCCAGAGGCCGGTGAAGCTGGTGTGGCCTTTGTGCCGGCTTATCGACTGCCGGCGCCTGTACGAGTCTGGGCACGCATTCAGACCCGTTGGCCCTCGGTCCGGCGCCTGGGCCTGCCACGGCCCGGGCTCCCCGTGAGTTTGCGCCAGCAGGTGGATCACGCGGACCGGTGCATCTTGACGGGGGGCGATGTCCTGTCCTTGGATTACGGTGTTCCCTCGCTGACCCGGTACCTCGGGCAGGCCAGGTCGTTCATCGCCCGTGATGTGCCGGTCGCACTGTGGGCGGCGTCGGTCGGACCGTTCAAAGCTGCCCCGGACATTGAGCGCGCCGTTGTCCATGATCTTCGGCGTTTCTCCGACATCAGTGTGCGGGAGTCGGCATCGCTGCGCTACCTTCGGGGCCTTGGTCTCGACAATGTCCGCCAGGTGGTCGACCCGGCTTTCCTGATGTCGCCGCAGCCCTGGAATTGCAGCGCGATCCTGCCCGCCGATCACGACGACGGAGTGCTTGGTTTCAACGTCAGCCCTTTGGTGCACAAAATCGTGCAACGCAAGGGGGCTGCTGCTGGGCGGGCATTCGAGCAGGGGGTCATCGGATTTCTTCGGCATGTGGTGGAAGCCAGCGGCATGGGCGTCGTGCTGGTCCCGCACGTCGACAGCGTTGATGGAGGTGCCGGCAACAGCGACTTCCTCTACATGCGTGACCTGTTGGCTCGATCCGGTCTGGACGAACGGCGTATCAGCCTTGCGCCCCGGGAACTGAATGCTGCACAGCTGAAGTACCTCATTGCCCAATGCCGCTTCTTCGTCGGCGCCCGCACGCACGCGACGATTGCAGCCTGGAGCCAGCATGTACCGACGGTCTCGCTGGGCTACAGCGTCAAGGCGCGCGGTTTGAATGCAGACCTATTCGGTGACGAACGATTCGTCCTGGATACACAGGCACTCGATTTGGAGAAGTTGCTTGCCGCTTTCGATCTGCTTCAGGCCGAAGAGGGCGGCACGCGCGCATTGCTGCGACGTGAGATCCCGGTTTGGCAACAGCGCGCCCGAGAAGCAATGCCGCCCGCATGGACGGGCCAGCCAACGTGACGATCCAACGTGTCATTGACGGGGGCTACTGCATCGGCTGCGGAGCCTGTTCGCTCATCGAGCCGCGCATTCGGGTGGACTTCAACGACTACGGCGACCTTCAGGCTGTTCTGCCTCCGGGCTTGGATGATCGGACACTGCGAGCTGCTGCCGAGGTATGTCCATTCGCGACAACGGTCGACGAGAGTCAGATCGGCGATTCAGTGTTTGGATCCGCGCCCAGCTCGCACCCGCGAATCGGGCGTTACGAGGATTTGCGCGCGGGCTACGCACCAAGCACACGTGCGGGCGGCTCTTCGGGCGGGATCGTGACTTGGTTGCTGCAGAGTCTGCTTGAACGCGGCGACATCGATGCTGCCATCCATGTGGGCCCCGCGGAGGGAAGCAGTCGCTTCTTCGACTATCGACTGTCTTCGGACTCGACGTCCATTCAACAAGGCGCCACCTCGTTCTACTACCCGGTGTCCATGGACCAGATATTGGCGATCGTGCGTAGCCGGCCCGGCAGATATGCAATCACGGGGGTGCCCTGCTTTCACAAGGCGCTGCGCCGCTTGCGGGCGGTGGACAGCGTACTCGACGCGAGGATCCGGTTTCAGATCGGGATTGTCTGCGGCCAGATGAAGAGTGCGCACTACATGGACTATCTGGTAGAGCTTGCCGGCGGCAAATCGCCGGTTGCTCAGGCGTGCTTTCGACGCAAGGTTCCAGGACGCCCTGCGAATGATTACGCGTTCGAGGCCATCCCCACCGCCAAAGCCGGAAGCCCCGCTGAACCGATCCGGTTGCTGAACTCACGCATCGGGATCAACTGGGGGATGGGCTACTTCAAGCCCGAGGCTTGCGACTATTGCGATGATGTGCTCGCAGAGACCGCTGACATCGCTGCGATGGACGCATGGCTGCCGCGCTACGTCTCAGACGGCGACGGTTGGAGTTTGGTCGTGACCCGTAAGCCTGAGCTGGTCCGACTCCTCGACGATGCGCAAGAGCAAGGTTCACTGGTTGGCCAACAGGTCTCGGCAGACGATGTCGTGGGCTCTCAGCAGGGTGGTTTCAATCACCGCCAGGATGCGCTGCCCTACCGTTTGCATCTCAAGCGAAACAGCGAAGCCTGGGTCCCGCCGAAGCGTCAGGAGGCATCGGGCAAGCTGCCGTTCATTCTGAAGATTGAGCAGCGCCTGCGCATGCGACTTCGACGTCGAAGCCGCGAGATGTGGCTGCTGACCGGCGCTGTGGGACAGACTGCGAAGTTCGTGTCCTGCATGAGCAGGGATGTGTTTGCGTACCGACAGTTGATGCGTGTCAAGCGCTGGTTGAACCGTCTCGCTGGTTAGACAGCGCCCTTGCCGAACTCCCCGACGCAAGCTGCGGCAAGGCCACCAAGGTCGGCGCATAGTAGTCTTCAAGCCTCCCGAGCGTCTCGGCGCCAAGAGGATCTTGCTGGAGCGGCGCAGCGTTGATTCGCTTGTACGTGGCCAGGAGCCGACGCTTGAGGCCCGGATGACGCCGCCACAACCCTTCCAGGCTGTCGTTGACGGTCACGGCCACGCGCTGGATGCCGCGGTGGCGCACGCCGAAGGACACGTTCTCGCGCGCCAGCGCCAGGCCACTGAAATGCGCTCCGTCCAGCGTGGCGAATGTGCATAGGCGGGCCAAGGTGCCGTGAGCGTCGCGCTGCAGATCGGGGTACATCACCAGCGCGATGCGGGTGTCGTCGAAATGGGCCCGGAAATGCGGCAGCAGCAGGTCATAACGCCCACGCGCCGCGGCGCCCAGATGCCAGGGCTGAATGTTCAAGTCGGTGGGCGGCGGCCGACCGTCCTCGTGGTCCAGGCACAGCGTCGCAAAGCGGTCGAAGCTCATGTCCGCCGGCAGGTGCAGCCGGCTCTGGTAGAAGCGATAGGCCGAACGTAGCCGGTCCACCGGATCGCGAAGGATGAACACCAGCCGCGCCTGCGGTACCACGGCCGCCATGCGCGGTGCCACTTGAGCGGCTTCTGCAAGGTAGGCCGGGGACGATTCCATGCACAGTGCGCCCTCGCGCTCTGGAGCACTGAAGCACGCGCGGTAACCGGTCAGCGTTGCTTCCGGGCTCCTGAAGTAGTCGGTCTCCTTGCGGATGGAAGGGCGCACATCGGGGTGCGTGGCCAGGTACCCGTACAGCGACGTGGTGCCTGCCTTCTCGGCCCCGCAGATGATGAGGAAGCGATCCGACGCTGATGACATTCGTTCACGCCCGGGTCAGGGTTAGCCCGGCTGGCGTGTTTATGATGGTCCATTCTGGCATGCAGCCACGGCTGGACGGCGAACGATGGCGAAGGTGTTGGCGGTGGCGTCTGGTGGTGGGCATTGGGTGCAGTTGCAACGTCTGCGGCCCGCCTTCGAAGGCGCTCAGATCGAGTGGGTGAGCACCGAGCCGGACTATGCGGCCACGGTGCACGGGCGCTTTCATGTGGTGCGTGACGCGAACCTCTGGGACAAGTGGGGGCTGCTGTTGCTGTTTCTGCAGATGGCATGGCTCCTGCTGCGAGTGCGCCCGGCTTTGGTGGTGACCACGGGCGCGGCACCCGGCTTTGCCGCCATCTTCTTCGGCCGTCTTCTTGGTGCCAGGACGGTGTGGATCGACAGCATCGCCAACGGCGAGGCCCTGTCAGGCTCCGGTGCGCGGGCAGGGCGCTGGGCCAACGTCTGGTTGACACAGTGGGAGCACTTGGCCAAGCCGGAGGGACCGCACTACTGGGGTGCTGTGATATAGCCGGCGCTGCCTGCTCAAGTCCCCATTTTTCGCGAGGATCAAGGACAACACCGATGGCTGATCAAACCCAGCGAGAACATCGCCGGATGGGGCGCTTCGAGGACCCGAGATCGTTGCGACATGGATGGCGGCTCAGACGGATCAAGCCATTGATCGAGATGATTGAGTCTGTTCATGCTCAGAAGGGCCGCGTGAGTGTGATCGATGTGGGCGGCACGGCGCGGTACTGGAAGATCGTGCCGCGAGACCTTCTCCAACGCTGCAAAGTCACGATCACCATCGTGAACCTGCCCGGCAGCCAACCACCAGCCGACCACGACGTCTTCAAGTACGTCGCCGCCGATGGGTGTGACCTGAACGGATTCGCCGACCAGTCCTTCGACATCGCGCATTCCAACTCGGTGATCGAGCACGTAGGCGACTGGTCGCGTATGAAGGCCTTCGCCGCCGAGATCAGGCGCCTGGCCCGTCAGTATTTCGTCCAGACGCCGAACTACTGGTTCCCGGTGGAGCCTCATGGCATGGTGGCGTTCTTCCATTGGTTTCCCAGGCCGCTGCGTGTCTGGCTGTTGCTCCACTTCAAGGTGGGGAACTGGGGACGATCCGACTCGGTCGACAGTGCAATGCTTGTCGTCGAAAGTGCGCGCCTGCTCAACCGGTCCATGATTGAAGCCCTGTTCCCGGATAGCCTCGTGCTTGTCGAGCGCGTCCTTTTGCTGCCCAAGTCGTTCATTGCCGTACGGCGCGGCCGCGATGGTCTCGAGGCCGGCGCGTGATCTTCATCACCGTCGGCACGCAACTGGCGTTTGACCGCATGGTGTCTGCGGTCGACCGATGGGCCGCAAGTCACCCGGATGTACGGGCCTTTGCGCAGGTGGGGCCAGCGCGCGAACGGCCACAACACATTCCGCACGACGAGTTCCTGACGCCTGCGCGGGCGCTCGCGCTGATGCGCGACGCCAGCCTCATCGTCGCCCACGCCGGCATGGGCACCGTGCTGACCGCGCTGGAACTGCGCAAGCCGATCGTCATCATGCCGCGGCAGGCCGCGCTGGGCGAGCACCGCAACGAACACCAGATGGCCACCGCGCGCTGGTTGCAAGGGCGGCCGGGCGTGCACGTGGCCTGGGATGAGGCCGGTCTGCTGGACCTGCTGGACCGGCGCGACGCCTTGCCCGGCGGCGAAGCTTTCTCGCCAGTGGCCAGTGGGCCACTGGTGGACTGGCTGCGCGCGGTGGTGCAGGACACGCTCAAGGGCCGCCAGTGACGGCGCCAGGGCCGTTGGTCGTGATGCTGTGCACCGCCGGGCGTGGCGGCATGCGTGCGGTGGTGGAAGGCTACCGCGACGACGGGGTGTTTGATCGCCACCATGTGCGCTGGCTGGTCACGCACGACGAAGGCAGCCTGGTCCGCCGTCTGTCGCTGGCGCTGCGCGCCTGGCTGACGCTGCTGGGCCTGCTGCTGCGGCGGCGCGTGCGCCTGCTGCACAGCCACATGGCCATGCGGGGCAGTTTCTGGCGAAAGTCGATCTTTAACGCCACCGCAAGGCTTTTCGGCGTGCCGGTGCTGGCGCACCTGCACGGGTCGGAGTTCCGGCAGTTCCACGCAGCGCTGCCGCCGTGGTTGCAACGCCGCGTGGCGCGTGAGTTCGAGGCCTGTGCCGAGGTGCTGGTGCTGTCGACGGAGTGGGCGGACTTCGTGCAGGGCATCGCGCCGCGTGCGCACGTGCGCGTGCTGCCCAACTACGTGCGCATGCCGGCGGCCGTGGCCCGAACCGCGGCGTCTGCCACGGGCGGGGTGACAGGCCTGTTCCTGGGCGTCGTGGGCCAGCGCAAGGGTGTGTTCGACCTGCTGCCGGCCCTGGCCCAGGCGCTGCGGCTGGCACCCGGCCTGCGCCTGCGCATCGGTGGCAATGGCGATGTCGACGCCGCACGTGCGCGCGCCCGTGAACTGGGCGTTGGCGACCAGGTCGAGTTTCTGGGCTGGGTCAGCGGCGAAGCCAAGGCCCAGGCGCTGGCGGCGGCACAGTTCTACGTGCTGCCATCGCACAACGAGGGCCTGCCGATGAGCCTGCTGGAGGCCATGGCGCATGGCCTGCCGGTGATCTCCACCCGCGTGGGTGGCATTCCTGGCCTGGTGCGCGATGGTACCGACGGGCTGCTGGTGACGGCTGGCGACGTGACGGCATTGGCCGCTGCGCTGGCCCGCATGGCCACCGACGCCACGTGGCGCCACGCCGCGGGTCAGGCCGCGCGTGCGCGCGTGCAGCAGGATTTCAGCGACGTCGTGGTGCTGCCGCAGCTGGATGCGGCCTACGCGCGTGCGGCGGCGGTGCCCGGGGCCACCGGCAGGTCGGCCTCGTGAGGACGGCGAGTCGTCGTCTGGTGCTGCACGGGTTCGCGGCCGCCACTTGCGGGCTGTTGGGCTTGTCGGCCATGGCGCAGGCGCTGCGGCTGCAGGTGCCCATCACTGCCGACCTGGCCGTGGTGGAGGATCCGCGCACACAGTCCGCCCGCCTGATGCGCGGTGGGCACCCCTGGCCGGACACTGTCGAACCAGGCACGCGCCTGCGGCTGGGGCCGCCGACACTGCAGTTCGAAGGCGGGGACGACCGCCAGCGCCAAGCCCGAGTGGTGGCCGACGTCCAGCAGCCCGGCCAGCGCGTGCTGGAGTTCGAGGTCGTGGAGCCCAACGTCGTGCTCGACACCGAGGTTGATCCTGCACACTCGACGCGCACGCGGCGGCCTGAACGCAAGGCCCGCGTGCAGATGAACGTGTACGGCAACGAAGGCGTGGCCGAGGTCTACCAGTCGGTGCGCATGCGGTTGGACGACGGTTTCGAGGCTCTGGCGGCGCTGCCGCAAGCCTTCGACTGGCTGACCTTGTCGGAGTGGTGGAACAACGCCGGCTGGACCGGCGAGCCGCATGCCTTCCGCATCACGGTGGATATTGCGAACCGGGGCGTCGGTGGGCGGGCCGGTCTGTTCCTGCACGCCCGCGCCACTGC
>JACKLL010000026.1 GCA_024235935.1 Rhodoferax sp. | reverse complement strand
TGACGCTTGAACTTGTTGAGCTGCTCCTTGAGCAGGTCGCGCTCGGTACGGGTGATGCGCAGTTCACCGGCCAGCACCTCGTTGCGCTTGAGCGCCTCGGCCAGCGCCTGCTGCATGGCGGCGAACTGTTCAGGCGTGGGCGCGGCAACCATCGGCATACAGTCTCCCGCGGCGACCCGCAATGCGCCATGCGGATCTGCGGCAATGGCACAACAGCGCGGTTGTCGTTCTCAGCCGACGTGCGTGTACACGCGCCGCGGGTGCCGCTGCACCACTCCGATGTCGATGCCTTCGAGCAACCAGTGCAGTTGCTCGACCGTCAGTACCGGAACGTCTGTCTCGCTGGGCCAGATGAAGCGGTCTTCCTCCAGCCGCTTGAGCAGCAGCCAGAAGCCGTTGCGGTCCCAGCCCAGCACCTTGACGCGGTTGCGCCGGCGGTTGCTGAAGACGTAGACGCAAGGACCGAACGGGTCCAGCCCCAGGCCATGCTGCACCAGCGCGGCCAGGCCGTTGATGCTCAGCCGGAAGTCCACCGGCGTGCGGTGCAGGTAGACCTTCAGCCCTTCGTCGAGCCGGAACACCGCAGCCTCCCCAGCGCCTCGATCACCTGCCCGACATGCTGCACGTCGAGGCCGCCCACATCGAGCGCCACGCCGTTGGGAAGGTGGACCCGCAATTGCACGACGCTCGGCACGCCGAGCGCGTCTGGCACCGTCGTGGCAATCACCGGCACGGCCACGAACGGCGACGGCGTGGCCGCCGCTCGGCCGCTCGACGCGCGACGCCGGCGTACATGGCCACGTTCGCGCAACCAGCGGCACACCTGGTTGGCATTGATGCCGCACTCGCGCGCCAGGCGCGACACCGATGCGCCGGGCTGCATGCACAGCGCGACCAACTCGGCCTTCGCCTGCTCGTCATACAGGCTACGACCATCGGCCTTGTGGCCCACCACCAGCCGGCGCCTGAGATCCTGCAAGTCGTCCGTCACTACGTTCCCACGTTCATCTACGTGGGAACGTAGGCTGTCAGAGCACAGCCTCGGATTCCAGGGCGGGGTTCATTGACCGCTTACAAGCGATACGCTGGCCAGCGGCTCTGCGTGCCAGACTGGGTTTCGCAGCTGTCAATCGGATGAGCGGGCCTGATTGCTGTTGTGCGGCGCAACAGCTTGGCCTGGGCTAAAGGGGTGGCGGTGCACTGCACCACCGCAAGCATGACCCAAACACGCCACCGTGCCATCAACTACGACATTGGCACTGCCATCGATCTCACAGGGCCTGATGTCTGGTTGACGTCTGTTCCTCGAGCGTCATGGTGCGCGCCGCAGTTCCACGCGCCGGTGCATGGGGTTGTCAGCCGCATGCCCGGGCAGCAGGCGGTCGGGGCCGAAGCCGTAGGCCCAGACCCGTTCAGCACTGACCCCGCGGCTGACCAGGTGGTCACGGGCCGCGATGGCGCGAGCGCAGGACAAGCGGAGGTTGAGGTCCCGGGGCCCGCTGACGTCGGTATGGCCAGCCACGGCAAAGCGCTTGTCGGCCAAGCGTGGGTCCAGCAGCGCTTTGGCGACCGCGTCGAGCAGTTGCCGGCTTCGGACGTCGAGTTCATCGGATCCCACGGCGAACTGCAACGCCATATCCACCCTGGCCGGAGTGCTCTCGGCGTACTCCACGCCGAAGTTGCGGGTGCCGACGCTGGCGTTCGCGTCCGCGTTCTGGCGGACGTTGCCATCGCACTGCTTGTCTGCGCCTGGCGCGCGTGTTGGCCTGAACGCCCGGAAGGGTGAAGGCGCGTCGGCCACCGACAGGCGCGCCACCAGGTCCTCGACCGTGGCGTCGGTGATAGGCGCTTCGGCCTTGGGCGTCTGTGCAAGTGCGCCCAAGGCCAGAAGCGGCAGCATCAGCGCCAGGCCGGCCCGCTTCACTGCGTGGCGCCCGAACGTGTGCATCACGGGGCGACCTCCCTCAGGCTGCCCATGGCCGCGCCGTATTGCGCCGGCCGCGGGATGCGGCCCTGCCCCACCTCGACGGCCACCGCGTTCAAGTCCATGGCCGTCGGAGAAACCACGGCAACAAAGTAGCCAACGCCCGCCGGGCCGCCTGCCGTGATGCGCCAAGTGGCCCGAGGAAGCGCCACGGTCCCGCCGGCACTGTAGTTTGCCCCGTCAACCGCGTTGGGAAACACTTGCACCACACGCTTGGTGTCTGCGTTGACCTGATAGACATACAGGTAACCTGGCCCTTTGGCGTTGACCAACAGACGGACGTCTTCGCCGATGCGCACTTGACTAGGTTGCACTGCCAATTGCACGGCCATGCCAGTGTCAGCCTGCCTGAGCAAGGCGTCGACCTGCGCCAACCCGTCAGCGGCAGATGCGTCCTCACGGGGCGGTGTGGCGCAGCCGACCAGCGATGCGACCATGCCCGTCGCCAGCCATACGGCAGGGCGGAATCGCGTTCTCATCATCTTGTACTCCTTCCGTCGTTCAACGGCCGGGGGTGGGCACGAGCCGCGCAGCCGCCGCGGCCGGAGCCTGACCGGTTGCGACCCCAGGGCGCAGGCGCCGGACTTCAACCCGGCGGTTGAGCGCCGCCTGAGGGTTGGCGGGGTCGGCCAGCCGCGTCGGCCCATAGCCCAGCGTCTGAAGCCGCACCGGCGCCAAGCGATGGGCCGTCACCAGGTATCCCTTGACGGCCTCGGCGCGCTGCAGGGAAAGGCGCATGTTCACGTCCAGGCCGCCTACCGCGTCGGTGTGCCCAGCCAGCAGGAAGCTGGCATTGGCCAGCGCGCGATCTCCCAGAGCCATGGCCAGTTCATCGAGCTGTCGCTTGCCAACCGGGGTGAGTGTGGCTGAGCCGAAGGTGAACTGAACCTGCAGGTCGATGGCAGGATCCTGCTGCGCGGGCTGACCGGGTCGATCGATCACGATGTCCTTGCTGCGCAAGGCATCGATGATCTTGGCCGCGGGCACCACAGCCTCATCAGCCATCGCAACCGGCCCCGCAGCGGACAACAGTGCTGCTGCCGCAGCCGTGATCCATTGACGTCGTTTCATGGCGCTCTTCTCCTTCAGCGGCGCGCGGCCGACAGCAGTTGTTCAAAGGCAGGCTGCTTGTCCTTGGGGATCAACTGCAGGTAGCTGCTGCCCAAGGTGGCATCCTGTCGGTAAGCCGGTTGAGTGGATCGCTGGGCTTCAGTGGCACCGGGGTGCCGAACGGAGAACAAGAGCCGGGTCTCGTCAGCACCCATCACGAAGAAGCGGTTGGGTTCGAGCGGGAGGTCCGCCGTCTGCCCCGCCTCGATTGCCACGGACATGCCGGCTTGCGGATACAGCTGACCGCCTCGCGTCGCATCCCAGGACGGGCCGTAGATCAGGCCGACCTCGGCGACTGCCGCAAACGACGGCGTCACCCGAATCCGGAAGCGCTCGCCCGGAGCCGGCGGTGCCGACAGGGAGCGCGGGCGCAGGGTGCGACCGTCTCGGTCCAGCACCAACAGGCGCACATGCATCCCCTGGTAGTTGTAGCTGTCACTCCAATGGCCATGACTGGTGGCGCCAACCAGCGGAAGCTCTGGCGCGCCCAGGATCACCGGCCAGGGTTGGTAGGCCGAGGCCATCGCCGGCGCAGCCTGGGCCGCAGACTGCGCGGGTGACACGGTCGTGACGCCTGTCGTGGGGACGGCAGGTAGCGATGGCACCACCACCGAATCGACCCAGCTGGAGAACGCGGGCACAGGCTGCACGAACACCGCCTTGTTGGCATCCTGCGCCACGACTGCGGTGACGGCCGACGCCAGCGCTGCGAACACCAGCGAGCGAGAGAGAGCAGAAGGCTTGAACTTGAACATGTTGAGCTCCGTGAATGCAGGGGGTAGCAGCAACGTCACTGGTGCGCAATGGTGACAGTCGTCACCAGCCCTTGACCCTGCTGTTGCATCAGGTAGGTAGCCGTATCCGTGTCCTGGACGTCCAGCCGGATGTCCTTGGCACTGGACTTGTCGCGCTCGAACCAACTCGTGAGCCAGCCCCACACCCCTTGCGATTGAGCGGGTTGCGTGGGCTCCAGCAACACGTGAAGCTGATCCACGCCACGCTGGCCCTCAAGCCGCAGGCGAGGACTGATGGTTTCCAGACCAGGCTGCACTTCACCCTGCCAGATCGGCTCGCGACCCAGCACACCGGCCGGATTGGTGTTGTAGAGCGAAACACGACCGGTACGCGATGCGAGCAGCTTCACGCGGAACCGATCACCAGTGCTGAAGGTGCGGCTGGTGGCGTAGGGCCGCAGCGTGCCGTCCGGCGACTCGAGCAGGATGCTGACGGCCATGGCATCGGCGGACGCTTCGGGGTTACCTACAGCCGGTGCAGTGACACGGTCGAGCACGATGTCCTTCGTGCTGGCCGCGTTGGCTGCCGGCGATGCGGCTGTCAGGACGCCTGCCATGGCCAACGCGGCCAGCATGGTCACGGACAACCTGCGCGAGGCAGCGCGGGCGACGAGAGGGGAAGCGGTGTTCATGCAAAGGCTCCAGTTGATGTCTCATGGCCAACGAGGCCGGGACGGTGGGACATGCCTTGCAAGACGCCCGCATCGGCTATCTGTCAGATGCCGAGTCTGGAGCCCCGTGACCCTCCCCCCACGGACACGCCATTGGCGCGACTCCGATGCTACGGCCCGCGTTGCATTTCTGACAACGTTTGTGCAGACTGCTCTGCAGAAGTGATGAAGGCGGCGGCCTACGTTGCCTGTAGAACGCTGCGCCAGTCACCGTCCGTTGCCAGGCATTGAAAGGGGGGGCCTGTGGCAGAGCTGTGCCGAGATTGCGCTTGTCGGTCATTGACGGGGTTCTCCCTGAATGCAATGTCTTCAAGCAGCCCGCCCTTGTAGCCTCAAGGCCCCGCTCAACAGCAAGCACACGACGCGCCAGGACGGTGCATTCGCCCCCCCCCCAAATTGGTGCGCAGCGGACTTGCGACCGCGAACGCCCTGATGGCGATGGTTCTGACATTCGCCGTTGTGCACCGTCTTCGTGGGCATCGATCCAAGACCGCGCTTCGACGCGCAAACCTCTTTCCAGTCATCAACCCGGAGAAACCTGATGAACTCCTTGCGTCATGTCTTTCGTCTGGCCGTCGGAGCCAGCCTTGCTGCGTTGCTTGCTGCTGGGGGGGCATCTGCGCACGCTGCCCAGAGCCACGGTCTGATCCTGTGGATCGGCGACTACGAAGGTACAGACAGTGATTTGCCAGGCATCGACAAGGATGCTGCCTTGGCGCGCCAGATCGCGCGCCAGATTGGCGTGCCGGACGGGCAGATCGTCGAGGTGAGCAACGCCCAACTGAAGCGCCGGGGCATGATCGACGCGTTCGTGGCCCTGGATCAGCGTGTCGGCAAGGGTGATCACGTCTACATCTACTACTCCGGCCATGGTTATCAGGGCAAGGCCAAGGACAGCGCCACTTGCACGGAGGCGTTGGTCACGCATGAGCTCTCCGGACTGCTCGACGCAGAGCTCCAGGCGGTACTGGCGCGCCTGAGCCAGAAAGCCAAGCAGATCGTCGTGATGAACGACTCGTGCTTCTCCGGCGGCGCCGCCACCAAGTCCATGCGGTCAGCCGATGGTGCCGTGGCGAAGGTCTACACCGGAGCCGCGCTGCGTTCTGCAGGTAACGCCGGCGACGTGTATCAGTGTGGGCAGGCCATCAACACGTTCACTCGCAACTTCGGCGCTGAGCGCTCATCCAACCAGCCAAACATGGTTTACCTGGCAGCGTCCAGCGACCGCGAAGTGTCGTTCGCAACGCCCAATGGCAGCTTGGCCACGGTGGCGTGGGCGGGCTGCCTCGCCAACGGCGAGGCGGACACTGACCGCAGTGGCACCGTCACGGCCGAAGAGCTTCGGGCGTGTGCACAACGCAAAATTGACAGCAGCGGCAAGAAGCAGACTGTCTCGATCGTCGGTGACCGCAACATGCCCCTGAGCTTCATGGGTGGTGGGGTTGGCGCTGGCGGTGCAGAGGTCGGTAGCGCGTCAGGCAACGCGGGCAGCCCCACTGGCGCTGTGGCCGCTTTGCACGACCTGGTCAATGGCGCCGACCGCGCCCGACGCGTTTCGCTGCAGACCAGTCAGAGCGTCTATCGCATCGGACAGGACTTCCTCAGTTTCTCGCTGACGACGGACAAGCCCGGCTACGTGTACCTGCTGCAAGCCGGCAGCGACGGCAAGCCGAGCACGATCCTGTTCCCCAACCAGTACGACAGCAACAACTTCGTCAATGCTGGGACGCATCAATTCCCCAGCGCAGGCAGCCAGCTCCGGCTGCGGTCGCTTGGCCCCGCGGGCACCACGCACCTGATGGCGATCGTCGTCGACAAGCCGGCCAACCTGCAGAACCTGGGCTCGGTCAGTCAGGGTTTCCGCTCGATTGCGAGCACCAGCAGTGGGTTCCGGAACTTCGGCGCCGAGATGGCCCAGTCCGGCGGCGGCAGCTACGGTGCCAGCCAGGTGGTGCCGGTACGTGAACAGCCCTGATTCGGCGACTTCAAGACAGCCATCGTCGACGGCGCCTGCGGCATCCCTTCCGCGGGCGCCCTCAAGACAACGAGAAGGAATCCCGACATGTGTGCCCTTGAAACCCAATTGCGCAGGCTTGATGCGAAGCGCCGGGCATCGCGAGGCCGGCAAGTGGACCCCGCGGCGGTCGAGTCGGCCGGCGCAGCCAGCCGCAGAGTTCGTTGGCCCGGGATCCGCCCGTTGGCCGCTGCAGCAGCAGTGATGCTGGCCTGGCCTGCGGTGGTCCAGCATGCAGCCGCCGAGGGTAGCGCAGACAAGGCCACCGTCTCTTCCGGCGGGCCCGCCGTAGCTGCCTCTGCTCCTGGCAAGGACGTGGTACTGGACCGGCCGGCGCCGGACGCGGGAACGAGCATCGGCGGTCGCCTGGTGCCCACACCAGAGCCTCAAGTCAGCGTCACGATGGCCGTTGGCGGCCCGCATGATGTTGCCGCGGCCGCGAAGGTGGGTGACCTGGCCCTCGCCCTGATGCGCCACCAAAGCGCGGCCTCGGGTCAGGCACAGGCCAATGCCGTGTTGTCCCCCTTGAGCGTGGCATCGGCACTTGGATTGGTCCACACCGCATCGGCAGGCAACACCGCCGCGGAACTGGCGGCCCTGATGGATGCGACCACCGCTGGCGACAGGTACTTCCGGCAACTCCTGCCCAGGCAGCTTGCACAACTGGACAGCGGGGCGAGCCCACTGTCTTCCGCTAACAGGCTGTGGGTGAGCCCGGCGCTGGCTGCCACCATGCCCGAGGCGTTCGCCGCTTTGGCGGCACAGCGACTTCGCGCCGATGCCGCCGTGGCCGACTTCGCGGCGGCCGAGGCAGCGCGTCAACAGGTCAATGGCTGGGTCGCACAGCAGACCCAGGGGCGGATCGCGGAGTTGCTGCCGAAGGGCAGCGTTCGTCCCGGCACTCAGGCCATCGTGACCAATGCCGTGCACTTCAAGGCTCCATGGGCAAAGCCGTTCGATGCCGCGCGCACGCGTGAGCTTCCCTTCACCCTGAGTGATGGCACGGTCAAGCAGGTGCCTACCATGGTGGACGAGCGCCCAGTGGCTCAGGGTCTGATTGGCGGCATCCAGGTGATGGCGCTTCCTTTCAAGGGTGATGGTTTCAAACTGCTGATTGCCATGGCGCCTGCGGGCCACACCCTGGACGCCATGCAGTCTGTGCTGAGTGGGCTGGACATCGCCACCTGGTCGAGCGGGCTGAAACCGTCCACGTGCCGCCTGCAACTGCCGCGCTTTGCGCTGCAAGGCAACACGATGCGGCTCAAGCCGGCACTTCAGGCGCTGGGGGTGCGCACGGCCTTCGGCGATGACGCGGACTTCACGCCTCTGGCCGGCGCGGCAGGACGCAAGCTGTCGCTGAGCGAGGTCTTCCATAGCGCCAATATCGTCATCGATGAGTCTGGTGGTGAAGCGAGTGCTGGCACCGCCGCAGTCGCAGACGTCAAGAGTTTCCGGCCGCCAGCGCCGCGGTGTGCAGTGGATCGTCCCTTCCTCTTCAGCATTGTTCACAGCGCCACGCAGACGCCAGTGTTCGTCGGCAAGGTGGCTGATCCGAGCGCAGGATGACCGGCATGACCTTGATGCGTTGTCTCGTGCGGCTGGCCGTTGTCGTCGCGGCCGCAGGCTCTGGCAATGCGGCCACTGCGGCTTGCTTGGAGCGCCATCCCCTGACGAGCCACTGCCTGCGATCCGACAACAGCAGCCCGAGTCACGACTCACCCTGGGCAGTCGCCCAGCGCCGGGTCAACTCGGCAAGCGAGTCTGCAAAGATCGTCGGCGGTGTTCTGGCGGAACAGGGCCAGGATCCCTGGCAAGTGGCGCTGGTCCTCAAGGACAAGCCCACGGTTTTCGATGGGCAGTTTTGCGGTGGTGCGAATATCGGGGGCGGATGGGTTTTGACGGCCGCCCATTGCGTTGATGAGGCGCCAGCAAGCGCACTCGCGGTCTACAGCGGCAGCACATCACTGCGCGGCGGCGGCCGCTTGACCCCAGTGGAACGTGTGGTCGTCCACCCGAATTGGGACCGCGAACGCGTGCGCAACGACATCGCCCTGCTTCTGGTCCAGGGTGGCGCCGCCGGCTTGGTGGGTCAACCGGTGGAAGGCCCGGCAGACATTCCGCCCGCGATGCTGCCTCTCCTGAAGCTGCGCACCACTGGCTGGGGCAACAGCCTGAGGCTGGGTGATGACAGCGGCCGCGAACCTGAACTGATGTCGGTCGAGTTGCCTGTGGTGGACGAAGTGGCCTGCAACGCACCGCCAGCGTATGACGGCCTGATCACGCCTCAGATGCTGTGTGCGGGGCCCGAGGACACCAGCAAGAGCAGCTGCAACGGAGACAGCGGGGGGCCTGCTACGGTCGAGTTTGCGGGCTTACGGCGCCTGGTGGGCATCGTCAGCTTTGGCAAGGCCGGTTGCCAGGGGCGTCATGCCTACAGCGTGTTCACACGCGTGTCAGCCTACGGCCCGTGGATTCGTCAGGTGGTGACGGAGCTGCCACGCTAGATTGTCCAATTCGAGAAGATCCGGTGAACTCGATCGACTGGACAGAACATCGACATGCGGCGGTTGAGTCGCCGCTGTCGGCCAATTCCTCAAGCTGTTGCCCGCGAGTGCCAAGAGGCCATCTCGCCATACGGGCGTCATGGCGCCTTCATCGATGTCGGTCAGCGTTTGGCCTGGAGGCCATTCCCTGTCCTCAGTACGGTGGACACGAGCCTGACCAAACAACCAATACTGGGGCATCTGCTGATGTCGACAGCATTGGTCCAAATGTTGCAATCACAGTGACTTGAAGTCTGAACAGGGAGAACAGTCGATGAGAAGTCCTGGCATCTGGATGCTCGCTCTGCTGGCGGGATTCGGCGTCTCGCCGCAATTGAGTGCGCAGCCAGCGCCCGGGCGGGTGGAGCAAGAGATCCGCCCGATGCCCGAGCCGACCCGCCGCGATTCAGTGCGAATCCCCCAGCCCAGTTTTGCCGAGCAGGTTCCTCAAGGCGCGGACACGGTGCGGTTCACGCTGGGCGAGGTGGTGCTGAGTGGCAATCGCACCCTGTCTCGGGAAGAGCTTCAGCCCATCTGGGCAGAGATGCTGGGCAAGCCCGTGACATTGAAGCAGGCCTTTGGCATTGCCGCAGGCATCACCGCGAGATACCGCGCGGCTGGCTATGTGCTGTCGCAGGCCATCGTCCCGGCGCAGAACATCTCGACGTCCGGCGCGGTGGCCTTCCGGATCGATGTTCTGGAAGGTTTCGTGGAACGAGTGACTTTCAGCGGCTTCACGTCGCCACTGTTGGCGGAGTACCTGGCGCCTGTGACGAATGAGCGCCCACTTCGCTTGGCGACACTGGAGCGCGCCCTCCTGCTCGTCAACGAACTGGCGGGTCTTCGCGCACAGGCGAATCTCAAAGCCGGCGCAACGCCGGGCTCGTCCGAACTCGAACTCGTCGCACAGCAGGCGCCACGATCCTTGTCCCTGCTGGCGCACAACAGAACCACGCCATCGCAGGGCGACGTGCGCGTTGAGGCTGGCGCGGATGTAAAAGGTCTGTTGGGTGACTTCGACCGACACAACCTGCGGCTCGTCACGTCGGGAGACAAGCGCCTGAATCTCATTGCCTACAGCGGAGAAGCACCGGTTGGAGCGTCTGGACTGAAGGCGTTGTGGTCAGCCTCCACCTCCCGTTCGGAGCCTGACGTGGACTTGCCGAACGTGGACACCGAGAGCACCAATGCGTCGCTCGGTCTCGCCTACCCTGTCTATCGAAGCCGGGAGTCCAGCCTCAGCGTGCGCACCACCTTCACCGGGTACAACAACAGCTCCGGCGGCGGGTCGACGTCACGTGACAGGATCCGCGCTGTCCGCCTGGGGCTCACTGGCGACTACGCAGACACGGTCGGCGGCATCTCGCTCATCGACATCGAAGTCTCCAAGGGTCTGTCCGGGCTCGGGGCATCGAGTTCGGATGATCCGCTCCTCAACGGCGCTCAGCCAGACTTCACGAAGGCCACGGTCTACGCGGCGCGGCTTCAGTCCTTGGGCGGTGACTGGTCTGTGCTGCTGGCGGCCACGGCGCAAAGCTCGGGGGACAAGCTGCCAACGGCCGAACAGCTCGGCCTGGGTGGCGAAGTGTTCCTGCGCGCCTTCGATCCGTCAGAGGTCATTGGCGAGAACGGCTATGCCGGCAAGGTCGAGCTTCGCTACAACCTTGCCCTGGGCAGTGCAGCCCTCACGCTGTATGCCTACGGCGACGTTGGCAGCGTCAAGCGAAAGCAGGTCGGCGCGTCAGACCTGGAGGAGTCGCTGGCGGCGTACGGCCTCGGCCTTCGGTTCAGCGGCCCTGCCGGCGTGCGTGGCTACCTCGAGGTGGCCAAGCCCGCGAAGAAGGACGTGGCCAGCCAAGGCGATCGCGACCCCCGCGGGTTTGCGGGCCTTGGCTTCGAATTCTGAGTCATTGAACATCAGGGAGAGTTTCATGACCCCCAATCGAATCCATCACGGCATTTCCCTGCGCCCTGTTGCTGACGCAGTGTGCAAAGCGCTGCTGCCGGCAGGCGCGGCAGCCCTGCTGGCTGTCAGCCCGTTGGCACAGGCTGCACCGCAAGGCGGCCAGGTTGTTGCGGGCCAGGCACGCATCAGCCAGGGCACGAACCTCACGACGGTGCTGCAGCAGTCCAACCGGGCGGCCATCAACTGGCAATCCTTCAACGTTGGTGCCGGTGAGACCGTTCGTTTCCACCAGCCCAGCAGCAGTTCGGTGGTGCTCAATCGCGTGGTGGGCAACGACGCGTCGGCCATCTTCGGGCGCATCTCCGCCAACGGCCAGGTGCTGCTGATCAACCCCAATGGCATCCTGTTCGGGCGCACGGCCCAGGTGGACGTAGGCGGGCTGGTGGCGTCCACGGCCAACATCGGCAACGCCGACTTCATGGCCGGGCGCATGGCCTTCAGCGAGCCCGGGAAAGCCGGGGCCACGGTCGAGAACCAGGGCCGGATCACGGTGGCGCAAGGCGGACTCGCTGCGCTGGTGGGCCGCAGCGTGGCCAACAGCGGCGTCATCAACGCGCGGCTGGGCAAGGTGGCGCTGGCCGCTGGTGATGCCTTCGTGCTGGATCTGTATGGCGACCAACTGGTGAACCTGATCGTCGAGCCCGAGGCCATGCGGCAGGTGATGGACGCGCAAGGCCAGCCCTTGGCCGCCCATGTGGACCACACTGGCCGCATCACGGCCGATGGCGGCACGGTGCAACTCACCGCGGCCACCGTGCAGCGCCTGGTGGACAACGTGATCAATGTCAGCGGGTCGATACGCGCGACATCCTTCGCCTTGGGTGACGGCAAGATTTCGCTGCGAGGCGACGCCGGCACCACGCTGAACCTCAGCGGCAGCCTGGACGTGGCCGGGGTTCGCGGTGGTGCGGTCGAAGTGACGGCGGGCCAGGTCAACGTGGCCTCCACCGCGCACATCGACGCCAGCGGGCTGCATGGCGGCGGCTCTGTGCAGCTGGGCGGTGGCTGGCAAGGCAACGGGCCGCTGATGCAGGCCTCGGACGTGCGTGTGCAGCGCGGCGCGCTCATCGACGCCAGCGCCACGAATCTTGGCAACGGCGGTACGGTTTCGGTTTGGTCCGACGGTGCGACGTTGTTCGAAGGCTCGATTGCCGCTCGGGCTGGTGTCGCGGGCGGCGACGGTGGCAACGTGGAAGTGTCGGGGCGGCAGGCACTAGGGTTCTATGGAAACGTTGATGCAGGCGCAGCCGCAGGGCGGGCGGGTCTGCTGCTACTGGATCCCGAAAACATAGTCATCGTGGCCGCTGGAGGCTCATCAAGCTTGCCCGGATCAGGTCCCGGAGACTTCACTGTGAATGCGTCGGCACTCTCATCATCGCTATCTGGCGGGACGAGCGTGGCCCTGAAGGCGACGCAAGACATCACTCTGTCAGGGGATGCCATTGTCGACGGCCGGCTCTCGTCGGGCGGCAAATCCGGCGCGGGCCTGGAGCTGCAGGCTGATCGCGACCTGCTGCTCAATGGCGTTGTCGTACTAGCCGACGGGGCCTTCAAAGGCGAAGCAGGTCGATCAGTTCTTCAAGGCGACGCGTCGGCGATTTTTGCAGGTGCGGGAGATATCTCGCTCAGTGGCAATGCGGGCGTCGCTGCTACTAACCTGTTGACCACGGGCAGCGTGACGTTGACGAGCCGTGATGGCGCAGTGGAAGTATCCCAACCCATCTCAGGCATAGGCGCTTCGGTGGGCGGTCTGACTGCAGTGGCCGGAACGGCCATTTCGATGGGCGCGGACGTGGTTGCCAAAGGGCATATCGCTTTGACTGCGTCTGGAAGGCTGACGACGACCGGCGCTACATTGGATGCCGGTGAGGCTATCTCCTTGACTGCCGCCGGCATGCTCTTGGGGCCTCTCCGGGCGGCCGGTTCGATCGCGCTCACGAGCAACGGGGCTGACACGGTCGAGTTGCGCGGGAGCACGGCTGCTAGTGGTCTGACCGTCCGTGCGGCGGGTGCTGTGTCCATTGCTGCCGACATCAATTTGAGATCAGGCACCGGCGGCTTCAATCTCACGACGCCTTCGACCTTCGCACAGGCTCCGGAGACGGCCATCGATGCAGGCGAGGAGGCATTGACCGTCGACGCGGCGCAAGGGATCACGGCTGCCAATCTGCTCACACGCGGCACGATCCGATTGATCAGTCTCGGCAGCGACGGCTCAGTCGAGGTGACAGGTCCAGTCAGCGGCCCGGCAGGCGAGAGAGCGGGGGCGCTGGACGTCGACACGACCGGAGCCCTGGCACTAGGCGGAGGTGCGCTTGTCGACGGTGCGGTGAGCTTGCGGTCTCGAAGTGGCGGCGTGGATTTGTCGGGAGGCACGCTCGACGCAGGCGGTCCCATTGCCGTAGAGGGCATAGGACTGCTTCTTGGCGCGGTTCGAGGGGGAGCGTCGCTGAGCTTCAGCAGTAGCGGCTCAGCCGACGTGGTGCTCGGCGGAGCAGTCTCGGGTGCGGCGACGAGCATTGACAGTGCGCGAGACGTGTTTGTCACCGCTGACGTGAACCTGCGTGCGCTGAACGGCAGCTTCGCCGTCGACGCCGTTGGTCGTTACCAGCAGGACGCGGTGGTAGGCACTGGAAGTGGGTCCATCACTGTGTCGGCGCTAGAGGGCATTGATGCTGCCGCGATGAACAGCAGCGGTACAGTGGTACTTGAATCGCTGGGAAGCGCGGGAAGCGTTCGGATGCGAGAGGCGCTTGGCACCTCGTCGGAGCGTTTGGGTAGTCTGACGATCGATGCGAACGGCGCTGTGACCTTGGACCGGGCTGCGCTTGTCGCGGGTGCCGCAGCGCTAACCTCTCGACTCGGTAAGGTGGTCGTTGGCGAAACTCTAGAAAGTCAAGGTGGCGTTCACATCCACGGACATGGCGGCGTTGATACGGCAGCCATCGTTTCCGAAGGTGCCGTGTCCATCTTGGCCGACGCGGATGATGCCGCGGTGCGCATTGCCGGCGCTGTGGCGGGTGAGGCTGTGGCGAATTCGACGGCGCAGGTCGACTCGACTACCCTAAAGGCGGATAGTTTGACAGTCCAAGCCCTCGGCGCAGTGCAGCTTGCCGGCGCGGCGGTGGGCAGCGGTGGGGTCAATATCCAAGGGCCCAGCGGTCCTGTGTACCCTGGCCTCCAGGGCGCCGCATCCGTAGTTTTGACCAACGGGCTTTACAGCAACGGGCCGGTCTCTCTGACCTCGCGCGGCACGATCGATGTCCCGGCGAACGCGGGAGTCGATGTGAACGGACTGTCGAACATCGACCTCAGAGCCGATGGTGACATCACTGTCGTTGGGCCCTTGAAGACAGCCGGTGGCACGATCCTTGTCGACTCGATTGGCGGCAACGTCGAACTGCACCGGGTTGCGACGAATACACCGACCTCGGACAGCTCTGGCACTCTTGACGTGCGTGGAGGTGACATCGTGCTTGCCGAGCCACTGGGAGGCACGTCCACGGGCTACAACCTCTTCGACGACAAGTACCAGAAGGCGTTGCGGCCGGACGTAGGGCAGGTGCTGCTAGCCGCGCGGAACGATGTGGAGCTCAGCGGCCTGAATCTGGACGGTCGGACGGACGCCGGGACCAACCCGTACGCCAGTCTCTGGCCCTACACGCCCGACCCTTTGGAGCCCCCCTCGTACGAAACAGCCTACGCAGGTCTCGCCGTCCAGGCCGGTCGGCGGATCGTAAGCAATGGGCTCATCGCGGTGAACAAGGGTGACGTCCTGATGTGGACGACCGAATACGCCAGGGGTCGTGGCGGTATCTATCTCGGGAATTCAGTCTATTCGCGCGGATACGACGCAGATTCGGGCAAGACTGCCTACCCGATCCATCTGGTCCCCTATTCCGGCACGGGGTCGGCCGTTGAGACGCTGTACTTGTTTGACAACACGGACGAACAGGCGGACTTCATCACAACCGCGCCGGACGGCAGCACCAGCGTCAACTCGGTTGCCAAGATCATCGTATCAAATAACGTTCCGAACTATTTGCTGGCAGATGGCTTTCCTGACGATCGTCTGGTGCGGGCCGGAAATCTGTTGCAGCGCGGTGATGCCCGATCATTTTTGATTGACGACGCGTATCCCGTGCTGCAAGTGAGGTGGGATCCGAATAGCAGTCTGCCTCGAGGATTGGCGCATGTTGGCCCGTTGCACATATTGGACGTCTTGCCCGGCACGACTATGCTCGATCAAGCGCCCAATATTATCGGAGAGTCTCTCGGGAATGGTGTCTCGCTGAAGCTGCAGACGTTCGTTCACCCTAGTTACACGGCGGTTGGATACAACCTTGATGAAACCACTGAAGCCATTGAGGTGAAGTACAAGGATTATTTTGATGGTGGAACGTACTTTTGCATACGGGATGGCCAATGTACATTCCTCCAGGCGCTAAGAACAGACGCGATCTATGGCGAAACCAAAGTTGACGGCCTTGTTGTTCCCACAGGTGTCCGATTTAGCGAAGGCACAATTTCTCCGGACTCAGATGGAAATAACTTCCCGTTCGATGTAAATCTTTTGGGAGATCCATCCGCTGATCAGGTACTTGGGTACCGGGGACGCTCAGTCGATGGTCTATATCTGTTCGGCGCGGGTGGATTGATCCATGGCGGCCCCCTCACGTACTATTACGACACGGTGACTACAGTGATCAGGCTGGAGAGCTTGGATACGCAGAGTGGGACTGTGGGATGGGAAGTCAGGAACCGGTTGACCGAAGTGGCAGGTGGGGAAGACGGCAGGCAGTTGGAGGGCAGTCTCGCGCGCATGCTCTTCTACCCAGTGGTTGCAAGTAACAGGATGGAGGCCGCGTTTAACAACGTTGGCGGGCTGAATGGCGGAACTGGGGCGAACGAGAGCAATACATCTGGAAGCTTTGGATCCACGAACAACAGTTCCGCTGCGGTCAGAACGTTCGGCACCATCGGCGGGTTTACCAACGGCGTGGCGCCGCCGAATGTCGGCAACACGCAGATTCCGACTGAACCTGGTCCGGGGACTGGCAACGTTGTCGAGGTTGGCTCACCAGGCTCTGGCGAGGGCAACATCTTTGGCTTGCCTTCCGTTCCACAGAATCCTGCGGGGGGCAATGAGGAGTTCGTTGATCGGCTCCCGCAAGCCGACGCAGTCTTGGCGGGAGAGCAGCAGACAGCAGTATTGGGGGACACCGCCGCAGACGGAAGCGTGGTAGTTCTGGCTTCACGGCCGGCTGCCGATGCGGACCTCGGACGGTCTTCGGCCGCGGCAGGCGCTATAAGAAATGTGTTCCGAGCCCGCTATCGCGTCGCCCGTTCTACCGACAACTCGGTCTGCGCGCCGGGCGACGTGCTGTCACCGGCGGCCGGGGCTGAGAACCGGCAGTGCCCGCCGGAGCGCTGAGCCGCTGCTTCTCCGCAGCGCTGGCACGCGCGCTGGCGGGCGTCGGCGCGTCGTTGGCGTTGGTGGCCGCAACCGCCGCGCCTACGGCATCGCCTCAACCGCGCGTGGTCTACGAGATGCACACCGCGCGCATCAACCAGATCCGCGCGACACCGGACCTCACGCGCCTGATCACCGTCAGCCAGGACAAGACGTTGCGGGTCTGGCGCGTGGCCGACCTGGCGCTGATGCGGTCGATCGCCGTGCCCAGTGAAGGCGGCGAGGAAGGCGCGTTGCGCTCTCTGGCCATCACGCCCGACGGCCGGGAGGTCATCGTTGGGGGATGGACCGGCCTGGCCTGGACCCAAGGGCAGCAGGCGCAGGCCTACCGGTTCGACCTGGCTTCGGGGCAGTTGCGCCAGGTGTACCGGGGCTTCCCGGCGCTGATCGAATCCATGGCCATCAGCGCCGATGGCCGCCGGCTGGCCATCGGCTTGGGCGGCGGGGCCGGCCTGCGTGTGCTGGATTGGTCTTCTGGGCGGGAACTGTGGGCCGACAGCGAGTACGGGGAACGCGTGGGCTTTGCCGACTTCAGCGTGGACGGCACACTGGCCACGACGTCTGCCGACGGCTGCCTGCGTCTGTACACACCGCAGGGCCAACTGGTGTTTCGCGCCGAGTACCCGCCGAGGCAGGACGGGGGCCCGGCATGCCGCGGATCGGCGCTGGGTGGCGTTCGCTTCTCGCCGGACGGACGCCAGCTGGCGTTCGGGCTCCAGGATCGCGTCGAGATCGTGGTGATGGACGTGGGCTCACGTCAATTCAGGCATCGCTTGCGTGTGGACGATCCCGGCCAACGATCGCTGTGTTGCCCCAACTGGAGCGCCGACGGCCAACGGCTCCACATGCACGGCGCCTACGACGGCGACGGCCCGACGCCGCTGTACCGCATCACGCTGGCCAGCGGTCAGCTGGATCGGCTGTCCGTGGGCCGCCAGCGCTTTACCAACGTGCTGCCGCTGCCGGACGGCGAGTTGCTGGTGTCGACGACGACGCCCAGCCTGGCACGCATCGGGCGGGACGGGACGGTGCTGGCAGAGAAGCTGCCCCCCAACATCGACTTCCAGTTCGCCTGGGATCAGTGGCGCATGGATCGCACCGGGGCCCGTTTGTCGCTTCCCGTGGACGGGCCGGGACGAGACCGCCGCATCTTCGATGTCGGTGCGCCGCCGGACCGTGCCTACACAGTGGCAACGTCCACCGATGAGGCCGGCCTAGAAGCACCTTCGCGCGGTGCAGGTCTGGCTGTGGAGGCGTGGCTGGACAGCTTCGGTTATCAGCGTCCGGTGCGCGTGGCGGGGCAGCCCCTGAGGCTCAAGCCATTCCAGTCCGTACGCAGCTGGGCCTCAGACAAGCTGCGTGCTGCGCTCGGCACGCAGTGGTCGGTGTTGGTGGCGGATGCTTCGGCGCGCATCGTCTGGGAGCAGGATCTTCCCGCACCCGCCTACCAGGTACATCTGAGCCGGGACGGGCGCTTCGTGGTCGCCGCCGTCGGCGACGGCAGCTTGCGGTGGTACGACGCCGCGACCGGCACCGAGCGGCTGGGCGCGTTCCTGCACGTGAATGGAAGAGACTGGATCGCGTGGCGGCCCGATGGTTTCTATGCGTCGTCACCGGGGGGCGACGAATACCTGGGTTGGCTCGTCAATCGTGGTGACGACCAGGAACCCGACCTGCTGCGCGCCGTGCAGTTCGAGCGCAGTCTGTATCGGCCGGACCTGCTGCAGGCCGCGCTCGAGGCTCCAGATGTACCACGATCCAACGGCAACGGACGGGCGCCAACGTTGGCAGCGCTCTCTGCCCCCCGGGTGCGCATCACATCGATTGATGCCGAAGCACGCAAGGTTGCCTTCACCGTGCATGCAGGTGGTTCGCCCGTACGCGAGATCGGCGTCTATGCCGACGGCATTCCAATCCTCGGCGGCGGTTCGCGAACCGTAGGCGGCGCGTCAGGTTCATTCTCCAGTACGGTTGCCATCCCTCGTGGTCTTCCTTTGGACCGCATCCGTGTGGAGGCCATGTCGTCAGCGTCATTCGGCCTGGACGAAGCCGCTGCATTGCACCCCCAGCCCGCAACGACCGGCCGCGGCACGCTGTGGGTTGTTGCC
>JACKLL010000025.1 GCA_024235935.1 Rhodoferax sp. | reverse complement strand
CTCGGCACTGCAGATCCTGCGCATCATCCAGGAAGAGTCGCTCAAGGACAACACCGCTTCGGTCTTGTGCCAGGTGCCGGTCGACGTGGCCTCGTTCCTGCTCAACGAGAAACGCACCGAAATCACCAAGATCGAACTCAAGCAGCGCATCAATGTGCTGATGGTGCCCAACAAGACGCTGGAGACTCCCAACTACAAGCTCACGCGTCTGAAGCACGACGATCCGCGTCTGGACAACATCGAGGCCACCTACAAGCTGGCCGACGAAGTGGAAGACCCGACCGCGGTGACGCGTCGCGCCCAGGAGCCGACCAACCGCCAGACACCGGTCATCAAGGGTGTGTTGCCGGACGCTCCTGCGCCCGTCGCGCCCCCGAAGCCCGAACCCGTGGCGCAAGTCGCTACGCCGGCGCCCGCGCCTGCTGCGGCCCCAGTGGCACCCGCGGCGCCGGCAGAAAAAGGCTTCCTGGGCTGGATCAAGAGCCTGTTCGCAGCGCCCGCGCCTGAGCCGGTCGCTCCGGCCCCGGTGTCAGCACCTGTGCCAGCGGCTGGCAAGGAAGGCGGACGCGCCGAAGGTCGTGGCGGACGTGATGGTCGTCGCACCGAAGGACGTGATGGCGCACGCGGTGAAGGACGTGGTGAAGGACGTGGTGAAGGACGCGGCGAGGGTCGCTCCCGCGGCGGCCGCGGCGGTCGCGGTGGTCGTGGCGGCGAACGCAACGGCCAGCGTGAGCGCACGGAAACCGGCAACGCCAACATGCTGGCAGACGCCGGCGCGCCACAAGGCAACCCACGCAGCAATGGCGCCGACGATGCCATGCGCAACGAAGCGCGCTCAGAGCGGCCACCCCGTGGTGATCGCGGCGAGCGTGGCGAACGGGGTGAACGCGGCGGCCGTGGCGGTCGTGGCGAGCGCAATCGGGATGCCGAACGCACACCTGTCGATGCGAATGCCGACAACACGGCACCCCAGGCGCAGGCCGACGGCATGGACGCACAGGCACCCCGCGAAGGTCGCGAAGGTCGCGAAGGTCGCGAAGGTCGCGAAGGTCGTGAAGGTCGTGAAGGTCGCGAAGGTCGTGAAGGTCGTGAAGGTCGCGGCGAACGCCAGCGCGAGCGCCGGCCACGCCAGGACCGCAATGCAGCGGCCACCGACACGGCTGCCGACAACGGCACCATGAACGGGCAAGCGGCCGAGGACAGCGCGGCAACTGCACCCGAGAGCACCGGGGTCGAACCGCAGATGGCCATGTCCCAAGGCACCGACGCCGCCGTTGGCAGCACGGACGCGGAAGGCGCCGAGCCGCGGGAGAAGCGCTCGCGTGACCGCTATGGCCGTGACCGCGGACGTGGTGGTGAACGCAATGGCAGGGGCAACCGCGGCGAAGATCGCAACGTGGCCGCTGCCACCGGCGAGCAGGGCGAACAGGCGCAACCGGTCCAGCCGACGCTGGACGGCTTCACCGCCGCTGCGGCACCAGTTGCCGATGTGGCAGCCTCCGCGCAAACCGATGCCGCTGCCGTTGCAGCCCCCGCTGCAGTTGCTGCTCCGGCTGTTGCCACAGCAGTGGTCGATGCGCCTGCGGCCGGTTTGCCGCGCGTGCAGTCGTTCGAACTGCCCGTCGACGCGCTGGCGGAAATGGCACAGGCATCCGGCCTGAGCTGGGTCAATTCCGACGAGGAGAAGATCAAGCTTGCCCAGGCCGCCATTGCAGCCCAACCCGACCCCATCCACGTTCCGCGCGAAATCCCGGTGCGTGCGGTGGTCGACGAAGGCCCACTGGTACTGGTCGAGACCAAGCGCGATCTGCGCAACATGAGCCTGCCGTTCGAGCAGTCTTCAGCGGGCTGATCACCCGGCAACGCCGCCGGCGCCCGCAATGGCGCATCGGCGGTGTTGCCGCAGGATGATGCTTTGTTTCCCTTTTTTCAGCCCGGTTCAACCGGGCTGAATTGTTTGGGGGCCGCCCAGGGCCATCAGGCGCTGAACCCGTGTACCGGGGGAGTGGTCGCAGAACGCGTATCCCTACTGGTATTCCTCGCGACCGGCATGCCCACGGCATAGCCATGCAGCGCGTTTGCACACCGCATGTTCAAAGCCGGACGGCGCAGGACAGCGGCCCCGGCGGTCCGCCCGGATCCACGGACGCCAGGCAACGGCGCCGGGCCCGGGTGGGCTGACTCAGGCCTGGGCTGCGCTGCGCCAGGCCGCGGTGGCAGCCTCGGTGTCGCCCTGTTCCGCGGCGAGCGCAGCCAGTTGGCGCCACGCATCTCGGCGCAGCCCGCCATCCTGCAGGCGGACCAGCGATTGCTGCAGCAACTGGCGCGCCTTGCCCCAGAGCTGCAGCCGCATGCAGGTCACCCCGGCCAGGTACTGCAGCACCGGATCCCCCGGATGGCTCAGCTGCGCGCTCTCGATACGGGTCAGCCACTCACCTTCCAGCGTCTCGGTGCCGCCGGCAAATCCGAGCTCGAGCACCCGCACCACGTCGACCCGCTGGCTCTGCGCCAGCCCACTGGGCT
Organism: Rhodoferax sp.; assembly: GCA_024235935.1. Classification (GTDB taxonomy): domain Bacteria; phylum Pseudomonadota; class Gammaproteobacteria; order Burkholderiales; family Burkholderiaceae_C; genus CAISIP01. Next base: position 19,001 of record JACKLL010000025.1, on the reverse strand, counting down.
GCTCGAGCATCTGCTGCCAGACCGGCAGCAGCCATTGCCGGCTGAGTGCTGCGTCTCCCTGCAGTTCCAGCAGGCGCTGCGCGGCGGCCAGCGCGACGTCCGGCATCGCCTGTTCCGCCGGTTCCAGCCGGGCCCAGACCTGTATCAGCTGCGCCGGGTCGTACGCTGTCGCGATCAGCTCGGTCGACAGCCCGCGCAACACGCCCTGCGCGGCCACCTGCGACAAGGCATGGTGCTTGGCCAGCAGACGCGCAGTCTCCATCGCCATCACGGTGCGCCCCGCCATACGCGCCGCCTTCAGCCGCATGCGCAGCGCCAGCACACGCCGCCCGGCCCCCTGTCCCAGGTCGTCGAGCAGTTGCAAGGCCCCCACCGAATCCCGATCGTCCAGCGCCCAGCGTGCCGCGCGCATGCGCGCGCCCTCACCCGCCTCAGGGCTGACACCGCGCGCAGCATGCTCGAGCGCCGCACGGTAATGCGTCTCGCGTGCGCCGCGGTCCTGCAATGCGTGGGCCGCCTCTGCCGCAAGCAAATGGGAGGTTGTCAGCAACTGGTCGGCGTAGCTCAGCTTGTCGTCGCTGCTCGCCAGGTTGCGCACCTGCTCCAGCACCAGCTCGGCAGACTTCTTGGCCCGTACGAAACGGCCGGCAACCAGTTGGGAATAGGCATCGAGCAGCGACAACTGCATGCTGCGTTCACGCTGGCGCTGGCGCCACATCCGCGCCTCGCGCGGGATCGCGAACAGCGCCGACAAGGCGCGCAGCGCCAGGTGCAGCGTCAGAAAGCTCGCCAAGGCCAGCACCAGCACCAGATTGAGCGACAGGTCGATCCGGTAGGGTGGCCAGAACACGGTCACCGATCCCGGGTTCTGGCCGGCAAAGAGGGCTGCCGCCACCGCGGCGGCAAACAGGGCCAGCAGCCAGAGGGAGATACGCATCGCGTCAGTCCCTCAACGCCCGGCCGTGGCCGCGGTCAATGCCGCCAGTGTGTCGTCGACACGCGGCAGTTCGAGATTCTTCATCTGCCCCTGCACCTGCTGCAGCAGGCTGGCGGCAGCCTGGGTCTTGCGCGAGGTGGGGTCGAAATAACGGAACAAGGTCGACGATGCCGACGCCATGTCGGCACGCGCAGACTCCAGCTGGCGCGCCAGCAGGCCCAGGCGCGCATTGAGCAGCTTCAGCTTGAAGTTCTCGCGCACGAAAAACGACTGCTCGGGCGACAGCAACACCGCCTCGGGCTGCTCGACCCGGCTCACGCGCAGCAGTTTGCTGGCCTCTTCGCCGACCGTTGCCAGCACCCGCTGCCACCATTCCGGCGCGGCCTGCGCATCCGGCCGCTTGAGCGACCCGCTGGCACTGACATTGGCCACGGCATTGGCCAGCGGCAACTCGTCCGACATGCGCAGCAATTCGTCGATCCGCACCAGCAGGCTGGGCGTATCGGTGAAAGACGACGCCGTGATGCGGCTGATGTCACGTGCCAGCGCACGCTGCAGTTGGGCCAGACCCGGCTGCGCTGCACGGGCGATGCGTTGGTCGGCCGAACGCAGGGCCGCCACCAGCGGCTCGACACTGCCGGTCAGTTGCGCCTGCTGCTGGGCCAGGCGCACTGCCGACTCGATGTCGACCACCAGGTTCTCGTCCCGGGAGCGTGAAATGCTCTGGATCAGGCCTTCGAGCTGGTTGCGCTGCACGGCAACCTCGCTTAGACGGACTTCGGCCACCGCCAGCCGTGCAGCTGTCTCGCGCGACAGGTCCTGCGCCGCCTTGGCGCTGGCACGGGCCTCGGCGGCGTGCATAGCCGACTCGCCACTCTGGCGCGCCAGTTGCTCCTGGGTGGCAGACAGACGCTGCCAGACCATCACGGAACCAGCCATCGCCACGGCCGCGACGACCAGCGCCACGATGGCAAGCGGCGAGTAGCGCAGGGTCGGCAGTTCGCCAGCGCTGTCGGCTGCAACGCGCGCCGCTGCGTCAGATGCCGGTGCGGCGGCCGTCGAACCGGGTGGCGGGGCAACACCCGGTTCGGCTGTCGTCTGGGTGTTGGCTGGCGGGTTCATGGGAGGGATTTTATCGATGCGATCACGTCGGCCGGCGCCGGGCGTGACTCCTGCACCACACCGAAACCGGCGGCACGCGCGGCCGCGGCGATCCGCGGGTGTGTCACGAGCGCCCGCGAAGCCGACCAGTCATGGCCTGGCCAGGCCTGCGCGAGGTTGTCGATGGCCTGCGAACTGGTGAACAACCACAGCGCCGGCGCCATCAGGCCGAGATCGGCCATCGCCTGGCGCAGCCGGTCCGCCTGGGGCGGCATCCGGCGGTAGGCCACCAGATAGTCAACCTGCGCGCCCTGGGCGGCCAGCTGCCGGGCCAGCCATTCCCGACCCTGGCCCCGATCGGGGCGGTCGTCCTGCGCCGGCACATCGCGCTTGCCCTGCGCGCCGCGCACCACCAGCACCCGCTGCCCGGGCCGCACCGTGCTGCCAACCTGCTGCCAGAGCGCCTCGGAGTCGAATTGGCTGCTGTCCGGTGCCGGCGCATCGATCTGCTGCCGGGGCACGCCAAGGCCTTGCAGTGCCGATGCCGTGCCGGGACCCGGTGCCCAGGCCCGTGGTGCGCCTGTCCGCGGCCAGGCGGCGGCAATGTCGGGCGGACCGGAAAAAAAATGATCGACGGCCGCAGCACTGACGAACATCACGGCCGCATACTGGCCGATATCCCGCCGAGCCGCCTGAATGGCCGCGCCATCCGCGACCGGGCCGATCTCGATCAGCGGCAGGCTGACGGCGTCGATGCCCTGCAGGACCAGTGCCTGAACCCACCGCGCCGCGGCGTCCGGCGGACGGGTGACGACGACGCGCATGGTGTCGGCAAGGCCCGTCAGGCAGACGCCGAAGGGCCCTGAGCCCCGCGTTCAAGCAACTGTTGCGCCACCGAGGACCCCAGCCGTTCGGCCTGCTCCAGCGATGTGACCTTTTGCTGACCGTGCGCGCGCACCAGTGGCGGCGATGCGCCCGCCGCCGGTTCGGCGTCGCCCCAGGCGGCTTCGAGCTTCAGCGTGTCCCCCTGCCAGACCCCATGGGCCGCCAGCGGCATCGAGCAGCTCCCGCCCATGGCGCGACTGACGGCCCGTTCGGCCGCCACCACCCACCAGCTCGGCCGGTGCGACAAGGGCGCCAGGACATCGATCAGGTCCTGCCGGTCGGACAGGACCTCGATCCCCAATGCGCCCTGCCCGGCCGCCGGCAGCATCTGCTGCGCCGTGAAGACCTGGCGAATGCGGGTTTCCAGCTCCAGCCGCTTGAGGCCGGCAGCGGCCAGCACGATGGCCGCGTAGGCACCATCGTCGAGCTTGCGCAGGCGCGTGTCCAGGTTGCCGCGCAGCGGTTCGATACGCACGTCCTGGCGCCCCATCCGCGCCAGCATGTCGCGCAACAAGACCATGCGCCGCAGGCTGGAGGTACCGACAACCGCATCGGGCGGCAAGTCGGCCAGCGTGGCGCAATGATTGGAAACCCAGGCATCGTGCGGGTCTTCGCGCTCCATGACGCAGGCCAGCGCGAAACCTTCGGGCAACTGCATCGGCACGTCCTTGAGCGAATGCACCGCCAGATCGGCCTGCCCTTGGGCAAGCGCGGTCTCCAGTTCCTTGACGAACAGGCCCTTGCCGCCAACCTTGCTCAAGGTGCGGTCCAGGATCTGGTCGCCACGGGTGGTCATGCCCAGCAATTGCACCGGATGACCGAGCGCCTCGAGACGTTGCTGCACATGGCGGGCCTGCCACAAGGCCAGTCGGCTCTCGCGGGTGGCGATGACAAGAGGGGGGCGCGCTGGCTGGGTCAAAGTCGTAACCGGTTGGTAATCACAGGGGGCGCAGCGATGCTAGCATGGCCCTGTACCCGACCGCCCCACTTCCTCTTCCCATCCATGACGCCGAAAGCACAAACCGAAACCACCCGCCGCGCCCGCGAAAACGAACGTCCCCTGGTGGAAGACATTCGCATGCTCGGTCGGATTCTGGGCGACGTGATCCGTGACCAGGACGGCGATGCCGCATTCGACCTCATCGAGCAGATCCGCAAGCTGTCGGTCGCATTCCGGCGCCATGCCGACCACGATGCGGACCGGGCGCTGAAGAAGCTGCTGGTCAGCCTCAGCGGCGACCAGACCGTCAGCGTGATTCGCGCGTTCACCTATTTCAGCCATCTGGTCAACCTTGCGGAAGACCGCCACCACATCCGCCGCCGGGCCTTTCATGAGCGCGCCGGCAATACCCAGGAAGGCAGCATCGACGTTGCGCTGTCGCGGCTGCGCTGGGCGGGCGTTGCGCCCTCCACCATCGTCAGCACCCTGGCTGGCAGCTTCGTATCGCCCGTGCTGACGGCGCACCCGACCGAAGTCCAGCGCAAGAGCATCCTGGATGCGGAGCGTGGCATTGCGCAGCTGCTCACGGCCCGTGACGCGATCCGGGTGCAGGCCCTGGCCACGCAGTCCCACAAGGACGCGCTGACACCGCGCGAACTGGCGCGCAACGAAGCGCTGATCCGCGCCCGCGTCACGCAGCTGTGGCAGACCCGGCTGCTGCGCTTCACCAAGCTGACCGTCGCCGACGAGATCGAAAACGCGCTGAGCTACTACGAGGCCACCTTCCTGCGCGAGATTCCCCGCCTGTATGCCGAGCTGGAGCGCGAGCTGGGCCAGCGCAACATCCACAGCTTTCTGCGCATGGGCCAGTGGATCGGCGGCGATCGCGACGGCAATCCGAACGTCAGCGCACAGACGCTGTCGCATGCCCTCAAGCGCCAGGCCGAAGTGGCGCTGCGCCACTACCTGACCGAAGTACACCTGCTGGGCGGTGAGTTGTCGGTCTCCGCCATCCTGGCCCAATGCTCGGCAGACATGAAGGCGCTGGCCGCACGCTCGCCCGACACCAACGAACACCGCCAGGACGAACCCTACCGGCTGGCGCTGACCGGCATCTACGCACGGCTGGCCGCCACGCTCAAGGACCTCACCGGCGGCGAGGCCGCGCGCCATGCGGTGGCACCGCAGAACCCGTATCCGAACGCGCAGGCCTTCATCGCCGATCTGCGCACGATCGAAGCCTCGCTGATGGAGAACCACAGCGGTGTGCTGGTCGAGCAGCGGCTGCGTCCGCTGATCCGTGCGGTCGACGTGTTCGGCTTTCACCTGGCGACCGTCGACCTGCGCCAGAGTTCGGACAAGCACGAACTCGTCGTCGCCGAGCTGCTGGCGGTTGCCCGCGTGGAGCCCGACTATGCCCAGCTCGATGAATCGGCCAAGCAGCAGGTCCTGCTGAAGCTGCTGCGCGACGCGCGGCCGCTGCAGGTGCTCGAACACGGCTATTCCAGTCTGGTGCAGGACGAGCTGGCCATCTTCCGCTGTGCCCGCGAGATGCTGACCCGGTTCGGACAGGAGTCGCTGCGACACTACATCATCAGCCACACCGAGACGGTCAGCGACCTGCTGGAGGTATTGCTGCTGCAGAAGGAAACCGGCCTGATGCACGACACGTTGGACCGCGCACCGCGCACCGACCTGATCGTCGTGCCGCTGTTCGAGACCATCGAAGACCTGCGCAACGCCGCCGGCATCATGCGCGACTTCTATGCCCTGCCCGCCATCCATGACCTGGTGCGGCGCAGCGGCGCCGAGCAGGACATCATGCTGGGCTACTCCGACAGCAACAAGGATGGCGGCATCTTCACCAGCAACTGGGAGCTCTATCTGGCCGAAGTGGCCCTGGTGGCGCTGTTCGACGAGCTGTCCGAAGCCACGCCAGGCCAGGCGCCGATCCGGCTGCGCATGTTCCACGGCCGCGGCGGCACGGTCGGACGTGGCGGCGGACCGAGCTACCAGGCCATCCTGGCCCAACCGCCGGGCACCGTGCGCGGACAGATCCGCCTGACCGAACAGGGCGAGGTCATCGGCAGCAAGTACGCCAACCCGGACATCGGACGGCGCAATCTGGAAACCCTGGTGGCCGCCACGCTGGAAGCCACGCTGATGCCGGCGGCCAAGCCGGTACCGCGGGTGTTCCTGGACACCGCCGCCGCCTTGTCGACCTCGAGCATGGCGGCCTACCGCAAGCTGGTCTACCAGACACCGGGTTTCACCGAATACTTCTTCGGCGCCACGCCGATCCGCGAGATTGCCGAACTCAACATCGGCTCTCGGCCGGCCTCGCGCAAGCCCTCGCAGGCGATCGAGGACCTGCGCGCGATTCCCTGGGGCTTCAGCTGGGGCCAGTGCCGGCTGACGCTGCCGGGCTGGTACGGCTTCGGCTCGGCCATCAGTGAATTCCTGCATGCGCCCGGGCCGGACTCGCGCAAGGAGCGCATGGCGCTGCTGCAGAAAATGGAGCGCCAGTGGCCGTTCTTCCGCGCCCTTTTGTCCAACATGGACATGGTCATGGCCAAGAGCGACCTGGCGCTGGCATCGCGCTATGCCGAGCTGGTGTCCAACAGCCGGCTGCGCAAGAAGATCATGGTCGCGATCGAGACCGAATGGCACCTGACCTCGACCGCGCTGGCGCAGATCACCGGTGACAAGCACCGGCTGGCCAACAACGCGGCGCTGCAGCGCTCGATCCGCCATCGCTTCCCGTACATCGACCCGCTGCACCACTTGCAGATCGAGCTGATCCGGCGCCACCGCGCCGGACAGATCGATGACCGCCAGCGGCGCGGCATCCATATTTCGATCAACGGCATCGCGGCCGGCTTGCGCAACACCGGCTGATCGGCACACGCGCACGGCCCGCTGCGGTGCGCGCGTCAGGACGGGTTGTTGAGCAGTTCGCGCACCACCGACAGCTGGCGTCGCGATACTGCCAGCAATTCGTCGACGCCTTGCAGGCGCACCGCCCAGCCTTCGCCCTCCTCCTCGTCGAAGTGCTTTTCCAGCGCGCGCACCCGCCAGCGCGCCACCAGCGCATTGCGATGGATGCGCACGAAGTACGCGCTGTGGCGCTCCTCCAGTTCGTTGAGGGCACCGTCCAGGATCAGATTGCGCTCCTTGGTGCGCACGGTCACGTACTTGAGCTCGGCCTTCAGGTAGATGACCTCCGACAAGGGCACGCGCTCGGTACGGCCGCGATCCTGGATGGTCAGCGCCGGCGCTGCCGTCTCCGGCAACAGGGCCCGGCTGGCCGCCAGGCGCCGCTCGACCTTTTGCAGCGCCAGTACCAGGCGCGACAGCCGCACCGGTTTGGTCACATAGTCGATGGCCTCCAGATCAAAGGCCCGCAGCGCGTGCCCGGCGTGGGCGGTGACGAACACCACCGCGGGTGCATCCGCCCTGCCGGTGAGCTGGTGGGCCAGCGCCAGACCGTCGGTGCCCGGCATATGGATATCCAGCAGCACGACGTCAAAGGAATGCTGCGCCAGCAGCGCCAGCGCCTGCCCTGCATTGGCCGCCTCGCCGCCGACCTCGACCTTGGGCAAGGCGCAATCCTGCAGCAGGCTTCGCATGCGCGTGCGGGCCAGCGCTTCATCGTCGACGATCAATGCCTTGATAGCCATCACGTATTCCCTGTCCATGCACGACCGGCGCTCGGGCGACGCTGCTGCACGTGGACACCCGCGTTGACGGCACCGCGCCAGCGTCTCATACCGGCACCTCCATCCGCACCTGGTAAACCCCGTCGACCAGGCCGCTGCTGAACCGCCCCTGCACATCGTGCAACAGGCGCAGCCGATCGCGCACATTGTCCAGCGCCAGTCCGTGTCCGGGTGCACCTGCACCGGCCGGCACCGTGTTGGTCACCTTGATGACGACCACCGTCCCGCGCCGCTGGGTCGAAATGCGCACGGTGGCTCCGGCATCGCTGGGCTCCACGCCATGGTGGACGGCGTTCTCCACCAGCGGCTGCAACAGCAGCGGCGGCAGCAGCGCACGCTCGGCGCCCGGATCCAGATCCCACTCCAGCTGAAGCCGCTCACCGAAACGGACCTGCTCGATCGCCAGGTAGCGGCGCGCCAGTTCGACCTCCTCGGCCAGCGTCACTGCCTCACCCTGTTCGACCAGCGCATGCCGGAACAGGTCACTGAGGTCCTCCAGCAGCGTCTCGGCCTTGGCAGGCTCCGCGCGCACCAGCGCAATGGCGCTGTTGAGCGTATTGAACAGGAAATGAGGGCGGATCCGCGACTGCAGCTCCGACAGGCGCGCCGCGGTATCGGCCGGCGTGCGGGCCCGCATCCGCATCACCAGCGCTGCCACCAGGGCTGCGGCCAGAGCGGCCCCTGTCATGGCGCAGGCCAGCCAGGGGCCCTGCTCCAGCAGTCCGGCGAGCACGACCATGGCACAGCCGTACAGTCCGGCCAGTGCACCCAGCAACACGCCCGCCGCGTATTGCCAGCTGGTGGGCAGCCGGGCGATCAGGTTTTTGCTGAAGCAGGCCACGACCAGCCATGCCAGGGTCCCGGGCAAGGCCGCTCCGGTCAGGACGGCCAGGCGCAGTCCCCAGTCGAATACCGAGGACACGCCGAACAAGGCCCCGATGGCCATCACCAGTTCGACAAACAGCACAGCGCGCAGAAGCACACCCAACTGGCAGGCGTCGAAGATCAGCGGCCGGGACGGCGCTGTACGCGCGCGCCGTGCATCGAGTTCGTGAAAGGTCGATAAAATCTCGCTGTCTTTCATCATGTACCAGGTTGTTGACCTGATTATTGGTGATCTTGCACCCTTCGGACCAGATCCTGGCCCGGCCAACCATCCCATTCCATGTCCCAGAACCAACTCGACAACAAATCGGCTGCGTGGTCCGCGCTGTTCTCCGAGCCCATGAGCGACCTCGTCAAGCGCTATACCTCGAGCGTGTTCTTCGACAAGCGCCTGTGGCGGGTCGACATTGCCGGCTCGCTGGCCCATGCCGAAATGCTGTGCCACCAGGGCATCATCAGTGCGCGGGACCATGCGGCCATCGTCGCCGGCATGCAGACCATCGCGACCGAGATCGAAGCGGGCAGCTTCGAGTGGAAGCTGGACCTCGAAGACGTGCACCTGAACATCGAGGCCCGGCTGACGCAACTGGCCGGCGACGCCGGCAAGCGCCTGCATACCGGCCGCTCGCGCAATGACCAGGTGGCCACCGACGTGCGCCTGTGGCTGCGCGACGAGATCGACGCCATTGCCGACCTGCTGCGACTGTTGCAGATCGCCCTGGTCGACCTGGCCGAAAAGAACGCCGACGTCATCCTGCCGGGCTTCACCCATCTGCAGGTCGCGCAACCGGTCGCCTTCGGCCATCACATGCTGGCCTACGTCGAAATGTTCTCGCGCGACGCCGAGCGCATGGCCGACGCGCGTCGGCGGGTCAACCGGCTGCCGCTGGGCGCCGCAGCGCTCGCCGGTACCAGCTATCCGCTCGATCGCGAGCGCGTCGCAGCCAGCCTGGGCATGGATGGCGTGTGCCAGAACAGCCTGGACGCGGTCAGCGACCGCGACTTCGCGATCGAGTTCACCGCCGCAGCCGCGCTGTGCATGGTGCATTTCAGCCGCCTGAGCGAGGAGCTGGTGCTGTGGATGAGCCAGAGCTTCGGCTTCATCGACATCGCCGACCGGTTCTGCACCGGCAGTTCCATCATGCCGCAGAAGAAGAACCCGGACGTGCCCGAGCTCGCCCGCGGCAAGACCGGCCGCGTGGTCGGGCATCTGATGGGCCTGATCACGCTGATGAAGGGCCAGCCGCTGGCCTACAACAAGGACAACCAGGAAGACAAGGAGCCGCTGTTCGACAGCGTGGACACGCTCAAGGACACGCTGCGCATCTTCGCCGAAATGGTGCAGGGCATCACCGTGCGTCCGCAAGCCATGGAGCGTGCAGCCCGCCGTGGCTACGCCACCGCCACCGACCTGGCCGACTACCTGACCCGCAAGGGCCTGCCGTTCCGCGACGCCCATGAAACCGTGGCCCACGCCGTCAAGACCGCCATTGACCAGGGCGTCGACCTGGCCGAGCTGCCGCTGCAGGTGCTGCAAGGCTTCAATGCCCGCATCGAACAGGATGTTTATGCAGTGCTGAGCCTGCGTGGCTCGATGCAGGCCCGTAACATCCTGGGCGGCACGGCGCCGGACCAGGTCCGTGCCCAGGTCGCACGGCACCGCCAGCGCCTGGCCTGAAGCTCCCGCCACCGATTCCGACTTGCAACCGACCTGAAGAAAGCCATTCCGCCATGAAACGTAACCGCTTCCTGTTGCCAGCCCTGCTGGCTGTCACCCTGGCCCTGGGCGCATGCTCCAAGACCGAAGAAGCCAGCACCGGCAGCACCGCCAGCAGTGCGCCGGCCGCCACATCCGAGCAGGCCCGGCGTGCGCCCAGCGTCGAGATCGTCTCCAGCGAAGGCAAGGGTTTCAATGTCGGGTCGATGATGAGCAACACGGTCGTCTACGTGTTCTTCGACCCCCAATGCCCGCATTGCGCCCATCTGTGGAACGCATCGATTCCGTTGCAGAAGAAGGCGCGCTTCGTCTGGATGCCGGTCGGGCTGATCAACGCCACCAGCTCCGCCCAGGGCGCCACCCTGCTGTCGTCCGCCGATCCCGCCGCGGCGATGGCCGAACACGAGGCATCGTTGACGGCAGGCAAAGGTGGCATCGGCGCCGGCACCGGCGTGACCGACGAGGCCAAGCAGTCCGTCGACAGCAACACCAAGCTGTTCACCAATCTCGGCCTGGAAGGCGTGCCTTTCACCGTGGTCAAGAATGCCCGCACCGGACAACTGGCCACCCGTGGCGGCTCGATGGACACCGCCGCACTGGCGAATTTGATCGGCGTCGACGCGCCCTGATCGCGCGCGGCCGGACGCCGCGCCGGCCCCATGCACCCGATGCCTGCCGGGCGCAAGCCACGCACGTTAAGCCGTCGCTAAGCGGCCCGATCGACAATCGCAAGGCGGGCAGCGGTTGCCCGCAAGGACGGGAAACACCATGCGCTTGCTGCTGGTCGAAGACGACACCATGATCGGAGAGGCGGTGCGCGACGTGCTGCGCGCCGAGCATTTCGCGGTCGACTGGGTGCGCGACGGCGAGATGGCCGACACCACGCTTTTGAGCGAAACCTACGATCTGGTACTGCTCGACCTGGGGCTGCCCCGGCTGGACGGGGTCGAGGTGCTGCGCCGGCTGCGGGCGCGCCGCAATGCCACGCCGGTGCTGATCGTCACCGCCCGCGATGCGGTACAGGACCGGGTCGCCGGCCTCGATGCCGGTGCCGACGACTACGTTCTCAAACCCTATGACCTGGACGAATTGCTGGCCCGCATCCGGGCGCTGATCCGGCGCAGCCAGGGCCAGGCCGACTCGGTGCGCGAACTGCATGGTCTGCGCCTCAATCCGATCACACGCGAAGCGCTGCGACTGGGGGCGGACGGCAAGACCACGGAGTCGATCCAGTTGTCCGCGCGCGAATGGGCAGTGCTGGAAGTGCTGATGGCCCGACCCGGCGTCGTCTATTCGCGCAGCCAGCTCGAGGACAAGCTCTATGGCTGGAAGGACGAGGTCAGCAGCAACGCGGTGGAAGTCTTCATCCACGGCCTGCGCAAGAAGCTGGGCAGCACGGTGATCGAGACCGTGCGCGGACTGGGCTACACGATTCCTGCGCCATGAAGGCACCCGCCGCACCGGGAACCCATTCGCTGCGCCGGCGGCTGCTGGTATCGGTGATGGCGGCCATCCTGATCGGCGCCGTTTTCCAGGGCGCGTCCGCCTACCGCAGCGCACTGGCGCAGGCCGACACACTGTTCGACTACCACCTGCAGCAGATGGCCAACAGCCTGCGCGGCGGGCCGGCACTGCCGGGACTGCAACTGGACACGGCACCGGGCGAAGACGCCGGCTACGTGATCCAGATCTGGTCGGCCGACGGCACCCATGTGTTCCAGTCCAGCCGCGTCGTGTTGCCACCACGCGCCGTGCTGGGTTTCACCGACGTGACGCACAAGGGCACACGCTACCGTGTGTTCTCGGTGCAGACGCCACTGCAGACGATACAGATCGCGCAGAACATGGACGACCGCCTGTCCCGCGCCCGCACGCTCGCGGCCCGTGCCTTGCTGCCGATGGCCATCGTCGCGCCGCTGCTGATGCTGGTCTTGTGGTGGCTCATCAACCGCTCGCTGGCGCCGCTGGAGCGGACCCGCCAGCAGGTCGCGGCCCGCGCGGCCGACGACCTGACCGCGCTGCCCGAGGCGGGCCTGCCCGAGGAAGTGCAGCCACTGGTGCAGGAGATCAACCTGCTGTTCGGCCGCCTGCATGACAGCTTCGATGCCCAGCGCGCCTTCGTTGCCAATGCCGCCCACGAATTGCGCTCACCGCTGACAGCGCTGAAGCTGCAAGCCCAGTCGCTGGCACGTACCAGCGACCCCCAGGCCCAGCAACAGGCGGTGACGCGCCTGAATCAGGGAGTGGACCGGGCCATCGCGTTGATGCAGCAACTGCTGGTGCTGGCACGCCAGGAGTCGGCGCATCCGTCGACCGGCACGCGGCGGCGTATCGACCTGCTGGCCTTGTCGGAACCGATCGTGCGCGAGTTGCAGCCCCTGGCCCAGGCCCGGTCGATCATGCTGACGCTGCACGGAACCGCGCCAGGCTGGGTCGAAGGCGATGCCGACGGCCTGTCCATCCTGCTGCGCAACCTGCTGGAAAACGCGATCAAGTACACACCGGACAACGGCCGTGTCACGCTGGCGGTGCATCTGCGGGACGGCCGGCCCGTGTGGGCGGTCGAGGACTCGGGGCCCGGCATCCCCGACGCGCAGCGCGAGCGCATGTTCGAGCGCTTTGTGCGGGGCGAGCACCAGGCAGCGACCGGCAGTGGACTGGGCCTGTCGATTGCCCGTGCAATCGCGCTGCGCCACGGTACGCGGCTGACACTGGGCCAGTCGCAGCAGCTGGGCGGCCTGTCGGCGCAGGTGGCCTTTCCCGCCTTGCCGGCACAATAGGCGCACAAGGGCGCCCTGCCCGCGCCGAACGCCCGCCATGAACCTCTCCGCGCTGATCGCCGACTACGGCTACTGGGCCGTATTCATCGGCTGCTTTCTCGAAGGCGAAACGGTGCTGCTGCTGGCCGGCTTTGCGGCCCACCGCGGCATGCTGCAGTTCGAACAGGTGGCCGCCGTGGCCTTCGTGGCCAGCACCCTGGGCGACCAGATGTTCTTCTGGCTCGGCCGGCGCCATGGCGATGCACTGTTCCTGCGCTTTCCCAGCCTGGGCCGGCAGATACCGCGGGTCCAGGGCCTGCTCGCACGCCACCACGTGACGCTGATCCTGAGCATCCGATTTCTGTACGGGCTGCGCGTGGCCGGCCCGATCGCCATCGGCGCCTTGCGGGTCGCGCCATGGCGTTTTGCCTGGCTCAACATCGTGGGCGCCATGGTCTGGGCCTTGCTGATCACCACGCTGGGCTACCAGTTCGGCAACGCGCTGCAGTGGGTGTTCGACGACCTGCACCGGATCGAGGAAGTGGTGCTGGCGCTGATCGTGCTGGCCGGGCTCGGCCATGGGGCCTGGCGCTACTGGCGCCGGCGAAAAACGCCGCGCTGACCTTGCGGGTGCAAGCGGTGATGCGGACAGCCGACATCCGACGAAATGTGGGTGCCAGAGCAAAAATTGCTGCGCTTGTTTATTGGTCTGGCACACCAGGTGGACAGCCGACATCCGACGAAATGTGGGTGCCAGAGCAAAAATTGCTGCGCAATTTATTGGTCTGGCACACCAGGTTTAGAACATGCCTGCAGCCACGTTGATCGCGAAGGCGAGGATTGCGGTGTTGAAGGCGAACGAGACGATGGCGTGCAGCAGCACCAGGCGTCGCATGGCGGGTGAGGCGACGGCGATGTCGGCGGTTTGCGCGGCCACTGCGATGGTGAAGGCGAAATACAGGAAGTCGCTGTAATGCGGCTCGAATGCCGGGTCGCGGTCAGGGAAAATGAGCCCAGGCGTGTCGGCCGCATAGTACAGGCTGGCATAGGTCAGCGTGAAATCGATCGGGATCAACATCCACGAACCCACCACCGTGACCAGCGCAAACAACAGGTGCGGCCAGGCGTGGGTGGTACCCGTCACCTTGGCTGCCGAAAGCTCGGCCACGATGCCCGCAAGGCTGACCATCGCGGCCAGCACCACGACCAGCATCACCACCGGCGCACCTTCGGCCCGTGCCGCCGCCACGCGCCGCAGGTGCGAATGGTCAGCGCGCAGCATCATCATGACAACCAGCACCAGATAGAGCCATACACCCGCGTTCCAGCCGAACAGTCCCCGGGTGACCAGCCCCATGGCCGAGGGCAGTGCGGCCGCGACGAAGGCGCCCGCCAAAACCGCAATCACCAACCGGGGACGGGCACGAATCGGCTGCATCAGGGATCTCATCGGACGCGGCGGAACTCCATCACAAGGTGAACAACATCGCCATGACCGTCAGTGCCATCACGACAGTCGCCAGCCAGCCCAGCCAGCGCAACCGGGCGCCGATCACGTGGGCCCCCATGGTAGCGCGGCGCGAGGCCAGCAACATCATCACGACCATGATCGGCACCGCAATCACGCCGTTGAGCACGGCGGACCAGAACAGCTCGCGCACCGGGTCCATCGGTGTGAAGCACAGCAGCACGCCACCGATCGTCGCGGCCGCGATGACGCCATAAAAGCCCTTGCCTTCGTCGTTGTCCAGCCGCAGGCTCAGGCTGCCGCGCCAGCCGGCCACCTCGGCAAAGGCATAGGCGGCCGAACCGGCCAGCACCGGCACCGCCAGCATGCCGGTGCCGATGATGCCCAGGCCGAACAGCAGGAACGCAAAGTCGCCGGCAATCGGACGCAGAGCCTGGGCCGCCTGCGCCGAGGTCTGGATATCGGTCACGCCGGCCGCGTGCAAGGTGGCGGCGGTGCTCAGGATGATGAAGAAGGCGATCAGGTTGGAGAACGTCATGCCGGCAATCGTGTCGAACTTGATGCGCTGCAGGTGGTGCCGGACCTTGCTGGCCGAATGCGCCGGGCCATTGCCCGCTTCCTCGACCTCCTGCGCGGCCTGCCAGAAGAACAGATAGGGGCTGATGGTGGTGCCGAACACCGCCACCACCATCAGCAGCACATCGTGCCCACTGACGCCAGGCGGGAACTGCGGCCGCACGATCTGCACCAGCAGCTGCCACCCGTCGAGCCGGAGCATGAAGGCCACCGCCACATACGCCAGCAGCGCCAGCGTCAGCCACTTGAGCCAGCGCACGTACAGCTGGTAGGGCAAAAACACCTGCAGCACCAGGCACAGCAGGCCGAAGCTCACCGCGTACACATGGGACGAGCCGCCCACCAGCAGACGCAGGGCTTCGGCCATGGCGGCAATGTCGGCAGCGATATTGAGCGTGTTGGCCACCAGCAGCATGCCCACCACCGCCAGCACCACCGGCCGTGGAAATGCCGCCTTCATGTTGGCCGTCAGGCCGCGGCGGGTGACATAGCCGATGCGGGCACTGACGATCTGGATCGCGGCCATCAGCGGCAGCGTGAACACCACGGTCCACAACATCGCGAAGCCGAACTGCGCGCCGGCCTGCGAATAGGTGGCGATGCCGCTCGGATCGTCGTCCGCGGCGCCGGTGATCAGGCCGGGGCCGAGCTGGCGCGCGCGCTGGCGCAGGCGGGACTTCAGCGACACCGTGTGCTCACCGTGCAGCGTCTGCCACCGGCTGCCAGCGCCCGGCGACATTCTTGAGCAACAGATTCACCGCCGCCAATTGCCGGTTGTGCACCGACAGGCTGGTCGACTCCGCGCCCAGCGCTGCGTTTTGCGCCGTCACGACGCTGAGATAGCTGACGGTACCGGCGCGGTACTGCGCCTGCGTGATGTCGAGATTGCGCTGCGCGGCCTGCAAGGCCTGCTGCTGCAACTGCGACTCCAGCCGCAGTTGTTCCAGCAGCACCAGGTTGTCCTCGACCTCCTGCAGCGCGGTGAGCACGACCTGGCGATAGCTGGCAGTGACCTGGTCGGCACTGGCACGCGCCTGCGCACTGGCCAGCTTGCGCTGGCCACCGTCGAACACCGACTGCGCCACGGACGCCCCCAGCGACCAGAACAGGTTGGGGGCACTGATGAGATGGGCCAAGGCCGCATCACGCAGTCCGGCCGTGGCCGACAGTCCGATGGACGGAAAGAAGGCAGCGTCGGCCACGCCGATCTGGGCATAGGCCGCCGCCACCCGCCGCTGCGCAGCCGCAATGTCGGGGCGACGCTCGAGCAAGGTCGAGGGCAGCATCTGCGGCACCTCGGGCAGCGCTGGCAGCGCGCCCGTCGGCGCCAGCGTCAGGGCCGAAGGTGCCAACCCCAGCAGGACCGCGATGGCATGCTCCAGCTGGGCCCGCTGGACGCTGGCTTCGCGTTGCTGGACCTGGGCATTCGCCAGCTGGATCTGCGCCTGCAGCACATCGCTGCGCGCAGCCACGCCGGCGTCGTAGCGGGCCTGTGTCAAGGCCAGGCTGCGTTCGTAGGCGATGGTGCTGCGCTCCAGCAATGCCCGCTGGGCCTCGGCCGCCCGCATGGCCAGGTAGGTTTGGGTCAGCGTGGCGCTGGCAGACAGGCGCGCAGACGCAAGGTCGTCGGCGCTGGCCTGGTAGCTCGCCTGTGCCGCTTGCGTGGCGGTCTCCAGCCGCCCCCACAGGTCGAGCTCCCACGCGGCGCTTGCGCTCAGCGACAGGCTGTTGGAGGGGTTCTGGGCACTGCTCGCAGTCGTGCCCGACGCAGTGGCATTGCGCGTGGCACCCGCCCCCACGGACACGGTCGGCAAGGTGGCGCTGCGGCTGGCATCGCGCAGCGCACGGGCATTGGCCATCTGGGCAAGCACCAGTCGAAGATTCTGGTTGCCCACCACCAGGCGCTGCTGCAAGTCGTCCAGCACCGGGTCGTGGAACAAGGTCCACCAGTCATCGGGAACCGGCGCCACAGCGGCGGCGCCATCGGCATGTTTCCACACACCAGTTTCCTTGTAGGCGGTCGGTGCAAGCTCGGGGGCGGGCGGCTGCGGGCGGGGCGCCGCGCAGGCGCTCAGCAACAGGCTCAGCAACAGAGGGATGGAGGCAGTACGCATGCGTTCAACCAGGGTCAGGTACCGGGGCCGGCCAGGCCGGGGCGACGGGTGGACGGGCGGGCCTGCGGCTGCGCAGCCGGTCCATCAGCACGAACACCACCGGTGTCGTGTACAGGGTCAGTAACTGGCTCAGGATCAGGCCACCCACGATGGCGATACCCAGCGGCTGGCGCAGTTCGGCGCCGTCGCCGGTGCCCAGCGCCAGCGGCACCGCGCCGAAGATCGCCGCCAGCGTGGTCATCAGGATCGGCCGCAGGCGCAGCCGGGCAGCGCGGAAGATGGCCGCACCGGCACTGACCTGGCCATGGCGCTGGCGGGCAATCGCGAAGTCGATCATCATGATCGCGTTCTTCTTGACGATGCCGATCAGCAGGATGATGCCGATCAGCGCAATGATCGAGAACGGCGTGTCGAACAGTTGCAGCGCGATCAGCGCGCCGACGCCGGCCGACGGCAATGTCGACAGGATGGTGATCGGGTGCACCAGGCTCTCGTACAGCATGCCCAGCACCAAGTAGATCGCCACCAGCGCCGCACCGATCAGCACGGGCTGCGTCGACAGCGACTTCTGGAACGCATTGGCCGCACCCTGGAAGCTGCCGCGCACCGACACCGGCATGCCCAGCTTGTGCACCGCCGTGTCGATGGCCTCGGTCGCCTGCGACAGCGACACGCCCAGCGGCAGGTTGAAGCTGACCGTCGAGGCCGGCCCGCCGCTCTGGTGATTGACCGACAGCGGCGTGTTGGTGGTCTCCATGCGCGCAAACGACGCCAGCGGCACCTGGGCACCGCCCTTGCCGGTCATATACAGGCCGCGCAAGGTCTGCGGCCCCTGCAGGAATTCCGGCGCCAGCTCCATCACCACCCGGTACTGGTTCAGCGGGTTGTAGATCACGCCGACCTGGCGCTGTCCGAAGGCGTTGTTCAAGGTGCTGTCGATGGTGGCCATCGACACGCCCAGCCGCGCCGCGGCATCGCGATCGACCACCAGCGAGGTCTGCGCGCCCTTGTCCTGCTGGTCGGTGTTGACGTCGGCGAGTTCGGGCAGCTGCGACAAGGTCTGGCGCACCCGCGGCTCCCATTCGCGCAGGTCGGCCAGTTCGTCGGCCATCAGCGTGTACTGGTACTGCGCATTGGACTGCCGCCCGCCGATGCGGATGTCCTGCACCGGCACCAGGAACAGGTTGGCACCGGGTTCATGCGCCAGCTGCGCGCGCAGCCGGGCAATCACCTGATCGACCGAGGCCTTGCGCTCGGCCAGCGGCTTGAGCGTGATGTACAGGCTGGCCGAATTCACGCGCGCACCGCCGGTGAAACCGTTGACGCCGGCGACGGCCGGGTCGTCGCGCACGATGGCCATGAAGGTGTCGAGCCGCTTTTGCATGATCTGGAACGAACTGCCCTGGTCGGCCTGCACACCGCCGACGATGGTTCCGGTGTCCTGCTGCGGGAAAAATGTCTTGGGGATGGTGGCGTACAGGTCGACATTGAGCGCCACCACCGCCAGCAGCGCCACGATCGCCACCGGCTGGTGGCGCAGCGTCCAGGCCAGGCTGCGGCGGTAGCCCCGCATCAGGCTGCGGTTGGCCCGCGCCAGCGCGCGCGCAACCACCCCACCCCGGGCTTTCGGACTTTGCGGGCGCAGCAGCACCGAGGCCATCATCGGCGTCGTGGTCAGCGACACCACCATCGATATCAGGATGGCCACCGACAGCACGACGGCAAACTCGCGGAACAGCCGCCCCACGATGCCGCCCATCATCAGGATCGGGATGAACACCGCGATCAGGCTCAGGCTGATCGACACCACGGTGAAGCCGATTTCGCGCGAGCCGCGCAGCGCCGCCTCGCGCGGCGACAGGCCTTGCTCGATGTAGCGCGTGATGTTCTCGAGCACGAC
>JACKLL010000024.1 GCA_024235935.1 Rhodoferax sp. | reverse complement strand
GCGCGCTGCAGGCGCTCGCACCGGAGACGCAAGAGGATTGGTCGCCACAGACGGAGCAGACGATCTGGGGCCCGGCGCGCCGGCTGCGCTGGCCGCTGCAGGTGCAGGGTGTCGATGCCGGCTGGGACTCGCCGGCAGTGCCGCTGGGCAGCAGCGACCCGCAGTGGGCGGCCTGACCCGCACGCACGGGTCGTGGTCCGGCAGCAGTCTGCGAGAGCCTTGCTGCACCGCAGACGCCCCGCGGACGTTCAGGCAGACGGCACGACAGTGTTCGCCGATGCCGCACGCGGCAGCATGTCGGCCATCGCATCGAACGGCACCGGCTTGCTGAACAGGTAGCCCTGCATCAGGTCGCATTTCAGTCCGCGCAGGATGGATGCCTGCGCCTCGGTCTCGACGCCCTCGGCAATCACGACCAGCCGCAGTGCGTGCGCCAGCGAAATGATGGAGCCGACGATGGTCTCGCCCTGCGGGCCCTGCTCCATTTCCACGATGAACGAGCGATCGATCTTCAAGGCGTTGATCGGCAACCGAGCGAGGTAGGCCAGCGAGGAATACCCCGTGCCGAAATCGTCCACGGATACGTGAACACCCAGTCCCTGCAGCGTCTGCAACACGCGGCGGGTCTGCACCACATCCTGCATCAGCAGGGACTCGGTGATCTCGATGTCAAGCTGGCACACCTGGTCACCGAATCCGCCAATCGCATGCAACACGGTATCGACGAAGTCCTTGCTGCGCAACTGCACGGCCGACACATTGACGGCACAGCGCGGTACCTGCAGACCCATGGCACGCCAGCGCTCCATGTCCGTCACGGCCTGGTGCAAGGCCCAGGCGCCCGCCTGGCGGATCAGGCCGATCTCCTCCATCAGGGGAATGAACTGGCCTGGCGGCACCAGACCGCGCTCGGGGTCGCGCCAGCGCATCAAGGCCTCGACGCTGTGCACCTGCTGGTCTGCGAAATCGACCTTGGGCTGGTAGTGCAGTTCGAGGTGGCCCTGCGCGAGCGCGGCGCGCAGGCGGTGCTCGAGCCGCAGCGTCTCGGCGACCCGTGCGTTCATCGCCGCCTCGTAGTACATGAACGGCGACTGCGTGGTCTTGGCCTTGCGCAAGGCTGTCTCTGCATTGGCCATCAGCGTCTCGCCATCGGCCCCGTCGGGCGGATGCACCGCCGCTGCCACCGTGACCTCGACCATGACCGACTGCTCGCCACACTGAAACGGCCGGGACACCGCCGCGCCGAACAAGGACTGGATCTGATGCCCCAGGCTCTCCATGTCCTCGCCCGCCACACAGCAGGCGAAGGTATCGGCATTGATGCGCGAGACATGTTCCGAAAGCGCGGCAGCAGCACCCAGTCGCGTCGCCAGCTGGCGCAGCAGGTCGTCGCCGGCCTGGCGACCGAAAGTCTCGTTGATCATGCGAAAGCGCTGGATATTGCCCAGCACCAGCGCCACGGCGCGGTTCTGCGGGCCCGACGCCTGCATCAGCCGCCCCAGGCGCTCCATGAACAAGGTACGGTTCGGCAACCCGGTCAGCGGATCGTAGCAGGCCAGGTAATCGAGCGTCGCATCCTTTTCGATATGGCCGATGGCAAAGCCGATGTCGCCCGCCAGTTCATCGAGCAGCACCATTTCCTGCGTATCGAAGAACCGGCTGTACTCGGAATGCAATGCCATCACGCCTGCAACCCGGCCGCCGTCGCGCAGCGGCAGCAGGACCAGCGAGCGCAGACCGGTACGGTGCAGCAGGCGAAGACTGCGGTGCTCCCCGTCCGTGGCCGCCGGGTGCTGGCGCAGGCTGGGCACGATCGCGGGCGCGCCACTTTGCATGACCTGTCGCAACAGACCCGGGCCACCATCGACACCATGCGCCTGCAGCAACTGCAGGGCATCCGCCATCAGTGCGTCATTGCCACCATGACTGGCCTGCAGTCGAAGCTGCGGCGAACCTCCCTCGGTCGTCGCGATCCAGACCCAGGGAAAGCCGCCGCTTTCCACCGCAACGCGGCAGGACTCGCGAAACAGCTCGTCCTTCTCGCGCACACGCACGATCAGCGTATTGATGCCGCTGAGCGTGCGGTTGACACGCAACAGGTTTTCGAGCTGTCGATCCGCCACATTGCCCATGCGAACCGCGGTCCAGTTGAGAAAGGCCAGCACGGCGATGCTGCCCACCGAGAGAATCGCCACCCCGAAATAGGTGTCGTACCAGTCCAGCTCGCGCTGCCCGATGATGCGCAACTGCGCCATCAGCGGCAAGGCCACGATGGTGCTCACCAGATATCGGCGACCGGATCTGGCCGAAGGCGTGTCCTGAAAAAACTCGCTGATCCAGCCCTGGCCGCCACGCAGTGTCAGCGCCCCCGCCCCGAGCACCAGGAAGACGCCCGCCGTATGGAAGGTCATCGACGAGAACGGCACGACACGGTCGATGTCGGCACCGAACAGATAGGCCAGCAAGGCCAACAGCGACAGCAGGAATGCCGTCGCTGCCAGCGACTGGCCCAGCCACAGCGCCCGCCCCTGCTGCTGCATCAGAACCATGGCGCTGCCGATCAGCATGAAGACCAGGGCCGCCGCCCCCGACATCAGTTCCCCGGACCCATCCGTCCCCGACCATACGGTCCGCTCGACCGCATCGCCAATGCCGGTATCCCAACCCAGCAGATCCTGGCCCAGCATGGCGCTTGCCAGGGCCGTCAGTATCACGGCCAGGACACATGCAAGCGTCGCGCGGGACGATGCGCGCGCGGGGGCGACCTGGTACAGCAGCAAGGACAGACCTGCGATGACAAAGCACAGCGCCGTCAGGGCCCGCATCAGGGGCTGCGCGCTGAGCCCCACCTGCACGGCCATCGGTTCGAACCGATGGCCCGCCAGCACGAACACCCCCGCCAGCACACAGATCGCAGCGGCCCACAGCGTGAACCTGCGTTGACCCGCCAGCAGCGACATCACCCGAATCATCGGCATACGAATCCCGAAACATATATTGACTTCGAACAGCGCTGCCGGCATGACCGCGACCGCCGCATGCAGACGGCGGCGCGCGTCCCGCGCATGCAGTGGCGCGATGCCCCGATGCCGGCAAGACCTGATGCAGGCATTATGGTTGATGCTTCGGCCATCCAAGGCCGACAAGAGCCGCTGGGTACAGGGATCACGAGCGCCGGTCGCAACGCGCACGAACGACCGTGCGCCAGTACAGCGCTGCGGCGCTGCCGTCGACCGCGCCGCTTCAGGCGGCGTGCGTCAGATCCGGTTGGACCAGATGGGGCCGCAGGCCGCGCAGGACGGCATCGGCGTCGAGTGTGCGAATCGGAATGCGCAGATCGCCGGGAATGCGCTGTTCGACCTGCAGTGCCCGGTAGCGCAGGCAGCACACGCGCAGAAAGCTGGCGAAATTCGGAATGTCGCCGCGGTGCTGCAGCAACTCGTCATACAAGACCGACAGCAACTGCGGCACCGTCATGCCGTCGCGGCCGCCGATCTCGTCCAGGGTGTCCCAGAACAGGTTTTCAAGGCGTACGCTGGTGACCACGCCATGCAGGCGGATGCTGCGCGTCGTTGCGTCATAGCTTTGTACGTTGGCGCGGATGAAGATCTGGCACATGAAGTCTCCTTCGGCGGTCACGGCTGACCGATCAATAGCATACGCCTTGCGCCAGCCGCCGCATTTGCTTCGCATCCCGGGCGGTGTCCGCCGCCCGGGATGCGCGAGGTTCCATCACCTCAGTGGCTGATCTTGGTGCCCATTGCAGCAAAGAACTGCGCCAGCCAGGCAGGGTGCGCCGGCCAGGCCGGTGCAGAGACGAAAATGCCATCGGTCACGGCGGCATCGATCGCGATATTCGCGTACTCGGCACCCGCAAGCTCCACTTCCGGCTGGCAGGCCGGATAGGCGCTGATGCGTTTGCCCTTGATCAGGCCCGGCACGGCGGCAAGGATCTGCGCACCATGGCAGACCGCCGCAATCGGCTTGGCGGCATCGGCAAATTCCTTGACGATGGCCAGCACCCGCTTGTTCAACCGCAGGTACTCCGGCGCACGCCCGCCCGGAATCAGCAAGCCGTTGTATTGCGCGCTCACCACGTCGGCGAAGTTGGCGTTGAGCGTGAAGCGGTGGCCCGGTTTCTCGCTGTAGGTCTGTGCGCCTTCGAAGTCGTGGATCGCGGTCATCACGAACTCGCCAGCCTTCTTGTCCGGACACACGGCATGCACCGTGTAGCCGACGGCCAGCATGGCCTGGAACGGCACCATGGTCTCGTAATCCTCGCCGTAGTCGCCGCACAGCATCAGAATTCTGCGTGTCATCACTGTCTCCTTCAATCGGTGGATCGGAACACCAGTGTGGCGCCGCAAGGCCGGCAGGTGGTAACAGCGAGGTACTACGGGCGCCGTCCCGTGCATGGCCATCGCCTATAGTTCAGGCCATGCCATTGCCCGACCCGGCGCAGGAACTGCCACCCCACCAGAGCACCTCTGCAGCCTGGTTTGGACCGGCCATGGCCAGCCGCAACGACTGGATCGAGCGGCTGGACGATGGTGCGCTGGCCGAGCTCGAAGCCGCCAGCGGCCATCTGCTGGCCACCGGCGCCGACCTGTGTCACCTCTACCCCGCCGATGTGACGCTGCCATTGCTGGGACCGCGGCTGCGGCAGATCCAGGCCGAAGTCCTGGACGGCCGCGGATTCGCGCTGCTGCGCGGCCTTCCGGTGCTGCGCTGGGGTCGCCGAAAGTCGGCGGTGGCCTTCATGCTGATCGGCGCCTGCCTGGGCGCGGCACGACCGCAGAATGCGCAGGGGCACGTGCTGGGCCATGTCCGCGACATGGGCCTGCGCTCCGACGATCCGGCCGTGCGCATCTACCAGACCCGCGAACGCCAGACCTTTCATACTGACTCCTGCGACATCGTCGGCCTGTTGTGCCTTCAGGACGCAAAATGCGGCGGTGATTCCGCGCTGGTGTCGTCGACGACGCTGTTCAACGAAATGCGCCGGCGCCGGCCCGACCTGGCCGCACTGCTGTTCCAGCCCCTGGCCACCGACCGGCGCGGCGAGGTCGCGCCCGGACAGGCGCCATTTTTCGAGATCCCGGTTTTCAACTGGTGGCCTCAGGGGCCAGACGGCCGGCTCAGCGTGATCTACCAGCGCCAGTACCTCGAGTCGGCCCAGCGTTTCGCTGACGCGCCGCGCATCACGCCGCAGATCCGGGAGGCGCTGGACCTGTTCGATGCGCTGTCGAACGACCCCGCCCTGCACTTTCTGATGCGGCTGGAGGTCGGCGATATCCAGCTGGTGCACAACCACACGCTGCTGCATGACCGCACCGCCTTCGAGGACTGGCCGGATGCCGGGCGCCGCCGCCATCTGCTGCGCCTGTGGCTGGCGCCACGCGAGGCACGTCCCTTGCCGCCGGTATTCGCCAGGCGCTATGGCAGCGTGGTTCCGGGCGAGCGCGGCGGCGTGGGCCTGACACCCGCGCTGCTGCAGGTGCCGCTGGACGGCCTGTAACCCCCTTTTGGAGTCCGCCAGGCTGACTGAGCGCCACCGGCCATCCCGCTGCAACCGAATCTCCGATAACCGCACCCGACCAACCACCATGACCATCGAGCTTCGCAAATCCGTCTCCACCAGAACCACGCCCATCACGCTGGTCGACCGAACGTCGCTGCCGGCCGTTGCGGCCCGCCTTCCGGCAGCAACGCAGCGCTGGCTGCGCAGCATCGACTTTGTTGGCGCCGCTGACCGCCATGTGCTGTTGCCCGACGAACAAGGGCAGATGGCGCAGGTGCTGGCCGGCATCGGCGATATCGACGATCCGTTCGCGCTGGCGGCACTGCCGGGGGACCTGCCGCCGGGCGACTATCGCCTGTCCGACGACGGACTGGCGCTGGACCCGGCCATCGCCGCCCATTCCTGGCACATGGGCAGCTATGCATTCGACCGCTACAAGCCACGCCGTCGCACGACAGCCCGTCTGCTGCTGCCCTCGGGCGCCACCGCCCGGCGCGGCCTGGCCATCGCCGAGGCCCTGACGCTGGCGCGCGATCTGATCAACACCCCGGCCGAGCACCTGGGTCCGCAGGAACTGGCGGGCGCGGCGCAGGCACTGGCCAAGGCCCATGGCGCGCGCTTCAAACAGATCGTCAGCGATGAGCTGCTCAAGAAGAACTTCCCGGCTATCCATGCGGTCGGTCGGGCCAGTGTGCGCGCGCCGCGGCTGATCGAGCTGCAATGGGGCAAGCCCTCGCACCCGCGGGTGTCCATCGTCGGCAAGGGTGTCTGTTTCGACAGCGGCGGGCTGGACATCAAGGGCGCCGACGGCATGCGGCTGATGAAGAAGGACATGGGCGGTGCGGCCAATGCACTGGGCCTGGCGGCCATGGTGATGGCGCTCAAGCTGCCACTGCGGCTGCAGGTGCTGATCCCCGCGGTCGAAAACGCGATCGCCGGCAACGCCTACCGGCCCGGCGATGTGCTCCCGACGCGTGCAGGGTTGCAGATCGAGATCGGCAACACCGATGCCGAGGGACGCGTGATCCTGTCCGATGCGCTGGCCTATGCCGCAGAGTCGACCCCGGAGCTCATCATCGACCTGGCCACCCTCACCGGTGCGGCACGTATTGCGCTGGGTCCGCAGTTGCCGGCCCTGTTCTGCCGCGACATGCGCACGGCCCGCACGCTGGTCGACCTCGGCCTGGAACTGCAGGACCCACTGTGGCATATGCCGCTGTGGGCGCCGTACAAGGCGGGCATCGAGAGCAGCGTCGGTGACATCGTCAATACCGGCCGCAACGCGATGGCAGGCGCCATCAACGCTGCCTTGTTCCTCGAATACTTCGTGCCGCCGGACCAGGACTGGCTGCATGTCGACCTGTTCGGCTGGAACGACGCCCCCCGCGCCGGGCGTCCGGTCGGCGGCGAGGCACAGACCATTCGTACCTTGCTGGCCTATCTGGAGCAGCGCTTTGCCGGGCCTGCAGCACGCGGCTGAGGCCGCACGGCACCTGCAACACCCTCTGTGCGACTGGCAGAATCCGTCACTGGCATGCAGCGAAACAAGGCACCATGGAATTTCGTCTGATCTACGAAGGTCCCTTGCATGGTCAAGGCGCCAAGTCCCCGCACAAGTGGGAGATCCGGCGCGCCCTGCACCCGCAACTGCAGCGCCTGTGGCGGGAACATCCGCTGAAGGAGGCCTCGGCGAGCCTGCTGGCGCATCCTGCGCTGCCCGGCAAACCCTCTGTGATCCTGGAGAAAGACGGCCTGCTGTTCGCGCCCGTGGTCACGCAGCGCCTGAACCTGTATGCCGAAGTGTCGGTCCTGCTGTTCCGCCAGCAGGCGCGCGGCAAGCTGATCACCGATGGCGGCGACATCGACAACCGGCTCAAGACGCTGCTGGACGGTTTGCGTGTGCCGCATGGGTCGATGGAAGGCCGCAATGACTTGCCGGATGTGCCGGATCCGACACCCTTCTACTGCCTGCTGGAAGACGACTCGCTGGTCACCAAGGTCACGGTCGAGTCCGAGCAGCTGCTGCGCCCGTCCAGACCGGACGAGGTCGTGGCCATCATCTCGGTGCACGTGAAGAAGACCATGCTGTCCGCGGACAACATGCAGTTCTAGCGTGCCGGACGCGCGCCGTGCGCGCAGTGATTGCGAAGAGGAGAAAAATGCATGACCCCATCCCCGACGTTTGCACGCCGCGTCTTCTTCTGGGCCGGCATCTACGGCTTGCTGGTGCTGCTGCCACAGTATTTCCAGGACGCCAAGATCGGTCGGCTGATCACGGAACCGCTGGCCTATCCCGAGCAGTTCTATGGTTTCGTCGGATGCGCGCTGGCATGGCAGCTGGCCTTTCTGGTGATCGCCCGTGAAGTCATGCGCTACCGCCTGCTCATGCTGCCAGCGGTCGTCGAGAAGCTGGCCTTCTCCGTACCGGTATTCGTGTTGTACGCCATGGACCGGGTGCCTGGCCAGACCGTGGCCGCCGCCGGCATCGACTTGCTGCTGGGCCTGCTGTTTGCGGCAGCCTACCTGCGCACCGCACCGCCCAAGGACGAGGCACACGCGGCGGCTGCCGCGCAATAGCAACGCGCGGCCTTGCCGGCCGCACCGTATGTCACACCGACTGCACGTCCGTGAGCAGGCGGATGAAGTTGCCGCCGATCAGCTTGGCGATGTCGGCCTCGCGCAGACCGCGCTGCGCCAGCCCGGCCACGAAGTACGGCAGATTCGCGTAGGTGTCGAACACCGGCTTGTAGTTGGCATCCATGTCAGTGCCCAGGCACACATGGTCGACGCCCACCACATCGACCAGTTCCAGCGCGCGGTCGACGAAGCCCTTGAGATCGACGATGCCGATGCCGGCCGGCCAGGCCCCGACCACACCGCCACCCTTCTTCGCGATCGCCTGCGCCAGTTCACGCGAAATGAAGCGTGGATGGCGATGCATGCCATGGACGTGCACATGCGAGGCGATGACCGGTCGCGACGAAGCCTCGATGGCGCCCAATGCCGTCGGCGCCTGGGCATGGGCCACGTCCACCAGCATGCCGAGCCGGTTCATCTCGCGCACCACCGCCACGCCACTGTCGGTGAGACGGCCATGCAGCGGCGTGCCTGTGATGATGTCACCCAGTTCGTTGTTGCGGTAATGCACCAGCGTAATGGAGCGCACACCGTCGGCAAAGGCCTGGGCCACGCGCTCCGGCCGTCCCTCCAGGAAATCACCGCCTTCGACTGTCAGCAAGGCCCCGACCTTGCCTGCGGCCCGCGCCCTGGCGATGTCGGCGGCCTGCCGGATCGGCATCACCAGGCCCCGCGTCGCCAGCGACTGCAGGCGGGCGATCTGGCGCTGGTAACTCGCCCAGGCTTCACCGGGCTCGAACGCGCGCACTGCAGACAGGCCCTCGCCTTCGAGCCCCAGCGTCTGGAAGTCCGACACCGCGGCAAAGGCCGCAGCGCTCAGCCCACCGGCACGCATGTCGGCGATGGTGTCGTCCTCGAAGCTGCCCAGCCGGGCGTACAGCCAGACCAGACCCGACAGGTTCTCGGCACCATCGACAAAGCTGCGCCCCGGATGCGCATGGGCGTCGACCGATGGGTACCGGGCCAGCAGCGCGCGGGCGGCGGCAAGCTCCTGCGCCGACACCGCAAAGCCGATCGGCGCAGGTTTCGGTCGCGCCACCCACCAGGCGGCACCGCCCACGGCCACCACGGCAGCGCCCAGTCCGGTCAATACCCGGCGACGGGTCACGATGGCCATGCGTCTGTCCTTCCTTGCGATTTCGTCGAATGCCATCGATGGTAGCGCCACGCCAGCCGCGTCTACGCGCTACACGCAGGGTCCACCGAACGGTGGCGCGGCCCATTGCCGGACCTGTGCACAATGAGGCGTCAATGCGCGTAGCCCTCGCAGAGGACCCCATTCACCAGAGGCACACCATGAACGAGAAGATCAACCGGATACTGGAGCAGATGGCGACGCTGGAGGACGAGCTCCGCACGGCGGTGCACGAGCAGGAAAGCCGCATGTTCTTCCAGATCAAGGGCAAGCGGGTCGAGTTCGAACGTTCGGTGCGCGACGCCCACCGCAAACTCCGGACCAACGTCTTTCGCTGGATCGTCACCAATCGGCCGCAGAACCTGATCACCGGCCCCATCATCTATGGCATGGCGATCCCGCTAGTGGTGGTCGACCTGTGCGTCAGCTTCTATCAGTGGAGCTGCTTTCCGATCTACGGCATCCAGAAGGTGCGACGCGCCGACTACCTGGTGTACGACCGGCACCAGCTGCAATACCTGAACATCATCGAGAAGTTCCACTGCACCTATTGCGAATACGCGAATGGACTGGTCGCCTATGTGCGCGAGATCATCGGACGGACGGAGCAGTACTTCTGCCCGATCAAGCATGCGCGCAAGGTGCTGGCAACCCATGCGCGCTACAACCGCTTTCTGGACTACGGCGACGCTCGGGATTACGAAGCCCGCCTCGAAGCCTTCCGCAAGGCCCTGGGCAAGGTCGACTGAGCGACCGCAGCAGCGGCCACTGCAAGCGCTTCGGGTTCAGGCGACCTGCAGACCGGCGCGCTGCACGCTCGCCGGACGTGCCTTGTCGGCCACCGTGCCGAAGATCACTTCACCCGAGAGCTGGCCGCCTTCCTCGATCACCAGCTTGCCGTAACGAACCTTGCCGGTGATCTTGCCGGTGGCATAGATCATCAGCTTGTCACGCACAGTCAGATCGCCATCGAAGTTGCCATGAATCTCGGCGATGTCGATACAGGCCGAGCCCTTGAACGCGCCGCATTCGGCGATCTGCATCAGGCGTGAATCCATGGTGGCCTCGACCATGCCCTCGACCACCAGTGTGTCGCAGTCCGTGATCTCGACGCCCTTGAGCTTGATGTTGGGGCCCACCGTCAGCTTGCTGCCGCCCTGGGGCTGTTGTGCCTCGTGGGAGGCTGCGCCGGCCGGCCGCGCGGCGGGTGCAGGCGCATCAGCGAAGGCATTCGGCGCGGTACTGCCACCCGTGACAGGCGACGACGGCGCACCATGCGCGTTGAGCTGGGCCATGGTCTGAGCGCGTCGCGCGGCAGCGGGATCTGGGTCGCGCTTGCCAAAGAAAGGGGGTTGCAGTGCCATTGGGTTCTCCTTGAAAAGAACCTGATGGTAGGCAGGCAAGCCGTTGCACTTGCCCGGTGAGGTGCAAGTTGCGTAACGAATTGGGTGTCACGGGAACTCCCGCACCCGGGCATCAACGCGTCGATGTGGCCTTCACCCAGGCATCGTAGCGGGCCTTGTTCTCGGCATTCGGTGGATACAGCCCTGGCAGCGGAACCCCTGCATCGACCTGGGTCATGATCCAGCCCTCCAGCAGTTCCTGCTCGACCGCGGCCGATGCCACCTCGTCCACCATGGCCTGCGGAATCAGCACCGCGCCATCGTTGTCGACGACGATCACGTCGTTCGGGAACACCGCGACGCCCCCGCAACCCACCGGCTGCTGCCAGGCCACGAAGGTCAGGCCGGCGACCGACGCCGGTGCCGCGGTCCCCTGGCACCAGACCGGCAGGCCGGTGCCCAGCACGCCGTCGAGGTCACGCACCACACCGTCGCTGACCAGCGCAGCCACGCCGCGCTTGCGCATGCGCGCGCACAGAATGTCACCAAAGATGCCGGCATCGGTGACCCCCATCGCATCGACAACGGCGATGCAGCCCTCCGGCATGGCCTCGATCGCGGCACGCGTCGAGATCGGAGCACCCCAGGACGCCGGGGTTGCAAGGTCTTCGCGCGCGGGAACGAAACGCAGCGTGAAGGCTCGCCCCACGAGCCGGGGCTGGCCGGGCTTGAGTGGTCGTGCACCGCGCATCCAGACGTTGCGCAGTCCCTTCTTGAGCAGTACCGTCGTCAGTGTGGCGGTGGTGACGCCCGAAAGGACGCGAACGCGTTCGGCGGAAAGCGGCAGTGATTCAATGTCCATGGGGATGGTTCCGATCGGGATGGTGGTGGAGGGCCGGCATGCGACGCCGGTGGCCAGTGCCGGACATCATCCCGCCCAGCGACTGCGAAATATGAAATACACGGCTCCAAGAATACACAAGCCGGCCCACAGGTAGTCGAGCTTGATCGGCTCCTTCAGATAAAGCCAGGCAAAAGGAACGAACACCGACAGCGTGATGACTTCCTGCAGGATCTTGAGCTGGGCCACCGACAGCACGGTGAACCCGATGCGGTTGGCCGGGACCTGCAGCAGGTACTCGAACAAGGCGATGCCCCAGCTCAGCAGCGCTGCGACCAGCCAGGGCTTGTGGCTCAGCTCCTTGAGATGTGCATACCAGGCAAAGGTCATGAACACATTGCTCAGCGACAGCAGCAGAACCGTCGTGGCGATGGTGCGCATGGTGTCAGCGCGGAATCGCGTAGGTGCCGACCGCATGGGCCACCGGCGCGTCCTCGCCCTCGGAGTACAGCGTCACCTCACCCACGGCCAGCGTGCGCCCGAGTTTCATCAAGCGGCATTCGCCAATGATGGCCCGGTCCGATGCCGGCTTGCGCATGAAGTTGAAACTCAGGCTGGTGGTGACTGCCAGCGGGACAATACCGATCTCGTTCAGGATGGCCACATACAGCGCGACGTCGGCCACGGTCATCATGACGGGCCCGGAAACCGTGCCACCGGGCCGCAGTTCGGCATGGCCGATCGCATGGCGCACAGTCGCCGATCGCGGCCCGAGTGCCGTGATCGTGCATTTGTTCTGCGGAAACTCCCGCAACAGGAAGTCGGAGAGTTCTGTTTGCGTCACCATGGGCTTGTCACTCCTTGCCGGAGTGGGAAGTCTAGCCGTTTGCCGACAGCCGCTTTGGTGGCACGGAGCCGCCCCACCCGAAAGATGGCACGCTATTTGCGGTGTGTCAGATGGGGAGTTACGAATCGTCACCCCTGGATGGCAGGGGCGCTCAGTGGCGGACTGGTCGCACAGGGAGCGGATGCGACTGGAGAGTCTGGAATGCTGGGGTTATTTGCGCGATTTGTCGGACGCCTGCCGGTGGGGCGAAAGCTGTTGCTGATCTACTTGCTCGATCTGAGCGCGGTGATCTACGTCTCCGGAATCCTGATCAACGAGAAATACATCGCGATCAATTTTGCACGCAAGGAGGTCGCGGGCAGCGCTTATATCGCCGAGGTGCGCGACGTACT
This sequence comes from Rhodoferax sp., assembly GCA_024235935.1. Taxonomy (GTDB): domain Bacteria; phylum Pseudomonadota; class Gammaproteobacteria; order Burkholderiales; family Burkholderiaceae_C; genus CAISIP01. Next base: position 13,395 of record JACKLL010000024.1, on the reverse strand, counting down.
CACCGCGTTGCCGGTACCTATCGTGCCGGATGCCGCCGGCAAGGCGCGCGCCAGTGTTCCGGAGCCACTGCAGCTCGACCGCTGGACCCGCTTGCTGGCGCAAGTCGAGCAACAACATGGCGAGGGCATGGCCAGCCAGGACACCAGCATGGAGCTGATCCAGCAGTTGCAGAAGCTGGCGGGACGCGCCACGCTGGACAAGCCGCTTTACTATGCCATCCAGGATGCCGGCCGTGAGCTGATCACCCGCCTGGGCAACCAGTCCAACCTGATTCTGGACCCCGACCTGGACAGCTACTACACCATGTCGCTGCTGGTACTGCGTTTCCCGGAACTGCAGGACCTGATCGGCCGGCTGGCCGGCCAGTCGGTCGAATATGCGGCCAGCAGCGGCGAGGCGCGCACCGTGCTGCTCAACGAGATGCTGATCTCCGAAGGCCGCCTGGCCGCGACGATCAAGGGTATCAAGTCCGACTATGCGGAAGCGCTCGCGGCGGGGCCGGCGAAACTGCGTGCGGACCTCGCGCCGGGCTTCACGACACTGTTTGCCGCACTCGAGCAATTCCAGCTCAAGACCGGCTACCGCGGCATGACCGCCAACCCGCTGGACGCCACGGCCGTCGCGCAACTGCACCAGGACACCCGCGCACCCATGGTTCGCGCCTGGCGTCAGACCAGTGTCAGCCTGGACGGCATGCTGAGCGCACGCATCTCGCATCTGCTGTCCCGCATGTGGCTGCACCTGGGCACGGCCGCGATGCTGCTGCTGATCATCCTGGCCCTGGTCTACTTCATCGCGCGCCAGATTGCACGCCCGATCCGCTCGCTGGCCGGCGTTGCCGACGAAGTCAGCCGCTCGGGCGACTATTCGGTTCGGGCCACCCATGACAGCCGCGACGAGATCGGGCAACTGGTGACGGCTTTCAACAGCATGCTGGGCGAGCTCGATCTGGAGCGCGCGGCGCGCGAAGACCTGGCCGCCACCGCACGTGCGCAGGAAGCGCAGCGCGCCTTGCTGGAATCGTTCCCGACGCCACTGATCGTCACGTCGATTCCCGAGCACCGGATCCTGCATGCCAACCAGCCGGCCGGCGCATGGCTGGACGGGCAGACCGATGACCCCTGGGTGAAGGCATTGAGCCCGGCGGCGCGGGCCCACTACTTCCAGCGCATGAGCGACGAAGATGCCGTGGACGGCTTCGAGGTGCAGTGGCAGACGGGAGTCCAGGCCAATGGCACGCCGATACGGCGCTGGGCGCTTTTGTCGGGCCGCCGGCTGACGTACCAGGGTGCGCCGGCGATGCTGACGGCGTTCACACCGATCGGCCAGATCAAGCAGCTGGAGCAGCGCCTGCAGCTGTGGGCCAAGGTGTTCGAGGCTTCGTCCGAGGCGATTGCGATCTTCAGTGTCGACCGCCGGCTGCAGATCGCCAACATGGCCTTTGCCAAGGCGGGCGGCTGGGAGCTGAGCGAGGTGGCAGGCCGCACGCCGGAGTTCCTGTACTCCACGCACCACGAGAACAGCTTCTACGAGGGCGTGTGGCAATCAACCATCATTCGCGGCTCGTGGCAGGGCGATGTATGGCTGCGACGCAAGAACGGCAGCGACTACCCGGCCTGGATGGTGGCCAATGCGGTGCGCGACAGCACCGGCCAGATCACCCACATGGTCACCTCCTGCGTCGATGTGACCGAGCACAAGGCCAATGAGGCCCGCATCCACCATCTGGCCCACCATGACGGCCTCACGGATCTGCCCAACCGGTCACTGTGCCTGGAGCGGCTGACCATGGCGCTGGAGCAGGCGGCCCGCAAGCAGACGCCGGTGGCGGTGGTGTTCATCGACCTGGACCGCTTCAAGAACATCAACGACTCCATGGGCCACCATGTCGGCGACGGCCTGCTGCGTTCGGTGGCCAAGCGACTGCTCGATTCGGTGCGCGCCGGCGATACCGTCAGCCGCCTGGGTGGCGACGAGTTCGTCGTGGTGCTGCAAGGCGCGAGCAACAGCGACGAGATCATGGACATCGTTGCCGACCGGCTGGTGGTGGCGATCCGACAGCCACACATGGTCGAGGGCGTGGACCTGCATGTGTCCTGCAGCGCCGGCATTGCGGTATACCCGCAGGACGGCCATGATGTCGACCACCTGATGCGCCATGCCGACGCCGCGATGTACCAGGCCAAGGCACGCGGACGCAACATGGCGATGTTCTTCACGCCCGAATTCCATGCCCAGGCACAGGAACGCCTGTGGATCGAGAACGCCTTGCGCCAGGTCATTGCCCGCGAGGAGCTCCACCTGCACTACCAGCCGCTGCTCGACAGTGCCAGTGATGCGGTGCTCGGGGTCGAGGTGCTGGTGCGCTGGCAGCATCCCGAGCGCGGCGCCATCCCGCCATCGACCTTCATCCCGATCGCCGAGGAATCGGGCCAGATCGTCGCCATCGGTGCCTGGATCCTGGAAGAGGCCTGCCGCCAGCAGGCCGAATGGCGGCACCAGGGTATGGGGACGGTCATGGTGTCGGTCAATGTGTCCAGCATCCAGTTGCGCGACGTGGCGCTGCCGCAGATCCTCACGCAGGTGCTGGAGCGCCATGGCGTAGAACCTGCCATGGTGCAGCTGGAGCTGACCGAAAGCTTTCTGATGGAAAACGCCCTTGCCACCGTGGAGTCGCTGCAGCGGCTCAAGGCCATCGGCGTCACGCTGGCCATCGACGACTTCGGCACCGGCTACTCCAGCCTGAACTACCTGCACCGGTTCCCGATCGACAAGCTGAAGATCGACCAGAGCTTCGTGCGCGACATGCTGCAGGACCCGGCCGACCGGGCTATCACCCAGGCCATCATCGGCCTGGGCCATGCCCTGGGCATGCGGGTGGTGGCCGAGGGGGTCGAGCACGAGGCGGAGGCGGAACTGCTGCGCCAGTCGGGCTGCGATGAATTGCAGGGCTACCTGTTCGCGCGGCCGATGTCGGCGGCCGACCTGCAGACCTGGTTAGGGTCTCATCGCATCGGCCTGGCGACCACGCCAGACGGCCGTACGTCGGAAGCCGCTGGTTCGATAGCACCAGAACCGTGAGAGTGCATCATCGCGGTGCGAAACTGCCCTGAAAGGCCCGCTGGCACCATCATGGTGCCTTCGGCCGTCTTGACAGGCCCAGGGCCCGGGAACCCCGGCGCGATCACCGAGAACCGCTCGGCGCAGCGCCGTCAGCCGCCCCCGCGCTGCATGTACAGGTCAAAGCGTTTCATGAAGCGGTAGCGCTGGGCCTCATCCAGGCCGGCAAAGCGAAAACTCACCAGCAGGCGCGGAATACGCGCCAAGGCGATGACCCTCGGCTCACCGACGCGCCAGGACAGCGTCAGCGTGCCACCGTCGATACGGGCACTCACGGCCTGCGCAACCAGCTGGTAGGGATGGGCACCCATGGCTTCGGGTAGCCAGCCCAGCCACTCCTTCTCGGTGCAGCCCATTTCCCGGTCGAAATTCTCCGCGTAGAACGCTTGCATGGCGGCTCGCTGCTCAACCGCCGGCAATCGGTGGCCAGATCGCGAGCACGTCGCCCTCGACCAGCGTGCGGGTCAGCCGGTCCTCGGGCTCGACATATTTGCCGTTCACGAGCACCAGGTGCACCATCTTCTCCGGCAAGGCCATGGGCCCGATGATCTGGCTGATGCTGGCGTCGGGCGCCACGTCCATCTCCAGCATGTTGGTGTACTTGACGGCCGGCGGCAGATAGTCGGTCAGCGACGCGAACAGCTTGAGCGTGATCTTCATGGAGACCGACTTTACCTGCGGCGCGTATCCTGCGCGCCGTTCCACGCGCCTTGCCCCTGCGCACTGGCCAGATAAGCGTCCATCAGGCGGGTCGGATCCTGCCGGAGCTTGTCCTTCCAGGCTCCCAGGTGGATCTGCCCTTCGACCAGCCCCCGCATCACGCCGACGTGGTCGGTCCAGCCCACACTGTTGCAGCCCACCATCACATCGTCCATGAACTGCAGGCTCAGGTGGCGGCCTTCGGCCAGGTCGGTCAATTCCACGTGTTCACCACCAGGCACCCCTTCCCAGTTGCCAAAGCTGGTGGAGATCAGGCCCAGCGTGTCGAGCACGTTGATCTGCGTCACGCCCTTGAGCTCCGTGGACTGACCCACCATGTTCAGCGCCGCAACCCGCGCCTGCTCGGCCGCATTGGGCTGGATCGCGCTGATGATGGTCTTGCCGCTGACCTTGTCGAACGCCTCGGCGCAGTCGCCGGCGGCGTAGATGCCCGGCACATTGGTCTGCAGGTGCTCGTCGGTCAGCACGCCTTGCAGGCAGGTGATGCCGGACTTCTCGAGGAAACCGATCGAGGGCTTGACGCCGGTGGCGCTGATGACGAGGCCGACATCCATCGACGTGCCGTTGGACAGCTTGACCTTGAGTGCGGCGTCGCCGCTGCCTTTCTCGATCGCGTCGACCCGCGTCTTGGTGAAAACCTGCACGCCCTTGGTTTCGCACCAATCCTTGATCATGCCGCCGGCCGTGGGACCCATCATGCGCGGCACCATGCGGTCACCCATCTCTACCACGCTGAGCTTGACGCCGCGCGCCGCCAGCGCCTCCATGATGATGCAGCCGATGAACCCCGCGCCCATCTGCAGCACCCGGGCGCCCTTGGTCGCCAGCTTGGCAATCGCGCGGGCATCGTCCATGGTCCAGCAGGTATGGATGCCGGGCAGGTCCATGCCGGAAATCGGCGGGCTGGCCGGGCGAGAGCCGGTGGCGATCAGCAAGCGGTCGAATGTGAGCGTATCGCCGTTGTCGAGCTTCACGCTGCGGGCCGCTGCGTCCACGCTTTGGGCCTGCGCATGGACGATCCGGATCTTCAGGTCATCGAAATGCGTCAGGCTCTTGCGCAGATAGGTGCCGCGCTCGCCGATATTGCCGATCAGCAGGTAGGGAATCGCCATGCGCGAGTACGGCGGCTCACGTTCGTCACCGACCAGCGTGATGGTGTCGTCCGGTGCATGTTTGCGAAGGGTTTCAGCGGCGATGACACCGGCCGGGCCGGCGCCGAGGATGACGTGGTGCATGGTCCTACTCCAGAAAAACAAAGGCGGCCCTCACGAGCCGCCCTGAAGGGTGCCAGGGGATGTTACAACCCCAGCCGTGCCTTGGTCGCAGCCGTCGGACGGCCTTGCGGGTCCCAGCCCCGGGCTTCGTAATACTTGGGCAGCATCTCGGGCAGCATGCTGACCTTGCCCTTGGCCGGGCCCGACTTGGCGGCCTCGGTCAGCAGGCGTGGCGGCAGGCTGTCGTCCTTCTCGGTGAAACCGGCACGGTTGTTGAACTCGCGCTCCATGTTCCAGATGCGCTCACCGATTTTCTCCAGCTCTTCGGTGGTGTACTGCTCGCCGCAGGCCGCCGCGATCTGGGGCGCCAGATCGGCCAGGCCCCAGGCGAAGGTGGTGAAGATGCACAGGCCCGACGAATCGAATGCGGCCGTAGCGTCCTGAAACGCCTTGACCAGCTCCGGCTTGCCTGCGTGTTCCAGCGGGTCGGTCTTGACCGGAATGCCGAGCACTTCGGAGGCGATGGTGTAGCCCCGCAGGTGGCATCCACCCCGGTTACTGGTGGCATAGGCCAGACCGATACCCTGGATGCCGCGGCCGTCGTAGGCCGGGAATTCCTGGCCCTTGCTGCTCATCGAGAGTTCCGGATGGCCGTATTTGGCCGTCAGGCGCTTCGAGCCCTGGCCGATCTCCTTGCCGAAGCCCACGCCATTGATCGTCTGCTCGGTCAGGAAAGCCAGCGCCTGCGCCGATCCGAAGGGTGCCTCGATGCCGAGCTGCTCCTTGGTCAGCACGCCCATTTCATAGAGTTCCATCACCGCGCCGATGGTGACACCGAAACTGATGGGGTCGATGCCCTCCTCGTTGCACAGCAGGTTGGCGTATTGCAGCGCCTCCAGGTCGTTGACGCCATTGGCGGCGCCCAGCGCCCAGGCCGCTTCGTACTCGAGGCCACCCGAGGCACCCCAGTACTGCGGCTTGTTGGCCACGGTGAAGTGGCTCTCGTCCATCTTGCTGATACGTCCGCAGGCAATGGTGCAGCCGAAGCAGGCCTGGTTGGTCACCAGCTGCTTCTTGCCATCGGTCTTGCGCGGCGTGGCCATGGCTTCGGCCGAGATGTCCTTGGCACCTTCGAACTGCACGTCCTTGTGGTTGCGCGTGGGCAAGGCACCGACTTCGTTGATGACGTTCATCAGCACCTGCGTGCCGTAGGTCGGCAGGCCCTGCCCGGTGACGCCGTTCTCGGCCAGGATCTTCTTCTTCTCGGTGACCGCCTTCATGAAGGCCTTGGGGTCGCGGATATTGCCCACGCCCTTGGTACCGCGCACGGCGATCGCCTTGAGGTTCTTGCTGCCCATGACGGTGCCCACGCCCGAGCGGCCGGCCGCGCGGTGCAGGTCGTTCACGACGCTGGCATACAGCACGCCGTTCTCACCCGCCTTGCCGATGCTCGAGACCCGGGTCAGCGGGTCCTGCAGCGACTTCTTGAGCATCTCTTCGGTCTGCCAGACGCTCTTGCCCCACAGATGGGCCGCGTCGCGGATCTCGACGACATCGTCGTTGATGTACAGGTACACCGGCTTGGGCGACTTGCCTTCGAAGATCAACAGGTCGTAGCCGGCCATCTTGAACTCGGCGCCCCAGTAGCCGCCCGAATTGGAGCAGGCCACGGCCCCGGTCAGCGGGCTCTTGGTGATGACGGTGTAGCGCCCGCCCGTGCTGGCCATGGTGCCGGTCAGCGGACCGGTGGCCCAGATGATCTTGTTCTCGGGCGACAGCGGATCGACCTTGGCATCGACCTCTTCGACCAGGTACTTGGTGCCCAGTCCGCGCGAGCCGATGTAGGCCTGCGCCCATTCCATGTTGGTGGGTTCAACCGTGACCGTACCCTTGGTCAGGTTCACACGAAGCGATTTTCCAGTCCATGACATGGCGGTCTCCTTATGCGGCGCTGGGCTGATTGCCCAGCTTGTCGGCCCACGCGGCCATCTTGCCCAGGCCGGTCCAGTTGGCATCGATGAAGGTGATGGCGCCGGTCGGGCAGGCGTCGGCACAGGCCGGTTCGCCGCCGCACAGGTCGCACTTCTGGACCTTGCCGGTTTCCTCGACATAGTTGATGGTGCCGAACGGGCAGGCGATGGTGCAGACCTTGCAACCGACGCAGGTGGCCTCGTTGACCTCCATGGCGCCGGTGGACTTGTTCATCGTGATGGCTTCCACCGGGCAGGCATGCAGGCACCAGGCCTCGTCGCACTGCGTGCAGGTGTACGGAACCTTCTTGCCGGTATGGTGAAAGTCGAACACCTTGATGCGCGACTTGGCGGTGGCAAAGGTGCCGTAGTTCTCGAACGAACACGCCATCTCGCACTGCAGGCAGCCGGTGCACTTGTCCGGATTGATGTGCAAGACTTTTTGCATGTGTCTCTCTCCTGTGGGTAGTGGCGCCTTTGCAACGCCTTGCCTATGAATGGGGGTACATAGGCATTGTTGGAGCATGATTGCGGTTTGACCCTAGGGACAACCCTAGGTTGCCGCAGTGCATCCGACAAATATTCTCAATTTGCGACAGCACGCGGTACACAGGCCATCGGCGCACCGGCCGTCGCCATCAGGGAGATTCATCGATGAAAGCCAGCCCTCTCCTGCCCCGCTTGCTGCTCGCGCTGGCCGCTGCGGCGAGCGGCAGCATCCAGGCCCAGACCGCGCCGCCGCCCACACGCGGGCAGATGCTGTATGACACCCACTGCGTGACCTGCCATACCGTACAGATGCACTGGCGCAAGTCCAGCGTGGTGCGCAGCTGGCAGGATCTGCAGGATCAGGTCACCCGATGGCAGGCATCCGCCAGGCTGGGCTGGAGCCAGGACGACATCACACAGGTCGCGCGCTACCTGAACGACACGTTCTACCGCATGCCTCAGACCGGCGGCGTCGCGAAACGCGAATAGGCGCACAGCAGCGCACCCAGTTCACTGAACAGACCAGGACCGGCCGCCATGTACTCGCGGCTCTCCAGATAGTCGGCGCCGCCCAGAAAGTTGCCGATCTGCCCGCCGGCTTCGGTGATCAACAGACTGCCGGCCGCCACGTCCCAGGCCTGGAGTCCCTGATCGAAAGCCCCGTCGCACTGGCCGGCAGCGACACGGGCCATGTCCAGCGCGGCAGATCCGCTGCGACGGATGGCCGCCACCCGGCCCATCACCTCGGTCAGCAGCGCGATCGCGCGGTGCGGAGCCAACGCCGCCCGTGCCGGGCAACTGGACGCCAGCACGGCGGCGGCCAGGCCCCGTCCGTCGCTGACACGGATCGGTGCCGCGTTGCACCAGGCGCCCTGCCCCCGGCTGGCGTGGAACACATCGCCGGAACAGACGTCGAGCACCACACCATGGTCGATGCGACCATCGATCGCCAATGCGATGCTGACCGCGTAGTTGGGGTAGCCATGGATGAAGTTGGTGGTTCCATCCAGCGGATCCACGATCCACACATGGCGGGCGTCAGGATGGCCGTAGGTCTGTGCCGACTCCTCGGTGCGCACGCCATGCGCGGGGTACTGCGCCAGCAAGGCGGCGACGATGGCCTGCTCGGACGCGAGATCCACTTCGGTGACGAAATCGTTGGGCTTCTTCTCGCGCATCTGCAAGGCACCCGGCGCTGCGGCAGCGCGGCGGATCAGATCGCCGGCGGCGCGGGCGGCCTCGATCGCGCTGATCCGCAGCGGGTCAATCGCAAGTGAAAAAGGCGTCACGGTGTTCTTCATGTAGCGTAAATGGGGCAGGCCCGGCGCCGCCATCGACCGATCAGGGGAAGCCGGCGCACGGTCGATCAGGCACAATGTCCGGACCATGACCCATGGTATCTCCAGCCCATCGCATCCGGCGCCACTGGCGCGCCTGGACAGCATATCGCGCGCGCGCAAGGCCGTGCTGACCGACGGCAAACCGGACGCACAAGGCCTGGTAGAGCCCTGGATTGCCCGCTCCTGGCGCCGGTGTCTGGGCATGGGCCAGCAACCGCATCAGGCAGTCCACTTCGAGATGCTGCCCCGCGCAGCCGGCAACCGGGCCCGCGAAGCCAACCGGCAATTGGCCCAGGCTGCGCGCCAGGTGCTGGACGACCTGGGCCGGGCCTTGGCCGACACCCGCTATTTCGCAATCCTGACCAATGCCGATGGCGTGGTCATCGACCGCAACGGACCGATCGATCGCAGCGATCGGCGTGCCGACCTGATCACACGGATCGGGGTCGACCTGTCGGAGCGCAGCGTGGGCACCACGGCCATCGGCGCGGTGCTCAGCGAACTGCAGCCGGTCTGGCTGCATCGGGGCGAACACTTCTTCGACGATACCGCGGCCTACAGCTGCGCCGGCGCGCCGCTGTTCGGCCCCACCGGCGAATGTGTGGGCATGCTCGACCTGACCGGTGTCGACGTTCCCGAGCGGCCCGAATTGCTGCACCTGGCGGTGCAGTCGGCCCGCGGCATCGAGAACGCGCTGGCACTGGCACAGGCGCACGACATCCTGCTGCGGCTGAACTGGCCCGGACACCCCATGGGAAGCGATGCGGATGGCCTGGTCGGGCTGGACGCCGACGGCGTCGTCACCACCTGCAACCGTGCAGCCCGCGCCATGGTACCGCGCCTGGGTGCGCTTGCGGCACCGACGCATGCACGGCCCCATGCCAGCGAACTTTTTGCGCTGCCCTTCGAGATGCTGTTCGACGCCGCGCGCCGGGAACCCGCGCCCATCGATGTCCCGCTGTGGTCGGGCCTGCGATTGCAGGCACTGGCCATCGGCAGCGGAACGGCCACCCTGCCGGCTGTCGTACCCATGGCGCTGCCGCGAACAGCGCCCATGGGCACCAATCAGCGCCGGCTGCGCGACATCGAATCCGAGCTGATCCGCAAGGCGGTGCAGGAAACCGGCGGCAACGTCGCGCAGGCGGCGCTGCGACTGGGTGTCAGCCGCGCCACCGTGTACCGCAAGCTGGGCCTGCGCAAGCACTGACGCGCCTGCAGCCTGGCGCTGCCAGCGTTCAGACCTGCAGCGGCTGGGCCAGCTCCGCAATCTGCGGACGGTTGGCATACCGCCGCGCCAGCAAGGCCCCCACCATCAGCTGCATCTGGTGAAACAGCATCAGCGGCAGCACGATGGTACCGACCGTGCCGGAAGCGAAGAGGATCTTGGCCATCGGAATGCCGCTGGCCAGGCTTTTCTTGGAGCCGCAAAAGACTATGGCGATCTCGTCGGGCGTGGCGAATCCGAACCGGCGCGCCGCCCAGGTCATGATCGTCAAGGCAAGGGCGAGCAACACGGCACAGACCACCAGCAGTCCGGCCAGCGTCGCCAAGGACACCTGCTGCCACAGGCCCTCGATGACCGCCGCGCTGAATGCGGTGTAGACCACCAGCAGGATGGAGCCCTGGTCGACGAATCTCAGTTTTGCGCCATGGCGGCGGACCACGCCGCCGATCCAGGGCCGCAGCAGATGCCCTGCCATGAAAGGCAGCATCAGCTGCAGCAGGATGCGGCCGATCGCATCGAGCGACGCGGTGGCGTGGCTGCCCGGCAGCACCACCAGTCCGACCAGGACCGGCGTCAGGAAGACGCCCACCAGCGTCGACGCCGATGCACTGCAGATGGCCGCCGACACATTGCCGCGCGCCATCGACACCAGCGCGATCGACGACTGCACGGTCGAGGGCAGCACGCACAGGAACAGCACGCCCGCATACAGGGCCGGTGTGACCAGTTGCCCCAGCACCGGTCGCAGCACGAGCCCCAGCACCGGATACAGGATGAAGGTACCGGCAAACACCAGCAGGTGCAGCCGCCAATGCAGGATGCCACCGACCAGGGCCTCGCGCGACAGCTTGGCCCCATGCAGGAAGAACAGTACGCCGATGGCCACCGTGGTCAGCGCTTCGAAGAAGTGGGCGGCGGCGCCGCTGGCCGGCAGCAGGCTCGCCAGTGCGACGACGGCGACAAGTGACAGCGTGAAATTGTCGGGAAGATAGGAAGGACGGGCCATGGCGCAGATTGGAACCCGAGCCCAATCAAAAGTGAAATTGATTTATCAAATAGATATATGATTTCAGCGCATGAATGTCAGCCTGCGCCAACTCCGGGTTTTTCTGGCTGTCGCCCAGCACGGCAACTTCAGCCGTGCCGGTGACCAGATCGGCCTTACGCAGCCGGCCATCAGCCGCGCCATCGTCGAGCTGGAGTCGCAACTGGGCCTCAAGCTGCTGGACCGCACGACCCGCGAGGTGGTGCTGACGGATGCAGGCCAGTCGCTCAAGACCCGCATCGGGCGCGTGCTGGAAGACCTCGACCAGACGCTGCTCGACGTGGCCGGCCTGGTCCAGGCGCGGGCCGGCAAGGTGCGGGTGGCCAGCAGTCCGACCTTGTCCGCGCAGCTGATGCCGGCGTGCATCGCGCGCTGCGAGCAGCAATCGCCCGGCATCCAGTTCATCCTGCTCGACCGGATCCAGCTGGATGTGCTGGCCAGCGTGCGCAGCGGTGAAGTGGACTTCGGGGTCGTGATCGAGCCGCCATCGGCCGAGGACCTGCACTGCGAGGTCGTCATGACCGACCCGTTCGTGCTGATCGCCCCGCCGGCGCATCCGCTCGCAGGCAAGCGCTCGGTGCGCTGGGCGGCCCTGGACGGACATTCCCTGGTGCTGCTCGACCACGCCTCCGGCAGCCGCCGCCTGATCGACGCCGCGCTGCTGCGGCATGGTGCGTCCTGCCCGGTCAAGCAGGAACTCGGTCACCCGACCACGGTTTTCCGCATGGTCGAGGCCGGCATCGGCATCAGCGTCATGCCGGCGCTCAGCGTTCCCGCCGCCGGACTCTCGGGGCTGGCGGTACGCCCGCTGACGCCGACCATCGAGCGCCAGATCATGCTGGTGCGCCGGCGCAACCGGGAGCCGGGACCTCTGGCGGCGTATGTCTGGAACCTGATCCGCGGCGCCTAGACGCGCCCGGACACGGCGCGCCAGCGCCCCACCGGGTTCACTCGTTGCCGGCGTTCGGGAAGAACAGCTGCTCGCCCGCGATCTTGTACTGGGCGATCACGCCCTGTCCCTGGGGCGAGGTCACCCAGTCGATGAATTTCTGCGCGTCCGCCACCTTCACATGCGGATGCTTGGCCGGGTTGACCAGCATCACGCCATACTGGTTGAACAGCCGCTTGTCGCCTTCGACCAGCACCGCCAGGTCGCCCCGGTTCTTGAAGTTGAGCCAGGTGCCGCGATCCGCCATCACGTAGGCGTTGCTGCCGGAGGCCACGTTCAGCGCCGGGCCCATACCGCAGCCGCATTCCTTGTATCCGCTGCCCTTGGCATCGGACAGGCCGGCTGCTTTCCAGAACCGCAGTTCCGCTGCGTGGGTGCCGCTCTTGTCGCCACGCGAAATGAAACTGGCATTGGCAGCGGCAATCTTCTTCAGCGCGTCAACGACGTCCTTGCCCTTCACGCCGACCGGGTCCGACTTGGGGCCGATGATGACGAAGTCGTTGTACATCACGGGGAAGCGCTTGACGCCATAGCCGTCGGCCACGAATTTCTCCTCGGCCACCTTGTCATGCACGAACAGCACGTCGGCGTCGCCGCGTCGCCCCATATCGAGCGCCTGCCCGGTGCCCAGCGCCACCACCTTGATGTCGATGCCGCTGGCCTTCTTGAATTCCGGCAGCAGGTAGCCGAACAGGCCCGACTGCTCGGTGGACGTCGTCGACGCCATCGTGATGGTGGTCTGGGCCTGTACCGACGCCAGCGACAGCGTACATACGGCGGCCACCAGCAGGTGGCGGCCCGGCTGCAACACCGTGCGAACGATGTGAGAGAGGGGTTTCATGCGAGTTCTCCTTTGACAAACAAATGGGCTGCAGCGGATGCGGCAAGCAGGCGCTGCGGATGAAAAAAATCCTCGACGGGCAGGTCGGCCAGCACCCGGCCGCCTTCGAGGTACACGACCCGGCTGGCCAGGCGCTTGACCTGACCCAGGTTATGGCTGGCAAATACCATGGTCACCTGCGGCTGTGCATGCGCGGCGAACTCCGCCATCAGGGCTTCGACCTCGCGCTTGGCATGCGGGTCCAGGCTGGCCGTGGGCTCGTCCAGCAACCACAGGTCCGGATGGCGAGCCCAGGCGCGTGCCAGTGCCACCCTTTGCTGCTGCCCGCCCGACAGGGCGCGGGCGTTGCGGTCTGCCAGCATCGCCATGTCGACCCGCGCAAGCGCCTCCAGCGCCTGGGTCCGCGCCACGCGCCAGGGCAGCCCGGCCAGCCACAGGCCCAGGGCCACGTTGTTCTGTACCGAGGCGCGCAGCATGAAAG
>JACKLL010000023.1 GCA_024235935.1 Rhodoferax sp. | reverse complement strand
TGGCGCGGTATGCGGCTCCAGCCTGGCCACGACCGCGACCATGTCCAAGGTGGCCTATCCCGAGATGCGCAACCTGGGCTACGACAAGGCACTCGCTGCGGGCTCGATCGCCGCCGGCGGCACCCTCGGCATCCTGATCCCGCCCTCGGTCGTGATGGTGGTCTACGCCATCCTGACCCAGCAAAGCATCGGCAAGATGTTCGCGGCCGGCATCCTGCCCGGCCTGCTCGCGATCAGCCTGTACCTGCTGGCCGTGCGCTGGACGATCTGGCGCCGCCCCGATGCGGGGCCCCGCGGCGAGCGCATGGCGTGGCCGCAGCGCCTGCAGGCGCTGCGCGAGGTCTGGGGCGTGCTGCTGCTGTTCGCCATCGTCATGGGCGGCATCTACGGCGGCGTCTTCACCGCCACCGAGGCGGCCGGCATCGGCGCCTGTGGTGCGTTCGTGTTCGCACTGGTGCGCAAGCGCCTGACCTGGGCCATCATGGGCGAGGTGCTGGTCGAGTCGGCGCGCACCACCGGCATGCTGTTCATGGTGCTGATCGGCGCACTGATGTTCGCCAACTTCATCAACTTCACATCGCTTCCGGGTGACCTGCAGGACCTGGTCAAGCAGTTCGCCATCCATCCGATCCTGGTCATCGTCGCCATCTGCGGCATCTACGTGCTGCTGGGCTGCGTGCTCGAGAGCATGTCGATGGTGCTGCTGACGGTGCCGGTGTTCTACCCGCTGGTGCAAAGCCTGGGCTTCGACCTGATCTGGTTCGGCATCATCGTCGTCGTGGTGACGGAGATCAGCTTCATCACCCCTCCCGTGGGACTGAACGTGATGGTGCTCAAGAGCCTGCTGCCGGACGTGCCCATGCGCACCTTGTTCGGCGGCGTGGTGCCCTTCGTCGTGGCCGACCTGATCCGGCTTGCGATACTGATCGCGTTCCCGGCCATCACGCTGACGCTGCCGCGCTTCCTGGGCTGACGGCCTGCGGGCCCGGACCCGGACCCGCGAACCCTGGCACCGGTCGGACCAGGGTCACGCAGGCATCAGGGGGCACACCGGTCCCGCGCCGGCGCGATACCGAAGGTCGCGCCGTATCGGGCGGCAAATCGTCCGAAATGTCCGAACCCGCACGACGCGCTCAGGCAAGGCATCGCCACGATCTATCAGGATCTGGCGGTGGCCCCGACCATGAGCATCTGGCAGAACATCTTCATGGGGGCCGAACGGGTACGCGCTTTTCTTCCCGGTATCCGCATCCTCGACAAGGGTGCGATGCGCGAAAAGGCCGCGGCCCTGCTGGCCAGCCTGAACCAGAACATCACCGACATGGACCGCCCCGTCAGCGAACTGTCCGGCGGTCAGCGCCAGGCCGTGGCCATTGCGCGGGCCTTGCTGTGGCGGGCCCGCATCATCATCATGGACGCGCCCACTGCCGCGCTGGGTGTCAAAGAAACCGCGGAGGTGCTTGCGCTGATCGGACGTCTCAAGGACGCCGGCGCAACGGTCATCCTGATCAGCCACAACATGGAAGACGTGGTCGCAGTCGCCGACCATGTGGTGATCCTCAAGTCGGGGCGCAAGGTTGCGGAGTCCGAAACCGGCGGCTTGTCGGCGCATGTGCTAGGCCAGGCCATCCTTTCGGGGGCGATGCCGACCGTGCATTGAAAGCGGCGGGACTGGAAAAGTGGCGATCGCATGAGGCGCTCCAGCCTGCATCTGCAGAGGCTTTGGAGCAACTGAACCCCACGACCAGTCTGCAAATCACCGCGGGCGCCACGGGACGTGGGCGACCTGCGCCACGTCTTCTTCGGCAACCCGGATGCGGTGCGCCTGCCCGACCATGACCGACGTCGTCTGGCGCAACTTCTCGGCGACGTCCCGCCCCAGGATGCCTGTGATCTTGGTGTGCAGATCAGGCACCGCCCCCCTCAATCGCTCGATCTCGGCTGGCGCTATGCGAAACACGCGTGTCGCCGTTGCGGCCTGCACGTCGACCGAGGCGGGAAGCCCGGTGAAGTAGCTCATCTCGCCAGCAAACCCGCCCGCCTGGATATGGTTGAGTGCTTCGTCTCCCAGCTTCACCACCAGGTTTCCGCTGACCACGACCGAAATGGCATCCGGATGGACGTCCTTGGTCAACAGCATGTCACCCTTGTTCAACGATGCATAAGACCCGATCCGCAACAGGCGCTTGAACTCACCAGGCGTCAGCAGGCTGAATACACTGGAATACAGCCGCTGCGATTCGGCATCGAAGCGGACCACGCGGCTCTCCTGCCACAACACGACGAGCTGGTATGCGTTGATCGCGATGAAAAGAATGCTCATGACCATCTGGACCCACATCGGCTGCCCGGGCCGGATGTAGTAGTAGATGAAGATGTCCAGCGTGCAGGCAGCGATCGTGATGGTGCGCAGCCACCGGATATTGCGCATCGCATAGGACAACGCAATCAGGCCGTACGAGAAGGCCGCCAGCCAGTCAAAAATGCCAAGGTCGAGGATCATGGTCAGCCGCATCTCCCATGCTGACGATTCTTGCAGATACCCGGGCATGCAAGGAATCGGCGGGTCAGATGGCGGTTGTACGCAATCTCGCAGCCAGAAACCATTTGCACACAGCCGGGCCCGTCTCGCGGTACAAACGCGGCATGCACTTCTACGAACCTTCCAAAGGCCACGGTCTGCCGCATGACCCGTTCAATGCCATCGTCGGGCCGCGGCCGATCGGATGGATCTCATCGCTGGGGCCGGATGGCGTCGCCAACCTCGCGCCCTACAGCTTCTTCAACGGCTTCAACTACCACCCGCCCATCATCGGTTTCGCGAGCATCGGCTACAAGGACAGCGTCCGCAATATCGAGGCCAGCGGCGAATTCGCCTGGAGCCTGGTGACCCGGCCATTGGCCGAGGCGATGAACGCCAGCTCCGCCATGGTTCCGGCATCGGTGGACGAATTCACGCTGGCAGCGGTCACGCCTGCGGCCTCGACGCTGATCAAGGCTCCTCGGGTCGCGCAAAGCCCGGTGTCGTTCGAATGCCGCCTCAGCCAGATCGTGCAGTTGCAAAGTGCAGCCGGCGACAAGATCGACACCTGGCTGGTCCTGGGGGAAGTGGTGGGTGTGCATATCGCACCCTGGACCCTGGTCGACGGTGTCTACGACACCGCGGCCGCCGATCCCGTGCTGCGCGGCGGCGGCCCCGCCGACTACTTCGGCATCACGGCACAACAGCGCTTTCGGATGAAGCGGCCAACTTGACAGGGCCTCGCGCGGCTCGCCCGGGCCGCAGCCGAGGGCCAGGGCGCATGCCAGGAACCGGTCATCCGTGCGAAAACGCAAAAAGGCCGTGCCCTGCCGCGACAAGACAATACCCACAAGGCTATTCCGGGCATTTTGACAACATTCCCCCGGATTTCGCTTCGCGAATGTAAAGAGCGGGTTCTACACTCCGATCTTGGGAATATTCAGCACAGCCGCCTGGTTCATACCGACCCGCGCGGTGATTGGGCGATGAACCCCGATCTGCATGCATGAACAGTTCCGACATCCTTCACTTGCGCGATCGCGCCACCACCCGTACGGTACACACGCACGCTGAAACCGCGGGTCGGCGAGGATGGGCATGAGCGTTGCAGACGCGCAGGCACTGGCACAGCCTGCGCCGGCCATCGACGCCCAGATCGCCTTTGAACGCGTCAGCACGATCTACCGGCTGGCGCCGTTGCCTCAGGCCGGTGCGCTCGCGTTCTCCCTGGTAATCGCCTACGCGATGTGGGGCATCGTTGCCCCGGCCTGGGTGCTCGGATGGTTGCTGGCGCGCCTGGCCGTCGCCATCCACCGCGCCCTGGAAACCCGACGCTTCGAACGCGACCCGCACCGGACTCGGCGCGTACGCTACTGGCACAACCGGTTCGAACTGTTCATCACGGCAGACAACCTGTGCTGGGCCGCCCTATCCGTCGTCTTCGTACCGGCCACCTGGGGCAGCACGCTCGGCACGCTGCTGTTTGCCGCCGTCATGTGCATCACGGCCATGGGCGTATTCATTCTGGTGAGCAGCTTTCGTACCTCCTGCATCAATTTCGTGGTGATGCTGCTGCCACCGATGATCACAACCGTCGTGTATGGGTATGCCGATGCCTGGATCGTGGTGAGTTGCCTGCTCATCTATGGCGTCATCCTTGCACAGGAGAGCTGGCGCAGCAACCAGGGTTGGACGGAAATGACGCGCCTGCGGCTGGAAAGCGACTCGGTGGCCGCCGAACGGGAGCGCGCACGCTTGCTGGCCGTGGATGCCAATCTGGCCAAGACCCGCTTCC
Source organism: Rhodoferax sp. (assembly GCA_024235935.1). Taxonomy (GTDB): domain Bacteria; phylum Pseudomonadota; class Gammaproteobacteria; order Burkholderiales; family Burkholderiaceae_C; genus CAISIP01. Next base: position 28,365 of record JACKLL010000023.1, on the reverse strand, counting down.
TGGCCAACATGAGCCATGAGATCCGCACCCCGATGAACGGAATCCTCGGCATGTCGGAGCTGCTGCAGGGCACCCGCCTTGATGCGGATCAATCCCGTTATGTTGCCGCCCTTGCCACCACCGCGCGCTCCTTGCACGAACTGCTGGGCGACATCCTGGACCTGGCCAAGATCGACGAAGGAAAGGTCAGCCTCGAACAGGTCGACTTCGAACCGGTCCGCGTATTGACCGATATTGTCGGCGTATACCGCGAACTGGCCAAGGCGCAGGGGACGGTTCTTGAAGCGCATTTCGAACCCGCGGCTGCGCTGCACGTCCGTGGCGACCCGATGCGGTTTCGCCAGGTGGTGACCAACCTGCTGGGCAATGCCATCAAGTTCACCGCAAGCGGAACGATCACGCTGAGCATTCACGCCCTGGGCAGCCGCGAAAAGGATGCGCGCACATGGTTGCAGGTGCGCGTGCGTGACTCCGGCATCGGCATCGCACCCGAGGTCCTGCCCAGGCTGTTCCAGCGCTTCAGCCAGGCCGATGCCTCCACCTCGCGCAGCTATGGTGGCAGCGGCCTGGGACTGGTGATCTGCAGGAACCTGGTGGAACTCATGGGTGGCAGCATCCAGGCCGAGAGCACCTTGGGCAGTGGCAGCACCTTCTGGTTCGAGCTGCCCTTCCAGGCGGCGGCTGCGCCGCCCACCGCCGATGTGACGCCCAGCCCGGCCAGAGGTCCCGTGGCCATACGCAAGGCCCGCATCCTCGTGGCCGAAGACAATGCCGTCAACCAGGAGGTCGTCCGCGCCATGCTTGCGCGTCTGGGCATGGCGGTCACCACCGTGGACAGTGGCGCGCGCGCGCTGGAGGCAGCGCAGTCGCAGCCATTCGATCTGATTCTGATGGATTGCCAGATGCCGGGCATGGACGGATTCGAGGCGACCCGCTGTATCCGTGCATTGCCGCAGGACAGCAACCGCATACCGATCATCGCGCTGACGGCCAATTCGCAGCCCGAAGACCGGTTGCGCTGCCTGGCAGCCGGCATGGACGACTTCCTGACCAAGCCGATCTCGGGCACGGCCTTGTCGGACGCGCTGCTGCGGCACCTGGGCGCAGACCCGCAGCCGTCGACGGCGCCCCCCGCCCCCCGCGAACCGTCAGGGCCGGCGACATCGCCGACACCTGCGTCCACGATACCGGTGTTCGACCCTTCGGTGCTGCAGGCCTTGCCGATGGTCGCGGACGGAAGCCAGCCCGGATTCGCGGACGAAATGCGCGCCTTGTTTGCAAGCTCCGGCGCCAGTTGCCTGGCGCAGATCGATGCCGCGCTGGCCCAATCGGATGCCAACCAACTGCAGCGCCAGTTGCATACGCTGAAATCCTCCAGCGCCCAGATCGGTGCGATGGCGCTTTCCGCGCTGGCAGCAGAGTTCGAAACCTCGCTGCGCCGCGGCAGCCCAGCCTCCGAGGAATGGGGGCGCCGGCTGCACCATGCATGGTCGCAGCTGGAGGAAGCCTGGAGCGCAAGCGCCGCCCCCTCGAGCAGACCATGAGCATCCCGCAATCCGGTGAAGCGCCATGAGGAGCTTTTCTCATGTCGAGTGACAGCATCCATCCGCTGCTGAGGCGCCAGCTTCGACAAATCCTCGGTGCGACGGCTTCAGACGATTGCGGGGCGCAGAGCGCGTCTTTGGCCGATCTGGCTCTGGCTCCGGAGCCATTGAAGCGCCTGCTGGCCCTGGTGTCGGACAGCTATGGGCAGTTCGATCGCGACCTCCATCTGCCTGCCCGCAGCCTGGCGCTTTCATCGGACGAACTGCCGCAAGCCAACGATCGCCTGCGCCAGGCCGCCGCCCAGCAGCAGGTGCTGGACATGCTCCGTCAGAGCGCACGGGCCCTGTTGCCGGATCGCCCGCTTTCCGCCGCGGACGACGGGGCCCTGTCAGACTTGCGTGCGCTGGCCGTGCACCTGCACGAGACGCTGCAGCAGCGCCTGCAAGCCGAATACCGGCTGGCAGACAGTGAACGCCAGATGCGCAGCCTGGTGGCCAATATTCCAGGCTGCGTCTACCGCAGACTGCACGATGCCAGACCGACGATGCTCTTCGTGTCCGATGCGATCGTCGACGCCATCGGCTGGCCGGCGTCTGATTTCGTGACCGGCGATCGGTCGTTGGCCCGACAAGTACATCCACAGGATCGCCAGGGTTTGATGGAGGCCATCGACTTCGCAGTTGCGACACGCACCAGCTTCAACGTCCACTACCGTTTTCGGCACCGGGACGGATCGGAGCGCTGGGCCAACGAGCGCGGCCAGGGCGTTTACGACGCCAATGGCCACTTGCTCTACCTGGACGGCGTTCTGTTCGACCGTACCGAAGCCCAGATGATGCGCAGGGAACTGGACACCACGCGCCAGCAACTGTTTGACGCTGTCGAGGCCCTGGACATCGGTGTGCTGATGTTCGACAACGAGGACCGGCTGATCATCTGCAACCGCAAGTTCCGCGACTGGCACCCGGGCTGCGCCGATGCACTGGAGCCGGGTACGCCGTACCTCAAGGTATTGCGCGCCGTGTATACCCCCGCACGCCTGAACGCGGTCCACACACCCGATGGGCAAACCTGGGAACAACACCGGGAGTCCCGGTTTCGCGCACTGGACCAGGCTCCGCAGGTGCGCGAAATGGAGCTCGACGGGCGCTGGTATCGCGTCGACGACAGCCGCACGCACAGCGGGGTGACGATCAGCCTGCGCACCGATATCACCGCCGAGAAGCAGGCCATGCTGGCACTCGAGCGTGCGCGTGACGAGGCGCAGTCCGCATCGCTGGCAAAGACCCGGTTCCTGGCCAACATGAGCCACGAGCTGCGAACGCCGCTCAATGCGGTCATCGGCGCTGCACAGCTGATCAAGTCCGGTTCGCGTAACGTCGCGCAGCGCACCCATCTGGTCGAGGCCATCGAACGCAGTGGCACCAACCTGCTGGGTCTGATCGAGAACATTCTTGACCTGTCCCGCATCGAAGTCGGTGAGTACAAGCTGTACCCGGAGGACTTTCATCTGATCGACTGCGTCGAGGCGGCCGTGACAACCGCCGCAATCTCGGCGCGAGCCAAGGGACTGGACCTGGCATGCATCGTCGAGCCGAATCTGCCGCTCTGGCGCCATGGCGATGCCGCCCGGCTGCGCCAGATTCTGCTGAACCTGCTGGGCAACGCCGTCAAGTTCACGCAGGCTGGCGAAGTTGTCGTTCGGGTGGGGTCAGGGTCGGCGCCGGACGAGATCCGGATCGAGATCAGCGATACCGGCGTCGGCATCGATGCACCAACGCTGGCCTTTCTGTTCCAGCCCTTCCGGCAAGCCGAGGAAGGTGCCAACCGCCGATTTGGCGGCAGTGGCCTCGGGCTGGCGATCGTGCACCAACTGGTAGAGGCCATGGGCGGTCAGATCACCGTACAAAGCATGCCCGGCACGGGGTCGTGCTTTGCGTTGTCCCTGGTGCTTCCGCCGGCCCACGCCACATGGGTGGCGCCCCGTCCGCTGGACCTGTCCGTCGCCTATGTGGAGTCCCATGACCCCAGTGCCGAAGCCTTGCACAATCTGCTGCTGCGCATGGGGTGCGCGGTGCAACGCTGCCAGAGTGTGGCCGAATTGCGCGCCCGGTGCCTGGCGCAACTGCCCTTGAAAGCGCCATCCTGGGTCCTGGTCTGTGCCGATTGCCCGCAGAGCGAGGAAATGCACGCGCTTGCAGGCGCGCTGATCGGCCCACAGCAGGTGGTCGGCATGACACGCATCGAATCGCGCGCCGTGGATCTCGGGGACGGGCAATACCCGCAGGCGCGCATTCTGGTCAAACCGGTCTCATCTGCGGCCCTGGTCAGTCGCCTTCTCTCCAGCCGCAACGGCGTGGCAACGCCACTGCAGGGTTCGGACCCGTCCGTGCTTGCAACCCGGCACCGGCTGCCCACCCATGTGCTCGTGGTCGAGGACGATCCACTGAATCAGGCCATCGTCGGAGAAATGCTGCGCAACGTCGGCATCCGGGTCAGCGTCGCTTCGAGCGGAAAAGCGGCCCTCGATGCGCTGCATACCCACAGCTACGATCTGGTGCTGATGGATTGGCAGATGCCCGACCTCGACGGTCTGGAAGTGACACGCCGATTGCGCGCCGGAGCAGTGGGACCCCTGGGACAAGTCATCCCTATCGTCGCGCTGACTGCGAACGCTTTCGCCGAGGACCGCGACGCCTGCCTCGCCGCGGGCATGAACGATTTCCTGAGCAAACCGGTGCTGGCAGCCAGTCTGGTGGCGGCAATCGACCGTCTGCTGCCGTCTGCCGACCACACCAAGGTGCCGGCTGCCGAGGGGCGGACCGGCCCTTCCGGTGATGAAGGGGGTGGCGTACCGGTTTTCGATCCATCGGTGCTGGCGGCCCTCCCGATGGTCGCAGACGGCTCGCAACCTGATTTCGCCGTCCAGGTACTGCGACAGTTTGTCGACTCCCTCCCCCGATACCTGTCAACCATCGCAGATGCCCTGGACCATGGCGACCGGCCTGCCCTGCAGCGCAGCCTGCATACCCTCAAGTCCTCGGCGGCGGCCGTCGGTGCGATGGCCTTGTCGCGCATGGCCGAAAGAGCCGAGGCCAGCCTGCGTGCCGGCAACCCGCCGGCCATGGACCAGGCCCGCCAGATGCAGAAGTTCATCGACGCACTGGCCTTGGAACTGGGGCCGATCGACACCCTCTCATCTACTTCGATAATGGCACCATGACAGAGACTGAAGTTGACGGGTCCCGGCTCTTGATCGTCGATGACGATGCGCTGATGCGCAGCATGGCATGCCGCACCCTGAGCCACGCAGGTTTTTCGGTCAGCGAGGCCGACGGCGGTGCACAGGCACTGGCCTTGTTCGACCTGACCCGCTTCGACCTGGTGCTGCTGGACGTCATGATGCCGGACATGGATGGCTACCAGGTCTGCCACGAGATTCGCCGCCTGCCCGACGGCGACCGGATACCCATCATCATGCTGACCGGGCTCAACGATACGCAGTCGATCGAGCTCGCCTACCAGGCCGGTGCCACCGACTTCATCGCCAAGCCCATCAACTGGACGCTGCTGACGCACCGGGTCCGCTATGCCTTGCGCGCGAGCCTGGCCGCCGAGTCGGCCATTCGCAGCCGCGACCGGCTGGAACGCGCACAACGCATCGCCAACATGGGCAGTTGGGAGATCGCCGGTGACAACAACAGCTTCGTGTGTTCGCCCGAACTGGCAAGACTCTTCGGCGCCCCGGTCGAAGTCATGGGCTGTGCGTCGCCGCAGGCCTTTCTCGACCGGGTTACGGACACCGATCGTGCGACCGTCAAGGCCATGCGGGAGGCGGCCGAACGGGAGGGCGTCCCATATCAGCTGACGTTCAAGGTGACGCGCTTTGATGGCGCGGTCCGCACCGTGCACGAACAGGCCAATCCGGTGCGGGACAGCGCAGGACGCCAGATCGCGGTCGAAGGCATCACGCAGGACATCACCGACCAGGTCGAGACTGAAAAGCGCATCAGCCGGCTGGCCCGATACGACGCATTGACAGGTCTGCCCAATCGCGAATTCTTCGGCAAGCTGGCCGCAAAGTCCCTGGAGCGCGCGCGCAGTGCGAGCAACACCTGTGCCCTCATTTACCTGGACGTGGATCGGTTCAAGAGCGTCAACGACGCCGTGGGGCAACAAAGAGCCAATGGGGTCCTGGTGACGCTGGCGGAGCGGCTGACCGCATCGGTGCGCGACATCGAGCCGAAGTTCGCGGGCCACATGGCCTCGGAATCGGTTCTTGCGCGGGTCGGCCCCAACACATTCGCCCTGCTGCTGATCGACATCGGCGACGAACAGCATGCAGGCGCCGTGACAGACCAGTTGCTGCAATCGGTCTCCATGCCGCTCGCCATCGATGGCAGCGAGCTTGTCCTCACAGGCAGTGCGGGAATCGCACTCTACCCGCGCGATTCCGGCAACAACCACGACCTGGCCCGATGTGCCGAACAGGCGCTCCACGCGGCCAAGTCGCAGGGCCGGGCACAGCGGCGCTTTTTCGACGAGGCCATGAACGAGTACGCCAGCATCAGGCTGGCAAAGGAAAGCGAACTGCGGCGCGCCATTGCCGACCGCCAACTGCGGGTGCACTATCAGGCCAAGGTCGATGCACGCAGCGGCACGATGGTGGGCGCCGAAGCACTGGTGCGCTGGCAACACCCGACCCGTGGCCTCGTGCCTCCTGGCGACTTCATCGCACTTGCCGAGGAGTCCGGACAGATCCTGGCGCTCACCGCGTGCGTTCTCGAGACCGTGTGCTCGGACCTCGCGCGCTGGCGAAATGCGGGACAGACCGTGGTCCCGGTGTCGGTCAATCTGGCCAGTCCCAGCTTCTCGAGCGATGCGCTCCCGGCGCAGCTGACAGATATGGTGCAGCGCCATGGCCTGACGCCCGCGTCACTGGTTCTCGAGGTGACCGAGTCCATACTGATGGCCGATATCGATCGCGTCGTGGTTCGCCTTGAAGGCCTGCGCGCACTGGGCTTCAGCGTCTCGCTTGACGACTTCGGCACCGGCTATTCCTCGCTCAGCTACCTCAAGCGCTTCCCGATTGACGAGTTGAAGATCGATCGCACGTTCGTGACCGACGCCTGGCGTGGCGGACGCGACGGCGCCATTGCCGCATCGATCATTGCGCTGGGCCGGGAGTTTGGCCTGCGGGTGGTTGCCGAAGGCGTGGAAACGCCAGAGCAGGCGCAGCATATGGTCAAGATGGGTTGCGTCTACCAGCAGGGTTTCCTGTTCTCCCGTCCGGTCCCGGCAGACGAGTTTGCACGTTTGCTGGACAAGCCCTCATTGCGCGACGACGACGCCTGAGCCATCCGCGTCGGTAGCGCGGCTGCGTGGGAGCGAGTCGCCCCGTTGCAAGGCGTTGCGCCCAGGCCAGCGCACTTGGCTATGTCCAGCTCCAGCTTCAGCGGTACGACCGTGTCGGTGGCACCGGTTGCTGCACGGGGTGCCGTCACCGTCACCCGGCTGCTTGCGACACCGCGGTCGTGGTGAGCCGCGCAGATCGACATCGAGCGCCTCCACGCGCGTGACCGGCGGCTGCGTCAGCGTTGCGCCCGCCATTCGATGTGCCCCCCGAAAGCGCCAATGGGTGGATGTGCACGGCAGGTACAGTGAATGTCGCGTCGTCTGGCTGTGCAGGCTCGGAGCTGAACTGCTCCAGCAGACCATGGAAATTGCTGCGGCCATCCCCGTCGATCTCCAGGCGCAACTGCGGCTTGCGGACTCGGACATCGACAGAAGTCCAGGCGCCATCCACAATGCTGCGCCACGCCATGTCGACAGTCCGTTGTTCGAATCCCGGCATTGAAAAAGCGAGGCTCCGACGGGCGCCGCACCCATGCGCATGCAGTCGGATGCGGTGCAGCCCGGGGCATTGGCTGCCCGCAACTTCATGGCAGGGACCCGTTCATTCGCAGTGCAGTGGGTATGTACCAGCGAATGGGTCCGAGGCCGGCGCAGTTCGGATTGCACCCGCGCCGCGCCTGCCGGCCCATGGCACAAGGCCGAAGCGCGAGGCAGACTTCAGGGGGCGAAGGGGTCGTCGTCGGCGGCGACCGGCCGTTCCACATGCGCGGTCCTGCGGTCGCCCGCACGGCCCAGGGCATGCGCCAGCAGATGCGTCAGCTTGTCCGTAGCACCATGCAGTGCCTGGTCCTGGCTGGCCGCATGCTCGGTCACCGCCACGGGCTGGCGGCCTTGCAGGCGCGCCTCCAGCATGCAGCGCTGGTCGAGCGGGCCACTCTTGCCACCGTTTTCGTCGCTCAGGTGGACCTCGATGCGGGTGATCTGATCGCTGAACCGGGCCAGCGCATGCTCGACGACACGGGATACGCCCGCAACCCTTGCGGCATGGCCAGCAATGCCGTGATCTGTATTGACCTGAATCTTCATGTAGTTGTCCTTTCGTCATGGAAACGCGGCCGTGGAAACGTCAAGCGTTCAACCCTCGCGACGACCGGGTGGCAAGAGGTGGTCCCAGGGTACTCCTTCGGGAGTGGGGACGCCACTGCAGCGCCTGTTTGCATCCGACCCGCGTAGGAATCATCCGACTTGCACGCGGATGCTTGTCTGATGTCCGGCCATCCCCTCGCAGAACACACTTGCGCCATGCAGCCACTTTCCATCGCAGCAGCCCGGTACCCATTCCATCGATCGCGAATGGCGGCACGCGGCTTGCCCGTATGCCCTTGCCCGGCATGGTGACGCTGCGCATCTATCTGGTGGGCGACAACATGGAGATGAATGGCCATCTGGCCAACCGACTGGAGCGCCATGCCCACATCAAGATCGTTGCCACCGCAAGGGACGAAGCCGGCGCCATGCAGTGGCTGGCGCAGCGGCACAACGATGCCGACCTGGTCATAGTCGACATCTTCCTCGAGGCCGGATCCGGCCTGGGTTTGCTGAGGCGTTCTCAGCGAACCCCGCATGGGCGGCAACTCGTGGTTCTGAGCAACTTTGTCGGCGGTGGTTTGCGCCATACCTGCATGGCGCTGGGCGCCGCGCAGGTGTTCGACAAGAGCACCGGTATCGATTCTCTGGTGGCGTATTGTCAAGGCCTCGCCGCCAGCACCACCGTGCACTGAAAGGGCCCAGCAGGCGGCAAGAACCAGCCAAGCTGCGCAGGAACCCGGTGCTGGTTGCGCTTATGCCGGTGGCGCTTGCTGCGCTGCTTTGGCGACGGAGCCATCACAACTGAAGAACGCGTGCCGGCTGCCCTGCCGCTTGGCCATATACATGGCACGATCCGCATGTGCCAACAGCAGATCGGCACTGCACCCATCGGCCGGGCAGGTGGCGATGCCGATACTGGCATGGACTACCAGCGTTATACCCCCCACATCGCATGGCGCAGAGATCGCTTGCGCCATCTTGTCGGCCAGCATTGCCAGTTGCGCTTGGTCACCCACGCCGCCGACAACGCACGCGAACTCGTCCCCTCCGACACGACTGACCACGTCTCGCACGCGAACGACTCGGCGCAAGCGGGCGGCAACGATGCACAGCAAGGCGTCACCCGCGCTGTGACCATGCTCGTCATTGATCCGCTTGAATCCGTCCAGGTCGAGGAACAGCACCGCGAACCTGCGCGGGGAAGCAGCAATCTCGGTCAAATGACGGGTGATACGTTCGAGCAGAAGTACGCGATTGGGCAACTGGGTCAACGCGTCGTGCGACGCGTCGTAGCGCGCCCGGCGCTCTTCCTGTTGCGTGCCAAGGAGTGCCGCACGCACCTGTGCCAATGAAGTCTGTGCCTCGAAGACCGCTGTTTCAAGTCCCTCGCCACGTGCCCGCTCGGTTGCCACCGTGCCCTGCAATAGACGCAGGGCTGCAACGCATTCGAGCACCCAGTCTCGGATCTGCACCGCGCCTTGCGCAGAGACTCCAGCCAGACCATAACGGTGGTCCGACACGATATGGGTCAAGCGCTCCTGGACTGCGTTGAAAAGGTCATCCCAGTCACCCGCAGCAATACTTTCGCCGGCTTTTTGCACTGGCAAGCGCAGGGGCGCGGGCAACACGAGCAGCGCACCAGCATCCGTCGTCCCGCCGGCATCCCGACGCTCGCGCACCTCCGCGTCCGGTGCTTCGGCCCGGCTCAGCTTGCCTGGAACCGGCGCTGCACGCACGGCTGTTCGAAGGTTCATGAATGCTCTTTCGCGCATGGCAAACAAGCGCCATCACCCCGATTGGGCGACAATTTCGCTGCGCAGTCTGTACGCTAACGCACATAGCCGGCACATTCAGATCCGGCCGGATGCCGGCACAATCCGCCCGCACCAGCATCACGCTCCATCCGCCCGGTGACGCTCGAAAAAACGCAAAGCGATTTGGCATCGCAATCCACGGGAACTCCCGGCTCCGACGGCCGCCTGGCACGCGCAACGGATCGCCTGACCTTGAGAAGGTCCGATACCCAGCCGGCCCCTCACCTGGCCGCCAGCGCGACCTGCCTGCGTGGCAAGGTCGCGCTCAGCGCCACGGAAGGACCGCGGCACAGGCGCGAGACCGGGTATCGATGAATTCCGCCAGTGCCCCCAGATCCGGGATCACGAACTGGCGCCGGCTCTCGCTTTCGAACGCAATGAGGCCCAGTCGGGCCAGCTGGCTGAAACCGCGGCTCGCCGACTCCGTCGACATGCCCAGATAGTTGGCAATTTCACCGCGGGTCAGATACATCGCGATATGGTCGTCGCGCAGTTCGCGCTGTGCCAGCAAGATGGCCCAACCGCGCACGAAGTCTGCCAACCTGGCTTCGGCGGGCATGGTCGCCAGCGCCAGGCGCCAATGGCGCTCGCGCGCCAGTTGTTCGGCCATCGCCACGTGCAACATGTGCGCCAGCGGTGGGAGTGACTGCGTCAACGCCAGCAAGGCGACATAGCGCATGCTCCAGATCTCGATATCGTTCATGGCCCGCACATCGGCAAGACACTGATCCTGGCCCACGGCATCGAAGCCGATCCAGTCTCCCTTGATGTGCAAGCCCGCGATCTGCGAGCAACCGTCGGCTTCAATGCCCACGGTCTTGACAGCCCCCCAATGCACCAGGTGCACAAAGGCAAAGGCTTCGCCCGTCTGCTGGACCATCGCGCCGGCCCGCAGGCGGTTCCTGACAAAAGGCACATGCCGCTCCACGAGTGCCAGCGCGACACGCCACGGCATGGGCGTCTGGCCATGGGCCGGCGCCGGCTGCACCGCAGCGCAAGCCGCCAGTGGCAGGCTTGCGCGCTGGGAATGCGGGGATTCGCCGGAAACCCAGCTGGATTGCAATTGCATCATCCACCACTTGTACCGGGACTGCGCCCATCGTTCTGTGCGTTGGCGAACAAAACCCGCAAAAGGCAGTGCCGCTCAGGCCAGCAGCGCCCGGTAGATCTGGTGATCGGTCTCGTAGCAGCTGCAGGCAGCCGCCTCAAGGCCGCTGCGGTCCGTCACGGTCATGCGCCCATGGTGGTATTCGATCAGGCCGTCGCGCTGCAGAGCGCTGGCGGCCTGCGTCACGCCGACCCTGCGCACACCCAGCATGTAGGCGAGAAACTCCTGGGTGAGATGGAAGCTGTCGGCGTGGGCACGATCCTGGCTCATCAGGACCCAGCGCGCCATGCGCGGTCCAATCTGGTGAAAGCGCAGACAGGTCGCGGAGCTGGCCAGTTGCGCCATCAGCACGTAGATATACCGGTTGAGCAGCTTCTGCAAGGCCGTGCCGCGCAGCAGTTCGTCGCTGAAGGCGGCCGCAGTGACACGCCAGGCGGCCCCCGGCCCCTGAACGAGCCCATGCAGCGGCACCGCGGATACCCCCAGTGCCAGTTGCGATCCGACCATGCCTTCGCCACCCACCAGTCCCACTTCGACACCGGGTTTGCCGTCTATGGACGCCAGCAGTGAGATGAAGCCTTGCGTGGGAAAGTAGACATGCCGCGTAGGTTGCCCCGGTTCGCAGAGAATTTCTCCCAAAACCAGGTGCACCGGTTCGCAGATCGCCAGCAGCCTTGCGCGATCTTTGCGCGGCAGGGAATCAATCAAATGGTTTGCGGGGTCGCTCATGCTCGTCTCCGGTCTTGGTCCGATCCGGTCGGACTCCGTGTACTACCGAAGATCACCCTGGTGGTGGAACAATCTGCGTGGCCCGTGCAGTCTAGGCGCTTTGCACCCGCGCCTTCTGTTCGCTATCGCACACTGGACGCACTATGTGTGCACTGATGGTGCCATCACTTTGCGCCGGATCAGGCGGCCATAAGCTGCCGGTGAACGCGATCGTCCGCACGCGCAAGCGCCAATGGCTGCTCCAGCATCTGCAATGCCAGCATTGCCCGATCGAGTATGTCGATACGCCCCCGGCTGTAGCGAATCGCACCGGCCGCCTGCAGTCTGAGCGCAGCTGCGGTGACACCTTCGCGGCGAACACCCAGCAGGCCTGCCAGCAGCTCCTGGGTCATCATCAGAGCGCCACCAGGCTTTCGATCGAGTGCCAGCAGCAGACGCCGGCACAGCAGCTGGTCGATCGAGTAGTAGCGGTTGCAGGCCGCGGTCTGCGCCACCTGGTTCATCAACGTCTGGGCGTAGCGCAACAACATCTGCAGCAAGGCGCCGCCACGTTCCATTTCGTCGCTGACGACCTGCGCGCGTAGCCGAAAGCCCAGACCGGCGCTCTGGACGACCGCCTGATACGGCATGGTGTTTACGCCCATGAACAGCGAAACACCGACCATCCCCTCATGGCCGATGACCGCCAGTTCGGAGCTGCCGCCGTCTTCGGTCGCATACAACAAGGACAGGATGGCCGTCGTGGGGAAATACACATAGGCCGGTGCACGCCCCGGATCGGAGAGCACCTCTCCGTGCGCCAGGCGAACCGGCTCCAGGCAGCGGGACCAGCGTGCCCATTCGGACGCGGGAATCGCACGCAGCAAGGCGTTGCCGCGTGGATCGGCGCTGGCAGGGGTGTTGGCACGCATCGGACTCTCTTGTGGGGTGGGAGCCCCCATGTTCGCGATCGCACGACTTGCACGCCATCAGCAGAAGGCCGTTTCGCCTGTGGTCCGGCTCCTACGTACCCACCGTCGTCCGGCCAGGCACATGACAACGCACAGCTTCAATCCGGCACTGCCAATGGCAGCAGCCGGTCATATTCTTGCTTCACCACCTTGTAGCACTCGCAGGTTCGCTTCTCCAGCCCCAAGCGATCGAGGATGGTGATCCGACCGCGGCTGTAGCGGATCAGCCCATCGTCCTGCAACTTGAGAGCGCCTTCGGTGACGCCCTCACGGCGCACGCCCAGCATGTTGGCGATCAGTTCCTGGGTCATGACCAGTTCGTTGCCGCTCAAGCGGTCCAGACTCAGCAGCAGCCAGCGGCACAGCTGCTTGTCGACCGAATGGTGGCGGTTGCATACCGCCGTCTGGGCCATCTGCGTGATCAGTGCCTGCGTGAAGCGCAGCAACAGGTGCATGACCGCGTGCGAGCGATTGAATTCATCCTTGACGAACTGCGCCGGCACGCGCCAACCCATCCCGGCGCTTTGCACCACGGCCCGGCTCGGCGTCGACTCTCCCCCCATGAAGATCGAGATGCCCACCAGGCCTTCGAAGCCGACCACGGCAATCTCTGCCGACGCGCCGTTTTCCATCACATACAGCATCGAGACGATGGCGCTGGTCGGAAACACCATCGACGTAATGACGTCACCCGGCTCGTACAACACCAAGCCCAGCGGAAGTCCGACGATCTCGAGCACGTCCTTCCAGCGCAACCAGTCTGCATCCGACAAGGACGCCAGTAGCTGGTTGTTGCGTGGATTCGCTGCGGGAGATTTGCTGGGTGTCATCAAAGGGGCCTGTTGCTGGGTTGCCTGCCACCGCCCCTCAAATGGCGCATCGGTTGGACGCTCGCTGAGGATTCTAGGCTTCGCCGGGTCGAAGTCTGTTCGGTACCGTACATAGGGAAGCATGACGCTCGGCACCTCGTCCGACAGACATTCCTCAGGGTTCCCCCTAAGCTCCAAAGACGGTGCGGTTTGTACTGCACCGGTGGCCACCGCCCAATGACTGGCCGGCCCCTGGATACCGACACCTGCAGGATGCAGGTGCACGTTCGAAAGATGCTCCCACCATGCAACACACCTCGACCACGCCCCGCTGGAGCACCACCTCATTCGGCGGCAGCGCCGACACCTCGCCGATGGAACTCGACGCGCTGGGCCAGCATCTGTCGGCGTGCCGCGGACAACAAGGCCGGTTTCTCGCGCTGCGGTGTGCGGCCGAGCGACTGCATGTTTTTGTTGCCGCACGCCTGGTGACCTCGCTGGTCGCAGCAGCCGTGGTGCTGATCGGCATTGGCGCGCTGCTGCTGCGGGGCGGACCCGGGTAACGGGCGGGTTGCGACCCGTGTTGCGCGTGCTGGCCCATACCACCCCTGCCCTGCGCGACATCCTCGATGGCGCGCAGGGAGCGGTTGCCCCGCCGATCCGATCGGAGATTTTCGGCCCTGAGCGATTCGCACAGCACGGCCGCAGCCTGGGCGCAACCCACGGCACCCGACTGGCACAGCTCGGATCCGGAAGCTTCTTTCCGCGCCTGCGCGGCAACATCGAGGTCCTGCGCAAGGCCAACCGCTATCTCGGACTGCAGGCCGCCACTGGGTATGACACCAGCCCTGCAGCCCAATGGCTGCTCGACAATTTCCACCTGATAGAAGCCCAGCTGCACGAGGTGCACGAAGGATTGCCTCGCAGCTACTTCCGAACCCTGCCGGTCCTGCTCGACCCGCCACTGGAAGGGCTGCCTCGGGTCTACGGCATTGCATGGGCCTTTGTGGCGCACACCGACGGCGCCTTCGACGAGGAACTGCTGGTGCACTTCCTGCTGGCCTACCAGGAGGCACGTCCGCTCGATCTGCGCGAAATGTGGGCCCTTCCCACGACGCTGCGTGTGGTGCTGATCGAGAACCTGCGCCGCCTGGCCGAGCGGGAGGCGCGCAACGAAGCGGCACGCGAAGCCGCCAACCTGTGCAGCGATCACATCAGCACCACGCCGGTCGCCGAGCTGGAAAGGTGGCGGGCCCGTTTCGCGCCGCTGGGCGTTGCGCCCGCGTTCCTGGCCCGTCTGGCGCAGCGCTTTCAGGACCCGAACAGCGGCCACGACGCCCGGCAACTGGCCTGGCTGCAACAGGCCGAGCCCGATCCGGCCGCCTTCTGGCGCCAGCAGCCGTCCGAGCAGGCGGCCGACAACCTGAGTGTCGGCAACACCATGACAGCGCTGCGCGCCATGGGCGATGCAGACTGGGGTGACATCGTCGAGCGCAGCAGCGCGCTGATGCGTGCGATGTGCGGCGCCGAATCGTTCAAGGCCGAAGCCATCGTGACCCGGGACCAGTCGCTGCACGCCATCGAGCGGCTGGCAAGGCGCAGCCGGCACAGCGAAATGGACGTGGCCAGCGCCCTGCTGGCCTTGATGCAGTCGCACGATGGAGAGCAGGCCGTCGCCAGCCACTGGTTGGCGGGCCCTGGCCAGGCGAGGCTGCTCGGCGCGCTGGGCCTGGACACCCGGCTTGCCGCCATGGGGCGTGTGCTGCGCCACCACGGGATACTTCCGGTCTACCTGGGTGTGCTGGCACTTGCGACCGCAGGCCTGGTGGCCTGGCTGTTGCCGATGGACGATGCTGCGCTGGCGACACCCGCCTGGCTGACCCTGATCGGCATCGTGCTGATGGCGTTCCCGGCCTCGGAGACAGTGATCGCGCTCGCCAACCGTTTGATCAGCGAATCGGTGCGGCCGCGGTTGCTGCCGCGCCTGGAATTGGCCAGCGGCATCGGCCCCGAACACCGGGTGATGGTGGTCATACCTTCCATTTTCTCCAGTCTGCAGGGGGTCGCCGCCCTGGCGCACCGGCTGGAACTGCACTACCTTGCCAATCCGGAGTCGCAAGCGCAGTTCGCGCTGCTGGGCGACTGGCCCGACGCCGACCAGCAGCACATGGCCGCGGACGCGGGCCTGCTCGACGCAGCCAGCGCGCAATTGCGCAGGCTGAACCAGCGTTACCCGCCATTGCCGGGCATGGCGCCAAGATTTCTGGTGCTGCATCGCCCGCGCCATTTCAGCGAGACCGAACAGCGCTGGATCGGATGGGAGCGCAAGCGCGGCAAGCTGGAACTGCTGGTGCACGCGCTGGCCACCGGCATCCACACGCCGTTTCTGGATATGGCCGAACTGTCGGACATCGCTGCAGATACACGCTATGTCGTGACGCTCGACAGCGACACCCAACTGCCTCCGGGTTGCCTGCGCAAGCTCGTTGGCGTGGCGGCCCATCCGCACAACCTGCCCCGGATCGACCCGCAGACCGGCCGGGTCGTGCATGGCTACGGCATTCTGCAGCCGCAGATCGCCACGCCGCTGCCCCGGCGCGGCGATTTCACGCTGTTCCACTGGCTGTTTGCCGGCCAGTGCGGGATCGACCCCTACAGTGCAGCGTCGTCCGAGGTGTACCAGGACCTGTTCGACGAAGGCAGCTTCAGCGGCAAGGGCCTGCTGCAGGTGCAGGCGATGCACGCGGTGCTGTCCGCGCGGCTTCCGAGCGAGCAGGTGCTCAGCCATGATCTGCTCGAGGGGGCGATTGCCCGCTGCGCGACGGTGAGCGACATCGCGTTGATCGAGGATGCCCCGTTCCACGCCGATGTGGCCATGTCGCGCATCCACCGCTGGATCCGGGGTGACTGGCAGTTGCTGCCCTTCGTGGTCGCACGCTGGCACTGGCCGCTGGGCACCATCAACCGCTGGAAGATGTTCGACAACCTGCGCCGCTCGCTGGTGGCACCGATGTCGCTGGCATTGCTGGCACTGGCGCTGGGCGGCGCGGTCCTGCCACCCCTGGAAGCCATTGCGTTGGTGCTGGCAGCGTTCGCGGCCGGGCCGTTGATGGGAGCCATCGCCGGCTTCGCACCCAGCCGCGACGACGTGGCCAAGATGCATTTCTACCGCCAGGCCGCCGTCGACATGGCACGCGTGTGCATGGCAACGCTCTGGCAGTTCGCACAGTTGCTGCAAAGCGCCATCATGTCGGCGGACGCGGTCATCCGGGCCTTGTACCGCATGGCCGTGAGCCGGCGCCATCTGCTGCAGTGGACCACCGCCGAAGCGGCACAGGCCCGCGCCCGGACTGCATTGCCGGCACTGGTGCGCCTGCACTGGCGCACGCCGGCGACCGCGGCGGTCGTCCTCGCCGCCATACTCGCGTCGCCCGATGCATTCGTGTGGCTGGCCTGCGCCATTGCCCTGCTGTGGGCGGCGACGCCACTTTGGACCTGGCTGGTCAGCCGTCCGCGCGTGGCCCTGGCGGATGCCGACCTGACGGCGCTGGAACGGGATGCGCTGCATGCCATCGCCCGCGCAACCTGGGGCTACTTTGAACGCTGCGTCGGCCCTGCGGACAACCACCTGCCACCGGACAACCTGCAGACCACGCCGCACGACATGCTGGCGCACCGCACCTCGCCCACCAATATCGGCCTGTACCTGCTCAGTGTCGCCTGCGCTCGGGAGTTCGGCTGGATCGATACGCCGCAGATGCTGACCCGGCTGGAGGCCACGCTGGCCACGATGATGCGCCTGCAGCGCCATCGCGGTCACTTCCTGAACTGGTATGACACGCAGACCTGCGCGCCGCTGGCGCCGCTCTATGTGTCCACGGTCGACAGCGGAAATCTCAGCGGCCACCTGCTGGCCGTGGGCCAGGCCTGCCTGGAACTGGCGACGTCCGCGCCGCAGTCGGATGCCGCCTGTACCGCGGACACTGTTCGACTTCAGACCCTGGCACAGGCGCTGGAGCAACTGGCCTGGGCGCCGGAGGTCGGATTTCTGTACCACCACCGCCGCCATCTGCTGCACATCGGCTACCGGGTGCAGGACGACATGGCAGACACCAACTTCTACGATCTGCTGGCCTCGGAATGCCGCCTGACCAGCCTGCTGGCTATCGCCAAGGGCGACGTGCCGGTGCGCCACTGGGCGGCGCTGGGACGCCCATTTTTTGCCGTCGGGGCGCTGGCCGGTCTGCGCTCGTGGTCGGGCTCGATGTTCGAGTACATGATGCCGACCCTGGTGTTGCAGGAGCCCTTCGGAAGCGTCATGGATGGCGCGTGCCGCGCCGCCTTGCGCGAGCAGATGGTCTACGCAAAGCGCCAGGGTGTGCCCTGGGGCATGTCGGAGTCGGCCTATGCCGTCAGCGACCACACGCTGGCCTACCAGTACGCAGCGCAGGGCGTTCCTGCACTGGCACTGCGCCGCACGCCCATGGACGACCTGGTCATCGCGCCTTACGCCACCGCACTGGCGGCGCAGTTCGCGCCGCGGCGCGCACTGGCCAATTTCGACGCGCTGCAGACGCTGGCGCCGCGCACCGGCTGCGGTTTCATCGATGCGGTGGACTACACGCCTTCGCACCAGGATGCCGGCGAGGCGTTCACGCCGGTGTCGACCTTCATGGCGCACCACCAGGGCATGAGCCTGGTGGCCTTGGCCAATGTGCTGCTCGGGGGCGTGGCCCAGCGCTGGGGGATGGCCAACGCCCGTATCGAGGCCATGGCCTCGCTGCTGCACGAGCGCGCGCCACGCGAGGTTCCGCCACTGCGGCACGCTCCGCAACGCGACCCGCAGACCCACGGGCAACGGCGCCGGGAGGCGGGCGTTCCGCGCCAGCTGAATCCGGGCGACGCAGCGGTGGAGCCCAGCCATGTGCTGTCCAACGGCAATCTCAGCGTCACCCTGCGTCCCAATGGCGCGGGCTGGACGCGGCTGGGCCAGACCGGCATCGGCCGCTGGCGCGACGACGCCTTGCGCGACATGCACGGCAATTTCATCTACCTGCGCCGCACCGATCCAGGGCAACCGGCGCACGCCACCCAACGGGTCTCCGTCACCCGGCATCCGGCACCGGACCCGTCGGCGCACTACCACTGCGTATTCCATCCGGACCGGGTGTGCTTCGACGTGCGATGGCCGCAGCTATGGGCCCGCACGACGGTCTGGGTAAGTCCCGAGGACGACATCGAATTCCGCCAGGTCGAGTTGCACAACCTGGGCGCGCACGCGATCGAGATCGAGCTCTCGTCGGCGTTCGAGGTCACGCTGGCGGATCCGCGCGCGGATGAATCCCATCCGGCCTTCGGCAATCTGTTTGTCAGCGCGGTATGGCGCCCTGGCCAGCAGGCGCTGGTCTTCACCCGCACCCCGCGCCTGGCCACCGAACGGGGCCTTCATGCGGCGCACTTTGTGGCCGACGCGCAGGCCGAGGTCGTGGAATTGCGCTACCAGACCGACCGCCAGCGCTGGCTGGGTCGCAACCATGCACCGGGACAGCCGCAGGGACGGCTCGAGCGGCCGCCATCGGATGCAGGCGATGCGCAGCGTATCGAACTGACAACGGCGCTGGACCCGGTGAGCGTGCTGGCGGTGCGCGTGCGCATCGCCGCGGGCGCCAAGGCACGGCTGACATTTGCCACCGCCGCCAGCGCCGATGCCGGCACCTTGCACGCCATCGTCGACAAGTACCGGCAGGCCAGCCACGTGCAACGCGCCTCCCTGATGTCCGCCACGCTGGCCGGCATCCGCTTGCGCACGATGCGCCTGTCGGCCCGGAATCTGGCGGCGATCCAGTCCTTGACGACCGGGCTGTTGTTCAGCCTGGCGCGCCCGCCCGGCTTCGGTGGCGACCCGCAGGGCGAGACCGGCCCGCAAAGCAGTGACAAGCGACTGCTGTGGCGGCTGGGCATTTCCGGCGACCGGCCGATCGTGCTGGTGTGGGCCACCGTCATCGAAGGCCTGAATCTGCTGCGGGTGGCCACACAGGCACTGCGCTGGTGGGCCTGGGGCGGTGTCGCCTGTGACCTGGTCGTGGTGAATCTCGAACCCACCTCCTACGTGATGGATGTGCAGCGCGAACTCGCGGTGCTGCAGGAGCGCTATGCGGCCGATACCCAGGGCCAGGCGGGTGCGGCGCAGGCACAGATGCATGTGTGGTCGGCCGAAGCCCTCAGTGCCGACGAACAGGCGAGCCTGCGGCGACTGGCACGGGTGCAACTGCATGCCGATGGCCGGCCGTTTTCGCACCTGATGGACCAGTGGCTGGCGTGGCACCAGCAGGCCATGGCGCAGCGCGCTGAACACCCGGCCACGCCTGTTGCAAGCGGCAGCCTGCTCGTGTCGGACCCGCAGACCACCGAAGGCCGCTTCGACCTGCCCACGGGAGAGTTCCGCTTTGACGTGGGCCCTGCCCTGCGTCCGCTGCGCCCCTGGATCAACGTGCTGGCCAATCCCGACTTCGGCGCCCAGTTGTCCGAGACCGGCGGCGGCTACAGCTGGGCGGTGAACAGCCGGCTCATGCAGATCACCGGCTGGTCCAACGACCCGGTCGCAGACCCACCCGCCGAATGGTTTTTGCTGCAGGACCGCAGAACGCGGCAGGTCTGGAGCGTCGCGCCCAGCGCCTGGGGTGCTGATGGTGTGGTCTACCAGGTCAGCCACGGCCAGGGCATCAGCACGATTCGCCACCGTCACCTGGATGTCGATGTCACGGCATCGTGGTGTGTCGACCCGCTGACCTCGACCAAGCAGGTCCGCCTGCAGCTCGTCAACCGCGGCAGCAGCACGGCCCATCTGCGTCTCGTGGGGATCGCGGAGTGGATCATGGGCAGCCGCAGGGGTGACCGCGCCACGGCGCACACTGCCAGCCACGCGGCGCCAGGGCGCATGACCCTGTCCTGCACCCAGAGCGAGCGCTCGACCAATTTCGGCGGCGCAACCGGCTACCTGTCGGTCGGACTCGATGCAGGTGAACAGGCCGAATGGACCTGTGACCGACGTGAACTTCTGGACAGCCACGGTGCGCTGCAATTGCCGCAGCAGCTGGGCCAGAACGCGGGCGCGGGTCTGGACCCCTGTGCGGCGCTGGCGCTGCGCATCCACCTCCGGCCCGGAGAGACGGCGCAACGGGTGTTCCTGCTCGGCTATGGCGCTGATCCGGCTGCCGCAGTGCGCAGCGCCGATACCGACGGTGCCGTCGACCCTCACCAGCGCGCAGCATCGGTACGTGCGGCCTGGGACACGCTCCTGGGCGCCGTCCAGGTGTCGACACCCGACCCGCTGTTCGACGTGATGGTCAACCGCTGGCTGCTGTACCAGAATGTTGCGTGCCGCATGTGGGCCAAGGCCGGTTTCTACCAGGCCGGCGGTGCCACCGGATTTCGCGACCAGCTGCAGGACGCCATGGCGATGACCTGGGCCGCGCCGCAGATGCTGCCCCAGCAGATCCTGACCGCGGCCGCGCGCCAGTTCCCGCAAGGCGACGTGCAGCACTGGTGGCATGCCCCCGATGGTGCAGGCGTGCGCACCCGCTTTTCGGACGACCTGCTGTGGCTCCCCTTTGCCTGCCTGCATCACCTGCAGACCAGCGGCAACCCTGCGTTGCTGGACGCAGTGGTGCCCTTCATCGAAGGCGCCGCGATCGCGCCGGAAGCGGAAGACGCCTACTACGTGCCGGTGGTCAGCGACCAGCAAGCGTCGGTGTTCGAGCATGCCGCCCGTGCCATCGACCACAGCCTGCGCACCGGCGTACACGGCCTGCCGTTGATGGGCAGCGGCGACTGGAACGACGGCATGAACCGGGTCGGCATCGAGGGTCGGGGCGAATCCGTCTGGCTGGCCTGGTTCCTGTGCACAGTCGTCGCCGGTTTCGCGCCGCTCGCCCGGGCCCGTGGCGAAACGGTGCGCGCCGACGCCTGGGAGCTTGCTGCCCGGGGTTGGAAAGAGGCGCTGCAGGGACCGGCCTGGGACGGCGAATGGTATCGCCGCGCATTCTTCGACGACGGACAGGTCCTGGGGTCGGCTGCCAACACCGAGGCACGCATCGACCTGATCGCGCAGGCCTGGGCCGTCCTGTCGGGCGTTGCACCGCCGCAGCGTGCGCGCCAGGCCATGGATGCCGCCGAACGCCAGCTGGTTGACCCCACGACCGGCCTGATACGGTTGCTGTATCCGCCGCTGCAGCACCAGTCGCCCAGTGCCGGCTACATCCAGGCCTATCCGCCGGGCGTCCGCGAAAACGGCGGCCAGTACAGCCACGCCGCCATCTGGGCCCTGATGGCACAGGCGCAGCTCGGCGTGCGCGAGCCGCATGATGCGACCGCAGGCGACCGGGTCTGGCGCTATTTCCGCTACCTGAATCCCGCACACCGCGCGGCCGATCCGGCACAACGCGAGGCCTATGGCCTGGAGCCCTATGTGATGGCCGGCGACATCTACAGCCAGCCGCCGTATGCGGGTCGCGGCGGCTGGAGCTGGTACACCGGGTCTGCCGGATGGATGCACCGCGCGGCCATCGAGTCGATGTTCGGACTGCACCTGGGGCCGGCCACACTCCACTTCGCGCCCTGCCTGCCTGCGGACTGGACGCGGGTCGAACTGGTGCTGACACGCGAAGGCCGCAGCCTGCGCTTCATCCTGTGGCACGGGCGCGCCAGCCTGGCCCTGGCGGCCGTAGCGGTCGAGGGCGCATCGCTGCTGCAACCTGGAGCGCCGCTCGAATGGAAGAACCTGCCCGACGGGTCATGCCATGTCGTGCCCTGGGGATACGGCGAGGAGACCTGATGCTCAAACCCGAGGCCATCGCGCGCCAGCTGCTGGGCGCCGACTATCACACGCTGGACGAACACACACGCAATGTGGCACGCCACATTGCCAACCGGACCCGCATTACACGTAATCCACGCACCCACCGCGGCGTCGGCGACAGCCTAGGTCAGCGTGCGGCCGACGCAGTCGCACGGTTTGGCGGTTCACAGGAGTACCCTCCGTGCTGCGCACTGCGGGATTCGCCTTGGGAGCGGCCCGGCGGCTCATGGACCTTCATCGGCTTGTTCGTGGTGGTGCTGCTGGGCTGGGTGGGCCTGAACACCGCGCTGTTGACGGGTGGGGCCCATGCCTTCGACCCCTACCCCTACATTCTGCTGAATCTCGTGCTGTCGATGCTGGCCGCGATCCAGGCACCCATCATCCTGATGTCCAACAACCGCCAGTCCGAGAAGGACCGCATGCGTGCGGAACACGACTACGAGGTGAACCTCAAGGCCGAGCTCGAGATCATGTTGCTGCACGAGAAATTCGATCAATTGCGCCAGCAACAGTGGACCGAGATGCTGGCGCTGCAGCACCAGCAGATGACCCACCTGGCAGAGCTGCTCGCGTGCGCGAATCGGACCTGCCAGGCGATGGATGTGCGCAGCGCCGCCTCAGGCGATCAACGCACGGTCACCGGTTCATAGATGACGGAGTCGCGCGCCTGTGCGGGCTGCGTGATCCAGGGCACCGGCTCCAGGCTGCTGAAAACCAGCACAAAAACCACGCCGGCGACCACCAGCACCATGTGCACGACAAACGCGGCGGGTACGCGGCCCTTGGGCCGCTTCAGATCGCCGCTGAACGGAGGCGCGTCGGATTGAGACGATTCCCAGGAGTCTGCACGATAGTGGGCTATGTTGCCATGCCACTGGCAGGCGAAATTGGCACAGCGGTAACGCTTGACCGGACTGAACAGGCTGCGCACGCGGTCCACCACGCGCCGCCGTGTACGGATCAGGCGGCCCTGGCACATCGGGCACTTGTAGGGGTCCGCCGCCAGTTCCGCGGGCTGCGACCGGTCTTGGGAATCCATGCGCATCAGGAAGTCCTTCGTTGTGAACATGCGAACCATGTGGGCAGGACCTTGCCTGCACACCGTAGTTGTGATGCGCTTGCTTGTCTGTTCGCTACCGAACATTGCGCAAGCCGCAGCGCTGTGGCATGTAGCGGCATTCAGGACCCCGGGACGACGATCGTCTTCTCGCGCAGCACGCCCCCACCACCAACACTGCCTTCGACCGCGCCTTCACCGCGCATGCGCGCCTCGCACGCGCTGCGATCCACACCATGATGCACCTTGCAGCGCTGCTGCGCGTTGTCCTGCAGGTCGGCACCCGGCGCGGACAGCGCGCCCTTGCGCGCTGCATCGCGTGCGTTGCGCGCCTCGAGCCGGCAGTTCGCCGCGTCCTGGCTGGATTTCCCGCTGTTGCATTGGGCCATCTCCTGGCGGTATCGGAGTTGCGCCTCGGACGAGGGGTCTGCGGCGGCGACAACCTGGCTCGACGCCATCGCCACGAAGACGGCGGCAGCGGCGCAGCGAAAAAGGGATGGATGACGGAACACGTCGGGCATGGTGACCTCCAGAAGCAAGACAGCGACGGCAAGGACGTCAAGACGAAGTCCTCCCCGATGGATGCCCCAGTATCTGCAGGCCAGGGCACATCGACCATCGGAGGAACGCGCGCGTCGCCGTGGTAGCTGTCCTACGCCAGGTTCCGTGGCGCGCGGCGAAGCTGCAGCCCCCAGCGGCAACACGCGCCGCGGCGGCGTCGATCGGGAGGCGGTCTGCTCCTACAGACGGCACGTGGACATGGGCGCATAGTGTCCCGATGCCTGCACTGTCCAACATCCGCTTCAGAAGCGTCGCCACCGGAGGGCTGGCGCTGCTGCTCGTCGCTATGCTGCCCGGCTGCTCCGACTACAGCCGCATCGCGCCCGGCGCCGATGTCGGCCCGCAGCCCGTGCTTGCCAAGCCCTCTGCGCCCTTGATTCCGACGGTCAACATCGCCCCGGCCATCGGTTGGCCGCAAGGGCAAGCGCCGCAAGCGGGCGCCGGCCTCTCGGTGCGTGACTTTGCCAGCGGACTGGACCATCCGCGCTGGGTGCATGTGCTGCCCAATGGCGATGTACTGGTCGCAGAGAGCAATGCGCCGGCGCGTCCCGAGGAAGGCCGGGGCATCAAAGGCTGGGTGATGAAACAGGTCATGGCGTCTGCCGGTGCCGGGGTTCCCAGCGCCGACCGCATCACGCTGCTGCGCGACGCGGACGGCGACGGTGTCGCCGAATTGCGCGTGCCCTTTCTTGTCGGGCTGCATTCGCCATTCGGCATGGCGCTGGTGGGCGACCATCTGTACGTCGCCAACACCGACGCCGTGCTCGAATTCCCCTATACCCCCGGTCAGACCCACATCAGCGCGGCGCCGCGCACGGTGGCGACGCTGCCGGCGGGCCCGATCAACCACCACTGGACCAAAGGCCTGCTGGCCAGCCCCGATGGTCGCAGCCTCTATGTGTCGGTCGGATCGAACAGCAACATTGCCGAACGCGGCATGGCCGCCGAGGCCGGCCGCGCTTCCATCCTGAAGATCGACCGCAGCACGGGCGCCACCACGGGTTTCGCCGACGGCCTGCGCAATCCCGTGGGAATGGCCTGGTCATCCGACGGTACGCTATGGACGGTGGTCAACGAGCGCGACGAACTGGGCAGCGACCTGGTACCGGACTACCTGACCCCGGTGGCCAGCGGCGACTTCCTGGGCTGGCCCTGGTGGTGGTACGGCACCCACCGCGACAGCCGCGTCGAATGGGCGCTGCCGACGCCGTCGCGCGAGGTCAAGGTGCCGGTCTACGCGCTGGGCTCCCATGTGGCGCCACTGGGCCTGGCCGCGGCGACGCATTCGCCACTGATCGATGCCGTCTCCGATGCGAGCACCGCACGCACGTCTGCCGAAGGCATGTTCATCGGCCTGCATGGATCCTGGAACCGCCGTCCCATGAGTGGCTACAAGGTCATCTGGGTGCCGTTTGCGCAGGGCCAGCCGGTCGGAAAACCGATCGACATCCTGGATGGATTCGTGTCGCCGGACGGCCATGCCTGGGGTCGCCCGGTGGGCGTCGCCGTCGACGCTGCGGGGCGCTTGCTGGTGGCGGACGATGTCGGCAATACGGTCTGGCAGGTTCGCGTCGGGCGCTGAGGCCGGCGCTTGGCGTAACGCCGGCCGAAGCCCGGTCGCTTTCACCCGATCGTCCGTGGCAGCAGTGTGCCGCGCTGCCGGATGGCCCTCAGGCGCTGCCCGATACCGCCGCTGGCACCGGTGATGCGGGCGCTCGTGCGCATGGAGTGTCTTCCGAAGCTGCCGGGGTTGGAATCAAGGGCTTGCGTCGTCGTGCGGGTCAGCAGGGTCCGGGCGATGCGGCTTCCGCGGGGTCGGGCGGCCCCCTTTGTCCAGACGAACCGCCCAGCGCTGAAGGCTTGGCCGCCAGCGCAGGAAGAGCCTGTAGCTGCGCTCCATCACCCAGGCCGCGCCCGGCACGCGGCCGGCCCGTGCCAGCCAGCGCCAACCGGGCAGCGCGGCCCAGAGCGCGAGGAAGGCTTGGGCGCCGCTGAGCAACTCACCGTCACGGCCGCGCACGTGAAAGCGTGCCAGCAGTTGCGCGCGCGAGGTGCCGGGCGGCAGCGACAAGGAGGCGTCGCTGACATCGACAAAACACACTGGCATGTCCGCCTGCAACGGCTGCAGGCCGCGGTAGACGCCGATCTCGCGCCGGCACAACGGGCAAGCGCCGTCGTACAGCACGGTCAGCGGCGACGCCTCCCGGTCGACGTCGCGCACAGGCTCGGTCACCATGCCGGCACCTCGCCCACGGCCAATAGGTCGGCGGCCGAGTCCAGGCCGCGAGAGGCGCGACGCCACCATTGCGAGAAGGAGTTGCAGCACCGATCGACTGACGGGAAAAGCGCCGGCGCCGCGCCACATTCCGCCCAGCGCGCCAGCCACGGCGCAAGGTGGGGCTCGTCGATGCTGCGCACGCTGCGCGCGCCCCGCAGCGCGGCGCCGATGGCGGTGGCGTCACCGTGCCAGCGCTGCGCGGTGAGTTCGGCCATGCGCTTGCCGACGAAGTGCCAGCGCCTTTCGCTCCACGGCCAGGCGCAGTGAAAGTCGGCTACGAAGATACCGATCACGCGGGTGTCGGCCGGCAACGCGGCGGGCAGTGCGCCCAAGCTCCAGGGGTGAACCAGCCAGACATCGCGGCCGGCAACGGCGGCAGCGTCGGGGGCCGTTACACGAACTTCACCAGGCGGCTCGGCGACCAGGTGGGGTTCGATCGACAGGGGCTTGTCGGGCAGCATGCGCTGTTCGCCCCGACCCTGCCGCATCGGCTGGCGTGCCATGCGGTCCAGCGCTTCGTAGGACATGTCGATCGCGCTGCCCGGGCTGTGCCATGGCGCGGGTGCATGGCGAGCCACGTTGTCGGCATTGAAGAGGTAGGGCTTGGTGCTGCCGGTGCCTGCGACCCATTGCCAGCTGAGGTGGTTGCTGGCGAGGTCGCCGTCGAGCAGGTGGCCATAAAGCCAATCGGCGGCGACGCACCAATGAACCTTGCGCACATGCACCACGTAGCTGGCCAGCCACATGCGCGCGTGGTTGTGCAACATGCCGGTGGCATAGAGTTCACGCACGGCTTCGTCCACCACCGGCACGCCGGTGCAGGCCTGCCGGATGTCGGCCGGCAGCGCGCGCGCGTAGGCATCCTCGGGCAGCGGGCCTTCGTGCAGCGAGCGAATAATGGCTTCTCCGCGGTGCTGCCAGACATGGCGAAAATAGGCGCGCCAGCCCAGCTCGTAGACGAACTTGTGCTGCACGTGGAGCGCATGGCGCGCGGCCACGCCGGCCAACACCTCGGGCAGCGTGACGAAGCCGTGCGTGATGTACGGCGACAGCTGGCTGACCGCCCCGTCGAGCGCGTTGCGCGTGCGTGCGTAAGCGGCTGGCCGCACGGCAGCGATGCGGGCCTGTGCTGCGCCAAGCGTGGGCATGAAGCCGTCAAGCATGTGCGACACCAGGCGCACCGCCGCGGATCGCCGCCGCGCGTTCACGCACGGCCTGCTTCTGCGTGTCTGTCAGTCGCGCCACGTTCTTCACCTGCAGCGCCATGCGCGGGTTCCGGGCCAGCGCCGCTTCATGGCGCATCAGAAAGTCCCAATAGAGCGTGGTGAACGGACAGGCGCGGTCGCCGATGCGCTGCGCGGGGTCGTAGCGACAGCCCTTGCAGTGCGGGCTCATGCGCTGGATGTACTTGCCGGTGGCGATGTAGGGCTTGCTGCCCATGACGCCGCCGTCGGCGTACTGACTCATGCCCAGGGTGTTGGGCAACTCGACCCACTCCACCGCGTCGACGTAGACCGCCAGGTACCAGCGGTGCACCTGCTGGGGTTGCACACCGAGCATCAAGGTGTACAGGCCTGTCACCATCAGGCGCTGGATGTGGTTGGCGTAGCCGTGCGCCAGCGTCTGCGCCAGGGCGTCGCGCAGGCAGGCCATGTCGGTGTCGCCGGTCCAGAACCACGGGGGCAGGTCCTGCTGGGCATCCAGCGCATTACGCTCCAGGTACTGCGGCATCTGGGTCCAGTAGATGCCGCGCACGTATTCGCGCCAGCCGAGGATCTGGCGGACGAAGCCTTCGACGCTGGCCAGTGGCGCGTGCCCGTCGCGGTACGCCGCCTGGGCCGCCGCAACCACCTCGCGCGGATTCAGCAATTTCAGGTTGAGCGCCGCCGACAGATGGGAGTGATAAAGCCACGGGTCATCCGGCCACATCGCGTCCTGAAACCGGCCGAAGAGCGGCAGG
The DNA here is from genome assembly GCA_024235935.1 of Rhodoferax sp. GTDB lineage: Bacteria > Pseudomonadota > Gammaproteobacteria > Burkholderiales > Burkholderiaceae_C > CAISIP01. Next base: position 253 of record JACKLL010000023.1, on the reverse strand, counting down.
CGTTCCTGGATGAAGGCCTGCAGGGACTGCAAGGCCTGCGCGCGCGTCACCGGCCACGCAAAGCTGTCGAGCTGTCCCGGATGGTGTGCGAAGCGGGCCTCAACGAGCGCGATCACCTCGCGCGTCGTGGCATCGGGCTCGAAGGCCGCACGCGGAGGAACGGCACCGGGGCCCGCGGCGCCGAACGCTTCGCGGTTGTCGGCGTCGAAGTTCCACTGGCCGCCGACCGGGTCTTCGTCCTGCATCAAGACTG
>JACKLL010000022.1 GCA_024235935.1 Rhodoferax sp. | reverse complement strand
TCGCAGCTGACGCTGCAGGCATTGAGTCCGGGTGCGGAGCGGTTGTACAGCACGACCGGGATGCCGCGGCTGTTGCAGCGCGTGATCTGCGCCTCCGGCAGACTGGTGCAGGCGATGACGCCGTCGACCTTGTAGCGCAGCACCTCGCCGATGATGTCCTCATGACCCATCTCCTGGGTGATCGAGAACAGCAGCAGGTGCAGGCTGCGCCGCAACAGCGCGACGTTGAGCTCGAACAGGATCTCGGGCGTGACCCGACTCGTGGTTTCGGTGATCAGCACCGCGACGATGTTCGAGCGGCGCGTGATCAGGGACCGTGCGATCGCGTTGGGCGCGTAGTGCAGCTGCTCCGCGGCGGCCAGAACTTTCTTGCGGGTCTTCTCCGATATCGATGCATTGGGTTTGAAGCACCGGGATACCGCCGACTGCGACACGCCTGCCAGCAGCGCAACATCGTAGGAGGTTGCACTGCTGAACGACTCTTTCGCGGTTTCGGATGGGAGAGGTTTTCTGGGCATGATCCGCGAGCATACGTGATCGTCGGCCGTCGCCGCCGGGCGCAGGTGTTGGAGGGCGCCTGTGTCGGTGATGCATGCAACGGTCGCGGCAACGCGTTCACGTGCGGTGCATCACATCACAGGAGCGACCCGCGGGAACAACTGTGCGGACGCGCGCTCGACCAGTTCAGCCGGCAACTGTGTCCGGGTGCAGGTCCCATGGTCTGCGAGCCTTGCGCAGACCGCGATCCCGACCTGTTCGGCCAGCGCATCGAAGGGCTGGCTGACGGTCGTCAGCTGGTAGGCGGGCCGGTGTCCGGCCGGGATGTTGTCGAAGCCGACGATCGACACGTCGTGCGGTACCCGCAGCATCAGTGCGAAGCGGGCGGCATCGAGCACGCCCAGTGCCATGGCGTCGTTGACGCAGAAGATCACTTCCGGGCGCAGGGCCGGGTCCGGCGACTGCAGCAACTGCAGCCCGGCCGCATGCCCGGATTCGTAGTGGTAGTCGCCCTGGAACTGTTGCACCTGCGTGACGCCGAGTTCCGCCAGCCGCCCACAGAACCCGGCCTCGCGCAGCCGCGCCACCGGCGCATCGGGCGGGCCCCCAACCAGGGCAAAGCGCCGGTGGCCTGCCGCGTACAGGCGCGACGCCAGCAGCCGCGAAGCGCCGCGATTGTCGGTGGCGACACTGGACGCCAGGGCGACCGGCGCTTCCCGGTTGAACATCACCACCGGGCACGGACGCTGCCAGGCCCGTGCCAGGGCGGCCTCGGTTAGTTCCAGGCAGGAGACGACGGCATCGACACCGTGGGCCGTCGCCTGTGCCAGCGCCAGGTCTGCTTCGGATTCCTGGGCGACCGTGAACAGCAGGGGTTGAAAACCGTTGCGTTGCAGCGCAAGGCTCAGCGAGAAGAGAACCTCGGATGTCTCCCGCTGGGTGTCCTGCGAAATCAGGATCGCGACCAGGCCCGAGCGCTTGGTGATCAGGCTGCGCGCCACGGTATTGGGCTGGTATCCCAATGCCCGCGCCGCCTCCAGCACCCTGGCCCGGGTGGCAGCCGCGATCGGCGCGTCGGGCTGAAACGCGCGCGACACCACAGCCTGCGACACCCCGGCGCGTGAAGCCACGTCGTAGGAGGTGGGAATGTTGAATTTGCGCCTCATAGTGAAAACGAATTCATATCAGGGTAAACGTTGATTTGTATTGATCATTCTCCTGCATTCGAATGCAATACGCCTACATTTCAGTGATCCATTGAATTCCTATTCATTCAACGAGGGACAAATCATGAAGAGACGTGATGTGCTACAAGTCGGCGCCGCCACCATGGGCCTGGGTTTTCAGCCGTGGGTCCGTGCCCAGTCGTCGGCCAACCTGAAACCCGGCAAACCCTATGCCGGAACGGAATTGAGTCTGATGACCGTTGTCGCGCCGCAGTTCAAGGCGCACGAGGCGCGGCTGCCCGAATTCGAGGCGCTGACGGGTATCAAGGTCAAGTACCAGTACGTGCCGTTTGCCAGCACGCGGGAGAAGCTGACGGCCGAACTGGTCGCGCAGGGCTCGCAATACGACCTGCTCAGCGTGATGGATGTCTGGGGGCCCTCGCTCTACAACCTGTTCGACCCGATCAACGCGCGCCTGGCCGAAAAGAAGATCGACATGGTCGAGCGCTATCCGTATGCCCACCTGCGCGCTTCGCGCGACGGCAATGGCAATGGCAAGAACATCCTGGGCATGCCGATCCGCGGCCATGTGCAACTGATGTTCTATCGCAAGGATGTGTTTGCCAAGCTCGGTCTCAAGCCACCGGCAACCTGGGACGAGATGGTCGAGACCGGCAAGACCATCCAGGCCAAGACCGATCTGTCCGGTGTTGCGATGTACTACGGCAAGACCGGCGCACAGAACCTGATGATCTGGTTCAACTACCTGTGGGGCATGGGCGGTGACCTGCTCGATGCCAAGGGCCAGCCGGCATTCAATTCGCCCCAGGGCGTCGCGGCGACGCAGGCCTACATCGACGTTCTGCTCAAGCACAAGGTTGCGCCGGCGGCGTCGGCGTCGTTCAACGAGTCGGACGCTGCGAATTCGATGGCCCAGGGCAAGGTGGCGATGTATCCGGTCTGGTGGTGGCGCTTTGCCGGCCTGGTCGATCCCAAGACCTCCACGCTCAAGCCCGAGCAGGTCGGCTTCGCACCGCTGCCCAGCATGCCGGGCAAGGACAGCACGACCTATACCAATACCTGGTTCTACGGCATCAACAAGAACAGCAAGAAGAAGGATGCGGCCATGGAGTTCCTGACCTGGCTCTCGCAACCCGAGGTCGAGCGTTCGGTACTGCTGGATCCGAGTCTGAACGAAGTGGTTGCGGTGCAGACCCGCAACCTGCTCGACGGCGATGTCAACCGCCGTTTCGGCGGCATGCACCTGTTCGGGGCCCAGGCACTCAAGGGTGCCAAGGGCACACCGCTGTTCCCGCAGTGGGCGCAGGTCAGCGACCTGCTGGAGGCGACCATGAGCGAGCTGGCCACGGGCAAGACGCAGGTCAAGCCGGCGCTGGACGAGGCTGCCTCGCGCGCCCGCCGCTTGCTGCGTTCCTGACCCGCTCGGCACAAGGAGTCCGTCTGTGGTCGTGTTGCGCCGCATTCCCGTGCACTGGTTGCTGCTGGCACCAGCCTTGTTCTTTGTTGCCGCGATGGCCTTGTTCCCGCTCGGCTATTCGTTTCTGCTGAGTTTTCGGGAGTGGAAGCTGGCGCGCAGCGTCACGCCGGGGGACTGGGTCGGCTTGGAGAACTACTGGTATCTGCTGACCGACGACCCCGACTTCCTGGAGGCCGTCAAGGTCACGTCGGTGTTCGTCGTCTCCAACGTGGGGGTGACACTGCTGGTGGCGCTGGGCGCGGCGTTGCTGCTGCACCGGGCGGGTCGCATCAACACGTTTGCCCGTGTGCTGCTGATCCTGCCATTCGTCATGAGTCCGGCCCTGGTGGGTATCTCGTTCCGCTTCTTCCTCAATGGCGAATACGGCATCGTCCACCACCTCATCGGCCTGGCATTTCCGTCCATGGTCGACACGATCTGGCTGGCCGACTCGACGCTGTCCATGGTGGCGGTGATTGCGGCCGATGTCTGGCACTGGGCGCCCTACATGACGCTGGTCATGCTGGGCGGCCTGGCCTCGATCCCGAAGGAGACCGAGGAGGCTGCGCGCGTGGATGGCGCGTCCGCATGGGCGGTCTTTCGCGACGTGACGCTGCCGCAGTTGCTGCCGGTGATCAGTGTCGTGCTGGTCCTCAAGACCGTGTTCGCGCTCAAGGCCTTCGACATCATCTACACCTTGAGCAATGGCGGTCCCGGGCGCAGCACGCAGACGCTGGCCTATTTCGTCTACGAGACCGCCTTCAACTACTACAACATGGGTTACGCCGCTGCCGCGGCCTACATCCTGACCGCCGTCCTGCTGGTCACGTCCGGCTTCTACCTTCGACTGGTATTCAAGAAATGACAGCAAGCCTCAGTACGGCGGCCATGCCGGGATACCAGGCGTCGGCCGGCGAGCGCACGGTGAACTGGGTGCGCCAGCTGGCAGTGATGGTACTCATCGGTGCCATTCTTCTGCCGATCGCATGGATCTTCCTGACCGCGTTCAAGACCCCGCGCGACGTCTATTCGATCTCGTCTGCGCTGTGGTTCACGCCCACCTTCGAGAACATGCTGACGGTGTTCCGCGAACCCTGGAACCTGGGCTCGAAGGTCGTCAACAGCCTGGCCGTGGCAGGTGGCACCGTGTTGCTCGCAATGCCCATGGCCACGATGGCGGCCTACGCGTTCTCGCGCTTCGACTTCCGGTTCAAGCAGACGATCTTCCTGATCGTGATCGCATCCCAGTTCATACCTGCGGCTGTCGTGGTACTGCCGTATTTCCTGATGTTCAAGGAGGCCGGCATGCTGGACACCCGCACCGCCCTGGTGCTGGTGAACCTGTCCATCGTGTTGCCCTATGCGGTCTGGATGATCAAGGGATTCATCGACGCAGTGCCGATGGAGATCGAGGAGTCGGCCATGGTCGACGGCGCGCCGCGTTCGCGCGTGATCTGGGAGATCGTGGTCCCGACCGCGCTGCCGGGCATCATCACGGCGGCAGTGTTCAGCTTCACGCTGACCTGGAACGAGTTCCTGTTCGCCTTGATCATCGGCAAGCAGCACGCTCTGACGCTGCCGATCGGACTGATCGGCTTTCGCACCGAGCGCGGCGACCTCTGGGAACTGATGGCGGCCGGTGGCGTTCTCATCACCGCCCCGATGTTCCTGATCTCGCTGCTGGTGCAAAAGCAGTTCGTCGGCAGCCTCACCGCGGGTTCCGTGCGCTGAGCGCGGACCACACCCACTATTCCACACACCACCATGACTGTCATCTCCCTGTCCCATATCGACAAGTCCTTCGGCCCCGTGCGCATCGTCAAGGACCTGAACCTGGACATCGCGGACCAGGAGTTCCTGGTCTTTCTCGGCCCCTCCGGATGCGGAAAAACCACCACGATGCGCATGGTCGCGGGTCTGGAGCATCCGACGCTGGGCGAGGTCGCATTCGACGGCAAGCGCATGAACGAGGTGCCGACCCAGGGGCGCGACGTGGCCATGGTGTTTCAGAACTACGGCCTCTATCCGCACATGTCGGTGGCGCAGAACATCGCCTACCCGCTCAAGTTGCGGGGCGTGGCGCCGGGGGAGCGCGATCGGCTCGTGGCGAAGGCTGCCGAGCGGGTGGAACTCGGCCCGTTTCTCAAACGCATGCCGCGCGAACTCTCCGGCGGCCAGCGCCAGCGGGTCGCCCTGGCCCGCAGCATCGTGCGCACGCCGCGCGTATTCCTGATGGACGAGCCCCTGTCCAACCTGGATGCGAAGCTGCGGGTGCTGGCGCGTGCCCAGATCAAGCACCTGGCCGAAGACCTCAAGGTCACGACGATCTACGTCACCCATGACCAGGTCGAGGCGATGACGCTGGCGCACCGCGTGGCCGTCATGAAGGACGGCGTGATCCGCCAACTGGGGGCGCCGGAGGATATCTACAACGATCCGGCCGACAGCTTCGTCGCCGGCTTCATCGGCAGCCCGGCAATGAACCTGCTGCCGGTCGAGGCGCGAGGGTCGATGCTGCAGGCCGCCGGCGGCATGCAGATCCGCCTGCCGGCGCCGCGCGATGGCGAGCTGACGCTGGGGGCCCGCGCCGAGGACATGCGGCTGGGCAACCTGGACGAGGCGCACTTCCAGGCCGACGTGTTCACGTTCGAACTGCTGGGGGATTGCACCATGGCGACCGTCATGATCGGTCACACCCTGGTGGCGATCAAGGCGCAGAAGGACCTTCGGCTGCGCTCCGCAGAGCGCATCGGTGTCTGCTTCGACCCACAGCGCCTGTACTGGTTCGACCGGGCCACGGGAGCGCGCATCCGTGCTTAGTCCGCAGCGTGTTCCCGGTGCGGCGCAGAGTGCGCTTCCGTGCCTGGTGATGATTCCCGGCACCTTGTGCGACGGGCGCATCTTTGCGCACCAGAGGCGCGCATTGCGCGGCATCGCCGATGTGCGCATGGTCGGCTACGACGAACTGGGTCGGGTCCATGACTGGGCCGAGGCGCTGCTGGCGCGCCTGCCGCAACGCTTCTCCATCGTCGGCTTCTCGCTCGGAGGGCTGTGGGCGCTGGAACTGTTGCGCAAGGCGCCGGACCGGATCGAGCGGCTGGCCATGGTGGCCAGCAATGCACACGGCGCCAGCGCGGCCGGGCGGCGCAAGAGCGCCTGGCTGTGGAAGATGTGGCGTGCCTGGGGTCCGGCAGCCGTCGCTCGGCATGTCAAGCCCGGCTACTTTCACCATGAACAGAAGCGCCAGCGGCATGCCGGGCTCGTCCATGACATGGCGCTGCGCACCGATCGCAAATCGGCCTTCGCGGAGTTCGCCTGGGCGGCCTCGCGCGCCGACGGCCGACAGGCGCTGGCCGGCTTTGCGGGCCCCGTGCTGCTGGTCAGCGGCGCCAAGGACCGCCTGTGCACACCCGCGATGCAGCGTGTGATGGCGCAGGTGCAGCCACGCGCGCAATGGCTGGAGCTGCCGCGCGTGGGCCATTTCGTGCCGCTGGAGGCACCGGCCCGGCTCAGCGCCGCATTGCGCCACTGGCTGGCGCGCGACCCGGCGGGGGCGATGCCGCCACCGTCCCGCTGATACCCGATCCACCCGTTTTCTTTCCGCACTTCCGACAGGACATTTTCATGCTCACCGAAGAACAGATCCGCCAACGCTTCATTCCGTTCGACACCCTGCGCTACAGCACCGAGGCGTTCATCGACTACCGTATTCCCGGCTGCGCGCCGAAGAAAAACTATGCGCTGATCGGCCCGGGCGTGTCGCAGAACCCGAACCAGCCGGTCAGCCTGCGCGAGAAGCACGGCTTCCAGGTCGGCGGCGTGTCCATGCCCGCAGGCACGACGAATCCACCACACATGCATTTCACGGCCGAGGTGTTCATCTGCACCAAGGGCCGCTGGCAGATGCATTGGGGCTTCGATCCCGATCCGCTCAAGGCCGAGATCGGCGAGGGCGACATCTTCACGGTGCCGACCTGGATCTACCGGGGCTTCCAGAGCCAGGGCCCGGACGACGCCTTCATGTTCACGGCGCTGGGGCGCGACGACACCGGCGGCATTCTGTGGGGCCCGTGGACGCTGGAGGCCGCGCGCCAGCAAGGGGTGCACCTGACGGAGGACTACCGCATCATCGACGAGCAACTCGGCCAGACATGGAACGAGGGCGAGCAGCGGCTGCGCCCGATGACGCCGCAGGAGATTGCGGCGCTGCGCAAGTGGACGCCCGAGCAGATGGCCAGGCGCGTGATCCGCTTCGCGGACCTCGACTGGTCCACCGACGCCTTGCTCGACAGCAGCCTGCCGGGTTGCGGCGGAGCGATCGCGCCGGCGATCGGCCTGGGCATGAGCCAGGACCGCAACCACCTGGCGCCGGTGCAGAACGCCCACGGCTTTTCGATCGAATGGCTGCGCCTGCCCGCGGGCGGCGGCATGTCGCGCCACTGCCTGTCCGACAAGCAGGTGCTGGTGGTGTATCGCGGGCAGGTGGACATCACGATCGACGGCGCCGGTGCGCCGGTCACGATCGCCGCGCGGGGCTCCGACCAGGGCTGGGACAGCTATGCCATGCCGGCCGACGCCTGGCGCAGCTACCGCAACACCGGCAAGGACGAGGCCGTGGTGCTGGTCATGACGCCGGGTGACCATCGCAAGAACCTGGTCTGGGACGATGCGGTGGTACAGGCCGCAGGCAGCGCCAATCGGGCGATCGACGCCAATGGCTATGTCGCGCCGAAGAACTTCGTCGACCGCTCGCAACGCTGAGTTCGCGCCCGAAGCCCTTGTCCCACAGAAGGAGATACCCATGGCAGATCGCATCCTGACGACCCATGTCGGCAGCCTGCCGCGCCCGGAGCGGGTAGTGACGCAGTTGTTCGCGCAGGACAGCGGGCTGAACTACGATGCCGCGCAGTTCGACACGGTGATGCAGTCCGAGGTGAACGACGTTGTCGCGCGCCAGGTGCAGGCGCAGGTGGACGTGGTCAGCGACGGCGAGATGAGCAAGATCTCGTACGCGACCTATATCCGGCACCGGCTGACCGGCTTCGAGCTGGGCGAGATGCCGCGGGCGGTGCCGCTGGACCTGGACGACTATCCGGAGTTCAAGGAGCGGCTGGCCAGGCTGGGTGCGACACCGAAGTACCACCGGCCGATCTGCACCGGGCCGATTGCGGTCAAGGACTTGTCGGCGCTGCACCAGGACATCGCCAACCTGAAGGCAGCCTGTGTCCGGGTGGCGCAGCCCGGACAGCCACCGGTGCGCGCGTTCATGAACAGCGCCTCGCCCGGTGTGATCGCGGTGTTCCAGCCGAACAAGTACTACGCCAGCCGCGAACAGTATCTGCAGGCGCTGGCCGACGCGATGGCGACCGAGTACGAGACCATCGTCGCGGCCGGGCTGGACCTGCAGATCGATGCGCCCGACCTGGCCATGGGTCGGCATATCCAGTTCCGTGACGTCGACGATGCCGAGTTCCTGCGCAACGCCCGCATGCAGGTCGAGGCGCTCAACCATGCGCTGCGCAACATTCCTGCCGAGCGGGTGCGCATGCATGTGTGCTGGGGCAACTACGAGGGCCCGCACCACCGCGACATCGGCATGGACAAGATCATCGACGTGGTGCTGTCCGCCAAGCCGGCCACCGTGCTGTTCGAAGGCGCCAACCCGCGCCATGCGCATGAATGGGAGGTCTGGGCCAAGGCGGGCCGCGAAAACCGCATTCCCGACCACAAGATCCTGGCGCCCGGCGTGCTCGACACCGTGAATAATTTCATCGAACATCCGCGCCTGGTGGCGCAGCGGCTGCTGACCTATGCCAACATCGTGGGCCGTGACCGCGTGATGGCCGCCAGCGATTGCGGGTTTGGTACCTTTGCCGGATTTGGCGCGATTCATCCGCCGATCTGTTATGCCAAGCTGGCCAGCATGGCCGAAGGCGCACGCATGGCCAGCGACGAACTATGGAAGAGAACTGCATGAACGAACCCCAGCCCCCCCTCGACACCCGCCTGCCGGAGATGCTGCGCAGCGGCAAGCGCCTGCGTGGCATCTTCAATGGCATTCCGTCCCCGGCCATCGTCGAGATGTGTGCGTATGCAGGCTTCGATTTCCTGCTGATCGACAATGAACACGGCAGCGCCGACCTGCAGACCACCGAGCACATGCTGCGCGCGGCCCGCGCCAGCAACCTGCCCACCTTGGTGCGCTGCCTGGAGCACGACATCGCGCGCACGCTGGACATCGGTGCCGGTGGCTTGCAGATCCCGATGGTCAGCACGGCAGCGCATGCGGCAGCCCTCGTGCAGCGGGTGAAGTACCCGCTGGCCCCTGGCGCCAGTGGCCTGTCGGGCCAGCGTGGAAGTGCGTTTTCGACGCGCGCGGCCGGCTACGGCGCTTTCGGTGGTCCGGAGCACACCCGGCGCAGCAATGCGGGTATTGCGCTGGTCGTGATGATCGAGACGCCGGAGGGCGTGGCCAATGCGGGCGCCATTGCCGCAGTCGATGGCGTCGATGGCGTCTTTATCGGACCCAACGACCTGGCCCATGCCATGGGGCACGAGAACCGCTGGGACGAGGCCCCGGTGCAGGTGGCGATCGAGCAGACCCTGAAGGCGGTCGCCGCCGCCGGAAAGTGTCCGGGCATCCTGGCCCTGAGCCCGGCCGACGAGGAGAAATATGCGGCCTGGGGCGCGCGGTATTTCGCTACCGTGACCAGCGGAATCATCATGAAGGCGTTCAAGGAGGCCGCGCAGGGCGGGCGGGCGCAGCTCAATTACTGATGTCGATGGCGCAAGGCGGGCGTAGCCATCGCTGCGCTGGTCTTGTCGCCAGATGACCGACGGTTGCGGCATGGCACAGCACCGTGGTAGCGTCGGTGCACGCGTTCCATTGGCCGGCCAGGGCGTATGGCACCTGCCGCCCTCGATACTGCTGCCAAAATGGGGGGTCGCCATTTTTCAAGCACCATGACGCCTGAACTCTCACAGAAGCTTGCGGCTGCGGTCGACCGCATGCCGGCTTTCCCGCGCAGCGTGCAGCAGATCCTGGAACTCACCAAGGACGTGAACTGCTCTCCCAAGGATCTGGTGCGGGTGATCGACCACGATCCGGTGGTCACGGTCAAGATCCTGCGCGTGGTCAATTCGGCCTACTACAGCCTGCCCAAGCAGATCACGTCGATCAACCATGCCGTGGTCTACATGGGCTTCAACAGCCTGAAGAACCTGGCGCTGAGCATTGCTGCCATCGGCATGCTGCCGAAGGAGGGTGTGGCCGGATTCGATGCCAACCAGTACCTGCTGCATTCGCTGACCACGGCCAATATCGCCAAGCTGCTGGCCACGCGGGTCGGCAACGTGGATCCGAACGACTGCTTCATCGCAGGTCTGCTGCACGATTTCGGCAAGGTGGTGTTCGCCCAGCACATGCCCAAGGAATTTCGCGAAGCCCTGATGATGAGCGAATGGGGCCAGACCTCGCTGCACTCGGCGCTGCGCGAGATCATCGGGACCGACCATGCCGTGGTCGGCGCCATGCTGGTCGAGAAGTGGCGCTTCGCCGCTCCGCTGGTGGAGACCATCCGCCACCAGTTCGTCGACGACCTGCTGGATACGGAAATGATTGCCTGCGTGTTCACGGCCAACCAGATCAGCAAGAAGCTCAAGTTCGGCGCAGCCGGGAATCCCTGTTTCGACGAGTTGCCGCCATCCATTGCCCAGCGTGTGGGCGGAACCCTGGACGAGGTCATCGCGTCACTGGGTGACCTCGATCGCATGTACGAAGAGGCCAAGGTCTTTGCCAACAGCTGATCCGTGGACGTCGGGTGCGCCCGATGGCGGCCACTGCATAAGTATTTTCCCTAGTCCTGCGATGGTCAATGAACTTTTGGCAATTGCCGGGCTCCATCCACCCGCGGTATTGCGCTTCGATCCACCGCTTTTTGTCTCTTCAACCTATTCTTCGTCCCAGGAGTCCTCATGAAACTTGTTGCATCTCTCGTTCTTGCCGCGGCCACCGCCACACTGGCCTTGTCGGCCCATGCCCAGTTCGCCAAACCGGAAGATGCCATCAAGTACCGCAAGTCGGCACTGTCGGTCATGGGTACCCATTTCGGACGGGTGGCTGCAATGGCCAACGGGCGCATCCCCTTTGACGCCGCTGCTGCTGCCAGCAACGCCGCGATCGCCGAGACGATGTCCAAGCTGCCTTTTGCGGCCTTTGGCGATGGCACTGACAAGGGCGACACCAAGGCGCGTCCGGAGATCTGGTCCGAGCGCGCCAAGTTCAATGCGGCTGCCGAGAAGATGCAGGGTGAAATGACCAAGCTAGCGATGGTCGCCAAGGGCGGCAACATCGACGCCATCAAGGCGCAGGTCGGTGCCACGGGGGGTGCCTGCAAGGCCTGCCACGACGACTTCCGCAAGGAGTGAGCTCCGGCGTTGGCATGGCGGCCTGGCGACAGGGCTGCATGCCGACACCTGCACGTTCGACCCTCCGGGCCGCTGTACCACGCCAGGTACAGCGGCATTTTTTTGCGTGCACTGCGCCGCAAGTGGTGGTTTCAGCGTCCCGTTTGCGGCTCAGGCATCTGCTGCGCGGCGAGCCAGGACTGGAAGCGCGCATGCCAGGCGGGCGGCAGCCATTGTTGTAACAGCGGCTGTTCCTGGCGATAGAACCCGTTGAGCCAGATGGCTGCCGCCTGGACGGGCGGCACGATCAGCTGCCCTTGGGCATTGCCCGCAACCGAAAGGTAGCCATAGCTGGCGCCAGCGCCGTCTGCCAGCCGAAAACTGGTCAGGGTCTCTCGGATGCGCAGGATGCCGGCGGTGTGGTGCGCAAACTGGCAGGCCAGCCAGAACCCGGCATCCTGCAGTGCGCTCGGGGCGCCGGCCGCGCTGGCGAACAACCGGTCCAGCAAGGCGCTGCGCTGGAACATGCAGCTGGACCAGGGTGACGCGATCCAGTCCCGCAAGCCGGTCACCATCGGGGGAACCGGTTGCAGTGGCTGCTTCCAGGCGCCGCTGTTGCGCATCACGTCGGCATGGACGAGGCTGCCCTGCGGGCTGACCAGCCGCACGTCGCTGCAACTCAGCCCTACCAGGGCACCATACCGGCGCAGATGCAGATGGCGCTCGACGAATTCCCGGTCCAGCAGATCACCGGCACGCAGGAACACGACATATTCCGCATCGCTGGCCTGCCAGGCGGCCGCCATGCGCAGCAGCTCGCTGCGGCCATCCTGCGGGCACAGCGCGATGGCGACACTGCCATGCGACTGCTGGCTGTGGTCGACCGACGCCTGTGCCAGGGACCCATTCGTATCGGCGAGCACGAGCACCTGAACCTTGGGCTCGCGCAGGCCGCGCGAGGCCGACGGACGGCGCATCAGGTGTTCCCGGTTGCGCAGGTATTGCAGGGCGAGCGCCCGTCCATCTGCCGAATGTTCGCAAACATCGACCCAGTGTTCCAGAAAGCGCTGGGTCTTGGGCGCGCGCGAGAGCGGGTTGAAGCGCGGGATGTAGCGTCCATCGACCATGCTGGCGAACTCATTGCCGCCATGGATGCGGTAGACCCCCAGCGTCTCACGCAGGTAGTGCACCCGGCCGGTCTGCAGGAACACGGCAGGGCAAACGACGCCATCGGTCCCGTTGCGAAAGTCCCAGCTGGGCAAGGCCTCCAGGCAGGCGGCAAGCAGGCCGCGCGAGAACACCAGCCCGCAGGGGATGGAGAACGGGAAGTGCTGGACCGGCTGATCCAGCGTGTGCAGGTCCGGCAAACGGTGGATGCCGGTGACATCGAACCAGGTCGCCTGCCCGGGATCGGCATTGGCCACCCGGGTATCCTCGATGACCAGGTCATGGCACAGGAACAGCGTGTCTGCCGCCTCGTCCAGCGTGGCGATGTGGGCGGCGACCCGGGACAGCTTGTTCGGCAGGTAGACGTCGTCGGAGTCGAGCAGGCAGACCAGGTCGCCGATGGCGACGCGCACACCGGCGGCGAATGCGGCCGTCTGGCCCCGGTTCTCCTGCAAGACGAGCTGAAAGCGCGGGTCGTGTGCGAATTGCGGATACACCTCGCGCGAATGGTCGGTCGAGCCGTCGTCGACGACGATCACCTCGAGCAGATCGTGGGGGTAGTCCTGGCCCAGTGCGCTGCGGATCGCGTCGCCCACCAGCGCCGCATAGTTGTAGTTGCAGATGACGATGGAAAAACGGGGGCCGGCGCTCATGGCAGGCCTCGCAGCGCGGATTCGCAGCGATCGGCGGCGGTTGCTATCGTGGCCTTCTGGTCGTAGGACGGGTGGGCGTCGGCGAACACCCGTGCGGCGGCCCGCATCGCGGTGCTGCCGATGGCAGCGGCCAGCATTTTCGGGAAATGGATGGCGGTGTCCGGCGTCACGACCTGGGCGGCACCCATGGCCGCGATGCGGTGTGCGGTCATCGCCTGCTCCATCTGGCTGGGCACCAGCAGCATCGGCTTGCCGGCCAGCAGCAGGGCCGCCGTCGTGCCGGCGCCGCCATGGCACAGTGCCAGGTCGCATTCCCGGGCCATGCGCTCCATCGGCAGCGGCGCGGTCGACAGGTGCACCTTGCCATGGTCAAAGCGTGTCAGCGTCTGGCGTGCGGCACCGGGGATATGGACCAGGGCCCGGGCGCCGGACTTGTGCAGCGCGTCCAGCATCGCATCGAGCAGCCCGTGCCCGGGCTTGAGGTAGGCAAAGATGCGGGCACCGTCAGCCGATGGCCAGGCGGGGTCGGCGCCGGTGCCCAGGGTATAGATCGGTCCCAGGTAGTCCTGGGGTTCGCGCTGGGGATAGTGGTCAAGTTCGGGGAAGGTGCACATCAGCGTGACATCGCATTCACGCAGGGCGCCCATGCGGGGCAGTGTCGGTGCGCCCAGGGCTGTCAGCACCTCGTTGGCATTGGCCAGGGCATGCTTTTCCGAGTCGAGCAGTCGCGCCATGTTTTCGCCCTGCCACCAGCGGAAATGCGGCATGGGCTGGCTGGCGGGCGGGATGCAGAACCCGTCGCCGAAATTGATCCGGGCCAGCTTCATGCCGCGGGTTGCGAGCAGGGCCGTGGGGGCATGGTCCAGCACCACGGCATCCGGCTGCAGCAGTTCGATCATGTTGCGCCAGGCCCGGCACACGCCGGTCAGGGCCGTTGCATGGAGGTAGCCGAAACGCATCAGCAGTTCGGGGTAGCTGATCGCGTCGGGCATCCGTGTCACCTTGCGCAGCCACAGCGGCGCCTGGTAGGTGGCCAAGCCGTGGGGCTGGATCAGCGTCTCCGCGCCCATGAGGTCGCGCACGGCAAAGACCACCTCGTGCCCGCGTGCGCGCAGGGCCAGCGCCACTGGCAGCAGCCGTGCAAGGTGACCATAGTCGCCACCCAGCTCCCATGCGAACAGATAACGTGCCATGGTCTCGATGCTAAACCCGGTGTGGGCGAGCGCCCCGGCAGCCTCAGCTGCAGGGACACCCGCCGGTGGATGCAGCTCAGGCCTGCGGGGGCACCTTCTTTTTGCGCTGGCTGGCGGCCAGGCCGGTCAGGGCCACGGCCAGCAAGGCCAGCGAGCCCGGTTCAGGCACGCTGTTGGCTGCCGTCACGCTGAAATTGGCGCTCTGGAAGGCGCTGGGGCCGCCGGTTCCAAATTCAGGTCCGTTGAACGGATCGCCGGAGCGCGCGATGGCCATGCCCGGGAAATAGTACGGCGCATTGCAGATAAATTCATTGCCGCCACCGTATTCTTCGTTGGCACCGTTCACATCGTTCGCATCGTTCAATTGACGCGCAGCGACTTCCACGAACTGTCCGCAGGCATTGAAGTCCGTCGAGCCACCGTAACCGCCATAACCGTCGTCGTAGGCCAGATCGCCGGAAACGGTCGCGATGATGTCGTAGTCGAGTGTGAATTCCTGGCCGGCTGCGATCAGTCCGAGGTTGACGTTGTACAGGCCGCCATTGCTGTTGGTGGCGTAGTTGTTGTCGCAGCCAAGGTAGCCGGCCAATGTGCCGATGTCGCTCGTGGCGCAGGTCCGCGCGCCGCCCAGGGCTTGCGTCAGCGTGGTGGCATCCTGTGCAATGGTGGTCGTGACGCCATTGGTCGTGACATTGACGCGCAGCATCAGCGATGCGAAGCCCACGCCGGCACCGGTGATCGCCAGTTCGCCGTCGTCGACATTGAATGCGAAGTTGTAGATCTGGTCCAGCAGCGAGGTGTTGGTGAAGGTCTTGCTGTAACGCGCGTAGGTCGATGCGTAGAAGCTGCCTTCGCCGGATGCGCGGGCGCCGAAATAGGTCGGGTCGCCTGCGGTTCCGTAGGTATGGAAGAAGACGTTGTTGCCGGCGGCATCGTTCTTGTACAGGTACATGTCCGCACCGGAAGAGGTGCCGGAGCTGGTGGTGTAGATCGACGTTGCACTATCGCTCATGCCGCCGCTGACGGGCAGGCTCCCGTTGGGCATGGCATATTCGGCCGCCAGCGTGATCTGTCCATTGGCCAACGTGCCGTAGCTGACGGCATCTGCATAAGCTGTCGCCGTCAGGCCCCCGAACAGGGTCGCAATTGCGACTGGCACGAGTTTGAGTCGGATCGGTGAAAAATGCACGAAAAACTCCCAGAAGTTTAGTTCGCCCGAAAATGCGGGTGTACCTTCAAAGCAAAATCCGGGCCCACATGAATACTGTTTGATTTCAATAAGTTACAGGGATATTTCGATGTCGCGAAAGGCCTTGCACGTGGGCCTGTCAGAGAAACCGACAGTCTCTGGAGGGCGTTTTCTGCTAGGAAGAAATCAGTGCCGCCAATGGCCGGTTTGTCA
This sequence comes from Rhodoferax sp., assembly GCA_024235935.1. Lineage (GTDB taxonomy): Bacteria > Pseudomonadota > Gammaproteobacteria > Burkholderiales > Burkholderiaceae_C > CAISIP01. The sequence goes on along the minus strand of JACKLL010000022.1, from coordinate 17,778 downwards.
GCTGCAATCGGGTCGCAATTAGGGTAGTTGCGATTCCGCTGGGGTCTGCCTTGCGGCGCAGCGTGCTGCAGGGCCTGCTCGCGCATGGCACCATGGAGGAATGCTTGCGGTTGTTCAACTATCCGTAACGAATTACGAATAGTTAAAATTTCCCGATTCACAAGGAGCCAGACATGTCCCAATCCCCCACGCCCGGCACCAAGGCCTTTGCCTCGCAGGCCGACCTGGACGACAAGAAGATCACCTTCGAGCAGCTCAGCGCGCATTGCTGGGCCTATACCGCCGAGGGTGATCCGAACTCCGGCGTCATCATCGGCGACAGGTTCATCATGGTGAGCGACGCCACCGCCACACCGGCCATGGCCAAAGACCTGATCGCACGCATCCGCACGGTCAGCGACAAGCCCATCAAGTACGTGCTGCTGACGCACTACCACGCGGTCCGGGTGCTCGGCGCCAGCGCCTACTTTGCCGAAGGTGCCAGCGAGATCATCGCCAGCCAGGGCACGCTGGACCTGATCCATGAGCGCGGTGCGCAGGACATGCAGAGCGAGATGGAACGTTTCCCGCGGCTGTTCCGCAATGCCGAATCGGTGCCGGGGCTGACCTGGCCGACCATGGTGGTCGGTGGCGGCAATCCGGCCAAGGGCGAGGCTCCTGGCAAGCTCACGGTGGACCTCGGCGGCGTGCAGGTGCAGATCTGGCATCCGGGTCCCGGCCATACCCGTGGCGACACCATCGCCTGGGTCGAGGCCGAGAAGGTCTTGTTCAGTGGCGATCTGGTCGAGTACCAGGCCGGGGTCTATACCGGCGACGCGCAACTGGAAGAGTGGCCGGCGACGCTGGAGGCCTTGCGTGCCCTGAATGCCACCGCCATCGTGCCGGGGCGCGGCGAGGCCATGAAAGGCGCTGCCGACGTCAACAAGGCGCTCGACTACACCAAGTCGTGGGTGGAGACACTGTTCCGTTGCGGCAAGGAGGCCGCGGCGGCGAACATGGACCTGAAGGCCGCGATGGCCCACACCCGCAAGAGCATGGACCCGGTGTTCGGCAAGGTGTTCATCTACGAGCACTGCCTGCCCTTCGATGTGAGCCGGGCCTATGACGAGGCCAAGGGCATCAAGAACCCGCGCATCTGGACCGCCGAACGTGACAAGGAGATGTGGGCGGCCTTGCAGGACTGAACGGCGCGGGCGTGTTGGCGCCCGTTGGGAAGGATTGCGTCGCGCGCTGCGGCGTCGCGGCGGGTGCGGCAAGCGCCCACCCGGCCGGGCCCCGCAAAGGCCTGCCAGCGCGCCTCATGCCTCATATCAGTTGCTCCGTGGGGCTGCGCGCCATCCGCAGGTTCTGAAATGTCAAGGGGCCGCCGCGCACGGCCGCTCCGAAGCGGCCGGCCCGCCCCTCAGTGGGGCTGAGGCCCGCGGCTCCAAGCCTGCCTGCGCAGGCTTGGACGGGCCGAAGGGGCGCCTGCCTCTGGCAGCGCCACGACTCGGCCGGTCTACACGCAGTGAGACCGGACAGACGGGGGATGTCCTTCATCCTAGCAACTGCCCCGGCATCTGGCGTGCCATCGGCGGCAGCACCGACACCTTCTGCACCAGGTCGCGAATGGTCTCGCTGCAGGTCTTCATGCGGATGCTTCGCAGCTGCGTGCGCACGGTGGAAATGCGCACGCCATGGTTGCTGGCGATCTGTGCCGGTCGCAGCCCCTTGCAGACCTGGGCCAGTACTTGACCCTCTGCGCTGGTGAGGCCCCGCTCGCGGGCGAACAGCGCCATGGTGGAGTCGTCGCACAGGTGCTGCTTGGCAAACACCAGCAGTGCGTAGCTCTCAGGGATGGCCGAGCCCAGCGCCGGATGCGCATGAGCTTGGGCCGCCGATGGCTGCCCGCCCAGCGGCAGCACGGCCACCGCGGCGGCCTGGCCGCCGTCGCCCAGGCACAGGAAATCGCGCAGGCCGGACTTCGTGCGCTCGAGGGCCCGGCGCAGCTGCTCGGTGTCCGAGGGCCGATAGGCGATGACGCGACCGTGCAGCATCCGCAGGCCATGGCCGGGACGCAGCGAGGCTTCGGCGCCGCCCGGCGCCTGCAACGCGGCCTGGCCTTGCGCATTGGCGAACTGGACGGTGCCGCTGTCCGCATCCACCACCACCATGCCATAGTCGACCAGGTTGAGCGTCTGGCGCAGCAGGCGCAACTCGGACAAGTCGAAGGTGTGTGTGATGGATGGCCGCGTCGCAGCCGAGGGTTGCGGGTTCGCGGATGCGTCGTCTGCATGTGCCATGGCGTGTTCTCCCCTGGTTTTCGCACCCGGACCGCGATGGCGGTCCTGCAAGGTACGTGGGTTCAAGGGTAGAAACCGGCGCCCGCCCTGCAAAGTGCGCCTGACCCACGAATCTTGTGACGCATGCACCTTGGCGGCGCCGCTGCGGCGACTTACCAGCGCTGCGGCAGCTTGCCGAACAGCACGATATGTTGCTCCTCCACCGCCAGGTAGCCGCCCAGGCTCAGGTCCTTGAGGATGCGGCTGACCATTTCGCGGCTGCAGCCCACGCGGCTGGCGATTTCCTGGTGGGTGATGCGCTCCGGGATCCGGCGACGGTCCCCGGGCTGCGGCAGCGCCAGTTCGTTGAGCAGGCGGGTCAGACGCCCGTAGACGTCGATGAAGGCCAGGTTGCGTGCATCCCGCGTGGCCAGGCGCAGCCGGTGGATCACCTTGGACAGCATCTCGAACGAGAACTCCGGACATTCCCCGATGAAGGCCAGGATCTCCTGTCGGCGCACTACCGCGCACACCGTGGGCTCCAGCGTGATGACACTGGCCGAGCGCGGACCGCCATCGAGCGCCATTTCGCCGACGTATTCGCCGGGGCCGAAGATGCCGAAGGTGATCTCGCGCGCATGCTCGTCCATGCAATAGACCTTGACGCGGCCCTTGAGCATGATGAAAAGGGTATCGCCGAGATCTCCCTCGTGGATCAGGATGCTGCCCTTGCGAAAGCGCCGCAGATCGCCCCGTGTCGCCAGCTTGCGCAGCGTGGCCGGGTGGTCCTGGTTGGCAACGAACAAGTCCAGCTCGTTCTGCATGGGTCTCCTCCTTGTTGTGATGGCGGACGGTTGCGCGTTTACTGTAACAAGGCTTTACAAATGGCCGAGTCGGCCACGTCACGCTTTTGGGGGGTGACAGCGTTGTGCTGCACCGGGTACGTCAACGCTGTGCCGCCAGCTCCCGCGCGTCGCGCGCGTAGGCCGCCAGCCGGGCTGCGGCCCGGGCCCGTTGCTCGGGCGTGGTGCTGTTGTGCAGGCGGGCGTAGGTGGTGCAGTTCTCCTGGACGGCCGCCTCGGCCTGGCTGCGGTACAGCGGGTCGGGTGAGCGCACCGTGCGCTCCCAATAGCCACGCAAAGCCGCCATGGCCTGCGCCGGCTCCATGGCGGGCGCGCCCAGGCCCGGCGCAATGGCACGCAAGGTGGCCACCAGATCCTGCTGGCGCCGCAGACGCTCGGTATACATGCGCTGCGGGTCCATGCTCGACACCGCGATGGCGTCCTGTAGAACCTTGCGCTGGCGCTCGCCCAGCGTTCCGTAGAAGTCCTCGGCGCGATCCACCTCGGACGAGAGTCGCCTGTCCAGCCGCTCCGACCGCTCGGCCGTCATCCGCGTGCGGCGCCATTCCTTGTTGCCCTTGTCGAAGCGCGCCTGCAGGTGCTGCAGCTGCGCCGGCGTCAGGCGCATGGCCAGGGCCAGCGCACCGGGTTCGGCCTGTGCGACCACCGCGTCGAACCGGTTGCGGATATCGCCGTACAGGCTGCACACCTGCTCCGGCGTGGCGTCGGCGGTGGCCGACTTCTGCATCTGTTGCAGCAGGTCCGCAATCCGCGGCAGCTCGTTTTTGCGGTGCCACGCGTGCAGGCTGGCCAGGTCGGCGCGCAATTGCAGGGACTGCACCTCGTTCAGATCAGCGTAGCCGTCGACCCACCAATAGCCCAGGTCGGGCAGGTTGTTGTAGGCCAGCTTGATCGCGCTGCAGCCGCCCAGCAGGGCCAGAACCGAGGCCGCCAGCAGCAGACGGATAATCCGGCTCCAGGACTTAACCAGGTGACGGGAACCCGATATGGCAGCAGGTGTGGGCATGGTGGATGTGGTGATCATGGCAGCGGGCAAGGGCACCCGCATGAAAAGCAAGCTTCCCAAAGTATTGCATCCCCTGGCGGGGCGTGCACTGGTGCACCATGTATTGGCCACTGCGGCCGAGGTTGGCGCGCGCCATGCGGTCCTGATCACCGGCCACGGCGCCGAGCAGGTCGAGGCCGCCTGCGGTCCCGACAGCGGTGTCGGTGCGGGGCTTCAATTGCAATGTGTGCGCCAGGAGCCGCAGCTCGGCACCGGCCATGCGGTGCAGCAGGCGATGCCGGTGCTGCCGGACGACGGCATCGTGGTGGTGCTCAGCGGCGACGTGCCGCTGACCCAGGTGCAGACGCTGCGCGAGCTGATCGCCCTGAGCGAGGGCGACAAGCTGGCCCTGCTCACCTTGCAGCTGGACAACCCCATGGGCTACGGGCGTATCGTGCGTGACGGCGGCGGCGACAACGCGCCGGTGCGCGCCATCGTCGAGCAGAAGGACGCCAGCGCGGAGCAACTGGCGATTCGCGAGATATACAGCGGCATCATGGCGGTGCCGGCGCGACTGCTCAAGACCTGGCTGGCCCGGCTGGACAACAACAACGCGCAGAAGGAGTACTACCTGACCGACATCGTCCGCTTTGCCGTGGCCGACGGCGTGCCGGTGCTGGCACACCGCATCACCGATGCGGTACAGGTGGCCGGTGTCAACAGCCCGGTGCAACTGGCCGAGCTCGAGCGGGCCTGCCAGTTGCGCCAGGCGAACCGGCTGATGGAGCAGGGCGTGCGTATCGCCGACCCGGCCCGGTTCGACCTGCGCGGCGATCTGCAGTGCGGGCAGGACGTGGCGATCGATGTGAACTGCATCTTCGAGGGCAAGGTCGTGCTGGGCGACGATGTACGCATCGGCGCCAACTGCGTGATCGCCAATGCGCAGATTGCCGCTGGCGCGGTGATCCATCCGTTCACCCATATCGACGGAGAAAAGCAGGGCGTGAAGGTGGGCGAAGGCGCGCTGATCGGGCCGTTCGCGCGCCTGCGCCCTGGCGCCGACCTGGGGCCGCAGGTGCATATCGGGAACTTCGTCGAGGTCAAGAACTCCACACTGGCCCGCGGCGCCAAGGCCAACCATCTGGCCTACCTGGGCGATGCGACGGTGGGCGAGCGTGTCAACTACGGCGCCGGCAGCATCACCGCCAACTATGACGGCGCGTTCAAGCACCGCACGACGATCGAAGCCGACGTACACGTGGGCAGCAACTGCGTGCTGATTGCACCGGTGACCATCGGCGCAGGTGGCACCATCGGCGGCGGATCGACGATCTCCAAGGACACCGCACCCGAAACGCTCAGCGTGGCCCGGGGCAAGCAGGTATCGATTCCCGGATGGAAACGCCCCCGGAAATGAGCGCGCCGGTGCCGCAGGGTGATGCTGCGCCGCTGGGCGCTGTCCCTGGACCGGAAGACACCGCGCAGCGCCTGGCCCGACTCGAGCGCGAACTCGCGCAGGCGCGGCTGGCCATGGAAGACTTCACGTACTCGGTGTCGCACGACCTGCGTGCGTCGCTGCGCCATGTAAGCGCCTTTGTCCGGATTGCCCGAGAAGACCTGGGCGTGGACGCCGACCCCGAGATCGCATCGCACCTGGACAAGGCCTTCGGCGCGGCCACTCAGATGGGGCGCTTGATGGACGGCCTGCTGGAGCTCTCACGCATCGGGCGTGCCGAACTGCAGCCGGGCAACGTCGACCTGTTGCAATTGGTCAACGATATCCGCCACCAGCTGCTGGACCAGACGCAGGGGCGCGATATCGATTGGCAAATCGCCCCGGACCTGCCGCAGGTTCACGGGGATGTGGCACTCCTGCACCAGGCGCTGGTGCAGCTGTTGGCCAATGCGCTCAAGTTCACCCGCAAGTGCCCGCAGGCCGTGGTCTCGATCCGTGGCCAGTGCCGCTCCGATGGCTGGGTCGAGGTCCAGTTGCGTGACAACGGCGTGGGCTTCGATCCACGCCTGCAGGACCGGCTGTTTCGCGTGTTCCAGAGCCTGCACAGTGCCCGGGAATACGAAGGCATCGGCATCGGACTGGCCCTGGTGCGCCGGGTGGTCGAGCGCCATGGTGGTCTCATTGCCGCCACGGGCGAACCCGGCAAGGGCTGCTGTATCAGCCTCACATTGCCGCCGGCGCAGCCCTGAGTGGCAGCTGCGCGCCGAACTTGGCGCGCTTGACACTGAAGAACGCCTTCACGTTGCGCACGTTCGCATCCACCGTGAACAGACGCTGCGCGATGGCGTGGTAGTCGGGCATGTCGCGTGCATGGACCACCAGCACGAAGTCCGGCCCGGGCGACACCCGGTAGCACTGCTGGACGGCGGCGTCTCCCACCACCCGCTGCTCGAACTGGTCCAGCAGTTCGGCGCCCTGGCGGTCGAGCACGATCTCGACGATGGCGGTCAACCCATGGCCGAGCACCGGCGCAAGCCGATCGGCTGACAGCACGGCCACCTGCTGCTCGATGACGCCGGCCTCGCGCAGGCGCTTGAGGCGGCGCAGGCAGGTGGGCGGGGAGGTGAGGGCCTTTTGCGCCAGCTCCACATTGCTCAGCGAAGCGTCCTGCTGCAGCACGTCGAGCAAACGCAGGTCGATGTCGTCGAGTTCGATTTGTTCCATGAAACGACGATACATGGAATATTCATCCGTTCGAGTTCCATGATGAAACGAATGATCAAAATTGTGACTAATTTGGCGGAATATTTTTCATGACACCGCGTACGATCAGCGCCACAACTTCTGGAGCAACCCATGTGTGGCATTGTCGGCGCGGTTTCCACGCGTAATATCGTCCCGGTCCTGGTGCAGGGCCTGCAGCGCCTCGAATACCGCGGCTACGACTCCTGCGGCGTCGCGGTGTATGTCGACGGCCTGCAGCGGGCGCGCAGCACTTCGCGTGTGGCCGAGCTGATCGAACAGGTGGCCAGGACCCAGCTGGAAGGCACGACCGGCATCGCCCACACCCGCTGGGCGACGCATGGTGCGCCGGCGGTGCACAACGCCCACCCGCACTTCAGCCACGGGACCGGGGCTGACGCCTACGACCGGCCGGGCCGGATCGCGCTGGTGCACAACGGCATCATCGAAAACCACGATGAACTGCGTGCGGCGCTGACCGCCAAGGGCTACGTATTCCAGAGCCAGACCGATACCGAAGTGATCGCCCATCTGGTCGACAGCCTGTACGACGGCGACCTGTTCGAGGCCGTGAAGGCGTCGGTCAAGCAGCTGCGCGGCGCCTATGCGATTGCCGTGTTCTGCAAGGACGAACCCCAGCGTCTGATCGGCGCACGTGCCGGGTCGCCGCTGATCCTGGGCGTGGGCCAGGGCGGGCAGGAGCACTTCCTGGCCAGCGACGCCATGGCCCTGGCCGGCGTGACCGACCAGATCGTCTACCTGGAAGAAGGCGATGTGGTCGATGTGCAGCTGGGCAGGTACTGGCTGGTCGACAAGGCCCACAAGCCGGTCGCGCCGGCGCAGCGCCCGGTCAAGACCGTGCTGGCGCACAGCGGCGCGGCCGAACTCGGCCCGTACCGGCACTACATGCAGAAGGAGATCTTCGAGCAGCCACGCGCGATCGGCGACACGCTGGAGGGCGTGCAAGGCATCGTTCCCGAGCTGTTCGACGGCCAGGACGCCAGCGCCGCGCGTGTGTTCAAGGACATCGACTCGGTGCTGATCCTGGCCTGCGGCACCAGCTACTACAGCGGCTGCACCGCCAAGTACTGGCTCGAGAGCATTGCCGGCATCCCGACACAGGTGGAGGTGGCCAGCGAATACCGGTATCGCACCTCCGTGCCGAACCCGAAGACGCTGGTCGTCACCATCACCCAGTCCGGCGAGACCGCCGACACGCTCGCGGCCTTGCGCCACGCGCAAAGCCTGGGCATGCAGCACACGCTGACGATCTGCAACGTGTCGACCAGCGCCATGGTGCGCGAGTGCAAGCTGGCCTACATCACCCGCGCCGGCATCGAGATCGGCGTGGCCTCCACCAAGGCCTTCACGGCCCAGCTGGCCGGCCTGTTCCTGCTGACACTGGCATTGGCGCAAAGCCGCGGCAAGCTGAGCCAGGAGCAGGAAGACGCGCACCTGAAGGCCATGCGCCACCTGCCGGTGGCCCTGCAGGCCGTGCTGGCGCTGGAGCCGCAGGTCATCGCCTGGGCGCAGGACTTTGCCAAGATGGAGAACGCGCTGTTCCTCGGCCGCGGCCTGCACTACCCGATTGCCCTGGAGGGCGCGCTCAAGCTCAAGGAGATCAGCTACATCCACGCCGAAGCCTACCCGGCCGGCGAACTCAAGCACGGCCCGCTGGCCCTGGTGACCAGCGCCATGCCGGTGGTGACGGTGGCGCCCAACGACACGCTGCTGGAAAAACTCAAGAGCAACATGCACGAGGTGCGTGCGCGCGGCGGTGTGCTCTACGTGCTGGCCGATGCCGACACCCATATCGAACGCGCCGAAGGCATCAACGTGATCCGCATGCCCGAGCACTACGGCGCGCTGTCGCCGCTGCTGCACGTGGTGCCGCTGCAACTGCTGGCGTATCACACGGCGGTGGCGCGGGGGACGGATGTGGACAAGCCACGTAATCTCGCCAAAAGTGTCACGGTCGAATGACGGTGACACTTTCGCAGCGCGAAGCGCTGGCGCCGCAGGCGCGCGCGAGTGCGTGGCTTGGGACGCAGGCTAACTTGGCATAGCCAAGTCAAGGCCCGCAGGGCCGGCCGAAGTCACAAGCCGGGAAACCTGGCCAGGAGTGTGACGGTCGGATGACCGTTGCGCTCATGCGGCGCGTATTCAGAGGGTTGGGGCTCGGCAAGCCGTCGACAGCGAACGCCTTCCGAAGGCCGATACCGGGTCCACCTGAAGGCTGCACAAGGTATCAAACCAATCCTTGTGCCAGCGTATCGAACACCACCCTGATCCGGCGTGAGGTGCGCAGTTCGCGGTGGGTGACCAGCCAGATCGGGAATTTGACGGGCGGCACCTCTTCGAGCACGCGGACGATACCCGGGGTATCTCGCGCGATCTCATCCATCATGGCGCCGATGCCCATGCCATGACGCACCAAGGCCCAGTGGGCCACGGTGTGATCGCAGTAGCAGCTGAAGTTCTCTTCGCTCACCGGCAAGCCGTGCTGGCGCAGGTAGGTCAGAAACTGGCCTGAGCGGTCGTAGCCGACAAAAGGCAAATCGGTCGCATCTGTTGCGGTACGCGGATTGCCGTGGACTGTCACCCATTTTTCGGATGCGTAGAAGTTCGCCGTTGTTTCGCGAATCAACCGTGCGATCAAATCTGGTTGCTCGGGCTTGACGTGGCGAATGGCAATGTCCGCCTCGCGACGCAGCAGGTCGCTGAGTGCATTGGAAGAGATCACCTCGATGGCAATCCCCGGTTCCTGCTCGCGCAATCGCCGCACCAGCGGGGGCAGCAGACAGGCGGCCACGGCGTCGCTTGCCGAGACCGAGACCACGCCACCCAATGCTTCCGAGCGACCAGTAGCGGCCAGACGCAGAGCATCCGCGGCCGCTCCCATGGTGCGGGCGTGCTCCAGCAGATCAAGCCCGGTGGGCGTGAGCACCATGGTCTTGCCCACGCGCTCGAACAGGGTCACGCCCATGCTCCGCTCGATGGCGGCCACCTGTCGACTCAGGGTGGGCTGGGTCAAGCCGAGCTTGCGGGCGGCTGCCGACAGCGATCCGGTTTCGGCGGTTTTCAGAAACGCCTTGAGCTGGTTCCAGTCCATTTGATCCATGCACAAATGTATATCTTCACTGCAATTCACCGCAGTTCCCTGCTGCTGATTGCATGGGTAGCATTCAGGTGTTGCCCACCGCTTGGGCCCCGTTCAAGGATTCACATGCCGCGCTCCCACATCACCCCGTCCACCCAGGCCAGGCGTCCCCCGGATGCGAAGGGCCTGGAAGCCCGCAAAGCCCGCTTCTGGGACCGCGCCGCGCGCAAGTACGCTGCAGCCCCGATCGCCGATATGCCGGGCTACGAGGCCACGCTCAGGCGCGTACAGGCATTGCTGTCCACCGAGCAGAGCGTGCTGGAGATCGGCTGTGGCACCGGCACCACCGCCATGCGTCTGGCGCCGTATACCCAGCGCCTGTTGGCGACAGACGTGTCCGAGGGGATGATCGCCATCGCCCGACAGAAGCTGGCGGCCAAGCCCATACCGCAACTGAGTTTTGCGGTGGCTGATGCCGACGCACCGACGCCAGCGCAAGGCGAATTCGATGTCGTTCTGGCCTTCAATCTGCTCCATCTCGTGTCCGACCTTTCCTGTGCGCTGGCAGCCGCGAAACAAGCCTTGCGGCCAGGCGGACTGCTGATCTCCAAGACGGCCTGCATCTCCGAGATGAACCCGCTGATTCCCTACCTCGCATTGCCCCTGATGCGTGCCATCGGCAAGGCCCCTCATGTGCTGTGCTTTGACGCACAAGGGCTGCAGTCGGCCATCGTCCGCCAGGGTCTGGAGATCGTCTCGGTCGAGCGGCACGGCACCCGTGGCAAGGACATCCGGGTTTTCATCCTGGCCCGCAAGCCGACCTGATTCTCCCGTTTCACATCCCCATGCCTGGTTCAGGACAGGCAAGCGCTGGCCATCGCCACTGGCCTGAACATTTCACGTAAGTGAGCCGGCAGTCCTGCCCAAAGGGACGTTGTCATTGGTATCTGAGGCCAACTACAACACAGGACTGCCAATTGTTGAATCGCGCTGAAAATTGAGCCATCGGGGATGCGGCTCTCATCGCTGGAGGTGATCGAAGGCCTGCCTGCTGTGCCGTGAACCCTATCCCGCATCCTGCCAGTGCGACACGGCCATCACCCCCCACTGAGCGCCAGTACCACCGCCACGAAGTCGTCCGGCCTCAGTCCGTGCTGCAGGTCGCGCACGCCGATGCCGTTGACGAAGATGCGCATGTTGGGCCGCAGCTGGCCTTGTTCGTCCACCACCCGAAAGCGCAGCCCGGGGAAGCGGCGGTCGAGGTCCGCGAACAGCGCATCGAGCGTGTCGCCATCGGCCTGGAGTTGCGATCGGCCGGTGTACGAGCGCAGCGCTCCGGGGATCAGCACTTTCACCATGGCGTGCCCCATCCGCATGGGCAGTGGTTCATCTCAGCGCGGCCACTTCCACCGCGTAGATCTCCGGTAGATGGCGCGCGATGTTCGACCAGCGAGCGCCTTCGTCGTGGCCGATCCACAGTTCGCCGCTGGTGGTGCCCAGGTACAGCGCCGGCGTCGCCTGGGCGTCGGCCGTCATCGCCTGGCGCTTGACGGTCCACCAGGCCTGGCTCTCGGGCAGGCCCTGGTCCAGCCGTTGCCAGCTGCGGCCGGCGTTGCGCGTGACATAAGCCGCCGGTCGCCCCTGGGGGCTGGTGCGGGGCCAGACGGTGGTGCCGTCCATCGGGAACACCCATGCCGTGTCGGGGTCACGCGGGTGCACGACCATCGGGAAGCCGATGTCGCCCACGCGCTTGGGCATCTTGCGGCCGATGCGTTGCCAGCGGTCGGCGGACGGGTCGCCCGAGCGGTCCATCCGGTAGATGCCGCAGTGGTTCTGCTGGTACAGCCGGTCCGGATGGGCCGGGCACAGCCGCACGCAATGCGGATCGTGGAAGCTGACGTCGGCGGCGTCGAAGCCTTCGACCACTTCCATGCCCTGGATCAGCGTCGACCAGCTGCCTCCAGCGTCGTGCGATTCATGCACGCCGCCGCCGGACATCGCAAAGTAGAGATGCGCCGGGTCGCGCGGGTCGACGATGACCGAATGCAGCTTGGGCCCGTCGGGGGTGCCGTCCTGCACCGTGCCCATCCATTTGCGGAACTGCGGGTCGTCGTTGACGGAAGCCAGCGGCTGCCAGGTGCCGCCGCCGTCCTGCGAGTGGAACAGGCCTTGCGGCGAGGTGCCTGCATACCAGCTGCCTGTCTCGCTGGCATGCCCGGGCGTCAGCCAGAAGCTGTGGTCGACCGAGCGGCCGGGCAAGGTGTCGTTGGTATTGGCAAAGGCCGGCGGCTGCTGCGCCTCCTTCCAGCTGCGACCGAGATTGGTGGAGCGGAAGATGGTCGGTCCGAGGTGACCGGTCTTGGCGGCCGCCAGCAGGGTGCGGCCGTCGCGCGGATCGCACTGCACATGGCTGATGGTGTGGCCCAGGAAGTGCGGGCCGTCCGCCACCCAGGTCTTGCGCCGCGCGTCGCCGTGGAACAGCCAGGCGCCCTTGCGGGTCGCCACGAGGATGACCAGTCGCTGGCCGGACACAGGGGCACGGCGCGACGAAGCGGTCTCGCGTGCGGTGGATGCGGGCTTCGGGGATGGGCGCATGGGGACTCCTTTGCAGGCGCGATGGCGCCTCACATGGGCATGACGATCGGCGGGAGTCTAATTCGACGCGGCCCTGTGCGCCACCTGTCCCGGCAGGCTCCGCCTGCCGCGTCTGCGCCGCGCCGGTCAGCCCATCGCGATCGGTGTGCCGTTGACCGCCCAGCGCACGCCAAATCGGTCGGTCAGCATGCCGAAGGTCCTGGCCCAGAACGCGGGCGCCAGCGGTGGCTGCTTGGTGGTGCCGCCTGGCTCTTGCGGTGCTACTTATCGCCCGCCGCGGCCGTGGTCTGCGCCAGCTGCGCCAGCAAGCGCTCCTGTTTGCGGCTGAGCTGCTCCGGAAATTTCGGCACCACGATCACGATCTGTTCCGCCGGCCTGCCGCCGGAACGCGGGGGGAATCCCAGCCCGGCGAGGCGGTACAGGACCTGCCCGCGTTGCAGCTGCAGCGGCTGCGGCCCGCGCAGCGTCGGAACGTCGACCGTGTGGTTCGCGATCCAGCCGAAGCCGTCGACCGGCCACTCGCAACGCACGCTGCCATCCGTGGGGTCGAGCGCCAGGCTGGCATGCGGCTGCACCGCAATATGGATATCGAGCGCCACCGCCGCGCGCCCACGGGCCGCGGGCACGTGCAGCGTATCGCCATCGCGCGTAAAGGCCGGCAGGCGCACCGACATGCGATAGCGGGTCAGCTCCGTCTTGCCACGGCCGTCGCAGGCCGCACAGGCGGGTCGCACCGTGCCGGTGCCGTTGCAGTCCGTGCAAGGTTTGCCGATGGCATACCAGCCGAACCAGCTGCGTTCATGCAATTGGCCCTTGCCCGCACAGGTGGGGCAATCCTGTGGCGCGACGGCATGGCCGCTACCCCCGCAGGGTACGCAGGTTTCGACGATGCTGCCATGCAGTTGCTTGATGCAGCCGGTGGCCGCCTCCTCGAGGGTCAGCGTGATGCGGTGCTGCGCGGTGTGCACGGCGGCGGGCGCCGGATCCTTGCGCGCCGGATGTGGCGCGGCCTTGCCCTCGCCGGCCGCACGGATCTGCTCCAGCGCCCGGTTGATGCGTTGCATGCGTGCCGACGCGCCGGCATGGCCGTTGCGATCCGGATGCCAGCGCGACACCAGGCTGCGCCAGGCGGCCTTGGCCTGGGCCAGTGTGGCCCCGGGCGCAAGGCCCAGTTCGGCATAGGCGTCGTCGACGGTCATGGGATGGCTCGCGGGTGGATGGTTAGCGGCCAGGAGAGGCCGGCGGGGCAGGGTTTCCCCCTATTAGACCATCCACGCCGTCCGTCAGCATGGTGACCCGCACAAGCGCGCAGCAAGCGGCGGGCGTATGAACCGCCCGCTTGATCTTGTCGATGGGCTTCACCGCGGAATCCTGATTTCAGCCAAGGCTTCCTTCGCCCGGCCATCGGCGTCGCACCAGGCGAGCCTTGCCGTTCACCTCCAGCGTCAACCCCACGAAAACAGGGTGACCCGGGGGCCTGGGCACTGTTAGGGTCGAAGCCCCGTTGTAGCTGCATCCGCTTCGTCGTCGTGTCTTGAGAGTGCGCAGAAAGCTGGCAGTTGCGCTTTCGACAACGCAAGATGAAGGAGCTGAACATGTCCGACGTGTCCGACGCAAAAAAGGCCGAGGCCGAAGCCATTGGCAAGGAGATCCTTGCGGCCATCCAGGCGGCCAAGGCCACGCCGTCGAGTCCGGGTGCTGAACCGGTCGCGCAATTGATGCAGCACGCGCCCTCCAGTCTCCAGCAACGGCTGTCCGGACGCGATCTGACGGCCTTGGGCATTCATGCCGACCCGACGGCCGGGGCAGCCCCTGGCGGATTGATGAAGGGGGCATTCAAGTGCACCTTGTGCACGACGGGCCTGATGATAGGCATCGCAGCCGCGCTCGGTGGCAGCATCATCCTGAGCGGCGGCATGTCGATTCCCGCCGTGCTGGCCGCCAGCGCCTATTCGATGTCAGGGCTTGCCGTGGTCATCTCGGCGATGACGGGTGTCAGTGTCGGCGCCGTCACGGCCCTGCTGGGTGCGGGAGGCACGACCTTGTCGATCGTATGCCTGGGTCTGTGTGAGGCCATGGGCGCGTGCTGAAGGCCGCCCCCCGTCGGCGTGTCCCGCGCCGCCGGCGCTGCGCAGGACACGGCGGGGGTGTGATCAGGCCTTGATGAAGGCCAGCAGGTCAGGGTTCAGCACATCCGCATTCACGGTCAACATCCCGTGCGAGTAGCCCTTGTAGACCTTGAGCGTACCGTTCTTCAGCAGCTTGACCGCCTTCATGGCCGAGTCCGCAATCGGCACGACCTGGTCGTCGTCGCCGTGCATGACCAGTGTCGGCACGGTGATCGCCTTCAGGTCTTCGGTCTGGTCGGTTTCCGAAAATGCCTTGATACCCTCGTAGTGGGCTTTTGCGCTGCCCGCCATGCCCTGGCGCCACCAGTTCTGGACCACGCCTGGCAGGGTCTTCACCCCGGGACGGTTGAAGCCGTAGAACGGCCCTGAAGGCACATCGACGAAGAACTGCGTCCGGTTGTCGGCAACACCCTTGCGAAAGCCGTCGAAGACTTCCATCGGCAGCCCTTCGGGGTTGCTGGCCGTAGGCTACGCTGATTAAGGTCCACCGAATCTGACGTTGATGCGTTATCAGATGATGAAGCAATAACCCCTGCCATGGCGCTGATCAAGAAGCGGCGTTTGCGGTATCACGTGCCCGCGCGGCGCGACGAGTTCTTGAAGACGATGGAATCCATTGTTCCGTGGGCGGCGCTTTGTGAAGTCATCGAACCGCATTACCCCAAGGCGGGCAATGGTCGCCCGCCGATTGGGCTGGAGCGCATGCTGCGAATCCACTTCATACAGCATTGGTTTAACCTGGCTGACCTGTCGTGCGAAGAGGCGCTGTACGACAGTGTCAGCCTGCGCCGCTTCGTGGGTATTGATCTGGGGCGCGAGCCGGTTCCCGACGCCACCACCATGCTGAAGTTTCGTCGCCTGCTCAATGACAACAAGCTCGGCGAATCTTTGTTTGCCAAGGTCGGTGCCGAATTGCAGGCCCGGGGATTCAAAGTGAACACCGGAACCATCGTCGATGCCACCATCATTGGCGCACCAAGTTCGACCAAGAATGCTGACAAGGCGCGAGATCCGGAGATGCACCAAACGCGCAAGGGCCAGCAGTGGTACTTCGGCATGAAGATGCACATCGGCGTGGACAGCCAGAGCGGCTTGGCGCACAGCGCCGTGGTCACTGCAGCCAACGTCCATGACAAGCATCCACTGCCCGATCTGCTACACGGCAACGAGAACCGTGTTTATGGTGACTCGGCCTATGCCAGTCAGAAAGAACTGATCCGTGGCAAAGCACCCAAGGCCAAGGACTTCACGAATCAACGCGCGCGGCACAACGGCGTTGTCGATGAGGTAGCCCGCGCCAAGAACCGCAACAAATCGCGCATTCGGGCACGGGTGGAACACGTGTTCGGCGTGGTCAAGCGGCTGTGGGGATTTGGCAAGGTGCGCTACCGCGGCCTGGCCAAGAATGCCACACGGGCATTTACTGCACTGGCGTTGGCCAACATCTACCTCGCCCGCCAAAGGCTGATGGCACAGGTGCGTCCATGAGCCAGGTAAGCGGGCTAAACAGCCCGCAAAACAGGCCCACTGGGCTACAAAATCGCGTGCTTTCGACGATGTCTACGCAAATTCGGTCGGCAAATGGCTTGCGTCCACTTTTTGCTGGCACTTCTTCAGCGTAGCCCTTGAGCATCAGCGGCGGAATGGCGGCGACCAGCACCGCCTTGGCGACACGGCCTGCCGGCTGTCCGAACTTTGCGACATAGCGTGCCACCTCGCCACCGCCAGTCGAGTGGCCGATGTGCACGGCGTTCTTCAGGTCGAGATGCTCGACGACGGCAAAGGCGTCTGCCGCATAGTGGTCCATGTCGTGCCCCTCGCTGACCTGCGCCGAGCGTCCGTGGCCGCGCCGATCGTGGGCCACCACGCGGAAGCCTTTCTGCAGAAAGTAGATCATCTGCGCGTCCCAGTCGTCGCTGGACAGCGGCCAGCCGTGGTGGAACATGATGGGCTGGGCGTTCCTGGGGCCCCAGTCCTTGTAGAAGATGGCCGTGCCGTCCTTGGTGGTGATGGTGTTCATGGTGGATGGATCTGAAGGGGTTGATGAAGGGTGCATGGAAGTGGGCATCGCAGGCGGCTGCTTGTCTGCGGCTGCGGCAACAAAGGGAAATCCGATGGCGGCGGCCAGGCCTGCGCCGGCCGCCAGTGCGCTGCGGCGCGACGGATCGGGTGGACCGATGGTTTCTCGATACGGCATGGGTAGACTCCTGTGCGGTGAATGTCATGTCCTGCCGATTGGCAAAACATGACAGCAAGCTTAGGAGTTGGCCGGCGGAATCAACAGTGCATGAAGGCGGAGCGCCTGCTCATCCACAAGAGCTACCTGCCATGGCATCTCTCCATGCATCTGGTTTGGGTTGACCGCGCGGTGCCACTCGATCTGCTCGCGGCCTTGTCGATGCGCTCCTGAACCTGTCCCGGAGACGCTGTTCAGTTGCCGACAGGGATGCGCGCCAATTGCGCCACCGACTTGCGCATGGGGTTCCGGCCGGCCATCCCCGTTGCGCATCTCCGTCGCGGCTACCATTGCAACTTCCCGAGCCATTCGACGAGACCCGCATATGTCCGAAACCCCTGCCTCCATCTTCCAGGGCACCATCCCGGCCCTGATGACCCCCTGCACCGCCGAGCGCAAGCCGGACTTCGACGCGCTGGTGCGCACCGGCAAGCGCCTGGTCGATGCCGGCATGCGCGGCGTCGTGTACTGCGGCTCCATGGGAGACTGGCCGCTGCTCAGCGACGAGGAGCGCATGGAAGGCGTGGCGCGCCTGGTCGAAGCCGGTGTGCCGGTGGTGGTGGGCACCGGTGCCCAGAGCCCGGCGCGGGCGGCCGCGCTGGCAGCCCATGCGCGCAAGGTCGGGGCCAGCGGCCTGATGGTGATCCCGAGGGTGTTGTCGCGTGGCAGTTCCGTTGCAGCGCAGCGTGCGCATTTCGAAGGCGTGCTCGATGCGGGCGGTGCGCTGCCGGCCGTCATCTACAACAGTCCGCACTATGGCTATGAGACGCGTGCCGACCTGTTCTTTGACCTGCGGGCGCGCTTTCCGAACCTGGTGGGGTTCAAGGAGTTCGGCGGCGCCGCCGCGCTGAGCTATGCCGCCAACCACATCACCAGCCGCGATCCGTCGCTGCTGCTGATGGTCGGCGTCG
>JACKLL010000021.1 GCA_024235935.1 Rhodoferax sp. | reverse complement strand
GACTACCTGCGCGCCGGGCTGCTCGACCGCGCCGAAGAGGCCTTGCTCAAGCTCGAGGGCACGCCCTTCGAGTCCGAGGCCCGGCTGGCCCTGCTGGCCAACTACGAACGCTCGCGCGACTGGGTGCATGCCGCCGACGTGGCGCAGCGGCTGGACAGCGCAGAGCATGGCAGCTTTGCCGGTCGGCTGGCGCACTATCTGTGCGAGCAGTCGGCAGCCCATCTGGCCGCGCATGAAGTCGATGCCGCGCAAAAGCTGCTGGAGCAGGCGATCCGCAACGCGCCGACGGCGCCCCGCCCCCGCATCGATCTGGCAAAGCTGCTGGGGCAGCGCGGTGAACCCGCACAGGCCCTGGCCGTGCTGGAAGAGCTCTACAGCCAGGCACCAGCCGCTCTGCCGCTGGTGACCAGCCACATGGCCCAGCTGGCCATCACCTGCGGGCAGGCCGAGCGGGTACGGGACCGGCTCAAGGCCACTTACGCCGAGGCACCGGGCCTGGACTGTCTGGAGGCCATCGTCACGCTCGAAACCCATCTGGGTGCGCGTGCCGACGAAACCCGGCAATGGTATTTGCGCCACCTGGAACAGGAGCCCTCGCTGGTCGCAGCGTCGCGCTGGTTTGCCAGCCAACCCGATCTGGGCGACACCGCCCACCCCCCGGTGCAACGGGCGCTCGACCATGCCACCAAGCCCTTGACGCGCTATCGGTGCGCGGCGTGCGGCTTCGAGGCCAAGCAGCATTTCTGGCAATGCCCAGGCTGCCAGGCCTGGGACAGTTACCCGGCCCGACGGGTCGAGGAACTCTGAATCGGCGCCAGAGCGCAGCTCAGCTCTGGTGCACTGGCAGCGTCAGAACCCGACAGCCTGCCCGTCGCGCCGTGAATCGCTGGCCGCGACATAGCCATCCTGCATGTCCTGGCTCAGACGCCAGATGAACTGGCCGCTGCCAAAGTCCATGTAGTTGTCGGCGGTCGGCTCGAACTGGTGGCCAAGGCCCTTCAGGCCACTGACCAGCGCCGGTGACATGGTCGACTCGAAGTCCACGCTTTGCCCGCTGCTGAACTTCCAGCGCGGCGCATCGCAGGCCGCCTGGGGTTGCTGCTTGTGCACCAGCATGCGGACCAGGGTCTGCAGGTGGCCTTGCGGCTGCATGTTGCCGCCCATGACGCCAAAACTCATCTGCGGCTTTCCATCCTTGGTCAGGAAGCCGGGAATGATGGTGTGGAATGGCCGCTTGCCCCCGGCGACCTGGTTGGCATGGCCCTCTTCCAGCGTGAAACCGAAACCGCGGTTCTGCAGGCTCACACCGGTGCCAGGCACGACGATGCCGCTGCCGAATCCCATGTAATTGGACTGGATCAGGCTGATCATCATGCCGCTCTCGTCAGCCGCGCTCAGGTAGATCGTGCCGCCCTTGGGCGGATGGCCATGCGAGAAGGTCTGCGCCTTGCCGCTCTGGATCAGCCGCGCCCGTTCGCCCAGGTAGGCGTCGCTGAGCAGATCGGCGGCCGAGACCTCGGCCATGAAGCGCGGATCGGCCACCCAGCGGTAGGTGTCGGCAAACGCCAGCTTGATGGCCTCGATCTGCAGATGCTGCGACTCGACGCTGTCGACGGGAAAACGGCCCAGGTCGAGCTTGTCCAGCATGCCCAACGCCATCAGCGCGGCGATGCCCTGGCCGTTGGGTGGGATCTCGTGGACGGTATGACCGGCGAAGTCCTTCTGGATCGGCGTGACCCACTCGGGCCGGTAGCCATCCAGGTCGGCCAAGGTCATGCTGCCGCCGTTGGCCGCGGCATGGGCCACCAGCATCTCGGCCACCTGGCCGCGGTAGAACGCATCGCCCTTGGTCTCGGCAATCTTGCGCAGCGTCTGCGCCGCCTCGGCGAACACGAAACGCTCGCCCGGCAGCGGCGCACGGCCGTGCGGCATGAAGGCCTGGGCAAAGCCGGGCTGGTCCTTGAGCACCGGAATCTGGCGCGCCCATTTGTCGGCAACGATGACGCCGACACCGTGTCCCCGCTCGGCCAGTTCGATGGCGGGCTCCATCAGGTCGGCAAACGGCAGCTTGCCGAAACGCGTCGACAAGGCCGCCCAGCCAGCCACCGCGCCCGGCGTGGTGACCGCGTCCCAGCCCCGTTCGGGCACCTTGCCGCCATGGCGCTTGCGGAAGTAGTCCGGGCTCCAGGCCGCCGGGGCAACACCCGAGGAATTGAGTCCATGCAGGCCCTGGCCGTCCCACAGGATGGCAAAGTTGTCGCTGCCCAGGCCGTTGGAGATCGGCTCGACGATGGTCAGTGCAGCCGCCGCCGCAATCGCGGCGTCGATGGCATTGCCGCCCTTGAGCAGCATGCGCAGTCCGGCCTGGGACGACAGCGGGTGGGAGGTCGACACGACATTGCGTGCCATCAAGGGGCTGCGGACCGTGGGATACGGGTTTTTCCAGTCAAATTGCATCAGGTACTCCTTGTTGCCTTCTATTGTCGATACGCGTCCGTCGGCGGCGGGTCAGCGGTGGCGCGGGTCCAGCGCATCGCGCAGTCCGTCGCCCAGCAGGTTGAACGCCAGCACCAGGACGAAGATGGCCAGCCCCGGCCAGATCGCCATCCAGGGCGCGCTGTCCATGAAATTCTTTGCGGTGTTGAGCATGCTGCCCCAGCTCGGCGCAGGCGGTTGCTGACCCAGACCGAGAAAAGACAGACTGGCCTCGGCTATGACCGCCGCAGCAATCGCCAGCGTCGACTGTACGATGACCGGTGCCGTGATGTTGGGAAGGATATGCGAGATCGCAATGCGCAGCGGCGAACATCCAACGGCGCGCGCGGCCTCGACATAGTCCTCGACCTTGATGTTGATGACCTGCGCGCGGGTCAGCCGCACGAAGATGGGGGCCGCCGATACCCCGATCGCGATCATCGCATTGGTCAGGCTCGGGCCCAGGAACGCCGCCAGCGCGATCGCCAGGATCAGGAACGGGCAGGCCAGAAAGGCATCGGTGATGCGCGAGATGATGTTGTCGGTCAGGCCGCCGAAGAAGCCGGCGACCATGCCGATCACCACGCCCAGCACCAGCGATATCGTCACCGACACCACGCCGGCCATCAGCGAGGCCCGCGTGCCCCATACAACCCGCGACAACACGTCGCGCCCGAGTTCGTCGGTTCCGAACCAGTAGGCGGAACTTGGCGCCTTGCGGATCGCGCCCCAGCTCGTCGCCACCGGATCGTTGGGAGCGATCCACGGCGCGAAGATGGCCAGCACCACGAAGAACAGCACGGTCGCCAGACCGAGCATCGCGATGCGGTTGCGCCCCAGCTTGCGCCAGGCACGCTGCCACGGACCGGCCTGCGGCCGGACCACTACAGTGGCGGGAGAGGATATGCCCAGCGTTGCCATCGGTCAGTAGCGCAAGCGCGGATTGAAAAGAAAGTAAGCCATGTCCGCCATCAGGTTGAGCAGGATGTAGGCGGTTGCGGTGACCAGCACGACGCCTTGCACCACCGCATAGTCGCGGTTGAACACGGCGTCGATGATCAGCTTGCCGAAACCGGGAATCGTGAAAACCTGTTCGGTCAGCACCGCGCCGGACAACAAGGTGCCCAGTTCCAGGGCGCCCAGCGTGATCACTGGCGTCAAGGCATTGCGCAGTGCGTGCTTGAGTACGACCACACCCTCCCCCAGCCCCTTGGCGCGGGCCGTGCGCACATAGTCGGCGGCCAGCACCTGCAGCATCGAGCTGCGGGTATGGCGCATCAGCACCGCGGAGATGCCGGTGCCCAGCACGAATGCCGGCATGACCATCGCGGCCAGGTTGGCACCGAGGTCTTCCAGCGGACTGACGTACCCGGATGCCGGTAACCAGCCCAGTTGCACCGAGAACAGCAGAATCATCAGGATGCCCAGCCAGAAGTTGGGCATCGACAGGCCGGACAGCGCAAACACGGTGGCGCCATGGTCCCAGGCCGAGCCCCGCTTCACCGCGGAAATGACACCGGCCGGAATGCTGATCACGACCGCGATCAGCATCGACAGCAGGGCCAGTTCCACCGTGACCGGCAACTTCTGCAGGATCAGCTCCCGCACCGGCAGTTGCGTGCGCACCGATTCTCCGAGGTCGCCCTGCAGCACCCCCGCCATCCAGTAGCCGTATTGCACCGGCAGGGGCTTGTCCAGATGCAGCTTGGCCCGGAAATGCGCGATGACCTCCGGACTCTGATCCTCACCGGCCAGGATCTGCGCCGGATCGCCCGGCAACAGCTGCTGCAGGCCGAAGATGAGCATGGAGACGAACACCAGCGTGGGCACGAGGGCCACCAGGCGCCGTATGAAATATGCAAACATCTCGCGAACCTGCGGTCAGACTGTCACTGCGTTCAATTGAACTTCAGGCCTTCAAGCCGCAGCAGGCCGTCGGGGACTTCCCGCACGCCCGCCAGCTTGTTGGTATAGGCCCAGAGCCAGTTGCGGTGGTACAGGTAGACGATCGGACGGTCCTTGGCTTCCTGCGCCGCCACCTGTGCATAGGCCTTCACCCGGTCGGCCATGGTCAGCTTGCTGCGTGCATCGTTCAGCAGTGCGTCGATTTCCGGCTTGCAGTAGCCCGAATAGTTCAGCGGCTGCTTGCAGGCGAGAAAGCTGTAGACATTGCCATCGGGGTCGGCGCGGCCGCTCCAGGCCAGCACATAGGCGTCGAAGTCGCCCTGGTCGGCCATTTTCAGCGAGGTCGCGAATTCGGTCGACTGGATCTTCACGTCAAACCCGGCTTCCTTGGCCATGGCCTGCACGACCTGTGCGATCTTCTGCGCATCGGAGGTGGTGGCCGTCATCAGCGTGAAGCTGGGGTTGGTCACGCCGGCTTCCTTGAGCAAGGCCTTGGCACGTGCCACATCGCGCTTGGGGATGGGCACGTTCTTGGCGTAGAAGCTGCTGCTCGGTGCCACCCACTGGTTGCCCGGCGTCGCCTCGCCGTCCATGACCACCTGCACGATGCCTTCGCGATCGAGCGACAGTTCGAACGCCTCGCGCACCCGGGCGTCCTTGCCCAGCGGATTGGCCTGCGCCTTGTCGCTCTTGCCGGTGTTGATCGTGATGCCCTGGTAGCCGATCTCCGTGATCTTGCTGACCTTGAGCTTGGGGTCCGCAGCGATCTTCGCAATGTCGCTCGATGCCGCACGCTCGATGAAATCGAGCTGTCCACTGCGCAGGTTGGCCAGGCGCACGGTGGCGTCCGGAATCGGCGTGTAGACGATGCGGTTGAAGTGGATCGCGTCCTTGTTCCAGTAGTTGGCGTACTTCTCGAACACCATGCGGTCCTGCGCAACCCGCTCGACGAACTTGAACGGGCCGGAGCACACCGGCGCCGTGCCGAAATTCGCACCACCGGCCTTGGCCGCCTTGGGCGAGACCATCATGCCCGCGCGGTCGGCCAATGCCGCCAGCAGCGGCGCAAATGGCGCGTTGAGATTGAGCCGTACCGTGAGCGGGTCCACCACGTCGACCGACGTGACCGGTCGCAGCTCGCCGCTGCGGTTCGAGCCCTGCATGGTCTTGTGGCGTTCGATGTTGAACTTCACCGCCTCGGCGTCGAACTTCTCGCCGTCGTGGAAGGTGACGCCGCTGCGCAGCTTGAGCGTCAGCGACTTGCTGTCGGCAGCCCATTGGTAGCTGGTGGCCAGCTGCGGAATGATGGCCATCTTCTCATCGACGTCGAGCAGCTTGTCGCACATGGCGGAGAAGACGATGCGCCCGACGAACGTGCGCGCCAGTGTCGGGTCCAGAATGTCCGGATCTTCCGCGAGCCCTACGCGCAGCGTCTGAGCCTGCGCAAACAACGGGACCAGGGCCAGCATGGCCGCGCCCAGCAACTTTCGATTCGTGGATTTCATGGTGCGTTCTCCTTCAAAAAAATCAGACATCTGTTTCGCCATCACGGCACCGTCGCAACCGCGGTGGCGAACGCCGACTGCAGACGTTGCAGGCGCTGGCGGGCCGGATCGACGCGTGGGGTCACTGTGATGCTCGCAGCCGGCGAGGCCAACGGGAAATGGCAGGCCACCGCATGCGTGCCGTCTCCGGCAAGCACGGGCGACTGCTGCGTGCAGATTGGCTGCGCATGCGGACAACGGGTATGCAGGTGGCAGCCCGACGGTGGATTGAGCGGGCTTGGCACGTCGCCGCTGAGCAGCGCGCGCTGGCGCCGCAGCCCGGGCTCCGGCAGCGGAATGGCCTGCATCAGTGCCTGCGTGTAGGGATGGCGAGGTGAGGAGAAGATGCGCTGCGTGTCTCCCAGCTCGACGATACGGCCCAGATACATCACCGCGACCCGGCTGGCAATGTGCTTGATCACCGCCAGGTCGTGCGCGATGAACAGGTAGGTCAGCCCCAGGCCCTGCTGCAGGTCCTGCAGCAGGTTCACCACCTGCGCCTGCACCGATACATCGAGCGCCGACACCGCCTCGTCGCAAACGATCAGGCGCGGCTCCACGGCCAGCGCACGGGCAATGCCGATGCGCTGGCGCTGGCCGCCCGAAAACTCATGCGGATAGCGCTGTGCCGCCTCGGCCGGCAGGCCCACCGTCTGCAGCAACTGCGCCACCCGCGCGGCTTCCTGTCCGCGCTGCAGTCCATGCACGCGCAAGGGCTCCTCCAGGGTCTGCCCCACGGTCTTGCGCGGATTGAGCGAGGAGTACGGATCCTGAAAGATCAACTGCATGTCCCGCCGCCGCGCACGCAGCTCGGCGGCGCCCAGTGCCATCAGGTCCTGCCCATCCAGGGTCAGGGCGCCGGCGCTCGGCTCGATCAGGCGCAGCAGCATGCGGCCCAGCGTCGATTTTCCGCAGCCGGACTCCCCCACCACACCCAGCGTCTCTCCTGCGTACAGGTCCAGATCGACACCGTCCACGGCGCGTACCTGCCCCTGGACACGGTTGAACAGGCCGCGGCGCACCGGAAAATGCTTCACCATCCCGCGGGCCTGCAGCAGCACCCGCTGGTCGGAGGCCGACCCCGCTGTGCGCGTCATGCGGTGGCCTCCTCGGTCGCAGGCACCAGTAACTGCTCGGGATCCAGCGGCGCGCGCAGGCATGCGGACTGGTGCCGCTCCCCGACGTCGCGCAGGGCCGGAATGTCGACGCGGCACGCGGCCAGCGCAAACGGGCAACGGTCGGCAAAACTGCAGCCCCGGGGCAATTGCTGGGGTGCGGGCACCTGCCCCTCGATCGACGCCAGACGCTGGTGCATGGTATCGAGCCGCGGGATCGATCCCAGCAGCCCGACCGTATACGGATGCTGCGGCGCGTTGAACAAGGCCTGCACCGGGCCGCGCTCGACGATACGCCCCGCGTACATCACGACCACGTCATCGGCCACTTCGGCCACCACACCCAGGTCATGCGTGATCAGCACGATGGCGGTTGCGGTTTCCTGCTGCAGGCTGCGCATCAGTTCCAGGATCTGCGCCTGTATGGTCACGTCGAGCGCGGTCGTCGGCTCGTCGGCAATCAGCAGCCGTGGCTCGCAGGCCAGTCCCATCGCGATCATCACGCGCTGGCGCATGCCCCCGCTGAGCTTGTGCGGAAATTCATCGATGCGCTGCTCCGGCGCCGGGATCCGCACCTTGCGCAGCATCTCGATGGCCCGTTCACGTGCCTGTGCACGGCTCATCCGGCGATGGCGCAGCAGACCTTCGATGATCTGCTCGCCAATGGTGAATGCAGGATTGAGCGAGGACATCGGCTCCTGAAAAATCATGGCGATCCCGTTGCCACGCAGGTCCTGCAATGCGGCTTCGGGCGCACCCACCAGTTCCTGCCCCTCGAACCGTATCGAGCCGCCGGCGATGCGCCCATGCGGTTTGGGCAGCAAGCCCATGATGGACAAGGAGGTCACGCTCTTGCCGCATCCGGACTCGCCCACGATGGCCAGCGTGCGGCCGGCGTCCACCGAGAAGCTGATTCCGTCGACGACGGCAAACTCGCCGTCGTCCCCCTGGAAGACGGTGCGCAGATCGCGGACTTCAAGCAAGCTGCTCACAGAACGGCGCTCCTTGCTGCGTGCCGCGCGATTCGCGGTGCAAAAATCCGGCAGTGGCTCATGACGTACTTCCCCGGCGCTGCTGAAAGTCCGCGATGGCTGCCTCGATCTGCGCGCGGTCCGTGATTCCGCTGGGGCGTCCACGGCCCGGCAGGCAGGACAGGAACGGCTGGAACCGCTCCAGGCTGACGGCGTAGAGTCGGCGCAGTTCGGGCAGGGGATCGGCATGGTCATCGACCCGCAGGTCCAGCGCAAGATAGTCCTCGTCGGCATGGATACGCAATGCTGCCGACTGCTTGCCCCGCTTGTCACCACCGGCGGCTTCGCCAGCCTCCATCGCCGCCAGCAGGCGCTCGGCCAGCGGCAGGCCTTGCGTACGCACATAGGCAGCGGCCGTCGCCTCGATCACGTCCGGGCCGGCCAGCATGTTGCCGGCCACACTGAAGCCGTCCCCCGCCAGGTGCCCGCACCAGTCGACGCAGCTCGCACCCGTCGACGCCGCCGCCGGGCCTGTCAGCGGAAGGACGTGGACCTGGCGCTGCGCGCGGCCGTCATCGGGGGCAATCAGCGCGCCCACCACTTCGGATGCCGCCAGCCCTTGCCCCAGCAGATCCAGTGCGGCAGGCCCATACAAAGGGTTCATCAAGGCCTGCGTCGACACGGCTCCGACGCCGCGGCGGGTGTGGACACACAGGGAACCGACAGCGAAGAACCGGCTGGCAATCGCCGCACCGAACACGCCCTTGTCGTCCCTGGCCAATATGCTCCATGTCATGTTGCGAACTTTCCGGTAAAGGGGTCAACGGGCCACGAACAGGCCATAGAACATGCGGATCGACGTCAGCAGCAGAAACAGTGCGAACAGCCGCCGCAGCATGCGGGCATCGACCGCATGGGCCAGGCGTGCACCCCAGCCGGAAGTGAGCATGGTGGCCGGAACGATCAGGGCCATGCCCAGCAAATCGATGTAGCCCACGGCCGTCGGTGGCCGATGGGCCACACCCAGGCCATTGATCAGGAAGGCGATCGCGCCCGGCAGACTGATCACCATGCCCAGTGCCGCGCCGGTACCTACTGCCACGTGCATCGGCGTACGCAGGGCACTGAGAATGGGCACGCTCAGCGTCCCGCCGCCGATGCCCATCAACGTGGACAGACCGCCGATGCCGACCCCCAGCGCGGAGGTGCCGGTCCGGCCCGGAAGCCCGTCATGCACGGCAAAGTCGTCGCGCTTGAATGCCATGTTCAGCGCCACGACCATGGCGACGGTCGCAAAGATGCCGGTCAGCACATGCCCGCTGGCATAGCCGGACAGGACGGCTCCGATCAGTACCCCCACGCATACCGGCGGAACCAGCCGCCGCAGGATGGCCGGGTCCAGACTGCCGCGCCGGCGATGTGCGCGGGCCGACATGATGGACGTCGGCACGATGGTCGCCAGCGAGGTGCCCACCGCCACATGCATGCGCACGTCGGCATCGACCCCCATCAGGGTGAACACGTGGTAGAGCACCGGCACGATGACGATGCCCCCACCGACGCCCAGCAGTCCGGCCAGCACACCGGCAACCACCCCGGTCAGCGTCAACGACAAGGCCATCAGCGCGATCCAGGTCGCTGAATGTCCGGCCAAAAACTGCGTGCTCATGCGGCACCCCGCAGCAGTGCATCCTGCGAGTACCCGTTTCGGCAGGCGGACGCGGATTCTGGCTGGGTCAATGGTGGTGGCGACATCATTGGCAAACAAGTGGAACGAGCCGGAAGTATAGGAACTGACTGACGTTTGTAAACGGTATGACATCCCGCAATGCAACGACCGTGCCAATCCAATAATTCACCTAAGCCATTGATTTAAATAAGATAAATCAACTGCCACAGATTCCGCCTCAAATGACGGATGTTCGAATCACGGGGAGTATCGAAGTCCGGTGCAATACAAACGAAAACAGATACACCCACAGGAATACGAATGTAAGGTTCCGGCATTGCAATCGCATTCCATCCGATTGGGTTCGGACGGCTCCCTGCCACCGCGGGTAATCACCTAGGAATCAACAAGCGCAACGACCCGTTTTGGTGCCCCGCGCACGAAAGCGGGCGGCATCCGCCAGCGCCTGGCATGCCGATGCCAGGCGCCGCGAGCGTCAGAGTCGGGCCCCGCCGCGCCGGTTCTTGACCCGGGTCATCAGGGATTTGCAATCCACCGCCAGGATTTCCGGCCGGTTGAAGATGCGTTCGCGCACAAACCGGTCAAAGCTTTCATAGCTGTCGGTCAGCGTATGGATATGCAGGCTTTGCAGATCGCTCATGATGTACAGGCTCACCACCTCCGGACAATCGGCCAGCTCCTGGGGCAGGCTGTTCATCGCGTGCGGCGCCACCTTGAGATCGATGAAGGTCGAGATCACCTTGCCCAGTTTCTCCGGATTGACCACGGCGCTGAACAATTCGATCACGCCACTGTCGACCAGCGCCTGAACCCGGGTGCGCGCATGTGCCCGCGAGATGCCCAGTTGCCGCGCGATGTCGGCGAAAGATGCCCGTCCGTCCTTGATCAGGATGTTGAGCAGTGCAGGATCGACCTTGTTCATGGGCAGTATTCCGGGAGCGGAGATGGAGAACGCCATTGTTGCGCAACGGTCGCGCTGGCCTCCCGACGCGTTGCGGAACCGGGCCGCGGCGCCTTTCCGAGCGTCTATCCGGCGGACGGAATCCTAAGCCTGCCCTAAGTCCGCCCCCACACACTTGCGCAACGACTGATCCGGTCGCAGAAGGAATTGCCGTGAAGTGCCCGAAAACCGTCTCGAAATGCCTGCTGGTTCTGGCCTGCGTGTTCGCCAGCCTTGCCGCAGTTGCGGCAGACCCCTCCATGGCCGAGGTCTACCAGGCCGCCGAAGCTGGCAACCTGGCCCAGGCGCAATCCATGATCCGGCAGGTCCTTCAGGACCACCCGAACAGTGCCAAGGCCCATTTCGTCGAAGCGGAACTGCTGGCAAGACAAGGCCAGTTGAGCAACGCTCGGACCGAACTCCAGATCGCGGAGCGGCTGGCACCCGGGCTGCCATTTGCCAAGGCGTCGGCCGTGTCATCGCTGCAGACGCAGCTCGCGGCATCCCCCCGGATCACCGGGTTCTCCACGCTGCGGCCTTCGGTGGTGTCGCGCGGACCCGGCCTGTGGGCCCCCTTGCTGGTCCTTGCCGGCATCATGGCGGCGGCCTATTTCTTCTTCCGCGCCCGCAACCCGCAAAGTGCTCCGGCATGGAACGGCACGCCGGTCGGCCCCTATGCGCCCGCCAACGGCGCGCCCGCCGGCTACGCCAACCCGACCTATGGCATGGCACCGCCGGTTGCACCAACCGCATCCGCTGGCGGCATCGGCAGCGGCATGCTGGGCGGACTGGCTGCAGGCGCGGCTGCCGGTGCCGGCATGGTTGCCGGCCAGGCCCTGATGCACCGCATGCTGGACGGCAGCAGCAGCCCGGTGGCAGTGCCGCGCACCATCGACCCCGCTTGGGACACCGCTGCACCAACCTACGACATGGGCGGCGACAACTTCGGCATCACCGACAGCGGGACCTGGGACGACGCGGGTTCGGGTGGCGACGGCAGCAGCGACTGGAACTGAATCCATACCCACGAATGGAAAACACCCTCACGCCCACCGATGGCCTGCGCACCACGGACCGCAGCCTGGCCCGACTGGCCGACTCCAGCGGCCTGCTGCTGACCGCACTGGCCCTGTGGCTGCTCGCCACGCTGGGCATGCGGCCCCTGCTGCTGCCGGACGAAGGACGCTATGCCTCGGTCGCCGTGGAGATGCTGCACGGCAATGGCTGGGTGCCGACGCTCAACGGACTTCCGTTCTTCCACAAGCCGCCGCTGTTCTACTGGCTCGACATGGCGGCGATGCAACTGTTTGGCGTCAGTCCGTTTGCCGCGCGTGTCGGCGCCATGCTGGGCGGCTGGCTGCTGGGTGCCAGCATGTATCTGGCGGTGCGGCGCTGGCATGGCCCGCGCCTGGCGCTGCTGGCCCTGGTGGTGCTGGCGACCAGCCCTTTCTTCTTCATCGCAAGCCAGTACGCCAACCACGACATGCTGGTTGCCGGCCTGATCAGCACGGCGATTGTTGCCCTGCTGCGCGCGGTCGAAACACCGACCAAGGTCGACCTGCGCTGGCTCGCCGCCGGCGCGGCCGCCTGCGCACTCGCAACCCTGGCCAAGGGGCTGATCGGGTTTGTGCTGCCCGCCCTGGTGGTCGGGCCCTGGTTGCTGGCACAGGGCCGCTGGCGCCAGGTCGTCGGACTGCTGCATCCGCTCGGGTGGCTCGTCTTCCTGTTGATCGCCGCACCTTGGTTTGTTGCTGTGCAACTGCGGTATCCGGGCTTCTTCGACTACTTTGTCATGGAGCAGCACTTCCGCCGATTCGCGCAATCCTCGTTCAACAACGTGCAGCCGTTCTGGTTCTTCCTGCCGGTGCTGCCGGCCTTGATGCTGCCGTGGGCGGCCTGGCTTCCAGTCGCCGCCGTGCGCGCCTGGCGTGCCCGCACCCCCATGGTCGGACTGTACGCCTGGTGGATCGTTGCCATCGTCGGATTCTTCTCGCTGCCGAGCTCGAAGCTGGTCGGCTACGTGCTTCCGGCACTGGCACCGGTGTCGATCGTCATTGCGATGGCCCTGCAGAAATCGCCCCTGCCCCGCATCAAGCCCGTCGCGGCCGTCGCCGCACTCGGCTGCCTGGCCATCGTGGTCGCCATCGCCTGGCAGGCGCCCAAGTCCAACCGCGGCGCAGCCCTGGCATTGGCACAGTCCATGGCACCAGGCGACATGGTGGTGATGGTCGATGACAACCTCTACGACCTGCCCTTCTATGCCGGCCTGCAGGACCCGGTGGTGATCGCCACCGACTGGGCGAATCCGCAATTGCCGATGCAGGACAACTGGCGCAACGAACTCGTCGATGCGGCGCGCTTTGCGCCGGCGCTCGGCGCCGCCACCTTGCGCCCGCTGACGCAACTCGACCGCCTGGCCTGCGAAGGGCACACAGTCTGGTTTGCCGTCGCCACAGCCAAGGCGCCGCAGGTCGCTGCCCTGACCGGCGTCACCCGCGTCTACGGCGACGCGAAATCCGAGCTGTGGCGCGCCAGCGCACGCAGTTGCCACTGAGCCGCCACCCCATGCGCCAGTTGCTGCGTTATGCGGGCGTGGGCGCGGCAGCCACGCTGGTGCACTATCTGCTGCTGATCGCCTGTGTCGAGTTGGCGCACTGGAAGGCCTGGATGGCCTCGGGCTACGGAGCGGCCATGGGGGCGCAGGTGGCCTACCTGGGTAATCGCTGGTTCACCTTTGCGCACCGCGGAAGCCTGTCCACGAGCTGGCTGCGGTTCCAGATCCTGGCATTGACCGGCGCCGTGCTCGGCATGGGCATCGTCGCCCTGGCCGTGCACCTGCATCTGTATTACCTGCTGGCCCAGATGCTGGCCACCGTGCTGGTGATGGGTTTCACCTTCACGCTCAACCGCTGGTGGACATTTCGCTGACCGCCGGCCCCGGGTTCGGCACGGCGACACGGCACCAGGCATTGCCCAGAACCACACCGGCATCGGACAGGTCCTGCAGAAAGCCGGCACTGGCCAGGTAGCTCAGCTCCCGCGTCCGCGCCGCCGGATGGGCATCATCGGCATCGAGTCCCTGCAAGGTGCCGGGGTGGCAGAACACCAGTCCGCCTTCGGACGGAAGGCGGGCCAGCCAGCCGCGCATCAGCGACCGGTAGTCGGTGTTGCGAAAGTCGTAGACCCCGAGCAAGGCGGGATTGTGGCGCAGTCCACGGCGAACGAGCGCGCGCCGCAAGGCAAACCCGCCGGTGCCCGCGATCAGGCCGCGCTTGACGGCATGGCCAGGGCCCAGCACGCGCGCCGTACTGCGCACGGCCGGTTGCACCTGCAGGGCATCGAACACCGCCAGCATCGCATCACGAACGCCGGGCAAATGGTGCACGTGCTGATGGCCGTCGACGAAATCCGGGCTGCGCCCGGTCGCGGCGACAAAGGCCTGCCACTGTGCAGCGATCTCGTGCTGCAATGCGTTCCGCGGCAAAAGATGCAGATGCGCGCGCAACATCAGCCGCGGCAAGGACGGCAGCCGCGGCCAGGACCGGGAGAGATTGGTACTCAGCGGTGCGCCACCGGTCAGGTTAAGGTGCAAGCCGATCGCCACCGAGGGTGGCAATGTGCGAAGCAGCGGAGCGTCGCGTTGCCAGCCCGGCACATTGCTCATGCACGACACAGCCGATATGCGGCCGGCCTGCGCCAGCTGGACGACTGCCGCCGCGATGCCCGGCGACTGACCGAAGTCGTCAATACACAGACTCAGGATGCGTGGTGGCGCTGTGGGCTTGTGCATGTTCATGGGCGATGGGGGATGGTGATGCGAATGCGGAACGTCCGCTTTCGCGTGCGACCAGATAGACCGGTCGTTGCTTGACCTCGTCGAAGATGCGACCAATGTACTCCCCGAGGATACCGATCGACAGCAACTGCACCCCGCTGAGAAACATCATTCCGGCGACCACGGTGGCCCAGCCGGGAACATCGACTCCGAACAAGAGATGGTCGATGACGATCCAGGTACCGTAGGCTACCGCACAACCGGCCACCGCCACGCCCATCGCACTCCACCAGCGCAGCGGCGCATTGGTGAACGCCGTGATTCCGGTGAACGCCAGCTTGGCCAGCTTGCGCAGTGAATAGCTGCTGGCACCGCTGTGGCGCGGCAGCGGCGTGTAGGGAATCACGGTGGTGTCGAAGCCGACCCAGGCATAAAGGCCCTTCATGAACCGGTTGCGCTCGGGCAGCGACTTCAGCGCGTCGACCACCTGGCGGTCCATCAGGCGGAAGTCGCCGGCATCGACCGGTATCTGCACTGCGGGGTCGCGGTTCACGATGCCGTAGAACAAGGCGGTGCCCCATCGCTTGGCCAGGCCTTCGTCGGCGCGCGATGCGCGCGCCGTGCAGACCATGTCGGCGCCCTCTTGCCAGGCCGCGAGCATCTGCGGAATCAGGGACGCCGGATGCTGCAGGTCGGCGTCCATCAGGATCACCACTTCACCGTCTGCGCGATCGATGCCGGCTGTGAGCGCGGCCTCCTTGCCGAAATTGCGCGACAGGCGGACATACCGCACCCCCGGGCGGATCAGCCAGGGCAGCAAGGCCAGCGGTGTGGCGTCCCGGCTGCCATCGTCGACGATGATGACCTCCCATTGGTCGGTCAATGCCGACAGACGCTCCGTCAAGCCCATCAGCAAGGGGCCGAGATTACGCGCCTCGTTGTAGGCGGGAACCACGCAACTGATGCGCGGACGCGGGTTGCGCTTTGGCGTCGGCATGGTCGGCTCCATGATGCAGTCCCGCGCCATCACATCACCGGACGGGCAACAACGCCGCCCCTGGGCATCCAGCCGCTGAGCCAGGCACTGGCCAGGCCCACACCCACCCCGGCCAGCACATCACTCGGGAAATGCAGGCCCAGGCAGATGCGGCTCCAGGCCACCAGAGCGGCCAACAGCATCGCTGCCACCGCAAGATACCAGTGCCGGGTGACGGCAGCCACCGCGGCGGCAAATGCAAAGGCCACGCTGGCATGGGTGCTGGGAAATCCGGCTGAGTTGCCATGCGCCAGCCACTGCGTGCCCAGGCCCAGCGCGAACGGACGCGGCATCGGCCACAGATGCTGGCCCAGGCGCGCCAGCAACCAGGCGATGGCCATCGCCAACACCACCCTGGTCACCGCACGGCGAATGCCACGGTCGCCGACGATGAACGCGCCCACGGCGCCGGCCAGCAGCAGGGCTGGCAACTGCTCGGTTGCAAACAGCGCCAGCTTGAGCACCCATTCGGGTGCCGAGGCCGACGCATTGAGCCACAGGAACAGCGGGGTATCGAACGGCAACATTGCGGGAGTCCTTTCAGAATATCCGGCAACTATCCGAGCCTTGGATTAGCGCAGACTTAGCGCACCGATACCCCGGACAAGTTGCCGGCACGCGCCGTGGCCGCCACACGGGGCACCACGGGACGCCCGGCTCCCGTCAACGCACGACGATGTCGTCCTTCACCGACTGCACGCCGCGCACGGAGCGCGCCAGCTCGAGCGCCTTGTCATGCGCAGACGCCCCCTTGACGAAGCCGCTGAGCTGCACGACCCCCTTGAAGGTCTCGACATTGACATCCAGGCCATTGGCGATCTTGTCATTCAGGATCGCGGCCTTGACCTTGGTCGTGATGACCGAGTCGTCGAGATATTCGCCGGTACTTTCCTGATGGTGGGTACTGGCACAACCGCCGAGCGCGGCGACAAACAGCAGACCTGCGAAGGCCCTGGAAAAGGAGCTGGTTTTCATGGTGATTTCGATGCACGTACATCGATGCAGACGTGGAAGATTCCACGCGCGCAGTCTCGCGACGATGGCTTAGGCCAGTCTTAGGTCTAAGCCCGGGCGATGCGAGGCCGGCGGCTCAGCCAAATCTAAGTGTTGCGTCGTAATCTGACCCCACGCAGATTTCTGCGGGCCATTTCAAGGAAAACCATCATGATTCGCAAGATCACCCTCAGCCTCGTCGCCCTGTCGCTCGCGTCAGCGGCCGCCATCGGCTACGCCGCCAATCGGCAGCAGGACAACGATGCCAGCGCATTGCCCACGGCAAAGATCACACTGAGCCAGGCGATCGCCAACGCCGAGCAACATGCAGCGGGCCATGCCACCCGCGCCGAGTTGGAGCAGACCAAGGCAGGTCCGGCCTATGACGTGGAGATCGTCAACGGCAAGGACGTGGTCGACGTGCGCATCCATGCGGACAGCGGAGCCGTGATCGCATCGGCCCGGGACACCCGCGATGAAGACGACAAGCACGACACGGTCGACTGACGCTTCGCGCTGCGCCGATACGCTACCAGGCGTATCGGCGCAGCGTCCATTTCAGACCCGGCGCACCCGCGCCATCCCTTGCATCTTCACGCATGAACCACACGCTTTTTCAATGGATCAACGCATCGGCAGCACCACCTGCATGGGCACTCGTGGCCGCGCGCGCCTGGGCCGAGCTTGCCATCGCACTGATACCGGCCTTGCTGATCGCCGGCTGGCTGCGCGGCCCCTACACGGTCCGCCTGTCCATGCTGGAGGCCGGCACTGCGGGTGTGCTGGCCTTGCTGTTCGCACAGGTGCTCGGCATCCTCTGGCCCATGCCCCGGCCCTTCATGATCGGCCTCGGCCACCAATGGCTGGCCCACACAGCGGATGCCTCGTTCCCCAGCGACCACCTCACGCTGTGGTGGTCGGTGGCGTTCAGCTTGGCGCTGGGACGTCGCACCCGGCCGGTCGGCATCGCACTCGCCGGACTCGGACTGCCGGTCGCCTGGGCGCGCATCTACCTGGGCGTGCACTTTCCGCTCGACATGGCCGGCGCGGCGCTGGTCGGCTGCTGCGCCGCCTTGCTGGCACGGCGCGCGCGCCGGCTGCTGTCGCAGTGGATTCTGCCGCCAGGACAGGCCGTCTACCGGCGACTGTTCGCGCCCGCCATCGCCCACGGTTGGCTGCGCCGCTGAACGGACTAAGTGCAGGCTAAGTCATCGCGGTGACAGTCGACCCCATCGCCACCTCCAACCCATTTTCCGGCGCCTCGCGCCCGCCATCGATCCATGACCATGCGACCCATGATTCCCTCCGCACCGGACACCATGCACAGGTATTCCGGCATCGCCGTGCTCGCCCATTGGCTCACCACGGTCGGCATCGGCGCCATGCTGGCCCTGGGCTGGACCATGACGGCGCTGGAAGACGACGCCGGCAGCGCCGCCTTGTTCGGCTGGCACCGATCACTCGGCGTGCTGCTGGTGCTGCTGGCCCTGGCGCGGCTGCTCTGGCGCTGGCGCAACCCACCCGGTGCACCGCGGCGCGCGTCACCGCGCATCGAGCGCCTGGCGGCGAACCTGATGCACCGGCTGCTGTACCTGATGCTGTTCGCCATGCCCATCACCGGCCTGGCCGGCGCCTGGACCAGCGAAGACGGCCTGGGCGTATTCGGCCACATGGCACCGCAACCGCTGGGCGTGCACAAGCTGCTGTCCGAAACCCTGTTCAACCTGCATGCGGCCAGCGCCTGGGTGCTGGTCATCCTGGTCGGCCTGCATGCCGCGGCCGCCGTGCGCCATCGCCTTGCCGCAACCAATGTCACGCTTCCAACAGCGCACGGCAGCGCGACCGCCAGCATGCGCCAACTGAGCGCCACTCCACGGCGACGTCTCGACTGACGCTGCCACCTCATAGTCTTGCATTCGAAAGGAAACACACGCATGTCCACCCCTGCGGTCACACCCGCCAACACCCTATGGAACAAGGTGCCTGAAGTCACACTGGTCTTCTGGATCATCAAGATCATGGCCACCACGGTCGGCGAGACGGCCGCCGACTTCCTGAACGTCAACCTCCAGCTCGGCCTGAGCGGGACCTCGATCGTCACAGGGGCCTTGCTGCTGGTCGCGCTGGTGTTCCAGATGCGCGCGCGGCGCCACGTGCCCGCCCTGTACTGGCTGGTCGTGGTCCTGATCAGCATTTTTGGAACCCTGCTGACCGATAACCTGGTTGACAACCTCGGCGTTGCGATGTCGACCATCACGGCGCTCTTCAGCGCCTGCCTGCTGGCCACGTTCGCGCTCTGGTATGCGCGCGAGCGCACCCTGTCGATCCATGAGGTCGACTCATTGCCCAGGGAGTCGTTCTATTGGGCGGCCATTCTGTTCACGTTCGCACTCGGTACCGCCGCCGGCGATCTGATGGCCGAGGGCCTGCAATGGGGTTACGGCCTGTCGGCACTGCTGTTCGGCGGCGCCATCGCCAGCGTGACGCTGGCCTGGTACCGGTTCCGGCTGAATCCGGTGCTGGCGTTCTGGATCGCCTACGTGCTGACCCGCCCCTTTGGGGCGTCCTGCGGTGACCTGCTGTCGCAACCGGTGGCCAACGGAGGCCTGGGCCTGGGTACCGTCAACACCAGCGCCATGTTTCTTGCAGCGATCCTGTTCTTGGTAAGCTATCTGGCGGTCCAGGGCCGACAAGGCCGCAAGGTCGGCCCATGAAAGCAGTCGATCTCCATCGCCGATGCCAGGCCCGGTCGGTCAGCATCGGCACCCCCGTCCAGGAGAACTGATCCGATGCGTGTATTGCTGGTCGAAGACGACCGAATGATTGGCGAGACGGCCCACCATGCGCTCAAGGACGCGAGTTACGCCGTGGACTGGGTGCGCGACGGCGCCGACGCGCTGGCAGCCCTGGCCACGCAGACCTACGACGTCGTGTTGCTCGACCTGGGTCTGCCGAAAAAGGACGGACTGGAGGTATTGCGCAGCATTCGCAGCAAGGACAACCCGGTCCCGGTGCTGGTCGTCACCGCACGCGATGGCCTGCAGGACCGGATTGCCGGGCTGGACGCCGGTGCCGATGACTATGTGCTCAAGCCTTTCGAGATGACCGAATTGCTGGCGCGCATGCGAGCCGTGGTGCGCCGCAAGGGAGGCCAGGCGATGCCCTTGCTCAGCAACGGAAGCTTGACGCTGGACCCCGCGACGCGGGAGGTCAGCACCCGGGACGGGACGGTGCGGCTCTCGGCACGCGAGTTCTCCCTGCTGCAGGCACTGATGGTGCGACCCGGCGCGATACTCTCCCGCGCCGAGCTCGAGGACCGCCTGTACGGATGGGGCGAGGAAGTCGAAAGCAATGCCGTGGAATTTCTGATCCATGCCTTGCGCAAGAAGCTCGGCAATGCCGCGATCAAGAACGTCAGGGGGGTGGGATGGATGGTTCTCAAAGGCGACTGACGGCGTCCTTGCAAGGCCGGCTGTCGCTGTGGCTGGGCCTGCTGATCTTCATCTCGGCGATCGCAGCCGCGGTGTTCTCGTTTCAGGCGGCCTTTTCGGAGGCGATCGAACTGCAGGACGAGCAGTTGCGCCAGCTCGCCGGGCTGATCGACCGCCAGAACAAGCCCTCGCTCGACTACGTGCCCGAAGGCGACCCGAACGACGAGGACTTCGAATCGCGCATCATCGTGCTGCAGTTGCCGATGCATGTGAACGGCAAGGTGGAGCACGGCCAGCTGACCGGCTTGTCGGCCCGGATACCCGATGGCATACAGACCGTTCGGCCGGGCAAGCTGTCATGGCGCATCTATGTCAAGACGCTTGGCAATGGTGTTCGGGTTGCCATCGCGCAACGCACGGCCGTGCGCAACGAAGTGGCACGGGCGGGCGCATTGCGCGCCTTGCTGCCCCTGCTGCTGCTGATCCCGATGCTGCTGATGCTGGTCCGCGTGCTGGTGCGCCGCATGTTTCGTCCGCTCGAGGCACTGGCCAGCGAACTGGACGCGCGCGCCGAGGACAACACACAGGCGATTGCCGACGCACAGGTACCGACCGAAATCCGGCCGTTCGTCGTGGCCATCAACCGCCTGCTGGCCCGGGTTGCGCTGGCCATGGCGCAACAGCGGCGCTTTGTCGCAGATGCCGCACACGAGTTGCGCTCACCGCTCACCGCCCTGTCGCTGCAGGCCGAGCGGCTGGCCGGCGCGGAGATGTCGCAGGAGGCGCATACACGGCTTGCCAGTCTGCGCAGCGGCATCCTGCGCAGCCAGAACCTGGTCACGCAGATGCTGATGCTGGCTCGCATGCAGCAGGCCACCGCGGAGCCGGCGCAACCGGTATCGCTGCAAAAAATCCTGCGTGGTGTGCTGGAAGACCTTTATCCGCTGGCAGAAGCCCGACAGATCGACCTGGGTGTCGACGGCGACGGCGACGCGCTGGTACCGGCAGCGGAGGTCGACCTGACGATCCTGGTCAAGAACCTGGTGGACAACGCGATTCGCCATACGCCAGAGCAAGGAAAGATCGACCTCGCCGTGCGCCAGGCCGGGCGCTACGCCGTCCTGAGCATCAGCGACAACGGCCCCGGCATCGCCGAAGACGAACGGGCCCGGGTGTTCGAAGCCTTTTACCGCGTCACACCCGCACAAGACAGCGGTGCCGGGTTGGGCCTGTCCATCGTCAATGCCATTGCTACCCGCCTGCAAGCCCGCATCGAACTCGCCTATACCGATCCGACGGCGCAGCAGGGCCTCACGGTGCGGGTCAGCCTGCCGATGGCGCACAATGCCGGTCAGATCGACCACGACCCATCGGCATGAGCACAACCCCCACCTGGTTTTTCTGGGCCAGCCTGTCGGCCGTCTTCGCTGCCATGACGGCGATTTTCGCCAAGGTCGGCATCCAGGGCGTCGACTCCGATCTGGCCACGCTGGTCCGCACGGCCATCATCATCCTGGTGTTGTCGGCTTTCGTCGCGCTGACCGGCAAATGGAGCAACCCGTTCGAACTGCCCGCGCGGACCTGGATTTTCCTGAGCTTGTCGGCGCTGGCAACGGGCGCATCATGGGTCTGCTACTTCCGTGCGCTGCAGATCGGCGACGCGTCCAAGGTGGCGCCGGTGGACAAGTTCAGCCTGGTGCTGGTCGCCATCTTCGCGGTGGCGTTTCTCGGCGAACGTCCCACGCTGCGCGAATGGTCGGGCATCGCCATGGTGGCCGGCGGCGTGCTGCTGCTCGCGTTCAAGCGCTGACGCAAAAGCTGCTGCGCCAGCCGCGCGCAGCATCGGCGGCCTCGGTTGGCGCCACCGACGGCACAGCCCTCACCCCACACCCGTTCTTCCTGCCTTTTGCGGACGCATGGCGTCCCCGCCAACGGCCACCACCGCTATCGTGGTACCGGCACATGACGGGCTTTGCCACGGTCGTGACGCCAAGGTCCTTCCCGGCATCCCATCAACAGGAGTACCCCATGTGGAAATCTGCTCTGGCCCTCGCTGTGGCGATGGCCTCCTTCAGCGTGTTTGCCACCGTCGACGTCAACCAGGCCAGCGTGGCCGATCTCGATGGCATCAAGGGCATCGGGCCCGCAGTGTCTGCGCGCATCCTCGACGAACGCAAACGCGGCCCCTTCAAGGACTGGAGCGACCTGATCGGCCGCGTCAAAGGGATTGGCAGCGCGAACGCGGCGCGGTTCTCGTCGGAAGGCATGACCGTCAATGGCGGTCCCTTCAAGCCGGCCCCCGGCACCCCATCGGCAGTTCCGGCCAAACGGGAATGAGCGCCCGCGCCCTCCCCCTGCGCCGCGCATCCCGGGCACCGGCCCGGGCTGCGCGCCGGATCCTCAGGCGGAGCTGACCAAGGCCACCAGATCGGTGACGCCCGGGTCCACCCCGGCCTGCATCAGCAGGCTCGTCACCTGCCCGCGATGGTGGGTCTGGTGGTTGAAGAAATGCGACATGGCCTGCCAGGCCGGATGCTGGCGCTGCACACCCTTGCTATTGCTGTAGCGCATCGTGAAGCCCGCAAACGCTGGCGGCATTTCCGCCAGCCAGATGCGCAGCGCGTCGTCGATGGCGGCGCGCTTGGCACGCAGTGCCATCCAGTCGTCATAGACCGGTGCATCCAGCGCGTGGCCTGCCGGCAGATCCAGCACCTCGTCCGACAAGGCCTGGCAGACAAAGCCATTCTCCAAGCCACACTGGCGCAAGCGCTTGAGCCAGATCTGGTCGCCAACGATCAGGTGGTTGAGCGTGCGATGGATCGAACCGAAGAAGGCGCCGCGTTCCAATTTGCGCGCTGCATCATCGAGCTGTTCGCAGGCGTCGTAAAGTCGCGCATTGAACCAGGCGTTGTACTGCGCCATCCAGCGGTAGTGCTCAAGCAGATGCGGCTCCATGCGGTCCTCCTGCGCCGATTGTGGATTCCCACCCCGCCACGCGTCAATCCGGCGTGCCGAAGCCGCCACCACCGGGCGTGTGGATCTCGAAGATGTCACCCACCGCCATGTCGACCTGGCCGATGTGTCCGAGCGATTCGACCGCAACATCGGCGCGCACCACGCGGTTGATGCCCACCGCCCCGGGCAATCCTCCCGCCACGCCGAACGGCGCCACGATGCGTCCATTGGACAGGATGCTGGCCGTCATCGGCTCCAGAAAGCGGATCCGGCGCACGCCGCCGTCACCGCCGTGCCAGTGGCCGGCGCCGCCGGAACCCAGACGGATTTCGTAACTCTCCAGACGCACCGGGAAGCGGAACTCCAGCACCTCGGGGTCGGTCAGCCGCGAATTGGTCATGTGGGTCTGGACCACACTGGTGCCATTGAAACCGTCGACGAGGTGGCCAGCATCGTCGACGCGGCCGCCGGCAGGAGAGCCGCCTGAGATCGTCTCGTAGTACTGGTAGTGCGTATTGCCGAACGTGAAGTTGTTCATCGTTCCCTGGTTGGAGGCCAGCACCCCGAGCGCACCGAACAGCGCATTGGTGATGCAGGTCGAGGTCTCGACATTGCCGGCCACCACCGATGCCGGCGGGTTCGGGTTCAACATCGAGCCCGGCGGGATGATCACCTCCAGCGGCTTGAGGCATCCGGCGTTGAGCGGGATGTCGTCGTCGACCAGCGTGCGAAACACATACAGCACCGCCGCCATGCACACCGCGGTCGGTGCGTTGAAGTTGTTGGTCTGCTGCGCGGAGGTTCCGGTGAAGTCGACCACGGCGCTGCGCGCCTGCGCGTCGACCCGGATCGCCACCTGGATCTGCGCGCCATTGTCCAGCGGCAGCGTGAACGCGCCGTCCTTGAGCCGCGTGATGACCCGGCGCACCGACTCCTCGGCGTTGTCCTGCACATGGCCCATGTAGGCCTGGACCACGTCCAGGCCGAACTGCGCCACCATCTTGCCCAGTTCCTGCACGCCCTTCTCGTTGGCCGCGATCTGCGCCCGCAGGTCGGCCATGTTCTGCTGCGGATTGCGGCTCGGGTATTCACCGCTTTCCAGCAGCGCCACCATGGCCTCCTCCTGCAAGGTCCCCCGGTCGACCAGCTTGACGTTGTTGATCTGCACACCCTCCTCCTCGATCCGGGTCGAAAACGGCGGCATCGAACCGGGCGAGGTTCCGCCCACGTCGGCATGGTGTCCGCGCGAGCCGACGTAGAAGGTCGGCACACCATCCAGGTAGACCGGCGTGATGACCGTGATGTCCGGCAGGTGCGTACCGCCGTGGTAGGGGTCGTTGAGCACGAAGACATCGCCATCGGCCATGGTCTCGCGGTTCTCGCGGATCACGGTCTTGATGCTCTCGCCCATTGAGCCCAGGTGCACCGGCATATGGGGCGCGTTGGCGATCAGATTACCATCGGCATCGAACAGCGCGCAGCTGAAATCCAGCCGCTCCTTGATGTTGACGGAGTAAGCCGTGTTCTGCAGCTGCAGCCCCATCTGCTCGGCGATGTTCATGAACAGGTTGTTGAACACCTCGAGCAGCACCGGGTCCACGGTGGTGCCGACGGCGAACACCGCCGTGCGCGGCACGCGGCGCTCCAGCACCAGGTGGTCGCGCTCGGTCAGGCGCGCCTCCCAGCCCGGCTCCACGATGGTGGTGGCATTGGCCTCGGCGATGATGGCCGGCCCGGCAATCACATCGCCGCTGCGCATGTCCTCGCGCACGACCAGTGCGGCGGCGTGCAATGCACCACCCGAGTACATCTGCACCGTATCGCGGCGTGGCACGTCCCGCACCGGGTGCATGGTGTGCATCGGCTCAGACGGTGCGTCGCCGGCGATCACCGCCTCGACCGACACCGCCTCGACCACCATGCCCTTGCCCAGCATCAGGAATGCGAAGCGCTTGCGATACGCGGCCTCGAACCCGCTGGCGATCTGCGCGACCACGGACGCCGCATCCATCGCACGGCCTTGCGGACACGCCACGACCAGCGCCGCGTCACTGCCGCTGTAGCGCACATGCACGCGGTGCAAGGTCTGCACCTGGCCGCGGCTGACCTGCTGCTGCACCAGCTCCGCGCGCGCCGCCGTTGCCAGCGCGTCGAGCGCGGCCAGGATCTGCGGCACCGAATCGTCTGCCAGCGGCAACTCGATCGCCTGCTCACGGATCACGGTCTGGTCGGCCAGGCCCATGCCGTAGGCACTGAGTACGCCGGCCAGTGGATGCACGAACACCCGCGTCATGCCCAGCGCGTCGGCCACCAGGCAGGCGTGCTGGCCACCGGCACCGCCAAAACACTGCAAGGTGTAGCGCGTGACGTCGTAGCCCCGCGCAACCGAGATCTTCTTGATCGCGTTGGCCATCTGCTGCACGGCGATGTTGACAAAACCTTCCGCCGTATCCTGGGGACTCAGTCCGGTCTGCCGCGCGAGATCGGCAAACCGCTGCTCCACCACCTCCAGGCTCAAGGCCTCGTCGGCATGCG
Organism: Rhodoferax sp.; assembly: GCA_024235935.1. GTDB lineage: Bacteria > Pseudomonadota > Gammaproteobacteria > Burkholderiales > Burkholderiaceae_C > CAISIP01. The sequence goes on along the minus strand of JACKLL010000021.1, from coordinate 11,565 downwards.
GACCGAACACCTTGGGAAAGAAGCGCGGCTGGATCTTGCCCAGCATCAGGTTGGCATCGGTCACCGCCAGCGGTCCGCCGCGCCGGTAGCTGGCCGGCCCCGGATTGGCGCCGGCACTGTCCGGCCCGACCCGAAAGCGAGCGCCGTCGAAGGCCAGGATGGAGCCGCCACCTGCAGCCACCGTATGGATGCTCATCATCGGCGCGCGCATGCGCACACCGGCCACCTGGGTCTCGAACTCGCGCTCGAATTCGCCGGCGAAATGCGACACGTCGGTCGAAGTGCCCCCATGTCGAAGCCGATGACCTTGGCATGCCCACCCAGCGCCGCCGTGCGTGCCATGCCGACGATGCCGCCTGCCGGGCCGCTGAGAATGGCATCCTTGCCCTGGAAGGCATGGGCGTCGGTCAGTCCGCCGGAGGACTGCATGAAGAACAGCCGGACGCCCGGCATCTCCTGCGCCACCCGCGCCACGTAACGCCCGAGGATCGGCGACAGGTAGGCATCGACCACGGTGGTATCGCCCCGGCTGACGAACTTCATCATCGGACTGGTTTCGTGCGACGTGCTGATCTGCGTGAAGCCGATCTCCTGCGCGATGCGCTTGGCCGCCTGTTCATGCGCGGTATAGCGGTAGCCATGCATGAACACGATGGCCACGCTGCGCAGCCCCAGATCGAACTGTGCCTGCATGGCGCCGCGCAGCGCATCGGCATCCAGCGCCTGCACGACATCCCCATGGGCACCCACGCGTTCGTCCGCCTCGACGACCACCTGGTACAGCAACTCGGGCAGCACGATATGGCGGTCGAACAGGCGCGGCCGGTTCTGATAGGCGATACGCAAGGCATCGCGGAACCCACGCGTCGTGACCAGCAGCGTGGGTTCCCCCTTGCGCTCGAGCAGCGCATTGGTGGCCACCGTGGTGCCCATCTTCACGCACTCGACCCGGTCCGGTGTGACCGGCTCGTCCGCCTTCAGGCCCAGCAGGTGCCGGATGCCGGCAACGGCGGCATCCTTGTACTGCTCCGGGTTCTCCGACAACAGCTTGTGCGTGACCAGCGATCCGTCGGGCTTGCGTCCGACGACGTCGGTGAACGTACCGCCACGGTCGATCCAGAATTGCCAGCGGGTGTCGTCAGGCACTGGCAGTTTATCCATCCACGATGTCATGCAGTTCCAATCGGTTCAAAGTGAGGTTGCGGCGCGCGCGGCCTGATCGTACAGGCCGGACATCGTCCGCAAGAGCAACGCGACTTCCCCCATGCTGGCGTTCATTTCCGGATCGACGTTGCTGATCAGACACTCCTCTCGGACTTCCCGATAGCGGGCAATGACCGACTCTCCTTCAGGGGATGCCGCATAGAGCACCTCCTTGCCGACCTTCTCGGCCTGTACCAGACCTGCTGCCACAAGTTTCTTCAACGAATAGGCCACGACATGCGTGTCTTCGTAGTTGAGTACAAAACAGATATCGGCCAGCTTCTTGTTGCGAGCCCGATGATTGACATGGTGCAGGATCAGTACATCCGTAATCGTCAAATCCGGCACTCCCGCCGCCGCCATGCAGCGAACAGCCCAGCGCGAGAATGCATTCCAAGCCACGATCAAGCCGAATTCAAGCTCCGAGGCCTCCTTGCTTCTGGGCGACACCAGGTGCGACGATGACACGATCGCGCGGTGTGCTGCCGCCCCGACCCGGGATTCACGAACTTTGACCATGATCTGCCTTTGAATTGAAGTTGATCACAATTTATCAATAATTTGTTGACACTTTACAGAAGTGTTCTATAGACTTCAAGCATCAAATCGTTCCCGGATCGAATTGTCGTCATCGACGTTGCCGGGCTGCGAAGCATGGAAATCATCTTTGAAAGTCGGCAATGTACATATCGAAAGCCTGGCGGACCGCTTCTGAGGCTGCGCCACGCCTGCCGCGTCGCTGATTACGACGGGAGTCCGTGAACATGCAACGCGCCACCGTCGCCACCTCCACCAACCCCGCGTTGACGCAGGCCCTTGCCATGACCGATTCGTTGATGGAGGGGGCCGTCGCAGATCTGTCGCGGATGATCGCCGTCGACACATCGTTCCCACCCGGGCTAGGCTATGACGACTTCGCGGATCTCATGGAGCAACTCGTGCGACCATTGGGTTTTGCCTCTGAGCGTGTGGTGGTGCCCGAGTTGCTCTGGCATGTCGAAGGTGGTCCTGCTATGGGCCAGCGCACCAACCTCATCGCCACGCGTAGAACCGGCAAGCCGTCGTGCGGCCTCTACTTTCACGTCGACACCGTGCCAGCCGCACCGGGATGGAACACGAACCCGCTGTCACTGACCCGTGATGGAGACAATCTGTGCGGGCTGGGTGCCGCCGACATGAAGGGCTCCATCGCAGCCGTACTGCTCGCGCTTCGATGCGCAGCGGCAACCGGTGTCCCGCTCGCCTACGATCCGATGCTGCTACTGTGCACCGACGAAGAGGGAGGCCTGTATCCGGGAATCCGGTATCTCGCCGAACAGTCTCGCCTCGAGGGCCACATCATCAATTTCAACGGCAGCGCAGATGCACGCATTTGGGCGGGCTGCTTCGGACTTTTCAACCTGTTGATCAGGGTGCACGGACATACCACACACGCCGGCGAAGGCAATCGCACCGGGAGCGGACTCAATGCCATTGAAGGTGCTTTGCCGCTGCTGCAGGCGCTGAACCGTCTCAAGCCGCGCGTGGCAGAACGTGTGTCGGCCTTGCCGCCTCCACCGCATGCCAAGGGTCCGCTGCGAGCGCAGTTGGGTATCGCCGCCGTACATGGCGGAACATGTGGAGGGCAGGTCCCGTCGCTGCTGGAAATCACGGTCAACCGGCGCTACGCACCGGAAGAGGACTTCGAGCAGGCACGGAGCGAGATCGAAACGGCGGTGCGTGACGCGCTACAGGCAGACAGCGAGCTTACGGTCGAGATCGACCTCATCGGGCACCTGATACCCACCCGAGATCCCGGCGGTCCGCACTGGCCACGCTGGCAACAGGCGGTTGGCGCTGGCTTTGGCTATCCACCATCGCAATTCCAGCGCTGGGGCGCCGCCAGTTGCTCGGACTTCGGCTACGTGCAGCGCACCGGAATGCAAGAAGTTCTGCTGGGCGGACTGGGACGACCGAATCGCATGGTGCATTCGCCTGGAGAACACACGACCGTCCAGGATATCGCGTCGCTGGCACGCAGCGTGCTTAGCTACCTGGCAGCAGACTTCGAGCCGAATCTCATCCCCGAACCTATTGGTTCACAACCCTGAAGGAAGCAATTATGTTGAACATCGACCGCCGCCGCTTTATCGCCGCCACCGCTGGCATGAGCAGCCTTTCACTTGCCGCCTTCGACGTGCACGCGCAATCACCCCGGCGCGGTGGCGTACTGCGCGTCAGCGTGGACCAGGCAGTGTCCAAGCTCAACCCCTTGCTGACGCGGGTGAATCCTGAGTACATGGTGTCCGAACTGCTGTATTCGGCCTTGACGCGCCTGGGCGTCGACATGAGTGTGGAGCCTGACCTTGCTGCATCATGGAGCAGTTCGCCCGATCTGACCCAATGGACCTTCGTGCTGCGCAAAGGCGTCACGTTCCATGACGGAAGCCCGATGACGGCCAACGACGTCGTTGCCACCTTCGAGGCCATTCTCGACGCCAAGACGGCTTCGCCAGCGCGCCGTAATGTCGGTCCGATCACGAAGATTGCGGCCAAGGACGCCAACACGGTGGTGTTCACGCTTTCTGCCCCGTTCGCCGACCTCCCCGTCACACTGGCCTATACCAACGCGAAGATCATTCCGGCATCCGTGATCAAGTCGGGCATGGCCGCCCTCGACCGTGCGGCCATCGGCACCGGCCCTTTCAAGCTGGTCTCGTTCGAAGGTGACCGCAAGATCGTCGTCACGCGCAACGAGGCCTACTACGACAAGGCGCGCCCCTATCTCGACCGAATCGAAATCGTCGTCTATCCGGATAGCACAGCCGAGTCCTCGGCGCTGATATCCGGCGATACCGACCTGATTTCCACCCTGCCGCCCACCGAGTTCGAGCGCCTCAAGTCGGCCAAAGGCGTCAAGGGCCTGCGCACCCCCTCGGGTCAGTTCTGCAACGTGAACTTCGGCTGCGACCAAAAGCCTTTCAACGATGTGCGTGTGCGCCAGGCCCTGGCCCTGACCATCGATCGCAATGCGATGGTGGACTATGTCACCGAAGGCTTTGGTACGCCCGGCAACGATTCGCCAATGAATTCGGCTTATCGCTATTACGCCCCCCAGGCACTGAAGAAGCCGGACATTGCGAAGGCAAAGTCCTTGCTGGCCGCCGCCGGGTATCCCAACGGACTGGACGCAACCCTGATTGCCTCCGACCGGCCGCCCGTGCGTACCCAACTGGCCGTGGCCTTGCGTGAACTTGCCAAGCCGGCCGGCTTTCGCATCAATGTGGAAACCATGCCGCACGCCACTTACCTCGACCAGGTCTGGAAGAAGGGTCCGTTCTACATCGGCTTCTACAACATGCAACCCACGGCCGATGCAATCTTCGCGCTGCTGTACACCTCTGACGCAGCCTGGAACGAGACACGCTGGAACAACCCCGCCTTCGACAAGGTGGTGTATGAAGCCCGCGCGACGATCGACGAGAAAAAGCGCCGGACCCTGTACGCTGAAGCGCAGCGCTTGATGAACGTGGACACCCCATCCATCATTCCCGTGTTCTTCGATCTGCTGGCTGCACAGCGTGACTGGGTACAAGGATTCCAGTTGCACCCCCGTGGCGCCGTATTTCGACTCGACCATGTGTCGCTGGGCGCCAACGCGCCCAAGCGCGCCTGAAAAGCGCCTGGGTAAGCGGCGTGTCTGCGACCTACGTTCTCAAGCGTCTCGCGCTGATCGGCTACACACTGCTGGTGGTATCGCTGATCGTGTTTGCGATCACGCAGGTACTTCCCGCCGATGCTGCCGTAATGCTGCTCGGCGAGAACGCTACCGAAGACGCGCTGGCTGCGGTCCGGGTCAAGTTGGGCCTGGACCTGCCGATGTGGCAGCAGTATCTTCATTGGCTGTTCAATGTCCTGCAAGGTGACTTCGGCATCTCCATGCGCAACAGCCAACCCGTGGGTCCAGCCATGCTGGACGCACTGGGGCGCTCACTGTTCCTGGCGCTGCTGTCGATCAGCTTCATGCTCCTGCTGGCCATGCCGTTGGGCATCATTGCAGCCGTACGGCGGGGCAAGGCGGCAGACCTGGGTGTCAGCATCACGTCATACGTCGGCGTATCCATTCCCGAGTTCGTGACGGCGACCTTGCTGATCCTCGTATTTGCCGACTGGTTGCAGTGGTTGCCAGCCACCGGCTATGTCCCGTTGAGCGAAAGTGTCCCGCGCGCTTTGCTCCACCTCGTGCTGCCGGTGCTCACGGTCTCGGTGATCCTGATTGCCCACGTCTCGCGAATGGTTCGGTCCGAACTGGTGGACGTGATGCACACCGACTACATCCGGGCAGCGCGCCTCAAGGGGCTGTCGGCTCGGACCGTGTTGTTCAAGCACGCATTGCGCAACGCCTTGCTGCCGACGATCACCATCGTCGCCCTGGACATCGGCTACCTGCTCGGCGGGGTCATTGTCGTGGAGGAGATATTTGCCTTGCCCGGAATTGGCCGTCAACTGATCGTGGCCATTCAGAGCCGGGATCTGCCGTCCATCCAGGCGGGGGCCTTGATCATGGCAACGACCTACGCGGCCGCCAACTTCATTGCCGACATGGCCTACGCCTGGCTCGATCGAAGGATTCAGTATGAATGACGTATTTCGCAGATTGCTGCGCTCCCCGCAAGGCACCCTGGGGCTCCTGCTGGTCGGACTGGTCCTGCTCGTCGTGGTCCTGGGCCCTTCGATGGCGCCCCACAACCCAGAGGCGTTTTCGCCCCTGCAGCGCTACAAGGCTCCCAGCGCAGAGTTCCTGCTGGGAACCGATCAATATGGCCGCGACATTCTCAGCCGACTGCTCCATGGTGCCCGCGCCACCGTATTGCTGGCGCTGCTGGCCACCGCGATCGGCACCGTGGCCGGGGCATGTATTGGAACCACGTCGGCCTATCTCGGCGGCCGCAGTGATGAATTCATGATGCGCACGGTGGACGCGGTGATGTCGATCCCCAGCCTTCTGCTTGCACTGCTGATCGTGACGCTTCTGGGCAAGAGCAGCTTCAACGCGCTGATCGCCATTGCCATCGCTTTCGCACCCGGCATGGCAAGGGTGACGCGCTCCGTCGCGTTGTCCGTACGCAAGCAAGACTACGTGAACGCCGCAGTAGCCCGCGGAGAAAGCGCCGGATTCATCGTGTTGCGCGAGATGCTTCCCAACGTGATCGCACCCATCATTGTCGAGATGACGATCCGTGTGGCATTTGCCATCATGCTTTTCGCGACCCTGAGTTTCCTCGGCCTGGGCGCGCAACCCCCTGCATCGGAATGGGGACTGATGGTGGCCGAATCGCGCCGCTTCATGCACCTGAGCCCGTGGATGATTCTGTGGCCCAGCATCGCCGTTGCATCAGTGGCCATCGGCTTCAACCTGCTCGGAGACGGACTGCGTGATGCGCTCAATCCGCGCACCTGACAACGCCATGCAATCCATACTGGACATCAACGACTACTCGCTCGACTACACGACCAGCGCGGGCCTTTTCCGCGCGCTCGACCACGTCAGCCTGAAGGTAGACAAGGGCGAAGTGCTGGGCCTTGTCGGTGAATCCGGCTCGGGCAAGACGTCGCTGGCCTGGGCCATCATGCGGCATCTGCCCCACGACGCCAAGGAAAGCGGAAGCATCAGCTTGCGCGATCAGGCGTTGTTGTCGGCTTCGCCGATGCAGATCGATGCGATTCGCGGACGTCGAATCGGCATGGTTTTTCAGGATCCCAGCACCTCGCTCAATCCAACCCTGCCGCTAGGTGAGCAATTGGCCGAAGTGCTGGTACGCCATCGCGGACTCTCGCGCGCGCAGGCCTGGGCCGAAGGCGAAGACATGCTTGCTCGGGTCGGACTCAAATCGCCGGCCAAGATGATGCGCAAATACCCGCACGAGGCTTCGGGCGGAGAAAAGCAGCGCGTGGTGATCGCGACCGCCTTTGGTTGCCAGCCGGAGTGCATCCTGTTCGATGAGCCCACGACCGCGCTGGACGTGATCACCGCCCGGCAGATTCTGGACCTGTTCGCCAAGTTGCAAGAGGAAACCGGCGTCGCCTCCATCTACGTCTCCCATGACCTCGCACTGGTCGCCACGGTATGCAAGCGCGTCGCTGTCATCCACCGAGGCAAGATCGTCGAGCAAGGGCAGATCGCCGATGTATTCACGAATCCCCAGGCGCCTTACACGCGGATGTTGCTGTCGGCAGTGCCGCGTCCGGACCATCGACTGGTGCATACAGAGCCCAAGGTCGATGAGGCGCCGTTGGTAGCGGTCGACGGCTTGAGCGTCCATTACGGTCGCAAGCCGTTCCTGGAGAAGTTGCTGGGCCGCACCAGCACCCGGTTTGCCGGTAATCGCGCAATCAGCCTCACCATGCAATCCGGTGAAATTCTCGGCATCGTCGGGGAATCCGGATCTGGCAAGTCAACACTGGCCAAGGCCTTGACAGGGCTGAATCCGTTCGAAGGCGGGTTGACGTTCGATGGCCGTGCAATCGGCGGGCTCAAGGACATGGACAATGCCTACCGGCGCGACGTCCAGATCATCTTCCAGCATCCGGACTCCTCGCTCAACCCGCGCCAGCGCGTACGGGAGATTCTCGCCCGCCCCATGCAACTGTTTGGCGCGGCCGGAACCAAGGTCGACGGCACTCAGATCGCACGGTTGCTCGAAGAAGTGCGACTCCCTGCCAGCTATGCTGACCGTTTCCCGCACCAGTTGTCCGGTGGCGAGAAGCAACGCGTTGCCATCGCACGGGCCTTTGCCTCGCACCCGAGACTGGTCATCTGCGATGAAATTACCTCTTCACTAGACGTATCCGTGCAGGCGTCGATCGTCGAACTGCTGGTCGACCTGCAAAAGACGCGCGGCACCGGCTACCTGTTCATCACCCATGACCTGAACCTGGTGCGCCAGGTCGCTCATCGCATTGCTGTGATGCATCGCGGCGAACTGGTCGAGCTGATTTCCGTCGCCGACCTTGCCCAAGGTGCCAGGCATCCCTATACCCGCTCGCTGATGGATGCCGTCCCGGCAGCCGTCGCAGCCGCCCATTGACCCACATGGAGTGCCCCATGGATCGAACCGCCCTGATCAACAGCCTTGACGAGAAGGCTGCACTGGACATGCTCAGCCAGATGGTGCAGCACAAAAGCTACTCGGAGACCGAAGGCGAACGTGTGCTGGCCGCTTTCATGGTCGACCGCATGCGGCAGTTGGGCCTCGAAGCCGATCTATCGCCAGTGGTCGGTGAGCGGGTGAATGCCATCGGCCGCCTCAAGGGCACGGGTGGCGGAAAAAGCCTGCTCTTCAACGGCCATCTCGACACCAATCCCGCCACCGAGGGCTGGACGGTTGACCCTTGGGGTGGACTGGTCGACGACAATTTCATCTACGGGATTGGCGTCTCGAACATGAAGGCTGGCGACGCCGCCTACTTCTGTGCGCTCAAGACACTGATCGACGCCGGCGTCAAACTCAAGGGCGACATCGTGCTGACTTATGTCGTCGGTGAACTGCAAGGCGGCATCGGAACCGTTGCGGCCATCAAGCAAGGTGTCACCGCTGACTACTTCATCAACTCGGAACCGACCGACCTTCAGGCGATCACGATGCATGCTTGTGCGTTCACCTACGTGATCGATCTGGTGGGCAGCACACGTCACCTGTCCAAACGCGAGGAAGCGGTAGATGCCATCGTCGCCGCGTGCGATCTGGTCCCGCGGCTGAACGCCATGCGCTTCTCCGGTGCGCGCAGCGACGAACATGCATCGATCAATCGCGTACACGTCGGGGTGGTGCGCGGAGCCTTGGGTGCAGAGTTGCTGGAATGGCGTCCACCACAGGTCGCAGACGTGGCACGCATCAAGGGATCGGGCCGCTACGCCCCGGGACAGACGGAAGCCGGCGCAATTGCGGATATGCGCCATGAACTCGATCTGCTTGAGCAGCGCTTCCCCGGCCTCAAGGCGACGATCCGGGTTGACCGGAAGACCGAGCACGGTGTGATGCCGGCCTTCGAAGTGCCAAAGGATGCCCGCATTGTCAAGACCATCAACGCCGCATATCAGACAGTCAGAGGGCAGGCGCAACCGACCGGCGCCATTGCGCCACCATGCTTCTTCGGCACGGACGCAGGGCATTTCTACGAGGCACTGGGACTCGAAGGCATTGTCTGCGGCCCTGGCGGCCGCTACAACACCATGCCGGACGAACGCGTCGACATCGTCGACTACCTGGACATGATCCGAATCTACATGCTGTGCATGCTGGATATCTGCGAAGTGGCGTAGCCCTGCCGGATTCGGGAAAACCCTGGGTTAATCCCCTGAGTTGGCCGGCTGGCACCACTTATGCTAGACAAACAAGTTCCGTCCGACCACAACCGACCAGGAGTTCCCCTCATGACCTTGACCCGCCGCACCCTCGCCACCGTCGTGGCATTCGCGCTCACCGGCCTGTCCGCCGGCGCCATGGCGCAGACCAAGTGGGATCTGCCCGCCGCCTATCCGGCCACCAACTTCCATTCGGTCACCCTGACCGAATTTGCCAACGACGTCGACAAGGCGACCGGCGGCAAACTCAAGATCACCGTCCACCCTGGCGCATCCCTGTTCAAGGCGCCGGAGATCAAGCGCGCCGTTCAAGGTGGTCAGGCACAGGCGGGCGAGATTCTGCTGGCAAACTTTGCCAACGAGTGGCCGATCTACGCCGCCGACGGCATGCCGTTCCTGGCTGACAGCTATGACGAAGCTATGAAGCTCTACAAGGCGCAAAAGCCCTTGCTGGAAAAGAAGCTGGCCTCGGACGGCATGATGCTGCTGTACTCGGTGCCATGGCCACCGCAGGGCATCTACTCGAAGAAGCCGATCAACTCCGCCGCCGACCTCAAGGGCATCAAGTGGCGCGCCTACAGCCCGGCCACGGCCCGCATCGCCGAGCTGGTCGGCGCCCAGCCGGTGACGGTGCAGGCCGCCGAGGTCAGCCAGGCCTTCGCCACCGGCGTGGCGGAAAGCATGATGAGCTCGGGCTCCACCGGCGCGGACAGCAAGTTGTACGAACATGTCAAATACTGGTACGACACCCAGGCCTGGCTGCCCAAGGACGCCGTCATCGTCAACAAGAAGGCGTTCGACGCGCTCGACAAGCCGACACAGGACGCGCTGCTCAAGGCCGCCGCGGACGCCGAGGTGCGCGGCTGGGCCGCCAGCAAGAAGACCAACACCGACTCGCTAGCCAAGCTCAAGGCGGGCGGCATGGAGATCCTGCAACCCTCCGCCGCGCTCAAGGCCGACATGAAGAAGGTCGGCGAGACGATGCTGGCCGAGTGGCTGGCCAAGGCCGGTGACGACGGCAAGGCGCTGGTCGACGCATTCCGCAAGCCCTGAGGACCTGACGCAACGATGCGCAGGCTGCTCGACGCGATCTACGACAGCGCCGCCGCACTGGCGGCGCTTTTTTTGATCGGTGTATTGCTGATGGTGCTGTTGTCCATCTTCGGACGCCAGATCAACCTCTATGTTCCAGGCACCGACGCCTACGCCGGCTATCTGATGGCGGCCAGCGGATTCCTGGCGCTGGCCCACACCCTCAAGCACGGCGACCATATCCGCGTGACGCTGGTGCTCGGCGCCTTGCCCGGCCGCTGGAAACACCGGATGGAGCTGTGGGCACTGGCCTTCGCCACGGCAGTGGCCTGCATGTTCGCGTTCTACAGCTGCAAGCTGGCCTGGCAGTCGCATCTGTTCAACGACGTGTCCACCGCCAACGACGCGACGCCGCTGTGGATTCCACAGATCGCGATGGCGCTGGGCACCGTGGTGCTGGCGATCGCCTTCGTCGACGAGCTGGTGCTCGAGGCCCGCGGGCTGCGCACGGTTGCGGGCGAACAAGAGCCCCGGCTCCACGAATGACGCCAGGAACACCCGCATGAATGACTTCGCCATCACCGCCCTGCTGCTGGTCTCGTTGCTGCTGATCCTGGGCAGCGGCGTCTGGGTCGGCCTCACACTGACCGGCGTGGCCTGGCTGGCCGTGACGCTGTTCTCCAGCCGGCCCGCCGGCGACGCCATGGCGGTGACGGTCTGGGGCTCGTCGTCGAGCTGGACCCTCACCGCGCTGCCGCTGTTCGTCTGGATGGGAGAGATCCTGTTCCGGACCCGCCTGAGCGCCGACATGTTCAAGGGGCTGTCCCCGTGGGTCCAGGGCCTGCCCGGCCGGCTGCTGCACACCAATGTCATCGGCTGCACCATCTTCGCGGCCGTCTCCGGCTCGAGCGCGGCCACCTGCGCCACCATCGGCAGCCGATGCAGGATGACGAGGTTTTGGGCCGGCGTCTTGCCGAAACCTATGC
>JACKLL010000020.1 GCA_024235935.1 Rhodoferax sp. | reverse complement strand
TTCCCTGCTCGCACTGACACGAGAGAGGACACGGATCGAAGACAGGGTTCATGATGAAGGCCGTGCGCAGGCACGGCCCCCGCCATGAGGCTTCTCTTTTCTTACTTGGCGCGCGCCGCGATGATGGCTTCGGACACATTGCGCGGGGCTTCCGCGTAGTGCTTGAATTCCATCGTGTAGGTGGCACGGCCTTGCGACATCGAACGCAGCGTCGTGGAATAGCCGAACATTTCGGACAGCGGAACTTCGGCCTTGATCGCCTTGCCGCCACCGACCATGTCGTCCATGCCCTGCACCATGCCGCGGCGTGAGGCCAGGTCGCCCATCACGTTGCCGGCGTAGTCTTCCGGCGTCTCCACCTCGACCGCCATCATCGGCTCCAGGATGACCGGGCCGGCCTTGCGGCAGCCTTCCTTGAAGCCGAAGATCGCAGCCATCTTGAACGCGTTTTCGTTCGAGTCCACGTCGTGGTACGAACCGAAATGCAGCGTCACCTTGACGTCCACCACCGGATAACCCGCCAGCACGCCGGTATTGAGCGCCTCGATGACACCCTTCTCGACCGCCGGGATGTATTCGCGCGGAACCACACCACCCTTGATCGCGTCGACGAACTCGAAGCCCTTGCCGGCTTCGTTCGGCTCGATCTTGAGCACGACGTGGCCGTACTGGCCCTTGCCGCCGGACTGGCGCACAAACTTGCCTTCCGACTCCTCGACCGTCTTGCGAATGGTTTCGCGGTAGGCCACCTGCGGCTTGCCGACGTTGGCCTCGACACCGAACTCGCGCTTCATGCGGTCGACGATGATTTCGAGGTGCAACTCGCCCATACCGGCGATCAGGGTCTGACCCGACTCTTCGTCGGTCTTGACGCGGAACGACGGATCTTCCTGGGCCAGACGCTGCAGTGCGATACCCATCTTTTCCTGGTCGGCCTTGGTCTTGGGCTCGACGGCCTGCGAGATGACCGGCTCGGGGAACACCATGCGCTCGAGCACGATGATGCCCGTGGGGATCGCACAGGGGTTTCACCCGTGGTCACGTCCTTCAGGCCCACGCAGGCAGCGATGTCGCCGGCGCGGATCCTTGACCTCTTCGCGGTTCGTTGGCGTGCATCTGCACGATACGGCCGATACGCTCCTTCTTGCCCTTGATCGGGTTCAGCACACGGTGTCGCCTTTGGCAGCACGCCGGAATAGACGCGCACACGAAGGTCAGCTGACCGACGAACGGGTCGGTCATCAGCTTGAACGCCAGCGCGGAGAACTTCTCGTCGTCGTCGGCCTTGCGGGTGACGGGCTTCTTCGTCTTCGTCGGTGCCGCCCACCGGCGGAATGTCGATCGGCGAGGGCATGAAGTCGATCATGGCGTCCAGCATGCGCTGCACGCCCTTGTTCTTGAACGCGTACCGCACAGCATGGGCTGGATTTCGCTGGCGATGGTGCGGCGTACGCATGCCCAGCTTGATCTCGTCCTCGGACAGGTCACCTTCTTCCAGGTACTTGTTCATCAGCTCTTCTTCGGAAGGCTTCGGCAGCAGCTTCGACCATCTTTTCGCGCCATTCCTTGGCGGATTCCACCAGGTCGGCCGGAATCTCTTCGTAGCTGAACTTCATGCCCTGGGAGGCTTCGTCCCAGATGATGGCCTTCATCTTCAGCAGATCGACCACGCCGGTGAATTTTTCTTCGGCACCGATCGGGATCACCACGGGCACGGGGTTGGCCTTCAGGCGCAGCTTCATCTGGTCGTAGACCTTGAAGAAGTTGGCACCGGTACGGTCCATCTTGTTCACAAAGGCCAGACGGGGCACCTTGTACTTGTTGGCCTGGCGCCACACAGTTTCCGACTGGGGCTGCACGCCACCCACGGCGCAATACACCATGCAGGCGCCGTCGAGCACGCGCATGGAGCGCCTCGACCTCGATGGTGAAGTCCACGTGGCCGGGGGTGTCGATGATGTTGATGCGGTGCTCGGGCAGGGACGCATCCATGCCGCGCCAGAAACAGGTGGTGGCGGCCGAGGTGATCGTGATGCCACGCTCCTGCTCCTGCTCCATCCAGTCCATGGTGGCCGCGCCATCGTGGACTTCACCGATCTTGTGGTTCACACCGGTGTAGAAAAGAATACGCTCTGTCGTGGTGGTCTTGCCGGCGTCGATGTGCGCCGAAATACCAATGTTGCGATAGCGTTCGATGGGAGTAACGCGAGCCATGATGAATCCTTAGTTGGCCGATAAATACAAAAAGCCGCCCCGCGCAGGCTGCCAATCGGACCCGGGCAGCAACGGCAAGGCTTGGAGGGCGCGGCCGGCAATGGAAGATGGGGCCGGGTCCGGCTCCATCAATACCCTTGCAACCAACCGCTGGCAGTCCGAGCGAACCCGGACTGCAACCCTGCTTAGAAACGGAAGTGGGAAAACGCCTTGTTGGCCTCGGCCATGCGGTGCACTTCGTCACGCTTCTTCATGGCGCCGCCACGACCTTCCGTGGCTTCCATCAGTTCGTTGGCCAGACGCAGGGCCATGGACTTCTCGCCACGCTTGCGCGCGGCTTCCTTGATCCAGCGCATCGACAGCGCCAGACGACGCACCGGGCGCACCTCGACGGGCACCTGGTAGTTCGCACCGCCAACGCGGCGCGACTTGACCTCAACCATGGGCTTTACGTTGTTGATAGCCATGGTGAAGGCTTCGACCGGGTCCTTGCCCGGGTTCTTCTTCTCGATCTGCTCCAGCGCGCCATAAATGATGCGCTCGGCAACAGCCTTCTTGCCGCCTTCCATGATCACGTTCATGAATTTGGACAGCTCGACATTGCCGAATTTTGGATCCGGCAGGATTTCACGTTTAGGGACTTCACGACGACGTGGCATTGTTTCACCTCATTGCTTCAGTTGGCGCTCTTTCGAACACCGCGGGAGTCATATGAACCCCCACTTACTCGACCCATCCGGACAATTCCGGAGTTCGGGTCACTTCGTCCGGAACCACCAGCCAGGGCAGACACCAGACACCGACATTTGAAAATTCAACGCTTTCCGGAGCGCGCGAACCGCAGGGGCCCGCCATGCATCAGGCCGATCAGGCCTTCTTCGGACGCTTCGCGCCGTACTTGGAGCGCGACTGCTTGCGATCCTTGACGCCTTGCAGGTCAAGCGAACCGCGCACGATGTGGTAACGCACACCGGGCAAGTCCTTGACACGACCGCCACGCACGAGCACCACCGAGTGCTCCTGCAGGTTGTGACCCTCACCACCGATGTACGAGATGACCTCGAAACCGTTGGTCAGGCGAACCTTGGCAACCTTGCGAAGCGCCGAGTTCGGCTTCTTGGGGGTGGTGGTGTAGACACGGGTGCAAACGCCGCGGCGCTGCGGGGAGTTTTCCATCGCAGGGCTCTTGGACTTGATCTTTTCGACCTCGCGCCCCTGACGGACTAGCTGGTTAATGGTTGGCACTAAAGCCTCCTAATGAATAAGCACTTGGCGTGCCTATTGTTGAACGTCCCTAAACGTCGGGAAATACGACTGGCAGTTTTAACGAGAAACTGCCACCCCTTCGGAAAATTCCGAAAAGCCCTCGAGTATATCAGCGGGATTTGGGTGCCGCAAGAAACTTGTCAAATGTGACAGCGCAAAGTCGTAATGTCCCCTTTTAGCCAGATTCAAATGTCCCCTTTGGTATTTAGGGGCGATCATGGTCGAGGTGGTACAGATGAGTTTGAAGGAAGCTGACCGGTACGCGGTGATCCAACAAGTCGTTGAACGCACGATGGGCCAGTCAGATGCTGCTCTGTGGCTGGGCATCTCGGTGCGTCAGGTCAAGCGTTTGGCACGCGCAGTACGCCTGGACGGAGCCCAAGGGGTTGTATCCAGGCGCTGGGGTGTTGCGAGCAACCGACGGATTTCGTCAGCCGTGCAAGAGCGGTTTGTCGGCCTGGTGCGCGAGCACTACGCCGACTTTGGACCCACTCTGGCGTGCGAGTACCTGGCGGCCCAGCACGGCTACACGGGCAGTAGGGAGACACTGCGCGGTTGGATGATGGACGCTGGATTGTGGAAGGCCAGGCGCTCGCGCGCGCGGCGCATTCACAGCCCGCGAGAGCGGCGCAGCCGCCTGGGCGAGCTGGTCCAGATTGACGGCAGCCCACATGCCTGGTTCGAGGAGCGCGCGGGCAAATGCTGCCTCATCGCCTTCATCGATGATGCCACCGGCGCGTTGCTGCAGGCGTGCTTCTACCCCGTGGAGTCCACCAATGCGTACCTGCACAGCTTGCAGCGCTATGTGGCTGTTCACGGCCGCCCGCTGGCGCTGTACAGCGACCGGCACAGCATCTTTACCAAACACGACCCCGAGGATCCCACGCCCACGCAGTTCGAGCGCGCCGTTGGCGAACTCAATATCGAGTCCATCCTGGCCTACTCGCCCCAGGCCAAGGGGCGGGTGGAACGTGCGTTTCAGACTCTGCAGGATCGCCTGGTCAAGGCACTGCGCATGGCCAGGATCAACACCATCGAGACCGCCAATGCCTGGCTACCCACGTACTTGATCAAGCACAACGCTCGCTTTGTGCGCTTGGCAGCGGACAGCGCCAATGCCCACCGAGCGTTCGATGGCGATGCACGCGATCTGGCTCGTGTGTGCGCCCACCACTACGCGCGCGTGCTGTCCAAGACGCTCACTTGCCAGTTCAAGGGCCGCATGCTGGTGATCCTCACCAAGCCCGATCAGCCTCGCTACGGGCTGCGAGGACAAGCTGTCAAGATCATCGAACACCTGGACGGTGAGCTGGAACTTCTGTGGGGCATCGAGGCATTACCCTTCAAGACTTTCGAGCGGCATCAGCACCTGAGTGCTACTCGCGTTGCCGACGACAAGATGATCAATGCACGGGTCGATGAGGTGCTGACCAAAGAGGCTGCACGGCTACGCAAACTAAAGGAGCAGGTGGCTTCGCATAACGCATCCACGAAGTCTCCGCAAACCAAGGGCATGGGTATCGTCGCTCTTCGCGCGCACCGGGCACCCGCGCCCGCCGCGGATAACTGAGCTGCCCACACCACACGGGTGTGGACAGCCGGCGAGTACGCCGGTCCCTCAGTTACCCACCGCTCCCCGTTTCTTCGCCTTCGGCCTGACGCGCTTACGCTTGCCAAGACCTTGTTCAAAACGAACAACCCGAAAGGGGACATTTCAATCTGGCACAAAAGGGGACATTTCAATTTGGCGTTGACAGAAACTTGTCAAATGGATTCCATCGGCCGCCGGCCCTTCGGGGAACGCTTTGAAGATCCCCATCCCGACCCGGGCACTGGCGCGCGGGCCACGGTGTTCCTGGCGACTACTTGATCCAGAGACGGATGGCATCCCAGGCCCGGCCCAGGATTCCCGCCTGCGCGACATCTTCCAGGGCCACCAGCGGCAGCTCGGTCACCAGCTGGCCGCCCGCAGACACCTTCAGCGTGGCCACGTTCTGTCCCTTGGTGAACGGCGCCACCAGCGGATCCGGGCGCGCCACCTCGGTCTTGATGTCGGCCTTGCTGCCAGCCGGCACCGTGACGATGACCGGCTCGGTGCGACCCAGCTTGAGCGTAGGAGCTGAGCCTTTCCAGACTGGCGGCGACACGACGGCCTGGTTGGCGTCGAACAGCTTGACGGCCTCGAACGCGGTATAGCCCCAGTTGATCAGCTTCTGCGATTCATTGGCGCGGGCATTTTCGCTGGCGGCGCCCAGCACGACCGACAGCAGGCGCCGCCCGCCGGTGGCCGCGGCGCTGCCCGCCGGCGCGCCGGCCTGCACCAGGTTCGGGAAGTCGCGTTTGGCGGTGACGATCATGCAGTAGCCGGCCGCATCGGTGTATCCGGTCTTCAATCCGTCGACCGAAGGATCGCGGTATAGCAGCAGGTTGCGGTTGTTTTCGTTGCTGGCCGGCGTGCCGGCATAGTGGTACTTCTTGATCGCGTAGTAGCTGACGTACTCCGGGAAGTCCTTCATGAGGTGGCTGGCCAGGATGGACAGGTCGCGCGCCGTCGTGGTGTGCCCGGCTTCGGTCAGTCCCTCGGGGTTGCGGTAGCCGGTCGACTTCATGCCCAGCGCCTTCGCCTGGTCGTTCATCAGCTTGACAAACTGCTCGACCGTGCCGCCCACACCCTCGGCCAGCGCGACCGTGGCGTCATTGCCCGACTGCACGATCATGCCCTTGATCAGGTCCTCGACCGGCACCTGCATCTTGGGGTCGATGAACATGCGCGAGCCTTCCATCTTCCAGGCACGCACACTGACCGGCAAGGTCTGCGTCAGCGTGACCTTCTTGCTGCGCAAGGCGTCGAAAACGAGATAGGCCGACATCAGCTTGGTCAGCGACGCCGGCTCCACGCTGGCATCGGCGTCCTTCTCGGCCAGCACCTGCCCGGTGGTGATGTCCATCAACAAATAGGAGCGCGCGGCAATTTCGGGCGGCTGCGGCGTCTGGGCCCCCACGGACAGGGACAGCACAAGGGCGAAGGCGGTAATCAGGGATTTCATGGAATGCAGGATGGAGAAGAGGCCGTCAACCGGCTGCGACACACGCGGAGATCCGGGCGTCAGCGCAATGGCATGGGAATCGGCAAAAGGGAATATGGATGCGGGTGACGCATCCTCAGTGCTGAAGCAACACCTCCCATTGTCCGTGAAAATTCAGGCGGCTCCGCGCTTGAACCGTAACAGGCTGAATCTCCCAGCCCCGACGGCACGCCGAGCGCCGCCGCGCCGTCAGCGGCCGAGGTGCGCGGGCGTCAGCAGACGCTCCACGATCTTGCCATCCTTGAGGTGGGACTCGACGATCTCGTCGATGTCGTTCGCATCGACATAGCTGTACCAGACGGCCTCGGGATAAACCACCGCGACGGGCCCGCCGGCACAGCGGTCCAGACAACCCGCCTTGTTGACCCTGACCTTGCCAGGTCCGGCCAGGCCCTGCGCCTTGACCTGTTGCTTGCAACGGTCGAAGCCCGCCTGCGCGGCATGCTGCGCACAGCATTCCTCGCCGTTCTTGCGCTCGTTCAGGCAAAAGAAGATGTGCCGCTCATAGTAAGACGCGGGGGCCGGGGCGGCTTTGGTGGATGGGGAGTTCATGGTTCGATTCTAGTTTTCACGACCGCCCAGCCACAGGTGCTGCACCAGATAGACCACGGCAGCATAAGGCCACAACCAACCCAGCCATTGGGCCAGCCCGTGGAAGCGGATGAAACGCCCCTGCTCCCAGGTCTGCAGGGTCTGCATGAAATACGGGTCGGCCGGCGACTGGTTGAGCAGGCTCAGATAGACACCCATGGCCAGCAGCGCCAGCGCCGCACCTGCCCGATGCGCAACAGCCGCCAACAAGAGGGCCAGCACCCAGCCGAACAGCAGGCCTGCCCTGACCGGCAACTGCAGCCAGTCCCAGGCGTGCTGCGGCCCCCAGGTCAGCGTTGCGGAGAGGCTGGTCATGGCAATGCCGACCGCCACAATGCCGGTTGCCACCACGACTCTGCGCATGACCGGTCGTACGACGCAATACGCGATCAGACAGGGAATCAGCGCGCCGAGCGCCACGCACAGGATCTCGGATACCGGCAGCAGCGGCTGCAATTCGATCTCGCGGACTGGCAGCCAGACCAGGAATGGCGTGCCGTCCAGGGCCTCTACCAGCGCGGCCTCCAGGCGCTCCATGACCTGCCCGAGCCCCAGCGGCAGCGCCGCGGGAAACAGCAGCGCCGGTGGCCACAATGCCATCAGGACCAAGGCGCCGCGCGCCTCGGGCACGAACCATCGCGCCCGCACGCGGCTCCAGCGGTCGATCGCGCCCCACCGCTCCAGCAGCCAGGCCAGCGATGCGCCCAGAAAGCCGCCCAGCAGGTTGAGCCCCAGATCGACATTCGACGGTACGCGGGCCGGCAGGTAGATCTGCAAGGTTTCCATGCAGATCGACAACACGCCACACACCAAGGTCGCACGTGAGACAGTGTGCCGACCACGTCCGGTACGAGCGGCGGTGAGCGCCAGAAAGAAGCCTGCCGGCATGTAACCGACGATGTTCGAGCCGACATCGAACCCGGTCCAGTAACGCGGCCAGGGAGCGATCAGGAACGACCAGGGATTCAGCCCCTGGTCACGCCAGTCGGAAAATGGATACAGACTGGCATAGACGATCAGTCCGATGTAACTCAGCGCCAGTGGCCAGGCCGCAGTCTTCTGCATCAGGGCAGCCGGCTCAGAATGGCTTGACCACCACCAGAATCACCGCCGCCAGCAGCAACAGAACCGGAATTTCGTTGAACCACCGAAACCAGACATGGCCATGGTGCTCGGTTCCGGCCTTGAAACGGCGCAGGCGGTAGGCGCACAACTCCTGATAGACGATCGCCAGCACCACCACCACGAGCTTGCTGTACATCCAGCCATTGCCCGGCCCGTGCCCAAAGCCCGGAACCTGCCACAACATCACCAGCAGCCAGATGCCCAGCAGAACCGCGGGCCAGGACAGCATGGAGGTGAAGCGCAGCAGCTTGGTCGCCATGAGAAGCAGGCGCTCACGTTCTGCCGTCGACTGTGGGTCCACCATGGCCAGATTCACAAAGATGCGCGGCAGGTAGAAAAGACCCGCGAACCAGCTCGCGACAAATACGATGTGGAAGGATTTGACCCAGAGCATGGGGGCAGTTTAGGGCAAGGCCCGCAGTCTCCGCAGCCCTGCGCAAGGGACGCTGGCGGCGCACCAAAAAAAACCCCAGCCCGAGGACTGGGGTTCAAGCCATTTTTGCTGTCACACATCAAGGCCCCGCTCAGGGAGGAAAAGCGGGGAGCGGCGAACCGCCGCTAATGTCCCCGGGAGTGGTGTAAGTTTTTAGTGTTTTCAATGCGCGTAGGGCGTAGCCCGAAGCGCTGGTAGAGCATGCAGGTGGCCATCCGAATGTGGGTGGCCATCGTGGTTCCGGATATTGTTGAGGTGCGACCCACCAACGTTATCCATAAAGGAAATCACGATGACCACCGCTACTATCGCACTTGCCGAGCTCGCTGAGAAGGGAGCCGACATTGACGTGCTGCGCCAGATGGTGCAGTTCATGGCCCAGCGCCTGATGGAACTCGATGTTGATGCACGCTGCGGCGCGCCCTACGACGAGAAATCGGCCGAACGCATCAACAGCCGAAACGGCTACCGCGAACGAGCCTGGGACACCCGGGCCGGCAGCGTGGCGCTCAAGATCCCCAAGCTGCGCAGCGGCAGCTACTTCCCCGAATTCCTGGAGCCCCGTCGCACGGCCGAGAAGGCGCTCACCGCTGTGATCCAGGAGGCCTACATCAAGGGCATCTCCACCCGTTCGGTGGATGACCTGGTCAAGGCGCTGGGCATGACCGGCGTCTCCAAGAGCCAGGTCAGCCGACTGTGCGGCGAACTCGACGAACGCGTGGGGGCGTTCCTGAATCGGCCCATCGAGGGCGACTGGCCCTACCTGTGGATTGATGCAACCTACGTCAAGACGCGCGAGGCCGGACGGATCGTGAGCGTGGCCGTAATAGTGGCTGTGGGGGTGAACACCGACGGCCAGCGTGAGGTGCTGGGCCTGAAGGTGGGCGCCAGCGAGGCTGAGCCGTTCTGGACAGAGTTTCTGCGCAGCCTGAACCGGCGTGGTCTGCGCGGGGTCAAACTGGCCATCAGCGACAGCCACGAAGGCATCAAGGCGGCCATCTCCAAGGTTCTCAAGGCCACCTGGCAGCGCTGCCGGGTTCACTTCATGCGCAACGCATTGGCCCATGCCGGCAAGACCCAGCGGCGCATGGTCTCGGCAGCGATCGGCACGGTGTTTGTGCAGGACAACGCTGAGGCCGCCAAAACGCAGTGGCGATCGGTTGCCGATCAGTTGCGCGCAAAGTTCCCCAAGCTCAGCGCCTTGATGGATGCGGCCGAGAACGACGTGCTGGCGTTCATGACGTTTCCCAGGGCGCACTGGACGCAGATCTACAGCACTAATCCGCTGGAGCGGCTTAACGCCGAGATCAAGCGGCGAACCAGGGTAGTAGGCATCTTCCCCAACGATGCAGCCATCGTCAGGCTGGTCGGCGCCATGATGTTGGAGCAGAACGACGAGTGGAGTCTGAACCGGCGCTACATGCAGCTTGAAGGCCTGCAGACCCTCTGCGATACTGCCCCGACTCGGCTGTCCGCAGTGGCACGCTGAGTAGTGTGTATCTCAGCCTGTCCGGGCTGTGGACTTACACCACGTCATGGGACATGACCGAACCGCCCAGACGGAATCTAGCAAAGAAGGCGCCGGTATTCAATACTTTCGTTACAAATGTGTCGCCCTCACGACAGCCATGGGCCTATACGGATCATTGGCGGCACGGAGATTGCAGAACCGGCCACCGGTTGGCAAGCAGGCCGGTTCCATAATGGGGTTCCATCTCCGAGACAATCCTTGTCATGACACCTTACGCCCCATTCCCCCACGGTCGCCCACGCCGTTTGCGCCATGACAGCTTCACCCGTGACTTGGTCCGGGAGCACCGGCTGACACCGCATGACCTGATCTACCCGGTCTTCGTCGTCGATGGCACCGGCCAGCGGCAAGCGGTCGCCTCGATGCCGGGCGTCGAGCGGCTCAGCCTGGACCTGCTGCTTCCGGTCGCCGAGCGATGCGTGAACCTGGGCGTGCCGGCCATGGCCCTGTTCCCGGTCATCGACCCCGCACTCAAGACGCCGGACGGGCAGGAGGCGACGAATCCCGACGGGCTGGTGCCACGCGTCGTCCGCGCGCTCAAGCAGGCATTCCCGAGCCTGGGCATCATGACCGATGTCGCGCTGGACCCCTACACCAGCCACGGCCAGGACGGCTTGATCGACCCCGATCCAGCCGCCGACGGCTACATCATGAATGACGAGACCGTCGCCATCCTGGTGCGCCAGGCACTGACGCAGGCACAGGCCGGGGTCGACATCGTCGCCCCCAGCGACATGATGGACGGACGCATCGGCGCGATCCGCGCGGCGCTCGAGGCCGAGCATCTGGTGCACACCCGCATCATGGCGTACAGCGCCAAGTACGCCAGTGCCTTCTATGGGCCGTTCCGCGACGCCGTCGGTTCGGCGGCCAACCTGGGCAAAAGCAACAAGAAGGTCTACCAGATGGACCCCGGCAACACCGACGAGGCCTTGCGCGAGGTGGCGATGGACATCCAGGAAGGGGCCGACATGGTGATGGTCAAGCCCGGCATGCCCTATCTGGATGTGGTGCGACGGGTCAAGGACACGTTCCGGGTTCCGACCTTTGCCTACCAGGTCAGCGGCGAATACGCGATGCTCAAGGCTGCGGCCCAGAATGGCTGGCTCGACCACGACGCGGTCATGATGGAGAGCCTGCTGGCCTTCAAGCGCGCCGGAGCGGACGGTGTGCTGTCCTACTTCGCGCTGGACGCCGCCAGGCTGCTGAAGGCCGGCTGAGAACCGATTCGTCCGCGCTGTTGGTGCGGCGCAACATCCACGCCCGGGATCCCATGTTCATGGGGCCTGCGCGCACGGAAATCACCGTAGACTGCGTCAAGATTTCCAGGCACGCCGAAGCCGCCGCCCTTTGACGGGGCGCGGTGGATATTGCCGTGGACATCCGGCGATGGTTCGCCGTCGCGCGCAGTCGCAAAAGAACCGGGCTTCTCAAGAGGTAACAAGCCATGCGTCATCGAACGTGGATGCAAGACCGCAAGGCGCGGTCAGGCGTTCGGGCCTTCGGGCGATCCCTGTTGCGGCCCGCCGTGTCGAGCCTGGCGGTCGCCGGCGCTTTCTGCGCAATGCCCGGCATGGGCCAGACGCTGCCGGGCGGCGCCGTCGCCATCCATGGCCAGGCCAGCGTCAGCGCACCGACCCCGCAGCAACTGGTCGTGACCACGCAAAACGGCGCTGGCACGTCGCATTCCGCCATCGACTGGCAAAGCTTTTCGATCTCGGCTGGCAGCAGTGTCCGGTTCAACCAGCCCGGCAGCACCAGCCTGTCGATCAACCGGGTGGTCGGTGGCAATCCGTCTGCGATTCTCGGCAACCTGTCCTCCAATGGCCGGCTGGTGCTGGTCAACCCATCCGGCATCACGGTGGGCGCCGGTGCGGTCATCGACACGGCCGGCTTCACGGCATCGGCGCTGCGCATGAGCGACGCCGACGCACTTGCCGGCCGGCTGCGCTTCGGCGACGCTGCGGCCAGCATGGGTGGCGCATCCGGCATCACGGTCGACGGGCGCATCACGGCGCGTGACGGTGACGTCGTGCTGGTCGCACCCCACATCGAGGTGGGCGGCAGTGCGCTGCTGCAGGCCCCCAATGGCAGCACCATTCTGGCGGCCGGGCAACAGGTGGAAATTACCGGGCGCGGCCTGGAAGGCATCACACTGCTGGTACAGGCCCGCGAGAACGAGGCCCGCAATCTGGGCCGGCTGGAGGGCAATGCGGTCGGCATCTTTGCCGGCACGCTGCGCCACAGCGGCGAAATCCAGGCGACGACGGCGAGCCTCGAAGGCGGCAGGGTCGTGCTCAGGGCGGTGGGCGATGCCTACCTGGAGGGCGATGCCAAGGTGATGGCGAACGGCGCACGCGGTGGCCAGGTCGACGTGTTCGGTGCCCGTGTCGCGCTGACCGATCAGGCGCAGGTCGACGCATCGGGGTCCGCGGGGGGCGGCCAGATTCGCATCGGCGGCGATTTCCAGGGAAAGAACCCGGCCGTACCCAATGCCGACAAGACCTACGTTGGCAGCGGCACTGCATTGCGTGCCGACGCCACCGCATCCGGAGACGGCGGGCGAATCATTGTCTGGGCCGACAGCCTGACCAAGGCCCACGGCACGGTGTCGGCCCGCGGCGGATCGCAGGGTGGCAATGGCGGTTTTGTCGAAATATCGGGCAAGCAGCAACTGGTGTTCGATGGCGCTGTGAACCTGCAGGCCGCGGCCGGACTGCCCGGCACCTTGCTGCTCGACCCGGACTTCATCGACGTATCGAACGGCGGCACATCGGTCATCGGCGACGTGAATCTGTTCGCCGTCAACCCGGGACAGTCGCTGCTGATCTCGCCCGCCACGCTCAACGCGGTGGGTGGCAATGTGATGCTCCAGGCGACCAATGACATCACCTTCAACGATCCGGTGAATCTGACGACCGCTGGCGCATCGCTGACGGCGTTGGCCGGCGGCATCATCTCGGTCGGCGCCAGCATCACGACCAACGCCGGACCGATCACCCTCTATGCGAACGCGCCCGGCTCCGGCGGGCCTGGCTCCAGTGGAAGCGCCGTCTACGTCAATGCACCGATCTCCAGCAATGGCGGCAACATCACGCTGCGATCGGACGCCAGCGATACCGGTGGCAACGCCGTGTATCTGAACGCGAACATCCTCGCAGGGGCCGGAACTGTGACCCTGCAGGCTCCGAGCGATCGCATCGAGCAGGTGTCGGGTTCGCTGCTTGCCAACGCATTGGTCGCCATTGCCGACTACGAGATCAATCTCGCGCAGGCGGGCAACAACATCGCCTCGAACGTCGATCTGAGCACCAACACCGCGACATCGGCAACCAGCCAGGTGCTGTTCACCAACAGCGCGGGCAATTTCAATCTCAGCGGCGCGACAGCCAAGGGTGACATCACCATCATCACGGCAGGTGCCATGACCACCGACGGAGCCGTCCAGTCAACCACCGGCAACATCTCCATCACGACGTCGGGCAATCTGGGTTTTGGCGACGATGTCAGCGCTGCAGGCACGCTGACACTGATCAGCGGCGGTGGCCTGATGAGCCAGAGCGGCGGCAGCATCACGGCAGCAGGTGCGTCGACCTTCAACGCTGGCGGCAATGACGTCCTGTTCGGTTCGATCACGAACGACTTCTCGACCGTCTCCGTGACCGGCGGCCAGATCACGCTGGTCGACGCCACGGCGCTGACGATCACCAGCCGCACGCAGCCGATCAACGGGAACCTCTATCTGGAGGCGCGCACCGGCGCACTGACCCTGCCCGCCGGTGCCATCGACACTGGGACCGGGCAACTCTCGCTGCTCAGCGGGGCCGGCGCATTCACGACTCCCGGCGCGCTCAACGGTTCGGATCTGCTGCTCAAGGGGAGCGCCAGCCTGACGCTGGCCCACAACATCACCGCCAGCGGCAACATGAGCCTGTTCTCAGGTGGCACGCTGCTGCAGTCGGCCGGTACCATTTCGTCCGCCGGCGGCACCCTGCTGGTCGACGCGATCAGCACCCTGACGGTGCAAGGTGGCGCAGGAAGTCCGACCGCCATGGTCTCCGTGGGTGACCAGACCATCACCGCGGCCGACATCCTGGTTGTCGGTGGCACCGGCGGCAGCAGCGCCAGCGCCGCGATCAAGATGACCGGCACGGCCGGGACCCAGGACATCACCGTGAGCAACGGGATCACGATGACTGGCGGCGCCAATGGCGGCGGTGTCGGCGCAGGCAACTACGCCGCCATCATCAGCAATGGCAACCAGAGCATCACGGTCGGGAATGGCGGTCTGACGCTGACCGCAGGTGGCGGCACCGGCGTCGATACCGGGAACGCCGCCATTCTGGAACACAACGGCGGCGCCGGAACCACCCAAAGCATCACGGTCAATGGCACCGGCTCCATCGTGGCCACGGGCGGATCGTCGAGCCTGACCGGCATGAGCGAGCAGGACGCCAGCAGAGCCACGATCCTCAGCGACAACGGCGACAGCCAGACCATCACCTTCACCGGTGGCGGCGCGGGCCGTGCGATCACGCTGACCGGCGGCACCAATGGCAGCGATGCCTACGCTGAAATCTATGCCGGACTGGGTACGCAGATCATCACCGGCGCGGGCCTGATCACGTTGACCGGCGGTGCCAGCGGCGGCGGCCTGACGGACGGCCTTGGCAACACCCATGGCAACCTGGCCGCGATCTCCGCCGACCTGAACAACCAGACCATCGGCGCAAACGGCATCCTGCTGCAAGGCGGCAGTGGCGGCATCAACAATCTCGCGGCACTGGTCGCTGGCGGCAGCCAGGCCATCACCGTGGGCGCCGGCGGCCTGACCCTCGGCGGCGGTAGCGGCAGCACCGGTCAACAGAAGAATGCCGCCATCGTGATCAAGACCAGCGATGTACCCGCCACCAGCCAGGTCATCACCGTCAATTCGGGCGGCAATATCACGATGCAGGGCGGCTCCAGCAGTGACACCGGTGTCGGCTTCGACAGCAACCTTCTGGGGCTGAGCAACGGCAGCTTTGCGATGATCCGCTCCGACGGCACGTCGCAACTGATCGAATTCACGGCTGCGGGCAGTTTCATCGTGATGAACGGAGGCACGGTCGGCAGCAACAACTTCGCCAACATCCTGACGGCGACCGGCAGCCAAACCATTGGTGGTGATATCGCGGCGCATGCACCTACGATCAACATGACCGGTGGCGGCTCGGGCGGCGTCACCAACGAAGGCAATCGCGCGCTGATCGGCGCCGACGTCGGTAACCAGGTCATCAGCGCTTCCGGCATCACGCTCACCGGCGGTACGGGTGGCACCGAGAACCTGGCGCAGATCCGACAAGGCTCCGCCTCCACCGGACTGGGCGCCACCCAGACGGTCACGCTGGAAGGCACTGGCAGTCTCGATCTTTTCGGGGGCAGTGGCGTCACCAATCTGGCCCGGCTGCAAGCCTACGGCACATCCCAGACCATCGGGTTCACGACCGGCGGCGCGCTGACACTGACCGGCGGCACAGGGGCCAGCAACAACTTCGCCCGCATCCAGGCTGTCAATGGGAACCAGACGATCTCGGGCGATGCAGAACTGAGCATCACCGGTGGCGCCAGCGGCGGCGCCGATCTGAACGGCAACTTTGCCGACATCCGCGCCAACGGTGTTTCTGCTGTGCAGACGATCCTGGCAGGCAACATCACGCTGCTGGCCGGAGCGACCGGCCAGGAAAACTTTGCCGGCATCATCGGAGCCAACCAGGCCATCACGGCCACCGGCGACGTCTCGCTGACCGGCGGCGGCTCGGCCACCAGCCTGGACGGTACGTCGGGCGGTGGCTCGCGCATCGGTGGCCTCGGCAGCGGAGCCCCCGGCCCGACCAACCTGGTGCTGAATGTCGGCAACAACCTGACCCTGACAGGGGGCAGCGTCGCTGGCGTGGCGCTGGGCTCGAACACCGTGGGCGGCCAGCCGACGAACATCACCGTCGTCGCAGGCGGCGACGTCTCGCTCAACCCCGGCAGTGGCCTGGGCTCCGGTGCGCGCATCGGCAGCCCGCTCAGCAGTATGGCTGCGGGCGATATCAGCATCACGGCGGGTGGCGACTTCAGCCTGTCCGGCGGCACGGCGGGCGAAACCGCGATCCGCACCCTGGGCGCGGTGAACATCGACGCCGCGACCGCCACCGTGGGCAACAGCATCATCGGCGGCACGGTGCGCCTGCAGGCCAGCTCCGGCGTCAGCATCAACACCTCGTCGGGCGAGGCGGGCTCGATCAGCGCCAGCGCCACCAGCGGCGACAGCCTGAAGATCGACGCGGGCAGCAGCTTCACCAACAGCACCGGTGCCGGCGCGCTGAACGTGGCTGGTGCCGGCCGCTGGCTGGTGTTCTCCACCGACCCCGGGCTCGATACCCGCGGCGGTCTGGTCTATGACTTCAAGCAGTACAACGTCGCATTCGGCGGTACGGTACTGGGCACCGGAAACGGATTCCTGTACACACTGGCGCCGACCGTCACGGCACTGCTCGGCGGCACCATCACCAAGACCTACGATGGCTCCGATACGGCAACCGTGTCCGCCGGCAACCTCTCGGTCTCCGGCGCCCTGGCCGGCGACGTGGTGTCGGTCTCCGGCCCCAGCACCGGAACCTACGACACGCGCCATGTCGGAACCGCCAAGACCGTCACGCTGGCGCCCGGCGGTATCTCGGTCTCTGCGGTGGACGGCAGCGCGCCGGTATACGGGTATGCCGTCGCCGGCGGCCCGGTCACCGGTGCGGTCGGGACCATCACGCCAGCCAGCCTGACCGTCGGCACCAGCGACATCAGCAAGTCCTATGACGGAACAACCAGTGCGGTCGGCGCTCCGGTGGTGACCAGCGGCAGCCTGTTCGGCGGCGACAGCCTGGTCGGCGGCAGCTTCAACTTCCTCGACAAGAACGTCGGTACCGGCAAGACGGTCAGCGTCGCCGGCGTCAGCGTCAATGACGGCAACAGCGGCAGCAACTACAGCGTGAGTTACGTCAACAACCTGAACAGCAGCATCACGGCATTGGCCGCCGCCACCTGGACCGGCAGCGCCGACACGTCCTGGACCAACCCGTCCAACTGGGTCGGCGGCGTGGTCCCGGACCTGGGCAACGTGCAGTCGGTGACGATTCCAGCGGGTGCCGGCAGCGTCGTGTTCGACGCGGCCGCCGGCACCACCAGCCTGCAAAGCCTGAACAGTGCACGCCCGATCAGCGTCACCGGCGGCAACCTGCAGATCGGCAGCCTGCTGCAGACCGCAAGCTACAGCCAGAGCGGCGGCCTTCTGTCCGGTGCCGGCACCTTGAGTGTCAGCGACAGTTTCCTGCAGACCGGTGGTGCAATTTCCATGGGGACGATCAGCATCAACCAGAGCAGCGGCAATCTCACCGTGGCCAATCTGAATGCGCCGTTGGTCGCGCTGGCCGCGCCCACCGGCGCCATCGGCCAGAGCGGGCCCATCGTGGCCAGCACGCTGGTGACCGCATCGCTGGCCGGCACCAGCCTCACCAGCAGCGGCAACCAGGTGGGCGCATGGACGGCCGGCAACAGTGGTAGCGGCGACATCGTGTTCGTGGGCACCGGCCCCCTGCTGATCAACACCGTCGCCAATGCCGGTGGCAACATCGATATCGTCAACACCGGCGGCATCAGCACCGCAGGGGCCGTCACGGCGCCGAACGGAAACGTCAGCATCACGGCCAACAGCCCGTTGACCATCGGGGCTGGCGGCGTGTTAGCGGGCGGCGACATCATGCTCACCGCCAGCAACCTCACCAGCGCCGGCAACCTGACCCTCAACGGCCCGCTGGTCGCCGGCAACATGGTCGACCTGCTGGCAGGGGCTGCGATGGTGCAGAACTTCGCCGTATTCGGCGCCAACGGCGTCACGGCAGCCGCCGGCACCGGCATGACCTACGGACCTCTGGCCATCACCAACAACCCACCCATCCTGTACACGGTCGGGGGCGTGGCGGTGGCGCCACCGCCCACCGTCCTGTCCAGTTCACTGCAGGCGCCGGGCGACATTCTGGTGACCTTTCTCGATCTGTTCCAGCAGGCCGTCGACGGCCAGCTCGGTGATCTGCTGGAGCTCGATGCCGATGGCAATCTCCGGCGCAAGTTCCTCGACGACCTCGTGAGCGAGGAGGAAGTATGCCGTTGAGCCCGGTACACACGGCGACCGATCCAGCACGGCCGGTCACGCGCATGCTGCCACGCGCCACGGCACGGCACCTCGGCCCGGTGTGGCGCACAGTGGCCCGCGCGGCATGCCTGTGCTGCGGGCTGTTCACTGGCGCGGCCACGTTGGCCCAGACCTCTTCGGAACCCGTCGGTCAGGTGGAGTTCGCGCGTGGCGTCGGTTACGCCCAGTCGCCGGGCCAGAACGCCCGCATCCTGGGCAAGGGTCTGGAGTTCCGCGAAGGCGACACGCTCAGCACCTCCGGCGGCGGTTCCGCCATCATCCGGATGCAGGACGGCACCCGCATGACGCTGCGCCCGGGAACCGACATGGTGATCGACAGCTACCGCTTCAGGCCGAATGCACCCGACAACAACATGCTGCTGTCGCTGTTCGCCGGCGGCCTGCGCGCGATCACGGGCCTGATTTCCAAGAACGCACCCGAGGCCGCCAAGCTGCGTACCAAGACCGCGACGGTCGGCATCCGCGGCACCGATTTCGATGCGCGGCTGTGCGAGGGCGAATGTGCGGCCGAGTCGGCGCGCGTACCGCAGCAGCCGCGTGCCAACGCGGTCAAGGCCAGCGCCAAGCTGGTCGGCGTTCGTGGCGAAATCCACGCCCTCGACACCGAAGGCCAGCGGCGCCGTCTGGTCAACGGTGCTGCCGTCTACCCCGGCGACACCGTGGAGACCAGCCCCGCCGCCCAGGCCGTGCTGGCGTTTCGCGACGAAAGCCGCCTGACGCTGGGCGCCGCCACCCGGTTCAAGGTCGACAGTTTCGTGTTCGACGACAAGAACCCGTCCGAAGGTCGCTTCCTGATGTCGCTGCTGCGCGGGTCGATGCGGGCACTGACCGGGCTGATCGGCAAGGCCAACAACCGCAACGTGGGCTTTGCGACACCGACGGCGACGATCGGCATCCGGGGCACGGGCCTGGATGTGTCCTGCGACGAGGCCTGCAACTTCTACACCTGGCTGGGCACGATCGAGGTCGAACCCACCGGCGCCTTCGGCACGGCCGGCCAGACGGCACTGCAGACGCTGAACGCAGGGCAGGGCCTGTTCGTCAGCAGCACCGGCATGCGCGCCATCAGCGCCCCCTTCCTGGAAGACCTGCCGCGCCCCGACACCGTTCCGGTCAACACCGACCAGCTGTTCTCCAGCGCCGCGATGCCGGCCGACGAACAAGGCCTGTACGTGTTCGTGCGCGATGGCCACATCGAGATCACCACCAGCAGCGAGACGCTGCAACTGGGCAAGGGCGAGACCGGCTTTGCCGCGCTGAACGGCGCCACGGTGCGTCCGCTGCTGACGCCGCTGTTCCTGGAGTTCGACCGCACACCGAAGCCCGACAGCGCCAACCCGCTGCTGCAAAGCATTCTGAGCGAGACCACCAACCGCCCGGCCAACGTATGTCGATGAACCCTATCCACACCAGCGCGCGCCACCCGATGTCCAGGTTCACCGACGGCGCCGGCCGATCCGCACAGGCACAGCTCCTGCGCACGGTATCGGACCCGGAGCGGCGCCCGCTGCGGCTGTGCATGCTGGCGATGGCGCTGGTACTGGCCCAGACCCACGTTGCGGCCCAGCAGCCCATGAGCGATCCGCCAGCCAGGCCGGTGTTCACGATCCGCGGCTTCGACGTCATGGGCGACAACCCGCTGCCCGAAGGCGAGACGGTGCGTATCCTGGCGCCCTTCCTGCGCAACGATGCCACCATCGAAACGCTGCAGAAGGCCACCTCCGCGCTGGAAGCGGCACTCAAGGAGCGCGGCTTCGGCCTGCACCGCGTGGTGCTGCCACCGCAGGCAGTCGGCGATGCGGTTCGGCTGGACATCGTCAAGTTCACCATCGGCAAGGTCACGATCGATGGCCTGCAGCGCTTCGACGAAGCCAATATCCGCGCCAGCGTTCCGGAGCTGGTCGAAGGCCAGGCGCCGAACTTCAAGACGCTGGCGGTGCAGACCGCGATTGCCAACGAAAGCCAGGGCAAGCAGATACAGATCGCGCTCAAGGAATCGGAAGTGGCCGACCGGATCGACGCACGCATCGTCGTCAAGGAAGCTCAGCCCTGGAATTTCGCGACCAGCCTGGCCAACACCGGCGCACGCGAGACTGGGCGGGACCGGCTGACCGTCTCCGGCGGGCACTCCAACCTGTTCAACCTGGACCACCAGTTCGTCGGGGCCTACACCACCTCGATCGAGCGCACCGGCGACGTGCGCCAGCTCGGCCTGAACTACCGGATCCCGGTCTACCGCGCCGGCGGTGTCGTCGGCGCAAGCTATACCCGCTCCACCGTGGTCGGCAACTACGGCGCGTTCACCAGTACCGGCGCGGGCCAGACCATGGGGCTGAACTACAGCCACTACCTGCCGCCCGACGGCGGCTATCGCAGCTACGTGACGCTGGCGCTGGACGACAAGCGTTACGACATCACCGAAATATCAGGCGTGCCGGTCCCGGGCCAGCAGGTCCGGCGCAGCCGCCCGTTGACGATCTCCTACGCGGCACGGGTCGAACGGAGCACCGCGATCTGGGGCTACAACGTCGACCTGGCACATAACCTCGGAGGCGGCAACGGCAACAATCTGTCGGCCTACCAGAGCGAAGATCCGCGCATCACGCAGACCCGCTTCACCGCGCTGCGCGCCAACGCGAACTACCTCGGCATCCTGAGCGACGGCTGGCTGTGGTCGGCGCGCGGGCAGTTCCAGTACAGTGCAGACGCACTGATTGCCGGCGAGCAACTCGGCCTGGGCGGTGCGTCGAGCGTGCGCGGCACCTCGGAGCGCCCGATCTCGGGTGATCGTGGCCTGTTCGCCTCCCTGGAGGTGAATACGCCGGAGCTGCAGCCGGGTCTGCGGCTGCTCGGATTCGTCGATGCCGGCTGGCTGCGCAACAACAACCCGAACGCGACCAACAAACCCGCCAGCGACCACCTGGCCAGCGTCGGACTCGGTCTGCGCTACAGCCGCGGCACCTTCGCGCTGTCGGCCGAATGGGGCCGCATCGTCACGGGCAGTGTTCTCGCGACACCGGCGAATCCGGCCATGCCGCGCGCCGGGGACAACAAGCTGCACGTGAACCTGACCGCCCGCTTCTGAATCGGCGCACGCCGGCCACGTGCGATCGGGGCGGCACTGGCCGGCCGCGGGTTGCGGCCTGCCGCCGGAGATGCTGCGTCAGGGGCGCAGCTGCAGCGCGTCGCCAACCACCTGCACCTTGGCACCCGATGCCAGCCCCGGATCGCTCGCGTAGCTCAGCGTGCGGCTGCTGCCGTTGTCCAGGCGCACCACCACGTCATAGCGGTAGTCCGACTTGACCTGCTTTTCGATCTCGCGCCCGGCAAAGGCGCCGCCGACAGCCCCCAGAATGGTGGCCACCGTCTTGCCATCACCCTTGCCGACCTGGTTGCCCAGCGCGGCTCCGCCTACACCGCCGGCAATGGCACCGATGTAGTTGGATTGGCCCTTGACCTTGACCTTCTTCACCGAGACCACCACGCCACAGGCCTCGCACGCCGGCTCGGGCGGTGCCGCCTGCGCCGTCTGGGCCGTGGCCCCCGGTGCCAGATTCTTCGCCGCCCGCACGGTCTTGTCGGCCACGGCCAGCGTCACGACCACCGGTGTGGTGGCGGAGAACTGGTCGCTGGTCTTCACGGTGTAGCGCCCGGTGTAACGCCCGCTGCGCTCCTCGGCGAGTGCGATCTGGCTGCGCCCGCCGTCCAGCGAGACCTGTGCCGTTGCGCCGGGCGTGCCGTCGACGATGAAGCTCAGCTCGTGACCACCCGAATACGCTCCGGTGGTCCGCGTCTCGATCCGGCTGATCTGCGGCACTACCGGCACCGGCGCCGTCGCCGCCACCATGCGCGCATGTTCCGCCGGCGTCAGCAGCGTCTGCCCGAGCATGGCCGAGACCTGCGCGCTGCCGACCTTGAGGGTCGCCCGGACCTTGGCGTCGAACGGAATCTTGTCGCGGATGCTGATGGTGTAGGCACCGGCATAGCTGCCCGGACTGACTTCGGCCAGGCCCAGCTGGTTGCTCAATCCGTCGATGTCGAGCACCAATTGCCCGCCGGCGCTGCCGGCGGCACGGAATATCAGCTCGGTACCCGGCGACAGCTGCGCCACCTGGTCCACCGAAAGACTGCGGATCACGGCCGCACCGGTCTGCGCCAGCGCAGCCCCCGCCGGCAGCAAGCCGGCAACCAGCATCAACAGGAAGAAAGCTTGGCGTCGAAAAAATTTCATAGGTCTGCATCCTGCGTCGGACGACACTGTCCACCGCCATATTAGCGCGGCGCCGCGCGAGGACAAGGGCCAAAGTGCACATTCTGCCGCGGCATCGAAGCAAGGCAGAATCGGCATCAAGGCCGTGTCCAGTTGTCGACCCGGCCGGATCCATTCCCGGGGGAACGGTATGCGTGTGTTTCAGATCGGTCCGACCGGCGTCCAGGAAATCGGGCAATTGCCGGCCGCGGTCGCACCGCAGAGCACCGTCTGGATTTCCTGCAGCCGCGCCGAGTTCGACACCGAGCAGGGGGCGATTCAGGCCACGCTGCAGACCCTGTGCGGCATCCAGCTGGTGGACCTGCACGTCAGCGACCTGCTCAACGCCCAGTTGCCGTCGCACTACGACTACACCGCCCAATACGACCTGCTGGTGTTCCGGCGCCTGGCCAGCGCGACGGCGGCCGGCGAAGCCGCCCCGGCGGGCACCGAGTCCTCCGCGCCGGCCCGTCGCACCGGGCCACCCATCCTGCGACGCATCGACACCAGTCCGGTCGGTTTCGCCGTGTTCGACAACGTGCTGCTCAGCGTGCATCCGGTCGACTGTGCGGTGCGCGACGCCTATGCGCAGCGGCTGCTCTCCGGCACGGCCGAATCCTTGCGCGACAACGGCTCGCGCATCCCGACCAGTGCCGCCGACCTGATGCTGCGCATCGTGAGCCAGATCGTCGACCGCTATCTGGATCTGCGGCGCGAGCTGTCGCGCCAGCTCGACCACTGGCAGGCCGAGCTGCTGGCGCCGAACGCCCGCTTCACGAACTGGAGTGCGCTGCTCGACGCCCGGCTGGCCCTGCATGCGCTGGACGACGTCGCCGAAGACCAGCGCACGGCGATCCAGGACTGGACGGCCGCACTCGAGACCTGGCCGCCGGCGGACACGCAGGCCGGGCAGCGCGAACACGACCTGCTCAAGGTCCGCAGCCGCGACGTGCTCGAACACATCGAACGGGTGGTGCGGCATGTGCGCCGCCTCGAGCAGAACGCCGAGACCACGGTGCAGATGCACTTCAGCGCACAAGGCCACCGGACCAACGAGATCATGCGCACGCTGACCGTGCTCACGGCAGTGTTCCTGCCGCTGAACCTGATCACCGGCTTCTTCGGCATGAACTTCGACTTCCTGCCGCTGGTGCACCGCCAGGCCGGCATCTGGTGGACCATCGGCACGATGACGTTGCTGGCCGCAGGCCTGGTGGGCGTGTTCTGGCGCAAGCGCTACCTGGCGCGAACTGCGCGCTGAGCAGCGCGCCTACAGCCTCAGATGTCGGACAGGGCCAGCTGTTCGGTGGCAAACACCTGCTGCACCGCCGGGCGCGCCAGCACGCGGCGCATGTGCGGCCCCAGATGCTGGCGCTCACGCGCCGGCGCCGCCGAGAAATTGCGGGTCCAGCGGCACAGCATCAGGCAGTAGCCGTCGAGCACCGAGTAGGCATCGCCGAGCAGCCAGGGTCCGCCATGGCGGGCCAGTTCGCCGTCGAGCTGGTCGAGCAGCACGCCAACCCGCTCCTGCGCATGGGCCTTGAGCTCGGCCGCGCCGGCCGCATTGCCCGGGTTCATCCAGCGCTCCGGGTAGAAATAGCTCAGCAGCGCGGACTGCAGCGTATTGGTCATCCATACCAGCCACTTGTAGGCGTGCGCGCGTGCCACCGTACCGACTGCGGGCATCAGGCCGGACGCAGGTGCCTTGTCGCACAGATGCAGGCAGATCGCCGCCGACTCGTACAGCACCAGGTCACCGTCGACGAACACCGGGATCAGGCCGTTCGGATTGAGCCGCAGGTATTCGGGCGTCTTGTGTCCACCGCCGTCGCGGTCGACCAGCACGAGCGCGAATGGATCACCGATCTCCTGCAGCGC
Organism: Rhodoferax sp.; assembly: GCA_024235935.1. GTDB lineage: Bacteria > Pseudomonadota > Gammaproteobacteria > Burkholderiales > Burkholderiaceae_C > CAISIP01. The sequence continues at coordinate 15,668 of JACKLL010000020.1, read as the reverse complement.
GATATGCACCGCCATGCTGGCGTTGCCGGGGAAGTAATGCAGCTGTTGCATCTCTAATGTCGCTCCTTGCGCAGTGCGATCAGGCAGGGTCCCGACCGGGAATGCCAATGTACCACCCGCACGGGAGTCGCCGCGCCGCAGCGGACCCGACGCAGCCGCGCAGCTGCATCGGCCTCAGCGCAGTCCGAACAGGGCCGCGCCGTTGTCCCAGGCAATGGCCCGCGCCACCTCCGGCGGCAGCCCCCCGAGCCAGGTCCGGTAGCCCTGCATCAATGCGTCATAGCTGCTCCAGCGCTGGTTGACCCAGGTGTCGGAGCCGATCAAAAAGCGCTGCGGGTACTTCAGCATCAGGGCTCGCCATTCGGGACACAACTGCCCTTGGTCGCAGGTCAGGCCGGGCCGGTAGGACAACTCTCCCATCAGCAGCGGATAGCGCTGCAGCAGCGCCTCCACCCGCTGCGGCGACGGCCCGCCAATGCCGGTATGGGCCCAGATCAGGCGCAGCGTGCGGCCACCGTCGGAGGCATGCGCCATCAGCAGGTCGATGGCCACGTCGTCGACATGGGCCAGCACGGCCAGCTGCTTCTGGTCGGCGAACCGCATCAGTTTGGCCGCGACCGGTCCGTTGGCATTGGCGCTGTCGTACAAATGGAATTCACCGATACCGCGGTACGGTCCGCCCGCTGTGCCCCGTGCGAACTCGCTCTGCACCATGGAGTAGATGCTTTCGTCGCGAAACCAGTTGTCGTAATCGGCGCGGTTGCGGTACAGCCGGATGAAGGGAACGACCTGCAGATCTGCGGCTTCCCGGCGCAGCGGCTCAGACGTCGCTTCGCTGCGCAGCGCAGCGAGGATGCGGGTCCCTTCATTGGGACGGGAGTTGGACAACACCCCCTTGACGCCATTGCGGGCGAATCGCGCCAGCACGTCGGCCGGCGGATACGGGCCGGCCTTGCCGTCCCAGGCCTCGACGTTGTAGTGCATGTGGGCATCGAACAGCGGGCCGCCATAAGCCTCGGCCGACGCCTGACCGGCGCCCGACGCAGCGATCAGCGCCAGCGCGACCCCGGCCCACACCCCGCGCAGACGCTGCGACAGTCCTTGGTGATGGCGATCCATGGCGGCAATCTCAGCCCAGATGCCGGGCCATGAAAGCCAGCGTGCGTTCCTGGGCCAGCTGCGCAGCCGCCGCATCGTAGGAGCCCCGCTGGTCGCAGTTGAATCCATGCTGCGCGGCATAGATGTGCACTTCGACCTTCGGCTGTGCCTGTGCAAAGGCCTTCACGCCGTCGAGCGGAATTGCATGGTCCTGCTCGCCGAAGTGGCACATGACCGGACACAGGGCCTGGCGCCGGGCTTCCGCCTCGCTGGTCATGCCGCCACCGTAATACGCGACGGCAGCGCTCAGGCCCTCCAGGCTGCAGGCGCTGCGCCACACCAGCAGGCCGCCCCAGCAATAACCCACGATGCCGACCTTGCCGCCGGTGCTGCCGGCGCCGAAGACGATCGCCGCGGCGACATCGGCCATCACGCCGGGCGCCGGCAGGGCTTCAGCCGCGGCCTTGAGCGCACGTCCCTGTGTGATGTCGTCCGGACCGTAGCCCAGTTCGACATGGGGCCGGACCCGGTGAAAGGCATCCGGCGCAATCGCCAGGTAACCCTGCTGCGCGTAGCCGTCCGCCACGCCGCGGATATGGCTGTTCACGCCGAAGATCTCCTGCATCACGATCACGGCACCGCGCGCGGTGCCCGCCGGATGCGCGACGTACGCAGGGCACTCGACGCCATCCTTGGCCATCAGCTGAACCATTCCCGACATGTCATTCCTCCTTGGTGCCTGCAGGTGCGGCCGCCGCCGCCATACGATCAATCACGGCCGAGCCTGCGCTGCAGGAAATCGAGCCGGTCCTGACCCCAGAAAATCTCGCCGTCGACACAATAACTCGGCGCACCGAACACCCCGGCGTCGATCGCCGATTGCGTGTGCTGCGCATACATCTGCTGCGCCGGTTCTTCGCGCGACTGCGCCAGCCGCTCGGCCGGCAGGTCGTTCTCCGAAAGCAGTTCCGCCAGCACGCCGGCATCGGCAATGTCGCGCTGCTCGGCCCATACGGCGGCCAGCACCGCACCGGTCAGGCGCAATGCCGCGTCGGAGCCTTCGGCCATGTCGACGGCAATGATCAGGCGCGATGCGTCGTCGCCCGACACCGGGAAGAAGGTGGGCTGCACATGCATCGGCAATCCCAGGTGATCGGCAAAGCGACGCAACTCGAGCAGCCGGTACGCCTGCCGCTGGGGGGCACGCTTGCCCAGTGGCAAGCCCCCCGAAACGGCAAAGACCTTGCCGAAATCGGCCGGCATCACGCGGACCGGACGCTGTGCCGCCTGTGCGACGGCCACAAACCGCGCGTGGCCCAGATAGGCCCACGGGCTCTGCGCCGCAAAATAGTAGTCGATCGCTGGTTTCAAGTTCCGTCTCCTGGGGTCGGTGGCCAGCACGGCAGAACGCGGGGGCTGCGCACGTGCTGGCCGGTGCAAAAACGCAGGCCAGCATACAACGCCTGTGGGGCTCGTGTATCGTGCACGCTGCATTTCCCCACACCACCCCCAGCAGGAGCATCTGTGAAACCCATCGCATTGATCACCGGCGGCTCGCGCGGCATCGGCGCTGCAACCGCCATCTGCGCCGCCCGCCAGGGCTTCGCCGTGGCCGTCAACTACACCCGCGATGTGCAGGCCGCCAACCGCGTCGTGCAGCAGATCGCGGCGGCCGGCGGACAGGCCATCGCGGTGCAGGCCGACGTCGCCGACGAGGCGCAAATCCTGGCGATGTACCAGACCATCGACGCGCAGCTCGGCCCGGTCAGCGCACTGGTCAACAACGCCGGCGTGGTCGACGTCGCCGCCCGGGTCGACGCCATGAGCGCAGAGCGCATCCGGCGCATGTTCGACATCAATGTGCTGGGCACCTTTCTGTGCACGCGCGAAGCACTCAAACGCATGAGCACGCGCCACGGCGGCAAGGGTGGCAGCATCGTCAACGTGTCCAGCGTGGCAGCCCGCCTGGGCGGGCCGGGCCAGTACGTCGACTATGGCGCCTCCAAAGGGGCGATTGACACCTTCACCATCGGTCTGGCCAAGGAGGTGGCCACCGAGGGCGTGCGGGTCAATGCCGTACGCCCCGGCATCATCGAGACCGACATCCATGCCTCGGGCGGACAGCCGGACCGGGCCCGCGAAATGGCGCCACTGGTGCCGATGCAGCGCGCGGGCAGCGCCGAAGAGGTTGCCGAAGCCATCGTCTGGCTGTTGTCGGACGCGGCCAGTTATGTCACCGGTTCGAATATCGACGTGGCCGGTGGGCGCTAATGGACCTCAAACCTCTGATCACGTTGCTGGCGATCGTCAATCCGCTGGCGATCGTCCCGTTCTACATCCACTACACCCAGGGCTTCGAGCGCGAACAGCGCATCCGAACGATCTGGGTGGCCGCGTTCGGCACTTTCGTCGTGATTGCCACCAGCGCGCTGCTGGGCCTGCAGATCCTGGAGTTCTTCAGCATTTCGCTGGCCAGCTTCCAGGTCGGCGGCGGCCTGTTGCTGATGACGTCGGCGTTGAGCATGCTCAACGCCCAACCGGCCGAAGCGCGCTCCAATGCCGATGAGCTTGCCGCCGCACGCAGCCGCTCGGCCGATGGCGCCAGCGTGGCTGTAGTGCCCTTGACAATTCCGCTGCTGGCCGGCCCGGCAACGATGTCGACCGTCGTGATCTACGCCGACCGGGCCAAGACCTTTCCGCAACTGGCTACGCTGGTTGGCTACGGAATGGTCATCGGCCTGGCCACGGCACTGTGTTTTTCGCTGGCACAACCGATCGCGCGCTTTCTCGGACGCACCGGCATCAATGTCATGACGCGCCTGATGGGTCTGATCCTGGCCGCGTTGTCGGTGGAGGTGATGGCCGTCGGACTGCACAAACTGTTCCCGGTGCTGGCGGGGCACTGAGCCACCGCCGCCCCACGCGATTCAATCCGGCGTGTAGTCGGGCTCCTGGTGCTGCAGCACTTTCACCAGCCGATTGCTGGTATTGCGCAGGCGCTGGGCCAGCAACTGCGTGAGCTTGACCAGGATCTTGGCCCCGATCGCCGGGTGCGCGTGGATCAGGTGCGTGATCACCTCGCGGGTCAGGATGCCGGCGCGCACATCCTCGATGGCGATGCAGCTGGCATAGCGCGGCGCGGAGTCGAGCATCGACATCTCGCCAATCGATGCGCCCTCCTTCACCACTGCCAGCCGCGACGTTTCGCCATTGTCCGAGCGCTTGACGACGTCGACGGTCCCTTCGAGCAGCAACAGCATCCAGTCGCCGACCTCACCCTGCTCGATCACGGTCTGGCCTGCACGCGCGCGCAGCGTCGGCATCAGCAGGCCCAGCGTGTCGGCCTCCTGCGGCGTCAGGTCTTCCAGCAAGGCCGCGGTCTGGCGCCAGTGGGCACCCAGCCCCGACAAATCATTGCAAACACCCTCCAGCTGCAGTCCGGCGCGCTCGAAATGTGCCCGCAACTGCAACTGGTGCTGCGTCGGCAGGCTCACGCGGTAGCCCTCCACCAGGCGGCCCGACGGCTCATCAGAAACACCTCCGCGCGACGCGCTGCGGTGGCATTCGCCTTGGGAGCGGCCCGGCGGCTCATCAGAAACACCTCCGCGCGACGCGCTGCGGTGGCATTCGCCTTGGGGCGGCCCGGCGGCTCATTGGAACACCTCCGCGCGACGCGCTGCGGTGGCATTCGCCTTGGGAGCGGCCCGGCGGCTCATGGCAACCCGCCCATCCACTGGGTGATGTCGGCCACCACGGCGTCGGACGCGGCGGTCAGGGCGCGCACGCCGCCGGCCGCATCGGCGCTGGGCGCCGGGCGTTCGGCGACGAAGTCGCGCTGCGCCACCAGCCGCTCGCCGGTGCCGGACGCCTGCGTCACCGTTGCATGGACGCGCACCTGACCAGCGCTTTTGTCCGGTGCGTCGAAGCGCTGGCTGAACTCGTCGATCTCCAGTCGCAGCACCAGGGGACGCAGCAGCGCGACCTCCCCTTCGCGCATGACCGTCGACTGCTGCGACAGGGCCTGGCGCAAGCGCTGGCGCAGCAACTGTGCCGGTGGCATGCTCCAGCGCGCCTGCGCATAAGGCTGCAGTTGCTGGGCGTCGGCAAACCCGAGCCGGTACAGGACGGCGGTGCTGTCAAAGGCGCTGGGCGCCTCCACGTCCGCCAATGCGACCGGTACTCGCGCGGCGTTTGCCTGGCCCTGTGCCACCGGCACGGCACTGGCGCCGAAATCGAACACGGTCGCACGCGTCGGCTTGTCCAGCACGCTGCAGCCGGCCAGCAGCACGGCTGCACCGAGCACCCACGAGATGCCCGGCCGACGGGCCAGGCGCAGTGACGAATTCATGGTTTGCCTTTCGGAATCGCGAAGCCGGGCTCACCCGGGCCCGGGGGGATGACACCGGTACCGAAGATCAGTGCCTGCGGGTTGTCGCCGACCATGCCGACCGCACGGTTGACCTGCCGCGCCGCCCGCGTCGCCTCGTCGCTGGTGCGGTTGAGCCTGGGCAAGGTGCCGGCGTTGAATGCCTGGCCGGCTTCCGTCAGTGCGGCCGCGCCTTGCGTGAGTGCTGCAGCACCTTCGGTCAGACGATCCACGGCACCGCCTTTCGCATTGAGACGGTTGGCCACGTCGGTGAAGGCACCGGCCGTCTTGCGGAACTCGGCCACGGTCTGGTCGACGCCGGTGGCCGTGGTCTGCAGGCTCTTGAGCGTGACGGTCGCATCGTCGACGAAGCGCGGGATGTTGACGCGCTGCGGGCCGAGCTGGGCATTGAGCACGTCATCGAGATTGGCCGAGAGTTTCTGCATGCGCTCGGCCATCTTCTGCACACTCTGCGCCGCCTCGCCAAAGCCGGCCACGGTGGCCATGAGCTGCTTCTGGTTCTCGCCCGACAGCAGCGCATTGACGCGTTCACTGGTCTGCTCGATGCGCGCCAGAATGGCCACGCCCTGGTCCGACAGCTTGGACAGCAGCCCGGCGCGCATCGGAATACGGGCCGGCGATTGCTCGCTGGTGACCAGCCGGGTCTTGTCCTCGCCCGAATCGTCGAGCTGAACGAAGGCCAGGCCGGTGACGCCCTGAAACCCGAGGGTGGCAAAGGTGGAGCCGGTGACCGGCGCAGATTCGTCGAGTGCAATGCGCACCAGAACGTTGCCGGTGGCCTTGGGGTCGAAGCCAATGGCCATCACCTTGCCGACCGGCACGCCCCGGTAGCGCACGGCTGCCTGGGGCTGCAAGCCGTTGACCGCCTCGGGACTGGATATCTCGTAGACGTTGTGCTCGCCGGTATCGCGGGTCAACCACACCGCCATGACGATCAGCATCGCGGACACCACCACGACGAAGATGCCCGCGGCCAATGCATGCGCCTTGTTTTCCATCTGACTCCCTTTCTACACCGCGAACGGGTACTCGCGCAACAACTCCATCGCCCGCTGCCCGCGCTCGCCCAGGAAAAAATCGTGGATGAACGGATGCGGATACGCGATGACATCCTTGGGCGCACCGTGCACGATCACATGCTTGTCGGCCAGCACCGCGACCCGGGTACTCAGCTCGTACAAGGTATCCAGATCGTGCGTCACCATCACCACCGTCAGGCCCAGTTCGCGGTGCAGCGACCGGATCAGCGCGCAGAAGGCATCGGCACTGTCCGGGTCGAGGCCGGCCGTGGGTTCGTCGAGCAGCAGCAGCGGCGGGTCCATGATCAGAGCCCGCGCCAGCGCAACCCGCTTGATCATGCCGCCGGAGAGGTCCGACGGCATCTTGTTCGCGTGGATGGCATCGAGCCCGACCATCTGCAATTTGACCAGCGCCGCATCGCGGATCAGCGACTCCGGCAACTGCTTGAGTTCGCGCAGCGGAAACGCGATGTTGTCCAGAACACTGAAGGCCGAAAACAGCGCGCCGTGCTGGAACAGCATGCCCACACGGCCGGCCGCCCCGGCATCCGAGAGCTGCGCGGCCGGGCGACCGAGTACGTTGACCGTGCCACGCGCCGGCACCTCCAGTCCCAGGATGGTGCGCAGCATCACGGTCTTGCCACTGCCCGAGCCTCCGACCAGCGAGACCAGTTCGCCCCGTTCGATGTGCAGGTTCAGGTCCTGGTGAATGATGTTCTCGCGCCCGGCGACCCGGAACATCGACCACAGATGGTCGATCTCCACCACGCCAGGGGCACTGGGGGCTCCCGGCGCGTAGGCGCGCGAAGGCCGGCTGTCGGACACGGTCAATGGACAACCCTCCGCGCTGCGCGATTCGCCTTGGGAGCGGCCCGGCGGCTCATATGCCCACGTCCTTGAACACGACCGCAAACAGCGCGTCGACCAGGATCACGACGGTGATCGACGAGACCACCGAGGCGGTGGTGCCCTCGCCCAGGCTCTCGGTGTTCGGCTTGATGCGCAGCCCGTAGTGGCAGCCGACCAGGGCGATCAGCACGCCGAACACCATGGCCTTGCCCATGGCCAGCGTCAGGTTCGCCACTTCGACCGTCGCCGGCAGCGCGGAAATGAAATACGCCGGCGTGATGCCCATGGACAGGTCGGCCGCCAGAATGCCGCCCAGCAGCGCCGACAGCGTGGTCCAGACCGTGATCAGCGGCATCGCGATGGCCATGGCGATGGCCCGGGGCATCACCAGGCGATAGCCCTGGGCGATCCCCATGACGCGCATCGCGTCGAGTTCCTCGGTGACCCGCATGACGCCGATCTGCGCCGTGATCGACGATCCCGAGCGCCCGGCGATCAGGATCGCGGCCAGCACCGGGGCGAGTTCGCGAATCAGCGCAATGCCCAGCACGTCGACGATGAAGGCATCGGCCCCGAACTTTCGCAATTGCTGCGACATCAGATAGGCCAGCACCACCCCGATCAGGAACCCGACCAGGGCCGTGATCGGCAAAGCCGTCGCACCGATACGGTACAACTGGCCGGAAACATCGCGCCAGGGGCCCAGGCGCGGGGCGCGCAGCAGGCGTCCGAGGTCGAGCAGCAACTGTCCGATCAGCGCAAGCATGTCGCGCGCGTGGTCGACCACCTGGTAGACCACCTCACCCAAGCGCAGAAAGCGCTCCAAGGGCGTCAGGCTCTGCGGGGGCGGCGGCGCCATCGAAAACCGGGCCACCCGGTCGAGCATCGCACGCTGCGCCGGCAGGCTTTGCACCTGGTCTGGCCATTGCTGGCCCCAGGCATTCCACAGCACCTGGGCGCCGGTATGGTCCATCCGCTCGAGCGAACGCAGATCCCAGCGCAAGCGGCCTCGCTCCTGCGGCGCAATGGCATCGAGCAGGCGCGACACATGCTGCCAGGCGCCCGGATCGGCCAGGGCAGCGGCCGACCAGCAACCGACCAGGGTCAGTTGCCGTCCCTCGGGGCCGGTCTGGCTGTCAATGTGCGGACGGGTTTCATCCATGGTGGGAAAAGGGCCGATCAAGCGTGATTGCTGCTATCCGATAGCCTTGCGATAGTACCCGCACAAAACACGGGGTCGGCCCAGGCCCCGACTGCGCCGTCGCCGGATCGGGACCGGGGGTAAATCCCGATACCCGAACGCGGGATTGGCAACTACAGTCAATGCACTCGAAAGGCGTCGTTTCCGGCGACCTGACTGAGGACCCTGGAGACGACAACAATATGGCGACCACCACAGGTGGCACCACCCCGAAAGGCGCTGGCAACCCCAGCGCCTTTTCCTTTTTGCGCCACGCGAATCACGGCGCTGCGCCCGGCCACGGCATGTCGGCCACCTGGCGCGGCGTACCGATCGGCGGACCGGAGTGCCCCTGCCGCGTTGCGGCGATGTCTTCCTCGCTGGGGTACTGGCCCAGCAACCAGTAGTCGAACACGCGACGTGCAATCGGCGCCGCAGCGGCAGCGCCAAAACCGGCGTTCTCGACGATCACTGCCACGGCAATCTTCGGGTCGTCAGCCGGCGCATAGGCCATGTACAAGGCATGGTCCCGTCGGCGCTCCTCCATCTTCGAGGCGTTGTACTTGGCACCGGCGGCGATGCCCACCGCCTGCGCGGTTCCGGTCTTGCCGGCCGACACATAGGGCGTGCCGGCAAACACCCGGCTCGACGTGCCCTCGGTGGTCACCGCCACCAGCGCGCCCTTGACGGTGGCCAGGTTGCTGGCGGCATATCCCAGATCGAGCGCCGGTGCCGGCGCGACCGGCACGCGCTCGCGGGTCAGCGGCTCCTTGGTGGCGATGACGACCTGCGGCTTGTGCTTGACGCCGTTGTTGGCCAGGATGGCCGTGGCCTGCGCCAGCTGCAACATGGTGAAGGCGTTGTAGCCCTGTCCGATGCCCAGCGAGATCGTCTCGCCCGCATACCACTTCTGCTGGTCCACCCGCTTGTAATACGCGGTCTTCCAGGCCTTGCTGGGCAATACGCCGCGCGACTCACCCTGGATGTCGATGCCGGTGATCTGCCCGAACCCCAGCGGGGCCATGAAGTCATGAATGGCATCGACACCCAGATCGTTGGCCAGCGAGTAGAAATAGACGTTGCTCGACTTGGCGATGGCCGCTCGCATGTCGACCGGCCCCAGCCCCTGGTCGCCATGGCTGCGGAACTGGTGGCCGGCAAAGGTCCAGGTTCCGTTGTCCTGGACGATGACACTGGCCGCGCGGGTGCCGGTCTGCAGTGCCGCCATCGCCATGAAGGGCTTGTAGGTCGACCCTGGCGGGTAGGTGCCGCGCAGGGCCCGATTCAGCAGCGGCTTGTCGATCGACTCGTTCAGCGCCTGCCAGTTCTCGTAATCGATGCCGTCGACGAACAGGTTGGGGTCAAAGGTGGGCTTGCTCACCAGGGCCAGCACCTCGCCGGTCTTGGGGTCGAGGGCGACCAGTGCGCCGCGACGGTCGCCATACAGGTCCTCGACCAGCTTCTGCAGCCGGATGTCGATCGACAGCATCACGGTATCGCCGGGGGTCGATGGATTGCTCGAGAGCTTGCGCACCGCGCGCCCACCCGCCGACGTCTCGACCGAATCGACACCGGTGACGCCATGCAGCTGGCGCTCGTAGCTCTGCTCCACGCCGAGCTTGCCGATGTATTCCGTACCGCGGTAGTTGGCCGCGTCTTCCGAGTCGTCCAGGCGGTCCTTCTCGTTCTTGTTGATGCGCCCGATGTAGCCGATCACATGGCTGGCCAGCTCGCCGTACGGGTAATTGCGAAACAGCCGGGCCTTGAGTTCGACGCCGGCAAAGCGGTAGCGCTGCGCCGCAAAACGCGCCACCTCGTCGTCATTGAGCTTGGTGCGGATCGGCAAGGACTCGAAACTGCGGGACTCCTCCTGCAGCTTCTTGAAGCGGCGCCGGTCGCGCGGCGTGATCTCGACCACCGTGGCCAGTGCATCGATGGTCTTTTCCAGGTCGTCCACGCGCGAGGGCGTGATCTCCAGCGTGTAAGCCGAATAGTTGTTGGCCAGCACGATGCCGTTGCGGTCCAGGATCTGCCCGCGGTTCGGCACCACCGGGACCACCGCGGTGCGGTTGCTCTCGGCCTGCGCCCGCAGGTCGTCGTAGCGGACCACCTGCAACACCATCAGGCGGGCGACCAGCAGCAGAAAGCACAGCAGGACGACGATACCCACCACCAGCACGCGCAGGCGGAAGCGGGCCAGGTCGGCTTCCACATTGCGCAGTTCGGTCATCTCGGTCGGGTCTCCGCGGGTCTGGTTCAGAGGCGCTGGACGGTCACAGCGGCCGGTTGGCGTCCGGGTCGGGCGCGCGGCGCTGCGGCGCCAGCAGCAGCACGCTCACCACAGGCCACAGCAGCGATTCGATCACCGGCCCCAGAAACATGCTCAGGCCCGGGAAATCGCCGCCAGCCAGCATCTTGACGCCCAGGTTGATCAGCTGCGCCACCAGAAACAAGGGTAGCACCTGCAAGGCCTGCGAGGGCACCGAGAACCACAACAGGCGCCGATGGATGGTGATGGCCAGGAAACTCAGCACACTGTAGGCCAGCGCGTTCGCACCCATCAGACCGGCCTGGTGCACGTCCATGAACAGGCCGAACACGAAAGCCGCGCCAATCCCCACCCTCAGCGGCTGGTGCACGCTCCAGAACACCAGCACCAGCGCCAGCATGTCGGGCATCCACGGGGCGCGGCCCCAGAAGCCGATGTTCTGCAGCATGTTGAGCAGCAGCGCCACCAGCAGGCTGCCCAGGATGAACAGCGGGTTGGCCGGCAGCAACAGCTGCTGTCCCTGGCGCATGATCATGGCAAATCTCCCATCCTGGTCGTTCTCATCGACGGGACGACTGCGCGACCGGTGCCGCCGCATCGTCGGGCCGGGCCTCGATCTGGCTCTTCACGGGCTGCAGCACCATGACATGGGTGGTACCGCGCACCTGCGCCAGCGGCGTCAGGTTGATGCGCGCGAACACCGACTCGCTGCGTCGCTGCACCTGGTTGACCCGGGCCACTGCCAGGCCAGGCGGATACACGCCGTCCACGCCGCTGGTGGACAGCACGTCGCCGACCTCCACATCGGTGTCCGACGGTGTGAAGCGCAGCTCCATACCACCGGAGGCCGCGGTCAGGTCGCCGAAGGCGACACCGCGCACACCGGTGCGGGTGTTGAGCACCGGTATGGCCTGATCGCCATCGGTGATCAACGTGACTTCACTGGTGGGCCCGTAGACCCGGGTGACCTGGCCCAGCACGCCAAAGGCGTCGATCACCGGTGAGCCGGCGACCACGCCATGCATCTTGCCGCGGTCAATGACGATCTTGCGGCTGAACGGATCGGCCGCGTCATACAGGACCTGCGCCGCCATGGATGGCGACGTGACCCGCTGGCCCAGGGCCAGCAACTGGCGCAGGCGTTCATTCTCGAGCAGCAGTTGATCGACCTCCTGCGCCTTGATCGACTGGCGCGCCAGTGTGACGCGCATGGCTTCGGTGCTGGCCTGCGCCGAGGCCAGGCTCTGGAAATAGCCAGACCCGCCGCGAACCCAGTCGACCGGCTGCAGCACCAGCCACTGGACCGGATACAGGACTTCGGCAATGGCGGCGCGCAGCGGCCGCACAAAGCTGTAGCGGATGTCGGCGACCATCAGGAACAAGGCCAGTGCGCTGCACAGCGTGAGCTTGGACAAGGCCGACAAACCCTGGCGAAACAGGGGTGGCGGTGTTCTGTCGAGGGTTCCAAGCGGCATGGCGGCTTATTGTCTCTTGTCCCGGCCGGGTGATTCGATGCCAGTCCGATTTTCTCGGGCATCGGGCCCAAAGGCCGGGCAACGGGGCGCCAACGCTGCAGTGCGGCCCCACACACGAGAACCGGCGCTGGCGCGACCTGCGCGCCGCCGGACGGTGCTTACTCCGTCGTGAAGATGTTGACCATGCGGTCCCAGTGGTCGAGCGCAATGCCACAACCACGCACGACGCAGGTCAGCGGGTCTTCTGCCACCAGCACGGGCAGACCGGTTTCCTCGGCCAGCAGCCGGTCGAGGTCACGCAACATGGCGCCGCCACCGGTGAGCATCATGCCGCGGTCGGCAATGTCGGCGCCGAGTTCGGGTGGCGTCAGTTCCAGCGCGTTCTTGACCGCCGACACGATGTTGTTCAGCGGATCGGTCAGCGCTTCCAGGATTTCGTTGGACGACACGGTGAAACTGCGCGGCACACCTTCGGACAGGTTGCGCCCGCGCACTTCCATTTCCTTGACTTCGCTGCCGGGGAACGCGGAACCGATCTTCTTCTTGATCGCCTCGGCCGTCGGCTCGCCGATCAGCATGCCGTAGTTGCGCCGGATGTAATTGATGATGGCTTCGTCGAACTTGTCACCACCGACGCGCACACTGCCCTTGTAGACCATGCCGCTGAGCGAGATCACACCCACTTCGGTGGTACCACCGCCGATGTCGACCACCATGGAGCCGCTGGCCTCGCTGACCGGCAGACCGGCGCCGATGGCTGCTGCCATGGGCTCCTCGATCAGCTGCACGTCGCTGGCACCGGCGCCCAGCGCCGATTCGCGGATCGCGCGGCGCTCGACCTGGGTCGAACCACACGGAACGCAGATGATGATGCGCGGGCTGGGTCGGAAGATGCTGCGCGGATGCACCATCTTGATGAACTGCTTGAGCATCTGCTCGGTGACGGTGAAGTCGGCGATCACGCCGTCCTTCATCGGGCGGATCGCCTCGATATTGCCCGGCACCTTGCCCAGCATGGCCTTGGCTTCCTTGCCGACGGCCTGAATGGTCTTCTTGCCCTGGGGGCCACCTTCGTGACGGATCGCCACCACGGAAGGCTCGTCCAGGACGATGCCCTTGTCGCGTACGTAAATCAGCGTATTGGCAGTGCCCAGGTCAATCGCCAAGTCAGTGGAGAAATACTGACGGAATGCTCCAAACATCGAAATCCTCTCGGGCACGGCAGACACCTCGGTTTGCCGTCGCCATATGACCTGCGTGAGTTGTTTGCGGCTGCCAATTTCCGCAATTGGGTAATGGCGCGCAAAGGCGGGATAATACCCTATCGCCCGCCCGGAAACGGAGCTTTCGGGCGCCATCCGGCCGGATTCGCGGCTGGTTTTCCGCTAAAACCTGCCATGTCCCTTACATCTTCCGATATCTCGCGCATCGCCACCCTCGCACGGCTGGAGCTGGATTCAAACGCAAGTGAGCGCATGCTCAGCCAATTGAACGACTTTTTCGACGTGGTGCAACAGATGCGCGCCGTCGACACCACCGGCATCGAACCGCTGGAACACCCATTTGCAACCATCGGTGACATCGCCCTGCGCCTGCGCGACGACCAGGTGAGCGAGCCCGACAACCGCGCAGCCAACCAGCGCAGCGCCCCGGCGGTCGAGTCGGGCCTGTTCCTCGTACCCAAGGTCATCGAATGACCCGTGGGTTCACAAACGCCGTCGCGGCAGCCCGCACCGAGCGAACGCCGCAGATCGCCGCCACCCCTGACTACCCCATTGCGCCCCTGCACCCTGACGCCCCGAGATGACCCGACCTGACACCGACCTGCATGACCTGAGCCTGGTGGCGCTCGCCGACCAGCTGCGCCAGCGCAAGGTCTCCGCACTGGAGACCGCCCAACACTTCCTGAGCCGGGCCAAGGCCCACGACGCGCTGGGTGCCTACCTGGCGCGCGATGAAGACGTCACGCTGGCCCAGGCCCGTGCGGCCGACGCACGGCTGGCCAGCGGCCATGCCGGCGCGCTCGAAGGCGTGCCCCTGGCCCACAAGGACATCTTCGTCACCCGCGACTTTGCGAGCACGGCCGGCTCGCGCATGCTCAAGGGCTACCGCTCGCCGTTCGACGCGACCGTGGTCGCCCGGTTGGCGGAACAGGGCGCGGTGACACTGGGCAAGCTCAACTGCGACGAATTCGCGATGGGTTCGTCGAACGAAAACACCGCCGTTGTGGCCGTCGGCCACGACAAGCCAGAGCCGGTGCGCAATCCGTGGAACCTGGACCACATCCCCGGCGGTTCGTCCGGCGCCAGCGCGGTCGCTGTTGCGGCCCGCCTGATGCCCGCCAGCACCGGCACCGACACCGGCGGCTCGATCCGCCAGCCGGCGTCGTTCTGCGGCGTGACCGGCATCAAGCCGACCTACGGCCGGGCCTCGCGCTACGGCATGATCGCGTTCGCCTCCAGCCTGGACCAGGCCGGCCCGATGGCCCGCAGTGCCGAAGACTGCGCGGTGCTGCTCAGCCACATGTGCGGCCCGGATCTGGACCGTGACTCGACCTCGCTTGACCTGCCGCGCGAAGACTTCACGCGCGCGCTCGGTGACTCGCTCAAGGGCCTGCGCATCGGCGTTCCGAAGGAGTTTTTCGGCGCCGGCGTATCCGACGCCGTGCGCACCACCGTGGATGCCGCGCTGGCGCAGTACGAAAAGCTCGGCGCCGTGCGGGTGCCGGTATCGCTGCCCCGGACCGAGCTGTCGATCCCGGTGTACTACATCATCGCGCCGGCCGAGGCCTCGAGCAACCTGAGCCGCTTCGACGGCGTGAAGTTCGGCCACCGCGCCGCGCAATACAAGGACCTGGCGGACATGTACCGCAAGACCCGCAGCGAGGGCTTCGGCGCGGAAGTGCAGCGTCGCATCATGATCGGCACCTATGTGCTGTCGCACGGCTACTACGATGCGTACTACCTGCAGGCGCAGAAGATCCGGCGCATGCTGTCCGACGACTTCCAGCAGGCCTTCAAGGACTGCGACGTGATTGCCGGCCCGGTCGCGCCCAGCGTGGCCTGGCGCATCGGCGAGAAGAGCGCGGACCCGCTGGCCAACTACCTGGCCGACATCTTCACGCTGCCGGCCTCGCTGGCCGGCCTGCCCGGCATGAGCGTGCCCGCCGGATTCGACGCGGCTGGCATGCCGATCGGTCTGCAACTGATCGGCAACTACCTGCAGGAGAGCCGTCTGCTGAACATGGCGCACCAGTTCCAGCTGGCCACCGACTTCCACACCCGCAAGCCCCAGGGGATCCGCGCATGAGCGCCGCCGGGCCACTCCCAAGGGCGAATTGCGCAATGCGCAGCATGGAGGATGCATGATGAGTGCCAAGACTGAACAGGCC
>JACKLL010000019.1 GCA_024235935.1 Rhodoferax sp. | reverse complement strand
AATGCCACGGCCGATGCGACGTGCCAATAGCGGGCCCCGACCTGTTCCAGGCTCTGCAGATAAGCCATCCCATCCCCTTTGACAGCACCAGAAGGCCTCGCTGTCAGGCCCGATCCGGCCGCATGTTGCCGATAGCGAAAAATACCACCGACCACATGCCGGGTCAAACCCGGTTCAAGGAGGATGCGCCCGCTCTGCGCCAGACAGACGTGTGGTCGGGCCTGTGCGAAACGCACCGCCTCAGTGCTGAGCGCCGCCCAGATTGACGCCGATGACGCCCACCACGATCAGGCCGATGCTGATCAGCTTGACGGCGCTGACATCCTCACGAAAGAACAGGATGCCGATCACCGCAATCGCTGCCGTACCCGCTCCCGACCAGATCGCATACGCCACGCTGACGTCGATCTTGCGCAGCGCCAGTGTCAGGGCCACGATGGAGCCGAGATAAAACAAAAACAGCAGCACCGACGGCCCGATACGGGTGAAACCCTGCGACAGTTTCATCGATGTCGTCCCGGCAATCTCCAGCGCGATGGCCGTGGCCAGCAAGAACCAGTGCTGCATGCGTTCTCTCCCCATTTTTCGTCATGTGTCGATCGATTCTGCCAGCGCCGTGCAGCGCCCGCGCCATCGCGCCATGGCGGACCCCTCCCCGCTCAGGCCGCGTCGGCCAGGATCGCGGCAATACGCGCCTGCAGCGCCGGCAACAGTTCCTGCGCAAACCAGGGATTGCGCTGCAACCAGCGGTTGTTGCGCCCGCTGGGATGGGGCAAGGGCATGACACCGGGCCCATGGTCCCGCCAGGCCGCCACACGTGCGGTCACCGCGCGAGCCGTTCCCGGCAGATGCCAGGCTTGCGCATAGCGGCCTATCACCAGTGTCAGTTGCAGCGCGGGCAAGGCCGCCATCAGTTCCGCGCGCCAGCGGGGCGCGCATTCGGGCCGCGGCGGCAGGTCGCCCGACGCGCCGGTGCCGGGAAAACACAGGCCCATGGGCACGATGGCCAGCAGGCCCGGATCATAGAACTGCGTGGCCGTCAGCCCCATCCATGCCCGTAGTCGGTCGCCGCTGGCATCGGCAAACGGAATACCCTGCGCGTGGGCCTGGCGCCCCGGGGCCTGGCTGGCGATCAGGATCCGCGCGCGTGGATCGAGTTGCAGCACCGGGCGCGGACCCAGCGGCAGTTGCGCGGCACACAGGCGGCAGGCCCGGACCTCGCGCAGCAAGCTCTCGAACGGCTGCGGGCGCGCGGCAGCCGCATGCGGAGGTGCCGGGACCTGGGCTTCGCCTGTCACGGCGCCGCGCTCAGTGGGTCTGCAGGCACACGTTGGCGATGTCGGTCGCGGCAACGCGGCGGGTCAGCTTGCGCTTGCGGCCTTCGAACGCATCGAACAAGGCCTGGTGCTCGTGCAGCGAGGCATCACCCTCGCGGGTGTAGTAGGCGTCCACCCATGCCAGCAGGTGGTCGAAGTGCCGGTCCTGCTCTTCCCGCGAGCGGAATTTATGGGGCTCCCACGGACGGCTGTGGCAATTGGCACGGCAGACCGAGGCACCGGGTTCGAGGAACAGCAACAGATCGGCGTCGGCCAAGGCCGCGCGTGTCAGCCCGGCGTAGCAACCCTCGACCACCCAGTGCGCCGTCGATCCACAGAACGCGCGCACCTGCGCCAGGGCCTGCTGCGGGTCGCGCGCCACGGCGATCTTGCCACTCTCCCAGGCGACGGTATCCAGGTCGAGCAAAGCCAGATCGTGCTCCCGTGCCAGGGCGCGCGCCAGTGTGGTCTTGCCGGATCCTGAATTGCCGATGATCGCGATACGCATGGGTGGGGGGGTCCTATGGGTTGGTTGCTGCCGCAGAAAAATGGCCGCAGTGCCTGCCATTGTCCCAGACCCGCCGCCCATGCATTGCGTGCAGACCCAGGGCACTGCGCAATCCCTGGCGCCAGGCCACTGCCAGCGGGCGCGACACGGGGCCGCAGCCCTGTGCGAAGGGGCTGCAGTGACCGATAGCCGCTGCAGCCTCAGGGCGCCGGGGTCGCCTGCTCCGGTCCCGACGCGTGCGTATCGATCACCAGCAGGCGCATGGGCCGGAACTTGCTGAACAGCCAAAGGCCGAACGCCATGCCCGAGCCCAGCAACATCGTCAGCAACAGCACGGTCAACGCGCCCATCAGGGGCGAGACCACCAGGGCCGAAACTCCTGTCACCATCTGCCGGTTCACCATCAACGTCGTCGCAGCGCCACTCATCGACAGCAAGCCCGTCAGCAGCGACAGCGGAATGACCGAGCAGGCCAGTCCGATCCCGACCAGCTTGAACACCGTTCCGGCCGACAGCCGCTGTACCGTGATCTCTCGCGCCGTCATGATCTTCATCCTCCTCTTGCAATTTCTGCCATGGCCGAGGTGCCGCAGGACATCAGGCCTGAGCCGCGCCGGCGCCAGCCCCCGCCTGCGGCAGCGCCGCTGCAGCAGCGTCCATGCGGGCAAAACGCCTGACCTGCTTGCCGTCGACCTCGAGCTGTCCCTCGAACATGGCGCGCGGCCGCACCCACAATCCATGCTCGCCGTACAGCGCGCGGTAGAGGACCATCACCTCCAGCGTCTCGCTGTGGCGCACCAGGCCCAGCACCTCGTAGTGCCCGCCCTTGTAGTGCCGGTACAGCCCGGTCGCGATCGCATCGCCCAGGGGCGGCAGCGGATCGCCGGCGCCGTGTCCGGCACCGGCAGCGGTGCCATCGTCTGGCAATGCCATGGGTTCTTGCTCCTTGTCAGGCTTGTCGGTTCAATGCATCTTCAGTCTAACCTGCTGGCACAAGGCTCTGCCCGGTTGCGCAGCCGCACGGGCATGCCCCTTCAATGGGCACCGCAGGTCACGGCAACAGCGCCGTCAGCGTTCATCCAGCCGGTCGCGACGCGCCAGTGCAGGAAACAGCCGAACCCAGGCCAGCGCCACCAGCACCGTGCCCAGTCCGCCCAGCACCACCGACCCCACCGGACCGAGCAGCGCCGCCGTGGCACCGGACTCGAATTCGCCCAGCTGGTTGCTGGCCCCGATGAAGACCGAGTTGACCGCACTGACGCGGCCCCGCATGGCATCGGGCGTGTCCAGCTGCACCAGGGTCTGGCGCACGACGACACTGACCGTGTCGGCACCGCCCGAGACCACCAGCGCCGCCATCGACAGCCAGAACGAGGTCGACAGTCCGAACACCAGCATGCAGACGCCGAACACGGCCACCGCCAACAGCAAGGTGCGCCCGACCCGCTGGCGCAGCGGCCAGCGGGTCAGCCAGGCCGACATGACCAGCGATCCCACGGCCGGTGCACCGCGCAGCATGCCAAGCCCCCAGGGGCCGACCATCAGGATGTCCTTGGCAAACATCGGCAACAAGGCGGTCGCCCCGCCCAGCAGCACGGCGAACAAGTCCAGCGACACGGCACCCAGCAAGACCTTGCGCTGCCAGACAAAACCCAGGCCGGCGAACAAGGTCTTGAGCGATGCCGGCTCATGGACGCGTGCCACATGCGGATACCGCAGCAGGAACACCAGCACGCAACCAATGGCAAATGCCAGCACACAGGCGGCATACACGGCCTGCGCACCGGCGACGAACAGCAGGCCCCCCAGCGCCGGGCCGCCGATGATGGCGGCCTGGGTGCCGGCCGACGCGAAGGCCATGCCGCGCGCCAGCAGCGCCGACGGAAGAAGATTAGGTGTCAGCGACTGCATCGCCGGCATCTGGAAGGCACGCGCCAGCCCCAGCACGACCGACACGGCCAGCAGCAGCGTGCGCGAAACCCAGGGTGCCTGCGCGCCGAAGCCGATCGTGGAGAGCACCAGCACCGCGGCCACCAGGGCCTGCGCCACCATGCAGAACGCGACGATGCGGCCCCGGTGCCAGCGGTCCGCCACATGGCCGGCGACCAGTGTGAACAGCAGCGCCGGCACGAACTGGTACAGGCCGACCAGGCCCAGGTCCCAGGCGCTTCCGGTCAGGTCGTACATCTGCCAGCCGATCGCCACCATCAGCATCTGGTTGCCCGCCGTGCCGAACAGCCGTGCCACCCAGAAGCGCATGAAATCGCGCTGGCCGGTCAGGTCGGAGAATCGGTGGTCGTGCATGGCGCGCAAGCATAGCAGCGGGTCCTCGTGCGAGGAGCGGCGCCTGACGGCGGAGCTACCAGATGCGGGACAGCCGCCCCTGGTCCAGTCGGAAGCCCTGCTGCGCCATCGCCCGCGCCTCACCCTCGTCATGGGTCACCAGCACGGTGGCGATGCCGGCGGCGGCGATGCGTTCGGAGAATTCGCTGCGCAGGCTGGCGCGCAGCTGCGCATCGAGTGCCGAGAACGGCTCGTCGAGCAGCAGCAGTCGCGGCGCCGTGATCAGTGCCCGCGCCAGCGCCACCCGCTGCTGTTCACCGCCGGAGAGCTTCCAGACCTTCTGGCGCGCATGCTTGTGCAGGCCGAACAAGCCCAGCAGGTCCAGCGCCTGCGCCCGCGCGGCCGCGCGGCCCTGCCCCTGCTCCACCAGCCCGAAGGCCACGTTGTCGAGCACGTTCAGATGCGGAAACAGCGCGAAATCCTGGAACATCAGTGCAAAGCGCCGGCGCTCGGTCGGCACGCCGGCCAGGTCGTCACCATCGAACAGCACCTGCCCGCCGTCCTGCGCCTCCAGGCCGGCAATGATCTTGAGCAAGGTGCTCTTGCCGCTTCCGGAGGGACCCAGAACCGCCACCGTCTGGCCGGCCGCGACGACCAGGTCCAGCCCGTCGGCCAGCAGCCAGTGCCCACCGGCGTTGTCATCAAAAGTCTTGCGGATGGCGCGCAGTTCAAGCATGGGCGGCTCCCGCCACCAGGCGCGTGCGCGTGCCGTCGCGCCTGCCCGGGTTGTCGATCAGAAGAAAGGCCATCAAGGCCAGCAGCATCAGCAGCGCCGCCAGCACCAGCGCCGCATCGCGGTTGCCCGCACCAGGGCGGCCCAGGCGTTCATAGATCAGGGTCGTGAGCGTGGTCCACTCCGGTCGCGACAGGAACAGGGTCACGGCAAATTCGCCCAATGCCGTCGCCGCGGCAAAGGCCATGCCCCGGCGCAGCGAGGGCAGCACCAGCGGCAGCGTCACGCGCCAGAACAGGCGCCAGGGCGTGGCCCCCAGCGTGCGGGCAGCCTGTGTGAGATGCAGCGGCAATTGGTCGAGCGCCGCACCCAGCGATTGCGCGACGAACGGATAGGCCAGCAAGGCATAGGCGGCCACCAGGATCCACAGGCTGGCGGTCCACTGCGGGTACAGCAGCAGCAGGCCGAATGCCACCGCCACCGGCGACACCACGAACGGCAAGAAGGCGGCCGCGCGCAGCCACACCGAGCGGCGTGCCGCCAGCGCATGCGTCACGCCCAGCACCACCGCCAGCACCAGCGCCGCGGCGGTGAAACGCAGCGTGTTGCCCACCGCCTGCAGACTGTCGTCCTCCAGCACGGTCGCCCATGCAGGCGCCCCGGCCTGCACCGCCCGCACCGCGATCGCCAGCAGCGGCGCGCCGCAGAACACCCCCAGCACCAGCACTGCGCCACCGACCGCGGCCCATTGCCGCCAGGACGCCGGGCGGCGCAATGCAATCGCGTCGGGGCGCCCGGGAATGGCCAGGTGCTGCTCGATCCAGGCATAGGCCAGTGCCACCAGCGCCGTCAGCAGCGCCATGCACACCGTCAGCACGCCGGCCTGGGCCAACTGCAGTTCATGCGCCACCAGGGTGTAGATCTCGACCTCGGCCGTGGCATAGCGCTGGCCGCCCAGGACCAGGGCCAGGCCGAAGCCGGACAGGCAGTACAGGAACACCAGGCACAGGGCCGATGCCAGCCAGGGCACGATGGCTGGCCACTCGACACGCCAGAACACGCGCCATGGCGATGCACCCAGCGTGCGTGCGGCCGCCACCCGGGCGGCACTGACATGGCCCAGCGCATCGACGCCGGCACGCACCACCAGGCACAGATTGAAGAAAAGATTGCCGTACAGCAGCAGCCAAGGCGTGTCCTGCAGATGGATGCCGAACCAGCCGGACACCAGGCCGTGCGGTCCCCACAGCGCCAGAACGCCCATGGCCGCCACCAGCGTCGGCACGACGAAGGGCAGCATCAACAGCCGCAGCAGCAGACCGCGTCCCGCAAAACGAAAGCGTGCCAGCACCCATGCCACCGGCACGGCCAGCACCAGGGCAGCGATGCAGGTGGCGCCGGCCTGCACAAAGGACCACATGATGCGCCAGCGCAGGTAGTCTTCGCGCCACAGGTCGGCCACCATGGCCCCGGTCGCCCCGCTGGCGCCGGTCACCGCCTCGACACCGATGCGCAGCAGCGGCGCCAGCATCACCAGCGACAGGAACGACAGCGGAACCAGGCCCAGCCAGAGGACGGGTGGGATGCGCTTGCGATGCATGGCCATGCGGGCACTGCGGACGGCGTCGGAATCGGGCCGACGCCGTCCGCTGGCAGGCTACTTCAGCACCACGCGGGTCCAGCGGCTCACCCAGTCCGCGCCTTTTTGCGCCATCAGCTCCGCAGGCGGGTTGTCGAAGGCGGTCGGCTCCACGGCGTGGCGCAGCACCTCGGGGCGGGGCGTGCGCGGCTCGGCGGCATACATCCACATCGTCGTCTGCAAGGCTTCCTGCACCGGCGGCGAGCGCAGGAACTCGATGAACTTGCCGGCGGCCTCGCTCTGCTGGCCGCCCTTGACCAGGGCCACACCTTCGACCTGGCGGAACACACCGCCCTTGAGGAACAGGTTGGCCGTCGGCGACTCGGTGATCTTCTCCTTGCTGTAGAACACCTCGGCGGCCGGGCTGCTGGCGTAGCTGACCACCAGCGGACGGCTGCCGCCGTTGCGCGTGAACTCGGTGTAGTAGGCCTCACTCCAGCCCTTGGCCACCTTCAGGCCGTTGGCGCGCATGCGGCCCCACCAGTCGAAAGCGGCTTCCTCGCCCATGCCGGCGATGGTCGCCAGCAGGAAGGCATAACCGGGGCTCGAGGTCGCCGGGTTCTGCACCACCAGCAGATCGCGGTAGGCCGGCTGTGCCAGGTCGTCGAGCTTCTGCGGCAAGGCCAGGCCGCTCTTGGCAAACCAGGCCTTGTCGTAATTCAGGTTCACATACCCATAGTCCACCGCGACCACGGGGCCGTCCAGCGGGACGGCCGCCACGCGCTGCGTCGCTGCGCCGGCATAGGGGCTGAGCACATCGGCTGCCCGGGCCTTGGCCATCAAGGCGTTGTCGATCCCGAACACGACATCGGCAATCGGCTGGGCACGGGTCAGGATCAGCTTGTTGAGCATCTCGCCGGCGTCACCGCCCTTGATGATGCTGAGCTTGATGCCCGACTGCGCCTCGAACTGCGCCAGCATGGGCTTGGGCAGCGAGAACGAGCTGTGCACCAGCACCCGCAGTTCCTGCGCCGACGCCGCGCCGGTTGCCAGCAGAAGACCGGACGCCGCCAGGCTGGCTGCCCAAAGAGAAAAGGTCCGTCGCAACATCGTGTCCATCCTTTCAATGCGCCCGCTGGGGGGCGCCTGAAAAAACGGATCGCGCAAAGCGATGGACCCTTCTCTCATCACGCTCCCTACGCTGGCATGACCCAGATCAGGTGAGTGGGGTATTTCTCAGTCGCGCCAGCCTCGCAGCTGCAACGACACCCCCGGTGATGGCCGGATTGTAGGCCAAGCGCCGATGGCGCGACGCCTTATTCGATGGCCAGGCGCTGCGAGCCGCTGGCGGTCTTCTTGGGCAAGGTCAGCGACAGCACGCCGTTGTCGTACTTGGCCTTGGCCTGTGTCTGGTCGATGTCCTGCGGCAGCTGGAAGCTGCGCGCCACCGCACCATAGTAACGCTCGGTGCGCAGAACCTTCTCGCCCTCGCTCTGGCTGTCCTGCTGCTTGACCTCGGCCCGCAGCGTCACGACATTGCCCTCGATCGACACATGGATGTCTTCCTTGGAGACGCCTGGCACCTCCGCCTGGACGGTGTAGGCCTTGTCGGTCTCCTTGAGGTCGACCTTGATCTGCGAGGGCGCCGGCAGGTTGTCGCCATGCAGCGGCCGTACATAGAAGCCAGGCGCCACGTCGCGGAAGAAATCGTCGAACAGGCTGCCACGTGTCATCAGTGAATTCATGGTGTAACTCCTTGCAATGTGAAGCTTGGCGGCACCACTGCGGGCCGTCTGACGATCAATTGAAGGGGCCTGGAAAAATTTCAAGATCTTTTCCTGGCAACTGCACCCGCCTTTGACAAAAATCAAACCCGCCGCACAGCGGGCATGGGCCCCGGGGCCGCTCAGTCGGGCGTACGCAGCGCGCGCAATGTGCCACGCTGGTGCAGGACCAGTGCGACGACCCGCCCGGATACATCACGTTCGAACTGCAGTTCGGCCTCGGGATTGTCGTAACGGAACCGGTCGACCTGCCCCGGAATTGGCAACACCGGCTCCCACGGAAAACGCGTGGAACGCACCATCAACTGGCCGTGCTCGTCCCGCACGTCGAACGCGATCTTCGGCCCGCTTGCGTTGGCCACCACGAAATGGCCCACAAAAGCCTGCGCCGCACCTGCACGCAGCACGACCTGCTCCGGAACTGGCTGCGTCGTACGGGTGGTTCTGAACCTGTTACCGGCCTGCTCCAGCGTCAGACCGGTCACCCGTGTGCCTTCGCGTGCAAAGTCGACGCGTGCGCCACCGGCGGGCCGGGTGAAGCTGTCCGGTGCCACTGCGATATAGGCCCGGAACACGCCACCACGCGAACGCACGTACAGGCGGCCATCATCCAGTGTGACGGTCAGGGCCAGCCCGTTGTCGGCGCGGTAGACACCGGCCAGCGGTGCCAGCGCCGATGGCGGCAGGTCGATCGCCCGGTCGCTGACCGGGTAACGCCGCGCCCACCAGGCCTGCGCCATCGCCGACAGCGGCGCCTGCCGGTTGCTGACCAGCGCCACCAAGACTTCGCCGTTGTCGGGCGACAGGGTCAGCAAGGCGCGGTAACCACCGGTCAGGCCGTCGTGCGAATAGGTACGGCGCTCGGGTGGACCATGGATGAATACCGCATAACCGATCTCACGGCCCTCGTAAGTCCCCAGCGGCGTCAGCAACCGCTCGGCAGCAGGCCCGAGCGGTCCGGCGCGGCCCTGCAGCAGAGCGCGCCCGAACACCACCATGTCCTGGGCACTGGCGCGCAGCCCCCCGGCGCCGGCGAATGCCTTCATCGGCCAGGCCGAGGCAGATGAAGGCCCTGAGAACGCCGGCACCAGCCGATCGGCCTGATCACCCAGCTGCACCCGTGTGTCGCGCATGGCCAGCGGCTCCGTGATACGTTCACGGACCAGCAGTTCCCATGGCTTGTCGTAGCGCCGTACCAGGACTTCGGCCAGCAATGCGATGCCGTAGTTGCTGTAAAGCGCAGGGCAAGGTGCGGTCGCGTCGATCTGCTGACGTTCCAGCGCCAGCAGCAGGTCGACCCGGTCGGCGTCCCGGATCTGTGCCTCGAAATCGCGCACGTTGCCGAACTGGCGCGGCAGGCAGGAACTGTGCGTGACCAGTTGCCGCAGGCTGATGGCCGCAACGCGCCCGGATGCGAAATCCACCGTACCACGCAGCAACTGGCCCAGCGTATCGTCCAGCGACAACTCACCGCGCTCGACGGCCTGCGCCAGCAACAGGCCGGTGAACAGCTTGCTGATCGAACCGATCTCGAACAGCGGCGCCGGCCCGCTGACCGCAAGACGCTCGGCTTGCGCCCCACCCGTTCCCGGATCACGCCGGACCGTGGCCTGCGCAAGTTGCCCCTGCCGCCACAGCGCCACCGAGGCCCAGCCGGGCTCGGAGCCCAGGGCCTCCCGGGCCATGGATTCCGGGTCGGCCACAGGTTGGCTCTGCGCCAATGCCGCGCCAAACAGGCACAGGCCGACCGCGGCCGCAGCCAGGCGCCGCATCATGGGGCGGCACCCACCAGCTGGCTGAAGCGCTGCAGGTCGACATTGCCACCGCTGACGATCACGCCCACGCGTTTGCCGGCCAGTGGCAGGCCGCCCAATGACGCGGCCGCCGCGCCCAGGCAGCCGGTGGGTTCGACGATGATCTTCATGCGTTCGGCAAAAAAGCGCATGGTCTCGACCAGTTGCGCGTCGCTGACCGTCACGATGTCATCGACATCGCGCTGCATGATGGGAAAGGTCAGCTGGCCGACCGACTGCGTCTGCGCGCCGTCGGCAATGGTCTTGGGTGTGGCGATGCGCACGATGGCGCCGCTGCGCAGCGACTGCTGGGCATCGTTGCCGGCCTCAGGTTCGACGCCGATGACCTTGCATTGCGGCGACAGCGCGCGGGCCGACAGCGCACACCCGCTGATCAGCCCGCCCCCGCCGACGCAGACGAACAGGTAGTCGAGCGGACCGACCTCCTCGAACAGCTCCTTGGCCGCCGTGCCCTGGCCGGCAATCACGTCCGGATGGTCGAATGGCGGGATCAGCGTCATGCCGCGCTCGCGCGCCAGGTCGGCCGCCAGCTGTTCGCGGTCCTGTGTGAAGCGGTCGAACAGCACCACCTCGGCTCCGTATCCGCGCGTGGCGTCGATCTTGGCCTGCGGGGCGTCGATCGGCATCAGGATCACGGCGCTGATGCCCTGCAGCCGCGCCGACAAGGCGATCGCCTGGGCATGGTTGCCGCTGGAGAAGGCCAGCGCACCGGCCTTGCGCTGGGCCGCGTCGAAGCGCGCCAGCGCGTTGAAGCCGCCCCGGAACTTGAACGCACCCATGCGCTGGAAGTTCTCGCATTTGAAGAACAGCTGGGCATCCAGGCGCTGGTCCAGCGTGCTGGAGCGCAGCACGGGGGTCTTGTGGGCGTGGCCTTCGATGCGTCGGGCAGCGGCGACGACATCGTCGAATGTGGGCAAGGGGGTCATGGGGCGCGGCTCTTTCTCGGTGGATTGCGATGGACTGGGTTCGGGATTGTCGGACGGTGCGGCGCGTCCGCATGCGGCAAGACACCGCATTGCGCGCGGCCGCCCGATTCCTGCCAGGTGCTCAATATACTGGCTTGTGCTTGCACTGTTGAAGACCTTTTCCTGGCAGGAGTTGCGCCACCATCCCTGGCGCAATGCCGCCGCCATTGCGGCCGTGATGCTGGGCGTTGCGCTGGCCCTGTCGGTCTCGCTGATCAACCAGTCGGCCTTGCAGGAGTTTGCCCAGGCCGTGCGCTCGGTCGACGGGCAGGCCGACCTGCAGGTGCGCGCTGTGGCCGCCACTTTCGACGAAGACATCTATGGCCGCCTGGCCACCGACCCGCAGGTGCTGGCCGCCTCGCCCATCCTCGAATCGCGGGCGCTGGTACCGCGCCCGGCGGGTCGGCCGCTGGCGCTGCAGCTGATTGGCGTGGACGGCCTGCTGGTCGCCCGTCTGGCGCCGGCCATGGTGCCGATTCCCGCGCCGGACGCGCCCCGCATGGCTTTGTTCGATCCGCAGTCGGTGTTTCTCAATGCCGCTGCCGCCGGCGAACTCGGTCTGACGCCCGGCCGCCAGACCGGCCTGTCGCTGCAGACCGGTGCCGGGCGGCAGCAGCTGCTGGTCGCAGGCAGCGTGAACGCCAGCGGCGCGCCGCTGGCCGTCATGGACATCGGCGCCGCGCAGGACCTGCTGGGCCAGACCGGTCGCCTCTCGCGCATCGATCTGCGGCTGCAGGCCGGGCTGGATCCGGCCGCGGTCGCCGCCCGGCTGCGCGCCGACCCGCTGTGGCCGGCCGGCCTGGTCGTGGAGCCCCCGCCGGATACGCGCAGCAGCATCGGCAACCTGTCGCGCGCCTACCGCGTCAATCTCACGGTGCTGGCCCTGGTGGCACTGTTCACCGGGGCATTTCTGGTGTTTTCGGTACAGGCGCTGAGCGTGAGCAAGCGTGCCCAGCAATTCGCATTGCTCGGGGTGCTGGGCCTGTCCGGCCGCGAGCGGCTGCGGCTGGTGCTGGCGGAATCGCTGGTGCTCGGGCTGCTGGGAAGCGCGCTGGGAGTGCTGCTGGGTACGCTGCTGGCCTGGCTGGCGCTGCGCTGGCTCGGTGGCGACCTGGGCGGCGGCTATTTCCGGGGCGTCGCGCCCAGCCTGCAGTGGAGTACCGCAGCCGCCCTGGGCTATGGGCTCCTGGGCGTGCTGGCGGCCATGGTCGGGGCCTGGGTGCCGGCGCATGCCGCCGGCCAGCTGCCGCCGGCACGCACGCTCAAGGGCCTGGGGCTGGAGATGCGTTCGGGCAGCCGTCCCTGGCGCGCGCTGGGGCTGATGCTGGCCTGCGCACTGCTGGCGCTGGCGCCGCCGCTGTGGGGGATGGCGCTGGCGGCCTACCTGGCGATCGCGCTGCTGCTGGTCGGTGGCATCGCCGCGTTGCCGTCACTGATCGCCCTGGTGTATGACCGGCTGGCGCCGCTGCTGGCGCGGTTCCTGTTACCGATGCTGGCTGTCGAGCGCGCGCGCCGGGTGCGCGGCAGCGCCGCGGTCGCGGTCAGCGGCGTGGTCGCATCGCTGAGCCTGGCGGTCGCGCTGACCGTGATGGTGGCCAGCTTCCGGCATTCGGTGCAGGACTGGCTTGCCGTGGTGCTGCCTGCCGACCTGTACCTGCGCCAGGGGGGTGGCGGCGACGGTCCCAGCCTGGCGCCGGCGCTGGTGCGTGCCATCGCCGCAGTACCGGGCGTGATGGCAGTCTCCCCGGTGCGGGCCCTGAGCCTGAACCTGGCCGCCGACCGGCCCGCGGTGGCCTTGCTGGCACGCCCGCTGCCCCGGCCGGAGCGCAACCTGGCACTGGTCGGACCTTTGCGCCCCGTGCCTGCCGACGCGGTCGCGGTATACATCAGCGAGCCGCTGCAGGCGCTGTACGGCATCGAGGTGGGTGCGGCCTATCCGCAGCTGAGCGCCGCGCTGGGTCCACGCACCGGCACTCCGGCCGGCGCGGCGCCACGATTGTTCGTGGCCGGCGTCTGGCGCGACTACGCGCGCCAGTTCGGCGCCATTGCCATCGACAGCGACGACTATGTGCGCCTGACCGGTGACCGCCAGGTCAACGACCTGGCGCTGTCGCTGGCACCCGGCGCCGATGCCGCCCAGGTGCAGCGCGATGTGCGTGCACTGGTGGACCGCCTGCAGGGACCCGGCCTGCTGGAGATGGCCAGCGCCAGCGAACTGCGCACCACCTCGCTGCGCATCTTCGATCGCAGCTTCGCGGTGACCTACTGGCTGCAGGCGGTTGCGGTGGCGATCGGATTGTTCGGGGTGGCGGCGAACTTCAGCGCCCAGGTGCTGGCGCGGCGCAAGGAATTCGGCCTGCTGGTGCACCTGGGCCTGACGCGGCGCCAGCTGCTGACCCTGGTCGCCTGCGAAGGGCTGGCCTGGACCGCTGTCGGCGCACTGGCCGGGCTGCTGCTGGGCCTGGGCGTCAGTCTGATCCTGGTGCATGTGGTCAACCCGCAAAGTTTTCACTGGACCATGGACCTGTGGCTACCCTGGGCCCAGCTGGCTGCACTGTGCGGCGCCACGGTGGCCGCCGGAACCGCCACCGCCTGGCTGGCGGGTCGCACCGCAGCGCGGCACGATGTGGTGCTGGCGGTCAAGGAGGACTGGTAAAACCGCTACCACGGACGCCTGACAAATCTATACTCTGGCGCCATGCCAAGCCCTCGCGCGACCCCGGCCACTGCGTCGATTCCGCCGGAAATGCTGGCCCTGATGGTCAAGGGCGTGTCGGTCATCGTCTCGGCCTGTGGCCTGGACCTGCGTCCGAGCCTGATGCGCGCCATGGGCAGTTCCGTGGCACCGAGTGGCGACGCCATCACCCTGTACCTGTCGCGCAGCCAGTCGGTCCAGCTGCTGCAGGACATCCACAGCACCGGACGCCTGGCGGTGGTGTTCAGCCAGCCCCATTCGCACCGTTCGCTGCAGCTCAAGGGCACCGGCGCACGGGTTCGTGCCGCCGATGCGGCGGACCAGCCGGCCCTCGACCGGTACCTGGCCTCGATGGAACAGGAACTCGGACTGATCGGCTACCCTCCGGCGTTTGCCCGCGCCATGTTCTCCAGCACGCTCGACGACCTGGTGGCAGTCAGCTTCACGCCGGCGCAGGCCTTCGACCAGACACCGGGCCCGCATGCCGGGCAGGCGGTCGGTGCCGCAGCCGCAGGCAGTCCGTGATGGCGCCAGCCGAGCTGCGACTGGCCGACATCCGGCCCTGCCTGGAAGGCGCGATCCCGGCGGTGATGGCCACCGCGGGTGCCGACGGCATGCCGAACGTGGCCTATGTCTCGCAGGTGTTCTATGCCGACGACGGCCACGTCGCGCTGTCTTTCCAGTTCTTCAACAAGACCCGCCACAACATCCTGGCCAACCCGCAGACCACGGTGCTGGTCGTGCATCCGCTGACCGGCGCGTTCTTCCGCCTGCACCTGCGATATGCCCGCACGGTGGACAGCGGACCGGTGTTCGAGGCCATGAAGGCGCAACTGGCCGGCATCGCCTCGCACACCGGCATGGCGGGCGTGTTCCAGCTGCGGGGTTCGGACATCTACGAGGTGCTGCACATCGAATCCGTGCCCGGCCAGCCCCTGGTGCCGCCGCCCCCGCGCTGCGCCGTGCTGGCCGACCTGCGCAGCGCAAGCCAGCGCCTGGCACGCAGCACGACGCTCGAAGAACTGCTCGGCGTGGCGCTGGACGCGATGCGCAACATCCTGGTCACCGAACATGCCATGGTGCTGATGCTGGATCCGGTGACACAGCGGCTGTACACGGTGGCCAGCTGTGGTTACCCGACCTCCGGCGTGGGGTCCGAGATCGACCTGGGCGAGGGTGTGATCGGCGTGGCCGCCGAGCAGCAGACGCCGGTGCGCATCATGCACATGACCAATGCCTACCTGTACCACGCGGCCGTGCGCAGCAGCTGGCGCAACAACATGCCCGACCTTGCGCTGGACACCCACATTCCCTACCCGGGGCTGAAGGAGCCGCACAGCCAGCTGGCGGTGCCGCTGGTGTCGGCAGGGCAACTGCGCGGTGCGCTGTTTGCCGAGAGCCCGCAGGAGCTGCGCTTCGATTTCGAACAGGAAGACATGCTGGTGGCCTTTGCCGGCCAGCTTGCCGCGGCCATGCACCTGCTCGACGGCAATGACCTGCCCGAACTGTCGGGTGCGACACATGCGACCGCCCAGGCCGAGCCCCGACCGAGCGATGGCCGCACTGCGCTGCGCATCCGGCGCTATCGGGTCAACAACAGCATCTTCATCGACGACGACTACCTGATCAAGGGCGTCGCCGGCGCCATCTTCTGGAAGCTGGTGAACGACCACCAACGCCTGGGTCGCTGCGAATTCTCCAACCGGGAACTGCGGCTCGACCCGGCCATCGGCCTGCCCGAGCTGACCGACAACCTGGAGGCACGGCTGCTGCTGCTGCAGCGCCGGCTGACCGAACACGCGGCCGTCATCCGGATCGAGAAGACCGGCCGCGGACGCTTCCGCCTGCACGTGCCCCAGCCGATTCAACTGGTCGACGACAGGCCCTGAAACGTCTGCAGGCTCTCTCAGGCCACGGTGGCCGTCAGACCCGGCTGCGGTGCGATGTCGAGCACCACACACAGCTTGGCCCAGCCGGAATCGTCCATGTGCGGACGCACACCCTCGACCACGGCCTGAAACACCGGTGCCGGGGCCCCGGCGCGCATGCCCAGCAGCGTCTCGGCGCGCTCCTGCGGGTTGCAGGCGGGAATCATCCAGCGCATCGTCGTCGCCATCTCCTGCGGACCGATGCTGGCCAGAATGTTGCCGTGCATCTCGTGCAACTGGGCGTCGCTGAAATGCGCCCACAGCGTCACGCTGTGCTGCGTCTCCTCATGCGCCATGTGGCGCAGGTTGTCGGCGACGAACAATGCCAGCGCACGGTACAGGGCCAGCGCCAGCGGTGCGCGCAGCGCCGCCGCCGACCGGACCATGGCGCCGGTCAGATGGCTCAGCTGCGCGATGTGGTGCTCGTGTTCGACATGCTCCTGCGCGGCGGCGTCGGCGCTGCCGGGCGCCTGCGCCTGCATCGGCACATGCACGAACGCGTTTTCGTGCGCCAGGTGCGCACGGCAGATATCCAGCAGGTCGAACACCCGCTGCGCGGTGTGGACCACCTCGGGTTCATCCTGCGGATCCAGCCGCCCCACCGCGACCAGTGTGTCGCACATCATGGCGCGCAAGGCCTTGTGGATGGCGGTATACATGTCCATCCGGTCACGCCCCTGCGTCAACGCCAGCTGCTGTTGTTCTTCAATTGTGGTTTTCACGGAATTCCTCTCTCCCAGGCCATCGCCTGCAACCAGTCTGCCGGCCCGGCACGAAGGCACCGGAGTCACCGCAAACCGCATCGCCAGTCTAGGAAAAAGGACGCTGCCCGCTTGTTAAGAACAGCTTAGCGAAATCCTAAAAAATCGCTAATTGGTGATTGCCACCAGCACGCTGCAATGGGCATGCTCGATCAGGGCGCCGGAACTCGAGCCCCGCCACCAGCGCGCCGCCAGGCTGTCCAGATGCTTGTGGCCGACGACGATCAGGTCGGCCTCGATCTTCTTGGCATACCCTGTGATCTCGCTGATGGTCTCGCCCACAAGCACCTCGCCATTGGCGGCAAAGCCCGCCTTGGACAGCACCTGCAGCCCCTGCTGCAGGATCTTCGCGTAGTTCTCCTTCTCGCGCTCGGTGATCTGCGGATCGTAGAAGCCACCCTCGGCACCGATGAAGTCGATATGGTGCGGCATCACCGCCAC
This sequence comes from Rhodoferax sp., assembly GCA_024235935.1. Classification (GTDB taxonomy): domain Bacteria; phylum Pseudomonadota; class Gammaproteobacteria; order Burkholderiales; family Burkholderiaceae_C; genus CAISIP01. Next base: position 42,867 of record JACKLL010000019.1, on the reverse strand, counting down.
CAGCGTGAGCGCGGCGCCGGTCCATTGCATCAGGTCCTTGCATTCGAGCAAGGCGTTCTGCCCTGCCTCCGAGCCGTCGTAGGCCATCAGGATGCGCTTGTACATGCTCCAACTCCTTGTGTGTTCTGATAAATGCTTGATTTCCAACGCGACCAGCATAACGGCTGGGCCCACGCCCGGCATCAGAAAAAACCATGAGTTCACCGAAACCGATCGCAGGCGCATGGGGACGCGCCATTCACGCACCACAATGGCGCCCTAGAATGCCTTTCATGAATACCCTGGTGCCGCTTTGTTGCTCGGCTGGCGAGTCCTTGCACGGGCCGTGCCAGCCGCCACGTACGGCCGTCGGACGGATGGCACCGCGCTGATGGCTGCGCCGGTTCATCCCCGGATTGCAGCCCGCGACACGGCCTTGCCCACGACCGGTCTTGCGCATGGCCGCTGAGCCGACGCCCCGCAGCCCTGCTGCCGATTCGCTGGCCCTGTACGCCAGCCTGCTGTCTGCGACCCGCCTGGCATCGGCGGCGCACCAGCTGGTGAGCCAGCTGGCGCTGCTGGGGCGCTTCGACCGCGTGGTCCTGGCCTGGCACGAGGACGACAAGACCTGGGTGCTTGCCAGCTCCAGCCCGGAGCTGGCACAGCCGCATGCGGCGGACACGCAGGCGCTGCTGGGTGCCATCGACGAAGCGATCGACCAGGGCGTACCGCTGTGCTGGCCACCCGCGGATGCTGACGGTGCAACACCTGCGACCGACTGGATCCGGCTGGAACACCGGCAATGGCAGCAAAGCATCGGCGGCGCGGTCGCCAGTCTGCCGCTGGGCATCGATGGTGTGGTGTTCGCTGCGGTCTCGGTGCAGCGCGACGGCAGCACGGCCATCACGACAGCCGAGATGCAGCAGCTCGAACAGTGGTTGTCACTGGCGGCGCCCGCACTGCGCTGGATGCGCCACGGCGAGCAGGCCTGGCACCAGCGGCTGCGCCGCGGCATGACGCAGACCCTGTCCGACCTGCGCCAGCCACGCCGGCGCACGACCCGCATCCTGTTGCTGGCAGGTCTGCTGGGCGTGGCCTTCCTCACGCTGGTTCCGCTGGACCATGCCGTCAGCGGCCGGGCGCGGATCGAAGGGGCGCAGCAGCGTGTCCTTTCGGCTCCGACCGACGGCTTCATCAAGACCGCCCATGTGCGCCCCGGCGACCGCGTCAAGGCCGGCGCGCCGCTGGTCGACCTGATCGAGGAAGACCTGCAGCTGGAACAGGACCGCTGGCGAAGCCAGCTCGCGCAGTCCGAGAACGCCTATGCGGCGGCCATGGCCAAGTCCGACCGTGTGGGTGCCAGCACCAGTTTCGAGCGGGTCAACGAAGCCCAGGCACAGCTGGCACTGATTGCGCAGCAGCGCACGCGCGGGCGCATCACCGCGCCGTTCGATGCGCTGGTGGTCCAGGGCGATCTGAGCCAGTCGATCGGCGCGCCGGTGCGCCAGGGCGATGCGCTGCTCACCCTGGCATCGACCGACCAGTACCGGGTCGTCGTCGACATCGACGAGACCGACATCGCACAGGTGCGGGAGGGTCAGACCGGACAACTGGTGCTGTCTTCCCTGCCCTGGCAGCACCAGGCGCTGCAGGTCGAACGCATCACGCCGCTGGCGCGCGCGGTCGAGGGCCGCAACATCTTCGAAGTGCAGACGCGGCTGACCGAAGCCCCCGACGGCCTGCGTCCCGGCCTGATTGGGCGTGCCGACCTGGTGGTCGGCCGGCTGCCGCTCTTGTGGGGGTGGAGTCGCCATGCGCTGATGCGCCTGCGGCTCGCCTGGTGGTCGTGGATCGGCTGACCCTGCCCATGTCCCGTCGCCGCGCGCCATGACCGTCGTCCACAGCAGCCGCTGGCACCGGGTCGCAGGTCTGCGTCCGCGCCTGTCCACGCAGCTGAAGGTGCAGCGCCAGCGCGTGCGCGGCGAAACCTGGTTCGTGCTGACCGACCCGGCGCGCAGTCGCAGCGTACGCCTGAACGCGGCGGCCTATGCGATCGCCGCGCGACTGGACGCACGCCTCACCGTGCAGCAGGTGTGGGACCAGTCGCTGCACCGCTCCCATGATGCCGTGACCCAGGACGAATTCATCGACCTGCTGGCGCAGCTGCGCGAAGCCGCACTGGTGCAGATCGACCACGCTGCCGACTTCGACACCTTGCTGCCGCACCTGGACAAGCTGGCACGGTCGCGCAGCCGCGCCAGTCTGCTCGCATGGCGCATTCCCCTGGGCGATCCTTCGGCCCTGCTGCGCCGGCTCACCCCCTTGCAGGACATCGTGTTCTCCCGCGCCGGCGGGTGGATCTGGTCGCTGCTGGTGGCAAGCCTGCTGGTGCTGGCGCTGCAGAATGCGCCGCAGCTGTGGGCACATGGCCTTCACTGGATGGCATCGCCCCGGTTCGCGCTGCTGGCTGCCGTGCTGTACCTGCCGGTCAAGCTGGTGCATGAGTTGTCCCATGGCATGGCGGTACGGCGCTGGGGCGGCCAGGTCCACGAGGCCGGCGTCACGCTGATGCTGCTGATGCCGGTGCCCTATGTCGATGCGTCGGCGGCCACCGGCTTTGCCCAGCGCCGCGCCCGCATCGCGGTCAGCGCAGCCGGCATCATGGCCGAACTGCTGATCGCCGCGCTGGCCTTGCCGCTGTGGTTGTGGCTCGACGACGGTCTGGCGCGTGACTGTGCCTTCGTGCTGCTGGTGGTCGCGGGTGTCTCGACCGTGCTGTTCAACGGCAATCCCTTGCAGCGGCTCGATGGCTACTACATCCTGGGCGACGCGCTCGGCCTGCCCAACCTGGGGCCACGCAGCCGCGCCTGGTGGCTCGACCTGCTGCGCCGGCGCCTGCTCAGGATCGAGGGCGTCGAACCGATGCCGGTGGCGCGTGGCGAGACACCGTGGCTGTTCGCCTATGCGCCGCTGTCCTGGCTGATGGTGTTGCTGATCGCGGCCCTCGCGGTGCGGTGGATGGCCGGCATTTCTCCGGTATTGGCCGTCGCAGCGGCGGTCTTGCTGGCCTGGCAGGTCCTGCTGCGTCCGGTGCATCAGCTGTTGTCGCAATTGCGCCGTGCCGCCTGGTCCCAACAGGCGACGGCCCGCCGCTGGCGCCGGCTGGTCGGCACCGGTGCTGCGCTGCTGGCCCTGGTGCTGGTGCTGCCGTGGCCCCGCGCCACGCTGGTGCAAGGGGTGGTCTGGCCGGCGGACCAGGCGCAGTTGCGGGTCGAGGAGCCCGGCTTCGTCGAGACGCTGGTGGCGGCGCCGGGCGCACGGCTGCAGGCCTCGGACGTGGTGCTGCAACTGCGCAGCCCGCAGCTGGAATCCGACCTTGCACGCCAGAGTGCGCGTGTGCGCGCGCTCGAAGCCGAACTGCTGCAGGCCCTGCCCGGCAACAGCGGCGTACGCGACGCTGCGCGGGCCGGTGACAGCCGGGCCGAACTGCAGGCTGCGCAGTCCGAGCTGTTGCGCCTGCAGCAAAGGCTGGACCTGCTGCAGGTACGTGCGAAGCTGCCGGGCACACTGGTGCTGCCCCGCGCCGACGAATTGCGCGACCAGTTTCTCACGCGCGGCTACGTGCTCGGCCAGACCGTGAGCGGCAGCCAGACCATCGTGCGGGTGGCGCTGCCGCAGGGACAGGCGCATGACCTGCAGGCGGCGACCGGGCCGGTCCGCGTGCGCCTGAGCGCGACGCCCGGCGAAAACCATCCGGCCCAGGTGCTGCATGACAGCCTGGGCGCGGTCACGCGGCTGCCGACCGCGGCGCTGGGCGACCGCCATGGCGGCGATATCGTGACCGATCCGGCCGACGCCGACGGCCTGTCGACCCGCGAGCCGGTGGTGGTGCTGGATGTGCAGCTGACGCAAACCGACCCGGCCGCCAGCCGCCGCATGGGCGAGCGTGCCTGGGTGCGTTTCGACGGCGGCACGTCCCCGCTGGTGCTGCAGCTGGCACAGGCCCTGCAACGGGCCTGGACGCGCCACTTCGGCCGACCGATCTGAGCCACGCCCCAATGCCGAACCTGGCCCATCTGCTGCCCTTGCCAGGCCCGGTCTGGGGCCCGTATCCGCTGCGCGGCAGCGAGGACCAGGCCCCTGCGTGGCGCGGCCTGCATGGGCGCACGGCGCGGTCACGCTGCCGCAGCGGGGCGCAGGCCGCGATGGCACGGGCACAGGCCTTTGCGGCCATGCCGGCGCCGCAGCGCCAGGCTGTACTGTCGTCCCTGCGCGGCACGCTGCGCCGGACAGGACTGCAGCCGGACACCATGGCCACCGCGCTGGGCGTGACCGCCGCCTGTGCCGTCGATGCCGTGGGGCTGCGGCCCCGCCAGACGCAGCTGATGGCCGCCTGGGTCCTGCTCGACAACCGCATGGGCGAGATGGCCACCGGCGAGGGCAAGACACTGGCCATCGCCCTGGCCGCGGCCGCCGCAGGGCTGGCCGGCATGCCGGTGCATGTGGTGACGGCCAACGACTACCTGGCCGGCCGAGATGCCCGGCAAATGGCGCCGCTGTTCGCGGCCCTGGGCCTGCGCGTGGCCAGTATGGCCGGCGTCCAGGGTGACACCGCACGCCGCGCGGTCTACCACCACGACATCGTCTACGCCACGGCCAAGGACCTGGCCTTCGACTTTCTGCGCGACCGCCAGTCGCTGGGCGCGCGCCACCCGCACGAGCAGCTGGCGCAGTCGCTGGGGACGGGCTCGGCGCCCGCACCGCTACTTCGCGGACTGTGCATGGCCTTGCTCGACGAAGCCGACAGCATCCTGCTCGACGAGGCCGAACTGCCACTGATCCTGTCGCGTGCGGCACCCCATGCCGCCCGGCGCGCATTCCTGTGGCAGGCGCTGGCACTGGCGCGGCGCCTGGTGCAGGGGCGCGACTACCGGCTGCTGCCGGTCGAGCGCGTGGCGCACCTCACGCCAGCGGGCGAGGAACAGCTGGCGCAGTGGGCGGCGCCGCTGGCAGGGCCGTGGCTGCGGGCGCGTTACCGGCGCGAGGCCGTGGTGCTGGCCCTGGCCGCGCTGCACCTGTTTCGCCGCAACACCCATTACCTGGTGCGCGACGGCAGCATCGAGCTGATCGACGAGGTGACCGGCCGGGTTGCGCCAGGCCGGGTCTGGTCGCGCGGCCTGCACACGCTGGTCGCGCTCAAGGAGGGGCTGAGCCCGCCCGCGGAGACCGAGACCGTGGCGCAGACCACCTACCAGCGCTTCTTCCAGCGCTACTGGCGACTGTGCGGCATCAGCGGCACCTTGCGCGAAGCGCGTGCCGAATTGCGGCAGGTCTACGGGTCGCAGGTCGTGCGTATTCCGCTGCACCAGCCGGACCGGCGCCGACAGCTGCCACTGCGCAGCTTTGCCGACCTGGATGCCCTGTTCGATGCCGTCGTCATCCGCGTCGCCACGCTGCAGGCAGCAGGCCGGCCGGTGCTGGTCGGAACCGACAACGTCGCGGCCTCATTGCAGTTGTCCGGGAAGCTGCAGCAGGCTGGCATTGCCCACCAGGTGCTCAACGCGCTGAATGACGCGGCGGAAGCTGCGATCGTGGCGCAGGCCGGACATCAAGGCCGCGTGACCGTGGCCACCCGCATGGCCGGCCGCGGTACCGACATCGCGCTGGACGCGCCGGCGCTGGCCGCCGGCGGCCTGCATGTGATCTCCTGCCAGCACAATCCGTCGCGCCGGCTCGACCGCCAGCTGGCCGGGCGTGCCGCACGCCACGGCGACCCGGGCAGCTGCGAGCACTGGATCTGCGCGCAGCCGGAGGCCACCGGCACCGACAACGACGCCGCGCCAGGGCCGCCCGACGCCATGGTGTCGGGCGCCGGCCTGCAGGACCGGATCGCGCACGGCCGCCAGCTGTGGATGCAGTGGCAGGAGGAGCAGCGGCGCCGACGGGTGCGTCATCACCTGCTCGAGCAGGACCTGCAATGGGAGCGTCGGCTGGCGTTTGCCGGCCGCATCGTGTGACTTTTGCCCCACACCGCGGATGCTGGCCGCTGCTATCATGAGCCGCCAGGGGATATCAACGCCGATGCCGGAGCAGTAACGGCATGTGTTTCTGTGGGGCGGGTCCGCAAAGCAGCGGCTTTTCCAAGCTTCACGGCCGCCGTCGTCAACTATGCTTGCTCCATGGACACAATTCCCTCCGTCAGACCTTCCACCGTTCGCCCGGACCCGATGCGCCGAGAGGCCCCACACAGGGTCGCATCCGGGCTATGGCGACTGAAGGCCCTGCTGGCTGCCATGGTCCTCGCCCCGGCGCCTTTGCTCGCCGCACCGGCGACACCCTCGATGGCCCGTGCGGTGGGTTGCCTGATCGAGCCGGAGCGGGTCGCCGATGTCGGCTCGCAGGTCGTGGGCCTGGTCGAGCGCCTGCATGTCGAGCGCGGGGATACGGTCAAGGCCGGCCAGACCCTGGTGACCCTGCGCAACGACATCGAGCGCGCCAACGTCAGCGTGGCCGACACCCGGGCCCGGGTCGATGCAGAGATCCTGGCTGCCAAGGCCAGCCTGGACCTGGCGCTGCAGAAGGTCCGCCGCGCCGAATCCCTGGTGGCGCAGAATTTCGTCTCCGCGCAGGCGGTCGAACAGGCCCGCGGCGAGGCCGAAGTGGCCCGCCAGAAGCTCCATCAGGTGGACAGCCAGCAGAAAATATGGGTCCAGGAGCGGCGCGTGGCGCAGGCCCAGCTGGCGATCCGCAGCGTACGCAGCCCGTTTGCCGGGGTGGTGGCCGAGCGTTACGTGAACGTGGGTGAACGGGTCGAGGAGCGGCCCATGCTGCGCATTGCCGTCATCAATCCCTTGCGCGTCGAGCTGCTGGTACCGACCGCCCTGTACGGTCGACTGGCCAAGGGCGACCAGATTACGGTCCTTCCCGAATTGCCCGGGGCCGAGGCGGTGCAGGCCAGGGTCCAGCATGTGGACAAGGTGCTGGATGCCGCCAGCAACAGTTTTCGGGTCCGCCTGAGCCTGCCCAACCCGGACAACCGGCTGCCCGCCGGACTGCGCTGCAAGGCCGAAGTGCCCGGCGCCGACACGCTGCCGGCCGGCCCGGCGCCGGCCACTCCCGCCGGCCCGGTCACCCGTCCCAAGGCGGCGGCCGCGCCCGCGGCCTGACGCGGCATGTCCTGGCTGCTGCCTCCATGGCACAGCGCGCGGCACCGCAATGCCGCAGCGCGGCTGCACCCGGTCGCGGCCGCGCTGCGCCCGGTCTGCGAAACCATGGAGGACCGCATCCTGCACTCGGCCGACCTGGCGCCGCTGTCGCTGGGGCAGGCCGGCGACAGCGTGGTGCTGCAGCAAGACGTGCAGCTGGCATCGGCCAACGATCCGGTGCGGCAGCAAAGCCACGAGATCGTCTTCGTCGACCTGTCGGTGCCCGATGCCCAGACCCTGCTGGACGACCTGCAGGCGCAGCGCGACGCCGGGCGTGCGCTGGAAATCATCACCATCACCGCCGACGAGGACGGCATCGCGCGGATCACCGACACATTGGCGACGCGCAGCGACATCACGGCCGTCCACCTGCTGGCACACGGCAGCGACGGCATGATGCAGCTGGGCCAGTCCCGGATCGACGCACCGACCCTGCTGGCGCGCGCCGACGCGGTGGCGGGCTGGGGCCGAGCGCTGGGCGCCGGCGCCGACCTGCTGCTATATGGCTGCGACTTCGCGCAGACCGGCGTCGGGCAGCAACTGGTGCGCGATCTGGCCGCACTGACCGGTGCCGACGTCGCCGCGTCGACCGACACCACCGGCGCGGTGGCATACGGCGGCAACTGGACGCTGGAGTTCGGCACCGGCCCGATCGAGGCCCCCACGGTGCTGGACGCAGCCGGGCAGCAGGCCTGGAGCGGAACGCTGGCGGTCGGCCTCACCTCGCAAAGCTCGGACGGCACCTCCACGGCCACCACCAGCTACAGCTTCGCGCACAACATCAACGGTGGCAGCGACCGCGTGCTGCTGGTCAGCCTGGTGCTGGGCAACAGTGCCAGCAATGCCACCGCCGTCGAGTTCAACGGCATGGCGCTGGGCTTTGTCGCGGCGCAGAACTCGCCCACGGGCAACGTGCGGGTCGAGCTCTGGTCGCTGGTGGCGCCCGCGGTGGGCGCCGGGACCGTCAACATCACGCTGAGCACGGCCTCGACGCTGGTCGTCGGCGCGACCTCGTACTCTGGCGTCGACCAGGCTGCGCCGATCGGCACCCCGGTCAAGGGCAGCGGCAACGGCACCCATGCCAGCGTCGTGGTCGGCGCCAGTACCGGCGACCTGGTGGTCGACATCCTGGGCGCACGCCAGGTGTCCGCATTCGGCATCGGTGCGAACCAGACCCAGAACTTCATGCAGATCCAGGGCACCGGCGCCGCCGACCTCTCCGCACTGTCGACCCGGGAATCCGGCGCCGCCGCGGTGACGATGGACAACACGCTCACCAGCGCCGATACCAACTGGGCATCGGTCGCGGTGCAACTGCGCCAGTCCGCGGTCAGCACGCTGCTCGCAGACGCGCCCATGGGAACTTCTGGCAACCTCAGTGGTTCGAGTATCGGCGGCGGATGGGCATCGAACTGGGGTGGTGCAGGATCAAAGGTCCAGCTTGGGAGCGGCAGCCTGGTCGACCCCAGCGGACTGCTGCCCGTCAGTGGCGGCAGCGCCCAATTCCAGATTGCCGGGCTCGTCGGCGACTCTGCGACGGCCTTCCGCAATCTGTCCACCAGCGTGGGTGCCGACGGCACGACCACCTGGATCAGCTTTCTGGTACAGCCTGATCCGAGCGGCCTGGGCAACCGGGCGGGGCTCGAATTCGGCAGCACCTCGGCGACGGTCGGTTTCGCCGGCTTCGATGGCAACCAGTTCGTGCTGGGCGTGGCCGGCGGCGCCCAGACCGCTGTCTCCGGCATCACGGCCAGCGCGGGCCAGACGGTGCTGATGGTGCTCAAGCTCGAACACCTGGCCGGCAACGACAACCTGACCCTTTACATCAACCCGACCCCCGGCCTGGCCGGCCCGGTGGCCGCGCTGACGGCGACACGCAGCTTCGACCTGGGCAGCTTCACCCGCATCGCGCTCAGCGGCAATACCGGCGTGCTCAGCGGCAACAGCGCGCGGTTCGACGAGATCCGCGTAGGCCGCAGCTTTGCCGACGTGGCGCCGACCGCGGCGCCGGTGATCATCAGCGACGGGGGCGGCGCCAGCGCCAGCGCCAGCATCTCGATCGCCGAGAACAAGCAGACCGTGACGACGGTCAGGGCCACCGACAACAACTCGCCGTCCTTGACCTACAGCATCAGCGGCGGCGCCGACGCGGCACTGTTCACGGTCGACAGCAACTCCGGGGTGCTGCGCTTCAAGAATGCGCCCGACTTCGAGACACCGCTGGACGCCGGGGCCAACAATGTCTACGACGTGATCGTGCGGGTCAGCGACGGCAGCCTCAGCGACACCCAGGCCATCGCCGTCAGCGTGGTCGATGTGGCCAGCGGCCCCATCACGGTGACGACGACGAACGACGTCTACGACGGCGATGTCAGCTCGATCGAGGCGCTGATCGCCAACCGTGGCGCGGATGGGAAAATCTCGCTGCGCGAGGCGATCACGGCGGCCAACAACACCGTGGGTACCGACACCATCCTGTTCGGCATCGACGGGACCTTCACGATCTCCGCCCTGCTGGGTTCGGGGGACGACAACAACACCAAGGGCGATTTCGACGTCAAAGACAGCCTGGTCATCATCGGCAACGGCGTCGACCTGGTGGCTGGCACCGCCAACACCGTCATTGCCGGCCTGGGCAGCGAACGTGTATTCGACCTGCGCAGCGGCGCCGCGACGGTGACGATGTCAGGCCTGAAGATCCAGGGCGGCGGCGGCGAGGACGGTGGCGCGCTGCGCATCAACTCCGCGGTCACGGCCACGCTGGGCAATGTCATCATCAGCGGGAACAACGGCAAGGACGGCGGCGCCATCTACAACGATGGCCGGCTGACGATCAGCCGGGCCACGATCTCCGGCAACACGGCCGTCGGCAACGACGGCGGGGCCATCTACAACACCGGTACGCTGACCCTGTCGCAGCTGGAACTGGCTGGCAACGTGGCCAGTGGCGGCCACAAGGGTGGCGCCATCTACAACAAGGGCGATGCGAGCTTGACCGAGGTCTGGGCCCACGACAACAGCGCCAAGGAAGGCGGCGCGCTGTGGATTTCCGGCAACAGCAACCGGTTCACGCTGGACAAGGTCACGCTCAGCGCCAACAGCGCCAGTGCCGACGGCGGCGCGATCTTCGGCGAGAACAACGCGAACTTCTCTGGCCTCAACGTCACCCTGTCCGGAAATTCGGCCACCGGCTCCGGTGGCGCCGTCTACGTCGACGCATCGAGCTGGACGCTGACAAGTTCGACCATTGCGTACAACCATGCAGGCAGTTCCGGTGGCGCCTTCTTCGCGGGCGGCTCCAACAACATCAAGCTCAAGTCCAGCATCCTGGCCGCCAATACCCAAGGCGGTGGCTTCACGCCCAACAACAGCAACATCGCCCTGCAGTCCAAGGGCTACAACATCGCGACTGAATCGACGCCATGGCTCGACAAGTCCGGCGACATCATCAGCTCGGCGGCACTGCTCAAGCTCGACACGCTGGCCTTCAATGGCGCGTCGATACCGACGCATGCGCTGCTCGCCGGCTCGACCGCCATCGACGTCGGCGCCCCGGATGCGGCGAGTACGGATGCGCGCGGCATTGCGCGTGTCGGCCGGCCGGACATCGGCGCCTACTAGAACAACGCCGGCAATGCCGCACCGACGATCAGCCCGATCGGCAGCCAGGCCACGAACGAGGACACCCCGCTCGGACCGCTGGCGTTCATCATCGGCGACGACGGTGGCACGGCTGCGCTGACCGTCAGCGCCAGCTCCAGCAACGCCACGCTGCTGCCACCCGGCGGTATCGCGCTGGGCGGCAGCGGCGCCAACCGCACGATCACGCTCACGCCGGCAGCCAATGCCAATTCCGCGCAGAACGGCGGCCCGGTCACGGTGCGCATCACGGTGTCGGACGGCACCAACACCACGGTGCGTGAGTTCCAGCTCACCGTCAATGCGGTGCCGGACAACCCGGTGGCCGTCGACGACCTGGCATCGACACCGGCTGCCACGCCGGTGGTCGTCTCGGTGCTGGGCAACGACTACGACGTCGACGGCGACAGCCTGGTCGTCCACTCGGCGGTCCTGGTGACGCCGTCGGACGGCAGCGTGTCGTTCACCAACTCCACCATCACCGTCACGCCGGCAGTCACCGGCACGGTGCTGGTCCAGTACACGGTGCGCGACAGCACCGGCCGCATATCCGGCACCGCCATGCTGACGGTCACCGTCGGCACCAACAATCCGCCCACGGCCAGTGGCGGCACAAAGGCGCTGGCCGAGGATGGCAGCAGCACGATCTTGTTGGCCGATCTGGGGTATTCGGATGCGCCGGACAACCATGCCTTTGCCGGCATGCGCATCGACAGCCTTCCGGGAGCGGGCAGCCTCTGGTTGAACGGGAACATGCTGGCCAGTCCCGGGGCCTATGTGAGCGCAACCGACCTGGCAGCCGGCAAGCTGGTTTTCCGGCCGGCGCCGAATGCCAACGGCAATGGATATGCCAGTTTCAGCTTCAGTGTCCAGGACAGCCAGGGTGCGTTCGCCAGCGCGCCGGCCACCCTGGTGTTCGACGTCGCGCCCCAGGCGGACCCGCCCACCGTGGTCGACGACAGCGCCAGCACCCCGATCAACGTGCCGGTCAACGTGCAGGTGCTGGCCAATGACAGCCATCCCGATGGCCTGCCGATCACCATCTCCAGCGTGGTTCTGGATGATTCCTCGCTGGGAACCGTGTCCATCTCGACCGCGCTCGACCCGCGCGGATCGGTGTTGTTCACGCCGGCGTCGAACGTCAGCGGCCTGGTCGTGATCCGCTACACGGTGCAGGACAGCGCGATGGCCCAGACGGTGGGTACGCTGCGTGTGACCGTCGGTGCCAACACCGCACCGACCAGTGCCGACAACACCGTCACGATCGCGGAAGACAGCATCTACACCGTGCTGTCCGGCGACATCGCGTTTGCCGATCCGGACGCCGGCCAGTCGTTTGCGGCGCTGCGCATCGATGCCTTGCCGCCGCTGGGCACGCTGTTCATCGACGGCATGGCGGCGGACATCGGCGACACCGTGACCGCGGCGCAGCTGGCCGCCGGCAAGCTGGTCTACCAGCCGCTGGCAGATGGCAATGGCGCCAACTACGACGGCTGGCAGTTCAGCGTGGTCGACAGCGCGGGCGGACGTTCCAACAGCTACCGGCTGGCTTTCGATGTGACCCCGGTCAACGACGCGCCGATCGCCAGTGGCAGCGCGGCACTGGCTGCGGTGAACGAGGATGCCTTGGCACCGACCGGTGCGACCGTCGCCAGCCTGTTCGGCGCCAACTTCAGCGACACGACCGATGCCGGCAATCCGGCCCAGAACCAGCTGGCCGGCGTCGCGGTCACCGGTCAGTCGGTGCTGGCGCCACAGGGCCGCTGGCAGTACTCGATCGACGGCGGCGGCAGCTGGCAGAACATCAGCCCGGTGGCCGATGCCAGCGCGCTGGCGCTGCGCAGCACCGACCTGCTGCGCTTCCTGCCGGGCAGCAACTTCAGCGGCACGCCCAGCGGCCTGACGGTGCGCCTGATCGACAACTTCGCCAGTGTCACCGGCGGCGCCACGATCAATGTCAGCGCCAATGGCGGCGGCAGCGCCTACAGTGCGCAGACCGTCACGCTGTCGACGTCGGTCGACCCGGTCAACGACGCACCGACGGTGCAGACGCCACCGGGCGGCACCCTCGGCGTCACCGAGGACGTGGCCAGCCCGCTGAGCGGCATCAGCTTCAGCGATGTCGACGCCGGCAGCGGCATCGTCACCGCCACGTTCAGCGTCGCCTCCGGAACCTTGTCCGCCGTGGCGGTGCCGCTGATGGTCGTGGGCGGCAGCAGCACCGCGCTGACCCTGTCGGGCACGATCGCGGACATCAACAACTTCCTGGCCCTCGGCGGCCTGCTCTACACCACGGCGCCCGATGCCACCGGCAACGTGGCGCTGGACATCGCGATCGACGATGGCGGCAACACCGGCAGCGACCCGGGCTTGAGCGGGACGCCCGGATCCGAGGCCGGCAGTGCCACGGTGCTGCTGCTGGTGGCCAGCGTCAACGACGCGCCGACGGCAAGCGTCGCGCTGACAATGGCGGTCGTCGAGGACACCGCGACGGCCCTGACCGGGATCGAGTTCGCCGATGTCGACGCCGGCGGCGGCAGCGTCACCGCCACCATGACCGTGGCATCGGGCACGCTGAGCGCCTCGGCGGGCGCCGGCGTCGGCGTCTCGGGCACTGGTAGCGCGCTGACGCTTTCCGGATCGATCGCCGACATCAACGCCTTCATTGCCGCGGGCCGGCTGCAGTTCACCACGGCCAGCGGCGCCGTGGCCGACGTGCTGCTGGGCGTCACGATCAACGATGGCGGCAACACCGGCACCGGCCCGGCGCTGAACGGCCTGGGCAGCAGCACGCTGCGTGTGACCGCGCTGAACAAGGCCCCCGCGATCACGGCGCCCGCCGGGTTCACCGTGACCGAAGACGTGCCGGCGTCACTGTCCGGCATCCAGTTCGCCGACCCGGACGCCGGCGCGGCCGCGGTCACGGTGCGCTTCGACGTGGACAGCGGCAGCCTGTCGGCAGCGTCGGCCGCCGGAGTCGCCGTCACGGGCGGCGGCAGCGGGCAACTGACGCTGGTCGGATCGATCGCCGACATCAACCAGTTCATCGCGGACGGCGGGCTGGTCTTCACAACCGCGCGCGATGCCACCGGCGACGTACAGCTGCTCAGCCGCATCGACGACGGCGGCAACACCGGTGCCGGTGGCGTGCGCAGCGCCAGTGCGAGCAGCGTGATCCTCGTCACGCCGGTCAACGATGCGCCGGTGCTGGTCAATGCCCTTGCGAACCGCAGCGTGTCGAGCGCAGAGTCGCTGCTGTTCCAGATTCCGGTCACCAGTTTCTCGGACCCCGACGCGGGTGACAGCCTGCAATACAGCGCCACGCTGGCCAGCGGAGACGCGTTGCCGCGCTGGCTGCGTTTCGACCCGCAGACACGCACGTTCTCGGGCACACCCGGCGACGCGGACGCCGGCGCGCTGCAGATTCGTGTGCTGGCGCAGGACAACGCCGGTGCGAGGGCCCAGGCCCAGTTCGTGTTGCTGGTGGTCGTGGCGCCGGCAGAGGCCGTGGCTGCGGTGAACGACGACACACCTGCGCCGACGGCCTCTGCAGAACCGAAGGCCGAGGCCAAGGCGGAGCCGGCCGCCGCTGCGGCCACGGAGACAGGCGGCAATGCCGCCGCCACCCCGCCGGCGGCGATCGATGGCAGCGACATCGCCGTCGCCGATACGGTGCTGACGGCGACACCGGGATTCGCGATCGATGCCAATGTGCAGATCGCCCCGCCGCGTCCGGCCCTGTTTGTCGAGATTGCGGCACCGACGCCGGTGGCCCAGGGCGACGCGGTGCTGGCGCAGGCCCTGACAACGCAGTTTTCGCAGATCACCCGGTCAGACTCCTCGCAGCTGTTCAGCAACGACGACCTGCTGCGCAAGCTCGAGGAGCTGCGGCGCCAGATGGAGCAGCCCGGCAACAACCAGCAGGTCATGACGGCTTCGTCGATCGCGCTGACCAGCGGTCTGTCGATCGGTTACGTGATCTGGCTGGTCCGTGGCGGCATCCTGGTGAGCTCCATGTTGTCGGCCCTGCCGGCCTGGCAGATGATCGACCCGCTGCCTGTTCTGGCCACCAGCGCCCGCAAGAAGGCTACGGACACCGATGAGCCCGGTGGCGTCGATGCGCTGTTCGACGAGAAGGCCCGCACCGCGCCCACGCCGACCGCAGGCACGACAGCGGCTGCGACAGTGACAACACCCGCCGGGACCGACGCCGGCAAGACCCGGCAAGAAGCCGCCAAGCCATGAATCCACTCGCGCTGATGCGGCGCCTCTCGACCCGTGTCCACCTGGCGCTCGGACTGGCCGCCATGACGGTAGGTGTGCTGCTGGTCGCCAGCTACCTGCAGCTGATCCCCGACGGGGAAGCCATGGTGCGCAAGCAGCGCGCAGCGACCGCCGAGACGATTGCCATCACGGCCTCTTCCGTGCTGGACCTGCATCAGCCCGAAAAACTCGCCGACACGCTGGCGTTTCTGATCGGGCGCAACGACGGCTTGCTGTCGATCGGCGTGCGGGGGCTCGACGGCACATTGCTGATCGACATCCATGACCATGCGTCTCAATGGACCGCCGCGCCCGGTGCCGCGTCGACCGACGCCGCCATCACCGTGCCCGTATGGCAGGACGGCCAGCAATGGGGCATGGTCGAGCTGCGCTTCGAACCGCTGCGCGCAGCAGGCTGGCGGGGCCACCTGCAGGACCCGAGCCTGAAGCTGGCGGGCTTCGTGTTCGCACTGAGCGCCCTGTTGTTCTACTTCTACCTCAAGCGCATGCTGCAGGCGCTGGACCCCTCGCGGGCCGTTCCGCAGCGGGTGCGCGCCGCGTACGACACGCTGACCGAAGGCCTGGTCGTGCTCGACCAGCAGGGCAAGATGGTGCTGGCCAACAAGTCGACCGCACTGATGTTCGGCGTGCCGGAGTCGCGCCTGGTGGGGCGCTCACCCTCCACCTTTGCCTGGCACGACAGCGACGACAGCCCGGTGCCTGCCGCCGACCTGCCCTGGCAGCGGGCGCTGGCCGACAAGCAGCCACAACGCGACGTGCACCTGAAGGTCAGCAGCACCGACGGCAGCCGCTATTCGCTACGTGCGAATTGCTCACCCATACTCGATGACCGCGGCGGCATACAGGCGCTGGTGATCAGCTTCCAGGACGTGACCGAACTCGAGCAGCGCGGCGCGGCCTTGCAGGTCGCCAAGGAGCAGGCCGACGCTGCCAACGAGGCCAAGAGCCAGTTCCTGGCCAACATGAGCCACGAGATCCGCACGCCGATGAATGCGATCCTGGGTTTCACCCAGGTCTTGCGCCGCAGCGGGCTGCGCCAGTCGGGCGAGGCCAGCAAGCACCTGGACATCATCCACTCCAGCGGCAAGCATCTGCTGAACCTGATCAACGACATCCTGGACCTGTCCAAGGTCGAGGCCGGCCGTCTCGAAGCCGAGCATGTCCCGTTTGCCCCCCACCAGGTGGCGCACGAGGTGGTGCAGACCCTGACCGAGCGTGCCAGCGAGAAGGGCCTGGCGCTGCAGCTCGAATTCCCCGAGCCGCTGCCGGCCACGATCGATGGCGACCCGGCGCGGCTGCGCCAGATCCTGACCAACCTGATCGGCAACGCCATCAAGTTCACCGAGGCCGGCGGCGTGCGCATCGTCTCGCGGCTGCTGCGCGACGGCGCGCAGGTCCGGTACGCCATCGACGTCATCGACAGCGGCATCGGCATACCGGCCGACAAGGTCGAGTCGGTGTTCGAGCCCTTCGTACAGGCCGAATCCTCGACCACGCGGCGCTTTGGCGGCACCGGCCTGGGCCTCACGATCAGCCGGGGTTTCGCCCGCGCCATGGGCGGCGACATCACCGCCAGCAGTGTGTACGGACAGGGAACGACCTTCAGCCTGTGGATGGACGCCGGCCACCCGGCGGCAGATGCGATGCTGGCCCCGGACCAGCTGGCCCGGCAGGCGCAGGCGCCGGCAGCCGTGACAAGCACACGCTGGGTATTCGAGCCGCGCCATGTGCTGGTGGTCGACGACGGCGTGGAGAACCGGCAGCTGGTACGGGTGCTGCTCGAGGAGGTGGGGCTGCGCGTCAGCGAGGCCGACAACGGTCAGGTGGCGCTGGACCGCATTGCGGCCGAACCCTTCGACCTGGTGCTGATGGACATGCAGATGCCGGTGATGGACGGCCAGACCGCGACCCGGCTGCTGCGCGAACGCGGCTGCACGCTGCCGATCATCGCGCTGACCGCCAATGCCATGAAAGGCTTCGAGAAGGAACTCGACGCGGCCGGCTTCAGCGGCTACCAGACCAAACCCATCGACGTCGACGCGCTGCTGGCCGAACTGGCGACGCGGCTGGGCGGACAGGCGGCGCCCGCGCAGGCAGAGGCCGCACCGCCGATCGGCGATCCCGTACGGGAAGTGCCGCGGCCGCAGGCGACCGAATCGCCGCCTGTCATCTCGCGTCTGGCCGGGCATGCGAAACTCGGGCGCATCGTGGCGCGCTTCGTCGAACAATTGCCGGCGCGGCTGGCGCAGATGGACGAGACGCTGGCGGCAGCCAACTGGACCGAACTGGCCGGCCATGCCCACTGGCTCAAAGGCGCGGGAGGCAGCATGGGATTCGATCTGTTGTTCGAGCCGGCCAGGGAACTGGAGGAAGCGGCACACAACGCGGACGCCGATGGCGCGACCCGTGTGCTGACGCAACTGCACCAGCTCGAACACCAGATACAGCGTGGTGCTGCGCAAAGCAGGCCACTGGAGGAAAGTACGCCATGAACGAAGACATCTGGGCCGACACACAGCCCTGGGGTCTGGAACAAGCATCCCGATCGCCCTTGCTCGACGCGAAGGTGATGATGGTCGACGACGAACCGCTGATGACCGACCTGATCCAGGCCCACCTGGAAGACGCGGGCTATGTCCACTTCGTGGTCGCCAACGATCCGCGCCAGGCCATAGACCTGCTGCACCGCGAACAGCCCAGCGTGCTGCTGCTGGACCTGATGATGCCCCACCTGTCGGGCTTCGACCTGCTGGAAATGATCCGGGCCGACCGCAAGCTGCGCTATACCCCGGTGATCGTGCTCACCGCCGCAACCGGCGCCGAGGCCAAGCTGCGTGCCTTGCAGCTGGGTGTGACCGACTTCCTGTCCAAGCCGGTGGACGAAAGCGAACTGGTGCTGCGCCTGCGCAACACGCTCGCATACCACCAGTACCACGCGCGCATGGTCAACTACGATGGCGCGACCGACCTGCCCACGCGGCGGCTGTTCGACATCAGCATCACCGATGTGGTGGCGCGCCAGGGGCTGGTGGGCGGCGTCGTGGCCGTGCTCAACCTCCAGGTGCCCGAATGCCGGCAACTGCGCGAATCTGCCAGCCAGGCGGCGGCGGACGAGCTGGCCCGGGACCTGGCCCAGCGGATGTTGCGGTTCTGCAGCGAACTGCCACGACCGGCGGCGGCGGCTGCCAGCGACCCCTTGCATCGCGTGGCCCGGCTGGATTCGACCGCCTTTGGCATCCTGCTGGAAGGCATCGCCGACATCGACACGGTCGAATCACTGACCAAAGAGCTGCTGGCCCAGCTGGGCCGACCGGTAACGGTCGGCATGCACGAGATCGGTCCCACCGCATCTGCCGGCATTGCCGTCAGCCCGGCCGATGGCCATACGCCCGAGGTGCTACGCAAGAGTGCGGAGCTGGCCGCCACGCATGCCGGCTCACAGCCGCACATCCGGTACCAGTTCGCGTCTGCCGAACTCCATTCCCGCTCGTACGAGAGGCTCGCACTCGGCTCGCAATTGCGCGGTGCCGCGCAGCGCGGCGAGCTGCGCCTGCACTACCAGCCCAAGGTCGATGTCGCCAGCAACCGCATCGTCGGCGCCGAGGCGCTGGTACGCTGGCAACATCCGGAACTGGGCCTGGTGCCGCCGCTGCGCTTCATCTCACTGGCCGAGGAGCTGGGACTGATCCAGGGCATCGGGAACTGGGTGTTGCAGACCGCATGCCAGGACGCCGCGCAATGGAAACGCGACGGCTTGGGCGAGCTTCGGATCGCGATCAATGTCGCCAAGCCACAGTTCTTTGCAGGCGACCTGGCCGATACGGTGCAACGGGAACTGCAAGGCAGCGGCCTGTCCCCCGAGAAGCTGATGATCGAGCTGACCGAAAGCATGCTGATGGACAGCGTCGGCGACAGCCTGGGCCAGATGAACGCGCTCAAGCAGCTCGGCGTACTGCTGTCCATCGATGACTTCGGCACCGGATATTCGTCGCTGAGCTACCTCAAGACCTTTCCGATCGACGAGCTCAAGATCGACCGCTCCTTCATCATGGACCTGCCTGGCACCGCCTCGGACGTTGCCATCGTGCGCACCATCATCGACCTCGGCCACAGCCTGGGCATGGTCGTCATCGCGGAAGGCGTCGAGACGCAGGCGCAGCTCGAATGCATGCAGGCGCTGAAATGCGACAAGTACCAGGGGTTCCTCTTCAGCAAGCCGGTGCCGCAGGAGGAATTCGTCGCATTGTTGCGGCGCCAGGCCTGAGCGACGTGTTCCCGGGCGCGGGTCAGGCACCCGCGCCGAAGCGCTCGCGGACCCGTGCTTCATCCACCGGCGAGACTTGTCTAGGCAAGGCATGGGGCTGTGGATATACTGTTTCCATCGCCCACGCGCACCCAGCCCATGACCTCCGACCGTTCTCGCCATGCGACGGCACACCGTCTGGACGCCGATGCCATACCGGTCATCGACATCGGGCCGCTGCGCGATGGCTCCGATCCGCAGGGAGTGGCCGCTGCGCTCTACCGCGCCAGCCGCGATGTCGGATTCCTCTATGTGGCCAACCACGGCATTCCCGCCTTCGTGCTGGCACAGGCCCAATCGCAGGCCATGGCCTTCTTCCGGCGGCCACCGAGCGCCAAGCAGTCGGTGGCCATTTCGGCGCAACATCGCGGATTCCTGTCCATGGGCGCGGCACGCATGCAGCGCGACCTGCTGCCGGATCTGAAGGAGAGCTTCGTCTGGGGTTACGAAGATGCACGCGGGCAGACGCCACAGGACCACCCGCTGCGAGGCGCGAACCGATGGCCCCAGGACATGCCGGAGCTTCGCGCGGCGGCACTGGCGTTCTACACGCAGGCCGATGCCGTGGCACGCCAATTGCTTGAGGGTTTTGCCCTGGGCCTTGGCCAGGCGCCGAACCTTTTCCTGCAAACCAGTTCCAGACCCATGAGCCGCGCCGCGTTCGTCTATTACCCCGCACAGCCAGCCACATCGGGCGCGGAGCAGTTCGGCGTCGGCCCGCACACCGACTTCGGCGTGCTGACGGTGCTGTGCCAGGACGACACCGGCGGACTGCAGGTGCAGCATGCGGATGGACGCTGGGTCCATGCGCCGCCCATCGCCGACACGCTGGTGGTCAACGTCGGGGATCTGCTGGCGCGCTGGACCGGCCATCGCTGTCGCTCGACACCCCACCGGGTCGTCAACCGCTCGGGGCGTGAAAGGCTGTCGCTGGTGCTGGCCTTCGATCCGGATCCCGACACCGTGATCGACCCTCGCGCACTGTTTCCCGATGCGGCGGACACCAGTGCACCGATCCGCTGCGGCGACTACCTGCAATGGCGCTTTGGCCAGTCGTTCGACTACCGCGAACCAGCGGCAACGCATCCGGCATGAGCCAGGCCATCCGCCCCCCGCCCCGGGCCGTCGTCTGGCATCGACGCCCCTGGTTCGAAGCGCTGCAGTTCCTGCTGCTGTTCGGCCTGCTGACCGCATTTGCCGTGCACGGCGCGCAAAGCATGGGCTACCAGTGGAAATGGGACAAGGTCCCCCGCTACCTGTACCGCGTCGTCGACGGCGAGCTGATCTGGGGGCCCCTGACCAAGGGCATGTTCGTCACGCTGGACATCACCTGGAAGGCCGGGCTGCTGGCGCTGGCGATCGGACTGTTCACGGCCTTGCTGCGCCTGTCCCGCTCGGTGATCGGTCCCAGGCTGGCGTGGTTGTATGTCGAACTGATCCGCAACACGCCGATCCTGGTGCAGATGCTCATCATCTACTTCATCATCGCCGCCATCCTGGGAATCCCGCGCGAGTGGGCTGGCGTGCTGTGCCTGGCGTTCTACGAGGGCGCCTTCGTGGCCGAGATCATCCGCGGCGGAATCCATGCGGTGCGCAAGGGCCAGCGCGAAGCCGGCCTGAGCCTGGGCTTCTCGAACCTGGACCTTTACCGTGACATCATCCTGCCGCAGGCGGTTCCGCTGATGCTGCCGCCGCTCGGCGGCGTGCTCGTGAACCTGGTCAAGCACTCGGCCATTGTCAGTGTGATCGCGGTCTACGACCTCACCACACAGGCCCGCACCGTGATCTCCGACACCTTCATGGCCTTCGAAATCTGGCTCACGACCGCCGCGATGTACCTGGTGGTCACGATCAGCCTGTCGCTGGTGGTCGCATGGCTTGAACGGCGCTACCGCAGACCCTGAAAATGTCCGTGGCCCCGCCGTGCTTTCCCTTTTCCCTCAACCCTAGGAGCAGATGATGAAGACTTTTGCGCGTTTACTCGGTGTCGGTGCACTGGCACTGGCCACACTGGCCTGGATGCCGCCGGCGGCCGCCCAGCAGGAGAACATGATCGACACCATCAAGAGTCGCGGCAAGCTGCAGGTGGGCTTTGCCAGCTTCGTCCCCTGGGCCATGCGCGACAAGCAGGGCCAGTGGGTCGGCTTCGAGATCGACGTGTCCACCAAGCTGGCCAAGGACATGGGCGTGCAGCTCGAGCTGATCCCGACCGCCTGGGACGGCATCATCCCGTCGCTGATCGCGAAGAAATTCGACGTCATCATCGGCGGCATGTCGATCACACCGGCACGCCAGGAGCAGATCGACTTCACCGCCCCGTACTCCAACTCCGGGCAGGGCGTGGTCGCCTCGACGGTCCTGGCTTCCAAGCTCAAATGGCCGGACGACTACAACAACGCGAACATCACGCTGTCGTGCCGGCGCGGGGTATCGGGCTGCAAGACGCTGGAGGAGAAATTCCCCAAGGCCAATCTGCGCCAGTTCGACGATGACGCGATCGCCTTCCAGGAAGTCATCAACGGCAAGGCCCATCTGGTGATCTCCAGCGAACCCAAGCCGACCTTCATGATGCTGAAGAATCCGGACAAGCTGTTCAAGCCCACACCCGATACGGTGACCGTCTCGGTCGAGGGTTTTGGCCTGCGCAAGGGCAATGCGGTGGCGATGACCACCTTCAACGAGTGGATCGCCAAGAACAAGGACTGGCTCAAGCAGCGCCACACCTACTGGTTCAAGACCCAGGAATGGGCTGCGCAGGTACCTGAGTAAGCCATGCACGACCAGGCCGCATCCTCCGTCAGCACGCGTCCGGCGCCACGTCGCCGGCGCGCGCACTGGAGCTGGATCGACCTGGTGCTGCTGTTCGGCGGCGTCGGCCTGCTGGCCTACCTGGCCTGGCAAACCAACACCGCCTTTGCCTACCACTGGGACTGGAGCACGATCTGGCCCTTCATCGTGCGGTATGACGCGGCGTCCGGCCGGTGGGTGTCCAACCTGCTGGTCGACGGCCTGCTGACCACGCTGCGCCTGGCCTTCTGGGGCATCCTGCTGGCCGGCATCATCGGAACGCTGATGGGGCTGTGCCGCACCAGCCGGCGGCTGTTCCTGCGCATGGTCGGCACCAGCTACGTGATGCTGATCCGCAATATCCCGCCGGTGGTGTTCGTATTCGTGTTTGTCTATTTCATCGCCAGCCAGATCATGCCCACGCTGGCGATTGGCGACAGCATCGCCCAATGGTCGAGTGGTGCGCAATTCTGGATCGGCATCCTGTTCGGAACGCCCCGCCTGATCGACAACTTCGTGCTGGGCCTGATTTGCCTGTCGGTCTTTTCAGGCGCCTACGTGACTGAAATCGTGCGCGCAGGCATCGAATCGGTGCCACGCGCACAGATCGAGGCTGGCAAGAGCCTGGGTCTGTCGCGTGCCGACGTGACCCGCTTCGTCGTGTTGCCGCAGGCCTTTCGCAATGTCGTACCGCCGATGGCAGGGCAGTTCATCCAGCTGATCAAGGACTCATCGCTGGTGTCGCTGGTGTCGATCCAGGAACTGACCTTCATGGCGCAGGATGTGCAGGTCAGCACCCAGCGCGTCTTCGAGGTCTTTGTCTTCATCGCGGTCGTCTATTTCGCCATCTGTTTCGGCCTGTCGCGGGTCTTTGCCGCACTCGAGCGGCGCTACGCGCAGGCCCACCACTAGGAGTTCCCAGCCGCATGTCCCTGCATCTCCCCCTTCCGCCTGCCTGCTGCGAACTTCGGCAGGCCCCGCGATCGCGTTCATGCCACCGGCCATGAGCGAGGCCATCATCCGCCTGCGGGGTGTCAACAAATGGTTCGGCGACATCCACGTGCTGCGCGATGTCGACCTGGACGTGGCGCAGGGTGAACGCGTCGTCATCTGCGGCCCGTCGGGCTCGGGAAAGTCTACCCTGATCCGCTGCATCAACCGGCTGGAGGAACACGACAGCGGCGTGATCCAGGTCGATGGTATCGAGCTCAACGAGGATACCGAACACATTGCCGCCATCCGCCGCGAAGTGGGCATGGTGTTCCAGAGCTTCAACCTGTTTCCGCATCTGAGCGTGCTGGAGAACTGCACGCTGCCCCAGATCCGCGCCCGCGGCACCTCGCGCAAGGATGCGCAGGCCAAGGCCATGGCCTATCTGGAGCGGGTGCGTATTCCCGAGCAGGCCGCCAAGTTTCCGGCCCAGCTCTCGGGCGGGCAGCAGCAGCGTGTCGCGATCGCGCGCTCGCTGTGCATGGAGCCCAAGATCATGCTGTTCGACGAGCCGACGTCGGCACTCGATCCGGAGATGATCAAGGAGGTGCTCGATGTCATCATCGACCTGGCGCAGTCGGGCATGACGATGGTGTGCGTCACCCATGAGATGGGCTTTGCCAAAAAGGTCGCCGATTCGGTGGTGTTCATGGACGGCGGACGCATCATCGAGAAGGCCCCGCCACGCGAGCTGTTCGAGAATCCGCAGTCGGCGCGTACCCGCCAGTTCCTGAGCCAGATCCTGGAGCACTGACGGCAGCGGCCACGGCCAGCGACCCGGCACACGCACAGCGCGCGGAGGCGCCGGCGCATGCCTGACACATCGAAGGAGTCAACACAATGTCCCAGTATCTGCGCAACGCCTGGTATGTGGCAGCCTTGTCACCGCAGGTCGATCGCACCCTCAAGCCTGTGCGCCTGCTTGGCGAAGCCGTGGTGCTCTACCGCACCGAGGACGGCAGGCCGGTCGCACTGGAAGATGCCTGCCCGCACCGCAAGCTGCCACTGTCGATGGGCCGCATCAAAGGCGATGCGGTGGAATGCGGCTACCACGGCCTGACCTTCGACTGTTCGGGAAAGTGCATCGATGCCGCGACGCAGCAGCGCATTCCGCCTTTCGCCAGGGTCCGCAGCTACCCGGTGTGTGACCGCTACGGCCTGCTCTGGATCTGGATGGGTGACCCGACACAGGCCGACGAGGGCGGCATCATCCAGATCGAAACCTATGACGACCCGCACTGGCATGTGACCCAGGGCGACAGCCTGCTGATCGAGTGCAACTACCTGTGGCTGGTCGACAACCTGCTCGACCCCTCGCACGTGGCCTGGGTCCACCGCAGTTCGTTCGCCGGCGCCGGAACCGACAACACACCGATGCAGATCACGGCCACCGCGTCCGGCGTGATCAACAGCCGCTGGATGCTGAACCAGCCACCACCACCGTTCTACGCGCCGCTGGTCAAGTTCCGGGGCAACGCCGACCGGCTGCAGCACTATGAGGTCCGCTACCCCGCACTGGCCGTCAACATGGGCATCTACACGCCGGCGGGCAAGGGAGGCCCGGACATGGTGGCGGACGCGGACACCTACCGCATGATCTCCTACCACTTCATGACGCCGATCGACGATGACAACACCCAGTACTACTGGCTGCAGCACCGCAACACCGATCCGCATGATGAAGACATCACACGCAAGGTGGCGGCCGGCGCGAAGGCGGCATTCGAGGAAGACCGTGCCATCCTTCGGGCCGTGCATCTGGGCATGAAGCACAAGACCACGCCGACGACCGGCCTGCTGCTCGATGCCGCTGCAAGCCGCTTTCGCAAGGGACTGGCCGAATTGATTGCCCGTGAGCAGGCCACCAACGAAGCCGCGGCCCCCATCGACCCCTGATTCCACGGCTCGACAGGATCCCGCATGTGCAAGAGTTCCGTGACGCCCACCATCGACCTGTCTGCCGATGGCAGGCATGTGGGCGACCTGCGTGTGAAGTGGTCGGACAATGCCGTCCCGCTCGGATACCATCCGGTCCCCATCATCAGCCTGAGACGCGGTGAGGGGCCCGTCGTGCTGCTGTTCGGCGGCACCCACGGCGACGAGTTCGAAGGACCCGCGGCGCTGATGCGCGTCGTGGATGGCCTGGAGGTCGGCGATATCACCGGGCAGATCATCATCCTGCCTGCCTTGAACATGCCTGCGCTGCAGGACGCCTCACGGGTTTCCCCGATCGATGGCGTGAACCTGAACCGTGCCTTCCCAGGCAACCCGGCAGGCAATGTCACCGAACAGATTGCCTGGTATGTCGAGACGGAATTGTTGCCGATGGCCGATGCGGCCGTCGACCTGCACTCGGGGGGCAAGGCGTCGGTCTTTGCGCCCTGCACCTTGCCGACCCGCACCGCCGACGAGACGCTGGCCGCGCGCAACCTGGCGTTGGCCAGGGCCTTCGGCCTGCCGCTGATCTGGGTGTTGGGCGGGCTCAACGACCCGCGCTCGCTCAATTCGGCAGCAGAGCGCGCGGGTGTCCCGATGATCGCGGCCGAGCTCGGTGGTGGTGGTGGCGTCGACCCTGCCATCACCGACGCGACCGAGGCAGGGCTGCGTCGCCTGTTGCGCCAAGTCGGCATCTTGCGTGGCGCGGTGCCGGCGCTGCAGACACCGCGGATGGTCACGCTCGTGTCCAACGATCACAGCCTGTACGCGCAGTCCGAAGGCATCTTCGACCGCAAGGTGTCTGCCGGCCAGCGCGTGGTGCGCGGACAGCTTGCCGGCCGCCTGCACCATGCCGCCGAGCCACGCCGGCCCTCCGAGGACGTACGGTTCCCGGTCGATGGCTGGGTGCTGGCGCACACCAACCGCGGCTACGTCCGGCGCGGCGACATGCTGATGCTGGTTGCGCAGGACATCGACTGAGCGGCGCGCAACGCCAGGCGCAGGACGGCCGACCCGGCGCGAGCGAGCCCGCTCAATCGGCGTCCGGCTCCTTGTAGTAGCCGACGACATCGCCCTGTGTGGTGACGCCAAGGCCGTTGAGCAGGCGGTTCGAGTAGTTGAAGTAGGCGCAGACCTGGTTCACCTCCAGGATCTCGCCATCGTCGCAACCCGCGGCACGCATCGCATCGAAATCGGCCTTCACCATGTTGCCGACATCGGCGGTGAGCTTGCGCGCATAGTTCAGCAACGCCAGTTCCTTGCCCTCGAAGGCCAGTTCCGGCTGTGCCTTTGACAGCGCGTCCCAGACCCGGTCAGAGCGCGCCTTGTCATTCATCAGGCGGCGTGCATTCGCCCAGTGGTGCGTCAGGCTGTACGCGCATTTGTTGGTCATGCTGGTATACGAGGCCACGACCTCGAGGAACCAGAACGGCAAGGTGTTGTCCGGGTTGTGCAGCACGTTGCGATACAGCACCAGGTGGCCCTGCATCGACAAGGGTCGCAGGCTGTGCGCGCGCATCACGTTGTCCACGGTCCCGCTGGGCGTCTTGGCCAGTTCGTACATGTCCTTGAGCTTGCCGGTGGCTTCGTCCACAGGCACCATCTTGATCCAGGCGGTCATCGGCTTTCTTTCATGGCTTGGGTTTCCAGGGTGGTCGTGCGGCGATCGACCGGCTTGCGCGCGAAGATGCGACGGACCATCGGGACGAATGTCTCGATCGGCTCACAGGCGTAGCTGGGGTCGGCTGCGGCCTGGTCATACTTAGCAACGAACTCGGCGGTCCAGTCGTAGTGGGGATGTCCCTTCCAGAGTTCCCGCTCGTGCTGCCGGACGCCCGGCAGGTGCGGAGAATGCACGTTCTGGAACGTCGCGTGGTGCTGCAGCATCCAGTAGTTGCGGTCGGAAACATAGGCCCCCAGCAGCTGGGCGGCGAAATCGCCGTGCAGCAAGGGACAGGTAATGAAACCCACGTCGTGCAGCAGCGCCACCACCACATCCTCTTCGTCGCGTCCGTCGCGCAGCACCATGGTGGCCGACTGCAGACAATGGCGGAAGTTGTTGACCATGTAGCCGAACGCAGGGTCATGCTCCGAAGCGGTCAGCATGCGCAAGGCCTGATCCGCCTGGTGCTGCGAAAGATAGTCCTGGCGCTGCGCATTGAGCAGTTGCCAGTCTTCGGGCTGGAAGTCCTCCAACGAGACCTTCTCGACGTAACGCCAGTCGGCTTGCGCCAGCGGCGAAAAGCTAGAACGATGGTGTGAAGTCATCCGGTTCCTTTGCACGCCAGGAGCGGCTATCGGGCCGCGATCCATTCTCGGGTCGCAGCGCGCCAGGGGTCCAGGGCCCGCGCCACCGCAGCATCCCGGTTTGCCATGTCCAGCCAGTTCTGCAGCACGGGCGGCAGGAGAATCGGCTGGCCACAGGCCCGCATCAGCGCGCCGGCCAGCCACAGATTGACCAGCGGCCCGCAGTCTGCCAGGCTGATCTGCGTCGTCAGCAGCCATGGCTGCGGCTGCACCCATGACGCGAGCTGGTCGATGCGCTGCAGCAATGCGGTGCGCAGCGCCGCGACCTCGGACGGGTCGCGCTGCGCAGACTTGACCTGCGCAAACAACGCCCGCACCCGCGGTTCAAGATACAGGTCGTGGAAGCGACACAGGAAGCGCACGCGCGCCCGCGACTGCAAATC
This sequence comes from Rhodoferax sp., assembly GCA_024235935.1. Lineage (GTDB taxonomy): Bacteria > Pseudomonadota > Gammaproteobacteria > Burkholderiales > Burkholderiaceae_C > CAISIP01. The sequence goes on along the minus strand of JACKLL010000019.1, from coordinate 15,055 downwards.
GGCCGGCATCATCGCCGGCACAGGGTATCGCTCCTCGAGGAATTCGTTGATGGCCTCCGACTCGGACAGCACCCAGTCCCCGACGCGGATCGCCGGCAGGGTTCCCATCGGCACGATCGCACGGTAGTCGGCCGAGCGGTAGCCGCCGGGCGGCGAAATCTCTTCGAAAGCAACGCCCTTCACCGACAGCACGATGCGCACCTTGGCGCTGTAGCTGGACAAGGCACTGGCGTAGAAGATCATGCGCCTTCCTCGCCCGCCAGAAACGCGGCGTAATCCCGCGCCCCGGCCTGCGCCGCCAGTGCCACCAGCTGCGTGCCGTGCTCGGCCAGGCCAAGGCCGGAATGGGAACCGACCCGTCCGTCGGGAAAACGGCTGCGGTGCGCCTGCGCATCGTCGTGGTTGTCGCCCCCATGGCGCTTCATGAAGTCGGGTTCCAGCACCGGCGGCGGCGGCAGCTCGTCCGGCGGACAGGCGTCCGGCAACAAGGCCCGCGTGATGGCCAGCTCGGACGGCGTGGCATGCATGCCTTCGCCCAAGCCATACAGCTGTTGGCGCAGCGCATGGGCCTCGGGGTAGTCCCACCAGCTGCGCAGCCGGAAATGCACGGCTGCGCGCGCATGGCTGGCGAGGCTGCGCTCGGCATGGATCTCCTGGAACGCGCATTGGGCAGGGGCGAGGTTGCCCCCATGCCCATTGAGAAAGTAGAAATGGCGGAAACCCTGGCTCGCCAGCGACAACACGTAGTCGACGATGACGCGCGTCAGCGTCGATGGGCGCAGTGACACGGTACCCGGGAAACCCAGGTTGAACTGCGCCGGACCCAGGCTCAGCGTCGGCCCCACCAGGGCGCCACAATGCGTCCCGATGGCCCAGGCCACGGTCTGTGCGGTGATGCTGTCGGTGCCGATCAGCCCGGTCGGGCCGTGTTGCTCCGTGGAGCCCATCGGCACGATGATGCCGCTGGACTTCCGCAGGTAGGCCTCGACCGCAGGCCAGGTGCTGTGGTGAAGAATCATGGCCGCCCCACTCCTTCCATCGATCAGTGCGCAGTCGCCATCCGGCGCTCCATGCGGCGCACCAGGTAGGACACGAACAGGATCAGCACCAGATACTCCAGCACCAGCAGCGTATAGGTCTCCAGCGGCCGGTATTCGCTGACATTGAGCTCATTCGCGCGCCGCGTCAGCTCCTGCAGGCCGATCACGGAGATCAGCGACGACATCTTGAGCACGTAGACGAACTGGTTGCCCAGTGCCGGCAGGATCACCTTGATCGCCTGCGGCAGCACGACCAGCCGCATCGTCAGCGACCAGCCCAGCCCCAGGCTTTTTGCCGCCTCGACCTGCCCTTTCGGCACCGACTGGATACCGGCCCGGAACACCTCGGCCTCGAACGCACTGTCGCTGATCGCCAAAGACAGCACGCCGGTCGCGAATACGCCCAGCTGCAGGCCGATGATGACCGGCAGCCCGTAGAACACCCAGAGCATCAGCACCAGCAGCGGGATCGCGCGAAACAGCTCGACATACAGCCGGTTGACGCGATTGAGCGACTTGCGGGTGGACAGACCGGCCACGGCGACCAGCGCGCCGATGATGACCGACAACACGATGGCACAGACCGATACCAGGATCGTCCACCACATCCCGCCGAGCAGGAACTGCAGGTTGGACAGCCCCTTGGCCTGCAGCGGGTTGAAGATGTACCAGCCCCAGTTGTAGCTGGAGGCGCCTGCGCCACCGTCGGTGGCGGCGCCGCAACCGGCCAGCAGCAGGCAGGATGCGGCGAGTACGGACAGTCGGCGGATTACTTCGCCGACAGCCATTTGGCTTCGAGGCCGGCGAAGTATCCTTCTGCGGTCTTGAGCGCGATCCAGTTGTTGACGAAGGTCAGCCAGACGTCATCGCCCTGCGGCATCGGATATGCGAACGGGCGCTTGTTACGCATGTCGTTGCTGCTGCCGACCATCTGCAGATCCGGATAGGTCTTCATCAGCGTGGCCGCCTCGACGTTGCTGGTGATGGTCACCTGCGCGCGGCCGGCGAGCACTTCCTGGTAGCCGGTTGCCGGCTTTTCGATGGCCCGCACCTTGGCCTTGGGGAAATGCGCCTTGGCCTGCTGCTCGAACACCGTCCCCATCAGCACGGCCACCGTGGTATTGGGGTTGTCGATGGCACTCCAGCTGGTGATCTTGGAGCCGGTCTTCTTGCTCACCAGCGGCACGGTGCCCGCATAGATGTAGGGGTTGGAGAATGCCACGGTCTTGGCCCGCGCCATGCTGAGAGAAGCGCCCGAAAAGATGTCATAGCGGTCCGACACGATGCCGTTGACCAGCGTTGCCCACTCGGCCGGCACGAACTCGATCTTGACACCCATGTCCTTGGCCAGCTCGGTCATGGCTTCGACGTCGAAACCCGTGAGCGTATTCGTGGCCGTGTCCTTGATCGACATCGGATTGAAGTCGCCCGTGGTCCCGACCCGCAGCGTGCCACGCTCGAGAATCTGCGCCAGGCGCGATTTGTTCTGGGCCAGCGACGGCAAGGGCATCAGCAGCATGGCCGCTGCGGCCAGCCCTGCAACAAGGGTGATCAACTTTTTCATAAGCGGCTCCACACTCCAAGGTTGTATAGACAGGCACAGATAGTACGGGCATTCGGCAGGCTGTGCAACGAAAAGTTTCCTGCGTTTTCGCCCTGCAGGAACCCGCCTTCAGGGGCACCAAAACCGCGCGTACCCTCACGCAAGAACCACCATTGCGGTGCGCCACTGCGCGGGTGCGGTGCATCCACAAGCGACCGCCACGGCAGGCCGACAGGAAGCCTCAGTCGTCCTTGCCGCAAGGCCAGGATTTCGGGGCCTTGACGCCGTCGGGCAGCCGGGTGCGCGCATCGCCGCAGGCAATCTCGAGCTGGGGTGTCGTCAATCCACTGGTGCGGCTGAGGTCGACACCTTCGAGCCGGGTCCGGAACATGCGCGCCTGCGCCAACCGTGTGCCATCGAGGCGCGTGTTGGCAAGGTTCGCACGCGCCATGTCGGCACCGGTCAGGTTGGCGCCGTCAAGGTTTGCACCCTCGAAATTGGCCCGTTGCAATTCCGCCTTGCGCACCGTGGCGCGCGACAGGTTGGCCCCCGACAGATTGGCCCGGAACAGTTCGGCCTTGGACAGGTCGGCACCGGTCAGGTTGGCACCGCTGAAGTTGGCGCGGTAGCCGTTGAGCTGCACCAGCTTGCCGCGGCTGAGGTCGGCCTTGCTCAACCGGGCCCGGTCGACACTGGCATGGGTGAGGTCGACGCCGGTCAACCTGGCGCCCTGCAGGTCGGTGGCATCGAAGTCCACACCGGCCAGCCGCGCACCGGTCAGGTCGGCACCGCGCAATACCAGGCGATGCTTTTCGCATTCCGTCCAGTCGACACCCGCGCCCGGCGCGTCGCCGCACCCGGCCCAGACAGCACCAGCACTGCCCAGCAGGCAAGCCAGCAGCAACGCGGCATGGCCTGCGCCAGAGCGGGGCAGATCCGCAGGACGCGCACGCGTACGCGCCCCGGATGCGGGTCGCTGGGCATGGGCATGGACCTGGAAGCGGGACGAGCATGTCATGCGGACTATCTTACCTGCTGGGTGCGAATAACCCCAGATTGGGGCATGTGGCTTGACCGTATTGCACCGTGGCAGGGATACTGTGCAAGCGATCGCCCCGATGCGGCCGACCATCGGCCCCGGGGCCGGCGACGCGCGATACCATGTCCCTGTCACCTGAACTGCAGTCCTGGCGCGCGACCCAGCGCAAGTCGCTGCTGGCGCAGCGCATGGCGATCGGCGCGGCCCAGCGAGCGCGCTGGAATGCAGACATCACCGCGCAACTGCTGGCGGTGCTGCATCCGCAACCGGGCACAGTGATCGCCGCCTACTGGCCATTCAAGGGAGAGTTCGATCCGCGCTTTGCCATGCGCGCATGGCGCGAGGCGGGTGCCAGCACCGCATTGCCGGTCGTGCTGCAAAAGGGCCAGCCCCTGCAGTTTCGCGACTGGCGACCCGGCATGCCGACCGCTCCGGGCGTCTACGACCTGCCGGTGCCGGTGCACGGCGCGGTCATGACGCCGCAGTGGGCGCTGATTCCACCGATAGGCTTCGATGCCATGGGCTATCGCCTGGGCTACGGGGGCGGCTACTATGACCGCACGCTGGCCGCGCTCTCGCCGCAACCGCTGAAGATCGGCGTCGCGTTCGCCTTGTCACGCATCGACAGCATTGCGCCGCAGCCGCACGACATCGCCATGGATTTCATCGTCACCCAGGAGGCCTGGTACCAGGTCACCGCCAAGGGTCTCATCAGGCTCGAGCCGGTTGTCGCGCCACAGCGACTGGCCCTGCGCAGCGCCCGCACACCGGCCGATTGAACCCTTGCGCGCGCGCTTCGGCCGAGCCGCCACCTCGATGCGGCGCTCAGCGCGCGTGGTAGCTGCCATCGCCCCTGTGCACCAGGCGGTCGGCGGGGTTCAGGTCACCCGGCCGCAGTTCGGGCTGTCGGCCCACGCGGGCGTATACGGGCGCAAAGTCGATCGTCGCCAGTTCGAGCAGGTCGTCGAGGCTGTCCAGCACGAAGTACACCTCCTGGAAGTCGTCGATGCGGTAGTTCGTGCGCATCACCCGCTCGAGATCGAAACCGATCCGGTTCGGGGATGGACTCTCCAGCGCAAACACCGACTCGGTGTACGACGACGCGATGCCCGAACCATAGATGCGCAATCCGTCCTTCTGCTGCACCAGGCCGAACTCCACCGTGTACCAGTAGACGCGGGCCAGTTGCGGCAGCACGCCGAGCTGCTGCGCCCGCAGACCCCCCACGCCATAGGCCTGCACGAAGTCGGCGATCACCGGGTTCATCAGCATCGGCACATGGCCGAATACATCGTGAAACACGTCGGGCTCTTCCAGGTAGTCGAGCTCGTCCGCCTTGCGGATGAAGTTGCCGGCCGGGAAACGGCGGTGGGCCAGATGGTCGAAGAACACCTCGTCGGGCACCAGGCCGGGCACCGCGATGATCTGCCAGCCGGTCTGGCGCATCAGCACCTCGCTCAGTCGGCGGAAGTCGGGGATCTGGTCCGGTCCGATCGGCAGCTGGCGCATGCCGGCCACGAATTCGTCACAGGCGCGCCCTGGCAGCAGTTTCGTCTGGCGCTCGAACAGCGTTTTCCAGACCGCATGCTCCTGCGCCGTGTAGGCGTCCCAACCCTGGTCGATGGTCCAGTCGGCACGCGCGGGCGCCGCCCCGGCGGCCAGGCCGTGCTTGTCGGACGTGCGCATCTTGTCGCGCATGGTGGCGCCTTTCAGCCCAGCGCCGGTGCCGCCAGCACCGTGCCGCGGCATTCGCCGAAGCCGATGCGCCGGAACCCGTCGCGCTGGCAATAGCCGCGCAGGATGATGCTGTCGCCATCCTGCAACCAGGTGCGCGACTCGCCATTCGCAAAAGCGATCGCGCGCTTGCCGCCCTGGCTCAGCTCCATCAACGAGCCGCCCTGCTCCGGCGCCGGGCCCGACAAGGTGCCGGAGCCGAACAGGTCGCCGCTGGCCAGGTTGCAGCCGTTGACCGTGTGGTGGGCCACCAGCTGCGCCACCGTCCAGTAGGCGTCCTTGTAGTTGGAGCACGACAGGCGCTCGCCGGCGTGGCCATTCTGGCGCATCTGCGCCGTCTGCAACCAGACCTCGAGTTCGATGTCGATGGCGCCATGCGCGCGGTTGTCGGGCGAGTCCAGATAGGGCAAGGGCTGCGGGTCGCCCTCGGGGCGCACGAAGGGGGCGCGGAACGGCGCCAGCGCCTCCATCGTGACCACCCACGGCGACAGCGTGCTGGCGAAGTTCTTCGACAGGAAGGGGCCCAGCGGCTGGTATTCCCAGCCCTGGATGTCACGCGCGCTCCAGTCGTTGAACAGCGCCAGGCCGAACACATGGTCTTCCGCCTGCGCCATGCCCACCGGCGTGCCGGCGTCATTGCCGCGTCCGACGATCATGCCCAGTTCGAGTTCGTAGTCCAGCCGCGCACACGGTGCGAGGCGGGGCGTATCGGCGTCCGGCGCCTTGAGCTGGCCGTTCGGCCGGCGGAAGGATGTGCCGCTGGCCATGATGGACGAGGCACGCCCGTGGTAGCCGATCGGCACCCACTTGTAGTTGGGCAGCAGCGGGTTGTCGGGGCGGAACTGCTTGCCGATGGTCGTGGCGTGGTGCACGCTGGTGTAGAAGTCGGTGTAGTCGCGCACATCGCAGGGCAGGCCCAGCGCGACATCGGACTGTGCAAGCAGTGCCGCTTCGAAGCGCGCGCGGTCGGCACTGCCGGCACGCAGTCCGGCGGACAGCGCACGGCGCAAGGCCTGGCGCGCCGACAGGTCGGACGCCAGCACGGCATCGACGTTCTGCGTGTCGATCAGGCCGGCCTTCTGCAGATCGACGATGCGATCGCCAATCGCCACGCCGAGCCGCCAGGGCTGGGTGTTGTCGCCCCGGAAACGGCCCAGCGGCAGGTTCTGGATCGGGAAGTCGCTGGTGGCGTCGTTGGCCGAATCCAGCCAGCTGCGCAGCGCCGCGTCATGGGTGTCGTTGATGGCAATGGTCATGGTGTCTCGGGTGTGAAGTTCTTTTTCAGGTCCTGCCAGCAGCGGTAGTAGTCGTGCTGCAGCTGCGGCAGCTGCAGGGCCTGGGCCGTGGGCCGCAGCACGCAGCGAGTCTCGAACATGAAGGCCATGGTGTCGGTGATGATGTCCGGCTTGGACAGGTCGGCGTTGCTGGCTTTCTCGAACGTGGCGGCATCAGGGCCGTGGCCTGTCATGCTGTTGTGCAGACTGCTGGCGCCGGGCGCGAAGCCGTCGGCCTTGGCATCGTATTTGCCGTGCACCAGGCCCATGAACTCGCTGGCGATGTTGCGGTGGAACCAGGGCGGACGGAAGGTGTCCTGCATCGCCAGGATGCGCGGCGGGAAGATCACGAAATCGATCGCGCTGACGCCGGGCGTGTCGGAGGCCGAGTGCAGCACCAGAAAGATCGAGGGGTCCGGATGGTCGTAGCTGATCGAGCCGATGGTGTTGAAGCGGCGCAGGTCGTACTTGTACGGCGCGTAGTTTCCATGCCATGCCACCACGTCCAGCGGCGAATGGTCCATCTGAGCCGACCACAGCCGGCCCTGGAAACGCGCCAGCAGTTCGGTGGGGGCATCGACGTCTTCATACGCCGCCACCGGCGTCAGGAAGTCACGCGCATTGGCCAGGCCGTTGGAGCCGATCGGGCCGCGGTCCGGCAGCCGGAAATGGGCGCCGAAGTTCTCGCAGACATAGCCGCGCACCGGACCGTCGGGCAGCTCGAGGCGGAACCGCACACCGCGCGGGATCACGACGATCTCGTGCGGCTCGGCCTCGATGATGCCCAGTTCGGTCACGAAGCGGTGCCGGCCCTGCTGCGGCACGATCAGCATCTCACCATCGGCGTTGTAGAACACCCGCCCCTGCATGGACCGGTTGGCCGCATACAGGTGCACGGCGGCACCCGACTGCCCTTGCGGCCCGCCATGGCCGGCCATGGTCAGCAGGCCCTGGACAAAATCGGTCGGCTGCTCCGGCAGCGGCACCGGGTTCCAGCGCAACTGGTTGGGCGTGGCCGCCACAGCGTCGAAGTCCGACACCAGGCCTCCAGCGTCGACCTGCACGAATGGCCGGTGCATGCTCGACGGACGGATGCGGTACAGCCAGGAACGCCGGTTGTCGGCCCGCGGCGCGGTGAAGGCGCTGCCCGACAACTGCTCGGCATACAGGCCGTAGGCACAGCGCTGCGGTGAATTGCGCCCGACCGGCAATGCGCCGGGCAACACCTCGGTGGCAAACTCATTGCCAAACCCGCTCTGGTAGTGCAGGTCTGCCATGGCTCAGGCCGCCTGGATCACGCCGCGGGCCACCTGGTCCCGCTCGATCGACTCGAACAAGGCCTTGAAGTTGCCTTCGCCAAAGCCGTCGTCGCCCGCGCGCTGGATGAACTCGAAGAACACCGGGCCCAGCATCGTCTTGGAGAAGATCTGCAGCAGAAGCCGCGGCTTGCCGCCTTCGGTCGTGCCGTCGAGCAGGATGCCGCGCGCTTGCAGGTCCGCGACGTTCTGGCCGTGGCCGGGCAGGCGCTCTTCCAGCATCTCGTAGTACACGTCGTTGGGCGCCGTCATCAAGGGCACGCCGGCCATCTGCAGCTTGTCGACGCTGTCGACCAGGTTGTCGGTCAGCAGCGCGATGTGCTGGATACCTTCGCCGTTGAACTCCATCAGGAATTCCTCGATCTGCCCGGAACCCTTGGTCGATTCCTCGTTCAGCGGAATGCGGATCTTGCCGTCGGGCGCCGTCATGGCCTTGGAGGTCAGGCCGGTATGCATGCCCTTGATGTCGAAGTAGCGGATTTCCTTGAAGTTGAACAGGCGCTCGTAGTACTTGGCCCAGTAGGCCATGCGGCCACGGTACACGTTGTGCGTCATGTGGTCGACGATCTGAAAGCCGTGGCCGACCGGATGGCGATCGACACCCTCGATGAAGTCGAAGTCGATGTCGTAGATGGAGCGGCCTTCCTCGAAGCGGTCGATCAGGTACAGCGGCGCACCGCCGATGCCCTTGATGGCTGGCAGATGCAGTTCCATCGGGCCGGTGCGCATTTCCATCGGCTCGGCACCGAGTTCGAGGGCGCGCTCGTACGCGAGTCGCGAGTTCTTCACCCGGAACGCCAGGCCGCAGGCCGACGGACCATGCTCCGCCGCGAAATACGAGGCCACGCTGCGGGGCTCGGCGTTGATGATGAAGTTGATGTCGCCCTGGCGGTACAGGCTCACGTTCTTGGAGCGGTGCTGCGCCACCTTGGAGAAGCCCATCATCTCGAACACCGGCTCCAGCACGCCCGGCGTCGGCGACGCGAATTCCACGAACTCGAAGCCCATCAACCCCATCGGGTTTTCATACAGATCAGCCATGTGTGTTTCTCCTACTCGTTGTACGTCGATCGGTGGCCGCGCCAGAGCCGACACCGGGGCATCCCGGCATGGGGTCATGCTACATTTTTCGCGGTTCACCAGCAATCGGGGCAATATGTCACCAACACCGCCGACGCGGTATTGCAGCTGCCATGTGGCAAGCATCTGGGCTTGGGACGCCATTGCACCAACCGAAGAATGGTAGTCGGCTTGCTACAAAATAGGCTTGCAATCGATGGCTTCGGCGCGACACAGTAAGGCATAAAATCCCTTTGTTTTCTCATTCAAGGGGACAAAGTTGCAGGATTCAAGTTTCGATCGCACCGATCTGCGGATGCTGGCCTTTCTCCAGTTGCATGGCCGGGCCTCCAACCTGGAACTGGCCGAGGCCGTCAACCTGTCCACCTCGCAATGCCATCGCCGCCACCGCAGGCTGGAGGACCTGGGCGTGATCGCCGGCTACGAAACCCGGCTCGACCCTGCCCACCTCGGCCTGGGCGTCACCGCCTTCGTCCACGTGTCGATGGAAAAAGGCCATCTGTCGAACCTGCGCAAGTTCACCGATGGCATCCGCGCCCTGCCCGAGGTGCTCGAATGTTTCTCCGTCACCGGCGACTTCGACTATGTGCTCAAGGTGGTGGCACGCGACCTCAAGGCCTTGTCGCAGTTCCTGATGGACACGCTGATGGTGCTGCCGGGTGTCGACAACGTGCGCTCCAGCGTCTGCCTGGACCAGATCAAGAACACCGGGGCTTTGCCGCTGCCGGGGTAGAGGACGCCCCCCGTCTGTCCGGTTTCACTTCGTGTAAACCGGCCGAGTCGTGGCGCTGCCAGAGGCAGGCGCCTCTTCGGCCCGTCCAAGCCTGCGCAGGCAGGATTGGAGCCGCGGGCCTCAGCCCCACTGGGGGGCGCCCCCTGCGGCCTGGCAAAGCCAGTTCCGCGGGGGCCTGGACTGGCCTGCTCCGCAGCTCGCGTTATCGGCCGCTGCCGGAGTGTGCACAATCGACGTCCATGCAACTTGCCTTCCTGACCGGCTCTCCTCTTCGTGACAGCCGCTTTCGCGGCATCTGGGCCGGCGGCGGCATCTACTTCATCGGTAACGCGATGCAGACCATGGCGGCGTCATGGATGATGGTCGAACTCAGCGGGTCCTCGTTCCTGGCCGCACTGGTGCAGACCGCGGTGTTCCTGCCGATGTTCCTGTTCTCCTTGCCGGCCGGGGTGCTGGCAGACATCACCGACCGGCGCCGACTGATCCTGCTGGCGCTCACGGTACAGGCTGCGGCCGGCATCCTGCTGGCCGGCCTGTCGCTCGCCAGCCTGACCGGACCGGGCGGGGTGCTGTTCCTGATCTTCGTGGCCGGCAGTTGCACGGCACTGATGTCGCCGGCCTGGAATTCGACCGTCGCGGACGCCGTGCCGCGCGAGGAGTTGCCGCAGGCCATCATCGCCACCAGCGTGGCCTACAACGGCGCCCGGGCCCTGGGGCCGGCATTGGCCGGCCTGATCTTCAGTTCCCTGGGCGGGCCCTGGAATTTCGCGATCGCCGTGCTCAGCACGCTGTTCATGATGCACTCCATCCGGCGCTGGCCGCCGGCGCCCCACCCGCCCACGCGGCTGCCAGCGGAACGCCTGTGGGGCGGCATGCTCAGCGCCCTGCGATTTGCCTGGCACTCGCATACCGTGCTGGCCCAGCTGGTGCGTGCGGCCGCATACAGCGGCGCCGGCTCGGCCTTGTGGGCCTTGCTGCCCATCATCGGCCAGCGCCAGCTCGGCCTGGGTGCCGAGGGCTTCGGCCTGATGATGGGATGCATGGGCACCGGCGCCGTGATCGCCGGCAGCCTGATCGGCAAGATGCGGGCGCGCTTCGGACTGGAGGCCCTGGTCACCACCGGCTGCGTGTCCTACGCGCTGGTGATGCTGATCGCCGCGCTGTCGCGCTGGCATCTGCCGGTGTACCTGGCCCTGGTGGTCGGTGGCGGTGCCTGGATGTCGGTGATGTCGACCTTCAACACCGCCACGCAGACCAGTGTGCCGCCCTGGGTACGCGCCCGCGCGGTGGCCATGCATACGCTAGCCGCACTGGGCGCCTTTGCCATCGGTTCGGCCTTCTGGGGCGCCCTGTCCGACCTCGCCGGACTGACGGTCGCCCTGTGCAGCGCGGCCGCCTGCATGGCCGCCGGCCCGCTGATGGCGCGGCAGTTTCCGCTGCGCATGGGCGAGGCCCGCGACGTGACGCCGGCCACGCCTTCGCTGCAGGACCTGTTTCTGGACAAGGAGCCCGACCCGGCCGACGGCCCGATCGCGGTCGAAATGGCCTACCGCATCGACCCGGAGAACACCGACGACTTCCTCAGTGCGATCAGCCAGCTGCGGGCACCGCGGCGGCGCGACGGCGCCACGTTCTGGCGCGTCTACCGAGACCTGGCCGACCCGCACCGCTTCCTCGAACGTTTCATCGTCACCTCATGGGCCGACTACCTGCACCAGCGCGCCCGCGCCACCATGGCCGACCACGAACTGGAGTCGCAGGTGCGCGCCTTTCTGCTGCCGGGTGAGGTGGTGACCATGCAGCACTACATCGCCGAACGCTGAACCGGCGCCCGCCCTGGCGCATAGAGGGCCAACGCCGGCAGGTCCTGCCCCCTGGGCTGGCAAGGCTGCCGGCCCCGCCACGCGTCGCCGCCATTGACATGGCGCAAAACCCTGAACGACGTGTGGCGTTACGCTGCCGCATCTCTTCTTTCGGCGTTCGCTCGCCCGAATCGCCACCATGTCTGCAGCCGCCATTGCCCCCCTCGAAGCCCCCAGTACGATCCCTGCCGAATCCGAACGCTGGCTGCAGCGTGGCGGCTTGCAGCCATGGCGGCTGGCCGCGCGCAGGCTGCTGCCCATCGTGCAAGGCGGCATGGGCATTGGCGTGTCCGCTCACAGGCTGGCAGGGAGCGTGGCAGCGCTGGGCGGTGTCGGCACCATCTCGTCCGTCGACCTGCGACGCCACCATCCGGACCTGATGCTGCGCACCCGTGGCCTGGCCCCTGGACAAGCGGCCAAGGACGCGATTGACGCGGCCAATCTCGAAGCCCTGGAGCGCGAGATCCGGCGGGCGCGCACGCGTGCCGGGGGGCGCGGCCTGCTGGCGATCAACGTGATGCGGGCCGTGACCGCCTATGGACCGTCCATCACGCGCGCCCTGGAATGCGGCATCGACGCAGTAGTGGTCGGCGCCGGCTTGCCACTGGACCTGCCGGATCTGGCACGCGAGCATCCCGATACCGCACTCATCCCCATCCTGTCGGATGCGCGCGGCGTGCAACTGGTGGTGCGCAAATGGGAGCGCAAGAAGCGCATGCCTGACGCCATCGTCATCGAACACCCGCGCCTGGCCGGCGGCCATCTGGGCGCAGCGAAGATATCCGACCTGCAAGACCCGCGCTTCGATTTCGAGAACGCCATTCCGCAGTCCCGCGCATTCCTGCGCGCGGCCGGCATCGAAGACCAGGTGCCGCTGATCGTGGCCGGCGGCATTCGCAGCATGGCCGACATCGCGCGCCTGCAGGGTCTGGGTGCGGCTGCCGTGCAGATGGGCACCCCGTTCGCCGTGACCGAGGAGGGAGATGCCGACCCGGCGTTCAAGCAGGTACTGGCACAGGCCACCGACGACACGCTGGTGGAATTCACCAGTGTCGCTGGCCTGCCCGCACGGGCGGTGCGCACGCCCTGGCTCGACGCCTACCTGAAGCAGGTCACCAAGCTGCAATCGGTGGCGCATGCCAAGGCGCGCTGTACCAAAAGCTTTGACTGCCTGGCCCAGTGCGGCTTGCGCGATGGTTTCAAGGACTGGGGACAGTTCTGTATCGACAATCAGCTGGCCGCCGCGCTGCGCGGCGACACCCGCAAGGGGCTCTTCTTCCGCGGCGCGGGGGCGCTGCCGTTTGGCGACCAGATCCGCAGCGTGCGCGATCTGATGCAAATGCTGCTGACCGGCGATATGCGGGCCGTCAATCCACCCGCGGCCCACGCGCCGGTATGATGCGCTGAGCCCGCGCCACGCAGTCGACCCCGCCTGCGCGCCGGCATGACCCCGCCATGCCCTACGCCGACATCCGCCTTCTGCACATCACCTGTGCCGGCATCAGCATCAGCCTGTTCCTGTTGCGCGGCGTGCTGCAGTTCTCCGGGGTCGACTGGCGCCGATGGCGATGGTTGCGCATTGCGCCACACGTCAATGACACGGTGCTGCTGGGTGCGGCCATTGCGCTGAGCCTGTACAGCCACCAATATCCGCTGGCCCAGGGATGGCTGAGCGCCAAGGTCCTCGCCCTGCTGCTGTACATCGGCCTGGGCAGCATCGCGTTTCGTCGCGGACGTCCGCGCGGGCAACAATTCGCCGCCTTTGTCGCGGCCTTGCTGACGGTCAGCTATATCGTGGCCGTGGCGATTCATCGCTCGCCGATGGCAGGCCTGGGCTGAGGCCAGGCCCCCGGTCGGCGACGGGCCGCGCTGCGCCTCGGCGCAGACGCCTACTCGAAGATGACCGTGTGGCCTTCGCGGTCGAACGGGATGAAACCCGCCAGTTCGCCGGCACGGACCGCGTCGGTCATGCGCGTCAGTACCTGCTCCACATCGGCGTCGCTGGGTGCCACGCCGCCGCGCCCCGACAGCGCCGCCACGAACACCACGGCCCAGGGCTTGTCGAACTGCTGCGACTCCTGCGCCAGGGACGCAAAATCGGTCAGCCCATCGGGTGACTTGTCGGCGGTCATGATCGGCACCAGGGCACCACCCCGACCCGCCGCGAAGTCGCGCCGCTGGGCCTCGGTGCTGTCCGGGTCCAGTTCAGCCGCGGTGAATACGAACAGCAGGCGCTGGGGCTCGTCCTGCTGGCGGGCAGCCGACAGAAGATCATCGAAGGTGGCTATTTCCATGGCTTGTCCCGCGCTGGTGCACGGCTCGCAAAAGGTGTAAAAAGACAGCTTGCCGTCCATGAAGTCGGCAAGGCATTGTGCGGCATCAAATGATGCACAGAGCATGCAGCTTATGCTGGTGCCTGGCAACACCTGCAGCGCAACAACCCTCGAAGAGCCCAGCACCATCATGTCCGAGACCCCTGCCTCCACCGATCCCACCGTGGCCATGCCCGCCCAGTCCATCAGCACCGAGGTGTTGCTGGAAAAATATGCCAAGGATGGCGAGCAGTCCATCGCCGACGTGAACCTGCGCGTCGCCCAGGCGCTGGCCCAGGCCGAGCAGCCTGCGCAACGCGCACACTGGCAGGCGCGCTTTCTGCAGGCCCTGCAAAGTGGCTTTCTGCCGGCGGGCCGCATACAGTCGGCGGCAGGCACCGATCTGTCGGCCACGCTGATCAACTGCTTCGTGCAGCCGGTGGGCGACGCGATCGCGCACGAGGAGGACGGCTTTCCCGGCATCTACATTGCACTGACGCAGGCGGCCGAAACCATGCGCAAGGGCGGCGGCGTCGGCTACGACTTCTCGCGCATCCGCCCGCGGGGCGCCTGGGTCGGCAGCACGCGCAGCAGCGCCTCGGGCCCGGTCAGCTACATGCAGGTGTTCGACCGCTCCTGCGAGACGGTCGAGTCGGCCGGCGCGCGGCGCGGCGCGCAGATGGGCGTGCTGCGCTGCGACCACCCGGACATCGAGGAATTCATCCGCGCCAAGGACGGCGGCGAATTGAGCAACTTCAATATCTCGGTCGGCGTCACCGATGCGTTCATGCAGGCGGTGCAGGCCGACGCCGAGGTCGAACTGGTGCACCGCGCCGAACCGGGCGCCGCACAGAAGCAGGCCGGCGCCTATGCCGTGACACCTGCCGAGGGCAGCCCCTACTGGGTCTATCGCAAGCTGCCGGCGCGGGTGCTGTGGGAGCAGATCATGCGCTCCACCTACGACCATGCCGAACCCGGTGTTCTGTTCCTGGACCGCATCAACAACGACAACAACCTGCAGTATTGCGAAACGATTGCGAGTACGAATCCTTGTGTCACCGCCGATACCTGGGTCATGACCGGAGACGGCGCGCGCCAGGTGGCCGATCTGATCGGGCAGCC
>JACKLL010000018.1 GCA_024235935.1 Rhodoferax sp. | reverse complement strand
CGCCGGGCAGGCCACCGCTGAACAGGTTGCGGACACGCCGGCGCGCCAGCTGCGTACCGGCCAGCAAGGTGCCGTCCAGATCCGTGGCCAGTACCAGCTGGGTGGATAGGGTCATGACCGGCAGGCTCTCGGGTAAGGCGGCCGGATGGGGGGAAAGTAACTTCGCATTCAAACGGGAATTCCTCTTGGGACCCGGCTCGGCTTGTGCGTGATGGAGAGACAGGCAGCAAGCCCCGGCAGCGCAGCCGCACCAGGCGACCAGACTGACCGGCGGAGCCGGTGGCAGCGGCCGGTCACCTGCCGCCGCTGAGCGGCTTCGGACCGGGTGGGCAATGACCCACTGCGATGAAAAGATAAAGGTAGCAGATATACCCGGCTTCCATGTGGGGAAGCCCTACTACCAGCCTTTCAATTTAACACACCCGCTTTTTCAAACCCCTGTCACGCCTGTGGACGCCCCTGATTCGGGATCGATGCGCCCCTCGGTGGTTCCCGTGCGCGCCGCACGTCACGGCAGATCCGGGGACTGGCCGACACCTGCCGGCAGATCGGGGGTTTACAGGTCTTCGTGGAAATCGGAGGCACCCCGACGCCAGTAGGCGGAGATGCGCGCCGCTTCCCGCGGATGGCCTTTGTCGCGCAGCATGATGTCGCGTATGCCGGCCATCACGGACGCCTCGCCACCGGCCCACACGAAGCCCTCGCCGCCGGGCAGTTCCAGCGTGCGCGCCGCATCGGTCAGTTGCGCGGATGTGGAGAACCAGCCAACGGCCACATTGGCGCTGCAGACCATGGCGCGGCGGTCGGCCGGATCGTCGACCTGGGCCAGCACGATGGCGCGTGTGCCGGCGGGCAGTTCCTCGAGTCGCCGGTGGATGGCCGGCAAGGCGGTGGCGTCTCCCATCAGCAGATGCCAGTCGTAGTCGATCGGTACGACCATCGACCCACGCGGGCCGCCGATCACGGCCGCCATGCCGGGTTGCGCCTGCGCAGCCCAGGCACAGGCGGCGCCGTCGCCATGCAGCGCGAATTCGATCGTCAACTCACCCTTGCGGCGGTCGAAGTGGCGCGGCGTGTAGTCGCGCCGGACCATCTCACCATCGGCACCGACGAACATGAACTTGACATGGTCGTCGAAGCCGTCCGATGCAAACTGCGCCAGCGATTCGCCCGCGAAGGTAATGGCGACGAAACTGGCGCCGATGCGATCGACGCGGCGGACCTCGACGTCGCGGCGATGCAACTCATGGCGGACACGTTGCACACGGCGGGTGGAAACTGGAGAGTTCATGAATGGATCAATGTAGTTGATAATGTCATCTATCATGGCCAATACATTTGACAAAGTCAACCATAACCCTGCCGACGTTGCGGACGAATTGTTCGACACGATCCATGCATTGATGCATTTGTTTCGGGCGCGCCAGCTACGGGCACTGCGTGAGGAGGGCCCCATGGACCTGACGCACCAGGAGTTCAAGACCTTGATGTTCTTCGCGCGCCGCCCTGGCGCCACGCAGGCCGATCTGATCGCCCGCTCCGGGCAGGACAAAGGTCAGATCGGACGTCTGGTGGCAGGCCTGCGTGAACGTGGACTGCTCGCGTCCAGTGCCGACGCCCAGGACCGCAGGGTGCAGCGGCTCGCTCCGACCGCAGCCGGACGCAAGCTGCACGATGTACAGCGCCAACGTAGCCATGAGGTGGCCGAAGCCGGCCTGCAGGGCGTCAAAGCGCAGGACCGGGCGCAGATGCTGCAATGGCTGCAGCGCATGCGCGCCAACCTCCAGGACGAGGCACCTGAAGACTGAGATCTAGCGGCCGGCACCCGGCCAACGCGCGATGGCCAGCCGGGCTCAGTATCAGGCCCTTACCAGCAGCACCGGCAGCCTGGTATGCGACGTCACACGCTGCGCCACGTTGCCTAACACCAGCTTCTCGATGCCGCTGCGCCCGTGTGAACCCATGACGATCAGGTCGGCGCCGCCCGAATCGGCAGCCTCCAGGATGCCGCGCCAGACGGAATGCGCCTCGACGGTCGCCGTCGTGATCGTGACGCCGGCCTCCTCCATGGCTGTGCGCGCATTGGCCAGCGCCTGCGTGGCATGCGCCTTGGCCGCGTTCAGGTACTGACCCTGCCCATACGCGAAATCGGCCCCGACGCCGGTGAAGGGATACGGGTCCACGACATAGATTGCGGTCACCGCGCTGTCAAACGCCCGGGCCAGGCCGATCGCCTTGTCGACGGCAAGCTCGGAAGTGGGCGAACCGTCGATGGGAACCAGAATATGTTTGAACATGGCAAGCATCCTTTCATCGTGTATTCACAGTGTCACCGCAGACGGAAGTTTCCGATTGATTCAGGTCAAATCGATGCACCGTCACCTTGAAATCCCTGCGCCCGCAGGGTCAGCACCAGCGTATCGCGGTAGGGGCTCTCCCCGTCGGGCTGGATCGGGGTGGACTCGTGGATCACCCGCGCGTCGTCCAGCAGCAGCACCGACCAGGGTTGGGCCAGCGTAAAGCGCCGGCCATTGGGGCCCTGGGCCTCGAACACCCGCGTCTCACCGCCCTTGATGTCATGGCGCGCGACCAGGAACACCGCCACCAGGTCGACACCATCGCGGTGCGCGCCCTCGGGCGTGGGCCGGCCGATGCCGTCGGTGGTGTCGATGCGAAACTGGTGCGCCTCGACATACCAGGGCTGGGGCCCCCGCAGCGCGCCTGCCACGGCGGCTGTCCAGCGCAGCAGGGCATTCCAGCCGGGCTGTGCCTGTACCGCCGCACTGACTGGCTCGAACCAGCGCTGCATGCCGCCGTGCAAGGCGTTGTAGGCCAGCGGCTGCCAATGCGCACGGTGGGGCACCAGGTCCACTGCATCACCTTGAACAAGGTAGCAGGAATGGCGCCGGCGCCGGTAGCGGCCACCGTCCTTCAGGTATTCGTCGGGCGGTAGCGCATTCCAGCTCGGTGCCAGCGCATCGAGCTCGGCCGCCGTGCAGGCGGCCAGCTCGCAGACACCCTCCGGACTCAGGACGGCATGGCCCTGCTCGGCCAGCATCTCGCCGACATGCGCCGGCGACACATAGGGCGGCGTGAAGCCGGACTCGGTCACGGTGTGACCTTGACGTCTTTCCAGAAAGCGACCCGGTTGCGGATCATCTCGGCCTCGGGTTTGGGATCGGCGTAGGTCCAGGCCGCATCGACCAGCAGATCGCCATCGACCATCAGCGACATGTAGGTCGCTTGCCCTTTCCAGGGGCACATGGTCTTGTGGTTGCTGAAGGTCACGTACTGGCGATCCAGCGCCTCCAGCGGGAAGTAGTGGTTGCCTTCGACCAGCACGGTATCGTCACTTCGGGCGATCTCCACGCCCTTCCAGCTTGCTTTCATGTCGTCCGTTCTCCAGGGGTTTTGCAGCCTGCCCCGCACGGCGCGGGCTGCGGTCGGCGACCTTGTCGGAGGCCCCGCGCAAGGGCGCACGCCATTGTAGGCAGACCCGCTCTCCCGCGCGACGGTCCGAGGTCCTTGCCGGCTGGAGAATCCCTGCCCGCCACCAGAAAACGGCAGGGCGCTGACAATGGCGCGTACCACTGCTGCCAGGCAGAACACCACCCGAACGATTTGTCGCCCCACCTGCTCCGGCGCTTCCAGGAAACCATCACCATGTCTGCTGCCCTCTCCGTTCTCGACCTGTCCCCCATCACCGAGGGCAGCGATGCCGCCCAGTCCTTTCGAAACAGCCGGGACCTGGCCCAGCATGCCGAGAACTGGGGCTATCGCCGCTTCTGGCTGGCAGAGCACCATGGCATGCCCGGCATCGCCAGCGCGGCCACCTCGATCCTGATCGCGCATGTGGCCGGCGCCACCCGCCATATCCGGGTCGGCGCCGGCGGCATCATGCTGCCCAACCATTCGCCGCTGGTCATCGCCGAGCAATTCGGCACGCTGGAGTCGCTGTTCCCCGGTCGCATCGATCTCGGGCTCGGACGTGCGCCCGGCTCCGACCAGCGCACCGCCCATGCGCTGCGCCGCAATCTGCAATCGAGCTCGGACGAATTCCCGCAGGATGTGGTCGAGTTGATGGACTTCATGTCCGACAACCCCCGACAGGCGGTGCGGGCCGTGCCGGGGACCGGGCTCAAGGTTCCGGTATGGATCCTCGGCTCCAGCCTGTTCGGAGCCCAGCTGGCGGCAGCGCTGGGCCTCCCATACGCCTTCGCATCGCACTTTGCGCCCACGCAGATGATGGACGCGATCGCGCTGTACCGCTCGACCTTCCAGCCGTCCGCGCAACTGGACAAGCCCTACGTGATGCTGGGCTTCAACGTGTTTGCCGCCGACACCGAGGCCGATGCCTGGTACCGCGCCAGCTCGATGCAGCAGGCTTTCGTCAACCTGCGCAGCGGCCAGCCGCGTCGCCTCCCGCCGCCGGTCGAGGGTTTCTACGAGCGCTTGCAGGGCCCGATCCGTGGCATGCTGGATGAAGTGCTGGGATGTTCGGCCATTGGCACTGCGCAGACAGTCAAGGCCCGCATCGCGGCGTTCGTGGAGCGGACCGGTGCCGACGAACTGATGATCACATGCCAGATGTATGCGCACACGCATCGGCTGCGTTCGTATGAGATCGCTGCCCAGGCCTGCAGCCCTGCTTGAGGGTCCGCCGATCGGGCAGAATGGCCGGAAATGCCGGTGCAGGTTCTCGCGCGCTGGCAAGGTTACAAAGCACGATCGCCGGGGCAATCGGCCGGCCAGGCATTGAGGCGCGAAAATGGGTCAACGCATCCGCTGGTTCCACGACAAGGTCCTGCTGTCCGCCATCGGGCTGGTGCTGGCATCGGGAGTGCTCGGCGCCGGACTTCTGGCATACCAGTACGAGCAGACCATGCGGGCCGGCGAGCGACTGACCAGCACCTTCGCCGCAGTGATCGACGAGCAGACCTCGCGTAATCTGCAGACCATGGACCAGTCGCTGCAGTTGCTGTCCCGCGCCATGCCTGCGCTGCAGGCCGAAGCGAACGCCCCGGCCGGGCGCGAGAGCGCGCTGCTGCAGGCGCAGCTCAGAACCCTGCCCTTTGCAGACTATGCGATGGTGCTCGACGCCGCTGGCAAGGTCGCGTTCTCGTCGCGGGCCGAGCTGCAGGGCAAGGACATGAGCGACAAGGATTTCGCCACCGTCTTCAAGACCCGTCCTGGCTCAGGTTTGTTTGTCGCGGCCCCGATGCGTGATACCGGCGGGCAATGGCTGCTGCCGGTGGCACGCGCCCTGACCATCGACCGCCACGGATACGCCGGCGTGCTGGTCGCAACCGTCAAGGTGGCCTATTTCGACCGGCTGTGGGCGTCCCTGGCCCTGGATTCCGGAAGTTCGGTCGGACTGCTGCGCAGCGACGGGCAGATGTTGATGCGCAGTCCGGTCGACAGCACCGCAATGGGACGCAGTTTTGCGTTTTCACCGCTGTTCCAGCAGTACCTTCCGGCCAGCCCGATCGGCGGCTACCGGATCACGAGCACGGTTGACGGCAGCGATCGCTACACCGCCTACCGCACGCTGTCCGAGCGGCCAGACCTGGTCGTCATCATCGGCCGAACCATTGATGCCATCCTGGCGCCGTGGTACCGGCTGGCCAGGCTGATGGCGGGAATCTGGCTGATCGCGTCGCTGGCCCTGCTGGCCATGGGCGCCTGGCTGGCCAGACAGTCCGCGCAACGCCGACGTGCAGAAGCCACCAGCGCAGCGCTGGCCCAGCGGCTCAACATGGCCTGTGAGGCAGCGGGCCTGGTGCTGTGGGACTGGGATCAACGGACCGACCAGTGGCACGTGACACCCAACTTCTACACCATGCTGGGCTACCCGGTGCAGCCCGGGCCGGTGTCACGCGCCCAGTGGCTGTCACTGATGCACCCGCAGGACAAGGACCGCCGGAGCAAGCTGCCCCGCCCCGTGGCGACGACGCCCGACCAGCGTTTTGAAGATGAGATACGCATCCGCCACGCCGATGGCAGTTACCGCTGGATGCGCACCACCGGCCAGGCCAAGGAGCTGGGCGCCCAGGGTCAGGTACTGCGCATGATCGGCATCCGGATGGATGTGACCGAGCGGGTCAAGGCCGAGCAGGAGCGGCGCCAGATGTTCGAGCGCATCTCGGACGCACTCGTCGCCATCAGTCCCGACTGGACCATTACCCACGTCAACGACCGGGCGGCAAAGCTGCTGCGCCGTACGCCGCAAGCGCTGATCGGAAAGAACGTGTGGGCCGTGTTCCCGGATAGCGACGGCTACCGTTTCCGCGCGGTCTATGAGCGCTGCATGGCCAGCCAGAATCCCGAGGTCTTCGAGGAGCATTACGAACCCGCCGGCGTCTGGTACGAAAGCCACATCTATCCGTCTCCCGAGGGACTGTCGGTCTATTTCCGCGACATCACGGCGCGCAAGGTCAGCGAAGCCGCCTTGCGCCATGCCAAGGAACAGGCCGAGAACCTGATCAACGGCGCCAACGCCATGGTGGTCGCTCTGGATGCACGGGGCCACATCACAATCTTCAACAAGGCTGCCCAGGAACTGACCGGCTACACCATGGCCGACATGGCAGGCCGGAACTGGTTCGAAGTATTGGTGCCGCGCGAGAGATATCCCCAGGTCCATGCAGAGTTCGAGCGCCTGTCGCGCGGTGGCATGCCCACCCGTTTCGAAAATCCGATCCTCACGGCGTCCGGCGAGGAGCGGCATATTGCCTGGCAGAACACCGTGCTGCGCGATGGCGACAGGGCCGCGGGCGTGCTGTCCTTCGGCATGGACGTCACGGACCGGCGCCGGGCCGAGCGCGACCTGGCCGAAAGCAAGGAGCAGTTCGAGGTCCTGGCCCGCCATTCGCTGCAAGGCATTTCACTGGTGCGCAAGGCACACGTGGTCTACGTCAACCCGGCCTATTGCGCCATGCTAGGGCGCAGCGCGGCTGAAATCTCCCGCGTGTCAGTCCTGGAGATGCAGCAGTGGGTGCACCCGGACGACCGCGCGGAATCGATCCGGCGGGTGCAGGCCAACATGGCGGGAGAGGACGTCTCCGATGTGACCGAGATGCGTATCCTGACCGGCCAGGGTCAATGGCGCTGGATACAGTTCACGTCGCGCGTCATCCAGTTGTCGGGACAACCGGCCCTGCTGGGCATGCAGCTGGACATCCATGACCGGCGCCTGGCCGAGGATGCCCTGCGCGCGAGCGAGGAACGCTTCCGCAGCGCCTTCGATTCTTCCGGCATCGGGATGGGCTTGACCGCACTGGATGGCCACTGGATGCAGGTCAATCCGGCCTTGTGCCGCATCGTCGGCTATTCCGCCGAGGAGTTGCTGCAACACACCTTCATGGAAATGACCCATCCGGATGACCTGGCTGCCGACCTGGCGCAGACGCAGGACATGGTCGCCGGACGAATACCGCATTTCACGATGGAAAAGCGTTACCGGCACCGCGACGGTCACCTGGTCTGGGTCAACCTGACGGTCGCACTGGTTCGGGATGCAAAAGGCAAGCCCTTGCACACCGTGGCCCAGATCGAGGACATCGACCGGCGCAAGCGGCTGGAGCAGGACCTGGCGGAGAGCCAGGACCGCTTGAAGGCAACCATCGCATCCTTGCCGGACGCGATGTTCGAAGTCGATCTGGATGGCGTGTACCACGACTGCCACTCACCTCGGCCTGAATTGCTGCTGCGCCCGGCCTCGGAACTGCTGGGTCGCTCACTGACCGATGTGATGCCGGCAGACGCTGCCGGGACCGTCATGGCGGCATTGCGCGAAGCCCATGGCGCAGGCCGCAGCGCAGGTCACCAGATATTGCTCCCACTGGCCGACGGCGACCACTGGTTCGAACTCTCCGTCACCCGCAAGGAGTCCCAGACCGGCAACACATCCCGCTTCATCGTGCTGTCGCGCGATGTCTCCGAGCGCATTCGAACGCTGCATGCACTGCGCACCAGCGAAGAGCTGATGCGCCAGATGGCGGAATCCGTCAGCCAGATGTTCTTCCTGGCCGACCTGCGCGACCACCGGTTCCTGTACGTCAGTCCCGCCGTCGAAGCGGTACTCGAATGCTCCGCGGCGCAAATGCAAGCCGATCCGCGCGCCTGGCGGCAACGGATCCACCCGGAGGATCAGCAGCGGGTCGCAACAACGATCCAGCAGGGTTTGCCCGAAGGCCGCTACGACGTGGTGTTCCGCGTGGCCGCGACGCCGGACTCCGTACGCTGGGTCCATGCGCGCAGCTTCCCGGTCCACGACGCCCAGGGCAAGCCCTATCGCACCGCAGGCGTGGTCGAAGACATCACACCGCGCAAGGTCCTGGAGATCCGCGAGGAGCAGGAGCACGCGATCCTGCAATACCTGGCCAGCGCACGTCCGATGCCGGAGATCCTGGAGAAGTTCGTACTCAGCTACGAGGCCATGTTCCCTGGCATGCGCGGATCCATCCTGTTGCTGGATCCCGACGGCCAGCATGTGCGAACGGGCGCCGCGCCCCATCTGCCGCAGGGCTATTCCGACGCCATCGACGGGGCTGCGATCGGACCGGCTGCCGGGTCCTGCGGCACCGCAGCCTTCACCGGGGAGTCGGTCATGGTGGGCGACATTGGTACCGACCCGCGCTGGAACGACTACCGGGCACTGGCGTTTGCCAACGACCTGCGGGCCTGCTGGTCGGTGCCGATCAAGAGCGTCGACGGGCAGGTACTGGGCACCTTCGCGTTCTATTTCGACCACCCGCGGGAGCCGTCCCCGGCCGAAACACAGGCCATCGAACATGGCGCCCAGCTTGCCAGCCAGGCCCTGCAGCGCCATTTTGCAGCCCAGGCCTTGCAGCGCAGCGAAGAGCGCTACCGCACGGTTGTCGAATGGTCTCCGATGGGCATCCTGATTCACCAGAACAGCCGCATCGTATTCTGCAATCCATCGGCGCTCGAGATGCACCGGGCCTCCAGCGCGCAGGAGATGCTGGGCCGATTCGCCATCGAGCTGGTGCATCCGGACGATCGCCCCCGCGTCGAAGCGCTCGCGCGCCAGGTACTCCAGTACCGGCACTCAACACCGGAGATCGAGATTCGATGCCTTCAGATGGACGGCAACGTCATCGATCTGCAGACCAAAGCCGCACCAACCTTGTTTGACGGCGCGCCGGCGGTACAAGTCGTCATGTTCGACATCACCGCGCGCAGGCTGGCACAGGAGCAGTTGCGGGCCAGCCAGCAGCAGCTGCGGCAGCTGTCGGCACGGGTTCTGGCCGCCCAGGAAACCGAGCGGCGACGGGTGGCGCACGAACTGCACGACGAACTGGGTCAGTCACTGACCGCCATCAAGATCAATCTTCAATCCCAGCAGCGCCTGGTCGGCGGCGACTCCGGCACCTTGTTTACCGAGAACATCCGCATCGTCGAGCAGGCCTTGCAACACGTGCGCGGACTGGCCCTGGCGCTGCGTCCGTCGATGCTCGACGACCTGGGGCTGGTGTCGGCGCTGCGCTGGCTGACCGACCAGGCGCGCCAGCGCCACGGCATGGACATACAGCTGCGGGTCAGCGACAAGGTGGGCCGGCTTGCGCCAGACCTGGAGACGGCCGTGTTCCGGATCGTTCAGGAAGCCTTGACGAATATCGAGCGCCATGCCGCGGCCAGCAAGGTCGAGGTCACGGCAGACATCGCACAAGACGGCGCACTGGAAGTGCGCATCCGTGACGATGGCGCAGGCTTCGACGTCGAGGCCATGCGCGAACGCGCCAGCGGCGGCGCCAGCATGGGCGTGCTGGGCATGGCCGAGCGCGCGACGCTGGCTGGCGGCGCGTTGAGCATTGACGCCAGTCCGGGCAAGGGCTGCTGCATCACGCTGCGCTGCCCGCTGGCGGACCCGGCGCTCCCCGGCTGAGTAGCCTGCGCGCGGACTGCAGCTGCAGGCACGGCCAAAGCCCAGCCGATAGCCGCCACGGTCGTGCGATCGGGCGCGAACGAAGGGGTTCCGTTCGCGGCCGGACTCGGCTACCATCGCATGGCACGAATTGACATAGATCAATCACAAAGAGAGGCAGAACCTGCTACTGGCCCCGCAACACCGGCGGCATGGGTCCTCGCGACGCAGAGGCCGTGCACGTGAGACCGGCAACCGAAGCAGCTGGCAGCAGCCATGCGGGAGCGCAGCCATGACGACAGACTTCACAGCCACGCTCTGGGAACAGAACCCCGATGCGGTGATGGTTGCGGACAGCGAGGGCACCATCTTGCAATGGAACCCGGCCGCCGAGCGCATCTTCGGCTACACCGCAGCACAGGCGCAGGGGCACACCATCGGCGAATTGATCGTTCCCGAGGGCCTTTTGTCGGAAGAGCAGGCGGGGCGCGCGGCGGCCGCGCGGGACGGCATGGCAGTCTACGAGGCGGTGCGCCGGCGCAGCAACGGCACGCGGGTCCATGTCAGCGTTTCCGTGCGCGCACTGGCGGCGACCGACGGCATGCCGCCGCTCTTCCTGTACGCGAAGAAGGATGTCACCAACCTGAAAGTCCTGCGGGACGCCAAACTGGTCGAGGCGCGTTTTGGCGACCTGCTGGACTCGACGCCCGACGCCATCGTCATGGTCAACGTGACTGGCCGCATCGTCATGGTCAATGCCCAGGCCGAGGCCATGTTCGGCTATGCGCGCGACCGACTGCGCGGCCAGCCGATCGAATTTCTGCTGCCGCCCCGGTTTCGCCAGGCCCACCTGCAGCACCGTGCCATGTTCTTCGAACAACCGCGCACCCGTACCATGGGCGCGGGGCTGGAACTGTATGGCCTGCGCGAAGGTGGCGAAGAATTTCCGGTCGAGATCAGCCTGAGCCCCCTGCAGACCGAGGAAGGCACGATGGTGATGAGCGCGATCCGCGACATCACCGATCGCAAGAAGGCGGACAAGAAATTCCGCGACCTGCTGGAATCAGCGCCCGACGCGATGGTCATCGTGAATGCCGCAGGCGCCATGGTGCTGGTGAACCACCAGGCGGTCCGGCTGTTCGGCTGGAGCCGGGAGGAAATGCTGGGACAGCCGATCGAGATGCTGGTGCCTGCTCGCCTGCGCGCGCAGCATCCGTCGCACCGCGCAGGGTTCTTCGCACAGCCCCGCGCCAGGGCCATGGGTGTCGGCCTGGACCTGCACGGGCTGCGCAAGGATGGCACCGAGTTCCCGGTCGAGATCAGCCTGAGCCCGCTGGAGACCGAGGAAGGCCAGTTCGTGTCCAGCGCGATCCGCGATGTCACTGACCGCCAGCGCATCGAACTGGCATTGCGCGAAAAGAATCTGGAGCTGGAGAAGGCGGCCCGGGTCAGGGACAACTTCTTCGCCAGCATGTCACACGAGTTGCGCACCCCGCTCAACGCCGTCATCGGCTTCACCGGCACGCTGCTGATGAAGTTGCCCGGCCCCCTCAATGCGGAGCAGCAGCGGCAGTTGAGCCTGGTCCAATCCAGCGCCAACCATCTGCTGTCCCTGATCAACGATCTGCTGGACCTGGCCAAACTCGATGCCCAGCGCAAGGAAACGACCATCGAGGCCGTCGACTGCCGCGCGCTGCTGGAGGAAATCGGCGCCACCTTCGGCCCCCAGGCCGAGCGCAAGGGCCTGGCGTTCGAGCTGGAAATTGCACCGGGCCCGCTGGCGCTGCACACCGACCGCAGGGCCGTGCGCCAGATCCTGATCAACCTGACCGGCAATGCCATCAAGTTCACCGACCAGGGGCAGGTGCAGTTGACCGCAGATGCCGCTGTGGTCGACGGTGGCCGGCAACTGCGGATTTCAGTTCAGGACACCGGCCCGGGCATCTCGGAGCACGACCAGCAGCGGCTCTTCGAGGCCTTTTCAAGGCTCGAATCCAGCAACCGAAAGCCGTCAGAAGGCACGGGCCTGGGCCTGCACCTGAGTCGAAAGCTGGCCATCGCGGTGGGCGGATCCCTGGAATACGTCAACTTGCCAGCGCAAGGCAGCAGGTTTACATTGACCTTACCGGAGTTGACCCCATGAGTGCCCGTATCCTGATCATCGAAGACGATGCCGCCAGCCATGCGTTGGTGCGCTACCTGCTCGAGGCTGCGGGGCACCAGACACTGAGCGCTTTCGATGGCGCGGCAGGCGTTCGCCTCGCCCTCGACCAGCAACCCGACCTGCTGCTGTGCGACCTGCAGATGCCCGTCATGAATGGCTACCAGGTCGTTCAGGCGCTGCGGGAATATCCCCTGTGGAAGCAAGTGCCGGTGATTGCCGTGACCGCGTTCTCAATGGCCGGCGATCGCGAAAAGACGCTGGCTGCCGGCTTCGACGAGCACATCAGCAAGCCGATCTCGCCACAGCACTTCGTTGCGCAGATCGAGGCATTCCTGCCACAGGCTCTGCGCAGTCCGCAGCCCACACCGACATGAGTACACCACCGCTCGCATCCTGTCCGGTCGCTGCCGGCTTTTTTTGCGCGCGCATCGCGCAGCTCACCACACGGAGGCCCAGCCCATGAGTCCGGTGCGCATCGTGCTGGCCGACGACCACGTCCTGTTGCGCGCGGGTCTGCGCAAGCTGCTGGAGACCATCGAAGGTGTCACCGTGGCCGGAGAGGCCGATGACGGCCTCGCCTTGCTGGCGCTGGCGACCGAGCTGCAGCCCGACATGGTGCTGATGGACATCGCCATGCCGGGGCTGAACGGGCTCGAGGCGGCGGCCCGGCTGGCCAAGTCCATGCCCCGCACCAAGGTGCTGATCCTGTCGATGCACCAGAGCGAGGAATACGTGCGCCAGGCCCTCAAGAGCGGCGCCAGCGCCTATCTGCTCAAGGATGCGGCACCGGTCGAGCTGGAACTGGCGATCCGGGCCGTGTTGCGCGGCGAGACCTATCTCAGTCCGGCCGTGTCCCGTGGCGTGGTCAGCGACTATGTACAGCGCTTGCGCGAGGCGCCAGACGCGGGAAGCGGCCTGACGCCGCGCCAGACCGAGGTGCTGCAACTGATTGCAGAGGGACTCAGCACCAAGGATATCGCGCGACGTCTCGATCTTTCGGTCAAAACCGTCGAAACCCACCGTACGCAGTTGATGCGGCAGCTGGACATCCACGAAATCGCCGGGCTGGTGCGCTATGCGATGCGAATCGGACTCGTCTCTCCGGACGCCTGACTCCCCGCCGGCGCACGGCAAGCCCCCGGTTGCTCAGGTACAGCCGGTCATCGTGCGGCAAATCGCGCCTCTCAGGTATTTCCCTGGCCCGACTCAGGTGTCTGCCCGATACCCGCGTGGCCGCGTCGGGCCTACAGTTCATGTCATGTTCAAAAACCTGGCCGGCACACCCAAGGACATCATGGTGCGCCCGCTCGCCCGCTTTCGGGCCCCGGATGGAAGCCCCATGACACTGAAGATCCTGCTGGTCGACGACAACATCACGTTCATGTCGGCAGTCCGCCATTTTCTCGACCGGCTGGCCGGAGTGAGCATCATCGGCCAGGCGCACGATGGCAAGACGGCACTGGCGCAGGTGCGGGAAAACATGCCCGACGTGGTGCTGATGGACATTGCCATGCCTGGCATGAATGGCCTGGAACTGGCCAGGGCCTTGCGGCAGGCCCCCGCGTCGCCACGCATCATCTTCCTGTCCATGCACGACAACCAGGAGTACCGCGCGGCCGCGCACGAGCTGGAGGCGGGATTCGTCAGCAAGGCCGACTTCGTCAATGAGCTGATCCCCAAGCTCGAAGCGATGGCTCAGGGCCAGCCCGTCAGTATGCCAGTGCCTCTGACGCGCGGCACATGGCCGCGAGGGCAGCAACCATGAATATGACCGGAACCACGCCCATGCAAGGAGGGAGTGGCCTGGAGCCTGCGACTCCAACGCCCCAGGCATTGCCATCCGGCGTGGTCGAGTTTCCAGATGCGATCGCCCACGCCGCCGGCGCATCGATGGGACGGCCCCTTCGGCTGTTGCTGGTGGTGGACAAGGACCGCGAGGCGGCCCGCATGCTGCTGGCGCTGCGCCAGGCCGGCTTTGCCGTGCGCCATGAAAGAGTGTCCGATTCCCTTGCCCTGCGTGGCGCGCTGGCGCGTTCCCGCTGGGATGTCGTGATCGCCGACCTTCACCTGCCCCGATGGAGCGGCCTCGAAGCACTGCGCGAGGTGCAGACCGTGCGCGCCGAGCTGCCGGTCATCCTGGTCGGTGGCGACAGTGGCAGCGAGGCAGCCATCGAAGCGCTTCGTCAGGGGGCAAGTGACTGCATCCATCGTTCCGAACTGCCCAGCCGGCTGGCGTTCTCGGTCCAGCAGTCGCAAGACCGCCTGGCCGAGCAAAAGCTGGTGCAACAGCAGCGGAATCGGCCCCAGCACGTCGCCCAACGCGCGCAGCAGGCACTTGCCGTGCTGCCAGTGGCCGTATACGAGTGCGATACCGACGGCTACATCCGCCAGTTCAACCGCGCCGCCGCCGACCTGTGGGGCTGCGAACCCGATATCGCCCGCACGCGGTGGAACGGGGCCTACCACCAGTTCACTGCCGACGGCCTTCCCCTGGCGGCCGACCGCTGTCCGATGGCGACCTGCCTGCGTACCGGCATGCCGGTCCACGGTACCGAGACCATCATCGAACGCCCGGATGGCAGCCAGCGGCATGTGGAGCAGCATGCGCATCCCTTGCGCGACGCCGACGGGACACTGACCGGCGCCATCAACATATTGCTGGACCGGACCGAGCGCCAGCGCCAGGAGCGCCGACTGCTGCTCAGCGACGCCGCATCGCGCAGCATGTTCGATAACAACCCTGCAGCCTGCATGATGAACCTGCCCCAGGCCGGCATCACCAGTGTCAACAACCGGTTCGTCGAAATGACCGGCTACTCGCGGGCAGAGTTGCTGGGACGCAAGGTCGAAGAACTCGCGCTGTGGATCGGCGACCCACAAAGCCTGGCGACATTGGCACGCATTCGCGATACGGGGCAGGCGGAGGGCCTGCCGGCGCAATTCCGGCGCAAGGACGGCGACCTGCGCCGGGTGATCGTATCGACGACCAAGGTCAACGTCGGCGGCGTCGAGCAGATGCTGACCTCTTTCGTCGACCTGACATCCCAGCAGCTGGCGTTCGAGGAGGCGCGGCTGGCCCGCACGGCCATGGCCGCGGTGTCGCAAGGCGTTCTGGTTGCCGATGCCGAGCGCCGGATCCTGTCGATCAACCAGACCTTCGCGAAGATGACAGGCTATACCCAGGACGAACTGCTGGGCCAGTCCTGCGCGATTTTGCAGGGCCCCGACACCAGTGTCGAAACCGTGCAGGCCATGCGCACGGCGCTGCGCCAGGGCCAATCCTTTCAGGCCGAGATACTGAACTACCGCAAGAACGGGCAGAAATTCTGGAACCAGCTGCTGATCGACCCGGTCCATGACGACATGGGCCGACTGACCCATTTCGTCGGAATCCAGCGTGACATCACCGAAGAACGGGCCCGGCAGGCCGAACTGCAGCTTTCGCAGCAGGTGTTCGCGCAAAGCCGCGAAGGTGTGGTGGTCACCGATGCCCGGCGGCGCATTGTCATGGTCAACAATGCGTTCACCAGCATCACCGGCTACACCCAGCAGGAGGTGCTGGGGCACAACCCCAGCATGTTGTCGGCACAGCGGCACGATGCCGTCTTCTACCGCGACATGTGGCGCTCGGTCATCAGCGACGGCGCCTGGCAAGGTGAAGTCTGGAACCGGCACAAGAATGGCACCGAATACCTGGAGCGCCTGGCGGTTCATGTGCTGCGCGACGCCGACGGCAACGTCAGCAACTTCATTGGCACATTCAGCGACATCACCGAACAGCGCGCCGCGCAGGAACGCATCGACTGGCTGTCCCATTTCGACCCACTGACCCAATTGCCCAACCGCGAGCTGCTGGCCGACCGCTGCACCCATGACATCAGCCTGGCACAGCGTGACGGGAAGCCGCTGACGATGATGGTGCTGGACATGGACCGGTTCAAGCTCATCAACGAGACCCTGGGTTATGCCCTGGGCAACCGGGTCATCAAGAAATTCGCACGCCGTCTGGTACAGACCGTTCGGTCGCAGGACACGGTGGCACGCCTGGGCGCCGACGAGTTTGCGCTGGTATTGCCGGGCGAGACACCCGACGGAGCCGCCCACCTGGTGGAACGCCTGCAGGCCATTCTGTCGGAGCCATTCGGCGTGGCTGACCAGGAAGCCAGCACCAGCGTGTCCATCGGCATTGCGGTTCATCCGGCCGATGGCACCGACTTCGAAGGCCTGCTCAAGTCGGCGCTGGTTGCCATGCACGAGGCCAAGGCACGCGGCGGCAACCAGCACCGCTTCTACAACGCGGAAATGTTCGCGGCCAGTACACAGCGCATGACCATCGGCTCTGCACTGCGCAGCGCCATCCACGATGACCAGCTGCAGGTGCACTACCAGCCCTTCGTCGACATGCAGTCCGGCCGTATCGTCGGCATGGAGGCCTTGCTGCGCTGGACCCACCCCGAGCTGGGCCCGATCTCGCCGGCCACCTTCATTCCGCTGGCGGAGCAGTCGGGGCAGATCGTGGCCATCGGCGCCTGGGTGTTGCGCCAGGCCTGCAGCGACATGCAGCAGTGGCGCGCGCGCGGCCTGCCAACGGTTCCGGTATCGGTGAACCTGTCGCCGCTGCAGTTTCGCGACCCGGCGCTGCTGGACACGGTGCGACAAACGATCGACGCCTTTGCAGTCGAACCTGGCGATATCTGCCTGGAACTGACCGAAGGCGCCGTCATGGATGACGTGACGCACAGCGAGAAGATGATGCGTGCGCTCAAGGATCTCGGTGTGACCTTGTCGCTGGATGACTTCGGCACCGGCTACTCGTCGCTCAGCTACCTCAAACGGTTCCCGTTCGACAAGGTCAAGATCGACCAGTCCTTCGTGCGCGACATCAACCGCAACAACCAGGACGCGGTGATCGCCAAGGTCGTGATCTCGATGGCGCATGGGCTGGGCCTGCGCGTGATCGCCGAGGGCGTCGAGAACGAACTGCAATGCGAGTTCCTGCGCAGCAATGTCTGCGACGAGATTCAGGGCTATTTCTTCTCTCGGCCGATTCCCGCAGCGTCGATGGAGGCCTTGCTACGCGAGGATCGGCGCCTGCCCGCGCATCTGGTACGGGTGCAGACCAAGCTGCGCACGGTGCTGCTGGTGGACGACGAGCCCAACGTGCTGGCATCGCTCAAACGGCTGCTGCGCCCCGACGGCTACCGCATCCTGAGCGCCAGCAGCGGCCAGGAAGGGCTGGACATGCTGGCCCGGCAACCGGTCGACATCATCGTGTCGGACCAGCGCATGCCCGGCATGACGGGCGTTCAGTTCCTGCGCCAGGCCAAGGCCCTGTATCCGCAGACCATCCGCATCGTGCTATCGGGCCACACCGAACTGCAGTCGGTCACCGACGCGATCAACGAGGGGGCGGTCTACCGCTTTCTGACCAAGCCCTGGGACGACGCGCAGCTGCGTGACTTCATCGAACAGGCGTTCCGGCACAAGGAACTGGCCGACGAGAACGAGACCCTGAACATCAAGGTCATGACGGCCAACCAGGAACTGGCGACCAGCAACCGCCAATTGCAGGAAGTGCTTGACCGCAAGCAGCGTGCGCTGGTGCGGGGCGAGCAGAATCTGGACGTGCTGCGCGATGCGCTGATGCAGGTCGACCTGCCGGTACTGGCCATCGACGACGACGGCGTGGTGGCGTTTGCCAATACCCAGGCCGAGCAGTTGGGCCCGGGGCTGCAGTTGCTGGGCAACGAACTCGCCGCCAGGCTGCCCTCGCTGGCGGCCCTGGTGAATTCTGCGGCACCACAACGTGGCCGATTCCTCTCTCCCAGGGGTCTCGCCTACCTCGCGCGCTGGCAAGCAATGGGCCATGCATCGAACGCGCGTGGACTCGTGATCACGCTGATCCCGACACACGAAGGAGGGAGCCCATGACCTCGCCCCCCGTCACCAAGCCACATGACCAGGCCCCCGGAGGCACAGGGAAGCAGCCGGTCGCGGCGGACAGCTGTTCGGACGCCGGCACGCTGAGACGGCTTGAGTTGCTGTCTCGCAAGTTCGGTGATACGCCGCAGGATGTGGCACTGCGTGCCGCCTTCACCGCCTACCGCAAGGATTCGCGGCCATGATTGCCTTGACACCTGCACAGGTGCATGCGGCCATCAACGCCCTCCCCTCCATGCCTGCCGTTGTCAGCGAACTGATGGTGCAACTCGACCACGACGACGTGAACCTGGCCGACCTGGCACGCAAGATTGGCGTGGATCCGGCGTTGACCGTGCGGGTTCTGCGGCTGGCCAACTCCTCGTTCTACGGCTTGAAGAGGCAGGTCCGCACCCTGGACGAAGCGGTCGCCGTGCTGGGCCTGCGCAGCCTGCGCAACCTGGTGACCACGGCCGCCGTCATGGACAAACTGACAGTGAACCCTGACAGCGCGCTTGCCTTCGAGGCCTACTGGCGCCATGCCCTTGGAACCGCCTTGTGCGCCCGTGGCATTGCCACCCGCAAGGGCCTGGATCCGGAGTCGGCCTATGTGGCAGGCCTGCTGCATGATATCGGTCGACTGGCGCTGGCAACCCTCTTCAGTGGCCCATACAAGCAGGTGCTGGAACGCCAGGCCATCGATGACATCCCGCTGGTGCAGGCGGAACATGCGACGCTCGGACTGGACCACGCCATGGTCGGTGCGGCATTGGCCCGGCACTGGAACTTTCCCGAATCCATTCGCCAGGCAATCGCCGAGCATCACAACACCAGCCAAACCGAGCTGGACACCCTGGTCATGGTCACGCATGCCGCCGATGCGCTGGCCCATGCGCTGGATTTCGAAGGCGCGCAGAACGCGATGGTGCCACCGATCCAGCAATCGGCCTGGGACCGATTGCAACTGCGTGAAGAGGATTTGCGCGCCGTGGCGAGCCAGGCCGACCAGGGGTTTGCCGCGGCTTGTGGCATGCTTCAATGACGATGGAGACCGAAACCATGCATGCCCCTGACACTTCGCCGCGCCAGGCATCGACGGTGCATGCGCCTGGCACCCCCCCCAGCGATGTGCTCAGCCCGGCCAATTTTTTCGAAGCGAGCCCGATTCCCACTTTCGTCATCGATACGGCCCATGTCGTCACCCACATGAACCAGGCCTGCGCGACCGTGCTGGGCGTACAGGCAAAGGACGTCATCGGAACCCGTACACTGGGCCAGATCTTCTATGGCCATGACCGCCCGATCCTGGCCGACCTTGTCGTCGATGGCGCCACAGACTCTGCCTTGAACATGCTGTACCAGGGCCATGCGCGCCCTTCGCAGCAGAACCCCGAAGCACTCGAAGCGGAACACTTCTTTCCGCACATGGGCGCGCAGGGACGGTGGCTGTATTTCACGGCCTCCGCACTGTGCGATGGTGAGGGTCGTCTGGTTGGCGCCATCGAGACGCTGCTCGACATCACGGATCGCAAACGCGTCGAACATGAACTGGTACGAGCCCAGGAAGCCTTGAATGCCCAGCTGGCCCTGGCCCACGACCAGCTGGTGCAGAATGAAAAGCTCGCCTCCATCGGCCAACTGGCAGCCGGCGTGGCACACGAGATCAACAATCCGATCGGCTACATCTTTTCCAACTTCGGAACGCTGGAGAAATACCTGGCGGATCTGTTCGAGATGCTGACAGCCTACGAATCCGCAGAAGGTGCGGTGGCCGACGCCAGCACCCGCGCGCAGCTCAAGGCCTTGCGCGAACGCATCGAACTGGAGTTTCTGAAAGAGGACATCCCGTCACTGATGCGGGAGTCGCGCGAAGGCATCGTACGCGTGCGCAAGATCGTGCAGGACCTGAAGGACTTTTCCCACGTCGACGCCACGCAGGAGTGGCAGTTCGCGGCGCTGGTGCAATGCATCGATTCGACCGTCAACGTCGTCAACAACGAGATCAAGTACAAGGCCGACGTGGTGCGCGAGTATGTCGACATCCCGGATGTCGAATGCCATGCATCGGAAATCAACCAGGTCATCATGAACCTGCTGGTCAATGCGGCGCAGGCCATCGGGCCCGAGCGCGGGACGATCACGATCCGCAACGGGGCCGATGACAAGCATGTCTGGTTCGAGATCGCGGACACCGGCAGTGGCATCGAGAAGGCCAGCCTGGCCCGCATCTTCGACCCCTTCTACACGACCAAGCCCGTCGGCAAAGGTACCGGACTGGGGCTGTCCATCTCCTATGGCATCGTCCAGAAGCACCACGGCCAGATCCACGTGCAAAGCGAAGTCGGCAAGGGAACGCGGTTTCGCGTCGAATTGCCGATCGTGCAGCCAGTGGAGGCGGACGCCGCAGCAACCCGCCCCGCCTGAGTCGCATGGACGCCGATCCTCTTTCGCCACCAATGCCCGCCACGCAGATTGATCCGGGAGCCGTGCTGCCGGACGATGGTGTCCAGCCGGACATTGCACCACCGGGTGAGGGGCCACCGGGTGATGGGGATGCCGCGGCAGCCACCGGAACGCGCGCCAGCATCCTGTTCGTCGACGACGAGGTGAACATCCTGTCGTCGCTGCGCCGCCTTTTCCGGGCCAGTGGCTACCATGTGCAGATGGCCGACGGCGGTGCTGCCGGCTTGAAAATCCTGCAGGACAGCCACATCGACGTCGTGGTGTCGGACATGCGCATGCCGGGCATGTCGGGCGCCGAGTTTCTGGCCCAGGTCCGTGAGCGCTGGCCCGACACCATGCGGCTTCTGCTCACCGGGCAGGCCGACGTCAGCTCGATCGCAGAGGCGATCAACAGCGGCCAGATCTACCGCTACATCACCAAGCCCTGGGACGAGTCCGACATCATCGCGCAGGTGCGCCAGGCGCTGGAACACCAGGCACTTGGGCGCGAAAAGCTCCGGCTCGAAGCGCTCGCCCAGCAACAGACAGAAGAGCTCAAGGCCCTGAATGCCGATCTGGAGGCCAAGGTGCAGGAACGCACGGCAGCGCTGGCAAGCGCCAACGAGCGGCTCAAGCACAGCTTTCTGGTCGGGCTCAAGGTGTTCTCCAGCCTGATCGAGATGCGGGGCGACGGGCTGGCCGGCCATGCGCGTCGGGTCGCCAACCTGGCACGCACACTGGCCCGTCGCATGAACCTGAGCGAAACCGCGATCCAGGAGGTCTTCGTCGCCGGCCTGCTGCACGAGATCGGCAAGATCGGCTTCGACGACACCTTGCTCGGCACGCCGGTGTCGCGCCTCTCGCCCTACCAGCTGCAGTTGTACCGGGAGCACCCGGTCCGGGCCGAAAGCCTGATGATGCCGCTGCAGGAACTGCAAGGGGCGGTGGTGCTGATCGCCGCGCAACTCGAGCGCTTCGATGGCGGCGGCCATCCGAACCACGCGCGCGGCGAGGCGATCCCCATCGGCGCCCGGATCCTGGCGCTGGCCAGCGACTACGACAATCTGCAGGTAGGGGTGATGGTGCCGCGCAAGCTCAATGCCGCGCAGGCCCAGGTCATCATCGAGCGCTCCAGCGGACTGCGTTACGACCCGGACGTCGTCGACTGCTTCAGCGCACTGCAGCGCGGCGACACCCCTGTCGTCGAAGCACCGGTACAGGCGTCAACGGCCGAACTGGTGGCCAGCACCGGCGACCTCGTTCCCGGCATGGTGCTGGCACGCGACCTGATCGGCTCCAACGGCATGATGATGCTGTCGGCCGAGCACGTGCTCGACGCCGAAATGATCCAGAAACTGCTGGACTTCGAGAAGTCCTTCGGCGTCGGATTGACGGTGCACATCAAGGCTTGATGTGCCCTGCGCCATCAGCGCAGGTTGCCGGTATGCCCGAGCGAATAGCGTCCGGGCTGCGGCCAGACCGTCAGGCCGTGGGGCTCGCGGCCGACCTTGACCTTGTCGACGGCGCCACTGGTGGTTTCGATGCGGTAGACCACGTCGTCGTAACGGCCCGACAACCACAGGTAGCGCCCATCGGCACTGACATTGCCCATGTCCGGGCTGCCACCGCCAGGAATCATCCATTGGGCCGTGACCTTGCGGCTGGCAAAATCGATCACCGATACGCCGCCTTTGCCGCGCGGCTTGCCCCGGATCTGATTGCCGCCGCGGTTGGCCACATACAGGCTCTTGCCGTCCCGGCTGGGGTACAGGCCGTGCGCGCCGATACCGGTGGGAATGAAACCGGTCTGCTGGAAACTGGCACCGTCGACCACGTGCACGCCATCGGCCATCATGTCGGCGACGAAGAAGGTCTTGCCATCGGGTGAGACACGCACATCCTGCGGCATGCCGGGAGTGGTGCAGATCTCGTTGCCCGGCTGGCCCGGGTCGGGGATCTTGCGCGGCTTCCTGCCCGGCTCGGCAATCAGCGCCAGGGCGTCCGGCCGGTTGAAATAGGGGCTGAGCTTGATCGTGCCCAGCACCTTGCGGTTGACCAGATCGATCTTGGTGATGGCCCCGTTGAATTCGCAGGTGAACAGCGCAAAACGGCCGTCGATGGCGAAGTCGGCATGGTTGATGCCGGCGCACTCCGGGGTCTCGATCGAGAACTTCAGCTCCATCGTCGCCACATCGCGGAAATCCAGCCGCTTGTAGGCCTCGGCCACGACGATGGCGAACCTGCCGTCGGGCGTCCAGTACATGTTGTACGGGTCGTCGACCGCGATCGTCTTGCCCGGCTTGCCGGTCAAGGGGTCGATCGGTGTCAGGCTGCCATCGGTGCGCCCTTCGGCGTTGTTGGCCACCCACAAGGTGCGCAGGTCCCAGGACGGCACCACATGCTGCGGGTTGATGCCGACCTTGAAGGTATCAATGACCTTGAGCGTCGCCGGGTCGATGACCGACACCGTGTTGGCGGCCCGGTTGGGGACATACACCCGCTCCAGCGCACCGGCGACGGCTGGACTGAACTGGTTGGCGCCGGTTTCGCGGTACAGGTTGGCAGCATCGGCCACCGGCGGCATGCCGGGGACGACATCGACCGCAGCACGCGCAGCCATGGCACCCGACGCCGCGGGCGCCGGCAGACTGGTCTGGGCCAGGGCGACCCAGGCCGTCGCCAGGGCGCCCATCAGGGTCAGTGCGGTGCCGACCGCGATCCGTTGCTTGTTCATGGAAAAGAATGGGGGAAAAGGGAGATCGTGTTGCAGGGTGCAGCGGCTCATGCCGGCCCCCTCCGGAATGTAACGCGTGAACTCAATGCGCCGATGACACGATTCTGCGAATCGCCGCAACCGTGTCGCGAACCACGGCGTCCACGCCAGGCTGCCCCAAGGCGGCCGTGGACGGTCTCGGATCACCCGCTGTCCCGCCCTTTCGGCCCTCACGCGCCGCCTGCTCGAAATACTCCGGGAAAACCGTCGCCGGTGCCACCGCCATCTGCAGCGCGGTATCTGCAGTGCCGGCGTGGCTGCCGATCTGGGCCTCGCTCAGGCCCTGCGACTTCAGGCTGGCGACGTACGCGGTCTGTGTGGCCTGGTAATAGCCGTCGACGAAGCTGAGTCGCCGCCCCTTGGGCGCCACCGCCTGCAAACGTGTGGCCAGGGCCTGCAGCGCACGCTGGTAGCCGCCATGGTCGCCCACCAGCACGACGTCGCGGAAACCGTGCTGCCAGAAACTGCGGGTCGCGCCTTCGAGCATGGCCGTGAAAACCGGCTCCGGGATCGAGATGGTTCCGGCAAAGCGCATGTGTTCGGTCGGCGGATCGACCCGGCCTTCTGGCACGTAGGCCACCACCGGCGCCACCAGCGTGTGTCCCAGTTCCTGGGCGATCCGGCCGGCCAGCACCCGGACCCGCGCATTGTGCTTGCCCAGCGTCAGGTGGGGGCCGCTCTGCTCGGTGCCACCGACGGGAATGATGATGGTCGTCGTGCCCTGCTGCAGCGCTGCCGCGAGCTGCGTCGTGGTCAGATCCTCGAGGAAAACGCTGGCCGGTGCGGCAGCGGCATGGCCGAACACAAGGCACACAGCCAGACCGACACTCAGGCGCAACAGGTTCATGGGTGGCAAGTGTAGTCAGTCCACACGCGACTGACACGCGACTGCGCCCGGCACCGCCCCTTGTCGGCAACAAAGCCCTCAGGCAGGCGGGTACCCGGCCTCGGTCAACGCATCGACCAGCGTGGCGCGGTCCTGGCTCGACTCAATCTGGACCTTCTTGTTCGCCAGGTCGACATCGACCTTGGCCTGGTCGTCGAGCGCACGCACGGTCTTGGTGATCATGCTGGCGCAATGGCCGCAACTCATGTCGTTGATGGTGAATTCAATCATCGAAGGCTCCAGAAAAAGAAAGTGAAGCCGCAGTGTGAACCTTGCCACAATGTCAAGGTCAATCGCGATCGCATGATCTCCACGCAGGCGGCATGGACAAGCCGCACCCTCGCTTGACCCTGCCATGATGGCAAGGTTCACACTGCGTCCTTGACCCTTTGTGTTCGATCGGAAGCCCCATGAAACCCAGCACCCTCGCGGCCCCGCCGCCACCCACGGCCATCGACTGGAGCCTGCCCATCGAGGGCATGACCTGCGCATCCTGCGTGGCGCGGGTCGAGAAAGCCCTGAAAAAGGTTCCTGGCGTGCTGTCGGCCGAGGTCAATCTCGCGACCGAAAAGGCGCAGGTCACCGTCGACGGGTCGCAGACGCCGGTCGAAGCCCTGATCGCCGCGGTGGAGAAGGCCGGCTATGTGGCCCATGCGGCCTCGACCCCTGGCACAGAAGATGCCGAACCCGTGCATCCACACGACAACACCTGGTGGCCGATCGCGGTCGCGGCCGTGCTGTCGCTGCCGCTGGTGCTGCCGATGCTGGGCATGCCGCTGGGTCTGGACTGGGCGTTGCCGGGATGGATGCAGCTGGCGCTGGCCACGCCGGTGCAGTTCTGGCTCGGCGCGCGCTTTTACCGCTCGGGATGGGCAGCGCTGCGCGCCGGCGCCGGCAACATGGACCTGCTGGTGGCGATGGGCACGTCGGCGGGTTACGGCCTGAGCCTGTACCTGTTGTTCAAGCATGCCGACCACGGCACGCCACACCTGTATTTCGAGGCCTCGGCGGTGGTCATCACGCTGGTGATGCTGGGCAAATGGCTGGAGGCGCGCGCCAAGCGCCAGACCACGGCGGCGATCCGCGCGCTCAACGCGCTGCGGCCCGAAACCGCCCGGGTCCGCCGCGACGGCCAGGACCAGGAACTGCCGATCCGGCAGGTGCGCCTGGGTGACCTGGTCGTGGTGCGCCCCGGCGAACGGCTGCCGGTAGACGGCCTGGTGGTCGAAGGCGCCAGCGAGGTGGATGAATCCCTGGTCACCGGCGAGAGCCTGCCGGTGGCCAAACATGCCGGCGACAAGGTCACCGGCGGCGCCGTCAATGCGGATGGCCTGCTGGTCGTCAGGACCAGCGCCATCGGCGCCGAATCGACGCTGGCGCGCATCGTGCGCATGGTGGAGTCGGCCCAGGCGAAGAAGGCACCGATCCAGCGCCTGGTCGACCAGGTCAGCGCGGTGTTCGTGCCAGTGGTGATCGGCATCGCCTTCGTCACGCTGCTGGCCTGGGGGCTGGGCACCGGGAACTGGGAAGCCGCAATCCTGAACGCGGTCGCGGTGCTGGTCATTGCCTGTCCGTGCGCGCTGGGCCTGGCCACGCCGACCGCCATCATGGCCGGCACCGGGGTGGCGGCGCGCCACGGCATCCTGATCAAGGACGCGCAGGCGCTCGAGATTGCGCACAAGGTCCGTGTGATCGGCTTCGACAAGACCGGTACGCTGACCGAGGGCAAGCCGGAACTGGTGCAGGCCGACGCCGCCGACGGTGACCGCACCGCCTTGCTGGCGCTGGCCGCAGCGATCCAGGCCGGCAGCGAACACCCGCTGGCGCGCGCCGTGCAGACCGCCGCGCAGCAGGCCGGCGCGGTACCGCCGACGGCATCGCAGTTGCGGGCCATCCCCGGCCGCGGCATGGCCGCCAAGGTCGGCGAACGCGACTTGCGCCTGGGCAGCAGCCGCCTGATGGACGAACTGAAGGTCGACCTCGCGCCGATGGCGACCCATGCTGCGACCTTGCAGGCGCAAGGCCGCACCGTGTCCTGGGTGGCCGATGTCAGCCGCCAGCCGGTGCTGCTGGGGCTGCTCGCATTCGGCGATACCGTCAAGCCCGGCGCCCGCGCGGCGATTGCGCAGCTGCAGCAGCAAGGCATCCGGACCGTGCTGGTGACCGGCGACAACCGCGGCAGTGCCGACCTGGTGGGCAAGGCGCTCGGCATCGACGAGATCCGCGCCGACGTGCTGCCCGAGGACAAGGCCCGCATCGTCGGTGAACTCAAGGCCGGCGGTGCCACGGTGGCCATGGTCGGCGACGGCATCAATGACGCGCCGGCACTGGCCGCGGCCGATGTCGGCATTGCCATGTCGACCGGCACCGACGTGGCCATGCACGCGGCCGGCATCACGCTGATGCGTGGCGACCCGGCCCTGGTCTCCGACGCCATCGACATCTCGCGCAAGACCTACGCCAAGATCCGGCAGAACCTGTTCTGGGCCTTCGTCTACAACGCGGTCGGCGTGCCGCTGGCCGCCTTCGGCCTGCTCAACCCGATGATCGCCGGCGCCGCGATGGCGCTGAGCAGCGTCAGCGTCGTCACCAACGCGCTGATGCTGCGCAAATGGAAAGGAAGCCGCCCATGACATCCGCATCCGCAGCCGCCCACCTGAACATCGGCGAGGCCGCCCGGCGCGCCGACGTCTCGGCCAAGATGGTGCGGCACTACGAGTCGCTCGGCCTGCTGCCCGTGGTGTCGCGCACCGACGCCGGCTACCGGCAGTATTCGGACAAGGAGGTGCACACGCTGCGCTTCATCAAGCGCGCACGCAGTCTGGGCTTCAGCATGCCGGAGATTGCGCAGCTGCTCAAGCTGTGGCAGGACAAACGCCGCCCCAGCGAGAGCGTCAAGAAAATCGCCGCCCACCATGTGGCCGACCTGGACCAGCGGATCGCGGAGTTGTCGGCGATGAAGCGCACACTGCAGACCCTGGTCGACTGCTGCCACGGCGACCATCGGCCGGACTGCCCGATCCTGGATGAGCTGGCGCAGGACCCGCGCTGACCCGCC
This sequence comes from Rhodoferax sp., assembly GCA_024235935.1. Classification (GTDB taxonomy): domain Bacteria; phylum Pseudomonadota; class Gammaproteobacteria; order Burkholderiales; family Burkholderiaceae_C; genus CAISIP01. The sequence goes on along the minus strand of JACKLL010000018.1, from coordinate 32,673 downwards.
CTGCCACGGATCAAAGGTGCGGCCGGTCACACATGCCGATGCGCCCGACCGGCCGGCAAAGGCCGCACCACCCGATCGGCGCGTTCATGCAGGGCTTCCATGATGCGGCATTTCGGGCCGCTACCGTCGCAGCGCGCGCGCAGATCCACCAGGTCTTTTTCCAGCGCGCGCAGTTCCCGCAGCCGCTGGCGCACATGCGTGATGTGTGACTCCAGCGCCGCATTGGCCGTGGCGCAATCCGCCTTGCGCGAGAGGTCGAGGTGGAGCAACGTGCGCACCTCGTCCAGCGACATGTCCATGGCCCGGCACAGGCGAATGAAACGCAGCTGGTGCACGTCGCGATCGTCATAGTTGCGGTACTGGTTGTCGGCCCGCACGCCCTCCTGCAACAGACCGGACTTTTCGTAGAAGCGGATATTCGCCGCCGACACGCCGCTTCGTCTGGCGGCTTCCCCGATACGGTAGCAGGGGCTTTCTGGCAGCATGGCTTGACCTTCAAGTGGGTTCAGGGTTTCCAATGGTCGCACAGGAAATAGAAAAATGCCCGCACGACAGAACACCATCCCCTCCCGGAACCCGCATGGGCACCCGCACGCCCAGGACACGTGCACCAGCGAATCACACGCACATGCAGACGCCGCAACGGATGTGCACCGCGCCGACACCACCCCGTCTGGCGGCTGCTGTGCCGCCCCGACGGCCACCCCTGCCGCGTGCTGTGCGCCCGCACCGGTGCAGTTGCGGCCATCTGCGCAGACGGCAGGCGCGGAGCCTGGCAAGTGCGTCACCGAGATCCGCATCCTGCAGATGGACTGCCCGACCGAAGAGACGCTGATCCGCAACAAGCTCGACGGCATGCCGGGCGTGTCCGGCCTGGCCTTCAACCTGATGCAGCGCACCCTGCGCGTGACGCACCCGCCGGACGGCGTGGCGCCGGTGCTGCAGGCCATTCACACGCTGGGATTCACGCCCGAGGTGGTCGGCGCCACGGCCACCAGGACCCCTGTGCTGGAGCCGGCAAAGCCCTGGTGGCCGCTGCTGCTGTCGGGGCTGGCCGCGCTGGCTGCCGAAGCCGTTGGCTGGATGGCGCTGCCGAACGCACTGGCGGTCGTGCTGGCGCTTGCGGCCATTGCCGGCAGCGGGCTGACCACTTACCGCAAGGGCTGGATCGCGATCCGCAATCGGAATCTCAACATCAATGCCTTGATGAGCGTCGCCGTTACCGGCGCCGTGCTGCTGCAGCACTGGCCGGAGGCAGCCATGGTGATGGTCCTGTTCACGCTGGCCGAGCGCATCGAGGCGCTGTCGCTGGAGCGGGCACGCCGCGCCATCCGCGATCTGATGCAACTGGCACCGGAAACGGCGCTGGTGCAGCAGAGCGACGGCCAATGGGCGTCGCTGCCGGCCCACCAGGTGAAACTGCAGTCCCGGGTGCGGGTGCGCCCGGGTGAACGCGTCGCGCTGGATGGTGTCATCGTCCAGGGCCGCACCAGTGTGAACCAGGCACCGATCACCGGAGAAAGCCTGCCGGTCGACAAGGAGGCCGGTGACGCGGTGTTTGCCGGCACCATCAACCAGGCGGGGGAATTCGATTACCGGGTCACCGCAGCGGCCGGCGACACCACGCTGGACCACATCATCCACGCGGTAGAGCAGGCCCAGGCCGCCAAGGCCCCGACCCAGCGCTGGGTCGATGCATTCGCCCGCGTCTACACGCCAGCGGTGCTGCTGATCGCCACGGCCGTGGCGCTGCTGCCGCCGCTGCTGGGCCTGGGCGACTGGCTCGACTGGATCTACAAGGCGCTGGTGCTGCTGGTCATCGCCTGCCCCTGCGCACTGGTGATTTCAACCCCGGTGAGCATCGTCAGCGCGCTGGCCGCCGCCGCCCGCAAAGGCATTCTGGTCAAGGGCGGTGTGTTTCTGGAACAGGGACGCAAGCTGCGCTGGCTGGCGCTGGACAAGACCGGCACCATCACCCACGGGCAACCCGTGCTGACCGATGGCGCAGCGGTCGACGCGCTGTCGCCCGACGCCGAACTGCCGCCCATGCGGCAACTGGCGGCCAGCCTCGCCGCCCGCTCCGACCATCCGGTCTCGCAGGCGATTGCGCGGGCCGCAGCCGCCGATGGCGTGGCCCTGCGCGACGTTGCGCAATTCGAAGCCCTGCCCGGTCGCGGCGTCCGCGGACAGATCGACGGCCAGCCCTGGAGCCTGGGCAACTGGCGCCTGGTACAGGACCTGGGCCTGGCCACGCCCGCGCTGCGCGCGCGGCTGGAACCCTGGGAGAACCAGGGCAAGACGGTGGTCATGCTGATCGACGGGTCCGGCGTGCGGGCCCTGTTCGCAGTCGCGGACACCGTCAAACCGGGCAGCCGGGACGCCATCGCACAGCTGCATGCGATGGGCATCCGCACACTCATGCTCAGCGGCGACAACGCAGCGGCCGCGCAGGCCATCGCCCGCGACGTCGGCCTGACCGAGGTGCGTGGCAACCAGTTGCCCGAGGACAAGCGGCAGGCGGTCGAACTGCTGGCCGCCCAGGGTGTGGTCGGCATGGTCGGCGACGGCATCAACGACGCGCCGGCACTGGCCCGCGCCGACATCGGATTCGCCATGGGTGCGCTGGGCACCGACACCGCCATCGAGACGGCCGATGTCGCCCTGATGGACGATGACCTGGGCAAGATCGCGCAGTTCGTGCGCCTGTCGCGTTCGACGCACGCGGTACTGGTGCAGAACATCGTGCTGGCGCTGGGCATCAAGCTGGTGTTCCTGGCACTGGCGGTGGCGGGAATGGCGACCATGTGGATGGCGGTGTTCGCCGATGTCGGCGCCAGCCTGCTGGTGGTGGCCAACGGCTTGCGGCTGCTGCGCAAATAGCCCGCCCGCCGCGCGCCGGGGCGCCAGCGTGCACGTGGATAATCGATCGGACGATGATGACCGACGCGCGAAATCCCCTTCCCCCCCACCCCGCTGCAAGCCCCTGGTGGGCCGGCAAGGATGCGATCACCGATGTTGCCGGCATCGAGGTCGGTCAATTCACCGATGACCGCCGCCCCACCGGCTGCAGCGTGGTGATTGCGCGCGACGGTGCGGTGGCCGGCGTCGATGTACGCGGCGCAGCCCCTGGAACCCGTGAGACGGATCTGCTGCACCCCTCCAACCTGGTCGACAAGGTGCATGCGATCCTGCTCGCCGGCGGCAGTGCGTGGGGCCTGGACGCGGCCGGCGGCGTGATGCGCTGGCTGGAAGAGAACGGCATCGGCCTGCCGGTGCACTACGGCCTGGTACCGATCGTGCCGGCGGCGGTGTTGTTCGATCTGCCGGTCGGCGACGCACGCATCCGGCCCGACGCCCAGGCGGGTTACCAGGCGTGCGTGGCCGCCAGCCGACAAGCACCTGAAGCCGGCAACGTGGGTGCCGGTGCCGGCGCCCTGGTCGGCAAGCTGTTCGGCATTCCGGGCGCCATGAAAGGCGGCATCGGCAGCGCCTCGCTGACGGTGGGCGGCGTCACGGTAGGCGCATGGGTGGCCTGCAACGCGCTGGGCGACGTGGTCGACCCGGCCACCGGCCAGGTGCTGGCCGGCGCCCGTACCGACGACGGCCGCGCCCTGCGCGATATCCGCCGCGCCATCATCGCCGGCGAAAGTCCCCGACCGCTGCTGGCGGGTACCAACACGACGCTGGGCATCGTGGCCACCGACGCCATTCTCAGCAAGGCCCAGGCCCATCGGCTGGCACAGGTCGCCCACGACGGTCTGGCACGGGCGATCAATCCGGTTCACACCATGTCCGACGGCGACACGATGTTCGCCATGGGCACGGGCAAGTCCGGCCAACCCGCCGCGATGATGCAACTGGCCACACTGGCAGCCGAGGTGACGGCACGTGCGGTGGTGCGGGCGGTGCTGGCGGCACGGGGCCTGACCATCGGCAGCCAGTACTGGCCCGCCGCCCGCGATATGGCAGCGGCGGCGTCGGCAGCGTCTGCGGGCCCGGGCTGAATCCATGCCACGGACGATCCGCTACACCCTGTTGTCGCTGCGTGAGCTGCTCGTCTCGGCCGGGCCCTTCATCGTGCTGGCCGTGGCCCTGCTGGCACTGGCCTACTGGTGGCTGGACCCGATCCCGCCGAAGCAGGTCCGACTGGCCACCGGGCCGGCCCAGAGCGCGTACGCCGAATTCGGCACCCGTTACCAGAAGGCCCTGGCCGCCAGCGGTATCACAGTGGTACTGGTCCCCAGCGACGGCTCGTCCGACAACCTGCGCATGGTGCAGGAAGGCCAGGCCGATCTCGGCTTCGTACAGGGCGGCAGCCGCAAGCCGTCCGAGGACGATGGCACGGCGCCGGTGTCGCTGGGCAACCTGTTCGTGGAGCCGGTGTGGCTGTTCTACCAGGAGCAGGCCGCACGCAAGATCAAGCCGGGCGGAACCCTGGACAGCCTGTCCGAGCTGGGCCAACTGCGCATCAACGTCGGGACCCCGGGCAGCGGCGTGCCGACGCTGATGGCGTCGCTGTTCGAGCTCAACCGCCTGGATACCGACAAGCTGCGCTTGTCACGACTCGGTCAGACCGATGCGACGGTCGGATTTCTGGACGGCAGCCTCGACGCACTGGTGTTCGCGTCGGCCCCCGAGTCGCTGATGGTGCAGATGCTGCTGCAGACACCCGGCGTGAAGCTGATGGACTTTGCACAGAACGAGGCCTACTCGCGCCGGCTTCCGTTCCTGGCGCCGGTGACCCTGCCCCGCGGTGTGGTCGACCTGGCCGGCGACGTGCCGCCGCAGGACGTGCACCTGGTGGCCACCACCACCACGCTGCTGGCACGCCCCGACCTGCATCCGGCCGTGCTGCAGCTGTTTGCGCAGGCCTCGCTGGCCCTGCACGGCGGTGCCGGCTGGTTCAGCCGCTCGCGCGAATACCCGTTGGCGGCCAATGCCGAGTTCCCGCTGGCCAAGGAAGCCGAACGCACGATCCGCAATGGCGTGCCGCTTCTGCAGCGCTATCTGCCCTTCCAGCTGGCCAACCTGCTCGAGCGCATGTGGCTGTCGCTGGGCATCATCCTGGCACTGCTGCTGCCGCTGTCACGCATCGTGCCGCCGCTGTACGAGTTCAGGATCCGCTCCCGTGTGTTCCGCTGGTATGCCCAGCTGCGCGACATCGAGGACCGGGTCGGCGACAACAAGGAAGGCAGCAAGGACGGCAGCAAGGACGACCTGCTGCAGGAGCTCGACCAGCTGGAAGACCGCGTCGGCAAGGTCGTGATCCCGCTGTCACACGCCGACGAACTCTACGCCCTGCGCAACCACATCGACCTCATCCGCCAGAAGTTGTCCCGATAGCTTGGTGCGGCCTGGCGTTATCGGGCATCCCCCTGGGGGCCAGACGCGGTCAGAAACGGATATCGACGCTGTTGCGCAAGGCGGTGCGGGCCACCGCGTCGAGCGCGTCCTCGACCGGGTCGGTCGAGATGATGCGCAGGTGGTCCTGTGCGTGCAGCTGTTCGCAGGCGCGGCGCGACAGCGACTGGATGAAACCGAGCGCATCCACGAACAGCAGCAGGCTGCCATTGGCGCTGGTCCAGGCCAGCCGGGTCCGGCTCCAGCTGCCTTCGGCCTTGAGAGCCACCCACGCGCCGACGACCAGCTGTCCGGACAATGCGGCGTCCGGCACGGTGACGGCGTCCAGCGGCATGTCGATGAAGCCGGACACCCGGGCCTCCGACGGAACCAGCCAGGCGCTGTCGGATTCGTCCCAGCGCGAATGCGCCGGCACGTGGGCGGTCGACTGCCCCTGGTTTTCGGTGTCCGCAAATGCCTGCTGGTCCAGCCCGCGCTGGTGCAGCTGCGCCAGTGCAGCAAACACCTCCTGCGTCTGAGGCTCCGGGCACTCGATCGTCGCCAGGCCTTGCTGCAGGACTTGCTGCAAGCGCGGCAGCATCCGCCGCAGCGCCGGCACGTCCTGGGAGGTCAGTGCGGGCTGGGCGCTCCACATCAGCTCGTCGATCAGGCCAGCGTAACCGCCAGGATCATCGACGCCACTGCGGTCGGTGATGCGTGCCTGGGCCACGACCTGGGCCCAGGGACCACACAGGAAATCGAGCACGCTGGATGGCACCAGCGCGGCGTCGGGTCGGGCCAGGACCTCGCGCACCATGATGGCGGCCAGGGCGGTGCGCTGTTCGGCCTGCTGCAGCGCATTGACGGCGCGGGCGATCTGGCGGCGCTCCCGGCTGGCCGGCTCGTCCCAGACGGCCACCAGACGGGCCAGTGCCTGGTCGAACGGCTCGGCGCCGTCGATGGCACCGTCGGTCAAGGGCGACACGGCATCCTGCAAGGGCTCCATGAAGCCGCTGAAGCCGCGCGAATCGACCGACTCGAAGGCAATGCTGCGGTGGGTGATTTCATGCAGCAGGCGCCGGGCCGGATGCTGCTTGTGACTGAAAAACCGCGGATCGACCAGTGCCAGGCGCAGCAAGGCCGGCTCCAGCCGGGCGACCAGGTCCTGCACCGGACCCAGCAGACGTCCGTCGTGGCAGATGTTGTCCACCATCAGCGCCACCACCTCCAGGGCCAGGCTCTGGTCCAGGCCGTGCGCGGCGCGGCGCAGCGCTTCACGGCCCGGCGGCCGCAGCCCCACTTCGGCATCCGCACGCGCGGTCTCGATGCGCCGCACCACACGCGCGACCTTTGGCATGTCCTGTACCGCGTCCAGCGCTGCCGGCACGGTGGGCCGGAACGCCGACGGCGCCGCAGTGCCGGCGGCGTCGCTTGCCGACGCAGATGCCATGTCGACGGTGTCTTCGAACTCGGGATGGAACTGCTGTGCAATGTCGGCGTGCACTTCGGCAGGGCCATGCACCAGCAACCGGCGCAGCCGCTCCAGGGTCAGCGCATGGGTATCGGGACTTGCTGGCGTGTCGGCATGGGCCGGCGTGGCACCGGCTGCGCCATCTGAAGCCACGCCGCGCTGGTGCAGGTCGGCACACAGCTGGCGGTAGTAGATGTCGAGTTCCTGGCCCAGTGCGCCCGACATCATCGACAGCCAGCCCTGACGCACGACCGGCGCAACCGGCAACTGGCCCAGCGCGGTGGCAAGCGCATCCACATAGACGGCCGGGCGCAGCGGGTTGCGTTCCAGCTGAACCTGCGCGAGGCCCAGCATGGTGCACATCAGCTGGCTCAGTTCGGCCAGCGCCTGGTCGGCCGCGATCTGCACCGCGTGGCGCACGCGCGCATTGTCGACACTGCGCTGCACCTGCGCGGCATCCATGCCGGCAATCTCGTCGAAGTGCGGCTGCGCTGCGGAGGGAACGCTGGCGGGCTCGCGCGCCTCCATGCGGACAAAAGCGGTCTTGAGTTCGTCCGTGAAGCGCGCTAGCGCGTCGGACTCGCACTGGTTGAGCTGGCGGCGGGAGAGCGTCAGGCGCTCACGCTCGCGCCTGTCGGATGCCCGGGCCTCCAGGTCGCGCAGCGTGGCCCGGGCATGCGCCACCAGGCGCGCCATCAGATCGGGCGCACCGGCGACCGCATGGTCGATCGTGGCCTTGTACAGGACCGCAAAGCGCTGCGCCTGCTCCGGTTCGGTGACTTTCATCTCGGGTCCTCCATCGCGCCGACGCGGCATTTCGGCCGCGTCGACTAGCCCGGCCACCCCTGCGGGCCTACTTCAACGCCTTGAAGCGCATGCGCTTGGGCTTGGCACCTTCTTCGCCCAGGCGGCGCTTCTTGTCGGCCTCGTATTCCTGATAGTTTCCGTCAAAGAAGGTCCACTGGCTATCCCCTTCGCAGGCCAGGATATGGGTGGCGATGCGGTCCAGGAACCAGCGGTCGTGGCTGATCACCATCACCGAGCCGGCAAACTCGAGCAGCGCATCTTCCAGCGCGCGCAGGGTTTCGACGTCCAGGTCATTGGAGGGCTCGTCGAGCATCAGCACGTTGCCGCCGGCGATCAGTGTCTTGGCCAGGTGCAGGCGTCCGCGTTCACCACCGGACAAACTGCCGACGCGCTTTTGCTGGTCACCGCCGTTGAAGTTGAAACGCCCGCAATACGCGCGGCTGGCCATCTGGAACTTGCCGACGTTGAGGATGTCCAGGCCGCCCGAGACGTCTTCCCATACCGTCTTCTCGTTCGCCAGGTCATCGCGGTTCTGGTCGACAAATGCCATCTTGACCGTCGAGCCGACCTTGACCTGCCCACTGTCGGGCTCCTGCTTGCCGGCAATCATGCGGAAAAGGGTCGACTTGCCGGCGCCGTTGGGGCCGATGATGCCGACGATGGCGCCCGCAGGCACCTTGAAGCTGAGGTTGTCGATCAGCAGGCGGTCGCCAAAGGCCTTGCTGACGTTGACGAATTCGATCACCTCATTGCCCAGGCGGTCGGCCACCGGAATGAAGATCTCGTTGGTTTCGTTGCGCTTCTGGTACTCGAAGTCCGACAGTTCCTCGAAGCGGGCCAGTCGGGCCTTGCTCTTGGCCTGGCGCGCCTTGGGGTTCTGGCGCGACCATTCCAGCTCCTTCTTCAGCGCCTTGGCGCGCGATTCCTCGCCCTTTTGCTCCTGCACCAGGCGTTCCTGCTTCTGGGTCAGCCAGTCGCTGTAGTTGCCCTTGTACGGAATGCCGGAGCCGCGGTCGAGTTCCAGAATCCATTCGGCGGCGTTGTCCAGGAAGTAGCGGTCGTGGGTGATGGCAACCACCGTACCCGAGTAACGCTGCAGGAACTGTTCGAGCCAGTCGACCGATTCGGCGTCCAGGTGGTTGGTAGGCTCGTCGAGCAGCAGCATGTCGGGCTTGGAGAGCAACAGGCGGCACAGCGCGACGCGGCGCTTCTCGCCGCCGGACAGCACATCGACCTTGGCGTCCCAGGGCGGCAGGCGCAGGGCGTCGGCGGCAATTTCCAGCTGGTGCTCGGAATCGGTGCCGGCGGTCCCGATGATGGCCTCCAGCTCGGCCTGTTCGGTGGCCAGCGCATCGAAATCGGCGTCTTCAGCACCATAGGCGACATAGACCTCTTCGAGCCGCGCCTTGGCCTTGAAAACGGCCTCCATGCCACTCTCGACGCTTTCACGCACGGTCTGGGTCGGATCGAGCTGGGGCTCCTGGGGCAGATAGCCGATGTTCAGGCCGGCCATCGGGATGGCTTCGCCTTCAATCTCCTTGTCCAGGCCGGCCATGATCTTGAGCAGGGTCGATTTGCCCGAACCGTTGGTGCCGAGCACGCCGATCTTGGCGCCCGGGAAGAAGCTGAGGGAGATGTCCTTGAGGATGTGGCGCTTGGGCGGGACGATCTTGCCCACGCGGTTCATCGTGAATACATATTGCGCCATGGCGGGTTCTGTTTCCTTGCTGGTCGGGATGGTAGGGGGGGCGGGCAGCGGGCCCGCACAACCCTGCATTATCGGCGCTGGGCGTGCCCGGCGTCCGAAAGTGCCATTCACGGGTGCTGGCGCAGGCGCTGCGCACCCATCACCGGCGCGCGGGCCGGGCTCAGGAATCCGGCTCGGTGTCGCTTGGCAGTGGCGCCAGCGGGGCCATGCCGGACTCGAGCAACAGGTCGAATACCGGCACCACGACGCGGATCCGGCCCGCCGCCTGCAGCCGGTCCATGCTGCGGCGCGACATGGCGTGGGCCAGGCCGGCACCCGAGACGAACATGAACAGGTTGCGGTTGCGCCCGATCCAGGTCAGCTTGGCCCGGACCCAGGCGCCGTCGAGCATCAGCTCGACTTCGGCCCCCACCGACTGGTCCGACGGCAGGTAGGTCTCCTGCAGCACCGAATCGCCGTCCGACGGTGGCAGCGGGACAATGCCCGAATCGGCCGGGGCTTCGGAGTCCGGCGCCTCGGGCAGGTCGCTGATCGAATCCGGCGCGTCGTCGAGCAGCCCCTGCGCACGCGCGGCAGCCCGTGCCCGGCGGTGCTCGTCCAGCACCTTGTCGTGCAGCGCGCTGAGGTCGTCGAGAAAGATCGCGATCGGCTCGGGCGGGTAGCGGATCAGCATCAGGCCTTCGTTGAGCCTTGCCAGGAGCTTGGGAATCATGCGCACCAGACGTGCATGGTCCTGGCGCACGCGGTCGAGCTGCACACTCCACACCAGGTCGTCGACCAGGGTCAGGTAGCCCTGCGCGTCGCCGTTCTCGCCGTGGTTCAGCAAATGGCTCTCCGCCAGCACCTGCGACCAGGGGCCCCGCAGGAAGCTGGCGACCAGCTCCGGCAGGCCACTGCCCTGAAACCGCACCATCATGGCTTCGGAGTACCGCTGGGCCAGCACGATGCGCTGCTGCGTGTGCTCGCGCGCAAGGCGTTCGTCCTCGCGCCGCTGCAAGCGGGCTTCGTCGCGCTGCTTCCAGGCCTTCTCGAGGTCGGCCAGGGTGCCGGCATAGGCCGCGGCGTCGCCGGCGCTGCGCGACAAGGCATTGACCGCATCCGAGACGCAGCCGGCGAACTCGTTGATGGCCTCCGCGTCGTCGGCCGGATAGGCCAGGCTGCGCTGCACCACCCGGTCCAGCAGCTGGCGCGCCGCATGGCGCCGATCGATGAAAAAGCGCGGATCCGAGCGCGCCAGCTGCAACAGCGCCGGTTCGAGCGAGCGCAGCTGCATGCGCACCGGCTGCAGCAGCCGCTCGTCGTTGACCAGCTGCTCGATCATCAGGCTGACCACCTCCTCGCCCAGCATGCGGCCGATCTGCTGGTTCTGGTCCCGGGTCCGGTTCTGACCAATGGGTTCGTCGCCACCCGTCACCTTGCCGACGGCCAGCTGGCGCACGGACCGCTCGGCCAGCCGCTGCATCATCGGCTCGACCAGCTTGAGGTCCTGCAGGGCCACCAGGGAAGCCGGGACGGTGTGGGTGAAGTCCTGCATGACGCCGGGCTGGATCCGGGCGTGTGGCTCACCCGCCAGCAGACGGCGCAGCTTCTCCAGCGTCTGCATGGTGCGCTCGACCTCGGACTGCGTCCTGCGCGCCCGCGCAGCGGCACCATCGCGCGCAGCGCCCGGCAAAGGCACGACCGGCCGCACACCCTGGGTGCGCATCCACTCGCAGGCTTCCCGATATAGCGAGCGCAGACCGATGCCCATGGCGATGGCCGAAGGACGCAACAGGTCCATGCGCACATCTTCGTTGGGGATCCAGGCGGTCAGGGTCTCGAGCAGCGCGCGCACGAAGGCTTCCGGCTTGAGCGGATTGAGCGTGGGCTGCACCGAGCTCCAGCCCAGCAAGGCGCTGACCAGGGAGTCGAACTGCGGCAGCACCTCTTCGGCGGCGCGGATGATTTCCTGGCGCGCCAGCGCCAGCTCGATGTGGATCTCGATCTCGTGGATGTCGTAGAAGCGCAGGTCGTCGAACTGCACCGATTCGTTCTGTGCCAGGTCCTTGGAGCTGCTGTGGAACACCAGGCGCCGCAATTCGGATGCAAAAGTGGCGCGCACGGCCGGCGCATCGCCCAGCAGCACCCGCACCGCCGACTTGACCTGCTCACTGGGCAACTCGTCGACGGGCTCGCCTTCGATTTCGGCGGTCAGCCGGGTCAGCGCGTCGAGCACGTCATCGGCCAGTCCGCCGGCTTCATCGAGCACCAGCTCGATGCAGTCCGACAGGGTCGGACGCATGGTCGAGGCATTGCTTGCCACGCCAATTCGCCGCAACCGGTATTTGCTCATCAGAGACCTTTGCTTTGGGTCTGCCCGCTCGGGAACAGGCAAACAACACCCCGAAAACGATGCTGCGCGCCTGGAGCCTTCCATTTTCCTGGCCCATGGTCGCACAAGGCAAGCATCGGCGCCACCGTGCCAAGGGACTTTTTTACAATCTGCCCCCCTGGAATGAGGGTATTGCGCCCAGTCGTGCGACAATGCAGCGGTTCGCGGGCCTCCAGCTGCCTGCGACGCCAGCGACTGCTGGGGGTCCTGCAACACGCACGCGTCCCGCTTTTATTACTCTGTCTGCCTTTGACTGGACCGGTATCACGATACCGGCACGGGTCGACATGCCAAGCGCCCAGGACGGGTGCCACATTACTACATGAACTTTGAAGATCTGAAACTGGCTCCGGCCATCGTCAAGGCTGTGCGCGAGCAGGGCTACGAGTCGCCGACCGCGATCCAGGCCCAGGCCATTCCCGTGGTGCTCGAAGGCCACGACCTGCTGGGCGGCGCCCAGACCGGCACCGGCAAGACGGCCGCCTTCGTGCTGCCGATGCTGCACAAGCTCAGCATGGCACGCAGCGCCCAGAACAAATTCGGCGGCACCGGCATCCGGGCGCTGGTACTCACCCCCACCCGCGAATTGGCGGCACAGGTCGAAGAGTCGGTCAAGAGCTACGGCAAATTCCTGCAACTGTCCTCGACCGTGATCTTCGGCGGTGTCGGCATGAACCCGCAGATCAGCCGCGTCAAGTCCGGCATCGATATTCTGGTGGCCACGCCAGGCCGTCTGCTGGACCTGCTGCAGCAAGGCGTGCTGGACCTGGGCCAGGTCCAGATCCTGGTGCTCGACGAAGCCGACCGCATGCTCGACATGGGCTTCATCCATGACGTCAAGAAAGTGCTGGCCGTGTTGCCCAAGGACAAGCAGAGCCTGCTGTTCTCGGCCACGTTCAGCGACGAGATCCGCGAGCTCGCAGCGACGCTGCTGAAGAACCCGCAAAGCGTGCAGGTCACGCCGCGCAACACCACGGTGCAGCGCATCACGCAGACCATCCATCCAGTGGGCCGCGGCAAGAAGAAGGCGCTGCTCGCGCACATCATCAACGAGCACAACTGGAGCCAGGTGCTGGTGTTCACCCGCACCAAGTTCGGCGCCAACAACGTGGCCGAGTTCCTGACCAAGAACGGCATCCACGCCATGGCACTGCACGGCAACAAGAGCCAGGCCGCACGGACCCAGGCACTGGGCGGCTTCAAGAGCGGCGATATCCGCGCCCTGGTGGCGACCGATATCGCGGCGCGCGGCATCGACATCGATGACCTGCCGCATGTCGTGAACTACGACATCCCCAACGTCAGCGAAGACTACGTGCACCGCATCGGCCGCACCGGCCGGGCTGGTGCAGACGGCGCTGCCGTGAGCCTGGTGAGCCTGGATGAAGAAGGCTTTATGCAGGACATCGAGCGCTTTACCAAGCAGAACATCGAAGTCAAGGTGGTCGAGGGTTTCGGCCCTGAAGTCGGTGAGAAGGCAGAGCCGATCGCCATGGGTCGCCAGACGATCTGGGGCGGCGCCGGCAAACCGCCGAGCCGCGACGTGATGATGGCCGCAGCCAAGGCCGCGCGTACCGAAATGATGCAGCGCGTGCGCGAAAACAAGGCCGGCAGCGGCGGTGGTGGTGGCGGCGCGGGACGCGGCGGCAACAACAACGGTTCGCGTGCCGGTGGCCGTGGCGGCAATGGCGCCGGTCGCGGTCCGGCCCAGGGCGGTGACGGCTACTCGTCGGGGAACAACAACAACGGCGGTGGTCGCCGCAGCGGCGGCCCGTCTTCGCAGCCACGCCAGGCGCAGCACGACCGGCAACCCGATCCCTTGCGCGGCGGTGGCAACCCGCCTCCGCGCACAGGTGCGCCGCGCGAACCCGATCCGATGCGCACCAACGTGGACCTGATGGTTGAGCGCGGTGGGCAACGCCGTGGTGGCGGCGGATATGGCGGCGGAAACCGCAGTGCAGGAGGAGGCGGTTATGGCGGTGGCGGACGGTCGGGTGGTTATGGTGGCGGGGGCAACCGGTCTCGTGGGTCGGGAGGTTCTGGCGGCGCTTTCGGCCGCTGAGAACATCCGCGCCATCCATGTCGTCGGGCGGCGTGCCCCCGACAGCGCGGATGCGCGCGTGCACTTCCACCCCGTCGACTTCGGGCAAACAGCGCAACTGCAGCAGTTGCCGCCTGTTGACGACGTCTACATCGCGCTGGGCACCACGATCAAGGTCGCCGGCAGCCAGGCCGCCTTTCGCGCAGTCGACCACGACGCCGTGCTGGCGCTGGCCCGCCATGCCCGGCAGGCGGGCGCCCGACGCCTGGCCGTCGTCAGCGCCATGGGCGCCGATGCCCAATCACGCATTTTCTACAACCGGGTCAAGGGCGAGACCGAGGACGCGCTGCGCGCACTTGGCTACGACACGCTGCTGATCGCCCGTCCGTCCATGATCGATGGTGACCGGGCCTCGCTGAACCAGCCGGGGCGGCTCGGTGAGGGGCTCGGACTGGTACTGATGCGCCGCATCGGCCCGCTGATTCCCGCCAACTACCGGGCAATTGCGGCGCGCGACGTGGCGCGCGCCATGGTGCAGGGCCTGAACCAGGGCACGCCGGGTACGCATGTGCTGTTGTCCGGAGCAATGCAGCCCGGCCATTGAGGTCCGCTGCGCCCGGCCACGGCCGGCCGTCGGTAGCGGCCGGCGAAGCGCTCAGTGGCCGACCTGGAAGTCGTTGCGACCGGTCCGGTCCTGCCCCCGCAGCAGCCACAGCGGGCGCGACGCAAACGCTACCGGTACGCCGGACTTGCCATCAACCGGGTTCAGGTTGCGCTCGAACACCGAACTGCCCGGCATGTAGCGCAGTGCCACACCGGTGCGCCGCTGGGTCGAGTGGTTGACGCGCGCGCCATGGATCATGTAGACGTCGTGCATGGACATCTGGCCAGGCTGCAACTCCAGATCCACCGCGGTCGACACATCGAATGTCGTCTCGTCGGTTCGCAGGTTCAGCACCAGGTCGGTTCGATCCTCCAGCAGATGCGGATGGCATTGCCGCGCCGTGTGCGAGCCGGGTATCACCCGCAGGCAGCCGTTGTCCCGGGTCGACGGGTCTAGCGCCACCCAGACTGTGCAGTTGTCCAGCGGACGGATCGGCCAGTAGTGGCCATCCTGGTGCCACGGCGTCTCCTGGCCGTCACCGGCGGGTTTGCAGAACACATGGCAGCCCCACAGGATGATGTCGGGGCCGATGAGCTGCTCCACCATGTCCAGGATTTCCGGATCGCGGGCCAGGTCCAGGAAATCCTGGCTGCCGCGGACCCCCTCGGAATTCGGCCCGCCATTCTTGCCCACCACATGGGCGCTGACCAGCTTCTCGGGCCGGACTTCCGGGTTGTCCCGGATCAGGCGCTCCAGCGATGCACGCAGATGCGCGACCCGGTCCTCGGACAAGCGGAATGACGGAATCAGGTAACCCCGCTCGCGGTACTGGCGGGTCTCGGCTGCGCTCAGTGACGCCATGGCAATGTCCTTCTGGTGAATGTTGGCTACGGCAAAGGTCCGCGCCGCCAGGCGCTCAGGCCCGCACGAACAGGGTGACGAGTGGCTCGGAGCCAAGCTGGCGGCTCCAGTGCCCGTGCACCTTGGCATCGAAGCTCGCACCTTCGGGCAACACGTCGACCGAATAGAAGTGGTCGCCCGGGCCGAACACCCGGGAGCTGCCGTCCTGCAGGACGATCTCCATGTGCCCGCGCAGCACGAACAGCCATTGCGGTGTCACCGTGCAATGGAACTGGCTGCGAAACCCGACCGGGCTTTGTCGCAACTGGTAGCCACCGCTGGCAAACACTTCGGAGAGCATGGCCTGCGGCGTGCCCTCGCCCAGCGGAATCTGCTCCTCGCGAAAACGGGCAAAGCCGTCGGTATCGGTAAACAGAATGACTTTGGTGAACACGGCCATGGTGGATTCTCTGGATGAAAGGGTTTCAATGGCCGCCAGCCAGGCGACCGCCAGCCTGCAATGCCGCCACCGTGCCACGCACGATGTCCAGCGGGTCCAGGGTGACGTCAAAACGCATCACACGCTCGTCGTCGCTCGGTATCTCCAGGATCGCGAACTGGCTGTCCAGCAGCGATACCGGCATGTAGTGGCCCTGGCGCTGCGCCGCACGGGCCGCCAGCACCTGCGGCGTTCCGTGCAAGTGCACCAGGCACAGGTCCGGCGCGCCACTGCGCAGGATGTCGCGGTAGCTGCGCTTGAGCGCAGAACACGACACCACCAGTGGCTGGGCCTGCGCATGGGCAGCCGCCAGCCGCGCAGCCAGCGCCTGCAGCCAGTCATGGCGCTGTGCATCGTTGAGCGCCACACCCGAGCGCATGCGCTCTACGTTCTCGGGCGAATGCAGGTCGTCCCCTTCGACATAAGGTGCACCCAGCGCCTGCGCCAGCAACTGGCCCACCGTGCTCTTGCCGCAGCCCGACACGCCCATCACGACGATCAGTGGCGGATTCACGCTGGCACCCTGCAATTCAGAACGCGGACAGGTCGGCGCATCAGTCCAGTCGCTTGCCACTGGCCTTGTCGAACAAGTGCACCTTCTCGGTTGCGATCGCCAGGCCGACGGCCTGATCGGGCTTGGCGTCGGTGCGACCATGCAGCACGACCGTGAACGCAATCTCGCCGACCTTGACGATGATCTCGGTCTCGGCGCCGGTGGGCTCGACGACTTCCACCACCGCAGGAATGCCGCTGCCGGCCTCGCCCATCACGATGTCGCCGGGCCGGATGCCGTAGTGCACGGCCTGGCCGTCCTTGCCCGCGCCGATGTGGGGCACCGGCCATTGCTGACCTTCGCTCTCGACCCAGCTGCGGGTGCCATCGCGCCGCAACGTGCCTTCGAACACGTTCATGGCGGGAGAGCCGATGAACTGGGCCACGAACAGATTGCCGGGCTGGTCGAACAACTCGAGCGGCGTACCGATCTGCTCCACGATGCCGTCGTGCATCACGACAATGCGGTCGGCCATGGTCATGGCCTCGATCTGGTCGTGGGTCACGTACACGGTCGTGGTCTTGAGCCGCTGGTGCAGCGACTTGATCTCGGCCCGCATCGCGACACGCAGCTTCGCGTCCAGATTGGACAGCGGCTCGTCGAACAGAAACACCTTGGGGTCACGCACGATGGCGCGGCCCATGGCCACGCGCTGGCGCTGGCCGCCGGAGAGTTCGCGCGGATACCGATCGAGCAGCTTGTCCAGGTTCAGGATCTTGGCCGCATCGCCCACCCGTTTCTGGATCAGCGACTGCTCGGCCTTGCGCAGCTTCAGGCTGAAGGCCATGTTCTCTCCCACCGTCATGTGCGGGTACAGCGCATAGCTCTGGAACACCATCGCGATGTCGCGGTCCTTGGAGTCCAGGTCGTTGATGACCTTGCCATCGATGGAGATGTCCCCTCCACTGATTTCCTCCAGGCCGGCGAGCATGCGCAGCAAGGTGGACTTGCCGCAACCCGACGGCCCCACCAGCACGACGAACTCGCCGTCGGTGATGTCGAAGCTGATGCCGTGGATGACCTTGACCTTGCCGAAGTTCTTTTCGATCTTGCTAAACGATACAGATGCCATGATGGTCCCAGTTCAGGAAATTCGGTTCATACAGACTGCTGCGCGGCGCATGGGCCGCATCAGCTCTTGACGGCGCCGGCAGTGAGGCCGGACACCATGTAGCGCTTGAAGGTGTAGTAGATGGCCGCAGGCGGCAGGGCATAGACGAAGCCGGTCGCCATCAGCAGTTCCCAGGGCGAATCGTCGGCCGACAGGAAGTTGCCCAGGGCCACCGCCAGCGGCAGATCGGTCTCCTTGGACAGCAGCAGGAAGCCGTACAGGTACTCGTTCCAGGCCAGCAGCAGCGCGTAGGTTCCCACCGCCACCAGCGACGGCACCATCAGCGGCACATAGACAAGGCGGAACAGCTGCATCGGGCTCGCACCGTCGATGCGCGCCGCCTCGTCGAGCTCCCAGGGCAGCTTGTCGGAGGCCTGCTTGAGCACCCAGATGCAGTACGGCGAGGCGATCGTCACCATCGCCAGCACCAGCGACCAGCGGTTGTTGAGCAAGCCGTAGTTGGCCATGGTCTTGTACATCGGCACGGCCAGGAAGGCCGCCGGGATGAAGTAGGTGAACAAGGCCATGTTCATGACCGTGCGCCCACCGCGCACCTTCAGGCGGCTGATCGAGAATGCGGCCGTGGTCGCCACCACCAGCGTCAGCACCCCGGTGGCCACGGCAATCATCAGCGAGTTACCCAGTTGCTGCCAGAAGTGGCTCAGGTAGAAGTGCTTCTGACCGAACACGATCTCGAAGTTCTGCATCGTCGGATGATCCGGCCATAACTTGCCGGAGGTTGCGGTATCGCGCGGCGAGATCGCAAACAGGAACAGGTGGTAGACCGGAATCAGCGTCCACAGCACCACCGGGATGCCGATCAGCAGCAGCTGCGCTTCGGCCGATATCTTGCGCAGGGACCAGCCTTTTTTCATTTGGACAACCTCTTCATCATCACGTACACGAGTGGCAACACGAATGGCAGGGCCACGACGATGCTGGCCATGGCCAGCTCGATCTGGTCCAGCCGCAGATAGCGGATACCCAGCGTGGCCAGTACATGGGTCAGGTCGGCAGGTCCGCCGCCGGTGAGCAGGTAGACGCTGTTGAAGTCGCCCAGCGTCCAGATCATCGACAGAATGGTCGAGGTCAGGTAGATGCCCTTCATCGAAGGCCAGGTGATGAAGCGGAATTTCTGCCAGCGGGTCGCACCGTCGACGCTGGCCGCTTCATATTGCTCGCCCGGGATCGCCATGCGACCGGCCAGCAGGATCAGCGTCCAGAACGGCAGCGACTTCCAGATGTGCATCAGCATCGACAGCGACAAGGCGATCGTCGGATCGTTGAGCCAGTTCGGCCCGTCCTTGAGCGTGTACTTGAAGATCAGCGTATTGATGACGCCCCACTCGGAGTTGAACATGAACCGCACCGACAGAATGGTCGGGATCGACGGCACAGCCCAGGGCAGGATGAACAGCATCGCGACGATCTTGATCCACCAGCGGGTCTGCATGAAGAAGCCGGACAGCCCCAGCGCGATGATCATCTTCAGATTGACCGACACCACGACGAAGATGATGGTGTTGATCGCGGTGCGAAAGAATATGGGATCGGCAAACAGCCGGGTGTAGTTGTGCGGGTCGCGCGCCAGATAAAGGCCATAACCCACGGGGTACAGCACGAAGATCACGAAGATCAGCAGATACGGCACCACCAGAATGCGGCCCCAGTTCTGCCAGGCGTCGGAAGGGCGGCGCACGGCGCGCGCGCCAGGCAAGGCGGCAGCTGCTTGTGTCATGGCACGAATGCTCCAGGAAAATCGCGAAAGGCAATGGAAAACAGGAAAACCATACGGAATCCGGCGCCGGCAAGGGTTGCCGGCGCCGGACCCGTATCAGGACATCAAGAACCTGCGACGGTCTTGATACGCGCGATCATCTCGTCGACCGCCTTGTCCACCGGCACCTTGTCGCTGATGATGCGGTTCATGGCCTTGGCCCAGACGTTCTCGTTGTTGAGCACCGTGAACTTGTAGTTCTTGGTGAACTCGAACGGCGTCGTGCCATTCATGAACTGGTTGTACACCGCGGTACGTGCCGGGTCGGCCTTCCAGAACGGGCTTTGCTGTGCCTTCTTCGTGATCGGGAACCAGCGACCCAGTGAACCCTCGACATACGGCGTGAGGTTGGCATCTTCCATCAGGAAGCTGACGAACTTCTTGGCACCTGCCTTGTTCTTGGCGTCCTTGAAGATCACGCCGGTCTTGACCGCAGCACGGTAGATCATCTTCGAGCCATCAGGCTTGTTCGGGAAGCCGGCCGTCGCGATCAGCTCGCTGTAGTTCTTCTTGGCAATGGCACGCTGGTCCGCGGTCAAGCTCTGGTTGTTCATGTCGTCGAGCCACTTGGCCACGATGGAAATCGTTGCGTTGTGGGTCATGACCGTGGTCTTGTTGTGGAACGCGACGTTGTTGTCCGGGTCTTTCCAGCTCGTCGAGGACGGTGGCGTGCAGCCCTTGGTGTACACCGAGGTATAGCTCGTCATCGCCTTGATCAGGCCTTCGCGAACGGCAGGGTCATCGACCAGCAGCTTGCCGGAGTCATTGACCAGCTTGACGTTGTACGCGTCCATGAAGGTCAGGAACGAGTAGAACGAGTCGCTCGAGTCCACGCCCATCGGGAAGCCGGTGCCATAGGCGCGCTGGCCGGTCTTCTTGCGGTAGCCGTCCTGCACCTTGGTGCACCAGAAGTCCCAGTAGGCGTCCCATTCCTTGGGAATGTCGCTTTCCTTGTAGCCCGCCGTCTCCAGCATGTCTTTCCAGTACTGGATGTGCATGGTCTGCTGCTTGACCGGGAATGCGTAGTAGGAGCGCGACTGCTTGGTGTTGTCGTACAGGAATGTCGTGGCCAGGGCTGCGGGCTCGAACTGGGCACGGATCGGATCGATGACGCTGGAGATGTCCTCGAGCTTGTCGTCATAGGCCCATTTGGCAGTGACCTGGAAGTCCAGCACGTTGCCGAAGCCGACGTCCGGCGGATTGCCGGAATCGAGTGCGGCGACCATCTTCGGAATCACTTCCTGCGTCGCATACAGCGACAGATCGACCTTGACCTTGTACTTGGCCTCAAAACGCTTGATCACGGCAAACAAGGCATCGTCTTCTGCCTTGTAAAAGCCTTTTTCCCACCAGATGGTGAGCTTTTCCTGTGCACTGGCATGGCCGGAGGCCAGCAATGCGGTCGCCATGACGGCGGCGGTTGCAACTAGCTTTAGTTTCATCTTCGAGTCTCCTTCAGTTGTGGTTGCGGTTGCGGGTGAGGGAATCATTGTGCGCGCGGAAATCGCGTTCGCGACCTTATTTCAAACGGCGTGCGCCGCTCGTCTGGGGGGGCGTGGCGCGCGCCCGCACCAGCGGAGTGCGCCTTCGAGCCTTGAGCACCTGGGCCATGTCCTTGTGTGCATCCTCGATCAGCAGGATGATCGCGTCTTCGGCGCGATCGGCATCGTGCGCGATCAGCGCATCGAGCACCGCGCGGTGCATCGGCAGCGAGTCGCGCGGTCCGTTCTTCTTGACCGTCGAAATCTCGAAGCTGGTGCGCAGCAAGGCGCCCAGTGCCTGGTCCATCTTCTCCAGCATGCGGTTGTGCGAGGCGCGAATCATGCCCTGGTGAAACAGCAGATCGAAGCGGACATAGTCGCCACCATTCTCCACGGCGTCGACCATGCCGGCGTAGGCTTGCTCGATCTCGGAAATATCCTGTTCGCTCGCACGCTGCGCCGCCAGACGGATCGCCGCCGGCTCCATGATCATGCGCAGGTCCTGCAGGTCACGGATGAACTCCGGCGTCAGCCCCGCCTTGGCCTGCCAGCCGATGACGTCCGGATCGAACCAGTTCCACTGGCTGCTCGGCCGCACCCGGGTTCCGACCTTGGGGCCGGTCTGGATCAGGCCCTTGGCCACCAGCGACTTCACCGACTCGCGGATCACGGTGCGGCTCACGCCCAGCTCCTCGCACAGCATCGGCTCCGGCGGCATGGCCCCGGAGGCGCCGAAACGCCCGGCGACGATGGCGCTACCGAGGTAGTCCACCGTATTGCCGTGCACGTTCTTGATCATCAGGGAACCGGCGTGAGCAAGGGCTTGCCGGCGAAGTGGGCTGCCAGATTCGCAAAGGCCAGGTCGGCCATGGCGCCCCGGGTCTCCCAGGTGCCGCTGGCCATGTGCGGCGTCAGCACGACGTTGTCGCACTCACGCAATTCGACAGGCACGTTGGGCTCGTCGGCAAAAACGTCGAGCGCCGCGCCAGCGATGACGCCGGTGGTCACGGCATGGATCAGCGCCGGCTGGTCGACGACCGAGCCGCGCGCCACGTTGATCAGGTAGCCCTTGGCACCCAGGGCCGCCAGCACCTGCGCGTTGATCAGCCCGCGCGTGCCCTCGCCGCCCGGCGTGATCACCATCAGGAAATCGACTTCAGCCGCCAGCGCCGCGGCGCTGGGGTAATAGGTGTAGGGACTGTCGTCGCGCCGGGTCCGGGTGGTGTACGCGATCGACATGCCGAAGGCGGCGGCACGGTCGGCGATCGCCTGGCCGATGCGGCCCAGGCCCACGATGCCCAGCCGCGCACCACTGACCTTGCGCGCCAGCGGGAACGGGCCCGACGGCCATGAACCGGCACGCACGAACTTGTCGGCCTGCGGAATGCGCCGGGCGATCGACAGCATCAATGCGATACCCAGATCCGCAACTTCTTCGGTCAGCACATCGGGGGTGTTGGTCACCGGCACGCCACGCGCCCTGGCAGCGGCGACATCGACGCCGTCGTAACCGACGCCGAATACCGAGATCATCTCCAGCGCCGGCAACTGGGCCAGCAGGTCCGCGCCAACCTCGGACTCGCCACTGGCGGCAATGCCGCGGATACGCGGCGCAATGCTGGCGAACCGTGCCGGGTCCTGCAGATGGGTGCGGTCATGCACGATGTACGCATCTTGCAGGGCCTGCATGTAACGGGGCCACAACTTGGCAACGACGAGTATTTCTGGCTTGGACAAACGCTTTCTCCATCGATGGACACATGGCGGGGAATACTGCGTGCAACGCTTTACAGCACGGCCTTGACCTGCTTATCATATGATGATTGCCGCACGCAATTGCATGGGGAAAACCCTGTTCACCACCACTACCTATACCGAGACACCATGAGCCAGACACCTCCCAAACGAAGCACCCCGCTGCGCAGCCAGCAATGGTTCGGACGCCAGGACCGAGACGGATTCGCCTACCGCAGCTGGCTCAAGGGCAAGGGCATTCCGCACGACCAGTTCGAGGGGCGCCCGGTCATCGGCATCTGCAACACCTTCAGCGAACTGACGCCTTGCAACTCGCATTTCCGTGCCATCGCAGAACAGGTCAAGATCGGCGTCTACGAGGCCGGCGGTTTCCCGCTCGAATTTCCGGTGATGTCGCTGGGCGAGGTGCTGCTGCGCCCGACCGCCATGCTGTACCGCAACCTGGCCAGCATGGACGTCGAGGAGAGCATGCGTGGCAACCCGATCGACGGCGTGGTGCTGCTGATGGGCTGCGACAAGACCACCCCGGCGCTGATGATGGGTGCCGCCAGCGTCGACATGCCGACGATCGGCGTGAGTGGCGGCCCGATGCTCAACGGCAAATGGCGCGGCCAGGAGCTGGGATCGGGCACCGGGGTGTGGAGCATGAGCGAGCAGGTGCGTGCCGGTACGCTCAAGCTCGAGCAGTTCCTCGACGCCGAGAGCTGCATGCACCGCAGCCACGGTCACTGCATGACGATGGGAACCGCCAGCACCATGGCCAGCATGATCGAAGCGCTGGGTGTGGGCCTGACCGGCAACGCCGCCTACCCTGCGGTCGATGGCCGGCGCAATGTGCTGGCGCGCATGTCGGGTCGGCGCATCGTCGAGATGGTGAACGAGGACATGGTGTTGTCCAAGGTGCTGACGCGCGAGGCCTTCGAAAACGCCATCAAGACGCTTGCCGCCATCGGTGGCTCGACCAATGCGGTGATCCACCTGATTGCGATTGCCGGACGCATGGGCGTGAAACTGACGATCGACGACTTCGACCGTCTGGGCAGCGAAATGAACTGCCTGGTGAACCTGCAACCCTCGGGCAAGTACCTGATGGAAGACTTCTGCTACGCCGGCGGACTGCCGGCGGTGATGAAGGAGATCGCCGACCACCTGCACAAGGACGCGATCACCGTGACCGGCAAGACCATGGGCGAGAACATCGCGGACGCCGAGAACTTCAACACCGACGTCATCATGCCGCTGGCCAAGCCCTTCATGGAGAAGGCTGGCATCGCGGTGCTGCGCGGCAACCTCGCGCCGCGCGGCGCCGTCATCAAGCCCAGCGCGGCCACCGCCAGCCTGTTGCAGCACCGCGGCCGCGCCGTGGTGTTCGAGAACATCGAGGAGTTCCACCGCCTGATCGACGACGAGTCGCTCGATGTGGACGAGACCTGCATCCTGGTGCTCAAGAACTGCGGCCCCAAGGGATACCCGGGCATGGCCGAAGTTGGCAACATGCCGCTGCCACCCAAGGTGCTGCGCAAGGGCATCACCGACATGGTACGCATCAGCGACGCGCGCATGAGCGGAACCGCCTATGGCACGGTCGTGCTGCATACCGCACCCGAAGCGGCGGCCGGCGGCCCGCTGGCGGTGGTGCAGAACGGTGACATGATCGAACTCGACGTGGCCAACCGCAAGTTGCACCTGGACATCAGCGAAGAGGAGCTGGCACGCCGCCTGTCCACCTGGACGGCACCACCGCCCCCGCTGTCCAGCGGCTACTGGAAGCTTTACGTCGACCATGTGCTGCAGGCCGATGAAGGCGTGGACCTCGACTTCCTGGTCGGCAAGCGCGGCGCCTTCGTTCCGCGCGACAATCACTGAAAACAAAGTCCCGCGCCGACGGGACGCAACACGGTGCACGGCGCCCGGGGGCCAGACGCCCCCGGCGCCACTGCGCGCCATCGAGCGAGAGGAACCGCATGAAGACGCGAACATTTGACGTGGTGTCCCTGGGTGAGGCCATGGTCGAATTCAACCAGACGACGCCCAACCAGTCCCAGTACCTGCAAGGCTTTGGCGGCGATACCAGCAACGCCACCATTGCCGCGGCGCGTGCCGGCGCCCGCACCGCCTACCTGACCCGCATCGGTGCCGACAACTTCGGCCGCCTGCTGCTGCAGCTATGGGCGCAGGAAGGTGTCAACACCAGTGGTGTGAGCACCGCCAGCGCCAGCCACACCGGCATCTATTTCGTCACCCACGGCAGCCAGGGCCATGAGTTCAGCTACCTGCGGGCCGACTCGGCCGCCAGCCGCATGACACCGCAGTGGCTGGCCGGAACCCAGACCCAGCTGATCCGGGATTCCCACTTCCTGCACCTGTCGGGCATCTCGCTGGCCATCTCCGCCGGCGCCTGCGACACATCCTTCGAGGCCATGGAGACCGCGCGCGAAGCCGGAACCCAGGTATCGTTCGACTCCAACCTGCGGCTCAAGCTGTGGCCGCTGGCCCGTGCCCGTGCCTGCACCATCCAGGCCGTCAAGCTGTGCGACCTGTTCCTGCCCAGCCTGGAAGACATGATCGTGCTCACCGGCCTGTCCGACCCCGACGCCATCATCGACTGGGGCCACGAAAATGGCGCGGCCACCGTGGTGCTCAAGCTCGGCTCCGAAGGTGCCCGCGTCAGCGACGGTCAGCGGCGTGAAACCATTGCCGCCCGCCACGTCACGGTGCGCGACGCCACCGGCGCCGGCGACTGCTTCTGCGGCAACCTGCTGGCACGCATGGCCAAGGGCGATGACGTGTTCCGCGCTGCGGCCTATGCCAATGCGGCGGCCGCGCTGTCGGTGCAAGGTTTCGGCGCCGTCAATCCAATGCCGCGCAGCAGCTCGGTATTCGCCGTCCTGTGACCATGCACACTGCTGATCAGGACACCACGGCCTTGCTGGCGCTGGACTGGGGCACGACCGCCTTGCGCGGGGCACGCCTGGACACGGACGGCCGCGTGCTCGAGGAGCGCGCCTTCGACAAGGGCATCCTGAGCGTCCCCGCCGGTGGATTCCCGGCGGCATTCGACGCATGTTTTGGCGACTGGGCCCAGGGCCCTGCCCGCGCCTGCCTGATCTCCGGCATGGCCGGCAGCAAGCAGGGCTGGGTCGAGGCGCCCTACTGCGCCTGTCCGGCCGGGTTTGCCGACGTGGCGGCGCAGCTGCAATGGATCTCCGACCCGGCGCTGCGCCTGCCGACGGCGATTGTTCCGGGGCTGAACTGTGAACACGCCTGCGCGCTGCCGCAGCTGGACAGTGTGCCCGACGTCATGCGTGGCGAAGAGGTGCAGATCTTCGGCGCCATGCATGTGGGCGGCGTCACGGACGGTCTGTTCATCCTGCCCGGAACACACAGCAAGTGGGCCTGGGTCCGCGACAGCCGCGTTACCCGTTTCCAGTCCTTCATGACGGGTGAATTCTTCGCGCTGCTGAGCCAGCATTCGCTGCTGGCCCGCACCATCGACACGACCGCCGCATTCGACCCGCAGGCGTTCACGCTGGGCGTGGCACGGGCCGGCCAGGGCGGCAGCCTGTTGCACAACGCCTTTGGCACCCGCACACTGGCCCTGATGGCGCGCATGGACGCAGGCCCGCTGGCCAGCTACCTGTCGGGCCTGGTGATTGGCGAAGAGCTGCACGACAACGCCCTGGCCGATATCCGCGACGTCGTGCTGATCGGCTCGGAGAACCTGACCCGACGCTATGCGCTGGCGTTCGAGACGCTGAACATTTCCGCGCGCCGCATGGGCGCCGAAGCCACCTGGGCCGGCCTGCACGCCCTGGGCCAGCACCTGCCTGCCGAACGGAACCCCCGATGAAACCGATCCAGAAATTCGCTACCCATTTTCAGACCCTGCCGCTGGTCGCCATCCTGCGCGGCCTGACACCCGAGGAGGCGCCCGCCATCGGCGAGGCACTCATCGGCGCCGGCTTCGGGCTGATCGAGGTTCCTCTCAATTCGCCGCAGCCGCTGGACAGCATTGCGCAACTGGCGGCCGCGCATCCGCAGGCGCTGGTGGGCGCCGGAACGGTGTTGACGGCCGCGCAGGTACGCGAGGTCCACGCTGCCGGCGGGCAACTCATCGTGTCGCCCAACTTCGACGCCGCCGTGGTGTGCGAGGCCGTTGCGCTGGGCATGGTGTGCCTGCCCGGCATCGCGACGCCGACCGAAGCCTTCGGCGCACTGCATGCCGGTGCCCATGGCCTGAAGCTGTTCCCGGCCGAGGCGGCCTCCCCGGCCGTGCTCAAGGCCATGCTGGCGGTGCTTCCGGCCGGCACGCTGATGGTTCCGGTGGGCGGCATCACGCCGCAGAACATGGCGCCGTGGCTGGCCGCCGGCGCGCATGGCTTTGGCCTCGGATCAGCGCTGTACAAGCCGGGCAAGAGCGCGGCCGCAGTACGCACGGACGCCGCCACGTTCGCGGCAGCCGTGCGCGGCGCCAGCATCGCCTGAAGCCGAGGGCGGGCCGTCAGCCCGGTTGCGGGATGTTCCACCAGGCCGGCAGCAAGGCCTGGTAGCGCGGCTCCCGGTAGCGTGCGTCCAGCAGCACCACGGTGCCGGTGTCGGTTTCGCTGCGGATCACACGGCCGGCCGCCTGCACCACCTTCTGCAGACCCGGATAGACATAGGTGTAGTCGTAGCCCTGGCCGAAGAGTTCATCCATGCGCACGCGGATCACCTCGTTGACGGTATCGAACTGCGGGAGTCCCAATGTCGCGATGAAGGCGCCGATCAGCCGGGCTCCCGGCAGGTCCACCCCTTCTCCGAACACGCCCCCGAGCACGGCGAACCCGATGCCCTGGCCCGCCGCATCGAAGCGCTGCAGAAAATACCGCCGCGCCGGCTCGTCCATCTGGCGCGCCTGTGCCCACACGGGAATCTGCCCATGGATCTGGCCCATCCGCTGGCATGCCTGCGCGAGATAGTCGAAGCTGCTGAAGTAGGCCAGGTAGTTGCCTGGTTGCCGCGTGAACTGCTCTGCCATCGCCGCCACCAGCATGTCGAGCGAGGCCGCGCGCGCGCCCTGCCGCGTCGAGACCGGCACGATGCGCACCTGCAGCTGGTTGCCGGCAAACGGGCTGGGTACATCCAGCCATGCCGTGTCTTCGGGCAGTCCGAGCAAGGCGCGGTAGTAGTCCTGCGGGTAGAGGGTCGCAGAGAACAGCACCAGCGCGTCCGCGCCGCGGATGCGGGGCGCCAGAAACGGACCCGGCACGATGTTGCGCAGCGTCAGGCGACCGGCCGCATCCAGCGGGAAATCGAAGCCACCACCGCCCAGCCGGACCTGCGACGCAGCATCCGCGGCCCCCGTCGATGGTGGAATGTCGGCACTGTCTGCGCGATCGAACTCGCACAGGGAGTGTGTGCCGAACATGTCGGCCAGGGCGGCAAACGCGAGCGCGCGAAAGTAGAACGCCAGCACTGCAGCGTTCGTATCACCCGGGCGATCATTGACATGCTCGCCCAGCGCGCTGCACAGTTTTTGCAGCGCGCGCAGCCAGGCCTCGGGGACGGCATCGAGCTGCGACCAGGTCTGCTGCGGCGCCATGCGCGACTGGGCGTCGTGCAGCAGCTGCCACTGGTTGAGCAATTCGTCGACCCGTGCGCGCAGCGCACCGGGCACCTGCCCGCGAACGGCCAAAGTTTCGGCATGGCTCAGGTCGCTGCTGTACATGCTGCGCGCGCGGGACACCAGGTTGTGCGCCTCGTCCACCAGCACCGTCACCCGCCACTGGTTGTCTGTCGCCATCGCATGCAACATGGCACTGCGGTCGAAGTAGTAGTTGTAGTCGGCCACCACCACATCGCTCCAGCGCAGCATCTCGTGCCCGAGGTAGTACGGGCAGATGCCTTGCGCCAATGCCAGCGTGCGCAAGGCCTGCTGGTCCAGCCAGGCGTGGCGCGCCGCGTTCTGGCGCGCGGCCGGCAGACGGTCGTAGAAGCCACGAGCCAGGGGACAGGATTCCGGATGGCAGGCCTTGCCCGGGTGTTCGCAGGACTTGTCCTTGGCCACCAGTTCCAGCACGCGCAGCGGCAACGCATCCGCACCGGGCCCGGGTGCGCTGCGCAAGGCCTGCAAGGCGTCCAGCGCCACCTGCCGTCCCGGGGTTCTGGCGGTAAGGAAGAAGACCTTGTCGGTGCCACGCACCGGCATCGCCCGCAGGGCCGGAAACAGCGTGCCGATGGTCTTGCCGATGCCGGTGGGCGCCTGTGCGAGCAGAGGTCGCGACTGCAGGCAGGCGCGGTACACGGCGCTCGCCAGTTCGCGTTGCCCGGGCCGGAACGGCAGCTGCGGGAACCCCAGCTGCGCCAGTGCCGCATCGCGGTCGGCGCGATGGCCCTGCTCCTGGCTTGCCCAGTCGACGAAACGCCCGCACAGCGCGTCCAGGAACTGCTGCAGTTCCTCGGCCTGGCAACGCTGCGTGAACGGATGTTCGGTCTGTGCGACCACGTCGAAATACACCAGGCGCAGCGTCAAGGCCTTCAGCTTGCGGCTGGCGCATATCAGCGCGCCATATACCTTGGCCTGCGCCCAGTGCAGCAACTGGTGATTCGGCGCAATGGCCTCGACCGCGCCGCGAAAGGTCTTGACCTCGTCCAGCGTGTGGCTGTCGGGGTCGAAGCCGTCGGCCCGCCCGCGCACGCGCAGCCCCCGGACCACCCCCTCCAGACTGAGCTCGGTCTCGTACCCCGGCCCGCGCCGCTGCGCGACGCGCTGATGCCCCAGACGCCCTTGCTGCGCCGTGGGCGAGGGCGTGAAACGCAGGTCGAGGTCGCCGCACTTGGCGGCAAACGCACACAGATTGCGCACCGACACCGCATAGAGGCCGGTGCCAGCCGCGCCAGCGGGCGTTTCGACCGGCTCATCGGTATCCGCCCGGTCGGCCGGATCAGATTCCTGCGGCGACTGCAGCGCCACGTCGACGCTGCGGCTCACGCAGCGTCGTCCTGCGGCGCGCCTTGCGCCTGCAAAGAGGCCTGGCCAGGCTCTTCATTCTCCGTGACCGCAGACAGGCTCAAGGGCGTCGCCTTGGCCAGCGCCATCCACAGCGCGAACGGCAGGTCGGCGATGGCGCGGGCGGGCGCATGCCGCGCCACATCCAGCCGGCCGTCCGGCAGTGCATAGATCACGCCGCAGGCCGGCGGTACCTCGTCCACCTGCGCAATCGGACGTCCGCGCGCATCGCAGCCCAGCACATACCAGCACTGCCCGCCGATATCGAGGTAGCTGTCGCGCTTGTCGCGCATGCGCAGATCGCCCAGCAGGTCGGCCCGGCTGACCTTGATCTCATGCACCACCGGCTGCAGGTAAGCGGCCACGGTGGTGTTGCGGACCGAGAACACGTCGGGCTTGCAGACCTTCCATCGCAGCTTGCTGCGTGCGCCCTGGGCCGCCGTCAGGTCGAACGGCGCCTGCGCGTGGTCCGGCGCTTCCTGCGCGTCGTTCGCGGCGCCGTCGTCAGCCGTATCGGCAGCGTTGTCGGCATCTGCGCCAGGCAATTGCGCGCGAACCGCCAGCCCGGTCCATACCACGCGCCCGGCCAGCAGCAGGCTGCGGGCAACCTGCGCCACCAGCGCATCGTGGCTGGACAGGGCCTGCCGGTTGCGCTGCAGCGCCTGGGCCAGGAACTGGATGCCAGTATCGGTCACGCGCAGCGTTTCGCCGCCGGAGGGCTGCAACAGCCGCTCCACCATGCCGGCCGCCAGCAGTTCGATCTCCACCCCATCCTGGCTGGGCCAGCCCGCCGACCGGTAGATCTCGCGCAGGCGCCGGGCATGCGCACGGGTGAGCACAGGCACGGAGCTGTCGCTCTCCGGGCGCGTGGCGGCTTGCGGGCTTGCGGTGGGTTTCTCGTGCATGGGCATCGGTCGCTCCGGCGCGGCAATCTGCGCTGCGCCGGGAGAATTCAAGAACTGTCGATCCATACAGCATATTACCCGCATCGTCCGGCGCGGGGGTACGAACAGTCCATACCTGCACGCCCGCGGGGACGGAACGCACCAAAAGCTGCGAACATGCCGCTTCGGATCAACCGTTTTCAGGGAATATCGATGGGCACTCTCCTTGTGGGCTTGCAGTTCGGATTGTTGCTGCTGCTGGCCTGGCTGGCCAGTGCCCGCATCGCGCACGGATCGGTCGGCGCCCCGGCGATGGCAATGGCGATCGCCTCCCTGGCGCTTGCCGGCTGGACCTTCTTGCACAACCGGCCGGGCAACTTCAACATCCGCCCCACGCCACGTGCCGGTGGCAAGCTGGTCACGACCGGCCCCTACCGCCATATCCGCCATCCGATGTACAGCGCCGTGCTGCTGGCCGCCGCCGCCCTGGCCTTGACCTCCCCGCCCGCAGCCGGCGCTGTGGCCTGGGCCGCCTTGTTGCTGGTGCTGCTGCGCAAGGCAGCACTGGAGGAGCGCTGGATGGCCGAACGCCATCCGGACTACGTCTCCTACCGGGCACGCACCCGGCGGCTGGTACCGGGGCTGTTCTGACGCAGTTGCACGCCGCAGTGCGCCGTGCGCGACCGCCGCACATGCGACCGTGTCGCCATCAAGCCCCTACCAGGGCCTGGTAATCCCGGGCGGTCTGCGCGCCCACGGCCTTGAGCAGTTGCGCGTACTGCGTCTTGTGGCGCACCATCATCCGCGCCGACGCCACGGCCTTGGACTTGCAGTACCAGTGGCAGGTGTGCTGCATCAGGAACATCTCGGCGCTCAGCCGGTAGGCCCGGTCCTTGGCCGATTCCTGCGGGTAGTCGGACACCGCTGCGCAGATGCCCCGGGCATGGATGGCCAGCGCCTGGCGCAGGTCGAAGCTCGCCTGCGGGAACAGCCGATCGCCCCAGGGCAAGGCCACCGGCAGCGTGCTGACACGGGTCTCGGCCGCATCCGCCTTGGCGATGGCAGCGGCGAACTGGCCGAACTCCGTGCACAGGCGGGTCTCGGAGGCGTGCAGAAATTCCCACACCTGCTGCTGGCGCTGCGGGTCGGATTCCCCCAGGGCGCGCATATAGCCATCGCTCAGCGTGGCCATCAGCTTCTCGATCTGGTAGCGCCCCAGGAAAGCGGCCAGCAAGGCAATGCGCCTGCGTTCGTAGGTCAGGCGCACGACGCTCAGGCCCACGACCATGGCGGCGACAAAGATCAGGTAGTCCATCAGGTTCGGATTCGGAAGTTGGATGTCAGGAAGAGGTCATGCCGCAGGCCACAGGCGCATCTGCTCAGCCGGCCGCACGAAGGGTCTGCGTACCCGTCCATGACTGTCCGCCCGCAAGCGTGACCGGACGGTTGATGCAGGCCGCTTCGACACACAGCATGTGGTGGTAGCCGTCGGCCGGCATGTCGGGCAGCGCAGCGCAGCGTGCGGCGCCCGGATTCCAGACCACCACGTCGGTGAAGCCCTGCTGCGCGATCTCGCGCCGGCGCAGCCCGGCGGGCTCCGGTGCCTCGAGCTGCAGCGGACCCGGCACATCGGCATAGACCCGGTCGACCTCGCCGGAAATGCGCAGGGGGGACTCATCCTGGACCCGGTTCGCGCCGGATACACGGTCATCGCAGACCAGCCCCGACAAACCATGCAACTGCAGCTGTGCGACGTCGCGCACCGCCAGATAGGTGTGCAGGGCGGCCGTGAATGTCCATGCAGCGGAACCCGTGTTCGTGCACACCAGGTCGATGCCCAGCGTGTCGCGGCCCAGGCGCACCGTCAGGTCGAGCGTGAATGCATGGGGCCACAGCGCGCGCGTGGCGGCGTCGTCGCACAACCTGAGCCTGAGTTGCGGGTCCGCAGCATCCACGCCGGCGCTACCGGGAAGCCGTTGCCAGCGGCGGGTGCGGGCGAACCCGTGGCGCACGAACGGGCCGCGGTCGGCGAACTGCGGAAAGATCACCGGAACGCCGCCGCGTACCGCCTTGTCGTCGGCAAACAGCGATGCCGGCGACAGGTAGAGCTGCTCCTGCGGCGCACCGGCCGCACGCCAGGACACGACGTGGCCGCCATGCAGCAGCACGACGGCGCGCGCACCATCGGGCCGCTCCAGCACCAGCGCCGGCATCCCGTGAAAATCCTGCAGCCTTACCGGCATGGGGGTCTCGCTTGCGCGCTCGTCATGGCTGCAACTGGCCGCAATAGGTCTGCGGATCGGTATTGGCACCACAGACGATCAGCCCCACGGTCTGGCCCTCGAGCTGCGCGCGCAAGGGGAACATCAGCGCCGCGAGCGCCGCAGCACCAGCGGGCTCGACCACCAGCTTGGCGACCCGGAATGTCAGGCGCATCGCCTCG
>JACKLL010000017.1 GCA_024235935.1 Rhodoferax sp. | reverse complement strand
GTGCCAATCAGGTCATCCACGATCCGGTGTCGACGGTCGACCTGTTCTCGACCATCACCGACTATGCCGGCCTGGATGCCGCGAAACACGATAGCCGCAGCCTGCGGTCGCTGATCGAAGGCAAGGCCAGCCGCGACTATGCCTACAACGAGTGGGATCTGCGGGCCGGCCGGGTCGGTGTGGCACTGGACCTTCGCACCGTGCGTACGCAGCGCTATCGGCTGACTTTCGAGGCGGGCTCGGCGGTCGGCGAGCTCTACGACCTGCAGGAAGACCCGCACGAGATGGTCAACCGTTTCGACGATGCCTCGCATGCGGCCGTGCGGCGCGAACTGTTGGACATGATTGCCAACGAGAACCGGCCGCAGCGCAGCAGACCCGTATTGCCGGTGGTGGGCACGGCCTGACAGCCGACCGTCCGATCGCCAGATTGAATGACAACCAAGGAGACACACCATGAAATTTCATCCACGACGCGCCGTACTGGCAATGGGTCTGGCGACGGTGACCGCCGTACTGCTTCCCGGCATGGCATCCGCACAGGCCTGGCCGAACAAGACGGTACGCATCATCGTGCCGTATTCGCCGGGCGGCTCGGCCGACATCCTGGCTCGGGTGGTGGCGCAGAAGCTCGGTGCCAGCATGGGCCAGCAGTTCATCGTCGAGAACAAGCCGGGTGCCAGCGGCAACATCGGCGCCGAGGCGGCGGCCAATGCAGCCCCCGATGGCTATACGCTGCTGCTCGCCCCGGACTCGAACTTCACGGTGAATCCGTACATCTACCCGGACATGCGTTTCGATCCGGTCAAGGCCTTGATGCCGGTGTCCCTGCTGACCCGCATCGGGGTGGGTCTGGTCGTCAATGCGGCCGTACCGGCCAACAATGTGGCCGAGTACATCGCCTACTCCAAAACCCGCCCTGAAGGCCTGAGCTTTGGCTCGCCCGGAACCGGAACGCCCCACCATCTGGCGGGCGAACTGCTCAAGCAGATGACGGGTGCCAAGCTGGTGCACATCCCGTACAAAGGCGGTGGTCCGGCCCTGAACGACGTGCTGGGCAACCAGGTCCCGTCGGCATTCATCGCGCTGGCCGTCGTTGCGCCCCATGTCAAATCCGGCAAGCTCAAACTGCTGGCGGTCACTCAGGCCTCGCGCTCCACCACATCACCATCGACCCCGACGATCGGCGACAGCATCAAGGGCTACGAGGTCACCTCGTGGCTGGGCATGTTCGCGCCAACGGGGACGCCCCCCGAGATCGTCACCCGGCTCCATGCGGAAATCAGGAAAGCCTTGCTCGATCCCGCCACATCCGAGGAACTGGGTGCACGCGCGCTCGAAGTGGTCGCCAGTTCGCCCGCCGAACTGGCCGAACGCATCCACGTGGAAAGCGCACGCTGGGGCAAGCTGATCAAGGAAAACAAGATCATCGCTGCGCAATGAAGCATCTGGACTGACCGCGGCCGCGGTAAATCCTGCGTCAGACTTCCGGACCTCAGCCGCGACCTTGCCCGGTGACGGACGGCGCATCGGCGCACACCTCCTTGACACAGTCGCGCAGCCACCGGTGAGCCGCATCGGCATGAAACCGCGGATGCCACAGCATCGACACCGTGATCTCGGGCAGCGGCAATGGCAACGCGAAGCTGAACATGCCGTCGCGCAACTGGCCGCTGTGGCGCTCGGGCACGCTGGCGATCAGGTCGGTGGCACGGGCCAGGGCCAGTGCGCTGGCGAATCCTCCGACGATGGTGGCAACCTGGCGCTGCAGGCCGAGTGAGGCCAGGGCGTCATCGATCGGCCCCCGGTCCAGGCCGCGCCGGGAGACCAGGATGTGGCGGCCGCGCGCATAGCGTGCCGCCGTGATTTTTCCATGGGCCAATGCATGGCCTGCCTGCACGACGCCGACGAACCGGTCCCGGAACAGGGCCTGGGCCCGCACTTCCGGGCCCAGCGTCTCGCCCACGACGCCGGTCTCCAGGTCCACCGCCGCCTCACGCAATGCCTTGCTGTCCCGATCGGGCTTGGGCACGAAGCGCAGGCGCACGCCCGGTGCCTCGCGGCCGATGCGCCGTAACAGGGCCGGCCCGAAATTCTCGACGAATCCGTCGCTGGTACGCAGTGTGAAGGTGCGCTCCAGATATTCGGGATGGCACCGCTCTGCCGGGCGCAGCACGGCCTCGCTTTCCAGCACCAGTTGACGGACCCGGTCGCGCAGTTCCTGCGCCCGCGGCGTCGGCACCAGTACACGGCCGGCCCGCACCAGCAGCGGGTCCCCGGTGGTCTCGCGCAGCCGGGCGAGGGCACGGCTCATCGCCGACGGACTCAGGTGCAGACGCTGTGCGGCACGGGTCACGTTGCCCTCGGCGAGCAGCACATCCAGCGTGACCAGCTGGTTGAGATCGGGCGTTGCCATGGCCGGACATTAGCAGGATTGCGACCCGACATGGCGTTTCGTGCATGGATATGTTGCGCCCGACGCGCCTTCCGCCAGCGCCCCTGGCTGCCTACGATTCCGCCATCGCATCCAAGGAGCCCCACCATGAAATATTCGTCCAAGTCCCCGCCCGCCGAACCCGGCCGGGCGTTTGCCTTGCGCCGGTCCGAGGCGCCCGGCGCGTCCACACGATCGCATGCAGCCACGCCGGCGCGTGGCGCACTGGCCAGCCTTTCGCTGACCATGTTGCTGTCGTCGCTGGGAACCAGCATTGCCAATGTCGGACTTCCGACGCTGGCGCAGGCCTTCCATGCACCGTTCCAGCAGGTCCAGTGGGTGGTTCTGGCCTATCTGCTGGCCATCACCACGCTGATCGTCAGCGTCGGGCGCATCGGCGATCTGCTGGGACGGCGCCGACTGATGCTGGGCGGCATTGCGCTTT
The DNA here is from genome assembly GCA_024235935.1 of Rhodoferax sp. Taxonomy (GTDB): domain Bacteria; phylum Pseudomonadota; class Gammaproteobacteria; order Burkholderiales; family Burkholderiaceae_C; genus CAISIP01. The sequence continues at coordinate 67,940 of JACKLL010000017.1, read as the reverse complement.
TCACGGTTGCATCCGTGCTGTGCGCCAGCGCCGCCAGCTTGTGGCAACTGGTGGCCGCCCGTGCGCTGCAAGGCCTGGGTGCCGCCGTCATGATGGCCTTGACCATGGCCATGGTCGGCGAAGCCGTGCCCAAGGCCAAGGCCGGCAGCGCGATGGGGCTGCTCGGCACCATGTCGGCCGTCGGCACGGCAATGGGTCCCACCCTCGGCGGGGTTCTGATCGCCGCAGTCGGATGGCAGGCCATGTTCCTCGTCAATCTGCCGCTCGGCCTGCTGGCCCTGGCCATGGTCTGGCGCTACCTGCCGGTCGACGGTTCGTCGGGCAGCGCGGGTCGCGCCGGCTTCGACCTTGCTGGCTCGCTGGTGCTGGTGTTCGTGCTGGCCGCGTATGCGCTGTCGATGACCACGGGACGCGGCAACTTTGGTGTCGTCAACCTGACGCTGTTGCTGGTGGCCGCGCTGGGTGTCGGGCTGTTCGTGCGCATCGAGTCGCGCGCGCCGTCTGCGCTGCTGCGTCCGGCGCTGTTCCAGGACCCGGTGCTGCGCGCCGGCTTCATGATGAGCGCCCTGGTCACCACCGTGGTGATGGCCACCCTGGTCGTCGGGCCGTTCTACCTGGCGGGCGCACTGGGCCTGGGTGCCGCCGGCGTCGGCCTCGTGATGTCCAGCGGGCCGGTGGTTGCAGCCCTGACCGGGGTTCCCGCCGGGCGCGCCGTGGACCGGTTCGGGGCCGCTGCCATGACGATGGCCGGGCTGCTCACGATGGCGGTCGGCACCTTGCTGCTGGCCCTGCTGCCGGCCAGCCTGGGTGCAGCCGGATACGTGCTGGCGCTGGTCGTCACCACCGCCGGCTACGCCACGTTCCAGGCGGCGAACAACACCGCTGTCATGGCCGATGTCCGTGCCGACCAGCGCGGCGTGGTGTCGGGATTGCTGAACCTGTCGCGCAACCTGGGCCTGATCACGGGCGCGGCGGTCATGGGGGCCGTGTTTGCGTTCGGGTCCTCGGCCGCGGCTCAGGGTTTGCCACGGCCGCTGGCCGCGGCACGGGGCATGCAGCTGACCTTTGCCGTTGCGACGCTGCTGATCGTGATGGCCCTGGCCATTGCCGGTGTGCAGCGCATGCGGGCGCGGCGCATGGCCGTGGCGTCACGCTGACGCGCGCACAGCCGCAAGTCGCTGGTCGCTGGTCGCAGCAGACCCCGCAGGTCCCGGCGTGATGCCCGGCACCTGCGACCAGCACCCAGTCCCGGCGCCGGCTACCGGTGGTCGTGGGTCCGCATCTCGGCCGTCAACCGTGCGACCTCGTCGCCGACCATGCGGATCGATGCGCCGTTGGCGGCGGTCAGCATCGTGCCCGCCTCGATCCTGACGGGGCGTCCAAAGGGGTTCTCGACGGCCATCCTGCCGTCCTGGTACTCGTGCAGCGTGAAGCCGTCTTTCAGCGGCACCCCCTGCACCGTCTGGTCGGACATCGGTGCAAAGCGGCTGGCAATCTCCGGGCTTGCGCCTTGCAGGCTTGCTGCGCTGGCTGCACAGGCCGCGAGCGACAACAGGGCGGCGCATGCGATGGTGGGTGTGAATCGGACCATGGTTTTTCTCCTTGAAAGACACGCAGACATCTGCGTGATCGGGAGAATAGGCGGCGAGACTTAGCCGACCGTGAGCGGTGCAATACCCCTGTTCAGCGCAGGCTCTGCCGGGTTGCGCAAACGCCGCTGCAGCATGCGGCAAGGCCATCCGCACGCCAGGCCGCTGGCCGCCGTTGAACGGCGCGTTGGCCGGCGCAACCATGCCGCCGCCCGGACGGATCGACCCGTGGCGGCCCGCTCGGCGCTCAGCCGGCGGTGACCGCGATGTTCTTGAATTCGCCGGTGGCAATCTTCTTCTGCCAGATCGCCGGCCCGGTGATGTGGGCGCTGGTGCCGCCGGCATCGACGGCCACCGTCACCGGCATGTCGACCACGTCGAATTCGTAGATCGCCTCCATGCCCAGGTCGGCGAAACCGACGACCTTTGCGGTCTTGATCGCCTTGCTGACCAGGTAGGCGGCGCCACCCACCGCCATCAGGTAGGCGCTCTTGTGCTTGCGGATGGCTTCGATCGCCTCCGGGCCGCGCTCGGACTTGCCGATCATGCTGATCAGTCCGGTCTGGGCCAGCATCATCTCGGTGAACTTGTCCATGCGCGTGGCCGTGGTCGGGCCGGCCGGGCCCACCGCCTCGTCGCCGACCGGGTCGACCGGGCCGACGTAGTATATGGTGCGGTTGGTGAAGTCCACCGGCAGCGGCTCACCCTTGGCCAGCATTTCCTGGATACGCTTGTGCGCGGCGTCGCGGCCCGTCAGCATCTTGCCGCTGAGCAGCAAGGTGTCGCCGGCCTTCCAGCTGGCGATCTCGGCCTTGTCCAAAGTGTTCAGGTCGACCTTGCGGCTCTTCTGGTAGTCAGGTGTCCATTGCACGTTCGGCCACAGGTCGAGCGACGGCGGCTCCAGGTACGCCGGGCCGGAACCGTCCATGACGAAGTGGGCGTGGCGGGTTGCCGCGCAGTTCGGGATCATCGCCACCGGCTTGCCGGCGGCATGGGTCGGGAACATGTTGATCTTCACGTCGAGCACCGTGGTCAGTCCGCCCAGGCCCTGCGCGCCGATGCCCAGCGCGTTGACCTTTTCGTACAGCTCGATGCGCAGTTCCTCGGTCTTGTTGTTCGGGCCGCGCTGCAGCAGCTCGTACATGTCGATGTCTTCCATCAGCGCCTGCTTGGCCAGCAGTACCGCGCGCTCGGCTGTACCGCCGATGCCGATGCCCAGCATGCCGGGCGGGCACCAGCCCGCGCCCATGGTCGGCACGGTCTTGAGCACCCAGTCGACGATGGAGTCGGACGGATTGAGCATGACCATCTTGGACTTGTTCTCCGAGCCGCCACCCTTGGCGGCCACGGTCACGTCGAGCTTGTTGCCGGTGACCAGCTCCACATGGATGACGGCCGGCGTGTTGTCCTTGGTGTTCTTGCGGTCGAACTGCGGATCGGCGACGACCGAGGCCCGCAAGGTGTTGTCCGGATGCAGGTAGGCCTGGCGCACGCCTTCGTTGACCGCGTCGTCCAGCGTACCGGTGAAGCCTTCGAGCCGCACGTCCATGCCCAGCTTGATGAACACGTTGACGATGCCGGTGTCCTGGCAGATCGGGCGGTGGCCGGTCGCACTCATGCGCGAGTTGGTCAGGATCTGGGCGATCGCGTCCTTGGCCGCCGGGCTCTGCTCGCGCTCGTAGGCACGCGCCAGGTGCGCGATGTAGTCGGCCGGGTGGTAGTAGCTGATGAACTGCAGCGCGGCGGCGACGGATTCGATCAGGTCGGCCTGGCGGATGACGGTGGGGGAGGGCATGGAAGGGTCCTGGCGAGGGGAAAACACTGAGCGCGAGTTTACCCAACCCGTCGGCGGCCCCCGGAACGGGCTGCCGCGAGAGCTACTTGAACCAGATCAGCGTCATCAGCCCGAACAGCGGCAGCAGCACCGCACACGACCAGGCCATGTAGCCGAAGAAGCTGGGCATGGGCACGCCGCGGTCTTCCGCCACCGCCTTGACCATCAGGTTGGGCGCGTTGCCGATGTACGAGTTGGCGCCCATGAACACGGCGCCGGCCGAGATCGCGACCAGCGTCGCGGACAACGGCCCCATCAGTTTGGCCGGGTCGCCGCCGGCGGTGTTGAAGAACACCAGGTAGGTCGGCGCGTTGTCCAGGAACGAACTCAGAATGCCGGTGGCCCAGAAGTACATGGCCGGGTCCGGGCTGCCGTCGGGGCGCGTGACGGCCGCGATGATGGGACGGAACGGGCCGTCCAGGCCCGCCTTGAGCATGGCGATCACCGGCACGATGGTGAGAAAGATACCGGCAAACAGCTTGGCGACCTCCTGCATCGGGGCCCACGAGAACTGGTTGTCGACGTGAACCTGCAGCGGGGTGATGGCCAGCGAACCCGCGATGACGGCCAGCAGACCGAGGTCCCGGGCCAGGCCCGGCAGGCCGACATGCGCACCGGTAATCTCGAATCCGATGTCGGTCTTCCACAGGCCGCTGAGCAGCACCAGGCCGATGATGGCCAGCAGCAGCGCCAGGTTGGCGCGCCCGTCGATCCCCAGGCTGCGCGTGTCGGGGGTGGGGTCCACCGGGAGCACTTCCTCCCGGTGCTTGAAGTACCAGCTGTCGAGCAGGAAGAAGATCAGCAGCAGGCTGCCGACCAGGAAGCTGGTCTGCGGCAGGATGTGCCGGATCGTCCAGAAAAAGTCCACGCCCTTGAGGAAACCCAGGAACAGCGGCGGGTCACCCAGCGGTGTCAGCGAGCCACCGGCGTTGGCCACGATGAAGATGAAGAAGATGATGACGTGGGTGCGGTGCTTGCGGTTGTCGTTGGCCCGGATCAGCGGCCGCACCATCAGCATCGACGCCCCGGTGGTACCCATGAAACTGGCCAGCACGGCGCCGATGGCAAGGATGGCGGTGTTCAGCGCCGCGGTACCGTGCAGATTGCCGCTGACATGGATGCCGCCTGCCACGACGAACAGCGCGGTCAGCAGGATGATGAACGGGATGTACTCGGCCACTGCCGCATGGACCAGACTCGCGCCAGCCGCACCGACGCCGAAGGTCAGCGCGAAGGGCAGCAGAAAGGCCAGCGACCAGCCCAGTGCGACCTTGCCGAAATGGTGGTGCCAGAAATGCGGAGCCAGCAGCGGTACCACTGCGATCGACAGCAGCATGCCGGCAAACGGCAGCCCCCACCACACCGCCAGCTGGCGGCCGTCGATCTCCGATGCCAGGGCCGGGCCGGCACTGAGCATCAACAGGGCCAGGATCCCGAACGTGCGGGGCAGTCGATTGGCGTGTGGCATAGTCGAAACGGTTTCTGTTCAGCGGCTTGCACTGCGCTGCAGTGCAGCTTTGTCTTGTCTCCAGGCTCCGCAGCCGCAATGGCACCGAGACGGGTGCCGTTGCGGGCGTGGAGGGCTGCCAAGTGTATCCAAGCCCACGCGCCGCGAAGGGAAATGTCTGGCGGTCCTTGTATCATCGCCCGGGGCTCTGCCAGCACCACAACAATATGCCGAACCCGCTACCGCTCGTCGTTCTTCTTCCCCTGATTCTTGGCACCACCCTGTGTTTCTGGGCCGGGCGCGTAGACACGCCTGCGCGTCGCAGCATGGTGGCCTGGATCGCCGCGGCGGTGACCGGCAGCGCGTTTGCGCTGCTCCTGTCGCAGGCACCGGCGGTGTTTGCCGGCGAGACCCTGCTGGCCGGGGTCGAGTGGGTGCCGGCCATCGGTCTCAATGCCCATTTCCGGCTCGACGGGCTGGCGCTGATGTTCGGCCTGCTGATCTCCGGTGTGGGATTGCTGATCATCCTGTACGCCGCCTATTACCTGCACCACGACGACCCGGCTGGCAAGTTCTTCACGCAGCTGATGCTGTTCATGGCGGCCATGCTGGGCGTGGCGCTGTCGGACAACCTGCTGCTGCTGGTGGTGTTCTGGGAGCTGACCAGCATCTCGTCCTTCCTGCTGGTGGGTTACTGGGGCCACAAGGCCGATGCCCGCGCCGGCGCCCGCATGGCACTTGCGGTGACCGGCGGCGGTGGCCTGGTGATGCTGGCCGGCATCGTGCTGCTGGGCCAGATGGGCGGCAGCTACGACCTGTCGGTTCTGCTGACGCGCGGCGAGCAGATCAAGGCGCATGCGCTGTATCCGGTGATGCTGCTGCTGATCCTGGTGGGATGCTTCACCAAGAGCGCGCAGATTCCGTTCCACTTCTGGCTGCCGGAAGCCATGGCCGCGCCCACGCCGGTGTCGGCCTACCTGCACTCGGCCACCATGGTCAAGGCCGGCATCTTTCTGCTGGCGCGGCTGTATCCGGTGATCGGCGGCACCGATCTGTTCCAGTCGGTGGTGGCCACGGTGGGCTTGTCGACCATGGTGTTCGGCGCCTATGTGGCCGTGTTCCGCCATGACCTCAAGAGCCTGCTGGCGTATTCGACCATCAGCCATCTGGGCCTGATCGTGTTCCTGATCGGCCTGAACTCACCGCTGTCGGCGGTGGCGGCGGTCTTTCACATCCTGAACCACGCCACGTTCAAGGCGTCCTTGTTCATGACCGCCGGCATCATCGACCACGAGACCGGCACCCGCGACATCCGGCGCCTGGGCGGGCTGGCAAAGTTCCTGCCCTGGACCGCGACGCTGGCGATGATCGCCGCGGCGTCGATGGCCGGGCTGCCGCTGGCCAACGGCTTCCTGTCCAAGGAGATGTTCTTTGCCGCTGCAGTCGAGGGGCAATCCGACTTCACCTTTGGTGTGCTGGTGCCGCTGGCAGCGACCTTCGGCGGCATCTGCTCCGTCGCGTACTCGCTGCGTTTCATCCATGACGTGTTCTTCAACGGCCCACCGCGCAACATGGCGAACCCGAACCCGCATGAGCCCCCGATGTTCATGAAGGCGCCGGTCATCCTGCTGGTGGTGATCTGCGTCGTCGTGGGCATTCTGCCGGCGGTCACTTTCGGGCCGATGGTGCATGTGGCGGCATCGGCGGTGCTGGGGACCGCGCCTCCCGAATACCACCTGGCGATCTGGCATGGGTTCAACCTGCCACTGCTGATGAGCGCCATTGCCGTGCTCGGCGGCGTGGGTTTTTATTTCGCACTGCAGCACAAGTTCGACCTGCACCTGCACCATCCGCGTGGCTGGACCGGTCGGCTGCTGTTCACGCAGGGAATCGATGGCCTGTTCGCGTTCGGTGCGCGCTTCACAGCGCTGGTCGAAACCGGCTCGCTGCAGCGCTACGTGGCCTGGATGCTGGCCAGCGCGGTTGCCCTTGCGCTGTGGGCGTGGAGTGGCCCTGGTGCCAGCCCAACGACCGGGGCGCGCGCGCTGATGCCTGCCGACTTGCCCTCGCTGCTGGCCTGGATGTTGCTGCTGGTCGCCGGCACGGCATTGGCCTTTGGCCACCATGACCGGCTGCGTGCCGTGGTGCTGGTCGGTGTTGTCGGCCTGGTCACGGCGCTGACCTTCCTGGCCCTGTCGGCGCCAGACCTGGCCTTGACGCAGCTCTCGGTCGAGATCGTGTCCACCGTGCTGCTGCTGATGGGGCTGGCCTTGCTGCCCCGCGTCACGCCGCACGAATCGTCCGGGCGGCGCAAGCTGCGCGATGCGGCACTGGCGCTGGGCGGCGGTGGCGGCATGGCGTGGCTGACCTGGCTGATGCTCACACGGGACCACAGTTCGATCTCCTGGTATTTTCTGGAAAACTCCGTGCCCAAGGGCGGCGGCGCCAACGCCGTCAACGTGATCCTGGTCGACTTCCGCGGCTATGACACCTTTGGCGAAATCACCGTGCTCGGCATTGCCGCCGTCGGCGTGCTGGCGTTGCTGTCAGGATGGCGCGTGCGCAAGCCGAGGCAGGACGGGGAGGGGCGTCCGTGGTCATTCCGGCGTGAGCCGCTGATGCTGCGCATGGCCGCGCGGCTGATCATGCCGCTGGCGCTGGTAGCCTCGGTCTACATCTACTGGCGTGGCCACAATCTCCCGGGCGGCGGCTTCATTGCCGGCCTGGTCACCGGCGTCGCGCTGGTGCTGCAATACATGGCCCTGGGCCAGGACCGCGCCGATATCGTGCTGCGCACCGGCGAAGGCCGCCGCTACACGCGCTGGATCGGTGCCGGGCTGGGCATCGCCTGGCTGACCGGCGTCGGAGCGTTCGCCCTGGGCCGGCCCTTCCTGACCAGCGCTGCCGGGCATCCGGTGGTGCCGATTCTGGGCGAGCTGCCCCTGGCGACAGCGGCCTTGTTCGACCTGGGGGTCTACATCACCGTGGTGGGCGCGACCATGCTGATGCTGTCGGTTCTCAGTGCGTCCAGCAAGGAGCACGCGACATGATGCCGAGCATGGAATTTCTGGTCGCCACCGGCATTGGCTGGGTCACCGTCTGCGGCATCTGGCTGATGCTGCGTGGGCGCACCTTCCCGGTCGTGCTGGGGCTGACGGTGCTCGGCTATGCCGTCAACGTCTTCATCTTCGCCATGGGCCGCCTGTGGAGCAACGCGCAACCGATCGTCGGCAATGGCCCGCAGATCGCCGACCCGCTGCCGCAGGCCCTCGTACTCACGGCCATCGTGATCGGGTTCGCGACCACCGGTTTCGTGATCGAGCTGGCCTTGCGCAGTCGCCATGAATCCGGCACCGACCATGTCGATGGCCGACCGGACCCGCAGGAGGGCGGCACGTGAGCATGTCCTTGATCGACCAGTTGCCGGTGCTGCCGGTGCTGCTGCCGGCGGCCACGGCGGTGCTGCTGTTGCTGATCGGCGACCACGGGGGCGGGGAACACAACCTGCGCCGCCAGACGCTGTCCGGCCGGGTGGCGATCGGCTCGGCGCTGCTGGGCCTGATCATCGCGATCCAGCTGTTCCTGCAGGCCGGTGACGGCATGCTGATGGTCTACCGCATGGGCGAGTGGCCGGCGCCGTTCGGCATCGTGCTGGTCGTGGACCGCCTGTCGGCCGTGATGGTGCTGCTGACCTCGCTGGTCGCGCTGCCGGTATTGCTGTACGCCAGCGGTGGCTGGGCCGGGCATGGCCGCTACTTCTACGCCCTGTTCCAGTTCCAGCTGATGGGGCTCAACGGAGCCTTCGTCACCGGCGACCTGTTCAACCTGTTCGTGTTCTTCGAGGTGCTGCTGATCGCCAGCTACGTGCTGATGCTGCACGGCCTGGGCCGCGAGCGGCTTCGCGTCGGCGTCCACTACGTGGTGCTGAACCTGAGTGCCTCGGCGCTGTTCCTGATCGGACTGGCGCTGCTGTATGCCTTGACCGGCACGCTGAACATGGCCGACCTGGCCGTGCGCGTGCCGCTGGTCACCGGCCCGGACGCCGTGGTGCTGCAGGTCGCGGCCTTGCTGCTGCTGGTGGTGTTCGGCTTCAAGGCGGCGCTGGCGCCCCTGTCGGTCTGGTTGCCGGCCACCTATGCCGCGGCGTCGGCACCGGTGGCGGCCTTGTTCGCGATCATGACCAAGGTTGGTGTCTACGCGATCTGGCGTGTGCATGGCGTGATCTTCGGCGCAGATGCCGGCGCGTCGGCGATGCTGGTCGAACCGCTGCTGTTGCCGCTGGCGGTGCTGACCAGTGCCATCGGTGTGCTGGGCGTGCTGGCGGCGCAAACCTTGCCGCGGCTGGTGGCCTGGCTGACGGTTGCGTCAGTGGGGACCATTCTGATGGCGATCGGTCTGTTCGGGGCGCAGGCCTGGTCTGCGGCACTGTATTACCTGGCCCACAGCACGCTGACCGTGGCCGGCCTGTTCCTGCTGGTCGAACTGGTGGCTGCGCAGCGCGGCGAGGTCGGCAGCCGCATCGAACCGGCCTCGCCAGTGGCGCAGCCCACCATGCTGGGTCTGATGCTGCTGCTGGCGGCCGCCTCCAGCGTAGGCTTGCCGCCCTTGCCCGGCTTCATCGGCAAGCTGATGCTGCTGCAGGCGTCCGGCGGTCATGCGCATGCGACCATGGTCTGGACGGTCGTGCTGCTGGCCGGTTTCCTGTCCTTGCTGGGCCTGGCCCGCGCCGGCAGCACCTTGTTCTGGCATGTGCGCAGCGACATGCCCTCGGGCGCATCGGGCGCCAGCGCGCCACTGGTGACGGCCACCGGGTTTCTGCTGGCGGCCAGCGTGGCGATGAGCGTGTTTGCGGGCCCGCTGCAGCGCTACAGCGAAGCTGCGGCCGAGCAACTGCGCGATCGCAAGGCGTATGCCGATGCGGTGCTGGGTGAGCAGGGGGGGCTGGATGCACGCACGGCCCGGCCGTATACCGGACAAAGTGGGGGCAGCCGATGAAGCGACGTGGATTCCTGCCGCATCCGGTGCTGTCGGCGGTGCTGGCCCTGGGCTGGCTGATGCTGCAGCAGAGCCTGGCCGTGCCGCAGCTGATCACGGCTGCGGTGCTGGGCTGGGGCCTGCCGAAACTGGTCGATGGATTCCTCGGCGAGCGGCTGCAGGTGCGCAGCTGGAGCGCCGCCATGCGCCTGTGCTTCATCGTGCTGTGGGATATCGTGGTGTCCAACATCGTGGTGGCGCGCATCGTGCTGTCGCCGACATCCAATCCCCAGCCAGCCTGGGTGCCGATTCCACTCGACATCCGGCATCCGACCGCCATCACATTGCTGGCCACCATCATCACGACGACGCCGGGAACGGTCTCTTGCGTCGTCGACGAGGAGCGCCGGATGATCCTGGTCCATGCACTGGACTGTGACGATGTGCCGGGCATGGCGGCGCAGATCAAGCAGCGCTATGAAGCGCCGCTCAAGGAGATACTGGGATGATCCTGTCGTGGGCACTCGACTATGCAACGCTGGCCATCGCGCTGGCCATGGGCCTGTGTGGCTGGCGTCTGCTGCGCGGGCCGCACATGCCCGACCGCATCCTGGCGCTCGACACCATGTATGTCAACGTCGTGGCACTGGTCATCCTGCTGGGCGTGCGCTGGCACACAGCCATCCTGTTCGAGGCGGCGCTGATCGTGGCGATGCTGGGATTTGTCGGTACGGTGGCCTTGTCGCGCTATGTGACGCGCGGTGACGTGATCGAATAGGAGGCGTGATGGACACCCCGATTCCCCTGATGATGGAGTGGCTGGCGGCGCTGCTGCTGGTGGTCGGCGGCAGCTTCGCGTTGATCGGCGCCATCGGCCTGGTGCGCCTGCCCGACTTCTACATGCGGCTGCATGCGCCGACCAAGGCGACCACGCTGGGTGTTGGCGGCGTGCTGCTGGCCAGCATGGTGCTGGGCTGGGCCCATGGCATGCCGGCGATCCACGAGTTGCTGATCACGCTGTTCCTGTTCGTCACGGCGCCGGTCTCGGCCAATCTGATGGCCATGGCGGCACTGCATCTGCAGTTGCCGTCACACGCGCAGCCCGGCGAGGAGGCCGGCACCCGGGTTTGACACCGCGCGCCCTGCCTGCACGGGCACAGGGCGTATTCAGTGTCCGCCGCCGGACGACTTGCCGTGGGACATCAGGCGGTCGGTGTAGGCAATGGCCATGGCCGACAGCAGGAACACGATGTGGATGATGGTCTGCCACATCAGCACCTTGACGTCGTAATTGGCGGCGTTGATGAAGGTCTTGAGCAGATGGATAGACGAGATGCCGATGATGGCAGTCGCCAGCTTGACCTTGAGCACCGACGCATTCACATGGCTGAGCCATTCCGGCTGATCCGGGTGCATCTGCAGGTTCATGCGGCTGACAAAGGTCTCGTAGCCGCCGACGATCACCATGATCAGCAGGTTGGAGATCATCACGACGTCGATCAGTGCCAGCACCACCAGCATCAGCACCGTCTCGTTCAGTGACGTGATCTCGAATTCGGCCTTGTATCCGGTACTGGTGACCAGGGCCTGCAAGGCGGTCTGGTTGCCGAATGCCGCTTCCAGCAAATGGACCAGTTCGACCCAGAACTGGAACACATAGACGGCCTGCGCCGCGATCAGGCCCAGGTACAGCGGAAGCTGCAGCCAGCGGCTGGCGAAAATCAGTTTGGACAGCGGGGCAATGCCAGGAGGCGGCTGTTTGGAGGGTTGACTCATGCGGGCGCTGAAGGGTTAAAGTAGACCGTCGCATTGTAGGTTGACGGGCCGACTGGCCAGGGCAGGGCAGGGCTTTTGCCGGCCCGCTTGCGGCGCGTCAGTGCCTTGTAAGAGCCATGCGCCACAGTCGGCAAGTCGATAGTCAATAAGCCATCCACAACAGGAGATCACGCGATGAGTTCCATACAGTCCGTTCTGGTTGAAAACCGGGTATTCGAACCCTCTGCCGAAACCGTCAAGGCCGCCCGCATTTCCGGCATGGCGGGCTACCAGGCCTTGTGCGCCGAGGCAGAGCGCGACTACGAAGGCTTCTGGGCCCGCCTGGCGCGTGCGAACCTGACATGGAACAAGCCGTTCACGCAGACGCTGGACGAGTCCCAGGCGCCGTTCTACAAGTGGTTCGCCGACGGCGAGCTCAACGCCAGTGCCAATTGCCTGGACAAGCACATGGGGACGCCGGTTGAGAACAAGGTGGCCGTGATCACCGAGTCCGACGACGGGCAGGTCACCAAGACCACCTACAAGGAACTGCTGGCCCGCGTCAGCCAGTTCGCCAACGCTCTCAAGGCCAAGGGCATCAGCAAGGGTGACCGGGTCCTGATCTACATGCCGATGACGCTCGAAGGCGTGATCGCCATGCAGGCGTGCGCGCGCATTGGCGCCACCCACAGCGTGGTGTTCGGCGGCTTCTCCGCCAAGGCACTGCAGGAGCGCATCATCGATGCCGGCGCCGTGGCCGTGGTCACCGCCAACTACCAGATGCGCGGCGGCAAGGAGCTGCCACTCAAGGCCATCGTCGACGACGGCCTGGCCATGGGCGGCTGCGAGTCGATCAAGACCATCTTTGTGTACGAGCGCACCAAGACCGCCTGCAACATGGTCGCCGGGCGCGATATCACGTTTGCCGAGGCGCTCAAGGGCCAGTCTGAGCAGTGCGCAGCCGTCCCCGTGCCGGCGGAGCATCCACTGTTCATCCTCTTTACCTCCGGCTCCACCGGCAAGCCCAAGGGCGTGCAGCACGCCACCGGCGGCTATCTGCTGTGGGCCAAGCTGACGATGGACTGGACCTTCGACCTCAAGCCTGAGGACGTCTTCTGGTGCACGGCCGATATCGGCTGGATCACCGGCCATACCTACGTCGCCTACGGCCCGCTGGCCGCTGGCGCGACGCAGATCATTTTCGAAGGCGTCCCGACATGGCCCAATGCCGGGCGTTTCTGGCAGATGATCGAGCGCCACAAGTGTTCGATCTTCTATACCGCGCCCACCGCGATCCGCTCGCTGATCAAGTCGGCCGAAGCCGACGAGAAAGTGCATCCGGCGCGTTCCGATCTGTCCAGCCTGCGTATCCTGGGATCGGTCGGCGAGCCGATCAATCCCGAAGCCTGGATGTGGTATTACCGCAATGTCGGCGGCGAGCGCTGCCCGATCGTCGACACCTTCTGGCAGACCGAAACCGGCGGCCACATGATCACGCCGCTGCCGGGTGCCACGCCGCTGGTACCAGGCAGCTGCACGCTGCCGCTCCCGGGCATCATGGCCGCCATCGTCGACGAGACCGGCAAGGACCTGCCCAATGGCACCGGCGGCATTCTGGTGGTCAAGCGGCCCTGGCCGTCGATGATCCGCACCATTTGGAACGATCCGGAGCGCTTCAAGGCCAGCTATTTCCCACCCGAGATGGGCGGCAAGACCTATCTGGCCGGCGACGGTGCGGTGCGCAGCGAAGACCGCGGCTATTTCCGCATCACCGGGCGCATCGACGATGTGCTCAACGTGTCCGGCCACCGCATGGGCACGATGGAGATCGAGTCGGCGCTGGTCGCCAAGACCGACCTGGTGGCCGAGGCTGCCGTGGTGGGGCGTCCGGACGACGTCACCGGCGAGGCGATCTGCGCCTTCGTCGTGCTCAAGCGCAGCCGCCCGGTCGGCGAAGAGGCCAAGCAGATCGCCAACGAACTGCGCAACTGCGTGCCAAGGAGATCGGCCCCATCGCCAAGCCCAAGGACATCCGTTTCGGCGACAACCTGCCCAAGACCCGCAGCGGCAAGATCATGCGGCGCCTGCTGCTGCGCATAGCCAAGGGCGAGGCGATCACGCAGGACACCTCCACGCTGGAGAACCCGGCCATCCTGGAACAGCTGGCCGAAAAGCTGTAGCCACATCGCCCGGCGCGGTACCGGTCCCCCACGGAACTGGTTCTGCCAGGCCGTAGGGGCGCCCCCCAGTGGGGCTGAGGCCCGCGGCTCCAAGCCTGCCTGCGCAGGCTTGACGGGCCGAAGGGGCGCCTGCCTCTGGCAGCGCCACGACTCGGACGGTCGACACGCAGTGCGACCGTACAGGCAGGGGGCGAGTTTTGCCCTAGGGGCGGATGCGGCCGACCACGCGCAGTTGCGGGCCGTCCCGCTGCAGCACGATGCCTTCGCCCGATGCCGGCACGATGTCGCTCAGTGCCGTGATGTTGACCTGGTGGGTGACCACCACCAGTGCCGAGGGGCCGCGCCACGCAAGCAACAGGGCGCGGGCCATGGCCGTCTGTGCAGGTGCTTCGGAGCGGTCCTGGAAAAAGGAATTGAAGACCGGTTCCGGCTCGACCTGACCCGGAAAGGCCGCTTCTGCGGTATCCAGCGTGCGGCACCATTGCGAGGCCAGCACCTTGCCAGGGCGCACGCCTTGCTGGCGAAACCGCGCGCCTATGCCTTGCGCCTGCGCCCGGCCGGCCGCATCGAGGTTGCGCTGGGTGCGGCAGTCTCCGAGCATGAATTCGGGCGGGTCGCCGAAGCCGGGGGCGTTGGCATGGCGCAGCAGCACGATGCCGCCTGAGCGCAGGGCCGCCCAGGCCTTCTTCTCCTGCGGATCGACCTCTTCAGACCCTGCCAATGCGGGCCACAGGCCGAACATCGACAGCAACACGGTGGCCAAAAAGGCGGTGCGGCGTAAGGATTTCTGATCGATAGGTTTCACGGCAACTCCAGTCGGACGGACCCCGGGTGGGAGCGCAGGCCTGGCAACAGGTTCAACCGAATGTCGGCCTGGCCGAATAAAAAAAAGCCCGCAGGCGGTGCCGGCGGGCTCGGATGGCGCGGGTGCCGGATCGGCGACACCCGTGGCGATTTACTTGAGGCTCAGAACCCAGGCCGCCAATGTCTTGGCTTCGGCTTCGTTGACCTGTGTGTTGGCCGGCATCGGTACCGCGCCGAACACGCCGGCGCCGCCCTTCATGATCTTGGCGGCCAGTTTGTCGACGGCCCCTGCCTGGCCGGCGTACTTCGCGGCCACTTCCTTGTAACTCGGTCCCACCAGCTTCTTGTCCACCTTGTGGCAGCTCATGCAGTTCTTGCTGGTCGCCAGAGCCTCGTCGGCAAAGGCCGGTGCAGCGACCGTGGTCGCCAGCGCCATGACCAGAATTGCCCAGCGTGCTTTCGTCATTGACATCCTCTCGGTTGGGTTACAGTTGTTCCGGCCGATTGTAGTGAACACCCGAGACGGCCCTTGTCAGCAAATGTGTCGAATTTCTGGGAGCGCGTGATGTATTTACTGGGTTTGGGGATTGTCTTGCTGGCCATGAAATACCTTGAGCTTGGCCCGGTGGCAGCCTGGAGCTGGTGGACCGTGCTCGCGCCGTTTGGTCTGGCAGTCGTCTGGTGGTACTGGGCCGACGCCAGTGGCTATACCAAGCGCAAGGCAATGGAGCGCGAGAACCTGCGCAAGCAGGAGCGAATCGATCGCAACAAGGAAGCCATCGGCACCAACTTCCGCAAGAAGCGCTGAGCGCCGCAAGGCGTCAGTGCCGACCAGTTTGCCAGTAGCGGCGCCGCACCGGCGCAATGCCGGCGCAGACGACCGCAGCGCAGATGATCAGTAGTTGTCGAGGACTGCGCCCTTGCTGGCCGATGCCGCGTTGAACGCAAACTTCGCCTGCACGCCACGGAGATAGCGCGGCGCCGGGGCCTTCCAGGCAGCCCGACGGCGGGCGATTTCCGCATCGTCGACATTGAGCTGAAGCAGCAACTGGTGCGCATCGATGGTGATGGAGTCACCTTCCTCGATCAGCGCAATGGTGCCGCCAGCGGCGGCCTCGGGCGCGACGTGGCCGACGACCATGCCCCAGGTGCCACCCGAGAAACGCCCGTCGGTGATCAGGCCGACCGACTCACCCAGGCCCTGGCCGACCAGCGCACCGGTCGGGGCCAGCATCTCCGGCATGCCCGGTCCGCCCTTGGGGCCGAGGTAGCGCAGCACCATCACGTCGCCGGCCACGATCTTGCCGGCCAGGATGGCGGCCAGCGCCGACTGCTCGTCGTCGAACACGCGGGCCGGGCCGGTCATCACCGGCTTCTTGAGCCCGGTGATCTTGGCCACGCAGCCTTCGGGCGACAGATTGCCCTTGAGGATGGCCAGGTGGCCCTGGGCATACATCGGGTTGGAAATCGGGCGGATCACGTCCTGGTCGGCACGTGGCACGTCGGGAATGTCCTTGAGCACCTCGGCGATGGTCTGGCCGGTGATGGTCATGCAGTCGCCGTGCAGCAGCCCGGCCGCCAGCAGTGTCTTCATGACCTGCGGAATGCCGCCGGCCTTGTGCAGATCGACCGCCAGGTATTTGCCGCTGGGCTTGAGGTCGCACAGCACCGGGGTACGCTGGCGGATGCGTTCGAAGTCCTCGATCGACCATTCGACCTCGGCCGCATGGGCGATGGCCAGGAAGTGCAGCACGGCGTTGGTGGAGCCGCCGGTGGCCATGACCACGGCGATGGCGTTCTCCAGCGATTTGCGGGTGACGATGTCGCGCGGCTTGAGGCCCAGGCCGATGGCCTTGACCAGTACCTTGGCGGACTCCTTGGCCGAGTTCATCTTCTCGTCGTGCGGGTTGGCCATGGTTGACGAGTAGGGCAGGGACATGCCCAGCGCCTCGAAGGCCGACGACATGGTATTGGCGGTGTACATGCCCCCGCAGGAGCCGGTGCCGGGAATCGCACGGCGCTCGATCTCCAGCAGGTCTGCGTCCGACATGCGGCCGGCGGCGTTCTGGCCCACGGCCTCGAACACGCTGACGATGTTCAGATCCTGGCCCTTGAAGTGGCCTGGCAGGATGGTGCCGCCATAGACGTAGATGGCCGGCACGTTGGCGCGCAGCATGCCCATCATGCCGCCGGGCATGTTCTTGTCGCAGCCGCCGATCACGACCACGCCATCCATCCACTGGCCCTGGACGCAGGTCTCGACGCAGTCGGAGATCACCTCACGGCTGACCAGCGAATATTTCATGCCTTCGGTGCCCATGGCCATGCCGTCCGAGATGGTCGGCGTGCCGAAGACCTGCGCGTTGCCGCCGGCTTCCTCGATGCCGGCAATGGCCGCGTCGGCCAGCTTCTGCAGGCCGCTGTTGCATGGCGTGATGGTGCTGTGGCCGTTGGCCACGCCGATCATCGGCTTGCTGAAGTCACCTTCTTCGTAGCCCATGGCGTAGTACATGGAGCGGTTGGGGGCGCGTGACTTGCCTTCGGTGATGTTCTTGCTGCGGCTGTTGAGCGCGACGGTCTTGGTGGCCATGGGAGTGTCTCTTGGAGGTTGATGGAGGAACGTACAGCACTGCCGGCACCGGGCCGGCGCCGTGACGCCAGGGTGCAAGTATGCGCGCGCATAAACACTTGTTCAAATATACTTTTAAGCCGTGATTGATATGTTTTGCATATGAGTGATCGACCCATCGACCTGCGCATGTGGCGCCAGTTCGTGGCGGTGGCGCAGGAGCTGCATTTCGGCCGTGCCGCCCGCAGCCTGCACATGACCCAGCCGCCGCTGACACAGGGCATTGCCCAGCTCGAGGCCCTGCTGGGGGTGCGCCTGTTCGAGCGCAGCAAGCGCAGCGTGCGGCTGAGTGCCGGGGGCGCCGCCTTGTTGCCACAGGTGCAGGATCTGCTGGCGCGCGCCCAGGCCTTGCCGGCCGTGGCGCGTGCCGCCGCCGATGGTCAGGCCGGACGCCTGCGGCTGGCATTCGTGTCCACCGTCGGTTACACCTTGTTGCCGCAATGGGTGCGTGGCTTTCGCGAGCGGCATCCCCACGTGATGCTCGAGCTGATCGAGGCGACCGGCGACGTGCAGGCAGAGGCCTTCGCCCGTGGCGACATCGATGCCGGCTTCTTCTTGCATGCGCCGGGGTTTGCGCCTGCCGGCCAGGCCCATCTGCGCGTGGCCTCCGAGCCGCTGACCCTGGCACTTCCGGCCCATCACGCGCTGGCCCTGCGCACCGCAGCGCCCAGCCTGCGCGAGGCATTGCAATTGCCGCTGGTCATCTTTCCGCGCCGGATCGCCCCGTCGCTGCATGATGCGATCTTCGGCCTTTACCACGGCAGCGGCGCCGTGCCGCAGGTGGCGCAGGAGGCCAATCAGATGCAGACCATCGTCAACCTGGTGTCGGCGGGTCTTGGCGTGGCATGGGTGCCGCACAGCGTGCGCCAGTTCCAGCGACCCGGGGTCAGCTACCGCGATCTGCGCGGCGTGCGCCTGGCGACCCCGGACCCCTCGGCCGCGCTGGCAGCGGGTACCCGCTGCGAGACCAGTCTGGTCTGGGCGCCCGACAACGACAACCCGGTACTGGCGCGTTTCGTGGCCTTTGTCCGCGAGCAGTTGCCGGCTGCTGCAACCCCCGCCGCAAACCCGCAGCCGTGACGGCTTATCCGACCATGCGCCGATGGGCCTCGGCCGGGCGTGCACAATGCGGGCCATGCTGATTCACCCGAATATCGACCCGGTCGCGCTGCAACTCGGGCCCATCGCCATTCACTGGTACGGACTGACCTACCTGGCGGCGTTTGGCCTGTTCATTCTGCTGGGGACGCTGCGGCTGAAGCATCCGCCATACGCAGCGATGCGCGGCCCCGGTGCCTGGAGCCGGCGCGACGTCGAGGACATCCTCTTCCTGGGCGTGGTGGGCGTGGTGCTGGGTGGGCGACTGGGCTATTGCCTGTTCTACAAGCCGGCCTACTACCTGGCCCATCCGCTCGAGGTATTCGCGGTCTGGCAAGGCGGCATGAGCTTTCATGGCGGGCTGATCGGCGTGATCGCGTCCATGGTCTGGTTTGCCCACTCGCGCAAGCGGCCGTTCTGGCAGGTGGCTGATTTCGTGGCGCCCTGCGTGCCGACCGGCCTGGCGGCCGGGCGCATCGGCAATTTCATCAACGGCGAGCTGCCGGGGCGTCTCGCCGACCCGAGCCTGCCCTGGGGCATGGTGTTCCAGGGAGCGGGCGACCTGCCGCGCCACCCATCGCAGATCTACCAGTTTCTGCTCGAAGGGTTGCTGTTGTTCACGCTGCTGTGGCTGTATGCCCGCAAGGAACGGGCAACCGGGCAGGTCGCTGCGGCGTTTCTGGTGGGGTACGGCACGCTGCGCTTCACGGCGGAATTCTTTCGCGAGCCCGATCCGTTCCTCGGCCTGCTGTCGCTGGGCATGAGCATGGGACAGTGGCTGTGTGTGCCGATGATCCTGTCCGGCATCGGCCTGTGGTGGTGGGCGCAGAACCGCATGGCTGCGTCAACTGCCACTGCAACCCCGACCCCGACGGCCCGCCGTGGGCGATAGACTCGAAGGTAATGTGACGATGACGACGACAAGCAACTGGCTCCTCGAGAAAGTGGCGCGGCTGATGCCGCAGACGGCTGCCGACGACAAGGCCGACGCCGGCAGCGCGTCGCGCGGTGGTCCGCGCACGCTGGCGCAGCGGCTCGACGGCGTGGTGCGCAAGGGAGACGAGGCCTTGTCACCGCGCGAGTTGCGGCGCATTCTGGGCGAATTGCAGTCAGTGGTGGACCGCCAGGTCAGCGAGGTCGAAGCCGGTCGGCGTGCCAGTGAGATCGCGCGCTGGTATGCGCAGGCCCCGGCGCCCGAGCGCATGGATTGCCTGCGTCTGATCAGCGAGCGCTTTGCGCACGACCGTGAGGTGTTGCAGGCGGCCCATGCGCAGTACGAAGCCAGCCAGGGCAGCACCGAGCACGGGCAGGCCGAGATTGCACTGCGCCAGGCGCTGGAGTCGCCGCGCTCCCGGCTGCTGCAGCGTTTCGCCGGTTTTGCGCAGGGCATGCGTTTTCTGGTGAATCTGCGGGCCGAGATCCTGCCGCTGCTTCGCACGGAGAAGTGGCTGGCGCCCATCGATGCCGAGCTCGAAGGGCTGTTCTCGAGCTGGTTCGACGTGGCATTTCTGGAGTTGCGCCGCATCAGCTGGGATTCGCCGGCCTCGCTGATCGAGAAGCTGATCCAGTATGAAGCGGTGCATGCCATTCGCAGCTGGGCGGACGTCAAGAACCGGCTCGACAGCGACCGCCGCTGCTACGGCTTCTTTCATCCTCACATGCCCGACGAACCACTGATCTTTGTCGAGGTCGCCCTGCTTGACCAGATGTCCGACAGCATGGCGCCGCTGCTCGACGAAACCGCGTCGGCCGCCGACCTGAACAAGGCCACCACGGCGATCTTCTATTCAATCAGCAATACGCAGCCCGGTTTACGGGGTGTCAGTTTCGGCGACTCGCTGATCAAGCGCGTGGTGGAGGCCTTGCAGGAGGAGTTCCCGAAGCTCAAGCGGTTCGCGACGCTGTCGCCGATTCCGGGCCTGCGCAGCTGGCTGACCAGGAACACCGGCAAGCTGCTTGACAAGCTCGGACCCAAGGTGCGCCTGCAACTGGCGCAGGCGCTGGAGATCGAAGCACCGACGCCCGAGGCCTTGTTGGCCGCGTTCGATGCGCCGCTGGACCTGCCGGAAAAGTCGCCGCTGCGCAAGCTGCTGATGCAGGCGGCTGCGACCTATCTGACCGAGCTGGGCAAGGGGGACCGTCCGCTGGATCCGGTGGCGCGCTTCCACCTGGGCAACGGCGCCCGCATCGAGCGGCTGAACTGGGCGGCCGACAGCTCGACCAAGGGCCTCAAGCAGTCCTGCGCGCTGATGGTCAACTATCTGTACGACCTGAACCGGCTGGACAAGCACCGCAGCCAGCTGGCCCAGGGCAAGATTCCCACTTCCAGCGCGATCGACGCGCTGGTGCTGTAAGGTATTGCGACCGCGTTGCGCGGTCGGGGCGACAGGAGACCATGGCAGGAGACATTGTTTTTGCATCCCGGGGCGCGGTGGCCACGGTCACGCTGCAGTCTCCCGGCCGATTCAACGCGATGTCGCTGGACATGTGGCGCCAGTTGCGAGCGGGCTTCGAGCGGCTGGCCGGCGATGCCGCACTGCGCTGCGTCGTCGTGGCCGGTGCGGACGCCCATTTCTGCGCGGGTGGCAATATTGCCGAGTACCCGCAGTTCCGTTTTGACGAGGCGCAGCTGCGCGACTTCCACGAGGGCCTTGTCTGGGGTGCGCTGCAGGCGATGCTGGCCTGCGACGTGCCATTGCTGGCCCGCATCGAAGGCAATTGCATGGGGGCCGGACTGGAGATCGCCAGCTGTTGCGACATCCGCATCGCAGGACAGTCGGCCCGCTTCGGTGCGCCCATTGCCCGTCTGGGATTTCCGATGGCGCCACGCGAGCTCGACCTGGTGCTGCAGGCGACAGGTGCCAGTGCCGCGCGCGCAATCCTGCTGGAGGCCGAGGTGCTGGATGCGCAGCGCATGTGGCAACTCGGATTCCTGAACCAGGTGGTCGACGATGCCGAATTGCCGGCGCAGTCGGATCTGCACCTGCAGCGCATCTGCGCCCTTGCGCCCCAGGCGGCGCGCATGCACAAGCGCATGCTGCGGGTGCTGGCCGGTGCACCGTCGGCTGTGCCGGGCCGCCAGTCCCTGCTCGATGCGCTGGCCGCGGACGCCTATGGCTATGCGGATTCGGCTGAACACCGCGAAGGCATTGCCGCCTTCATCGCCAAGCGCAAACCTGCCTTCTGACCCACGACAAGACCCGCCACCGGGCGCTACCTCCATGAAAAAGACCACCTCCAACCCGTCCACCGACCGCAATCTGTTCGCCGCCTTGCGCGATGCGTTTCCGTCCGACCTCGATGGCATTGCGATCGAAACCGACAGCGGGCTTTGCTACAGCTGGCGCGACATCGAGCGCGCCAGTGCGATGCTCGCCAACCTGCTGGAAAGCCTGGATCTGGCGCCGGGCTCACGGATTGCCGTGCAGGTGGAGAAGTCGGTCGAGGCTGCCATGCTGTACCTGGCGACGCTGCGTGCCGGCCATGTGTTTCTTCCGCTCAACACCGCCTACCAGAGCGGTGAGATGGAATATTTCATCGGCGATGCCGAACCGGCGGTGGTGGTTTGCACGCCGCGCAATTTCGGCTGGGTCAGCCAGCTCGCCTTCAAGGCCGGCACCGACCATGTGTTCACGCTGGGCGCCGACCGCACCGGGTCGCTGCTGGAGCGCGCCGCATTCTGCAGCGACCAGCATGTGGTGGCAGCGCGTCGCGGCGACGACATGGCGGCCATTCTGTACACCAGCGGAACCACCGGCCGCAGCAAGGGGGCCATGCTCAGCCACGCCAATCTGCTGAGCAATGCGCTGGTGCTCAAGGACTACTGGGGTTGGCGCACGCCGGCGCAGGGCGGCGACGTGCTGATCCACGCACTGCCGATCTTTCACGTGCATGGGCTTTTCGTGGCGTTGCACGGCGCGCTGCTGAACGGCAGCCCGATGCTGTGGCAGTCGAAATTCGAACCGGGCTGGGTGGTACGCAACCTGCCGCGGGCCACGGTGTTCATGGGCGTGCCGACCCTGTACGTGCGCATGCTGGCCGAATCGGGCCTGAATCCGGCGCAGTGCCGCAACATGCGCCTGTTCATTTCGGGCTCCGCGCCGCTGTTGCTGGATACCTTCACCGAGTGGACAAAGCGCACCGGCCACACCATTCTTGAACGCTATGGCATGTCGGAGACGGCGATGTTGACGTCCAATCCCTGCGACCCGGCGCGCGGCGAGCGCCGCGGCGGCACGGTCGGCTTTCCGTTGCCGGGCGTGGAACTTCGGGTGCAGGACGATGCCGGCAATGCCGTCGCGCAGGGCGAGATCGGCGGCATCCAGGTCCGCGGCCCCAACGTCTTCAAGGGTTACTGGCACATGCCGGAGAAGACCCGCGAGGAATTCACGTCCGACGGTTTCTTCAAGACCGGCGACGTCGGCCGCATCGATGCGGATGGCTATGTGACCATCGTCGGGCGCAGCAAGGACCTGATCATCAGTGGCGGCTACAACGTGTACCCGGCCGAGGTCGAAAGCTATGTGAACGATCTGCCCGGCGTCGCGGAGAGTGCCCTGGTCGGGATTGCCCATCCGGATTTTGGCGAGGTCGGCGTACTGGTCGTCACCTGCCGCGACGGCCAGAGCCTGGACCCGCAGCAGATCATTGCCGCGACGCGGGCCCGGCTGGCCAATTTCAAGGTTCCCAAACAGTGTTTCGTCGTCGATGACCTGCCCCGCAACGCGATGGGCAAGGTGCAGAAGAACCTGTTGCGCGACCGTTATCGCGACCTGTTCAAGGCGGGTTGAACCGGCCGGGGTCGCAGTCGCAGTCCCGCATCGGCCAGCGCCCTGCGATGGGCCCGGGCCGCAAGGCGAAGCTGCCTAGCGCAGCACCAGCACCGGAACGTGCGAGTGCGTCAGCACCAGCTGGGTTTCGCTGCCCAGCAGCAGGCGCTTGATGCCGCGGCGGCCGTGCGACGCCATGACGATCAGGTCGCATTTGTGCTTCTTGGCGGCTGCGATCACGGCTTCAGACACCAGGTCCGACTTCGCGGTGATGGCCTTGGCCTTCACGCCCTTGGCCATCGCCGTCTTCTTGACCGCATCGACGACTGCCTGGGCGTTGTCGGCCCATTGTTTCTCGATGCGCGCCACTTCGCCGGCCTGCACCGCCATGCCGCCTTCGAAGTAGGTCATCGGATAACGCGCCACGACCTTCAGCGCGACCAGTTCTGCGTCGCACAAGGCGGCCAATGCAATGGCGCTGGAAACGGCCTTGCGGGACAGGTTGGAGCCGTCGGTGGCCACGAGAATGCGCTGGTACATGCTGATCTCCTTTTGGGGTATGGGACAACTCGAGCATAGGGCAGAGGTGCCGATGCGGCTTGATGCAGATCAAGGGAAATCGGCAATTTTCCGTTAAGCTTCTCCACCATGTCCGGAGCACAGTTGGCCGCCGATCCCCGCTTGCATGATTTCGGCTCTGCGGTCGATGTGCGTGGCCGAGTTGGCGGCGCCGCAGAAGAAGCGGCGGCATTGCTGCTGGACGACCCCGAGGCGTGGGGCGCCTTCAGCCGCCCCTGCCCGCGCGACAAGCACATGGTCGAGTCGAGTGTCATGATCGATGGCATCACCTGCTCGGCCTGCGCCATCACGATCGAGCGGGCCCTGGGTGCCATGCCGGGCGTGCAGCAGGTCGATGTCAGCGCGGCGAGCCGCCGTGCCACCGTGGTCTGGTCCCCCGACGCCGTGCAGCCGTCGCAGTGGATGGGCGAGATCCGCAGGGTCGGCTACCGGCCGCTGCCGGCCAACGACAGCAGTGCCCGCGCAGCGCGGTTGCAGGAGAGCCGCACCATGCTGTGGCGCTGGCTGGTGGCAGGGCTGTGCATGATGCAGGTCATGATGTACGCGTACCCGGCGTATGTGGCCAAGCCCGGCGATCTCAGTGCCGAATCCGAACACCTGCTGCGTTGGGCCTCCTGGGTGCTGTCGCTGCCGGTGATCCTGTTTTCCTGCGGTCCGTTCTTTCGCAGTGCGCTGCGCGACCTGGTGCAGCGGCGTATCAGCATGGACCTGCCAGTGGCCATCGCCTTGCTGATCACTTTTGCGGTCAGTACGGCGGGCACCTTCGAGCCGCAGGGCATCTTCGGGCGCGAAGTGTTCTTCGACTCGCTGACGATGTTCGTTTTTTTCCTGCTGACCGGCCGCTGGCTGGAACTGCGCCTGCGCGACCGGACCGCCGGCGCCCTCGAGGCCATGGTCAACCGGATGCCGGAGGCGGTGCATCGGCGCCGTGCTGACGGGAGCTTCGAGGCCGTCGCCGTGCGGCGACTGGCGGTTGGCGACGTGGTGCAGGTGCTGGCGGGTGAGGCGATCCCCGCCGATGGCGTGATCATCACGGGCAGCACCACGGTCGACCAGTCGCTGCTCACCGGCGAATCGCACCCGGTTCGGCGCGACACCGGTGCGCAAGTCGTCGCCGGCAGCTACAACCTCAGCGGCACCATCACCGTCCAGGTCGAGCGCACGGGCGCCCAGACCCGGTTTGCCGCCATCGTGGCGCTGGTGCACAGCGCCGCGACCGCCCGGCCCCGGCTGGCGCAACTGGCCGACCGGATCGCCAAACCCTTTCTGCTGTTCGTGCTGCTGGCGGCTGCCTTGTCGGCGCTGTACTGGTGGTCGCAGGGTGAGAGCCATGCATTGATGGTGGCGGTGGCCGTGCTCATCGTCACCTGTCCGTGTGCGCTGTCGCTGGCCACCCCGACCGCCATGCTGGCCAGTGCCGGCAGCCTGGCGCGTGCCGGTGTCATGGTGCGCCGCCTGCAGGCGCTGGAGTCACTGGCGCAGGTGGATACCGTGGTGTTCGACAAGACCGGCACGCTGACGCACGACCGCCAGCAGGTGGCCGACATGCAGCTGCGCGCAGGTGCCGACCGGCAACAGGTGCTGGCCATGGCGGCGGCGCTGGCCCGCCAGTCGCTGCATCCGGTTTCGCGCGCCATTGTGGCGGCGGCTGAGGCGGCGTCGCCGGCCCCTGCGCCGTCAGGCTGGGTCGTGCACGGGCTGCAGGAACGCGCCGGCGAGGGCATTGCCGGCGAATTGCGGTACACGGGTTCGGACGACGCGCCGCGGCATCTTCGGCTTGGCCGGGCCGATTTCTGCGGCATGCCGGAACGGGATGCGCAGGCCGAGGCAGGGCAGACCCATCTGTGCGACGCCGCCGGCTGGCTGGCCAGTTTCACGCTGACGCAGGCCTTGCGGGAGGATGCGTCAGAAACAGTGGCTGCGCTGCTGGCACAAGGGCTCACGGTGCACATGCTGTCGGGTGACACGCAGGAGGCCGCCGAACAGGTCGGTGCGAAGCTGGGCATGTCCTCGGTGCAGGCCGGTTGCACACCCGACGCCAAGCTGGCGTTTCTGCGCGCGCAGCAGCGCGCAGGGCACAGGGTGGCGATGGTCGGTGACGGCTTGAACGATGCGCCGGTGCTTGCCGGTGCCGACGTGTCGTTTGCCATGGGCCGGGCCACGCCACTGGCGCAGTCGCAGGCCGATTTCGTCGTGCTGGGCGGGCAGTTGCTGCGGGTCACGCAAACGCTGCAACTTGCGCGGCGTACGATGCGGATCGTGCGCCAGAACCTGGGCTGGGCACTGGCCTACAACATGGCCTGCATCCCGCTGGCCGTGGTGGGCTGGATCCCGGCCTGGCTGGCGGGACTGGGCATGGCGGGCAGTTCCCTGCTGGTGGTCGCCAATGCCGTGCGGCTGGCCGGCGACCTGAAACCTGACGAGGCCTGAGCCATGGATATCCTCTATTTGCTGATTCCGCTGTCCGTGGTCTTGGTCTTCTTCATCCTGGCAGGCCTTTGGTGGGCCATCCACCGTGGCCAATTCGACGACATCGAACGCGAAGGCGAGCGAATTCTGGAGGATCCCTGAGTGAAATCGTGCATATTTGATGTTGGTCAACCCGAATGCGGGTTTGCCATTGGAAACTTGACCTGAACCAATCTGGAAGACCTGAACATGCAATTTCCCAATGCGAAGGCCGCTGCATACAACGATACCGTCGTTCGGCAGTTCGCCATCATGACCGTGGTCTGGGGCGTGGTGGGCATGCTGGTCGGCGTGATCATCGCCGCCCAGCTGACCTGGCCCGAACTCAATTTCGGCATCCCCTGGCTCAGTTATGGCCGCCTGCGCCCGTTGCACACCAATGCGGTGATCTTCGCGTTTGGCGGTTGCGGTCTGTTTGCAACCGCCTATTACGTGGTGCAGCGCACCTGCCAGGTCCGCCTGTTCAGCGACAAGCTGGCGGCGCTCACGTTCTGGGGCTGGCAAATCGTCATCGTCGCCGCGGCCATCTCCTTGCCGCTGGGTTTCACGCAGGGCAAGGAATATGCCGAACTGGAGTGGCCGATCGATATCCTGATCGCCGTGGTCTGGGTCGCCTTTGCCGTGGTCTTCTTCGGGACCATCGGTACCCGCAAGGTGCGCCACATCTACGTGGCCAACTGGTTCTTCGGCGCCTTCATCCTGGCGGTGGCGATGCTGCACATCGTCAACAGCGCGGCCATTCCGGCCGGCATGATGAAGTCCTACTCGGCCTATGCCGGGGTACAGGATGCGATGGTGCAGTGGTGGTATGGCCACAATGCCGTGGGCTTCTTCCTGACGGCCGGCTTCCTGGGCATGATGTACTACTTCATCCCCAAGCAGGCCGAGCGGCCGGTGTACAGCTACCGCCTGTCGATCGTCCACTTCTGGGCGCTGATCTTCACCTACATGTGGGCCGGCCCGCACCATCTGCACTACACCGCACTGCCGGACTGGACACAGTCGGTCGGCATGGTGTTCTCGCTGATCCTGTTGGCGCCCAGCTGGGGCGGCATGATCAACGGCATCATGACCTTGTCGGGCGCCTGGCACAAGCTGCGTGACGACCCGATCCTGCGTTTCCTGATCGTGTCGCTGTCGTTCTACGGCATGAGCACCTTCGAAGGCCCGATGATGTCGATCAAGACCGTCAATGCGCTTTCCCACTACACCGACTGGACCATTGGTCACGTGCACTCCGGTGCCCTGGGCTGGGTCGGCCTGGTGACCATGGGCAGCATGTACTACCTGATCCCGCGCCTGTTCGGTCGCAAGCAGATGTACAGCGTCAAGGCGATCGAAATCCACTTCTGGACCGCGACCATCGGCATCGTGATCTACATCGCCGCAATGTGGATTGCCGGTGTGATGCAGGGCCTGATGTGGCGCGCCGTCAATCCGGATGGCACGCTGACCTACACCTTCGTCGAGTCGGTCAAGGCGACCTACCCGTTCTACGTCCTGCGCCTGCTGGGGGGCCTGTTGTACCTGGGCGGCATGCTGGTCATGTTGTGGAACACCTGGAAGACGGCAACGGCGGGCAAGGCCGTGACCGTGGCCATTCCCAACGCAGCAGCCCACGCCTGAGGAAAAAGCAATCATGGCCAAACAAGAACATCCCATTCCCTTGCTCTCGCACGAACGGGTCGAGACCAACAACTTCCTGATGATCGTGCTGATCCTGATCGTGCTGTCGGTCGGCGGCCTGGTCGAGATCGTGCCGCTGTTCTTCCAGAAGTCCACGACCGAGCCGATCAAGGGCATCGAGCCGTATACGCCGCTGCAACTGGCAGGGCGCGACATCTACCAGCGCGAGGGCTGCTACAACTGCCATTCGCAGATGATCCGGCCGTTCCGGTCCGAGACGCTGCGCTACGGCCATTATTCGGTCGCAGGTGAGTCGGTCTATGACCATCCGTTCCAGTGGGGCAGCAAGCGCACCGGTCCGGATCTGGCCCGTGTCGGCGGCAAGTACAACGACGAGTGGCACCGCATCCACCTGAACAATCCGCGCGACCTCGTGCCGGAGTCCAACATGCCGGCCTATCCCTGGCTGGAGAAGTCGCCGGTCGATGGTGATTCGCTGCCGGCCCACATGCGCGCATTGCGGACCGTCGGCGTGCCCTACACCGACGCGCAGATCGCCGCAGCCACCGCCGACGTCAAGGGGAAGACCGAACTGGACGCCGTCGTCGCGTATCTGCAGATGCTCGGCCTGGCGCTCAAATAATCAAAGCAGGAGGACCCCATGGATATCAATACCTTGCGTTCCATCACCACGGTCGCCGCGCTGGTGGCGTTCCTGGGCATCGTCTGGTGGGCCTGGTCGAAGAACCGCAAAGCGGAATTCGACGAGGCGGCCCGGTTGCCGTTCGAGCAGGACTGACGGCGTTCATCACAAGGAACAAGCATGAGTGATTTCACCAACGGCTTCTGGTCGTTCTATGTGACTGCGGTCACGCTGGTCGGCATCGTCGCCTGTCTGCTGCTGCTGTGGTTCAGCGGCAAGGCCAAGGCGATGACTGCGCACGACAACACCACCGGCCATGTCTGGGACGGTGACCTGCGCGAGATGAACAACCCGCTGCCACGCTGGTGGGTGTGGCTGTTCGTCATCACCGTGGTCTTCGCGCTGGTCTACCTGGCACTGTATCCTGGCCTGGGCACCTATGCCGGCACCCTCAAGTGGACGTCACTTGGTCAGCATGCGGCCGAGATGAAGAAGGGCGAGGAGGAGGTTGCGCCGCTGTATGCCCGCTATGCGGCCATGGCGCCCGAGGACATCGCCAAGGATCCGCAGGCCATGGCCATTGGTGAACGGCTGTTCATGAACAACTGCTCGCAATGCCATGGCTCGGACGCTCGGGGCAGCAAGGGCTTCCCCAACCTGGCCGACAACGACTGGCTCCACGGCGGTGCGCCCGACAAGATCATCGAAACCCTCACCAATGGCCGCATGGGCAACATGCCGGCGCTGGGTGCGGCGCTGGGCACCTCGGACGATGTGAAGAACGTGGCCCAGTATGTGCTCAGCCTGTCCGGCAGTCCGCACGATTCGCTGCGTGCAGCGCTGGGCAAATCCAAGTTCGGTGTCTGCGCGGCCTGCCACGGCAACGATGGCAAGGGCAACCAGGCCATCGGCGCGCCCAACCTGACCGACGACATCTGGCTGCACGGCTATGGCGAAGCGGCGATCATCTCCATGATCAACAACGGCAAGGTCAACCAGATGCCGGCGCAGGCCGACAAGTTCAGCGCGCCGCAGATCAAGGTGCTGGCCTCGTATGTCTGGGGACTCTCGCACAAGCCGGGCGCGGTCGCCGGTAACTGAAGCGGGTATCTGGCACCTTGAGCACGCGCAAATCCTCCTCCGGCAAGGTCATTCCGATCGTTCCTTCGGAGGACGCGGCCATAGCGGCCGACCCGGAGATGGTGTCGCTGTACGAGGCGCACAAGAAGATCTATCCGCGCAGCGTCAGCGGCCTGTTCCAGAACTGGCGCTGGGTCATGGTCTGGATCACGCAACTGGTGTTCTACGGCCTGCCGTGGCTGGACTGGGGGCAGCGCCAGGCGGTGCTGTTCGACCTTGGTGCGCGGCGCTTCTACATCTTCAACCTGGTCCTGTATCCGCAGGACTTCATCTATCTCACCGGTATCCTGGTGATATCGGCGCTCTCGCTGTTCCTGTTCACCGCGGTGGCCGGGCGCCTGTGGTGCGGCTATGCCTGCCCGCAGACGGTCTACACCGAGATCTTCCTGTGGATCGAGAAAAAATTCGAAGGTGACCGTTCCGCGCGGATGCGCCGCGACGCCGGCAAGCTGACCGCGGACAAATTCGTCCGCAAGGGTGGCAAGCACCTGGCCTGGCTGGCGGTGGCGTTCTGGACCGGCTTCACTTTCGTGGGCTACTTCACGCCGATCAAGCAGCTGGGCGGCGAACTGATCGCCTTGCACATGTCGTCATGGGAGGTCTTCTGGACCATCTTCTACGGCTTCGCCACCTATGGCAATGCGGGCTTCATGCGCGAGCAGGTGTGCAAGCACATGTGCCCGTATGCCCGTTTCCAGAGCGCGATGTTCGACCGCGACACGCTGATCGTCACCTATGACCAGAACCGGGGCGAGCCCCGTGGCGCACGTTCGCGCAAGGCCGACCCGGCGCAGCTGAATCTGGGCGCCTGCACCGATTGCACCCTGTGCGTGCAGGTGTGCCCGACCGGCATCGACATCCGCAACGGCCTGCAATACGAATGCATTGGCTGTGGTGCCTGCGCCGACGTCTGCGATACCGTGATGGACAAGATGGGGTACGCGCGCGGCCTGGTCAAATATTCGACCCAGAACGGTGTCGAGAAGAACTGGGACACGCCCCAGATCGTGCGTCACGTGGTGCGTCCGCGGGTGCTGCTGTATTCTGGCATCCTGCTGGCCATCGTGCTGGCCATGGCGGTCAGTCTGGTGCTGCGTACGCCGTTCAAGGTCGACGTGGTGCGCGACCGGGGCTCCCTGGCACGCATCGTCGCCGGCGGCAAGATCGAGAACGTCTATCGCCTGCAGATCATGAATGCGACCGAGTCGGCCCAGAAGTACCGTGTCGATGTCTCCGGCCTCGACGGTGTGCAGCTGGCGTCCGAGAATGAATTCACGGTCGATGCCACGCAGTCGCGCTGGATCGCCGTACGCGTACAGCTGCCATATGAAGGCGCCGTCCCCGGGTCGCATCCCATCCGGTTCGATATCTCGGCGCCCGAGCATGGGCAGCACGTGCTCGAAAAGTCTGTTTTCCTGGTCCCCCGTTGAGGAGTCTTGAACCATGCCGTCCCTTGATACGCAGCAGATTGCGCAACCCTGGTGGAAGTACGGCCATGTCTGGATGGTGATCGCCGGCCCCGCCATCGTGGTGGTTGCGGGCTTTATCACCTTGTATATCGCGCTGCGGTATCCCGACCCGGTGATCGACGAGGACTATTACCGCAAGGGCCTGGAGATCAACAAGACCCTGAACAACCCGGCCGCCAGTCTGGCGCCTGCGCTGCAGGGACGCAACCATGCGCAGACCGGCGTCATCGCCGACGTGCCTGCCACTGCGGCGACCAAGCCCTGAAAGCGGGACAGCGGTGGAACAAGAGCAGCAAGGCCGAAGCATGCGGACCCGGCGTCTGATGTGGATCGTATGGCCGGCATTCCTGGTGGCTGGCCTGCTGGAGATGCTGGTGTTCGCACTGGTGGACCCGCAGGACCTGCACTGGGCCGGGCAGGCCTTGCCCTTGTCCAGCCAGGGTGTGTATACGCTGACGTTTTTCGCCTTCTGGGCCCTGGCCATGGTGGCCAGCGGATTGACAGCCGTGCTGGCGATGACTCCGACCGAAGTCAATCACCCGGAGCAGATGTCCGACGCTCCTTGAGGGTGCGGTGTTGGCGGCCGAAGCCTTGTCCCGTCCGCAGCCCGCGCGCGCGGCGCTATGCCCGCGAAACCTTGACTCAGTTGCAGACCTGCGGATTCACCAGCTGCTTGAGGGCATCCGGGTTGATGATGCGCACATGCCGCTGCTTGACTTCCACAATGCCCTCTTCGACGAATTTCGAGAAGGTCCGACTGACGGTCTCGAGCTTGAGACCGAGGTAGCTGCCGATCTCCTCGCGCGTCATGCGCAGTACCAGCTCGGTCTGCGAAAAGCCGCGCGCATGCAGTCGCTGCACCAGGTTGAGCAGAAAGGCGGCAAGGCGCTCTTCGGCGCGCATGCTGCCCAGCAGCAGCATCACACCGTGCTCGCGCACGATCTCCCGGCTCATGATCTTGTGCACATGGCGCTGCAGACCGGGAATCTCGGTTGACAGCTCTTCGATGCGCTCGAAGGGCAGCAGGCAGACGTCGGCGTCTTCCAGGGCGATCGCATCGCAGGTATGGCGGTCGTTGACGATGCCGTCCAGGCCGACGACTTCGCCGGCCATCTGAAAGCCGGTAACCTGGTCGCGGCCATCCTCGGAGGTGATGCAGGTCTTGAAGAAGCCGGTGCGGATCGCGTACAGGTTGGTGAAGGGGTCGCCATTGCGGAACAGACTGGCGCCGCGCTTGATGCGGCGCCGGCTGGCGACCAGATCATCGACCCGGTCCAGCTCGTCCGGGCTCAGGCCCAGCGGCATGCACAGCTCGCGCAGATTGCAGCTGGAGCATGCGACCCGGATCGTCTGGCCGGTGATAGGCACGATGGGGGTTACCGCGTGTGCGTCGTGGCCGATGGGGGCGGTGGACATATTCTTTACTCCTGACATGCATCAATTGTGCGCCTGCGTACCGAACGGACACTTGATGCACGTCAAGGCAAGTGCGCAAGGCCTGCTGCATAGTGGCGCGATCTGCAGGACTTCGCCATGCCATTGACACTTCACGAACCCATTTCCCAGGAGCTTCTGCGCAAGTTCGACGTTCCCGGGCCGCGCTACACATCGTATCCGACCGCTGACCGCTTCGTGGAGGCATTTACCGCGGACGACTACGCGCGGGCCTTGACCCAGCGGCGCAACGGCGCTGCGGCGATGACCTTGCCCTTGTCGCTGTACGTGCACATCCCGTTCTGCGAGTCGCTGTGCTATTACTGCGCCTGCAACAAGATCATCACCCGCCACCACGAACGTGCCAAGCCCTACCTGGAATACCTTGCGCGGGAAGTGGCTTTGCACACCGACCTGCTGGGAACCCAGCAAAAGGTGACACAGCTGCATCTGGGCGGCGGCAGTCCGACCTTTCTGAGCGATGACGAACTCCGCGGCCTGATGGACATGCTGCGCAGCAACTTCCAGCTGGTGCCCGGTGGTGAATATGCGATCGAGGTCGACCCCCGTACCATCGACGTCGGCCGGCTCGATGCGCTCGCGTCCATGGGGTTCAACCGCCTGAGCTTCGGCGTGCAGGACTTCGATCCCGTGGTGCAGAAGGCGGTGCACCGGGTACAGCCGGCCGAGCAGGTGTTTGCGCTGGTTGCCGCTGCGCGTGAGCGCGGATTCGAGTCGATCAACGTCGATCTGATCTATGGCTTGCCGCACCAGACGCCGGCCTCGTTCGACCGCACGCTCGAACAGATCGTGGCGCTGCGACCGGACCGGATCGCGCTGTACGCCTATGCGCACCTGCCCGAGCGCTTCAAGCCGCAGCGCCGAATCGCCTCCGAGCATCTGCCCGACGCGTCGTCCAAGGTGAGCATGCTGGCGCGTTCGCTGGCAGCATTGATGGGGGCCGGCTATGTCTACGTGGGCATGGACCATTTCGCGTTGCCGGACGATCCGCTGGCCGTGGCCAAGCGCCAGGGGCGGCTGCACCGCAACTTCCAGGGTTACAGCACCCAGCCCGACCATGACCTGATCGCCCTGGGCGTCTCGTCGATCGGCCGCCTGGGCGCGACCTACAGCCAGAATGCCAAGACGCTGCCGGAGTATTGCGACGCACTCGACAACGGCCGCTTCCCGGTCGTGCGCGGACTGGCGCTGACACGTGATGACCTGATCCGGCGCGCCGTGATCATGGCGTTGATGTGCCAAGGCCAGTGCCTGTACGAATCCGTCGACCTGGCCTACCTGATCGACTTCAAGACCTATTTTGCGGCGGAGCTCGAGGTGCTGCGGTCCATGCAGGACAACGGCATGGTGGTACTCGACGACGCCGGCATCCAGGTCACGGCCATGGGCTGGTATTTCGTGCGCGCAGTGGCCATGGTGTTTGACCGCTATCTGCAGAGTGACCGCAACCGCGCACGTTTCTCCCGCATCATTTAAGCTTGCCGGATGCAGAGTTCGCTGGCCCTCACGGCCTTGATGATGGGCCTGGTCGGGGGCCCGCACTGTGTCGCCATGTGTGGTGCGGCCTGCGCCGGCATCGGCCGCGCTGCCGGCGGCAGCGGGACGCGGGCCCTGTGGACCTTCCAGGCCGGCCGGGTGCTGGGTTATTCCTTGCTGGGCGCGCTGGCCGCGGCCTCGATGCAGGGCGTGGGCTGGCTCAGTGTGCAGTCGGCCGCCATCCGGCCGGTCTGGACACTGTTTCATGTCGCGGCCATGGTGCTCGGTCTGGTATTGCTGCTCAGTGCACGCCAGCCGGTGTGGCTGGAAGGCGCGGGCAAGGCGATCTGGAGCCGGGCGCGCGGTTGGGTGGGCCGCGGCGGGCACAGCGCGCCGCTGCTGCTGGGCACCGTCTGGGCCCTGTTGCCCTGTGGATTGCTGTACTCGGCCGTGCTGGTGGCGGCCATGAGCGCACGGCCGCTCGATGGTGCGCTGGTGATGGCCTTGTTTGCGGCCGGTACCAGCGTCTCGCTGGTGGCCGGCCCCTGGTTGTGGTTGCGCCTGCGCGGGCCCGCTTCAGGGCAGTGGGGCGTTCGCCTGGCCGGTCTGGCCCTGGCCGCCAGCTCCGGCTGGGCGGTGTGGATGGGCCTGGTTCACGATACCGCGCCGTGGTGCATCAGCGTCTGAACGCGCACGCGCACCCGCCGCTGCGGCGCGGCGCATCGGCCTGATCAGGGGTTCATGCTCCAGTTGATGGAGAACAGGTACCACAGGATCAGCGTCGGAATCAGCACCGGCATGGCCAGGCCGACGAAGGTCAGTGCGGTCAGCAGGAATGTCCCCATGTCGTCGAGCCAGCGCTTGCCCAGCTCGATCAGGTCGACGTCCCAGAAATGCTGTTGTTTCATCTCGGTCCCCTCGACACCATGTCGCACACAAACATGTGCGCTCTGCAGATTGTTATACACCCATTGACCGCTACGGGCCATTGCGGGCCCTTGGACCATCTGCTCCAAGGGTCATATTGCCTTGCGGCTGGACCACCATGCGGCATGGTCCTCAGACGATGTCGATCACATGAAAGCCCAGTTGTCCGGCGCGGCGGTCGGCGAAGTAGTGCTCCAGCGTCTCCTTGACGGTGCGAAACGCGATCTCGTCCCAGGGAATCTCGGCCTCGGTGTACAGGCCGGTTTCCATGGTCTCGTGCCCGGGGTCGAATTGGTCCGACAGCAGCCGCGCGGTGTAGAACAGGTGGACCTGTCCGACCCGCGCCACGTTGAGGATCGAGAACAGGCCCTCCATCTCGAACTTGGCCCCGGCTTCCTCCACGGTTTCACGGGCGGCACCTTCCGCCGTGGTTTCCTCCAGTTCCATGAAGCCGGCCGGCAGCGTCCATTTGCCCTTGCGCGGTTCGATGTTGCGCTTGCACAGCAAGACCTTGTCGCCCAGATGCGGCACGGTGCCGACCACGTTCAGCGGGTTCTCGTAGTGGATGGTGTGGCACTGCGGGCAGACGGCACGCTCGCGCGTGTCTCCGTCGTCCGGAACCCGGTAGACAACGGCAGTACCGCAATTGCGGCAGTGTTTGATGTGGCCTCTCAGCACGGTTTGACGGCGCCGTGCGGTCAGACGATCTTGACGCTGATGCCTTGCAGGCCCTCGACCGAGCCGGTCAGCGTGTCGCCCGTCACCACCGCGGCCACACCTTCCGGCGTTCCGGTGTAGATGAGGTCGCCGCTCTGCAGTTCCCAGGCAGCCGACAGGTGTTCGATGGTTTCCGCAATGTTCCAGATCAGCTTGCCAATGGTGCTGTGCTGGCGCTGCTGGCCGTTGACATCGAGGTGGATCATGGCATCGTTGATCGCAGGCACATCGGCGGCCGGCGTGATGGGGCCGATGGGCGCCGAATGGTCGAATGCCTTGCCGATGCACCAGGGCCGGCCCTGCTTCTTCATGTCGCCCTGCAGGTCGCGGCGCGTCATGTCGAGCCCGACGGCATATCCGTAGATGTGCTTGTGCGCATCCGCGGCTGCGATGTTCTTGCCGCCGGTACCGATGGCCACGACCAGTTCGATCTCGTGGTGCAGGTTCTTCGTCAGGCTGGGGTAGGGCATGGTGGCCGTCTCGCCAGGGGCCACCAGCACCAGCGCATCGGCGGGCTTGAGAAAGAAGAAGGGCGGCTCGCGGCCGGTGAAGCCCATTTCCTTGGCGTGTTCCTCGTAATTGCGACCGACACAGTAGATGCGGTGGACCGGAAAGCGGATGTCCTGGCCGACGACCGGGACCGATACCGGCGCGGCCGGGGGAAACAGAAACTGCATGAAAACCTCTTGGTGCGATGGAGCCCGGCGACGTTGGCCGAAGCGGAAGGAGCGGTGGTGCGCAGTGCAGCTATTCGGACTTGGCGACCAGTTCGAAGTGCTCGACCGTCGGCGGGCCGGCAAAGAACGGGCCGACGATGGCGCGCCACTCGGCGAACGCCGGCGACTGCCGAAAGCCCACGTTGTGGTCTTCCAGCGTGTCCCAGAAGATCTGCAGGATGTAGCGCTCCTTGCTTTCGATGCCCCGGTTCACCTTGAAGCCCTGAAAGCCCTTGGCATGGCGGATGACGGTGGCCAGCCCACGCTGGATGGCCTCCTCGAAGGCGGCGTTCTGGCCGGGTGCGATGCGGATGTCGGCGAGTTCAAGAATCATCGGTGTTCACTCCTGGGTGGTGTTCTGCATCTGCAGCCGCTCACAGCGGCCGTCGGGATGGGTGGCAAATCGGCGTGGCTGGACGCCGTGCACCGGTGCCTCGTCCGGCCAGGGCCAGCCGCCGAAGCGGCTGCGCTGGTAGTCGGCAAAGGCTTGCTGGATTTCGGCCTGGGTGTTCATGACAAACGGGCCGTATTGGGCCACCGGTTCGGCAATCGGCCGGCCTTGCAGCATCAGCAGTTGCGCCGCCTGCGCGCCGTTGACGAGTTCGACGTCGACGTCGCAGGCCAGCTCCAGGCCGGCATGGCGATCGACAAGCTGCTGGCCGACAGCGAGGCTCTGGCCTTCAAAGAAATACAGGCACCGCCGGGTCCCCTTGCCGCTGGCAGCGGGCAGCGTCCAGCGCGCGCCCGGTTCCATGGACAAGGTCCAGATCGCCACATCGGCCTGGTCCTGGGAGGCCCAGGAATCCGGTGGCGGCGTCGGTGCTTCCGGTCCTGTGGCTCCGCGCACCCGACCTGCAATCGATGTGACGACGGTCCGCGCACCGGCGGCGTCCTGGAACGGATGGTGCGGAACCTGCTCGGACCAGAACATCTTGAAATGCGGCGCCACCATCTTGTGGCTGGCAGGCAGGTTCAACCAGATCTGGAACAGTTCGAGCCGGTTCGGCCGGTCCCGCTGCAGCAGCGGAAACATCTCGGCGTGCACGATCCCGCGGCCTGCGGTCAGCCACTGCACGTCGCCGCCGCCGAAACGTGCCGTCGCCCCCAGCGAATCGGAATGGTCGATCAGGCCTTCGCGCACGATGGTGACGGTTTCGAAGCCCCGGTGCGGATGGGCCGGAAAGCCGGGCACGGTGCTGCCGTGGTACATGCGCCAGCCATCCTTGCCGGCAAAGTCCTGCCCGATGTCGCGGCCGGCCAGGGAGGCATCCGGGCCCAGGCCCTCGTTGCCCTGCGGATAGCGGTCGTCATGGTGGACGCAGAACAGGAACGGGTCGATGGTGTCCCAGCGCAGTCCGAGTTCCTGGGCACTGATGATGGGTTGGGAAGGGCTTGGCATGGTGGGTTTGCGCCAGGGCGCATCGGCAATGGCAAATAGTCTACGTCCATTTCACGCGTGGCCGGTGCCGGCCAGTCAATGTCCGGTACGGTTCGGTCGGGTCTGGGTGATATCTGCACGTCCGTGCCCCGGCCGGTTGCCAATGTCCGGGGGGCTTGTTGGGCGGACTCGGTCGTTCTTCGTTATGCTTGGCCGTTTTCAGCCGCACCGCCTGCATGGCGATCCCCGTCGGGCCGAGCGCCTGAGGTTGTCCCCAATCTAGAAACCATTCATGGATTCGCGTTTCCTGCGCATCGCCCTGGTGCTGGGCCTGTTGTCGGCCGTCGGCCCGTTTGCCATCGACATGTATCTGCCGGCCCTGCCGTCCATTGGCAAGGACCTGGGCGCATCGATCGGGGAGGTCCAGGCCAGCCTGATGGCGTTCTTCGTGGCCATGGGCGCGGGGCAGATCATCTACGGACCGGTGTCGGACATGCTGGGGCGCCGGCGACCGATCTTTTTCGGACTCACGCTGTTTGCCATCGGCAGCGTCGGCTGCGCGCTGGCCCCCGATATCCAGACGCTGGTGGTGTTGCGTTTTGTGCAAGGGCTGGGGGCGTGTGCGGCGGTGGTGATTCCGCGTGCCATCGTACGCGACCTCTATACCGGCCATGAAGCGGCCCGGGTGATGGCGATGCTGATGCTGGTGTTCAGCGTGTCGCCGATCCTGGCGCCGCTGGCGGGCAGCGTGCTGGTCGAGTTCACCGGCTGGCGCAGCGTTTTCTGGGTCATCGTCGGTATCGCCGTTGCGGCGCTGGCGATGGTGGCCACCAGCCTGCCTGAGACCCGTCCGCCCGAGATGCGTGCCGACAGCGGCATGCGCAGCGCGCTGGCTGCGTACGCGGTGCTGTTGCGCGATCGGACGTTTCTGGGGCTGGTCTTCGTCGGGGCGTTCGGCGTTTCGAGCTTCTTTGCCTATCTGGCGAACTCGCCTTTCGTGCTGATCGACCACTTTGGCCTCAGCTCGCGCCAATACGGTCTGGTTTTTGCGATCAACGCCGCGTCGTTCATCGGCAGCTCGCAACTGACCGGGCGGCTCGGCAAGCGCCTGGGGCTGGAGCGACTGGTCAAGACGGCGGTCGTCGGTTTTGCGGCCGCGATGCTGATGCAGGTCGTGCTCAACCTGCTGGGCATCGATCGGCTGCTGCCGATGCTGGCGCTGCTGTTCATCGGTTTCGGGTTTCTCGGACTGGTGATGCCCGCCACGGCGGTGCTGGCGCTGGATCGGCATGGGCCGATTGCCGGCACGGCATCGGCCTTGATGGGTATGCTGCAGTTCGTCACCGGCGCAGTGGTGATGGCTGCGGTCGGACAGTTCGTCGACGGCAGCAGCCGGCCGATGGTGGTGGGTATCGGTGCGTGCGCCTTGCTCGCGCTGGTGGTCAGCTACCGCACGCTCGTCGCGTTGCCGGCGCACACCCGCACGGACTGACAGAGGGCGGTTGCGGCAGCCCGAGGGCCGGGCGCCGCAGGCGCATCACGGCCGGCCCGATACCGACATCGCCTTGCGCAGGAATGCCTTGCGTCCGACCGGATCGTCGATCTCCTGGGCCAGCAGGCTGAACAACTCCTGTTCGCTGTGCGCCTTGTTCGCTGCGCGGCGGACGACGGCCCGGGCCACCGCACCGATGTATTGCGCCAGTTCGGACTCGGCCCGCGCCAGCGTGCCAGCGTCGAACACCGGCCTGGACGCAGGCGGGTAGAGCCCGGTGGGCAGCGAGGTCGTCGGGGTGTTGGTGCGCGAATGCGCGGGTCGTGAACGCTCGCTCGGTGTACCGCTGCGTTCGTGCTGCAGGTGTTTGCGCACGAAATCGGCCCGTGCCACCGGATCGGCAATGTCCTGGGCCAGGTTGTGGACGAGCTGGCCAAGGTCCAGTGCCTTCCTGGCCGCCGAGCGCACCACGATGGCTGCGACCGGGCCCAGATGCGCGGCCAGGTCCGCGGCCAAGGTCTTGAGCACCGCGGCATCGAATGCAAGTGCCGTCCCGGTCGGTATCTGCGCCGTGGCGGTCGGCAGGTGCGTCGGCAGCTGGGTCGGCCGTTGTGCCGGCAACGCCGTCTTGCCCGTGAACACCGACTGTGTCGCGTCTGCCGACGGATCGAAATGCTGTTCCAGCTGCTGGCGCAGCGCCGCCACGGTTTGCGGACGTGATTTTTCTGCCGGCGTCAGCGTCCAGTCGATCAGTTGCAGCAACTGCCGGCTGTAGTAAACCGGATTGCCCAGCTGAGTGGCCGACGGCATGTTGTCGGCCGGCACCCGGGCCGTGGCCTCCTGTGGCTTTTGTCCGGTGACGATCCAGTACATCACGGCACCGATGGCATACAGGTCGCTCCAGGGACCCTGGTTGCCATTCGCATGGTATTGCTCCAGCGGTGCATAACCCGGGGACACGATCGCAGTGCGCTCGGTATCGGCCAGTACCGAGCGGGCCGACCCGAAATCCAGCAGCACCGGCGAGCCGTCCTGGCGGATGAAGATGTTGCTCGGCTTGATGTCGCGGTGCAGATAACCCGACTGGTGGATGACGTCGACCCCACCGAGCAGCGCCAGCGACACCGCCGCCAGCGTATGCGCGTCCATCGGGCGCCGGGTCTTGATCCATTCGCTCAGTGGCTGTCCGGCCACGAACTCCATGACCATGTAGGCAGTCTGGTTGGCCTCGAAGAAACGCATCACCCGAACGATGTTCGGATGCCGGAACGACGCCAGGGTGCGGGACTCGTCCAGGAAACGCGCACGACCCCAGTTGAACTTCTCCAGTGTGTGCTCCGACTTGGACCGGATCGAATGGTCGTCGCTGCGCAAGGCCAGGTCGCTGGGCAGGTATTCCTTGATCGCCACCTGCATGTTCAGGTTGGCATCGGTCGCAAGATAGGTCAGGCCGAAACCGCCGATGCCCAGCGTCGACTCGATCTGGTATTCCTGCAGGCGGTATCCGGGTGGTAGCGCGATCTCGCTATGCATCATGCAATGGCCTGCCGATTCAGTTGTCGTCGATCAGGCTGATGGCCTTCTCGAGGCTGCGCCGCATCCGGTTGAACGATTTTCCGAGCACGGCGACCTCGTCCTTGCCCGATTCATTCAGCTCCGGAACGTCGAGCTCGCCGACACTGATCTTGTCGGCCGCCGCGGACATGCGCCGGATCGGTCGCACGATCAGCACCGACAGCATCAGGTTGAGAATGATGAACAGCACCGCGAACACACCGGCCAGCGATGCCATGAAGGTCAGGAAGGCGCTGTCGGCCTTCTCGATCGGAAGCGACATCGGTACCGACACGATCTGCGCACCGATCACCTCGTTGAGCTTCCAGCCAAAGCCATTGTTGCCGCCATACAGCTTGACCATGGCCGGCGGTGCCGATTCGGCCGTCGTGTGGCAGGCCAGGCAGCTCGGGTCCTTGATCTGGAACGGCCGCGCCAGGTACATGGACGGTCCGGTCGGCGTGAGCCGGATGCCGGAGAATTCCTTGCGGTCGGTGTTGTTGCGGAACTCGCTGATGATGTCTGCCTCCCAGCCCACGGCACGGTCACGCGGGTTGGTCGGGTTCAGGGCCGCTTCCTTGTAGGCGTAGTTCGGGTACTGCTTGTGCAGCTGGCCCATGATCTCGGTCGCCGCATAGGCCGGCACGCTGTGGGGCAGGAATTCGCCTTCCACCACGCGCAGATGCGGGCGAACCTGCGCGACCGTGTAGGAACGCATGGCCATGGCGGCTTCCATCATGACGCCGGCGGTGCGCAGGACTTCCTCGCGCGCATTCTTCTGCAGCAGCTGGTGCGATACGTAGCCTGAAACTCCGAGTCCGAGAACGAACACCAGCAGCAGCACCAGATTGAATTTGAGTCGAAGTCCCATGGTCCAGCCTTCCTGGGTGACATTGGTCGACGGATGGCGAACAGGCACCCGCTTGCGACAGCCCGTGAAAGTATACGCGTGCACCTGCTGCGCTACGGCCCGGGCCGGTCGTGGCGCGCCCGTTCTCCCGGCAAGCCGTGGTGGTCGAAGGGGCTGCTTGTACGCCGACGCGGCGTCGGGTATGGTGGCGGGCATGATAGATCTCTCCAAACTCGGCATGGTCGACATCATTCGGCTGCAAAACATGCTGCAACAGGAGCTGACGCGCCGCTTCGAGCGGCCCATGACGATGGCGTTTTCCGACATCGTCGCCTCCACGCCTTATTTCGCACGGTTCGGTGACGCCGCCGGGCGGCAGTTGCAGCAGCTGCATCTGGACTTGCTGCATGAAAGCCTGGCGGCCGAGGGAGGCCGGATCATCGATACCGCTGGCGACGGCGCCTTTCTGGCGTTTCCCAGTGCCGATGCGGCCATCGCGGCACTGATTGCTTTCGAGACGGCCATCTCGCGGGAAAACGCCGCCCGGGCCCGCGACCACCAGCTGCAGGTGCGCATCGGCGTGCACCACGGCCCGGTGCTGGCCGACGGCGATGTGGTCAGTGGCGATGCGGTGAACCTGTGCGCCCGCGTGGCATCCGCCGCCAGGCCCGGCGAGATGCGCCTGACCCGCGATGTGTTCCAGGAACTGTCGCCGGTGCACCGGATGAAATGCCGGGCGCTGGAGCCCGTCGACCTCAAGGGCGTCGGCCGCCAGGTCGAATTGCTGGCCTTCGAGTGGCGGGACCAGACCGTGTTTCCGACCCGGGTCCGGTTCGAGGAGACGCAGGAAGAGTTCGAACTGCCGGCGCAGGACATCGTCAGCTTTGGCCGGCTGCGCGAGCACGAGGGCACCAGTGCGAACGATGTGGTGCTGGCGCCATCCGACCCGGCGCACGCGCGTCAGATCAGCCGCTGGCATTTCGAATTGCGCCGGTTTGCCGATGGCTACCGCCTGCGCACCGTGTCCGACGGCGTGACCGAAGTCGACGGTGTGCTGGTGAGCAAGGGTGTCGAGGTCGCGGTGCGGCCAGGCGCCACGATCCGGGTGGCGCGGGTGTTGACCCTGGTACTGGTTTCGCCGCAGCGGGTGATCCCCGACGACTCGGCCGCGACCCGGCTGGTTTGAGCGCAGGACAGGACCTGCGGCGCGCGGTAGCAGGAAGGTTTTGAATTTCAACCGACAAGGAGTCTCCATGCGAACGTATGCCATCCCATTGCTGGTCCTGGGTTTGTGGGGGGCGGCCGGTTTGGCCGCCAGTGCCGAACTCAGCGTGGACATCCGTGCGGCGACAGCCAGC
Organism: Rhodoferax sp.; assembly: GCA_024235935.1. Classification (GTDB taxonomy): domain Bacteria; phylum Pseudomonadota; class Gammaproteobacteria; order Burkholderiales; family Burkholderiaceae_C; genus CAISIP01. The sequence continues at coordinate 25,012 of JACKLL010000017.1, read as the reverse complement.
GGCGCAGGCGCTTCGCTGGGCACGGTGCGGGTGTCGGAGTCGCCGTACGGCCTGGTCTTCACGCCGGCACTCAGCGGTCTGGCGCCGGGTCTGCATGGCTTTCACGTGCACGAGAAGCCGTCCTGCGACGCTGCGATCAAGGACGGTGTCGCGGTTGCGGCACTGGCAGCCGGCGGTCACTTCGATCCCGCCGGCACGGGCCGCCATGGCGAGCCCTGGGGTACGGGGCATCTGGGGGATCTGCCGCCACTGTATGTGTCCATGGATGGCGGCGCACAGGCTCCGGTGCTGGCGCCGCGTCTCAAGATGGCCGACCTGCAGGGACGCTCGTTGATGCTCCATGCGGGTGGCGACAACCATTCCGACCATCCGCAGCCGCTGGGCGGCGGTGGCGCCCGCGTCGCCTGCGGCGTGGTTCCGGGCTGAAGCGGCCGGCGCGGACACGGGGTGATTCCGGCCCGCATCGGTGGGTGGAAGGTCAGGGTAATTACCCATGACAAAGTCGGTCGCGGCAGCGGCCGACCCAGGCCTCACCCGTAAACTCGGGCGATCTCGCCGGCATCGCACGTTCGATGCGGCCGGTCGAGGTGCGCAGCGTCGCAAACCCTTGACCCACAGGAGACAGACATGACCCATTCGCGTAACCCAAGCCCGTCCCATCACCACCGCGTCGCGCATTCGTCGACCGCACGCCGGCACCCGGTCGCCACGGCGATCGGCGCCGTCGTCCTCGCGCTCGGTCTGGCCGGTGCTGCCGTCGCGCAGACCATCACCCTCAAGGCTTCGCACCAGTTTCCGGGTGGCAAGGGCGATGTGCGCGACGAGATGGTGCAGATGATTGCGCGTGACGTTGCGGCCGCCAAGGTCGGCGTCGAGATCAAGGTGTTTCCCGGCTCCAGTCTGGTCAAGGCGCAGGAGCAGTGGAAGGCCATGATGACCGGCCAGATCGACATGACCTCGTTCCCGCTCGACTATGCGTCAGGGTTCCACCCGCAGTTCGGTGCCACGCTGATGCCGGGCCTGGTCAAGGGTCACGCACATGCGCGGCGCATCAACGACTCGGCCTTCATGAAGGACATCAAGGCCATCATCGAGCAGGGTGGGGCCCATGTGCTTGCCGATGCCTGGCTGGCCGGTGCCTTCGGCTCCAAGGACAAGTGCATCAAGCGGCCGGAGGATGCGGCCGGCCTGAAGGTGCGCTCGGCCGGTTCGACCTTTGCGCAGATGTGGGCTGGCGCCGGCGCCTCGATCGTGTCGATTCCGTCCAGCGAGGTCTACAACGCCTTGCAGCAGGGCGTGGCCCAGGCCACCGATACCTCGACCGGCAGCTTCGTGTCCTTCCGTCTGTACGAGCAACTCAAGTGCGTCACGGCACCTGGCGACAACGCCCTGTGGTTCATGTACGAGCCGGTGCTGATCTCCAAGAAGAGCTGGGACAAGCTCAACGATGCGCAGAAGAAGGCCCTGACTGCGGCCTCGCAAAAGGCCGAGGACTATTTCGAAGCCGAATCCAAGAAGCTGGACGACGAAATGGTCGAGACCTTCAAGAAGAACAAGGTGGAGGTGGTCACGCTCAGCGACGCCGACGCCGAAGCCTGGCGTGCGGTGGCGCAGAAGACCTCGTACAAGGCATTTGCCGAGAAGGTGCCGGGTGGCAAGGAACTGATCGAGAAGGCGCTGAGTGTCAAGTGACAAGGCGGTGCCGCTGCCCGCATGGGCGGCGGCTGTTCATGGCCTGTCGCGGATCTTCGGCGTCGTCGCGGCGCTGATGATCCTGCTCTCGATCGGGGTCATCTGCCAGATGGTGTTCGTGCGGGCGGTGCTCGGCCAGTCGTCGATCTGGCAGACCGAGTTCGTCACGTTCTCGCTGGTGGCGGCCACCTTCATCGGTGCGCCCTACATCCTGCTCACGCGCGGCCACGTTGCGGTGGACGTGGTGCCGCTGATGCTGCGCACGCCGGCGCGGCGCGTGCTGTTCGTGCTCGGCCACCTGGTGGCGCTGGCTTTCTGCGGCTTCTTCCTGTATGCGGCCATACCCTGGTGGCATGAGACCTGGGTCAGCGGCCAGACCACGCCATCGATCTGGAAGGCGCGGGTCTGGATTCCTTACCTGTCGGTCCCGGTCGGGCTGGGCCTGCTGTGCCTGCAGTTCGTCGTGGACATCGTGCTGGTGCTGCAGCAGCGCAGCCTTCCTTTTGGCCTTTCGGCCGAGGACACTCTATGAGCCCGTTGGCTATCGGCCTGCTGATCTTCGTCGTCACGACCGCATTGCTGGCCACCGGCCTGCCGATCGCGTTCGGCCTGGGGGCCGTGGCCTTGCTGTTCATGGTGGTCTTCGACGGCTGGAACAGCGTGCACTTCGTACCCGAGACGATTTTTGCCGGACTGTCCGACTTCACGCTGGTGTCCCTGCCGATGTTCGTCATCATGGGCGCAGCCGTCGCATCCTCGCGCGCCGGCAGTGATCTGTATGAGGCGCTGGCGCGCTGGCTGCACCGGGTGCCAGGCTCGCTGGTGATCTCCAACATCGGCGCCTGTGCCTTGTTCTCCGCCTTGACCGGTTCCTCGCCGGCGACCTGCGCGGCGATCGGAAAAATGGGCATTCCGGAGATGCGCAAGCGCGGCTACGACGCCGACCTGGCCACCGGCGCCATCGCCGCCGGCGGCACGCTGGGCATCCTGATTCCGCCCAGCATCACGATGATCCTGTACGGCATCGCGTCCGAGACCTCGATCGGGCGCCTGTTCATCGCCGGCATCATCCCGGGCCTGCTGCTGACCGGGCTGTTCATGGCCTGGGCACTGTTCCTGAGCTGGAAGCGCGGCACCAGGCTGATCGACAGCGATCGCATCTACTCGATGAAGGAGAAGCTCGAGCTGATGCCCAAGCTGCTGCCCTTCATCGCCGTCATCATCGGCGTGGTCTACGCGCTGTATGGCGGCATCGCGACACCCTCCGAGGCGGCCGGCGTCGGCGCCATGCTGTGCCTGGTGATGGTGATCGTCATCTACCGTGTCTGGCGTCCGATGGACCTGTGGGCCATTTTGCGCGACGGCCTGCGCGAGTCGGGGATGTTGCTGATGATCATCGGCACCTCGATCCTGTTCGGCTACATGATGTCCTCGCTGCAGGTCACGCAGGCCGTAGCGCAGACGATTGCCGAGCTGCAGGTCAACCGCTGGCTGGTGCTGGCCGCGATCAACCTGCTGCTGCTGGTGGCCGGTTGCTTTCTGCCGCCGGCGGCCATCATCCTGATGACCACGCCCATCCTGATGCCGGTGATCACGGCCGCGGGCTTCGATCCGATCTGGTTCGGCGTGATCCTGACCATCAACATGGAGCTGGGGCTGATCACGCCACCGGTCGGGCTGAACCTGTTCGTCATCAACGGCATCACGCCCGATGTGCGACTGCCCACCATCCTCAAGGGCGCATTCCCGTTCATGTGCTGCATGGTGCTGGCGATCGTGCTGCTGTGCGTGTTCCCGGAGCTGGCCACCTGGCTGCCGAAAAAGATGATGGGCTGACGCCGGGAGAACGCGCTGCCATGACCACCTCGCAGGTGCTGATCCGCCTTGATGACCTGAGTGATCCCCGGATCGCGTTGTTTCTCGAGGAGCACATTCGTGACATGCGCGCAGTCTCGCCGCCGGAGAGCAAGCATGCGCTGGACCTGGAAGGCCTGCGCCAGCGCGACATCCGCTTCTGGAGCGCCTGGGACGGCGGACAACTGGTCGGTTGCGGTGCACTCAAGCAGCTGGATGAGAGCCATGGAGAACTCAAGTCCATGCGCAGCGCGGTCAGCCACCGTGGGCGCGGGGTCGGCCGCCAGATGCTGTTGCACATCCTGGCCGAGGCCCGTGCCACGGGTCTGCGCCGGCTGAGCCTGGAAACGGGCGCGATGCCGTTCTTCGCGCCGGCCCGCGCCCTGTATGCGGCGCACGGCTTTGTGCCGTGCGCGCCGTTCGGCAGCTACCGCGCAGACCCGAACAGCGTCTTCATGCGCTTGTTGCTGTAGCCCCAGGGCGAAGCCGACGGTGCGCTGCACGGCTGCTGCCCCGGTTCGACTCGACGCTGCGTGCGGGACGACAGCAAGGCGTTCCGCAGTTCAGCGCCTGGGCGCTGGGACGGCATTGCCGGATGGCTCCACCGGCGGCAGCCATAGCTCCAGTACACCGGGGCGTGCCTGCAGCGACGCCGGCAGACCGCGCAGACGGACCCGGGAACTGCTGCCGTCCACGCCGGTCCAGGGTGCCCCGACGGCGGACGCAATGGCCAGGGCGCAGTCGCGGCTGGACGGGTCGTGCAGCACTAGGGTCGGGTTCGGCCATGGCACCGGCGGGCGTTGCTGGCGCAGCTCGGCATTGCGCACCACGTTCTCGATCGGTGCCACCAGCAAGGGCGCGCCATCTTCCGGTTGCAGTCGCTGGCGCAGTGCGGTCGCGGCCATGCGCGTGCTTTCGCTGTAGATGTGGATATACAGTGTGCTGCCTGAATCGCTGCGAGCGCATGCCTGCAATGCGGCCGATGTGAAGGGCGTCGGGAGGGGGGGCGCCGCGCCATAGGGCGTACCCGGTGCCGGTATGGCCTCGCCTGCCGACTCGGGCGGGGCGATCACTCCACCCAGGACCGCCGTCCCAGCCCCATCGACGGTCGTGGGGGCCGGCGCAGCTGCCATGCCGGCGTCGGCATCGGCCGCGGGGCCCGCCGACGCCGACACCTGCGGGGTCGAGTGATCGGCGCCCGCAGCCATCAACGCGGCGAGCATTGGGAAGCGGCTGGTCGCCGCAAGCCAGACCGCCTGTCCGTCGACCATCTGCTCCTGCGGCGACGCACCCGGATGCCAGTAGTTCAGGGCTGTGTCCTGTGTCGGGGGTTTGCGCACCAGCGTGCACAGGCTGCTCTGCACGCGCCGGAAATTCGCGCCGCACTGCGCACTGGCGGCGGGTGCACGTGCGCACTCCTCGGTGATGCGGCTGGCCAGTCGTTCGAGCCCGGCCTGTTCCAGCGGGCGCATCGACGGGCTGTTGCGCAGGTCCAGCAGCATGGCCGCCTGCGTGACCACGTGCTCGGGCACCTCGGGACAAGTGCCGTCGAAGGATTGCAGCCCCTTGGAGACTTCGGTGAACAGCTGGCGAGCCTCGGCCTGCTGGTCGGCCCGGTTGCGCTGGAACTGGTCCTGCATCTGCCACAGCGACAGCAGCAAGGTGCCCGATGCACCCACGCCCAGCGTGGTGCCGATCGCGGCGGCACGCACATTGCGCCGCCACAGCGGCTCATTGCGCTGGGTCTCGGCCTCGCGGGCCGCCGGCCCCAGCCGCGCCGAGACCCGCAGGGCATGCTGTGCGGGCTGGTGCCAGCCGGGCAGGCGGGCCAGCCAGGCCGGGCACATGGCACGGCCGAAGTCCTCGCCCAGCCGGTGGTAGCTTTCCCACTGGGCCTCGTCGAACGACTGGTCGCTGGTGGACTCGTGCGGAAAGCTGGGGTGCTTGCGCGCGTAGGACAGCAGGTCCAGGTCCAGGGCGTCATGCAGGTTGGGCTTGACCACCAGCAGCGTACCCTCGGGGCGCACCATCGGCCCCGGTCTGCCGTCGGCCGCCGCCGGTCCCGGCCGTTCGCGGTAGCGGATGCGCGCCAGCAGTACGCCCCGGCTGGAATGCACATTGCCCATGTCTTCGGGCGACAGCACGGTCAGCTCGCAGCTGTCGACGGGGAACAGCTCGGCCGCCTCGCTGCGGGTGTAGAAGTCGATCTCGGCACCGAAGTCGATGCGTGCCTTGCGCACCAGATTCTCCAGATCGGCGAATTCGAAACGCCCGTCGGCACCGGAATCGGACAAGATGATGAAGTCCAGCTCGCGCTTGAGCAGGGCGTAGACACCGGTGTTCTCGAAATGTCCGCCGTCTGACAGATACCACCAGGGGCGCTCGACACCGTAGAAGGTGGCCGACGCCTCGCTGGTGAGCATCATCGGCTTGGGGATCAGCCGCCAGGACAGGGCGCTGAGCCAGCGCAATTGCACCTTCTGCTGCGGCGCGCGCATCCAGTGGCCCAGGCGCACGCCCATGAAATACAGCAGCAGGGCCAGCCCGCGCGAGGTGTAGGAGCCGGCGCCGGGAGAGGCCGCGGCACCGGACACCGCGACCCAGCGGCCGAGCGTGCCGACGTCATGGCACTCCTGCATCGCGATGAAATCGTGCGGGCCGATCTCGAAGCCGCGCCAGCTGGCCGTGACCGCGGTGCCCTTGCGGTCGGCGTTGTACAGGCCGCTCTTGTCGTCGCGGGTCTGGTTCAGGCAGGTGTTGACCAGGTGGATCGGGCCGCCCTGGCGATCCGGGCGGTAGTGCCAAAGACTGGTGTCGTCGCCGTCGACGACCCGTGTCACGTCGGAGCGGACACCGTTCTGGTCGGCCAGATCGCGTTTGCGGTTGCCTACGGCCAGGTAGGCGCGCGTCAAGCGCGCGCGGTAGAAGCTGTGCAGCGAGGAGGTGTTGGCCATCTGCACATTGCCGGCCGACAGCACGGTCCAGGCCAGCCAGGCGGCTGCCAGCAGGCTGGCGCGCATCCAGGCCGGCACCGCACGCAGCGCGTCGAAGGTGTCGGGTGCAAACACGAACCACTGCAGCAACACCAGCCAGACCAGTACCAGCACCAGCATGCCGAACATGCTGCCGGCCTCAAGCAGCAGCGGCAGCCATTCGCGCGCACGGTTCGCGCTCTCGGCGGCAATCTTCTGCAGCGGCTGCACCAGCGCACGCAGGATCACCAGCACCACGCTGCCGACGCCGACGCCACGCCACAACCAGGCATTGCCGGTCTGGAATTCGGCCAGGATCCACCAGCTCAACCGGTCCAGGATGCCGATGCCGATCAGTGCCAGGGTGATCAGCATCACCGCGCGCAGATTGCGGGTGAGCAGGTTGCGCACACGCGCGACCTTCAGTGCATGGGGCGTGCGGTCGATGACCAGCCAGACCATGGTGGCGACCTGCCCGATCACCACCGACCCCAGTGCCAATGCACCCGCACCCGGCCAGGTCAGGCTGTTGTGCACAGGATCGAGAACCTGGTTCGCATACAGGCTGCGCAGCAGCGCAAAGGCGCCAGCGGCAATGATCAGCACGAAGGATGCATCGCGCCAGCCCAGCCGGGTGGCCGTGCGGGTCGGGTCCGGGCCGTCGCGGGCGGCCCAGTAGCCGGCGATCAGGCCTGGAGCCAACGCCGTCCAGAAAGCGATGGCCATGGCCCACCAGGCGGTGTACCAGGGTTCCCATGCATTGGCGTCAAGCACCTGCAGGCTGTGCTGCCACAGGTGCGGCAGGATGACCACCAGGCCGAGAAGGATGCAGGCGAACATGAACTCGGCGTGGATCGCCATCCAGGCCCGCAGGTAGGTGACCATGGCCATGCCGGAGTCGCGCGCACCGCCCGGCGTCAGGTAGCGGCCATTGCGGCGCAGCCAGCCCAGGACAGGGGACTGGCCGCTCGCCATCAGTTGCTGCGCCCGTTGCCCGCCATAGGTGGCGACCAGGCGGCCATACATCGCGCCGATATACCCGCCCCCCGAGACGGTCGACAGATAGTCCAGTCGCCCCAGCAGGCCCTCGCGGATCAGCCCTGCATCCGGAGCCTCGGCTTCGGGCGGGCTATCGGCCGTGGCCGCTGGGGCTGCGGTGCGGTGCTGCGCCAGGCCGCGCATCAGTCCGAGCGCGAAGGTCGCGCTGCGGACTCCGCCTCCGGACAGGGCCAGTCCGACGCGGGGCAGGGATGCAGTCGCAGTGTTGCCGGTGTCGCCAGCGGCACCCTGCTGTACGTGGCGGCGGCGCTGTGCGATGGCCAGCCGCTCCTGTGCAAGCAGCGACTGCCAGTCGTCGGACAGGGGTGGGGCGGTCGGGTCGCCGGTGTCTGCGGCATTGCCAGGATCCGGCCGCGCGGGATGGGTGGGCATGGTGCGTCCTCCGCTGCGGGGTCCGTGCGCCAGACGGGGGCGCTGGCGCCAGCCCCTTGGTTTGGACAACTTTAACCGCTTATCACGGAACCATGTTCAGCGCCTTTCCCGCATCGGTCCGTACCAGGCGCCACAGCGAGGTGATCTCGGTGCTGCGGGCGAGCTGCAGCCGGTCGCGCCGGTCTGCCGCCTTGGGATGCTGCGGCCGGGTGTCGGCGCGTCCGGCCACCGTCAGTCCGGCAGCCGCAATGGCCGCCAGCAGCGCGTCGCGGCTGCGCAGTTGCAGCCGTTCGGCCAGGTCGGACAGCACCAGCCAGGCTTCGCCACCCGGCGCCAGATGCGCCGCCAGTCCCGACAACCATCCCTGCAGCATGCGGCCACCCTCGTCGTAGACCGCGCGTTCGATCGGCGCCGTGGGGCGTGCCGGCAGCCAGGGCGGGTTGCAGACGATCAGCGAAGCCTGGCCGCTGGGGAACAGGTCGGTCTGGCACAGTGTCACCTGGGCCTGCAGGCCCAGGCGCTCCAGGTTGTCCCCGGCGCAGGCCAGCGCGCGCGGCTCCAGGTCAGTGGCCACGATATGCGGCAGGCCGCGCCGGGCCAGCACCGCCGCCAGCACGCCGCTGCCGGTGCCGATGTCGAATGCCACATAGGGCTGCTGGCCGGTGACCGGCAGCGCCGCCTGCGCGACCAGGTCGATGTATTCGCCGCGCGCCGGCGAGAACACGCCGTAGTGGGGATGGATGCGGTTGTTCGGGCCCGCCCCCAGCGCGGGCACCTCGACACCCCGGAGACGCCATTCGTGCGCGCTGGTGACACCCATCAGCTCGCGCAGCGACACCACCGAGCTGCCCTCCAATGGGGCGGCAGGGCCCCAGGCCTCGGTGCAGGCCAGGCGCACGTCGGGTGCGCGGCGCAAGGAAATCGCATAGTCGGCGTCGATCTGCAGCAGCACCATGCCCAGGATGCGGGCACGCTGCGACTGTGCCATCCGGTGCCGGTGGAAATTGGCAGGCCCCTGAGGCTGCGATGCGGCCGCCTTGAGCGCGCCACCGCCACGGCGCTTGCGCGCGGGCGGCTGGTCGTTGCGCCGGCCCAGGGCTTGCAGCAACTGGCGTGCATTGTGAAAGTCGCCGCGCCACAGCAGTGCGGTGCCGGCGCAGGCCAGCCGGTAGGCGCCATCGGCAGTGGTGGTGTCGTCGCACAGCACCACCTGCGTCGGCGGCGGTGCACCCCGCTCGCTGTGCCAGCGGGACGACTGTGGCAGTCCCCGTTCGACCCAGTGAATCCGGACAGCGCCGTGTGGCGTGGGTTCGCCGTGGGCGGCATCGGAAGCCGTTGGCAGGGCGGTGGCGGGCGGCGAATCGATCATCACCCGTTGTAACAGATGCGCGTGGGTGGACGTGCGGCGGCGACGGGGGATCATCTCCATCGCTTACAGTAGCCCGCATGAATCGTCTGAGCAGTTTTCTGAGTCAATACGTAGGCATCGAATTGTGGGTGGCGTCGCTGGCCATCATCGCGCTGGTGACGGTGCTCGCGAATCAGCTGGCGCAGGTGCTGCTGCGCCATGCGGCCAAGGCGGCGCGGCGCACCTCGTCGGTGTGGGACGATGCGCTGGTGCAGAGTGCCAGTCGCCCGGTGCTGGCCGCCATGTGGCTGGTCGGAGCCGGCGTGATGGCGCGGGTGCTGCAACGCCAGATCGACGAGCCGTTTCTGTCCGAGGTGACGGCATTGCGCGATGTCGCGCTGATTGCCTGCATGGGATGGTTCCTGCTGAGTTTTGTCGGCCAGGTCGGTCACAACATCGTGAGCCTGCGGGTGAAGCGCGGCGAAGAAGTCGACCACACCACCATTGATGCGCTGAGCAAGCTGGCGCGGCTGGTCACGGTGATCGTGGCGATCCTGATGTCGGCGCAGACGCTGGGGTTCCAGATCACCGGGCTGCTGGCGCTGGGCGGCGTCGGTGGCATCGCGGTCGGCTTTGCGGCCAAGGATCTGCTGGCCAACTTCTTTGGCGGATTGACGATCTATCTGGACCGGCCATTTGCCGTGGGCGACTGGATCCGCTCGCCCGACAAGAGCCTGGAGGGCACGGTCGAGTACATCAGCTGGCGCCACACCCGGATCCGCGCCTTCAACAAGAACCCGATCTACGTGCCCAATGCGGTATTCACCAGCATCGTCGTCGAAAACCCGTCGCGGATGAGCCATCGCCGCATCAACCTGACGATCGGCCTGCGCTATGACGACTTTGCGGTCGTCAAGCCGGTGGTGGACGACATCCGCGCCATGCTGCAGGCACACCCCGACATCGACACCACCCAGACCCTGATCGTCAACTTCAACGCCTATGCGGCATCGTCGCTCGACCTGATGGTCTACACCTTCACGAAAGTCAGGAACTGGATGGACTTTCAGCACGTCAAGCAGGACGTGCTGCTGCAGATTGGCCAGGTCATCGAGAAGCATGGGGCGCAGATCGCGTTTCCGACGCAGACCTTGCATGTGGCACGCGACGAGGCGGATGCGGTCGAGGCCAGTGCGGCGACGCCGCGCGCCGAGCCTGCCGACCCGGATCCACAGGTGGCGGAAAGCCGCTGACAGGGCTGTTCCCGTCTCTTGGGCAGGGTCTGCGCCAGGCCTGCCTCCGGTTTTGCTAGCGAATTTCCAGTAAGTCTGCTGGCGCCGTGTCAATGCGATAGTGCTACCTTGCGATCCGGTTTCACTCTACGGATTCAATCCCATGCTTTTCGATGCTTTGCGCCTTGGCCCCCTGACGCTGCCCAACCGTATCCTGCTCGCTCCGTTGACGCGCACCCGTGCCGGTCTGGAGCACCTGCCCAATGACCTGATGGCGGAGTATTACGCCCAGCGTGCCAGTGGCGGCCTGCTGATCACCGAGTGCACCATGGTCGCGCCCGGTACGTCTGCGTTCGCCGCCGAGCCTGGCATTTATTCCCCGGCGCAGGTCGCCGGCTGGAAGAAGGTCACGGATGCGGTACATGCCAGGGGCGGACGCATCTTCATGCAGATCTGGCACGCGGGTCGTGCGGCCCACCCGGCCATGAACGATGGCGCGGAGAATGTGTCGTCCAGTGCCATCGCCATCGACGGTGACGTGCACACGCCCAAGGGCAAGCTGCCCAACGCGGTGCCGCGTGCCCTTGCGCTGGAAGAAATCCCCACGGTGGTGGCCGCCTACGCCCAAGGTGCCAGAAACGCCATCGAGGCCGGCTTTGACGGCGTGGAAGTGCATGGTGCCAATGGCTATCTGATCGACCAGTTTCTGCGCGACAGTGCCAACAAGCGCACCGACGGCTATGGCGGATCGCTGGAGAACCGCGCGCGCTTCCTGTTCGAGGTGCTGACGGCGGTCACGGCTGCGATCGGCGCCGAGCGCGTGGGACTGCGTCTGTCACCGCTCAACAGCTACAACAGCATGATCGACAGCGATCCGATCGGCCTGATCGGATTTCTGGCCGAGCGTCTCAATGCATTCAAGCTGGCCTACCTGCATGTCATGCGTTCGGACTTCTTCCAGGCGCAAAAAGGCGATGTGATGACCGTGGCGCGTGCCAACTACCAAGGGGTGCTGATTGGCAACATGGGCTACACCCCGGCCGAAGCCGAGCAGGCGATCTCCGAAGGCAAGCTCGATGCGGTCGCTTTCGGTACCGCCTTCCTGGCCAACCCTGATCTGCCAGAGCGCATCCAGGCGGGGGCGGAACTGAACCAGCCCGATCCCGGCAGCTTTTACACCCCGGGCGCCAAAGGCTATACGGACTACCCGGCGATGTCCGCGGCCATGGCCTGAGCGTCCATCCGACAAGCATGCAGCCGGGGCCCGCCGTCGCGGTGGGCCCCTGAAAGACTAGTCCGAGAGGGGCTTGGGTGTGCCATGCAGATAGGGTTTGAGCGCCAGGTAGGCCATTTCGTGGACCGGTGTCGGCACACCGAGTGCGCGGCCCTGCCGGACGATATGACCCGACAGGCTGTCCAGTTCCATCGGCCTGCCCTTGGCAAGGTCGTGGTACATCGAGGCGTACATGCCCTTGGGGAATGACTGGTGTATGGCCAGGGCACGTTCCACCACATCGGATGGCAAGGCGATACCCATTGCGCACCCCACTGCGGCGACCTCCTCAAATCCACGCAGCGCCAAAGGAATGGTCTGCGCGTCATGGTAGATGTAGCCAGCCGGGAGCCTGAACAGGCTGGTGAGCGCGGCATTGGTGGCGAGCGCGACAAACTTGGTCCATTGCGCGGCGCGGATGTCGCTGACCACCTCGGCATCGAATCCGGCCGCCATGCAGGCGTCGCGAAACGCCACCGCGCGGCGACTCAGGCTGCCGTCGGCCTCACCAAAGCGCAGACTCGACATCGGTGAGGTGTAGCGGATCACACCAGGCGCCGTCATCACCCCCGATACCAGGGCCAGGCCGCCCAGCACGTAGTCGGCTCCGACAACGGCGCCGATGCGGTCCTGGTGATCGACGCCATTGAGCACGGAGATGATCGTCGCACCCCGGTCGACCAGTGGTTTGAGCGGGGCGGCGGCGGCCTCGATATCGTAGGCCTTGACCGCGAACAGCACCACGTCGCAGTCGCCCACTTCGCAGGGGTCGGCGACAAACCGGGCATGGTCGACCTGCAGTGTGCCTTTGGGGGTCTCGAGCGTCAGGCCGCTTTTCTGCATCGCCTGCAAATGCGCTCCGCGCGCAATGAAGGTGACATCCAGACCGCTCAGGGCCAACAGCCCGCCAAAGTAGCCGCCGACGGCGCCTGCGCCCATGATTGCGATTCGCATGGTGGTTCTTTCTGAAGCCTGGGGGAAGAATGGCCGTGCAGGCAGTCTGAATGGCGATCTTCCGCGGGTGATCGATGTGGGGTGGGGGGTGGACGCGGTCCGGGTCTGGCGGTGTGGGCCTGGGGCATGAACACGCTGCAAGACCGGAGCTCGCGGCACGGTCTGTGAGTCTATCGCCAAAGCGCCCTGTGGCTGTTGCGCGGGTATGCCGCCAGGTAGCGCGCCCGCCGTGGACGCGCTGGAGAGTCTTCCCGCGGGCAGGAAGCCGGCGTCTCGACGACGCAGCCGGCGCGGGTCGCCCGTAAGCCCGCGCGCGGGTCAACGCGTGTCAGTTCACGCGGATCAGCTTCTTGTTGACGAATTCCTGGATGCCGGCGACCGACAGTTCGCGGCCGTAGCCCGAGTTCTTCACGCCGCCGAAGGGCAATTCCGGCGACGAGACGGCGCTGGAATTGATGAAGACCATGCCGGTATCGATGCGCCGCGCCACGTCTTTGCCGCGCGCGATGTCGGACGTGAAGACCGAGCCACCGAGCCCGAACGGGGAGTCGTTGGCCAGCTGCACGGCAGCATCCTCGTTGGCGACGCGGAAGAACAGCGCGACCGGACCGAAGAACTCCTGGTGGTAGGCCGGATTGCCGGATCGGATGTCGGTCAGGATCGTCGGCTGCATGAACGCGCCTTGTTCAGCGTCGATGCGCTTGCCGCCCAGCAGGATGCGTGCGCCGCGCTCGACCGCCTGCTCGACCTGGCCAAGCAGCGTGTTCAGAGCCTGCATCGAGGACAAGGGCGCCAGCGTGGTCTGTTTGTCCATCGGGTCACCCGGCGTGAAGCCGGCCATCGCGGCCTGGAATTTTTCGAGGAAGCGATCGGCCAGTGCGTCGACGACGATGATGCGCTTGGACGCGGTGCAGGCCTGCCCCGAATTGCCCATGCGGCCGCTGACGGCATGCCGGACGGCCTTGTCGAGGTCGGCGTCCTCCAGCACGATGAATGGGTCGCTGCCGCCGAGCTCCAGCGTGGTCTTCTTGAGGTTCTTGCCGGCGCGCGCAGCCACCACCGCTCCGGCACTTTCACTGCCGGTCAGCGCCACGCCGCGCACCCGGTCGTCGTCGATGATGCAGCCGACCTGGTCCTTGGAGACGAACAGATTGGTGTAGGCACCTGCGGGTGCGCCGGCCTCCCGCATCAGGTCTTCGAAGGCGAGGGCGCATTGCGGCACATTGGAGGCGTGTTTGACCATCACGACGTTGCCGGCCATCAGATTGGGCGCCGCGAAACGCACGATCTGGTAGTAGGGGTAGTTCCAGGGCTCGACGCCGAACAGCACACCCAGCGGACTGCTCTCGACCATCGCTTCGCCGCGGCCCGCCGCCAGCGTCTCGGGTGCGAGGAACTGCTCGGCATGGTCGGCGTAGTAGTCGAGGATGGCCGCGCACAGTGCGACCTCGCCCTGGCTCTGCGCAATCAGCTTGCCCATCTCCAGCGTGATCAGCGCGGCGAAATCCTGCGATCGCTCGCGCATGATGGTGGCGGCACGCTTGAGGATCGCCTTGCGTTCGTCGAAGCGGGTATTGCGCCATTGCGTGCGGAAGCAATCGTCGGCCGCCTTGATGCAGGCCTCGAGCTGCGCATCGCTGATTTCGTCGAAGGTCTTGCCGACCTCGCCGTTGTAGGGGTTCTTGCTCTGGTAAGCCATGCGGGGTCTCTCCGGTCAAAGTTCCAGGGGCTGCGGCCATAGCCGCCGGTGTTTCTGATCCGTGCGGTCAGTGCGGCTTGAGCATGTCCAGCAGCGCGTGGGCCGCAGCGTCGGAGGAGGCCGGGTTCTGGCCGGTGATCAGCAGACCGTCCCGGACGACATGCGACTGCCAGTCGGCTGCCTTGCGGTAGTCGGCGCCATTCTTGATCAGCATGTCTTCCACCAGAAACGGCACGACATCCAGCAGTTGCGCCGCCGCCTCTTCGCTGTTGGTGAAGCCGGTGACCTTGCGACCCTTGACCAGCGGCGAGCCGTCGGCAGTCCGGGCATGGCGCAGCACGGCCGGCGCGTGGCAGACCGCCGCCACGGGCTTGCCGGCAGCGATGGTGGTTTCGATCAGCTGGATCGATTGCCTGTCCTCGGACAGATCCCACAGCGGGCCATGGCCGCCCGGGTAGAAGACCGCATCGAAGGCATCGCTCGTGACGTCGGCCAGCTTGCCGGTGTGCGCCAGCGCTGTCTGCGCCGCAGCGTCGGACTTGAAGCGCCGTGTGGCAGCGGTCTGCGCGTCCGGTGCATCACTCACTGGATCCAGCGGCGGCTGCCCCCCCTTGGGCGAGACCAGCGTGACCTGTACGCCGGCATCCTTGAACACGTAGTACGGTGCGGCGAATTCCTCCAGCCAGAAGCCGGTCTTGCGCCCGGTATCGCCCAGTGTGTCGTGGGAAGTCAGAACCATCAGAATCTTCATATCGTCTCCTTGTCGAGGGGGGGCGGCGGGGTGGCAGCGCACGTCGAAGCACTGCGGCGACCGTCGATCGTTCGGCGTGGGTGCTGCCAGGAACCAGGTCCCTGTGCAGCCACTTTGGCCGCAAAACACCAGTCTAGGAAAGGCGACTGGCTTGCGGAAGGCGACGAGGACCGATCGTCTTGTCAGACGGCATGCCGTTCGACGCCCTGGGAGACGGATTTGCGGCGCAAGCCTTCGCGGGTCGGGCACACTTGGAGCATGACCGAGATCTCGAACCAGATCCCATGAGGCGGCCTGACACGCTGACGGCCTTGGTGCCGAGGGTGGACCCCGAGCGGCGGCTGGTGTTCATCATCAACGCGGCCTCAGGCAGCCATGCGCCCGAGGAGAAGCGGGCCGCGATCGAGGCTGCGCTGGCCGAGGCGGGCCGGGAAGGCGAGCTGCGCTTCGTCCGTCCTGCCGATCTGGCACAGGCCGCCGATGCGGCGGTGCGCACGGCGATGCGGCGGCGCTCGGCTGTGGTGGCGGTGGGCGGCGATGGCACGCTCAATGCCGTCGCCCGGGCGGCCCATGCACATGGATGTCCGATGGGACTGGTGCCGCAAGGCACGTTCAACTACTTCGCGCGTACGCACGGACTGCCGGAGGATGCCGCCGAGGCAACCCGTGTGCTGCTGCGGGGTGCAGCGGTGCCGGTGCAGGTCGGGGTCGTCAACGATCAGCTGTTCCTGGTCAACGCCAGCCTGGGCATGTATCCCGACATGCTCAAGGACCGCGAGGCCTATACCGCGCGCTTCGGTCGCCATCGGCTGGTGGTGCTGTTCGCCAGCGCCATGACACTGCTGCGCACGCACCGGCCGCTGCGGCTGCACATTCGCCAGGAAGGTACGGTACGCGATGTCACCACACCGACGCTGTTTGTCGGCAACAACCAGCTGCAACTGGCGCGCGTAGGCCTGGCCCGGCCCGATGCGCGCGAAGACGGCCGCATCTCAGGGGTGATGCTGCGACCGATCAGCACACTGGCGATGCTGGGGCTGATGTTGCGCGGCGCGCTGGGTACGCTGGGTGAGGCCGACACGGTCGAGCGCTTCGCGTTCACGCAGATGCAGGTGCGGCCACGCATGCTGCCCGGACGGCGGCGCATTCGTGTGGCGATGGATGGCGAAGTCCAGCATCTGCGCGTGCCGCTGGAGATAGGATGCTCGCCGCGCCCCTTGTTCCTCATCAAGGCCGCGGCATGAGTGTGCTGCTGCAGATCTCCGACACGCACTTCGGCACCGAACGTGCACCGGTGGTCGAGGCGCTGGTCGCCTTCGCGATGCAGTTGTGCCCGGACCTGGTGGTGCTCTCGGGCGACATCACCCAGCGCGCCCGACGGGCGCAATTCCAGGCTGCACGGGCCTTTGTCGATCGTCTGCCCGCAACCGTGCTGGCGATACCGGGCAACCACGATGTACCGCTGTTCGATGTGCTGTCACGTCTGATCCGTCCCTACGGCCGCTACCGCGAGACCTTTGGCGACGATCTCGAGCCGGTGCATGCGTCGGCCGATCTGCTGGTGACATGCCTGAACACCACGCGCTGGTGGCGGCACAAGAATGGCGAAATTTCCGCTGCGCAGATCGAGCGCGTGGCCGCACGCATCGCCGGCGCCGCACCCGGACAGCTGCGGGTGATCGTTGTGCACCAGCCGGTTGCGGTACCGCAGGCCGGTGAGGTCCACAACCTCGTAGCGCGGCATGCGGCAGCCGTGCGCCGCTGGGCCGATGCCGGTGCCGACCTGGTGTTGGGGGGGCACATTCATCTGCCCTGTGTGATGCCCCTGACCGACTTGCCGCGGCCGCTGTGGGTGGTGCAGGCCGGTACCGCGGTGTCGCACCGCGTGCGCGGCGAGCAGCCCAACTCCGTCAACGTGCTGCGCTGGGGCCAGGATGCACCGCTCGGACACTGCGTGATCGAGCGATGGGACTGTGCGGCTGCCGGGCCGGCATTTGCGCGCGCTGCAGTGACCGCGTTCGAGCCACTGCGCATGGCGCGATGAATGACCCCGTTGTCGTGCAGGCCGCCGCGTGGCTGGGAGCGCACGCGGTGTGGCTGTATGCGGCGGCATCGGTGCTGCTGGTCGGTGCCACGCTGCTGGGCTGGTGGCTGCTGTTGCCCAACGTGCCGGCGCGGCCGGGGTCCGCACGTCGCTGGGCGTCACCTTGCGCGGTGGCTTTGCTGGGTGGGTTCTTTTTCATCTGGCTGGCCTGGCAACTGCGCGACGACCACGGGCTGTCGGCATTCGACATCGCCTTCACCGACGCGCTGGCCGAGTCCGTGCCCTCCGCGATCGTGCAGGCGGCGGCGCTGCTCACGCGGCTGGGCGACCCGGTCACATTGGGCGTGCTGGGCGTGGCGGTCGGTACCGCATTGCTGTTGCGCCGGCGGGTCGGCCTGGTGCTGGCGTGGGCGCTTGCGCTGGCGGGCAATGGGCTGCTCAATCCGGCGTTGAAGCAGCTCTTCGCCCGGATGCGTCCGTCGCATGCGGTGAATGGCGCCGTGGCCGATGGCTTCAGCTTTCCCAGCGGTCACAGTTCGGGCACGGTGGTGGCGTTCGGAATGCTGGCCTACCTCGGCTTGCGCCTGCTACCGCAGCGCTGGCATCTGCCGGTGCTGCTGGCGGCGGTGCTGCTGGCCTTGAGCGTCGGTGTGAGCCGGATCTTCCTGCGGGTGCACTACGTGAGCGATGTTGCGGCCGGCTTTGCATCGGGAACGGCATGGCTGGCCGCCTGCATCACCTTGGTGGAGCTGTCGCGCTGGCGGCAGCATCGCGCATGCCGTTCACAGGACGGGCAGCCAGGAAGTAAGGCCGGGTGAGGGTCATCCGCCGCATCCGCAGCGGCAGCGGCAGGTTCAGCGCCCGGCCGCCTTGAGCACGCCGCGCACGGTGTTGCGGCTGTGGGCGCCGAGCCGGCCCAACAGTTCGGCAAGCAGCGTTTCGAGCTCGGCCCGCTTGCCGGGTCCGAAGCGCTCGATCTCGGCCATCAGCTGGATGTCGGCTTCCTTCACGCCAAAGTCGAACTTCGGGTCCGACACCAATGCGGGCGGCACGTTGGCCACCAGGGTCTGCACGGTGCGCCCGCTGATCGCATGCGCCTCCAGCGACACGGTGTCGCGCGCATACAGCTCGCTCCAGGCGGGATAGGCAGCGTCGAGGTCGCGGCGCCGCAGAGCCTGCTCCAGCGACGTGTCCTTGCCGGCCCTGGCGTTGGCGTACATGGCCTCGTTCTGGAATTTCTCCAGCGCCAGATGGCGGTTGGACAGCAGCACCACCAGGTCGTCGCGCCGGCCGGGGAAGCCGGCCATGGCCAGCACGTTGGCCGTGATCAGGCGCAGCGTGCTGTCGCCGGGGGCGAGATCGGAGTGGTAGGGCTGGGTCAGGTCCTGGATGTAATGCAGTGCGAGTCCGGAAAAGCGCCAGCCCCAATAGGCGTGACCCGTCCGAAACGCCAGGCTGGCCAGGCTGGTGTATTGCTGGATCCGCATCAGCGGATAGGTGCGCTGGATGAAGGGTGCGGCCTTGTAGATCAACCAGTCCTGGTGGTAGAAGCCCATGTGGAACGGCGCCTGGGTGGCGTAGTACAGCGCCGGGTTGCCGAAGGGTATGGTGCCAAAGCCATAGGTCTTGCCCCATTCGGAAGGGCTGTCCTGCCACAGGTTGATGTCGAGACCGTAATCGGGCTCGTCCGATGCCGATGCCAGCACGGCCAGCGGCGCGACCGGTTGCTGCGGTGCGATGCCGACGAAGCGGTGCGTGTCGTTGGGCTGTTCGGGCAGGAAGTTCACGGCGTCATGCGGTAGCAGGCGCGCCGGGTCGGGTGTTTCGCGCGGGTCCGGCTGCAGGTACAGCGCGAACCGGCTCAGGGGCGATATCCGCAGCGCGGTCAGGAATGCCTTGCGGCGCTCGGCATCGCTGCGTGCGGGATCGGCCTTGAAGTCCAGCGACGCGGCGCGGGGTGCGTATTGCGGCATGTGGCTGCGCGCCCATTGCTCCTGGCCCGCGAGCAGCGTGGCGATGGCCGCCTCCTGGTCCTTGAGGAAGGCCTCCAGCGGCTCCGCCGGCACCGGCGCCGCCTGAGCGACCTCCGGCATGGTGTCGAACGCACGGTAGGTCACGAAGCTGTGATTGCTCCAGGCCCCGCTGGGCAGCGCGAGCAGGGCGAGGCAGGTGGCAAACAGCAGGCGGGCAGTTTTCATGGCAGGGTTCCGAAGGCAGTCACCCCGTCAACCGCAGGGGCGGGAACCATGATAACCAGCCGGGCGTCACCCGCCCGGCCCGCCAGCGGCTGGCAGCGGCCGGCAGCGGCCTGTCGCGGCGACCCGCCGCGCGCGCAACAGCAGCGGGTGCCGTGTGCCGCTATTCGGCCTTGAGGCCGGCCTGCGCCGCAACCTTGGCCCAGCGCTCCTTGTCGTTGCGCAGGTAGACCGGCAACTCCGCCAGCGACATCGGCTTGATGATGATGCCCTGCTTTCCATAGCGGTCCACCACCAGTGGATCATTCATGGCCGCAGCGAAGGCATCGTGCAGCGTGGCCACGACGTCGGCCGGCGTGCCGGCCGGCGCCATGACGACGACCCAGCCTGCGTATTCGATGTCGAATCCGTTTTCCTTGAGCGTGGGCACGTCAGGCAGCTGCGCGACGCGCTGCGGCGTGGTGACACCCAGTGCCCGCAGCTTGCCGGCCTCGATGTTGCCCTTGGCCGCTGCGACGCTGTCCACCATGACCTGGATCTGCCCGGCCAGCAGGTCCTGCGACGCAGGGCCGGAGCCCTTGTAGGGCACGTGCAGCATGTCGATGCCGGCGACCTGCTTGACCAGCTCGCCCAGGAAATGGTTGGTGCTGCCGTTGCCGGCCGAGCCGTAGTTGAGCTTTTTCGGATTCTGGCGTGCATAGTCGACGAACTCGCGCATGGTCTTGGCCGGCACGGCCGGATTCAGCACCAGCACGGTCGGAAACTGGCCGATCAGCGCGACCGGGATGAAGTCCTTCACCGGATCGAACGGCAGCTTGACGCCGAGTGCGGGTGCAAACGCATGGCTGCTGCCGGTGGCCACCAGCAAGGTGTAGCCGTCGGGGGCGGCGCGAGCCACCAGCTCGGACGCGATCACGCCATTGGCACCGGGCTTGTTGTCCGGCACCACGGTCTGCTTGAGCTGGGCGCCGAGACGCTCGCCCACCAGCCGGGCTGCGATGTCGGTGCCGCCGCCTGGCGGAAACGGGATGACCAGCCGGATCTGGTGGTTGGGGAACGCCTGGGCCGAAGCCGGATTGAGCAGAAGCGGCGTGAAGAGGCTGACGCACAGCAGAAGAAGAGGGATTCGGCGCATGAAGGTGCTCGTGAAGAGGGGTTTGAAGGGGAGGGCGAGAACTGACACGAACATAGCGCGGAAACCGCAGGCCTTCAACTGCAAACTGAAGCTGTCACCAGCCCGTCGCGCAGGCGCCACAGCATGGCCATGGCACAGCGCTGTTGCGGCACACTGAAAGAAAAGCCGCCGCTGTGCGACCCATGCAACATGGCCACTGAAAAGCGCTCTCCCGACACTGTTCTGAGCTGGCTGGGGCAATGGCGCTCCGAACCGGGCGACCGGGTGCCGGCGCGGGTCACACGGGCCCTGGGCGAACTCGACCGCAAGAGCGAGATCCTGATCGGCTGGGTGCAGGCCGCGCTGATATCCGTGCTGGGCACCTTGTACCTGGTCGCGCCCGGCACCGCGCCGCCCGACGCGATGTTCTATCCGGTGCCGTGGGCGCTGGGGTTCTACGGCCTGTTCACCATCGGGCGTCTGTGGCTGGCCTACGGTGGCGGACTGTCGATGCCGGTGCGGCTGCTGTCGGTGGTGGTCGACATCAGTATGCTGATGGTGACGATCTGGAGTTTTCACCTGCAGTACGGGCAGCCGGCGGCGTTCTATCTGAAGGCGCCGACGCTGCTCTACGTGTTCATCTTCATCGTGCTGCGGGCCTTGAGCATTTCGCCGGGCTACGTGCTGTTCACCGGGCTGCTGGCGGCCGGCGGCTGGCTGGCGCTGCTGTCCTACGCACTGATGGCCCCGGGCGGGGCGGAGCTGATCACCCATGACTATGTGGAGTACATGAACTCGAGTCGGATCCTGATTGGCGGCGAGATCGACCGGGTGCTGTCGATTGTCATCGTGACGCTGGTGTTGTCGGTGTCGGTCGCGCGGGCACGGCAGTTGCTGTTTCATGCGGTCGAGGATCAGGCTGCGGTGTCGCAGCTGTCGCGCTTCTTTGCCCCCGAGGTGGCCGAGCGCCTGTCGCGCGCCGACGAACTGCTGCAAAGCGGTGATGGCGAGCAGCGGCAGGCGGCCGCGATGTTCATCGACCTGCGGGGCTTCACCACGCTGGCCTCGCAGCTGCCGCCGCGCGCGCTGATCGACATCCTGCGTGAGTACCAGGGCATCGCGGTGCCGGTGATCCACCGGCACAACGGAAGCATCACCACCTATCTGGGGGACGGCATCATGGTGACGTTCGGCGCGACGCGGCCGTCGGAGACCTTTTGTGCCGATGCCCTGCGCTGTGCCGAGGAACTGCTGCAGGCGTTCGAAGCCTGGCGCCTGCGCCGGGAGGCTGTCCGGCAACCGGCGCCGGGTGTGGGCCTGGGAGTCGATACCGGGACGGTCACCTGTGGCGTGATCGGTGAAGAGGGCCGGCTCGAGTATGCCGTGATCGGCAATCCGGTGAACCGGGCGGCCAAGCTGCAGAACCACACCAAGCAGGCGTCGGTGCAAGGGCTGACCAGTGCGCAATGTCTGCAAAGTGCGCTGGCGCAGGGCTATGTGCCACTGGTGGCACACCCGGTGCTGCCGGCGTGCACCGTCGGAGGGGTCCGCCAGCCCATGGACCTGGTCGCACTGGGCACGGCCAGCCACCAGGGCTGATGCCGCACCAGGGTCGCGGAGCGTCAGGCGACGCTGGCGAGCAACTGCTCGGATGCCTCCCAGAGGCCGTCGGCCAAAGCAGCATCCATGATGTGCGGCGCGTAGCCGGAGATGCGGTTGCCAGGCTCGGCCGGCACGCCTTCGTGGCAGTCCTCCAGGTAGCGACCGCCATGGCCGGTCAGTTCGGGTGCGGTGGCGGCCCAGACACTGGTCGAAGCGCCCTGGGCCACGGATTTGAACA
Organism: Rhodoferax sp.; assembly: GCA_024235935.1. Lineage (GTDB taxonomy): Bacteria > Pseudomonadota > Gammaproteobacteria > Burkholderiales > Burkholderiaceae_C > CAISIP01. Next base: position 2,613 of record JACKLL010000017.1, on the reverse strand, counting down.
GGTCCAGGGGTGTGCCGTCTTCCTTGAACCAGCCCATGGCACGCATCTCGTCGTCGGCCAGGTACTTCTGCAGCCCGGTCATGATGCCGCCAGGATGCACGGAATTGGCCGTGATGCCGCACGCTGCAAAGCGCAGGTGCAGGCCCAGCGCGAACAAGGCATTGGCGCTTTTGGCCTGTCCGTACGCCTTCCATTTGTCGTAGGGGCGGTGTGCGAAATGCAGATCGTCCAGATGGACGGTCGACAGCTTGTGGCCGGACGAACTCAGGCAGACCACCCGTGCGTCGCCACCATCGGCTCCGGCGGCCCGCAGCGCCGGCAGCAGCCCGGTGGTCAGCGCGAAATGGCCCAGGTGGTTGGTCGCGAACTGCGACTCCCAGCCCTGCGCCGTGCGCGCCAGCGGGCAGGCCATGATGGCGGCGTTGTTGATCAGGATGTGCAGGGGTTTTGACTGTGCGGTCCAGGTACGGGCAAAGCGGCGCACGCTGGCCAGGTCGGCCAGGTCGAGCGGCGCCACGTCGATACGGGCCTGCGGGAACTGCTGTCGCAGCAGCGCGGCGGCGTCTTCACCCTGGTGCAGGTTGCGGACCGCCAGTGTCAGGCCGGCACCCGCCGATACCAGGGCGCGCGAGGTTTCCAGTCCCAGCCCGGCGGCGCCGCCGGTGACGACCGCATGGCGGCCCTGCAACGAGAGGCCTTCGACCACCTCCAGCGCAGTGCTGCGCGCGCCGAAGCGCGAACGGATGGGGGTGTTGGACGGCGGCATGGCGGCGGGTGATACGTTCATGGGCGTCGCGCATTCAGTCTTTGGGTGGCGGTTCGGCTTCGTCGCCGTCGCGGTTTGCCGGAACACCGATGTTCTGCCCCTGCGGTGCCGCAGCGACGCCAGGGCCCGGTGGTGGCGGTGGCACCAATGATGGCCTGCCAATCGCTGGTGCGGTGGCCGCACCTGCCAGTGGCGCCAGCTCGAGCGTGAACGTGCCGGTGGCACCCGCGCTTGCGCTGAGCGTGGCCGACCGGGTGCCGACCTGTTGCAGCGTCCATCCGCCGTCGAGTGCACTGCCGACGCGGTATGGCCGCGGGGGTTGTCCATCGACGGAAATCAGTGCGACACCTCTGTGGGTGCGATTGGCGACCACGCCCAGCAAGCGCAGCCGGGCCGAGGGATCGGGGCCGGCGACGCTGACTGCGGTCGGCGCGCCGGCCGCGGGCTTGCCCGGGCCGAACACGCGTGCCAGATCGCCGAGTTGCACCGCAGGGGCTTCGCCGGCAGGTGTCGGCGCCGAAGCGGACACGCCGGATACACCGTTCACCTGGGTGAACCAGTAGCTGGCCGATACGGCGGTCAGCGCCCACAGAAAAAAGGCCGCCAATCGGGGGGGCCAAGGCTTGGTCATGGCCGATTATGATCCAGTGTGAACCTGCTGTTGCCAGGGCCTCCAACGAGTGGAATTGACTTCATGAAAAAATATCCGACTGCCAGGCGTGCTGCCATGCGCATTCGCCTGCGGGCTGGTTTCACGCTGATCGAATTGATGGTGGTCCTGGTCATCATTGGTGTGCTGGCGGCGCTGATCGTACCCAATGTCCTCGAGCGTGCCGATGACGCGCGCACGGTCGCTGCGCGCACCGATGTCAACAACCTGATGCAGGCGCTCAAGCTGTACAAGCTCGACAACCAGCGCTACCCGAGCGCCGAGCAGGGGCTGTCGGCGCTGATCAGCAAGCCCACCAGCGGGCCGATTCCCCCGAACTGGAAGCCCTACCTGGACAAGCTTCCCAACGATCCCTGGAACCAGCCCTACCAGTATCTGAACCCCGGCCTCAAGGGCGAGGTCGACGTGTTGTCGTTCGGTGCCGACGGACAGGCCGGCGGCGAAGGCAAGAACGCCGATGTCGGCTCCTGGCAATAGCCTGCGACGCGGACTGTCAGCCGGCGCGTCCGGATTCACGCTGCTCGAACTGCTGCTGGTGGTGGCCATCATCGCGATGGCGGGCGCCGGCGTCGGTTTTGCACTGCGCGACATCGGCCAGACCCGTCTCGAGCGTGAGGGCCTGCGGCTGGCGGCGATGCTGGAATCTGCCCGCGCACGCTCGCGCGCCGTGGGTGTGCCGGTGTACTGGCGCGCCACAGACATCGGTTTCTCCTTCATCGGTCTGCCACAGCCCGTGCCTGTCGACGGCGGGGACGCTACGTCGCCGGCGGCGAACGCAGGCAACGACATCGCGCCGGTCATGGCCTGGCTGACCGAGGGCCTGTCGGTGTCGGTCGATACCGTGCTGACCCTGGGCCCGGAGCCGCTGATCGGGCCGCAGGACATCGTGCTGGTTCACGGCGGACAGCGCATCCATGTGCGCACCGATGGCCTGCATGCGTTCAGCGTGGTGAACGACACGGATGCCTCGCCGTGACGCGCGGCAACCGGGGTTTCACGCTGATCGAGGTGCTGGTGGCGCTGGGCATCGTGGCCTTGGCACTGGTGAGCGGATTGCAGGCCACCATGGCACTGACCAACAACGCGCAGCGCCAGGCGGATGTGCTGCTGGGCCAGGTCTGCGCCGAGAACGCCCTGATCCGCATGCGTCTGTCACGCCAGTTGCCACCGGTCGGCG
>JACKLL010000016.1 GCA_024235935.1 Rhodoferax sp. | reverse complement strand
GGGCGCCGGTTCAGGTCGCGGTTGCCGTCACCGGCGTCGCCGGGCCGACCGGCGGCAGCGCGGCCAAGCCGGTCGGCACCGTCTGGTTTGGCTGGAACATCCACGGCACGGTGACCACCCAGGTGCAGCACTTCGCCGGCGACCGCGCTGCAGTGCGCGCAGCCACCGTGCAGCATGCGCTGGCGCAGTTGCTCGCCCTGACCCGCGACACGCCGCCCCGCTCTGCCGGCAATGGCGACTGACACCACCACGCCCCGCAAACCTGCCCGCGCCAGGCCCGCGGCAAAGGCCTCACCGGAATCGTCTCCGACCAGGCCGCGCCAGCCGCGTGCACCGCGCATTCCGCGCGGCCAGCACTACCATGTCTACGTGATCGAGTTGTCCGACGCGGTCTGGAACCTGGCACGCTTTCGCAAGGCCAACCCCGACTACCAGCTCGGCAAGCCCCTTGTCTATGTCGGCATGACCGGGCTGGACCCCGACCTGCGCTTCGACAAGCACAAGGCCGGCATCCAGTCGAACAGCTATGTGCGCCGCTTCGGCCTGCGCCTGTTACCCGGCCTGTACGCCATGTACAACCCGATGCCGTACGAGGGCGCACGGGACATGGAAGTCGAGCTCGGCATCGGGCTGCGCGAAGCAGGCTATGGCGTGTGGCAGGCCTGAGCTCGGCCGACGCGACGAGGCACGCAATCAGACCACGTTGATTTCCCGCATCGGCCGCCCGTCGATCACCCGTTGCCAGCCGAACGCGGACAGGTCCAGCGTCTCGAACCGTCCAGCCACCAGCAGCTCGGCCAGCGCACGGCCGACCGCCGGCGACTGCTGCAACCCATGGCCGCTGAATCCATTGGCGAACAGCAGGTTGGACACCGCCGGATGCGCACCCAGGATGAGGTTCTGGTCCAACGTGTTGACGTCGTAGTGACCAGCCCAGGCGTGCTGTACGCGCAAGGCCTCGAAACCCGGAACCCGGCGCGCCAGTGCCGGCCAGATCGTCTCCTCGAACAGCGTGTGCTGCACCTCGAAATCGAAACACTCCGGATCCTGGTCCTCCGGCAAGGCCACGCCGCAGAGAAAACCGGCGCCTTCGGGGCGGAAATACACGCCGCCGGGATCGATCACCAGATGGCTGTGCGGCAATTGCGCGGGCGAATGGAAGAAGAACACGCAGCGCTTGCGCGACTGGACCGGCAAGTCGATGCCAGCCGTTGCAGCCAGCGCGGCGGCACCCGTGCCCGCGGCATTGACCACCGCGCCGCAGGCCACTTCGCTGCCATCCTGCAGCTGCACGGCCGTGATGCGCTCGCCCTGCCGACGCAACTGCGCCACCCGCGCAGCGCGGTAGACCACGCCCTGCGCGATCGCCTTGCGGCGCAGTGCATGCATCAGGCTGTGGGCATCCAGCCAGCCTTCACCGGACAGCCCCAGCGACCCGGCGGCCAGGTCCTGCGTATGCAACCAGGGGAAGCGCAGCGCCAGCGCCTGCCGGTCCAGCAAGGCCACGTCGACGCCGCACTGCCGCTGCACCCCATGGTTGGCCTGCAGTGCCGCCAGACCGTCAGCCGAGGCCAGGAACAGATAGCCGGCCGCATGGAAACCGACGTCGGGTGCCACGCCATCGACCGCCAGCCATTCGCCCGCCTGCGCGATGAACCGGCTGCCGAACTGCGACATGCGAATATTGCCCGGCGTCGAGAACTGGTGCCGGATCGAGGCCAGGGACCGGGTCGTGGCACAGGAGGCGTATGACGGGTCGGCCTCGAGCACCAGCACCGAGCCCGTGAAACCCGGATGGGCCGAAAGAAAATACGCCGCCGCGCTGCCCACCACCGCCCCACCGGCAATCACGACATCGAAATACGCCATCGCGTGGCCCAGGATCCGTGCCGTCGCGCTATTCGAACCGCACCTGCAGCCGTGACAAGGGTGCGCTGAAGTCGGCACTCCAGGCCTGACCGGCCTGCACCGGCCAGGCATCGGTCCAGGTGCCGGTAGTGACGACATCGCCCGCCAGCAGCTCCGGTGCGCCCGGGCATTGGTGCAGTTCGCGCAGGAAATGCTGCAGCGCCAGCAGCGGGCCATCGAGCACGTTGGCGCCGACGCCGCGGTCCACCGCTTTCTTGTCCTGGCGCAGCACCAGGCGCGCGCCGGCCAATGCAGCCTGCAATTCGGCCGCGTTCGCGCCGATGTCATTGCGCGCGATCCGGCGCCCGACCAGCAGCCGGCCATGCAGACCACCATCGGCGACGGCATCGCCGGGTGTGAACTTCCAGTCGGGCATGTGCGACTGCACGATCTCGAAGCCAGGTGCCACCCATTCAATGGCATCGAACAATTCGTCCAGCGAGGCGCCCGGCATCGGCGTGGCGCGCATGCCGAACACGGTCTCCGGTTCGATCCTCGGCTGGCAGAGATTGCGCAGCGACACCAGACCCCGGCCTTCGCAGAAAACCAGGCTGGTGTTCCAGACCGTGCCCCAGATCGGCGCGAACACGTTGTAGCGCGGCCAGATGGCGCGGTTGGTGAACCCGATCTTGAAGCCACGCGGCAGCTCACCACGATCGATGCGCAGCTGGCGCAATGCGAGTTGCTGCTGGTAGGCCTGGGTCACGTCGCTGGCGCCAGCCCCCGGCGTCGCGGCAGGCCAGAGGGCACCATTGTCAAAGTGCGCCAGCAATTGCTGTGGTGTCATGGAAGATGTCTCCTGGGTGCAAAAGTGATGGGGAAGAATGGCATCGGCGCGGCCCGCAGGCCTGCGGCGGGAACCGCTCAGCCGCTGGCCCGAGGCGCGTCCGCAGCACGCCGGCCATTGCGCAAGGGGCCGAGCAGGTGCTTCAGTCCGTTGTGGTCGATCTCGTGCATCAGCGCCAGCAGACGGCCGATCTCGCCGGGCGGAAAACCCTCGCGCGCAAACCAGTTCAGGTAGTTGCCGGGCAGGTCGGCCAGGATACGGCCCTTGTGCTTGCCGAACGGCATTTCCCTTGTCAGCAGCAGTTCCAGCATGTTGCGATCCATTGCTGCCATTGTCAGGGATAGGCCAGCGCTTGGCGAGCCGTCCGGACGACAGCCGGGGGAGGCACCATCGCTGGTGCCTGGGGCCGGCGATGGCCGTCGCAGCACCATGCCGCGCTTGTGCAATCGAACGGGCTCCACCACAATTGCATTCTCAGGAGACACAGAATTACACGATTGCAGACCGGATACGCCCTGGCCTGTGCCCGGACGACGCCATGAAACAGGACTTCGCCTGGAGCCAGGCTCGCGCGTTGCTGGCAGCGCCAGACCCTGGCAGCACGCTTGGCACCCATGCCCCCCGGGACGCGATGCGCCGCAGCGGTACGCCCCGAAATCCCGCCGACCCGTGGCAGCACCCGCCCGTCGGCTATTTCCGGACCCCGCGCACCACCTCCGATTTCCTGGCCGCAGCCGTGCCCGAGGTTCTGTGAACAGCAACCCGCTTGCGCCCCGCACCACGCTGATGCGTTTCTACAACGCATTCGCACATCTCGATCCTGTAACCATGGCGCAATGCTATGCGCCCGAGGTCCAGTTCCGTGACGAAGTCTTCAGCCTCGACGGCCGGGACCGGGTCATGGCCATGTGGTTCATGTTGTGCGAGTCGCTGGATGGCCGGGGCAGGGTCGACTGGAAGCTGAACTACCGCATCGTGTCGGTCGACGCGCAAACGGCGCGTCTGCACTGGAGCGCTCGCTACCATTTCGGTACGGCGGGGCGACCGGTGTACAACCGGATCGACGCGACGTTCCATTTCAACGCCGATGGCCTGATCACGCAACACCATGACAGCTTCAACTTCTGGCGCTGGTCGCGCCAGGCTTTGGGTTTGTCCGGCCTGCTGCTTGGCTGGTCGCCCTTGCTGCGACGACAGGTTCGCAGACGCGCGCAAGCTGGTTTGAACCGCTATGTGGCTGCGCTGCAGGTACCTGCAGCGGCTGAGCGCCCCCCCCATTGACCTTGGAGACTATTGCATGCTCGACCGCCTGAACGAACTCTTTCCGATCCGGTACACGGTATTCGGCCTGAGTGTGCTGGGCCTGCTGGCCAGCCTGTTCAGCTTGCTGGCGTTCGGCATCGGCGCTGGATCGCTGTTGCTGCTGCTGGCCCTGGTGGCCATCGGCATCTACGACCTGCTGCAGTCGCGCCGCTCCATCCTGCGCAACTACCCGATCATCGGTCACCTGCGCTTCATGCTCGAATACGTGCGGCCCGAGATCCGCCAGTATTTCCTCGAAGGCGATAACGAAGCATCTCCGTTTTCGCGCGCGCAGCGGTCACTGGTCTACCAGCGCGCCAAGGGCGACTCCGACAAGCGTCCCTTCGGCACCCAGCTCGACGTCCACGCCGAGGGTTATGAATGGATCAACCATTCCATGGCCCCCAGCCACATCGAGACCCACGACTTCCGGATCTGGATCGGCGGCACACCGGAGCAGATCGCAGCCCGCGAAAGCCATGAGGGCCTGTGCACCCAGCCCTACAACGCCAGCATCTTCAACATCTCGGCCATGAGCTTCGGCTCGCTCAGCGCCAATGCAATCCTCGCACTCAACGCCGGTGCCGCCAAGGGGCGGTTTGCCCACGATACCGGCGAAGGATCGATCTCGGTCCACCACCGGCGCCATGGCGGCGACCTGATCTGGGAGATCGGTTCGGGCTATTTCGGTTGCCGCAACGACGACGGCAGCTTCAGCCCGGAGAAGTTCACGCAGAACGCCTGCGACCCGCAGGTCAAGATGATCGAGATCAAGCTGAGCCAGGGCGCCAAACCCGGCCATGGCGGCGTACTGCCGGGCGCCAAGGTCACGCCGGAGATCGCGCACGCGCGGGGCATCCCGGTCGGCGTGGACTGCATTTCGCCGTCCAGCCACAGCGCGTTCAGCACCCCGCTGGAGCTGATGGCCTTCATCACCCGGCTGCGCACCCTCTCCGGCGGCAAACCCACCGGCTTCAAGCTATGCATCGGCCATCCCTGGGAGTGGTTCGCCATCGTCAAGGCCATGCTGGCCACCGGCGTCACGCCCGACTTCATCGTCGTCGACGGTGCCGAGGGCGGGACCGGCGCCGCGCCGGTCGAATTCACCAACCATGTCGGATCGCCGCTGCAGGAAGGCCTGCTGCTGGTCCACAACACCTTGCGCGGCGTCGGACTGCGCGAGCGCATCCGCATCGGCTGCGCGGGCAAGGTCATCAGCGCCTTCGACATCACGCGCATGATGGCGCTGGGCGCCGACTGGTGCAACAGTGCACGTGGCTTCATGTTCGCGCTGGGCTGCCTGCAGGCCCAGACCTGTCACACCGGCAATTGCCCCACCGGCGTCACGACCCAGGACCCGCTGCGCCAGCAGTCGCTGGTGGTCGGCGACAAGACGGAGCGGATTCACAGCTACCACACGATGACGCTGCATGCGCTCAAGGAACTGATACAGGCTGCCGGTCTGAGTCATCCCGGCGATCTGACGGCGCACCATATCGTGCGCCGCTCCTCCAATGGCAAGGTGCATTCGCTGGCGCAGTCGGTGCTGACGCAGATGCACGATGGGGCGCTGCTGCAGACCGACCTCGGCGGTCTGCCGCTGATCTACCGCCAGTCCTGGCCGCTGGCGCGGGCCGAAAGCTTCATGCTGCAGGGCTGAAGCAGGTCGCCACCACCACGCCGCGCGCAGCCAGCGCCCGGCGCAGCCGCAGCACCGCCTGGTCCTTGCTCAGCAGCCGGGCCGTCAAGGCCAGCGCCAGATCGATGAACTTCTGGTCGTCCGGATCGCGGCAACGCGGCGCGCCCGTGGCCACATCCGGATGCACCTGGCTCAGCCGGTCGAACTGCTGCATCACCTGGGCGGCATCGCCGGCCGTCCGAGCGATCCAGCTCTGCAAGGCCGGATAGCCCAGCACCCGGTGCAACTCCTCGCGCATCGCCGGCGTCGCATGCCACACCCATTCGCCGCGCGACAGCGCGTCGGCCAGCGCCAGCGTCGACGGATCGCGAAAAACCAGCAGATCGAGAACGATGTTGGTGTCCAGCACCAGCGCACGGCCCGCCGCCGGCGCCGCGGCGCCAGTCATCCGCCGCGGCCCTCGTCGGCCCTGGGCGCGCGTGCCGAGCCTTCAACCATGTCGAAGCGGAACATCCGGCATTCGATCGGACCATTCCACATCGGTACGCGGCGGGTCGCCTTCAGGCGCATCTTGCCGGGCAGCTTCACGTCTGGCGTCAGAAGCCAGGCGGTCCAGCCGGCGTAGTTCTTTTTCCAGTGCGCGGCCAGTTGCACGAAGAACTCGCCGCCGTCGTCGGTATGCGCCTGTTCGCGCCCGGCCGGTGCGGCGGCGGGCGCATCCGCAGGCCCTGACGGCGCGCCCTGCGCATGGCGGGCACCGGCAAAACCGGCGGTCTCGATCCGCGTGCCATACGGTGGATTGACCAGCATGACGCCGGGCGGATCGCAGGGCGGCATCCGCTGCAAGGCGTCACCCCCCCGGAACTCGACCGCACCAGCCACGCCCGCCCGCTGTGCATTGCGCTGCGCGAAATCGACCATGCGGTGGGCCACGTCGCTGCCGAACACGTGCGGGCGTTCGCCCGGCGCCGGCAGGCGCTGGGCGCGGTGGGCGTCGTTCAGCAAGGTGTCCCAGACATGGGACTGGAACGGCAGCATCTTCTCGAAGGCGAAGCGGCGCAGCGAACCGGGCGCGATGCGGCAGGCGATCTGCGCCGCCTCGATCGCGATGGTGCCGCTGCCGCAGCACGGGTCGTACAGCGGCATGTCCGGCGTATCCATCCAGCCGCTGGCAGCCAGCATGGCAGCGGCCAGCGTTTCCTTCAGCGGCGCCTCGCCCTTGTCCTCGCGCCAGCCGCGCTTGAACAGCGCATCGCCCGAGGTGTCGATATACAGCGACACCGTGTCCGTGGTCAGATGGGCATAGATGCGCACGTCCGGCCACTGGGTGTTCACGTCCGGCCGGATGCCGCCGGCCTTGGCGCGGAAGCGGTCGCAGACCGCATCCTTGATTTTCAGCGCAGCAAAGTTCAGGCTGTTGAGCGGGCTGTGCTGGGCCGTGACCTCGACCTTGATGCTCTGGCGGGGCGTGAACCAGATCTCCCAGGCCACCTCGCTGGCTGCCCGGTACAGGTCCTGCTCGTTGCGGTAGTCGGCCTGGAACAGTTGCACCAGCACGCGCTGGGCCAGGCGGCTGTGCAGATTGAGCAGCATGGCGTCGCGCCAGGAGCCCTGCAGCAGCACGCCAGCACGCCATTTCTGCACCTGCGCCAGTGGCTGTCCCGTGATACGCGCAACCTCGCCAGCGAGGTAGTCCTCGACGCCGGCGGCGCAGGGCAGGAAAAGCTGGAGCTGGTTCACGGCGTCATCCGGTTGCGCAAGGGTTTCAAGGGGGTCAGGAGAGGCGCAGATCGGATGCACGCGAAAACCGCCGAACACCGCACGCCGCAAACGAAGACTGGCGGCCTCATAAGGCGCGGCGCAGATTGGCCGGTGCGATCCGCAGGCCTTCGCGGTATTTGGCGACGGTCCGCCGGGCGCAGGTAATGCCCTGCTCCTTCAGCATTTCCGACAGCTGGTTGTCGCTCAGCGGCTTCTTGGCCGATTCGGCATCGATGAACTGCTTGATCAGAGCGCGCACGGCGGTACTGGAGGCATTGCCACCGGTTTCGGTCCCCAGCGACGAGCCGAAGAAATACTTGAGCTCGAAGGTCCCCAGCGGGGTGGCCATGTACTTGGCGGTCGTCACCCGGCTGATCGTGGACTCGTGCAGCCCCAGCTCGTCGGCGATCTCGCGCAGCACCAACGGACGCATCGCCAGCACGCCGTGCAGGAAGAAGTTTTTCTGCCGCTCGACGATGGCCGAGCTCACGCGCAGGATGGTGTCGAACCGCTGCTGGATGTTCTTGATGAACCAGCGCGCCTCCTGCAGCCGCTGCTGCAGCGCTGCGTAGTTGGACGCGTCGCTGCCGTTGCCGCGATGCTGGCGCAGCGCGTTGGCATAGATGTCGTGCACCCGCAGCTTGGGCATCACCTGGGGATTGATCTGGGCGCGGAACTTCACCTGCGCCCCCTTGCCGACCTGTACCACGAGCACGTCGGGGATGACGATGTTGCGCTCGACGTTGACGAAACGCCGGCCCGGCTTGGGCTCCAGCCGTGCGATCAGCGCAATGGCTTCCTTGATCGACGTATCGCTGGCACTGCACACCTGCGACAGACGCCGCACGTCGCGCCGCGCCAGCAGGTCCATCGGGTGCGAGCAGATTCGCACGGCAACGGCCAGCAGCTCCTGGTGTGCCGCGTCATGGCCGCCTGCACGCTGCATCGCACGCAGTTGCAGTCGCAGGCATTCGCCGAGGTCGCTGGCTCCCACACCCACCGGATCGAAGCCCTTCAAGGTGCTCAGGGCGACCCGGAAATGGTGCTGCAGTTGCTCCATCTCCTCATCATCGGCCGGGGACAGCGCGGCTGCGAGCTCCTCCAGCGGATCTTCCAGATAGCCGTCGTCGTTCAGAGATTCGATCAGGAAGCGCAACGCGAGACGGTCCGCGTCGCTCAGGCGCGTCGCCAGCGCCTGCGCATGCAGGTGGTCCTGCAAGGTTTCCTGCGTGCGGGCCAGTTCCCCCGCATCGACGTCATCTTCGGTACCCAGGTTGTTGCCGTGGGCCTTGGCGTCGCCGCCCCACTCTCCGTCGTCGGCAGCCATCTCCTGCGAGCCGTCGCCTTCCCAGCTCTGGCCGTCATCGGCCGACAAGGGCGTGGCGCTGTCGTCGCTCGACGGCGTATCGGGCACCGACACGTATTCCTGGATGGCACTGGCTGGCGCCAGCTCGGCCTCACGCTCGCTCTGCGGAACCGGCGTGTCGCTGCTGTCGAGCCCGAACTCCTCGCGCGCCGGAACCTCGTCCGACAACTCCAGAAACGGGTTGTCGTCCAGCATCTGGTTGACTTCCTGGCTCAGCTCGAGCGTGGAGAGCTGCAACAGCCGGATCGACTGCTGCAGCTGTGGCGTCAGCGCCAGATGCTGCGAAATGCGGAGTGAAAGACCTGGCTTCATCTACATTCTGAAGTGCTCGCCCAGGTAAACCCGGCGCACATCGGCGTTGTCGACGATCTGGTCCGGCGTTCCCTGTGCCAGCACGCTGCCGTCACTGATGATGTAGGCATGGTCGCAGATGCCCAGCGTTTCGCGCACGTTGTGGTCGGTGATCAGCACACCGATGCCACGCGACTTCAGGAAGCTGACAATGCGCTGGATCTCGATCACGGCGATCGGGTCGATGCCGGCGAACGGTTCGTCCAGCAGGATGAAGCGCGGCTGGGTCGCCAGTGCCCGGGCAATCTCGACCCGGCGCCGCTCGCCACCCGACAGGGCCAGTGCCGGCGACCTGCGCAGGTGCTCAACCCGCAGATCCTGCAGCAGCGCACTCAGTCGCTCCTCGACCAGCTCGGGTGTCAAGGGCTTGCCCGACGCGTCGATCTGCAGCTCGAGCACGGCACGCACGTTGTCCTCGACATTGAGCTTGCGAAAGATCGAGGCTTCCTGCGGCAGGTAGCTCAGCCCCAGCCGTGCACGCCGGTGGATCGGCAGATGGGTCACCGACTTGCCGTCGATCGTGATCTCGCCGGCACTGGGACGCACCAGGCCGACCAGAATGTAGAACGATGTTGTCTTGCCGGCGCCATTGGGGCCCAGCAGGCCGACCACCTCGCCCTCGCCCACTGAGAGCGAGATGTCCTTGACGACCATGCGGCTGCCGTACGACTTCTGCAGGTGCCGTGCTTCCAGCCGCACCTGAGCGACAGGCGCACCCGCCTCCTGCGCCACGTCGGCCTGCGGGCTCGCCGTGGTGCCTGTCGCGGCGTCCGTCACTTCTTCTCGCCCCCCAGGGTCGACGACTTGCGCAAAGGCGCCGTCGGCGCCGGCGCAGGGGACTTGGGCGACGCCGTGCCGCTGCGCGTATCGTCGTTGCGCGGTGTCAGCACCGCACGCACCCGACCGCTGCCACCGGTGGCGCCCGCCGCCGCGGGCCCGCCGTCAACCGTCATCACGCTTGTGGTGTTGTCGTACACGATCACCTGGCCGGTGATCTCGTCATTGAGCGTGGCACCGATGTAACGACGCAGGATGGCGCGGCGCGAGAACTTCACGGTGTCGGCCTTGCCGTCGTACTCGATCAGCTCCGCCTCACCCTCCATGAATTCGTCCGGACCGTCGGCACGTGTGTCACGCTTTTGCCGGAAAAACGCGCGCTTGCCAGGCTCTGCCGTGACGACACCGAACTGGTTGCCTTCGGCGTCCTGGCTCACGTCCAGACGCGCGCCGCGGATCAGCATCGTGCCCTTGGTCAGCACCACCTTGCCGGTGAAAACGCTGACCTGCTTGACGTCGTCGTAACGCAGTGCGTCCGACTCGATGTTCATCGGCTTTTCGCGGTCGGCACGCTCCGCCATGGCCAAGCCTCCCTGCATCAGGGCGACCAGCAACAATGTGTGAGAAATGGAAGAAAACTTCATAAAGGCACGAAACTTGCAGTCAACCCTGCCGTTTCATTGTAGCCCCGGGGTTGGCAGCTACCGCAAGTACTGTGGCGAAAACATCGCCCCGAGACTGCCAGGGGTTCCGGCCCACCATGGCCGCGCCAGCAAAGAGAGCCACCCCGCCGGGCAGCGACGGGTTGCGGCAGCCTATTTGCCAGCGCGGACGTCGGCCACCAGGTAGTCGACCACCTGCAACACGCGCGCCATCGAGCCGGCGATCTCACCATCGGTGTAAAAGCGCCCGGCCACCCCCAGCGCAGGGACACCGGCCACCCGATAGGCGTCCTGCAGCGCCGTGGCCTGGCGCACCTTCTCGCCCACCTCGGCCGAGTCATAGAGCGCCGCGAATTTCGCACTGTCGACCCCTTGCTTGCCCACCCACTCGGCAATCGGCTTGCCGCGCGTGAGATCCAGATGCTCGTCATGGATGGCGGCGAACACCTTGGCGTGCATCCTGTCGATCAGGCCCATGGCCTGCAAGGAGAAGAACAGGCGCTGCTGGGGCACGAACTCATCGCGGAAGCCGACCGGCATGCGGCGCAGCGAGACATCGGCCGGCAGGCGCTTCTGCCAGGCCTGGAGCGAGGGCTCGAAGGCATTGCAGTGCGGGCAGCTGTACCAGAAGAAGTCGACCACTTCGATCGATCCGGCCGGCGCCACGACCGGCACCCGCTGGTCCAGCTGAAGGTATTCCCGCCCGGCCTGCGGTTTGCGGATCTGTGCCTGGGCCGATGACCAGGGGACCGATGCGGCGGTGGCTGTGGCCAGCACGGCCGCCGAAAAATCACGACGTTTCATGGGAACTCTCTCGATGGAAGCCCGCATAGCCATACGGTGGCGGGCAGATTGCAGGCATGGCGGTCGGACGGCATGGCGACGCAAAAGTTCAACGCTGAACCCGCACCAGTGCCGCTTCCATGCCAAGGCCTTCGAGTTTCTGCTTGGTCAGGTCGGCATCCTCGCGCTTGTCGAAAGGTCCGACGCGCACACGGTACACGGTCCGCCCCGACTGCTCGCGCTCCGACACCCGGGCCTCGACACCACCGAGCGACAGGCGCGCACGCTGGCTCTCGGCATCCACGGCCGTGCGGTAGGCGCCAACCTGAACGAAATACGTGAACGGGTCCACGCCGGCTGGCGCGGCGGAACGCGCACGGGCGAGGTCGCCCAGCGGATCGGCCGATGGAGTACCTGCGCCAGGCTTGGCTGCCGGCGCCGGCGTCGGAATGCCGGCGACGGCAGGCGGCACACCCTTGTATCCCGAGGTGTCGCCCGAGGCCGGAACCTGCGGCGCCACAGGGGCCGGCGCACCGGCCGGGTTCTTGCCATACAGCGGTGCGTTCGGATCCCAGTCCTTGTTGCGGCGCTGCTCGGCTGCGTCCTGATCCATCGAGCGGCTCGGTCCCTTGTTCAGGAACGGCACCGGCACCTTGTTGACATAGACCGCCACCGCCAGGGCCACGCCCAGCCCGATCACCATCCCGATGATCAGACCCAATATCGTCCCGCCACGTTGTTGCTTCATGCCGCTTCCTTGCCTGTTGATTGCATCGATTGTTCCTGTTCACATCTTGCGCGGCGCATCGACGCCGAGCAAGGCAAGTCCGTTGCGCAGCACCTGTGCCGTCGCGGCGACCAGGGCCAGCCGGGCCAGCCGCACCGGCGCCTCGTCGACCAGGATACGCTCGGCATCGTAGTAGCTGTGGTAGGCCGCGGCCAGTTCGCGCAGATAGAAGGTCACGTCGTGCGGCGCGAAGTCGCGCGCTGCCGCGGCCAGCATGTCCGGGTAGCGCGCCAGCGTGAGCATCAGGCCCATCGCCGCGTCGCTCTCGAGGGCGCCCAGGTCAACCGCGCCCAATGTGTCGACATCACCGCCCCAGGCGGCCAGCACCGAGCAGATGCGCGCATGCGCATACTGGACGTAGTACACCGGGTTGTCGTTGTTCTGCGCCAGCGCCAGATCGACATCGAACACGTATTCGGTGTCGGGTTTGCGGCTGAGCAGGAAGAAACGCACCGCGTCCTTGCTGGTCCACTCGATCAGGTCGCGCAGCGTGACATAGCTGCCCGAGCGCTTGGAGATCTTGACCTCGACTCCCCCGCGCATGACCCGCACCATGGTGTGCAGCACGTAGTCCGGGTATCCGGGCGGAATGCCAACGCCCGCGGCCTGCAACCCGGCCCGCACCCGTGCGATGGTGCCGTGGTGGTCGGTGCCCTGGATGTTGACGACGCGCGTGAAGCCGCGCTCCCACTTGCTGATGTGGTAGGCCACGTCGGGCACGAAGTAGGTGTAGCTGCCGTCGCCCTTGCGCATCACCCGGTCCTTGTCGTCGCCGTAGTCGGTCGACCGCAACCACAGGGCGCCGTCTTTCTCATAGGTCTTGCCGGCATCCTGCAGCCGCTGCACCGTCTGCGCGACCTTGCCGTCGCTGTACAGGCTCGATTCCAGGTAGAAGTTGTCGAACCGCACCGCAAACGCCTGCAGGTCCAGGTCCTGCTCATGGCGCAGGTAGGCGACGGCGAATTCCCGGATCGCGTCGAGGTCCGACACGTCGCCGCTGGCCGTGACCTCGCGGTCGTCCGCATGCACCGTCTTGCGCGCCAGGAAGTCGGCAGCGATATCGGCAATGTAGTCACCGTTGTAGGCGGCTTCGGGCCATTCGGCATCGCCCGGCTTGATGCCCCGGGCACGCAATTGCGTGCTGTTGGCCAGCGTGGCGATCTGCACACCGGCGTCGTTGTAGTAGAACTCGCGGTAGACATCCCAGCCCTGGGTGGCGGCGAGGTTGCAGATCGCATCTCCCAGCGCCGCCTGCCGGCCATGGCCGACATGCAGCGGGCCGGTCGGATTGGCCGACACGAACTCCACCATCAGACGCTGGCCGTTGGGCGGCAGCACACCGAAAGCCTGGGCTTCGGTCAGCACCTCGCGCACCACCTGCTGCTTGGCAGCCGGCTTGAGACGGATATTGATGAAGCCGGGGCCGGCGATGTCGATGTCGGACACCCATTGCCGGTAGACCGGCAGTTCCAGCAACTGGTCGCGCAGCTGTTCGGCCAGCTGGCGCGGGTTGCGCTTGAGCGGTTTGGCCAGCTGCATGGCCGCCGTGGACGCGAAGTCGCCGTGGGCAGCCACCTTGGGGGATTCAAATACGGCGCGCACCGGCTGGTCGGGCGCCAGGTCCGCCAATACACCGGCCAACCCGTCCAGCAATTCCTGTTTGATCTTGAGCATAGCCCTCGATTCTAGGGAAGCGCCGCAGCGCAGGTTCTTTACATTTGCGCGGACCCAGGTCACGGCAAAAGCGGCAATTTCGGTTAAATTTCGCCACCGCTGTCATCCGGGCCGTGTTCACAGGCGTTGAACAGCGGCCCGGCAACGGGCATGCCACACCCCACTGAACCCAAGGAAACCCTCATGAAGAAGCTGCTCTCCCTGCTGGCCATCGGTCTGTCGCTGTCGCTGGGTGTCGCCCATGCCGAAGACAAGGCCAAGACGCCGCAACAGAACAAGATGACGACCTGCAACGCCGAAGCCGGCGACAAGAAAGGCGACGAGCGCAAGGCTTTCATGAAGTCCTGCCTGAGCGCCAAGCCGGTGACGCAGCAAAGCAAGATGAAGACCTGCAATGCCGACGCCGGCGACAAGAAGGGCGACGAGCGCAAGGCATTCATGAGCGAGTGCCTGAAGAAAAAGCCCGCCTGAGCTGCCAGGCGCCGGCTGCAGCCGGGCTTCAGGAGGTCCAGAAACCCGGCTGCGCGTAGTGGTGCTTGAGGAAATCGATCCATAGCCGCACCCGCAGCGGCAGGTGCTTGCGCTGTGGAAACACCGCAAAGATGCCATTGGGCGGGCCGGCAAACTGCTCGAGCACCGGCACCAGCGTGCCGGCCGCCACCTCGGCCTCGACCTCCCAGCTGCTGCGCCAGGCGATCCCCAGGCCTGCCAGGCACCATGCATGCAGGACCTGCCCGTCCGAGCAGTCGAGCGGGCCGCCCGGCCGCACATGCAGCACGGTCGTGCCTGCGGTCGGCGCCAGTGCCCCACCGGCGCCGCCCCGGCCCGGTTCGGCCGGCACCTGGAATGCCCAGCCCCGGGTCTGTGACGCATCGCTGGACAGCACCAGGCAATCGAAACGCGACAACTCGGACGGATGGGCCGGCGTGCCGTGCTGCTGCAGATAGCGTGGCGCGGCCACACACAGGCGCCGGTTGTCGGCCAGGCGCACGCTGACCAGCGAGGAGTCCGGCAGATCGCCGACGCGTACCGCGCAGTCGAATCCCTCCGCACCAATATCGATAACCCGGTCGCTCAGATTGAGCGAGATCGTCACGTCGCCATGGTGCGACCGAAACCGCGGCACCAGCGGCGCCACGTGGCGGCGGCCGAAACCGGCCGGTGCCGTGATGCGCAGATGCCCGCTGGCCTTGACACCGCCGGCAGATACGCTGGCCTCGGCATTGGCCACGTCGGCGAGCACGCGCTGGCAATCCTCGAGAAAGGCGCTACCCTCGTGCGTAAGCGTGATGCGCCGCGTGGTGCGCTGCAGCAGCTTCACGCCCAGTCGCTCCTCCAGCGCATCCAGGCGACGCCCCATGATGGCTGGCGCCACACCCTCGGCCTGCGCGGCAGCGGTCAGGCTGCCGCGGGTGGCGATCGACACGAAGGATTCGAGCTGCTTGAACTTGTCCATGGCACCAGCTTAGCGCCAATCACGGCGTCATTTGCCCATCATGGTCCCGGGCAGCCACAAGGCAATCTGCGGCCAGACCATCACCATGGCCATCACCATGACCATCAGCACCACATAGGGCGCCGCCCCGCGCACGATCGGCCCCAGCGGCGAGCCGGTGATGGCCTTGATGGTGAACAGGTTCATGCCCACCGGCGGCGTGATCTGGGCCAGTTCGAGGTTGATGACCAGCAGCACGCCGTACCAGATCGGGTTGATGCCCAGGTGGACCATGGCCGGCAGGATCACCGGCGTGGTGATCAGGATGATGGAGATCGACTCCAGGAACATGCCCAGCACGAAGATCAGCGCCATCATGATGATCAGGAAGCCGGTCACGCCGACGTCGGCGGCAATCACCGCCTCGACGATCTGCTGCGGAATCCGCAGCTTGGTCATCACATGGCCGAACACCGAGGCACCGGCCAGGATCATGAACAGCATGGCCGACACGCTGCAGGCCTCGACCGCCGACGCCCAGATCGCACGCAGCCCGACGGTCCGGTAGACCACGACCGACACGAAGATCGCCAGCCAAGCGCCGGCGGCTGCCGCCTCGGTGGCGGTGAACACGCCGGCATACATGCCGCCGAGCACGAACACCGGCAGCGAGATCGCCCAGGCCGACCGGCGCACGGCACCCAGCGCCTCGCGCAGCGTGGCGCGCGGCTCGCGCGCGATGTGCCGGTGCGTCACGGCGGTATGCACCATGTTCCAGGCCACGAACACGCCGGCCATCAGCAGCCCCGGCATGATGCCGGCCATGAACAGGCCGCCGATCGAGGTGTCGGTGGTCACGCCGTACAGCACCATGGGACCCGAAGGCGGAATCAGGATGCCCAGCGTGCCGCCGGCGGCGACCAGTCCATAGGCGGCCTTCTCGTCGTAGCCGAAGCGCACCATCTGCGGAATTGCGACCGCGCCGATGGTCAGCGCCGTCGCGACGCTGGAGCCGGAGATGGCGGCAAAGATCGTGCAGGCGGCGATCGTGGCAATGCCCAGTCCGCCCGGCAGATGGCGTGTCAGCGTATAGGCGGCGCCATACAGGTCATCGACGATCTTGCCGCGGATCATGATGTGGGCCATGAACGCGAACAGCGGAATCGCCACCAGCAGGTAGCGGTTGACCTCGCCGAAGATGACCTCGGTAACCGAGCCCAGCTCGCCCTGGGTGAAGTATTGCAATGCGCCGCCAAAGACGGCCAGACCGGCAAAGATCGGCAAGCCGGTGAACAGCAGCAACAGCAGCCCGAAGAACAGCAAGCCAATGATCATGACCTGTCCGCCTGCCCGTGTCCCGGGTTTCCCGGCGCAGGCAGACCGGCCAGCGCGCGCCACAGCACCTCGATCGCCGCCAGCAGCAGCAAGGCGCCACCCACCGGCATCAGCAGCATCAGCAACCAGGTCGGCCACTCGAGGTTGCCCTCGGTCACCAGACCGAGCATGCGTGCCAGGCTGGCGGTCTCCCAGCCATTGATGATCAGCACGCTGGCGACCGCGCCGACCGCCAGTGCGGCCCAGGCCTGGGCCCAGCGGCGTGCCTGCGGCGCCAGCCGGTCGACCATCAGGTCGACACCGATGTGCTCACCCTGGCGCAGCGTACGCGCCGCCGCCAGCATGACGATGGCCACCAGCAGGAAGCCGACCACCTCGTCGACCCAGACCGGCGCGGCGTTGAAGCCGTAGCGCATCACCACGGCCCAGCCGATCAGGCACAGCGACAGCAGCAGACTGGCCGCCGCCACCGCCATGCCGACCCCGGCCAGAACACGTACGACATGGCCCAGCGCGCGCAGCGCAGGGCCTTCGCGCAGCTGCGCTGCGGGCGGATTCTCGACCACGACGGCAGGCCCCGATCAGAGCTTGTCGAGCGCCTCGAGCAGCTTCACGCCGTCGGGTGCGGTCTCGCGCAGGAACTCCTTCTTCACCGCCGGCTGCATCGCATCGGCCATGACCTTCTCCTGCGCCTTGGTCAGTGCCACCGCCTTCATGCCCTTGTCGTTGAGCACCTGGATGTTTTCCGGCGGAATGCCGTCGGACTTGCGGATCGAACGCGCCACGGCCTTGTCGGCAGCCGCCTGGATCGCGCCGCGCACGTCGGCCGGCAGCCCTTTCCACCAGGCCGGGTTCACCACCAGGTTGTCGAATGCCAGGATGATGTTGGAGGCCACACCGAACTTCTGCACTTCATAGAACTTGCGGCTGTTGGCCGCCTCGACGCCGGTGAAACCGGCATCGATGACGCCGGTCTGCAGCGCCTGGTAGACCTCGGAGCCCGGCATCGCCGACGGCGAAGCCCCCATGGCCACCAGACCCTCGTCGAAAAGCTTGTTCAAGCCGCGGATCTTCATGCCGGCGAAATCAGATGGCTGCGTCAAGGCCTTGCCGTTGGAGGTGAAGATGCCGTCGTTGGTATCGACCATCCAGGCGATATTGGTGACGCCCTTGGCCGCCATCTTGGCATCCAGCAGCTTGGCCGCATCAGACTTGATGAAGGCCTTCTGCTTGGCCACCGAGGTCATCAGGTAGGGAATGATGGTGACGCTCATCTCGGGGATCGTGCCACCCCACTGGAAGCTCAGGATGGCCGCAGCTTCTATCTTGCCGCTGGCGACCGCCGGATGGTTCTGGTTCGGCTTGAAGAGCTGCGCGGCGCCGAAATTCTGCACCTCGACCCGGCCCTTGGTCATCTCCTTGACCTCCTTGGCGAACTGCTCCAGGTTCAGTGCCGTATGGTGTGTCGGCGGGAACTGGTGGCTGATGCGCATCGTGAAGTCGGCGGCGCCGGCGCCACTGGCGACGGCCATGGCGATGGCGGCTGCAAGCACGCGGCGGCGCGAGGTAGGGGAAAAGCGGTAGGGCATGTCGGTGTCTCCAGTCGTTGTGTGAAGGGGGAAAAACATCATGCCACCGCGTGCGCAGCACGCAGTGACGCGATCTCGTCGGCGGAATACCCCAGCTGCGCCAGCAAGGCCTGCGAGTGCTCACCGGCCTTGGGCGGCTGCACGCGCACGCCCAGCCGCTGGCCGTCCATCGTGAACGGCAACAAGGTTGTTCCGGCCGTCTGTCCGGCGCGTGCGCCATCGGGCAAGGTGATGTCGGCCAGGCCGCCGGTCTGGCGCAGGTGCGGGTCCTGGTACAGCTCTTGCGGCTTGCGGATCGGCGCATACGGCAAGCCGAGCTGCTCGAAGCGCGTGCCGAGCGCATCCGCCGAAAACGCCGCCAGGCGCTCGCGCAGCAGCGGCATCATGCGCTCGCGCGCCATGACACGCTGGTTGTTGGTGGACAGGCCCGGGTCGGCCAGCAGGTCGGAAAAGCCGAACGCGGTGCAAAAGGTCTTCCACTGTGCGTCGCTGACCGCGGCCAGGAAGATCTGCTCGCCATCCTTGACCGTGAACACGTCATACACCGCCCAGGCGGAAATGCGGTCGGGCATGGGCGCGGCGGGCGTGCCGGTGATGGCATATTGCAGCATGTGCTGGCCGACCAGGAACACGTTGTTCTCGAACAGCGCGCTCTGCACCTCCTGGCCCTTGCCGCTGATGCCGCGCTGGATCAGCGCGCCGAGCGCACCGATGGCGCCGAACATGCCGCCCATGATGTCGTTGACGCTGGTACCTGCACGCAGCGGGTCACCCGGACGTCCGGTCATGTAGGCCAGGCCGCCCATCATCTGCACCACCTCGTCCAGCGCGGTGCGGTGTTCGTACGGCCCGGGCAGGAATCCCTTGAGGCTGACATAGATGATGCGGTCGTTGACCGCCGACAGGCTTGCGTAGTCCAGGCCGTACTTGCGCATGGTGCCGGGCTTGAAGTTCTCGGCCACCACGTCGGCACTGAGCGCCAGCTTGCGTGCTGCTGCTGCTCCCTCGGGTGTGTGAAGGTCGATCGCGATGCTCTTCTTGTTGCGGTTGAACATCGGAAAGAAGCCAGCGCCGGCGCCCAGCAGGTGGCGCGTGCGGTCGCCGTCGATCGGCTCGACCTTGATCACCTCGGCGCCCATGTCGGCCAGCACCATGCCGCAGGTCGGCCCCATCACCATGTGGCTGAACTCCACGACACGCAGGCCGGCCAGCGGCTGGTGCGGCAGCGGCGTGGCCGCCCCCTTCAAACCGGACGCCGCCACCGTCATGCTGCAACGGCCTCGGCCGCTGGCGCCAGCAATGTCCTGGGCAGGCCCGCCTTCCAGATGCTGCCATGCAAGGACTCGCCCTGCAGCCAGATCGCCAGCTGCCGACGCATCGCCATCAGCGCGTCGAAGTCGATGCCGGTGTCGATCTGCATGCTGCGCATCAGGTAGACCACGTCTTCCATCGCCACATTGCCACTGGCACCCGGCGCATGCGGGCAGCCGCCGATACCGCCCAGGCAGGCGTCGAAACGTGTGACGCCGGTTTCCAGCGCCGCATAGACATTGGCCAGGCCCAGGCCACGCGTGTCATGGAAATGGCCGCAGCCCAGCCGGTCGCCGGCAATCTGCCGCCCGGCCTCGAACAGTTCGCGCACCATGCGCGGGTCGGCATAGCCGACGGTATCGGCCAGGCCGACCTGCTCGGCGCCGGCATCGAGCACGGCCTGCAGCAGGCGCATCACTTCTGAAGGCGCGACCGGCCCCTGCAAGGTGCAGCCGAACGCGGTGCTCAGGCCGACTTCGATCCGGGTGCGGGAACCCGCTGCGTCGCGCTCGGCGCGGATCCGCCCGATTTCCGCAACCACCTCATCGGGCGTCTTGCGCAGATTGGCCAGGCTATGGGCATGGCTCACCGACAGCGGCACCAGCATGGAATCCGCCTGTGCGGCGATGGCCAGTTGCGCCCCTTTGAGATTGGGAACCAGCACCGAGGTCTCCATGCCCGGCAGTGTGCGGGCAAAGGCCACGACCTCGGCCGTATCGGCCAGCTGCGGCATCAGCCGTGCCGGAACGAAGGAGCCGACTTCGATCTCGCGTTGGCCGGCCGCATGGGCGGCGCGCAGCCATTCCAGCTTCTGCGCCGTGGGCAGGATCGTGGCAATGCTTTGCAGACCATCGCGCAGGCCGACTTCACGCAAATGCACCTGTTGGGGAAATTTTGGGCTCATGAATGGGACTCGTAAGAGGAGCGTCCATTCTAGGCATGCCCATTGTCGCCAGTTGATACGATTTGGAAGGCTTATGATTCCCGATCGGAATACCTCAATGGCGTAATCCGCGCCGCAAGCCACCATGCGCGACCTCGACCTGACCAGTCTGCGACTCTTCGTGACCGTCTGCGAAACCCGCAACATTGCACGGGCGGGAGAGCGGGCGAATCTGGCTGGCTCGGCCATCAGCAAACGGCTGGCCCAGCTCGAGGAGAACCTGGGTGTGCGTCTGCTGGTGCGCAGGCGCCGTGGGGTGGAACCCACGCCCGCCGGCGAGACCCTGCTCGAACATGCGCACACCTTGCTGGGCAATGCCGAACGGCTGGCCCACGACCTGGGTTCCTACGCGGCCGGCGTCAAGGGCCAGGTGCGTGTGCTGGCCAGTG
The DNA here is from genome assembly GCA_024235935.1 of Rhodoferax sp. GTDB lineage: Bacteria > Pseudomonadota > Gammaproteobacteria > Burkholderiales > Burkholderiaceae_C > CAISIP01. The sequence goes on along the minus strand of JACKLL010000016.1, from coordinate 53,286 downwards.
CGTCGGCACTGGCAGAGTCGCTGGCCGACGACGTGGCATCGTTCCTGCGCCAGCCTGAACATGCCGCGATCCAGGTCCATATCGAAGAACGCCAGAGCCGGGACGTGGTGCGCGGCATCCGGGACGGGGTGGCGGCGCTGGGCATCTGCTGGGACGCGATCGACGACCCCGGCCTGGCATCGCACCCGTACCGCAGCGACCACCTGGCCTTGCTGGTGCACCCGGACCATCCGCTGGCCCGCTGCACGCGGGTGAGGTTCGAACAGACGCTGGATTACGACTTCGTCGGCCTGCCCTCCAACAGCGCTGTTCCGCTGATGCTGCAGCGCGCGGCCGCGGAGCTGGGCAAGACCATGCGTCTGCGCGTGGTCGTGACCAGCCTGGATGCGGTGCAACGGGTGGTCGGCGCCAACCTGGCGATCAGCGTGATCCCGCGTGAAGTCGTCGCTCCACACGCCGACCAGCGCCTGCTGCAACTGGTGGACCTGCAGGAGGACTGGGTCGAGCGGCGCTTTGCCATCTATTTCCGTGACGAAAAGGCCCTGTCGCCGGCTGCTGCATTGCTGGTGGCGCACCTGCAGGCCTGCGCCAGACAGCAGGCTTGAGCGCGCATGCGGCAGCTGTGCCAGGCACGCCCCGTCGCAGCAAACGGGTATCCACCGCTTCGCGCGTGAACCCGCGGCACTGGTATTCATGCGCCGCCAGGCTGCCGCTGGGCTATGATGCGGCCATGACTCGCGCATCCGACGCCCTCCGTGCACGCCTGGCCTCCAACGGCCCGGGCGCAGCGCAGCATGTCGGCGCGTTTCGTGGACAGTGCCCGCTATCGGAGTGTGAGGGGCAGCATACCGCTGCACTTCCATCCGCCCGGCGATCAGCCTAGTCTCCCTCTCCCGCCTCTCACGCACCTCTGATCGCCGGGCCCCGCCTCGGCGTGCCTGGCCCATGCCCCGTGCATGCGCCCCCTTGGAACCCAGGAGCAAACCATGCAAGATTCACCCATCCCCATCCGTACACTGACCGAACTCGACCACATCCGCCTGCAGAACCTGATCCGCCGCCATGCCGTCGCACTGGCGGCCGACGCAGCCGACAGCCTGGGCAGCGTCATCGACAACGCCGACCTGGTCAGCCCCGAGGAAATTCCGGGCGACACCGTCACGATGAACTCCCGGGTCGTGATCACCGACTGCAACAGCGGCACCCAAAGCACGCTGACGCTGTGCTACCCGCAGGATGCGGAACCGGCCAAGGGCCGCATCTCCGTGCTGTCGCCGATCGGCACAGGACTGCTCGGTCTGCGCGTCGGCGCGGTGGCCCGCTGGCACGGGCCGGACGGGCTTGCCGCGTCCGCACAACTGCAGGCGATCCAGTTCCAGCCTGAGGCCAGTGGCGACTTTCTGACGTAGGCGCTTCCGAGAGCCCGGCCATCTCGGCTGCGGCCCCTCAACCGGGTGCTACTCCAGCTGCAGTTCGAGCCGCTCGGGTTGCCCCTGCTCGTCGGCCATGATCTGGTCGATCGCGCGCTTGACGATGGGTTGCTGGTCGATGATGGTCAGCCGCCCCTCGCGCAGCAGCGCAGCCACTTCGCGCTGCGAGCGCACGAAGGCATCGAAACCGTCACGGTTGGTGAACAGCATGCGGCTGCGCTGCGGGCTGATCCAGCTCAGCCGGTAGCGGCGCATCCCGTCGGCGTCGTGTTCGAAGTCGAACCACATGCCGCGTTCCAGCCCATGCGCCATCGCGTCGAACTGGTCGGGCGCGACCTGCGGCGCCGGCGCCAGGCGCTGGTCCAGCTCCTGAATGGCGGCCCGACCGGCCTGGGTCTCTAGTTCGCCCGGTCCGGAATCGACGGGCGCCGGCGTACCGGCCTTGGGGGTGCGGATCGCCCGCATGTGCGTGGCAATCAGCCGGCGCGTGAACAGATCGCGCTCCTCGCCCTTCCAGCCGATCGCATCCAGCCGCGTGTCGAGCTGGCGCACCAGATCGGGCAGCAAGGCCATCAGCCGGCTGCGTTCTTCGGGCTGCGGCTTGGGGCGGGTCGACCAGATCACCTGGTCCATGACCCTTACCACGGTCTTCCAGTCGTCCGGGTTGCTGTCGACCGTGAGCCAGGCATCGGCCAGCACCGCACGCCACTGGTGCGTGAGAAAGGGCAGCAGAAAAGGTTCCAGCGGCTCGTCGATCGGCAAGGCATGGATGCACTGGTGCACCACGCCGTCGGCATGGGCGAGCGCACCCTCACGGGCTTCGTTGAGCTGCTCCTGCGTCGCGGCGGGCCTGATCTGCACCTCGGCGCGTTGGGCATGCGCCTGCAGGAACACCTCGAGTTCCGTCAGGCACTGGCGAAACAGGTCGAGGTCGTCCTCGAACTCGGCCAGCACCCGCTTGACCGTGTCATTGATACAGACGAACAGCGGATCGGTTTCGCCCATCTCGGGCGTCCAGCCGACGGCAGCGGCGGCCAGGCTGTCCACCAGCTGGCGGGCCGGGTGCGAGCTGGAGAGAAAGAAGTCGCGGTCGATGATGGCCGCCTTGAGCACGGGGATCTGCAGGCGACCGATCACGTACTTGAGTTGCAGCGGTATTGCCTTGTCGGCAAACACGTAGTCGAACACCTCGGCCAGCGCATCCACCGTGCCGCGATCGAGTTCCGGCGCGCGCTGCACCTCTTCGCGCTCGCGCATCTGGCGCAGGACATTCTGCCCGGCAATGTCCTGCCCACGCGCCCATTCGGGAAACTGCGAGGAGCCGGCACCGGCCTGCAGTCCGCCGAGAAAACCCATCAGGCCCGGGTCGGCCGGCACACGTGTGGCGGGCCCGCCCGCACCGCCGCCCCCGTCGCCGCCCCCGTCGCCGCCGCCAAAACCCGAGGCGCCGTCCTGCGCACCGGCGCCCGGCGCCCCGAAGCCGAGTTTCTGCAGAAACTGCCGGGCCCGGGCAGCAATGCCGCGCGCCATGCCCTGAACGCCGCCCGCGTCGGCCTCCGCAGGCCCGGTACCTCCACCGCCGCCATTCCCGCTGCCGAAGCCACCGCCGGAGCCCGGGCCACCGCCTGAATCCAGTGCGCCGAAGCCGGAACCGGCTTGGCCACCGCCACCCGGCCCTGACTCGGGATGCAGGGGGGCCGAAGTCGAATCTCCGCCCGCGGTGCGCTTGATGCGATGCACCGGTCGGGCTGAGTAGCCGGCACGCACCAGCATGGCGGTCAGGTCGGCGAACAGCGGGGCCCAGTCGATCGAACAGTCAGGCTCGATCACGGATACGAAATCCTCCGCCGCCTCCGGGTCGAACGCGCTGGAATGCCAGGCCATCAGGAAAGCCCGCACCAGGCTGGCCGGTCGAAAGGGGTTGTCCACCAGCGCGAACTCGTCCTGCCGCAGCAAGGCACCGACGCTGACGGTCAGCGCCTTGAGGGGGGTGTCGTAGCGGTTGTTGAAGCGCTGTGCCACACGGTCGACCAGCAGGTGCCGCTCGATCTCGTCAACGTCCAGCAGCGCCATGCTGCTGGGCCCGGCGCTGTCGTCGCTATCGGCTGCCGGCCGCAGCACCGCCAGCGCGCCGGGCATCACGGCCTCGACTTCATCCTCTATCGACTCACGCAGCGCCGCATGCAGCGCCCGGTTGAACAGCGCCGCCTGCTTGTCGAGCATGATGCCTGCCGTACGCAGGTTCTGCGCCTGCGTGGTATGCGGGCGGCTGTCGACGAGGTCGAAGAAATGCGCCCGCAGCTTCTTGAGATGCGCTTCCTGATGCTGCGCGAAATACGCCTGAACGCGCGCAATCATTGCGCCGACGTGGCGCAGTACCAAGGTACGCGAGGCAGCATCCAACGAGGCGGGCAAATGGTCAGACATCAAATAAATATTACCGGTTCACCTGGCAAGCGCAAAGGCACAAGCCGGGCCTCTTGGGGCGAGTCCCTGTTCCCGCTGTTTGTACACGAAACAGGCCCTGGGTTCCGCCCGCCCCCGCAGCCATGTGTGTACTAATTCTGTGCAATTGCGCTCCATTGCACATTGTGCTCCCTGCGCCGGCCTGCTGCGTGCAAGCTGCAAAACGGATCCCGCTCGCGCCGCTTCGATGCGGGATCTCTCCCGTTCGCAGCGGCTTTGGCATCGGGCTTGCTTGCGCGAACCCATGGTGTACACGGTCCCGTGGGGCCGTCCGCCCGGGACCCGGCGACCGCCAGCGGCAGACACACGCGTGCGCACAGGGAAAGATCCAGGCATCCGATCCGATTACATATATTTTTGTCACATATTTTCGAACTTCAAAGCGGTTAATTAGCTTAAAAGTATCGAATACAGTCAAAGCATGGAGAAACCGCAAGCCATTCTTTTTGACGCCTATGGCACCTTGTTCGATGTCTACAGCGTCGGGCTGCTGGCTGAACAGCTGTTTCCCGGCCAGGGCAACGCACTGGGTCTGTTGTGGCGCGACAAACAGATCGAGTACTCCAGGCTGGTGACCACCAGCAACGACGGGGCCCACTACCGCCCGTTCTGGGACTTGACCCGCAGCGCGCTGGTGTATGCGGTCAAGAAGCTGGTGGCGCCGGCAGGCAGTGTCGACATGGCGGACTTCGACGCCCGGATCGACCGCCTGATGAACCAGTACCGCAGCCTGAGCGCTTTTCCTGAGAACCGCGAAGTGCTGCAGGACCTGCGTGCCAGAGGCATCGTCACCGGCATCCTGAGCAATGGCGACCCGGCGATGCTGAACCTCGCGGTCAGGTCCGCCGGCCTCGCCGAGCTGCTCGACCATGTGATCAGTGTCGACCCGGTGCGCAAATACAAGACCGCGCCCGAGGCCTATGCCCTGGGCGAGCAGGCCACCGGCTTGCGGGCCCGGCAGATCGGTTTCGTCAGCTGCAATGCCTGGGACGCGCTGGCTGCCACCTGGTATGGCTACCAGACCCTGTGGGTCAACCGCTACCAGGTCCCGTTCGAGGAGCTGGGCACCCAGCCCACGTACAGCGGCAGTTCGCTGCGCGACGTCCACCAGTTTTTCTGATCTTTTCCAAACCTGTTTTTCCGAGGGGAACCCATGAGCACACGCATCCGCATGCACCAGCTGGACATCGCGACCGAACTATTCGACTTCATCGAGCAACAGGTGTTGCCGGGCACCGGTGTAGACAGCGCCGGGTTCTGGCGCGGATTCGATGCCATCGTCACCGACCTGGCGCCGAAGAATGCCGCCCTGCTGGCCGAACGCGAGCGCCTGCAGACCGAGCTGGACCAGTGGCACAAGGCCCATCCCGGCCCGATTCGCGCGATGAAGGCTTACCGCGCCTTCCTGACCCGCATCGGCTACCTGGTGCCGGAGCCGGCCACGGTACGCGCGACGACGAAGAACGTCGATGCCGAGCTGGCCCAGCAGGCCGGCCCGCAACTGGTGGTGCCTATCCTCAACGCGCGTTACGCGCTCAACGCCGCCAACGCGCGCTGGGGCTCGCTGTACGACGCGCTGTACGGCACCGATGCGATCGACGAGAGCGACGGAGCCACGCGCGCCGGCCCCTACAACCCGATCCGCGGCGCCCGGGTCATCGCCTACGCGCGCCACGTGCTGGACCGCACCGCGCCGCTGAAGACCGGCTCGCATGTCGACAGCACCGGCTATGCCGTCGTTGACGGCCAGCTGGCCGTCTCGCTGGCCAGCGGCAAGACCACCGCGCTGCGCAACGGCAAGCAGTTCATCGGTTACCAGGGCGAAGCCGCCCGTCCGACGTCGGTGCTGCTGCAACACAACGGCCTGCACATCGACATCCGGATCGACCACGGCACGCCGACCGGCGCGGTCGATGCGGCCGGCGTCAGCGATGTGGTGCTCGAGTCCGCACTGTCGACCATCCTGGACCTGGAAGACTCGGTGGCAGCGGTCGATGCACAGGACAAGGTGCTGGGCTATCGCAACTGGCTCGGCATCCTCAAGGGCGACCTGACCGAGAACGTCAGCAAGGGCGGCAAGACCTTCACCCGTGGTCTTAATCCGGACCGCATCTATACCGCGCCTTCGGGCACCGGTACGGTGGCCTTGCATGGCCGCTCGCTGATGTTCGTGCGCAATGTCGGTCACCTGATGACCAACCCGGCCATCACCTACACGGCAGCCGACGGCAGCACGCGGGAAATCCCTGAAGGCATCCTGGACGCGGTGGTCACGACCACGATCGCGCTGCACGACCTGCAAGGCCATGGCGTCGGCCCTGATGGCAAGGCGATCTGCAACTCCCGCAAGGGGTCCGTCTACATCGTCAAACCGAAGATGCACGGCCCGGCCGAAGTGGCGTTCGCCAGCGAGCTGTTCGGTCGCGTCGAGAAGCTGCTGGGCCTCAAGGACAGCACCGTCAAGCTCGGCATCATGGACGAGGAGCGCCGCACCAGCGTCAACCTCAAGGCCTGCATCGCTGCAGCCGCCAGCCGCGTGGCCTTCATCAACACCGGCTTCCTGGACCGCACCGGCGACGAGATGCACAGCTGCATGCAGGCCGGGCCGGTGCTGCGCAAGGGCGACATGAAGACCAGCGCCTGGATCCAGGCCTATGAGCGCAACAACGTGCTGGTCGGCCTGGCCTGCGGTCTGCGTGGCAAGGCCCAGATCGGCAAGGGCATGTGGGCCATGCCGGACCTGATGGCCGACATGCTCAAGCAGAAGATCGCGCATCCGAAGGCCGGCGCCAACACCGCCTGGGTACCCAGCCCGACCGGCGCCACGCTGCATGCGCTGCACTACCACCAGGTCAAGGTGGCCGACGTGCAGAAGGAAATGGAGAAGCAGGACATGGCCGCGCTGCGCGACAGCCTGCTGAACGACCTGCTGACGATCCCGGTGGTCAAGACGCCGACATGGAGCGACGCCGAAAAGCAGCAGGAACTGGACAACAACGCGCAGGGCATTCTGGGCTATGTGGTGCGCTGGATCGACCAGGGCATCGGCTGCTCCAAGGTGCCCGACATCCACAACATCGGCCTGATGGAAGACCGCGCGACCTTGCGCATCTCGAGCCAGCACATGGCCAACTGGCTGCTGCACGGTGTGGTGACCAAGGCCCAGGTGCGTGCCACGTTCAAGCGCATGGCCAAGGTGGTCGACAAACAGAACGCCGGCGACAGCCTGTACACACCGATGGCGGGCAACCCGCAGGGCGCGGCATTCCAGGCGGCGACCGACCTGGTGTTCAAGGGCGTGCAGCAGCCCAGTGGTTATACCGAGCCGCTGCTGCATGCCTGGCGGCTGAAGGTCAAGGCCGGCACGGCCTGACGCACAAGCCGGCGGGGCCTGAAGGGCTGCTGCGGGCTGCAGGACCGCAGTCGCGGCATGGCACCTTCGGGTGCCATTTTCTTGCGCCCCACCTTTGCGGCGCGCGCCAAGGCTATCGCTGTTCGGTGCGCAAACCGTCGTGGGGCATTTCCGGTCGCACCACCTGCCAGGCCCGCAGCTTCTGGTCCAGCCCCATGCCGGCATGCGCCGGGCTGGTCGAGGGCAGGCGGATCAGCTGCAGCGCCGGCGCCAGCGTGATGTTCGGCGCCACCTGGCGACGGAACAGCTGGGCCGCGGCTGCGCCGTTGAAACAGATACGCGTGATGGCACGGTGTTGCCGCAGGAAGCCTTCAAAGTCGTTCGGCACCGTGCTGTCCGCCTCGATCGCCGAATCCAGGCTGCCGGGACGCGTGCAGCTGTCCAGCACGTCCCAGACCGCAACCTGGTGCGACTGCAATGCCCGCACCCTCTGTGCATACGGCATGTGCGCATCAAAGCCGAACAGGGCGCCCATGATGGGCCAGAAGGCGTTGCGCGGATGGCCGTAGTACTGCTGCGCGCGCAGCGAGGCGACGCCAGGCATGCTGCCCAGCACCAGCACGCGGGCATCGGGCCGCGCGATTGGCGCGAAGCCCGTGACGCGTGCAGCGTCGGTGGCAGCCTCTGTCGTGGGCTCAGCCACGCCAGCTGCCCTTGACCGTCATCTTGTCTTCGAGCGTGTTCATCCACTGTGGCGCATGCGGGTCGCTACCCCAGGCATCGAGCATCTGCTGCGCCGGGTTCAGCAGGCGGGTCGGCAACTGCAGCGAACGGGTCTGGTTCATCAGCAGTCGGGTAATCAGCCGGTAGCCCAGCACGCGGGTGATCAGACGCGCAATCGAGAAGTCCGGCCAGACCAGACGCGCCAGCGTGTCGATGCCGCGTGTGAGAACCATCAGCAGGAAGAACACCATGCGCGAGGGCATCGGCGCACGCGCCGTCACACCGATCAGGCCGGCCGTGCGCCGGCCGCACAGGTACAGCGTCATGAGTGTCCCGAAGGGCTTGAGCAGCGTGATCGGAATCGAGGTCTCCATGGCCCGCATCAGCGCCTGACCCAGCGCCGGCCGCGGGTCGTGCGTGAACTCGGAGCGGCGATCACGTTGCTGCATGCGCGTAAACAGCACCGCCGCGTCGTCCATCGTGTGCGCCATCAGCTCCCCGCGCACGCCCAGCACATGGGCCACGACGTTCCAGGTGTGCAGAAACGCGGCTTCGTCCGCCGGCGCACAGCGCAGCCCGAGCTTGCGCATGCTGCGCAGGAACACATAGCTGAAGGTGAGCAGCGTATAGCCCAGCTCCTCCTGGTCGCAGGGGATGCCACAGCAGCCGACGTCCCAGCCGGCGCCAAACAGCGCGGCCTGCATCGAGCGCTCGCCCTGCAGCGCGGGCAGTGGCGCGACGACACCGGCATCGGCCGCCGCATGCGGCGCGGCCATGGCATGTGCGATGTCCTCGGGGCAGCCATGCAGGATCAGGTTGCGGATCGTCGCGTGGATCAGGCGCACCTTGAGCACCTGGGCCCGACCGGTACCGGCATCGCCGCCCATGCCGCCGCGCATCATGACCGGGAAGATCATCGCCGCCGTGCTGCGGATCCGGTATTCGGTGCGCTGTTCGAGCTGGCCGGCCAGGTGCAGCACGGCAGACAGGTCGGGGAGCACATAACACTCCGGCAGACTGGCGCAGAACAGCAGGATGCACGACAGCGGCCCGTGGTCCATGAACATCGCCTCGGCGCGGGCCAGTTGTGCCGGATCGGCCCATTCTGGCAGTGCCTGCTGTTCATGCACGAAGTCCTCCACCGCCCGGACCATGTCGGCATCGGGCACGAAGTCCAGCCGCGACAGGTCTGCGCGCCAACGCGCGAGCGACGCGTTGTCCCCCAGTTGCTGCAGCAGCGCCGTGGCCTGCTGCAGTCGGTCCCACTGGGCCTGGTGGGCGTGGTGCAGATCCTGGGCGGTGGCGCCGGGGGGCAGAACCTTCCATGCGCCGACGATGCGGGCCACGGTGCGATCCGCCGGCGGGTCGGCCGTGACCTGCATCTGCGCCAGCATGGCGTCGAGGGCAGCCACATCCTGCGCCGGCATCATGCCGTCTCCCCGCCATTGACCGTGGCCTGGGTTCGCCAGTGGCGCCAGCCGGCGAGCGCACACAGGACCGGAATACCCATGGCAAACACTGCGATCGACCGCGTTTCGACCGGAAAGCCGGCCACGATCTGGAACGCCATCAGCCCGGCATAGATCAGCACCGGCATCAACGCGTGGCGCCGGCTGATTCCGGCCGACGGCAGCGCGGGCAGCTTGCGCACCACGAGGCGGAACGACAGGATGATGCAGAAACCGACGAAAGTCCAGCCGACGAAACCCTGCACCGTCTCGCCGAACCAGGCGCCGTTCTTCTCGGCCATGATCCAGGCCTTGAGCACGTACACCATATAGGGGTCGGCACCCAGGTCGTAGGCCGTGACGATCATCGCCGCCAGCAGCGACATGCACACCGCCTCGCCCAGATGGGTGGACCCGTCCGCCGGCGCGCGCCGCACGATCAGGTTGCTGATGACATACCCCATATACGCCAGGGCAAACCACATCAGCGGAATGATGGCGGGCACATCGCCGATGCGCGGGCCCAGCACATCGGTATAGGTATAGCTGCCGAAGAACCAGCCGCGCGACGATCCCATCTGCTCGGCGAACCAGCCCAGCGCGATGGCAATGGCGGCAAACCAGGCGGCGGCTCGCGCACCCAGCAAATGCACGGCGCTGGCCAGGCAGGCGGCAAACATCACCAGCGAACTGACGATCATGGCGGTGGTGGTATCGGCCACACCGCGCACCAGCATGCTCACCAGGAACACCATCGCCAGCAACATCACGGCAACGGGGAGACGCGCAATTCCGTGCTTCATGAACTCTCCATCTGCAAGGTAGATGACGCCACTCCCCGAGCCGCGTCTGCGCGCAATCCTACCCGTACAGCAGCTTCGGAGCGCGCACAGTCAGTCGCAGAAGGACGGCGACCGGTACAAGGTGCGTCCCGCCACGCGCAACTCGACATCGAGCTGGTAGCGCCGCACCGCAGCCGCGTCCAGCGTGATGCCCAGTCCGGGCGCATCTGGCGCGTGAATCTTTCCGGAACGATCGGGCAACAGGTGATTACCCGTCATCTCCACGGCCAGCGCCTTGGGGGCCGCCGGGTACTCGCAGATCACGTGCGAGGCCAGACCGGCAAACGGCTGCAAAGACGCGCTGAGTGCCAGATGCGAGGTAAATGTATGGTTGACGTAGGTGATCCCTTTGGCCACCGCATGGTCGGCCACCTGTTTGGCCGGACCGATGCCACCGATGCGGCCGCAGTCGATCTGCACGAAGCCGATACCGCCATAATCGATCAGGTGGCGCGCCATCGAGACGTTGTGCGCGCCTTCGCCACCGGCCAGACGCACCGAAGTACATTGGCTTGCCAGTTCGCCGTAGGACGCCAGTGCGCTGGCGTGGAACGGCTCCTCGAACCACACCACGCGCGCCGCCTCCAGCGCCGGCAGGCGTTCGGCCGCGCGGGCGACATCGTCGACGAAAATCTGCCCGACATCAACCAGAAGGACGCCGTCGCCGCCCAGCGCCTCGCGGGCAGCCACAAAGTGGTCGGCGTCCTGCTGCGCCGTGCCCCGGCCTATCGGCCCCCAGCCGAACTTGGCCGCCGTGAAACCCCGTGCAATCGCGTCCCGGGCGCGCTCCAGCGTCTGCTGGGGTTCGTCGCCGAACAGCAGCGACGCATACGGTGTCTTGCCATGGCTGGCCCGATAGCCCAGCAGCCGCCAGACCGGTTCACCACGCATCTTGCCAAGGATGTCCCACAGGGCCATCTCGATACCGGAGAACGTGTGCGCTGCCTGCAACACGTCCATGCTGTTGTACGCCACATCGGCGGCGATCGCCGCAATATCGGCAGGGCTGTTCAATTCGCGCCCCAGCACCGAGGCGCTCACCGGCTGGCAGGCGCCATGGGACTGCGGGCAGACGAAGGCCGCTATCGAGGGCAGTGGTGCGGCCTCGCATTCGCCGTAACCCACATGGCCGCCCGCAGCCACGCGCACCAGCAGCGCATCCTGGCTGCCGTCCGCCTCCAGCGTGACCTCAGGCATGGCGAGGTAGAAGAAGTCAACGGAGTCAATCTTCATGGCGATTTCCCGGCCTGCCGGCCAACATCGGTGAGGGGACAGGGCTCCAGATGGACCGGTCCTGTGATGGAGAGAACGCGCGAGCCCGCCAACATCAGCGGCGCTCGTACAGTACGACCTGTGGATCGAAGCGCGCCTGCGGGTCCAGCGGATACGTCGGGCGCGCGCAGATCGTGTGACCGAGCGTCGGCAGATTGGCCGAGGTCGCGCCAGGAACATCGACATTGAAGTTGCAATCGGCCCAGGCTTCGAACATGTGATGCTCGGTATGCGGCGACTTGACGACGATCAGGTCGAAGTCCTTCGGGTTCAGGCCGTTGGCGAAATACATGGCACGGTCGAACAGGCTCACCGTCTGGCTGAACACCACAACGGTGAAGTTGTCCCAGGTCAGCACCGCGGTCGGCCCGGCATCCAGTCCGATCTTCATCGTCTCCAGCCGCGCCCGACCATCCGACAACAGCCGGACCTTCGCCGTGACCGGCATCGGTGAAAACCGTGCCGGATCGATCGCGCCACCCAGTGTCACGTCCAGTGTGGCGCCAACACCTGCCCTGTGTGCCGCTGCGGCCGCGGCGGGATCGACGATCTGCGCCAGCACCTTTTTCGGGTATCTGGCATCGCAAAGCCCGCGCAGTATCAGGTTGGAATCGCCGGTGGCGCCGGACGAGGTGGCGTCGGCCGCATCGGTGAAGATCACCGGGCCGGGAATGGAGCGGGCCTGCGCGATGGCCCGCTCCAGGCTGCTGAACTTGCCCTGCATGCGGTGGCGCAATGGCCAGAATTCGCGGGCCAGCTGCAAGGCCTGCTGCTGCGCGGTATCGGCATCACCGTCCGTGGCGACGATCACCTGGCAACACAACTCGGGCACGTCGGTGAACGGATTGCCGATCATGATGCCGGCCGACATCGCCATACCCTCGAGTTCCAGCCGGCGCGCCTCGCGGATCAGCGAACCGTAGCAGCCGGACTTGGTGATCAGCTCGTCGCCACGCACCAGCGCTGGTATCGTGACCCGCGCGATGGTCGGTCGCACCGACGTGTCTGTCACCAGCCGGTGCAGCACCCGCGCCGCGCGCGCGCCGGTGGAGGCGAAATCCACGTGCGGATAGGTGTGGTAGATCGCCAGGCCGTCGATCTGACGCAGCATGCGATCGGTCAGGATGCCGTGCAGGTCGAGCGTGATGACGATGGGGACGTCCGGACCCACCAGCTTGCGCGTCTCGGTGAGCAGATACCCCTCCGGGTCGAGTTCGCCGTCGGCGGCCATGGCGCCGTGCATCGAGAAATACACGCCATCGATGCCGCTGCCCGCCTCGGCCGCAATCGCCTCCAGCACTTCGCCCATCAGCCGGGTCCAGCCGGGCCGGGACAACAGGCCGGCCGACCCGGCACGGGCGGAGATCGTCAGCACCGGCTCGAAGCCGACCTCGTCGAATACCGCCAGGGCACCCCCCAATCCGGTGTTGATGCCTTTTTGCACCAGCATCTCGTGCCCGCGCTCGATATGGAAGTTGCCGTATTCGGACTGCAGCGGATTGAAGGACGATATCTCCTGCATGCATTCGGCAACCAGGATGCGGGGTGGTTTGCGGGCCATGGGAACTCCTCTTGACAAATGCAAGGCCGCAGGTGCCTCAGTCGGGCAGGCTGCCATCGGCAACCCGCAGGCAGGCCACCTGCTGGCCGCCTTGAAGGTTGATCAGTTGCGGGTCTTCGACCTGGCAACGCGGCAGCATGTGCGGACAGCGACTGGCAAAACGGCAGCCGGTGCCGATGGTGTCCGGGTCTGGCATGTCGCCGCGGATCAGCGCGCGGGTGCGGCGTTGCGAAGGATGCTCGCTCGGCAAGGCCGCCAGCAAGGCCTGGGTGTAAGGATGACGCGGATGGGCAAACAGCTGCCCGGCCGGCGCGACCTCGACAATGCGGCCCAGATACATCACGGCGACCCGGTCGCTGATGTTGCGCACCACCGCCAGGTTGTGCGAGATGAACAGATAGGTCAGTTTCAGGTCGCGCTGCAGTTCCCGCATCAGGTTGATGACCTGGGCCTGCACCGACACGTCGAGCGCCGAGACCGCCTCGTCGGCGACGATGAATTCGGGCTGCAGCGCCAATGCACGCGCAATGCCGATGCGCTGGCGCTGGCCGCCGGAGAACTCGTGCGGGTAGCGCTGCAAGGCCGTCTCGGGCAGGCTGACCAGTTGCAGCAGTTCGCGTACCCGCGCGGCACGGCTTCGCCGCGCTGGCCCACGCCGTGGATCACCAGCGGCTCGGCAATGATGTCGTCCACCCGCATGCGCGGGTTCAGCGAACCGTACGGGTCCTGGAACACGATCTGCATGGCGCGGCGCTTGACGCGCATGCCGGCGGCGTCGAGTGTGGTGATGTCCTGTCCGTGGTGCAGGATGCTGCCGCCGCTGGGTTCGATCAGGCGCAGCAGCAGACGCCCGGTGGTGGACTTTCCGCAACCCGATTCGCCCACCAGGCCCAGCGTCTCGCCGGTCGCGATCTGCAGGTCCACACCATCGACCGGCGCAGCGGCGGCACCGGTTTGCCAGGAACCCCTGATGGCGCTGAAGTACTTGCAGGCCCCGCGCCTCGATCAGGGGATGGAAGGCTGCGTCATGGCGAGAAAGTCTCTCTGCAGTGGGCGCCGGTACCGGGGCGAATGGCGTGATGCACGCAGCGCGATGCGCAGGGCCCACCTCGCGCAGGGCCGGCACGACAGCGCAGGCCGCCTGCGCCAGCGGACAACGCGGCGCAGCTGCAGCCGCTGGGCATCTGGCCCAGCGCCGGCACCGTGCCCTCGATGGTGCTGAGCCATTGGGCCCCGGCATCGATGCGTGGCCGCGATGCCAGCAGGCCACGGCATAGGGATGGGCCGGCCGGTCAAAGATGTCCAGCGCCGACCCGGTCTCGATCACCTTGCCGGCATACATCACGGCGACCCGGTCGCTCATCTCGGCGATCACGCCCAGGTCGTGGGTGATCAGCAGGACCGACATGCCGTTGTCGGCCTGCAGCTTGCGCATCAGGTCCAGGATCTGCGCCTGGATCGTCACGTCGAGTGCCGTGGTCGGCTCGTCGGCGATCAGCAGTTTGGGGCGCCCGGCCAGCGCCATCGCGATCATCACGCGCTGGCGCATGCCGCCCGAGAGTTCATGCGGTAGGCGTCGACCTGGCGCTGTGCATCGGGCATCTCGACCCGTGCAGCAGGTCGATCGCCTCCCGACGCGCCTGCGCGCCCCGCAACTCGGTATGCCAGCGCAACACCTCGCCGATCTGCTGGCCGACCCGCATCACCGGGTTCAGCGAGGTCATCGGTTCTGGAAGATCATCGCCACGTCCCTGCCGCGCAAGGCACGCATCGGCGCCGCGCCCAGCGCCAGCAGGTCCTGGCCCTGCAAGCGGATGTTGCCGCCACGCACCTGTACACCTGGTGGCAGCAAGCCCATCAGGGACAAGGCCAGCATGCTCTTGCCGGAGCCCGATTCGCCGACCACCTGGAGCACTTCGCCAGCGTCCAGGTGCAGTCGATCGCACGCAGGATCTCGGGCCGTGTGCACCCAGTCCGGTCGTGAGTTGCGCCACCTGCAGCAGTGGCGGCGCGGCAAGCTTCGCAGCCAGGGCAGCGGCATTCATCGGTGGTCACCGCCATGCGCGGATCCAGCACGTCGCGCAGTCCATCGCCGAGCATGTTCAGCCCCAGCACACTGACCAGGATCGCCATACCCGGCGCCACGGTGATCCAGGGCGCAGCCACGATGAAGTCGCGGCCATTGGCGATGATGGCGCCGAAGGTCGGTGTCGGCGGAGGCGGCCCGACACCGATGAACGACAACACCGCCTCGTTCAGGATGGCAATGGCAAACACATAGGTCACCCGCACCACCAGCGGCGCCATTGCGTTGGCGAGCACATGGCGCAGCAGTATCCGTGCATGACCGGCGCCCAGAGCACGCGCCGCCTCGACGTATTCCATCTCGCGCACCACCATCACCGAGGCCCGCACCACCCGCGCGGTATGCGGCGTGGCCGCGATCGCCAGCGCGATCACCACATTGGTCACCGAAGCTCCCAGCACTGCGCTGATGGCGATCGCCAGGATGATGGGCGGGAAGGCCATGAACGCATCCATCAGGCGCATCACCGGTCCGTCGGCGTAACGGAAATACCCGGCCGTCGCGCCGATGACGGCACCAGCCACGGCAGTGAACAGCGCCACCAGAAACCCGATGCGCAGCGACACCTGGGCACCATGCAGGATGCGCGACAGGATGTCGCGCCCGAAATGGTCGGTGCCCAGCCAGTGCCCGGCACCTGGCGGCACCATCCGTGCCTTGAAGTTGCCCTTGAGCGGATCGAAGGGCGCGATCAAATTGGCCAGCAGTGCCATCAGCACCACCGCGCCGACCAGCACCAGTCCGATCGTGAACGAGCGATTCGCCAGCAGGCGCCGCAGGAAGGCAAGGTGGCGCGACGACGGCGGTGGCGCGACGGTGGTTGCTGTGTGTGCCGCTGCGCTCATTCCAGTCTCACCCGCGGATCGATCGCCGCATACAGCAGGTCCACGGCCAGGTTCACCGCCAGGTAGATCAGCGCCAGGAACAGCAGGCCGCCCTGGATCACCGGAAAGTCGCGGCTGAGCACGGCGCCAATGATGAGCCGGCCCAGCCCAGGAATCGAGAACACCTGTTCGGTCACCACCGCGCCGCCGAGCAAGGCACCGACCATGATGCCCATGACCGTGACGATCGGCACCATCGCATTGTGCAGGCCGTGGCGCACCACGACATACGACTCGGGCAAACCCTTGGCACGCGCGGTGCGTATGAAGTCCTGGCCCAGCACCTCGAGCATGCTCGAGCGCGTCATGCGCGCGACAAAACCCATCTGCACGCAGGCCAGCGAGAAGGTCGGTAGCGCAATGTGGTATGCCCACTGCCAGGGATCGGTGGCAAATGCCACATAGTCTCCCGCCGGGAAGATCGGCACCATCACCGCGATCAGCCAGATCAGCACCAGTCCGAGCCAGAACTCGGGAATCGACAAGCCGATCAGTGCCAGCGTCATCATGCCCTGGTCGGCCAGCCGGCCGTGCCGCACTGCGGCCAGCACGCCGGCGGCCACGCCCAGCATGACCGAAACCACGAACGCCAGCGCGGTGAGTGACAGCGTGACCGGCAAACGCTCCAGGATCGCGCCGGCGACGCTGCGGTTGAGCAGCAGCGACTGGCCCAGATCGCCTTGCAGCACCCGCCCGTACCACTGCGCCATGCGCACCAGAAAAGGCTGGTCCAGCCCCATTTCACGCCGTACCCGGTCCAGCGCCTCGGCCGTGGCGCCAGCGTCCAGAAACATCGAGGCCGGATCGCCCGGCACCAGCCACAACAGGCCGAACGTGATCAGCGACACCAGCAGCAGCACTGGAATCGACGCGAGCAGGCGGCGCAGGATGAAACGGATCATTCAGCAGATGGGTGAATGGGTCAGGCTGCAGCACTGCGACCCCGCGGCATATGCGCGGTCGCAGTTCAGACTGTTGACAGTGCCTGTCCTCAGGCTTACTCGAGCCACACGCCCCACATGCGGGTGATGCGGTAGGGCTTGAAGTTCTTCAGCTTGTTCGAAACCACCTGGAACAGGCCGTAATCGCCCAGGTTGATCGCGATCGCCTGGTCCGCCATGCGGTTCTCGAAGTCGGCGAACAGCTTCTTCTGCACGGCGACATCCATCTCGCCGTTGAGCTTGGCGAACAGTTCGTCGATCACCGGATCGTCCTTGCGCTGTCCCTGGCCCTTGACCCAGTGCGACATCGCCGAGGCCGGGCCTTCGTATGGCTCGATGCCGAAACCGTGGGTCCAGAAGTTCCAGCCCTGGTCACTCTTGAGGCCGATGCCCGAAATCGTCGGCCAGTCGCCGACCTTGAGTTCCACATTCACGCCGATGGCGGCGACCTGTTGCTGGAACACCGTGGCAGCATCCACGTTGGGCCGGATGTTGTCGATGATGAAGATCAGCTTCTCGCCCTTGTAGCTCGACTTGGCCAGGCTGGCCTTTGCCGCAGCGACGTCCTGCTTGAGCAGCGCACGACCGGTATGGTAGGGCGAACCAGGGTAGACCCAGCTCTGGTCCATCAGGTACAGGTCCGGATAAGCCGTTCCCAGGATTTCTTCCGCGTTGATGGCCTGCGCGATCGCACGGCGGAAGTTGAGATCGGTACCGGGCCCTTGCGCCATGTTGAACTTGAGCACCTGGACCGCATACGGCAAGGCCTTCATCACCGTGAAGTTCGGATTGCCCTTGAGCCGCTTGGCGGTGGCCTCGTCGCTGGTCTCGTTCAGCTGCACCTGCCCCGTCATCGTGGCGGCATCACGTGCGCCGGCCTCGGGAATGAAACGGAAGGTCACGGTATCCAGATACGCGATCTTGGCGCCGGCAAATCCGTCGCGTTCCTTGTAGGCGGGATTGGGCACATAGTCCTCGAAGCGGGCCAGCTTCACGTGGCTGTCGGGCTTGTATTCAACGAACTTGTATGGTCCGGTGCCGATCGGAGATGCCTTGCCCATCTCCTTGGCCGCCTCCTCGGCCGGCATGATGGCAATCGGCGCACGCGGGCTCGACAGGTTGCCCAGGAAAGTCGACTGCACCGTCTTGAGCTTGATCGTGACCTGGTCCGGTCCGCTGGCGCTGACGCTGTCGATGGCACTGATCAGGCTTGCCGATGCGCCGCCCTTGCGGTAGCGTTCGATCGATGCGACCACATCGGCAGGCCCCATGGTCTTGCCATTGTGGAATTTGACGCCACTGCGCAAGGTGAACACATAGGTCAGTCCGTCGGGCGACACCGCGACCGACCTGGCCAGGTCCGGCACCGGCTTGGCTCCTTCGTCGCGGGCATACAAGGTCTCGAACATGTGCAGATTGACATGGCGCGCTGCCTGGGCCGAGGTGGCGTGCGGGTCCAGCGACGGCGGCGCATTGGTGATGGCCACCACCACATCACCGCCCCTTTTTTGGGCCGCGGCCGGAGCCGCCACGCCGATCGCCAGGGCTGCGGCCAGTGCGAGGTGAAGGAATTTCAGTTTCATGGACACTTTCTCCTTGTGTTGGGCCCGCGGCGCGGGAGGATTGCCATAAACAGGGTGCGCGCACCCTCGGAAGGAAAGTTGTTGCCGAAGATCAGTGCTCGGGGTCGACATAGTCCTGCATCACCACAGCCACGCAGTCGCCACGCTGAACGCGGCCCGGGCCGGACGCCATCCACAAGACGCCGCTGGCGCCATAGAGGACTTCGACCGGCGCATGGTCCAGGTCCTCGATGAGGTGAAGAAAGCCGGCGGTCTGTCCGGCCTTCACCGTATCGCCCGCCAGATGGCGCGGCTCGAAGATGCCACCGGCTGGCGCAAAGCTGTAACAGTCGGCGCCCTGCACCATCATGTGGCGCGTGCCCTTGGCGCCACTGCGCTGGACCGTGTCGAGCTTGCCACCCACCATGCCCAGGTGCTTGAGCATGTTGCGCACGCCGCGCTCGCCGATCCGCACGCCTTCCACACTGACACGGCCCCAACCGCCGATCTCGGTTCCCAGCGACAGGATGCCGCGACGCTCGACCGACGAGGTCAGCGTGGCGCCTTCGTCCACGCCCCAGAAGACCACGTTGTAGGGCGCACCGAAAGCCGCCGCCGCATCCATGGTGCGCCGACGCAACGCCGCATCGGCGACGTAATGCATGTTGGTGCTGGGCACGCAGTCTGCGGAATGTCCGGCGGTGTGCATGTCGACCGACACATCGACATGCGGCAACACCTTGCTGTCGATGAAATGGGCCAGCATTTGTGAGAACGTCCCCTTGGGGTCGCCGGGAAAGCAGCGGTTCATGTCCCGTCCGTCGATCGGAGACAGTCGCGTGGCATTGAGCGCCGCAGGTATGTTCACCGCCGGGATCAGGATCAGCCGCCCCTTGAGCTTCTTGACGTCCAGCGTCTGTGCCAGCCGGGAAATCGCGATCTGTCCCTCGTATTCGTCGCCATGCACACCACCCGTCAACAGCAGCGTGGGGCCCTTGCCGTTCTTGAATACATAGATCGGAATCTCGACCACGCCCCAGCCCGAGGTATTGCGCGACTGCGGAGCCTTCAGATACGCCGCCTGGCGCCCGGGCCGGTCAAAATCGACGTCGCATCGGACGCGGCTCGGACTGGGATCCGCCACCGGTGTTGCAGGTGGTGTTTGCAGGCTCTGGGTCTTTGGCATGGCGTCCGGATCAGGTTGCGTGTAAATTCAGAATAGCATAATTTATAAATGTATACAATGTTCAAATGGCGAAATCGCTCATGAAGTCCCTGCATCTGGTCGACCCGGCCAGCCCGTCGTCGCCTCAGACTTTCGGCAAGCTGCAACCCCGCACGCTGGTGCACCAGGTCATAGAAGCGCTGGTCGCCGGCGCATCCGAAGGCCTGATCCTGCCGGGCGACCGCATCATCGAAGCTGACCTGGCCGAGCAGCTCGGCGTCAGCCGGGTTCCGGTGCGCGAGGCCTTGCGCGTGCTCGAGAGCCAGGGCGTGGTGGTGAACGAGCCGTACAAGGGCATTCGCCTGACGCCGGTCAGCCATGACCGGATCGACCAGCTGATCGAGGTGCGCGTGGCGCTGGAGACCACGGCAGCCACCCGCGCCATCCGGCTCAAGCGCAATGACGCTGCACACCTGCAGGAGCTGGAGTCCATCGTGCACGACATGGAAACCATGGCCGCGCGCAACGAGGTCTTCGGTTTCGCGACCGCCGACACGGCCTTTCACCGCACGCTGTGCAGCTACGCCGGCAACGCGGTGCTCAGCGACATGTGGGAAATGCTGGCCCGCCAGATGACCATCATCTTCGGTTTGTCCGCACTGGGCAAGCCGATGGAGGCCATCGTGGAGGAACACTGGGAGCTGATCCGTGTATTCCGCTCCGGCAAGGTGGCCGACATGGCGCGCGCCATCAGCGACCACATCGATGTCGAGATTCACAAGGTCGACCTGGAAAAGATCATTGCCGAGCGCCGTGCCGACGCGCAGCGCAAAACCTCACCCGCCTGAACAAGCACCCGCCATGTCCACTACCCCGCCCCCCGTCGCCCGCCTGCAACCCGTCAGGATCCGCGCCATCACCAGCGCGGCGCTCACAGGCGAAAGCCCCAAGGGCGGCTGGTCCGCCGAGATCAAGCCCGAGGACTCGGTCCACGCGCTGGTGGCCGTGCATACCGACGCCGGCATCACCGGCTACGGCAGCGTGTTCACCGATGGCCGCCTGGTGCAGGCCGCGCTCAAGGTGCTGGAGCCCCTGTTCCTGGGCGAGAACGCGCTGGAGCCCGAACGCGTCAGCGAGAAGCTGCACCAGAACAGCTTCTGGATGGGCCGTGGCGGCAGCCTCACACATGCCATCAGCGGCATCGACATCGCACTGTGGGACATCCTGGGCAAGGCGACCGGCATGCCGGTCGGCCACTTGCTGGGCGGGAGCTACCGCCAGCGGGTACAGCCATACTGCTCGCTGCTGATGGAGCATCCCAGGGAGATGTTCGACCTCATCACGACCTACCGAAAGCTGGGTTTCACCGCGTTCAAGATCGGATGGGGCCCGTTCGGCCGCGCCATGGACCACAAACTCGATGCGGCCATCGTGAAAGCCGCGCGCGAAGCCGCCGGGCCGGCGGCCAGACTGATGGTCGACGCCGGCGCCAGCGATGCCTATTGGCCGCACGGACTCAAATGGGCGCTGCGGACGGCCGACATGCTGGCCGAGCATGATGTGGGCTGGTTCGAGGAGGCACTCAAGCCCGACGCCATCGACGACTTCTGCGAACTGCGTCGCGCCAGCCCGGTCAAGATTGCCGGTGGCGAAGTGCTGACACGGCGCCAGACCTTTCTGCCCTGGCTCTCGCGCGGCGCCTTCGACATCGTGCAACCCGACGTCACCAAGGTCGGTGGCATCAGCGAGCAGCGCCGGATCGCATGGATGGCGCAGGACTTCGGCGTCCAGTACATCGGCCACGGCTGGAATACCGCGCTCGGCCTGGCCGCCGACCTGCAACTGGCCAGCGCGATCCACGACAGCGACCTGGTTGAATATATCGGCGGAAGCCCGTATGTCGACGGCATTCTGCAGCAGCCCTTCACGCTCGACAGCGACGGTTACCTGCAGATCCCGGACCGCCCCGGCCTGGGCGTCGAACTCGACCCGGACAAGGTCGCCCGTTATTGCGACAACGCGGCCGCACTGTTTGCCCGCTGAGCCATGCGCGCACAGATCCAGTACGACTTCCAGAACCGGGTGGTGTTGATCACCGGCGCGGCCAGTGGCATCGGCCGCGCCACCGCCGAACTCTTCTTGCGCAGCGGCGCCAGCGTCGCCATGGCAGACCTGCGCGGCGACGCGCTCGCTGCCACGGCACACGAACTTGACCCTGCTGGTGCGCATACCCTGGCCATGGCCTACGACGCCGCGTCACCCAAGGATGCGCAGGCCCTGGTCGACGCCTGTGGGGCGCGCTTCGGCCGGCTCGACTATCTGGTGCCCGCCGCCGCCATCTACGAAGACCAGCTGCTGCGCAGCATGACGCCGGCCCAGTGGGAGCGCACCATGGCGGTGAACCTGAACGGCGTGTTCTACCTGGTACGCAGCGCGGTCGCGCATATGGACAAGACCGGTGGCGCCATCGTGCTGATGTCGTCGATGTCCGGGCATACCGGCGGCAGCGTGGAACATGGGCACTATGGCGCCACCAAGGGCGCGCTGGTGTCACTGACCCGCACGCTGGCGCGCGAGTTCGGCCCCGGCATCCGTGTCAACGCGGTGTCGCCCGGCGTGATCGATTCGCCGATGGTGGCACGCAAACTGGCCAGCGGTGCTGACGAGGTCATCCGCAACACACCACTGGCGCGGCTCGGTCGCCCCGACGAAGTGGCCAGCCTGGTCGCCTTTCTGTGCAGCGACGGTGCCAGCTTCATCACCGGCGAGGCGGTGCTGGTGACTGGCGGCCTGTACATGGGGGGTTGAAACCCGATCACGGGCACAAGCGCCGACCACATCGCAACGAATGCGCACCGTGGTCGATCCGTTTTCATTGCAAGGCCGTGTCGCCCTGGTCACCGCTGCCTCGCGCGGCCTGGGTGCCGGCATGGCGTCGGGTCTGGCGCTGGCCGGAGCCCATGTGGTTCTCAATGGCTGGAATCTCCAACGCCTGCAGGCGCGCCAGCAGGAGATCACCCGTGCCGGCGGGCAGGCCAGCATCGCCGCGTTCGACGTCTGCGCGCGTGCCGATGCCGATGCCGCCATCGACGCGATCACGGCGCAGCACGGCCATCTCGACATCCTGATCAACAACGCGGTGTCCAGCGATGCCTGCGCGTTCATCACCGGCCAGACGCTGGTGGCGGACGGCGGCATGACGATTGCGATCTGAGCGGGCAAGCCCGCTTCCCGGTGCGGCCACACGACCCAGGCTGCAGCCGCGATCGCGCCATGCAAGTCCGCGCTGCCATTCAGGTGACCGCAAATCCATTAAAGTCCCCATGACCATCCGGTGCCGGCCCCGTCCAGCGCCGCCCTACTTCTGGAGCACCCTTCCCATGACCGACACCGCCAGCAACAACGACTACACGCCCCCCGCCATCTGGACCTGGGACAGGGAAAGCGGCGGCAAGTTTGCCAGCATCAATCGCCCCATCTCCGGCCCCACCCACGACAAGGCGCTGCCGGTGGGCAAGCATCCGATGCAGCTGTACTCGCTCGCCACGCCCAATGGCGTGAAGGTCACGATCATGCTGGAAGAACTGCTGGCGCTGGGCCATGCCGGTGCCGAGTACGACGCCTGGCTGATCAGGATCGGGGATGGCGACCAGTTCGGCAGCGGCTTTGTCGATGTGAACCCGAACTCCAAGATTCCCGCGCTGATGGACCACAGCGAGCCGACGCCGGTACGGGTATTCGAGTCCGGCGCCATCCTGCAGTACCTGGCCGAAAAATTCGACAACGCCTTCTTGCCGACGGAGCGTGCCGCGCGCGCCGAATGCCTGTCCTGGTTGTTCTGGCAAATGGGCAGCGCGCCGTTCCTGGGTGGCGGCTTCGGCCACTTCTATGCCTATGCCCCGAGCAAGATGGAGTACCCGATCAACCGCTACGCCATGGAGGTGAAGCGCCAGCTCGACGTGCTGGACCAGCGCCTGGCAAAGAGCGAATACCTGGGCGGCAAGGACTACACGATTGCCGACATGGCCGTCTGGCCCTGGTACGGCGCATTGTCCAAGGGCCTGCTGTACAGCGCCGGCGAGTTTCTGCAGGTACAGGAATACAAGAACGTGCAACGCTGGACCGACCAGATCGCCGCGCGGACGCCGGTCAAGCGCGGACGCATGGTCAACCGGACCTTCGGCGAGCCCTCCAGCCAGCTGCATGAGCGCCACGATGCTGCCGACTTCGACACGAAGACGGCGGACAAACTCGCAGCCAAAGCCTGACCGATCCATCCCGCCACACAGGCGCCCGACCATGGCCCGCTACTGGTTGATGAAGTCCGAGCCCAGCGAGTGCTCGATCGACGATGCCATGGCGGCACCTCGGCGCACCGTGCCCTGGACCGGCGTGCGCAATTACCAGGCGCGCAATTTCATGCGCGACGACATGCAGGTGGGTGATGGTGTGCTGTTCTACCACTCGAGCTGCCCACAGCCGGGAATTGCCGGCATCGCCAAGGTGGCCTCCGGCGTGCGGCCCGATCCGACGCAGTTCGATGCGCAGTCGGACTATTACGACCCGCAATCGGATCCGGCGGCCCCCCGCTGGCTGCTGGTCGATGTGCAGGCCCAACGCAAGACGCGACTGCTCGGCCTGCCCGAGTTGCGGGCCGACCCCGCATTGGCCGACCTGGTGCTGTTGCGTCGGGGCAACCGACTGTCGATCACCCCGGTGGATGAGGCGCACTGGAACCGGATCCAGCAACTGCTGGCGCAGCACGACGGCTGAGCGCCACGACCCGGTCAGCGGCCCGCTGGCCGGCACGGGTGAATGCTGCAGCAGCGCGCGGCGGCTGGCAGATGCTGCGCATCCCCTGTTTGAAGGTTGGCGCGGCGGGCCTCCGGACTGCAAAATGCGCATCGTCGCCGCCGACACCTGCGCGGCCTCATACGCCAAGGGGAGAACCGCCCATGCGCAACGGCATTGCCCTGCTGCTGCTTGCCAGCCTGTCCGCATGCTCCGTGACGCCGGACCTGAAGGACAGCCGCGATATCCCTGAGGCCGACCGAGCGACGGCCATGCGCATGGCGCAGCTGGTCAGCACACGCTGTCGCTACGAACGCAGCCTGGTGCGCGACGGCTACCGGCCCCCCGTGGTGACAAAGTTCACGGAGCTGCCGCACATCCGCCGTCTGTACACGTCATCATCCGGCTGGTACAAGGCCGAGGCGATTGCCGACGGTGTGCAGGGCATGGCGTACTACCAGCAGGCTTCCGGCAGATTCGTGTGCGGCGAGGGGATGTGGGACAAGCTCCCCTTCAGCAGCACCGTGACCTTTTCCGAAGTCCGGCCCAGGTGACCGGGTCCGGGGGCGACCCTGGCGCAGGCCAAGGCCGTGCAACGTTGAATCCCTCGGTCAACGCGCTGCTGAAGCGGCATGCAGCCACTGCAGGGAGAGCCGGTCGAGCAACCAGACCAGGCCCACGGCTGCAATCGACAGCCCCACCACCAGGGCAATCCAGAACCCTTGCGCCGCCATGGCCTGCACCGGATGCCATGGCAGCCAGCCCGGCGCGAGACCCAGCAACACCCCCAGCGGCAGGCAAATGCCCCAGAACGCGGTCATGTGAATGACCATCGGCGGGCGCGTGACCTTGTAGGCCCGGATGGCGCAGCTGGTCGAGACCTGCACCGCATCGGGCAACTGGAACAAGGCGGCGAACAGCAGCAGATGCGCGGCCACGGCCGCCACCGCGGCATCGCTGGTGTAGGCGCCGGCGATACGGTGGTTGAACAGGAAGATCAGCACTGCCGACACCATGGCCGCCGCAAAGGACAGGCCCACACCATGCCAGGCACGAAAACGTGCAGCGTGCATGTCCCGTGCCCCGAGCGCCTGGCCCACCCGCGTCAGCAGCGCCAGGCCCATGCTCATCGGCACCATGAACACCAGCGACGAGAAGTTCAGCGCAATCTGGTGACCGGCCACCTGCGCGGTGCCGAAGCCGGCCACCAGCAGGGCGATCAGGCTGAAGGCACTGGACTCGGCAAAGTAGGTCACGCCGATCGGCAGACCGATGCGCAGCAGCACGCGAATCTGGGCGCCGTCGGGAGGCTCGTAGGCGGTCAGCGGCTGGGTGTCGCGGTAGGCCGCCGCACGCCGTATCCACCAGACCATGGCCGCCAGATCGAACCACACGCACAGCAAGGTGGCCCAGGCGCAGCCGACACCGCCCAGGCGCGGAAAACCCCAGTTTCCGAACACCAGCGCGTAGTTGATGACGATGTTGAGCAAAAGCGCCAGCAGCGCGATCAGCATCATCGGCTTGGTCTGGTTCAGGCTGGCGCTGTAGCCATACAGCACGCGGTAGCAGCAAAAGGCCGGCAGCGCCAGGCTGATGACCAGCACGAACTGCCGCGCCACCGCGCGCACCTGCGGCTCGATGTCCATGCTGTTGAACACCAGCGCGGCCAGGTTGACCACGACCATCGCCAGCAGCCCCAGCCCCAGGCCGTTCCACAAGGCCTGGCGCACCACATGCGGAATCTGGCCGACACTGCGCGCACCCACATGCTGCGCGACGATGGGGTTGACCGCCATCAGCACCCCCATCAGCGTGATGATGGCCAGGTGCCAGATCGACACGCCCAGCGACACGCCGGCCAGATCCTGCGCCGACGCATGGCCGGCCATGGCCACGTCGACCACGCCCATGCCCACGGTCGCCAGCTGGCCGATCAGGATCGGCCAGGCGATCGCCCACAAGGCAGCGGTTTCGGCTCGGACAGCGGGGGAGTTCAGGCGGCGCACGGCAGGATCGGACAAGTCTCGGGAGAGCCCGGCATTGTGCCCGACGCTGGTCAGACCGGCGCAGCGGCCATTCCGGCGCGGCGAGACCGGCAAGGGCATAGGCCGGCAAGCCGCTCCGGCATGCCGTCACGCGGCAATGTGCCGCTCTGCGCACGGCGTGCCCGTGTACACGAGAATCCGTCCATCAACGCAACCCGCACACACCATGCAGCTCCACCGCGGCACCTCGCTCCTGCTCAACCTGGGCCACGCGCTGGACCACATGTTCCTGCTGATCTTCGCCACCGCCGTGGCCAGCGTCGCGGCAGACTTCGGATTCGCGCGCTGGGAAGACCTGATGCCCTACAGCGCCGGCGCCTTCCTGATGTTCGGCCTGGGTTCGGTGCCGGCGGGCCGGCTGGGCGACCTGTGGGGTCGGCGCAGCATGATGCTGGTGTTCTTTTTCGGCATGGGCGCAGCGGCACTGCTGTGTGCGCTGGCGCAGAACGCCTGGCAGATGGCCGTTGCGCTGTCGGTGCTGGGCTTGTTCTCGGCCATCTACCACCCGGTGGGCATTCCGATGCTGCTGCAGCACGCGACGCGCCCCGGGCTGACGATCGGCATCAACGGCCTGGCCGGCAACATGGGCATTGCCTTCGCGGCCATCCTGACCGGCTTCATGGTCAAGTACATCGGCTGGCGGGCCGCCTTCGTGATGCCCGGGCTGCTGTCGCTGGCCTGCGGCTACCTGTTCCTGCGCATGGCGCCGGCCGAGACGGAGTCGCCGGCGCGGCGCACGACCCGCGCCAGGGTCGGCCTGGCAAAGTCACAGATGGCCCGGATGCTCACGGTGATGACACTGGCCGCCATCACCAGCAGCCTGCTGTTCAACTTCACCACCAATGGCAATGGTGAGCTGATGCGCGAGCGTTTTGCCGGCATCGTCGAAGACCCGGCCCAGTTGGGCATGATGCTGGCCGCGGTATACGCGGTATCGTCGTTTGCACAGCTCATCGTCGGGCGGCTGATCGACCGGTTCGCGATCAAACGCCTGTACCTGACCATCGTGCTGATGCAGATTCCGATGTTCCTGCTCGCGGCCCAGGCCCAGGGCTGGTGGCTGTTCTGCCTGCAGATCGGCTTCATGGTGACGATCTTCGGCGCGATACCGTTCACCGACGCCATGGTGGTGCGGTATGTCGACGACGCCTATCGCTCGCGTGTCGCGGGCATGCGCCTGGCGGTGTCCTTCGGGGTTGCCTCGCTGGCGGTATATTCGCTGGGTCCGGCAGTGAAGTCTGCCGGCTTCGACAGCCTCTTGTTTGCCATGGCGCTGATCGCCTGCTGCTCGGCCTTCATCGTGGCCTGGTTGCCCGACGAGCCGGCCAGCACGCCAGCGACGGAGCCAGCCTGAACGTGTCTGCGGCGTGCGCCGTACCGCTGCATTGTTGCACCCCCCTATTTTGACAAGGAGTCCCCATGCCCACCTACCACATCGAGATGATGGAAGGCCGTACCGTCGAGCAGAAGAAGAAACTGGTGCAGGAGATCACCCGCATCACCGTCGAGGTGCTGGGCGGATCGCCGGAGTCGGTCGACATCCTGATCACCGACGTCAAGCGCGAAAACTGGGCCACCGGTGGAAAGCTGTGGTCCGAACCACGGGACTGAGCAACAGGTGCGCGGCAACAGCGCGCGGCGCACCACCTGAGACCCACCGGATGCGCACATCTTGACGCGCGCCAGCACCCTGCCGGAGCTGCAGGCGCAGTTCGGCGAGCGCTACCGCTGGCTGCTGCTGTTCGCCGTGATGGTGGGCTCGGTCGCGGCCATCATGTCGTCGACCATCATCAACGTGGCCGTGCCCGACCTGAGCCACCATTTCGCCATCGGCCAGGAGCGCGCACAGTGGGTGGCCTCGGGCTTCATGATGGCGATGACCGTCTCGATGCTGACCACGCCGTGGATGCTGGGACGCTTCGGCTACCGGCGCACCTATGCCGGCACCATGTGGCTGTTGCTGCTCGGCGGCGTGGCAGGCGGGCTTGCCACCAGCTTTCCTCTGGTGCTGGCGGCACGGGTCGCCGAAGGCCTGGCCGCCGGCGTGGTGCAGCCGATACCGGCCATCATCATCATGCGGGCGTTCCAGCCGCATGAACAGGGCCGCGCCATGGGCATCTTCGGCACCGGCGTGGTGCTGGCGCCGGCGCTGGGGCCCAGCATCGGCGGCGTGCTGGTGGACCTGTTCGGATGGCGCTCGATCTTCTTCATGGTGGTGCCGTTCTGCCTGGCCTCGATCTGGATGTCGATGCGCTACGTGCCGACGTCCGCGCCCGGCGGCGCCGCAGCCAGCCGCAGTGCCGCCGCCATGGACTGGCCCAGCCTGTTGCTGGCCGGTGCGGGAACGCTGTTCCTGCTCAACGGCCTGGTCGAACTGCACCAGGGCCTGACGGCAAGCACTTTCTCCGTGCTGGGAGCGGCGCTTGCCATCATCATCTGGTTCGTGTTGCGCCAGCGCCGACTGAGCCAGGCCATGGCGCGCGGCGAGGCGGGCTCGCCGCTGATGAACCAGGCGCTGTTCGCCGACCGCCGGTTTGCGATGGGCAGCGTTGTGGCCTTCATCTATGGCATGGCCTTGTTCGGCTCGACCTATCTGCTGCCGGTCTACATGCAGCTCGGCCTGCAACTGTCGCCCTCGTATGTGGGCGGCATTCTGCTTCCGTCGGGTGTCGCGCTGGCGGCGACGATTGCCGTCGCCGGGCGCATGGCCGACCGGTATTCCACCCACATCCTGGTCAGCCTGGGCCTGCTGCTGCTGGCGCTGTCATTCGCGCTGATCCTCGTCGTGCATCTGCATACGCCGATCTGGTATGTGGTCGCATTCACCGTGCTGGGGCGCATCGGCCTGGGCTTCATCCTGCCGTCGCTGAACCTGGGTGCCATGCGCGGCCTGCACAAGGACCTGATTCCCCAGGGCGCGAGCGCCATCAATTTCGTACGCATGCTGGGCGGGTCGGCCGGTGTCAGCCTGTGCGGCATCGTGCTCGAGTGGCGGCTCGCGGCCCACGGAGACTCGCTGGCCACGCTGGCCAGCAGCCCGGCGCGGCTGGCGGCCTTCAACGAGTCCTTCGTCATGCTTGCCGGTCTGTGTGTGCTGGCCATGCTTGCCGCCTGGCAATTGCGGGCCCCGCTCAAGAGCCCCTCCGACGTCGCGCCGTAACAACTTTGTGGTAATTGATCCGCGCCTGTGCGGTGCCCGGGGATAAACTCGTCCCATGTCATGCCGTCTGCAGGGGCAGCCGGCGTTTCCATGACATCCGCGCCATGTGCCAATTACTGGGAATGAACAGCCGCTTGCCGGCCAGCCTGAATCTGAGTTTTACCGGATTCGCCCGCCGCGGCGGCCTGACCGACCACCACGCCGACGGCTGGGGTATCGCGTTCTTCGAGAGCGAGGGTGAACAACCCGGGCGCGGCATCCGCCATTTCGTCGACAAGGAAAGCGCCGCCACATCGCCTCTGGCGCACATGCTGCGCAGCTTCCCGATCAAGAGCCACAACGTGATCGCCCATGTGCGCAAGGCCACGATGGGCGCAATCACGCTGGAAAACGCCCACCCGTTCGTGCGCGAACTGTGGGGCCGCTACTGGGTGTTTGCCCACAACGGCGACCTGAAGAACTACGCCCCTACCCTGCACGGCAACTTTCGCCCGGTGGGCGATACCGACAGCGAGCTGGCGTTCTGCTGGCTGATGCAGGAGCTCGTCAAATCCCATGCCGGCGTGCCCAGCGTGGCCGAGCTGAGCCTGACACTGCAGGAGCTGGTGCCGCAGATCGCGTCGCACGGCACCTTCAACTTCCTGCTCAGCAACGGGCAGGCGCTGTGGGCCCATGCCAGCACCAAGCTGCATTACCTGGTGCGCCAGTACCCGTTCACCGAAGTCCATCTGCGCGACGACGACATGAAGATGGATTTGTCCGAGCACAACGGCCCGGACGACCGGCTGGCCATTGTCGTCACCGAGCCGCTCACGACCAACGAGAACTGGACGGCCCTCGAACCCGGTCAGTTCATGACCTTTGTCGAAGGCTGTCCGCAGCCCGACGGCCGGCTCGCACGGGTGGCGGCCGGCTGAGCGCCTGCACACGTCGTCTCCCCGCGCGGCTGAGTCCGCCCGGCCGCTATGCCAGGCGCCAGCCACGGACTCAACGCAGGCCGAAGAAGCCCAGAACTGCGCCGATGACGACGACCAGACCGACGATATAGATGATGGTATTCATTGCTGCTCTCCAAAAGTTCAGGTGCAGCTCAGCTTAATGTCGGAGCGCCGCCTGCGAAGACAGCGACAGAGACGCCGGGGTGTAGGACAAAAGAGCCTCGGGGCCCCTGGCACCGAGAGTTCAGTGCCCCACAGGCCCCCGTACCAGCCTCCGTCACCCGCCTGTCGAAGCGGCCTCCAGCGCGTCGATGAACATGGCTGGCACATCGAATCCGGCCTGGTCATGGATCTCCTGGAAACAGGTCGGGCTGGTCACATTGATCTCGGTGACATAGTCGCCGATCACGTCCACACCCACCAGCAGCAGGCCCCGCGCCACCAGCACCGGGCCCAGCGCCTCGGCGATCTCCCGGTCACGGCTGGACAGCGGCTGCGCCACCCCCTTGCCGCCCACCGCCAGGTTGCCGCGGATCTCGCTGCCCTGCGGAATCCGCGCCAGGGAATACGGCACCGGCTTGCCGCCGATCAGCAGGACCCGCTTGTCGCCTGCGACGATCTCGGGCAGGTATTTCTGCACCATCAGCGACTGCGCACCGTCGCGGTTGAGGGTCTCGATGATGGAGCCCAGGTTCATGCCGTCGTCGCGCACCCGGAAGATGCCGGTTCCGCCCATGCCATCGAGCGGCTTGAGGATGATGTCGCGGTGCTCGGCATGGAACTGGCGCACATCCTGCGCATTGCGCGTCACCAGCGTGGGCCCGGTGAACTGCGGGAACTCCATGATCGCCAGCTTCTCCGGATGGTCGCGCAGGCTGCGCGGCTTGTTGAAGACTCGGGCGCCCTCGCGCTCGGCCTGCTCGAGCAGATGGGTGGCGTAGAAGAACTCGGAGTCGAAGGGCGGATCCTTGCGCATGACGATGGCGTCGAAGTCCGCCAGTTCGCTCGGGCGGCGGTCCAGCCCGGTGGCGCCGGCATCGAACCAGCGCTGCGGGTCGCCGGTGAGCACGATGTCGCGCACCTGCGCGCGCACCCGTCCGCCGCTGGTCCAGGCGATGTCGGTCACCTCGCAGGCCGACACGGTATGGCCGCGGCGCTGTGCCTCGCGCATCATCGCAAACGTGGTGTCCTTGTAGATCTTGAAGGTTTCGAGGGGATCGGCGACGAAAAGAATATGCATGGCGGCTGGGGCTGCGAGGCCCGGTGGGTCCTTGCGGCTGCGGGCAGTGTCGCGGCATGCCGAAGTGACGGGTCGGAAAGCCGCTATTGTGCCGACACTGGCCAGGCTCTGCCGGACCCGGGCTTGTGGAATCGATGCAGCCGCGTAGGTGTACCGCTCAGGCCGGGCGCCGCCGATAGTGCTGCGCCAGCATCGCCAGGCTGCCGGCCACCACCCCCCAGAACGCAGACCCGACGCCGAGCAGCGTGACGCCACTGAGCGTCACCAGAAAGGTGATCAAGGCAGCCTCCCGATGGCGCTCGTCCTGCAAGGCTGTCGACAGGGAGTTGCCGATCGTGCCCAGCAAGGCCAGTCCGGCGATCGCCGCCACCAGTTCCCGGGGGAAGGCCGTCAGCACCCCGGTGACCGCAGCACCGAACAGCCCGATCAGCACATACAGCAGGCCGCAGGAGACCGCCGCGGTATACCGCTTGGCCGGATCCTCGTGCGCCTCGCGTCCCATGCAGATCGCCGCCGTGATGGCGCTCAGATTCAGCGCGAAGGCACCAAAAGGCGCCAGTAGCAGCGTCACGACACCGGTCTGGGTGATCACTCTGGAAATCGGTATGCCGTTCGGCCCGCCGTAACCGGCAGCCTGGATGGCGGCGACGCCCGGCAGATTCTGCGACGCCATGGTCACGACGAACAGCGGAATTGCCAGGCTGACGGCCGCGCCCAGGCTGAACTGCGGCATCACGAACACCGGCAGGGCCAGCCCCGCCTCGATGGCGGCAGGTACCAGCTGGCCCCGCGCCACGACATAGGCGATGCCCAGCACCAGCGTCAGCACCACCGCATAGCGGGGCATCAACCTGCGCCCGATCAGGTACGTGGCCAGCATCAGCAACACCAGACCGAGCGCGGTCTGTGCCGCCACGAAGGCCTGCAGGCCGAACCGGGTCAACACGCCGGCCAGCAGCGCCGAGGCAATCGCCATCGGGATGCGGTTCATGACGCGCTCGAACCAGCCGGTGACGCCGAACAGGATGATGAGCGCGGCGCAGACCATGAAGGCGCCGACGGCATCGGGCATGGTGTAGCTGCCCGCCGCCCCGGCCGTGGCCAGTACCGCCGCGCCGGGGGTGGACCAGGCCACCATGACCGGCTTGCGCCACAGGTACGAGGGCACGGCCGAACACAAGCCCATGCCCAGGCCGAGTGCCCACATCCACGAGGCGATCTGGGCCGGTGTGGCGCCAAATGCCAGCGCCGCCTGGAACACGATGGCCACCGAGCTGGTGAAGCCGACCAGCACGGCGACAAAACCGGCCGTGAAGGCCGACAGATTCAGATCGCGGAAAAAGCGCATGCGGCATTTTGCCGCAGCGCCTTTGTGCCCCCCCCTGTTGGAGGGGGAACGCATATTTGAAGGGGTGCCGCATATTGTGCGGGCCTGGCCGCCCTCCTACACTTGCGGGATCACTCCAAGGAGAGATTCATGCGCCCGCTCCGCCAATTGCTTGCATTGCTGGCCATTGCATTTGCGGCAACCGGGCCTGCCTTTTCGGCGCCTTCGCTGGAGCAGGCGAGCAACGCAGTCTCTGCGTCTACCCATACCGGCAACACCGGCATCTCCTGCTCCAGCGGCCTTGCGACCAGCAATGTCGCGGTCGCACGCGACTGCTTTTCGGTGTCGACAGGGTCCACCGCA
Source organism: Rhodoferax sp. (assembly GCA_024235935.1). Classification (GTDB taxonomy): domain Bacteria; phylum Pseudomonadota; class Gammaproteobacteria; order Burkholderiales; family Burkholderiaceae_C; genus CAISIP01. Next base: position 19,690 of record JACKLL010000016.1, on the reverse strand, counting down.
ACCGCTGTAGCGTCCGCCGGTCTGGGTGCGATCCATGCGAGCGCCCAATTCAATGCGACCAGCAGCAAAGAAACCAGCGGCGCGAGTTCCCAGGCCCAGGCAACGCTGACCGACCATCTCTGGTTCTCAGGAACGCCGAACAGCAGTGCACGACTGCAAGGGATGGTTGTCGTGTCGGGCAGTCTGCTGTCGCAGGTGACAGGGTCGCCGCTTGCCTCCAACGCTGCAGGCTCCAGCTACCAGTTACAGGGCAGCTTCTTCGGACAGAACTTCGATCAGTCGGGAAACTGGACGGTGGGGACCAGTGGCTACCTGGACAAATCGCATGCGCAGGGCGAAAGTATTCCGATCGACATCACCATCAGCTTCGACAGCACCGGCTATGCGGCGGGCAGTTTTTCGATGTACCTGATCGTCAGCGCCAACGGGACCGCCAATGGCTACCAGGAGCGGTCGGACTCGGCGGTGATCAGCGGCAGCGCCACCGGCGAAGCGAGCTTCGGCAATACCGTCTATTGGGGCGGCATCAACAGCCTGTCCGTCAACGGCGTCGAAGTGCAGGACTTCGCGGTGCAATCCGCATCCGGTTTGGATTACCGCGTGGCGGCAGTGCCGGAACCTGAAGTCTGGCTGATGCTGAGTGCGGGTCTCGTTCTGGTTCGATGGAGAGGGCGTCGGCGCCTCCCGCAGGCTGCTGACCTGCGCCTTGGATCAGCACGCGACTGACGCGCGCTCAGGGCGAATGTCCCGCCGGCTGATGTCAATCGCCGTGTGTTCTGCCATGCCCGTCAATCCGCTGCTGCCCCTTTGAGAATCCGCCGCGCCTGGGCAGACGGGCCTTGCGCTACGATGGTCGGGCCTGCATTTGCCCACTGGCTGCGGGGAAATCTGCCAAGGTGCGAAACTCATTCCATCCGCAAGGGGAGTAGCAGCCCTGGCGCCGCCAGGCGACAGGTTGCATGTTTCGTCAATCCGTTGCGCCCGACGCCCTGTGCGCCAGGCCAGCCGGAACATGCTGAGGCGCCGGTGCAAGGCGCTCTCCCGCAAGACCTTCGGAAAAGTTGCCCACTTTTCTTTTCAAGGTCTTGTCATGCCGACTGTCGCCCCCCTGTGGCTCTGGGCCACCTTTGCCGCCATCGTCCTGGTCTCCCTGTTCGTGGATTTCGTCGTGCTGCGCAAGCAGGGCGCGCACGCCATCGGCATCCGCGAGGCGCTCAACTGGTCACTGGTCTGGATTGCGCTGAGCTTTCTGTTCAACGGTCTGCTGTGGTGGGCGGTTCGCCACGAGACCGGCTCCATCGCGCAGGCCAACACCACCTCGCTGGAGTTTCTGACCGGGTATCTGATCGAGAAGTCGCTGGCGGTCGACAACATCTTCGTGTTCCTGATGATCTTCAGCTACTTCGCCGTGCCGGCGCAGTACCAGAAGCGGGTGCTGATGATCGGCATCATCGGTGCCATCGTGCTGCGCACCATCATGATCCTGGTCGGTGGCTGGCTGCTGGCGCAGTTTCACTGGATCCTGTATCTGTTCGGCGCCTTCCTGATCCTGACCGGCGTCAAGATGTGGTGGGCCGCCGGCCAGGAGCCGGACCTGGACGAAAACCCGGCGCTGAAACTGCTGCGCCGCGTCCTGCCGGTGAGCCGCGACTACGACGGCGAGAAGTTCTGGACCCTGGAGAACGGCCGCAGGATCGCCACGCCGCTGTTCATGGTGATCTGCATGATTGCGCTGACCGACGTGATCTTTGCCGTCGACTCGATTCCTGCGATCTTCGCCATCACCAGCGACCCGTTCATCGTGCTCACCAGCAATGTGTTCGCCATCCTGGGCCTGCGCGCCATGTACTTCCTGCTGGCCGCGGTGGCTGGCAAGTTCCACCTGCTCAACTACGGCCTGGCGGTCGTGCTGGTCTTCATCGGAACCAAGATGTGCCTGGTCGACGTCTTCAAGATCCCCGTGATGGTCTCGCTCGGCGTCGTGGTCAGTGTGCTGGCGTTGACGATGTGGCTCAGCGTGCGCAGTGCGCCCGCCCGCCCCCAGAGCAAGGGCGGCGCCTGATCGGAGCCGCCGGGCCCAGGGCTCAGATCTCGACCTTGGAGCCCAGTTCGACCACGGCGTTGCTGGGCAGGTTCAGGAAGTCGGCGGCGGCGCCGGCGTTGCGGTGCATCTGCGCGAACAGCTTCTCGCGCCATTGCGCCATGCCGCTGCCGATGGTGGGCACCACGGTGTCGCGGGACAGGAAGTAGCTGGTCGTCATGACCTCGAGTTCGCAGCCGCGCCCGCGCATCTGCTGCAAGGCCTTGGGCAGGTCCGGGTCGTTCTTGAATCCGTAGTTGATCACGACCTGCCAGCAGTTGCGGCCCAGCGACTCGATCTCGATGCGCTTGTCCAGGCCGATCCACGGCACCTCATGGGTCCGCACCGTCACGAACAGGTTGTTTTCGTGCAGCACCTTGTTGTGCTTGAGGTTGTGCAGCATCGCGTTGGGGACGGTGCCGATATCGGCCGTCAGGAACACGGCCGTGCCGTCGACACGGGTCGGCGGACTGATGAACACGGCGTCCAGGAAGTCCTTCAGGTCGATCGCGTCGGCCCGCAGGGCTTCGTTGAGCAGGCGCCGGCCCTCCTTCCATGTGACCATCAGCGTGAACACCGTGCCGCCGATGACCAGCGGGAACCAGCCACCCTCGAACAGTTTCATCAGGTTGGATGCGAAGAAGGTGAAGTCCACGACGAAGAACACGCTGGTCGCGGCAATGCACAGCAGCAGCGGGTAGTTCCACTTGTAGCGGATCACGTAGAAGGTCAGGATGGTCGTGATCAGCATGTCGGTGCATACGGCAATGCCGTAGGCCGATGCCAGGTTGCTCGACGAGCGGAACAGCACGACCGCCATCACGATGGTCGCGAACAGGCCCCAGTTGACCAGCGGCATGTAGATCTGGCCGGTGTCGCGTACGCTGGTGTGCTGCACATCCAGGCGCGGCAGGTAGCCGAGCTGGATGACCTGCTTGGTCACGCTGAACGCGCCGGTGATCAGGGCCTGCGAGGCGATCACCGTGGCCATCGTGGCCAGGATCACCAGCGGGATCAGGGCCCAGTCGGGCGCCATCAGGAAGAACGGGTTCTTGACCGTCTCGGGATAACGCAGCAACAGGGCGCCCTGGCCGAAGTAGTTCAGCGTCAGCGCCGGCATCACGACCGAGAACCAGGCCAGGCGGATCGGCTTCTTGCCGAAGTGGCCGAGGTCGGCGTACAGCGCCTCGGCACCGGTGACACACAGCACGACGGCGCCCAGGATGATGAAGGTCACCAGCGGGTTGTCGATGATGAAGCCGAGCGCGTAGTGCGGACTGACGGCGAACAGGATGGCCGGGTCGTGCCAGATATGCATCACACCCAGCACCGCGATGATGGCGAACCACACCAGCGTGATCGGGCCGAAGAATTTGCCGATGCCGCCGGTGCCCCGCTTCTGCACCGCAAACAGCACGAACAGGATGACCAGTGTCAGCGGTATCACGTAGGTCTTGAAGGTCGGCGACACGACTTCCAGACCCTCGACCGCCGACAGCACCGAGATCGCCGGCGTGATCACGCCGTCACCGTAGAACAGGGCCGTGCCGAAGATGCCCACCGTCAGCAGCACGCTGCGCAGGCGCGGGCTGCCCTTGACGGCCTGTGACGCCAGCGCCAGCATGGCCACCAGCCCGCCCTCGCCATTGTTGTCGGCACGCAGCACCAGCACCACGTACTTGACCGACACGATGGTGGTCAGCGTCCAGAAGAAGATCGACAGGATGCCGTAGACGTTTTCGGGCGTGAACGGGACGTGTCCGGAATTGAACACCTCCTTCATCGCATACAACACACTGGTGCCGATGTCGCCGTAGACGACACCGACCGCGCCAACCGTCAGCGCGGCGAGAGAGGATTTGGAAGTGGACAAAAGTTGGGCCCGGCGCTTCGTGCTGCGCCGGATTTGCGTCAAATCAAGGTCGCCATTGTGCGCCTGCGCATGCAGGCCGTCAGCGGATAGTCGACTCTAAAGCGCCAGATTCATGCAACTTTGTTGCGGCGCAACAACTGACCCAGGCTCAGTCGTAGACCTCGGCATCCGGGTCGGTGGCTTCGAGCTCGTAACTGGCCGCCAGCATCGCCAGCCGGCCGATCACGCCGTACATGTAGAACCGGTTCGGTGCACTGGCGCCGGCCCGCACACCAGGCTGAGGTAAGTGCGTACTCTCGGCAAATGCCAGTGGCACATAGCTGGAACCCGGCGCATTGAGATTCTCGTCGCTGCCCCGACCCGCATGCACACGGTAAAAGCCCCCGACCACGTAACGGTCGACCATGTAGACCACCGGCTCGGCCATGGCATCGTTCATGCGCTCGTTGGTGAGCACGCCTTCCTGCACGATCACCTCCAGGGGCGCCGAGGAACGGGACTTGGACGTGCTGCGCAGCCGGGCCAGGTCCTTGACGTCGCGCACCGTGGTGATGCCGAAGCCGGTGCTGCTGTTGTCGGCCTTGATGACCACGAACGGCTTCTCGTTGATGCCGTATTCCTTGTACTTGCGCCGGATCTTGGTCAGCAAGGCGTCGACATTGGTCGTCAGGCACTCCATGCCGGCGTCGTTGGACAGGTCGACCTCGCCGCATTTGTTGAACATCGGATTGATCAGCCAGGGGTCTACGCCCAGCAGCTTGCCAAAGCGCTTGGACACTTCTTCGTAGCTCTGCGAATGGCGGCTCTTGCGGCGGGTGAACCAGCCGGCGTGCAAGGGCGGCAACAGGTACTGCTCGTGGATCTCCTCCAGGATGCCGGGCACGCCGGCACTGAGGTCGTTGTTGAGCAAAATGGTGCAGGGGTCGAAATCCTTGACGCCGAGCCGGCGCTTGGTCCGGATCACCGGCTCCAGACGCACCTTCTCCCCGTTGGGCAGTTCGATGGTCGTGACCTTCTTGATCTCCGGGTTGATCGAGCCCACGCGCACGTTCATGCCCGCCATGTGAAAGATGCGCTGCAACTGCGCCACGCCGGCCAGGTAGAAGCTGTCCTTGGTCGCGTTCTCGGGAATGATGAGCAGGTTGCGCGCCTCGGGGCAGATCTTCTCGATCGCCGCCATGGCCGCCTGCACGGCCAGCGGCATCATCGGTGCGGTCAGGTTCTGCCAGCCGCTGGGGTACAGATTGGTATCGACCGGGGCGAGCTTGAAGCCTGCGTTGCGGATATCGACCGAACTGTAGAACGGCGGCGTGTGCTCCATCCATTCGAGCCGGAACCAGCGCTCGATGGCGGGCATCGAGTCCAGCACGCGCTGCTCCAGTTCATTGATCGGGCCGGTGAGCGCCGTGACGAGGTGTGGGACCATGCGATTGACTTGTAACAGTAGCTGGAAAATGCCGAGCCATTCTAGGACTTGGGGATGACAGCGCCAATTCCAAGAGGCCCGCCCACCCGCCGTGCGCATTTCTGTAACACTCGGGGTCTCCCCCGACTACCGCTCGCGAGCGCACACTATGCAATACCGCAATCTCGGAAAAAGCAATCTGAAAGTCTCCACCCTGTGCCTGGGCGCCATGATGTTCGGCGACCAGACGGCCCAGGACGAAGCCGGGCGCATCGTCGCCGATGCCCGTGCCAACGGCGTCAACTTCATCGATACCGCGGACGTGTACACCAAAGGCGCATCCGAACAGATGGTCGGCAGCCTGCTGCGGGACCAGCGCCATGACTGGGTGCTGGCGAGCAAGCTGGGCAACCCCATGTCCGCGCGCGTCAACGAGGGCGGCTATTCGCGCAGCTGGATGCTGCGCGAAGTCGATGCCAGCCTGGGCCGGCTGCAGACCGACTACATCGACATCTGCTACATGCACCGTGACATCCCGGGCATGGACCTCGAGGAGGCGCTGCGCGCCATGGGCGACATGGTACGGGCCGGCAAGATCCGCTACTGGGGCGTGTCGAACTTCCGCGGCTGGCGCATTGCCGAAATCGTCCGCCTGGCCGGCCAGCTCGGCGTGCCGGCGCCGGTGGTCTGCCAGCCCTACTACAACCTGCTCAACCGCATGCCGGAGGTCGAGATCCTGCCGGCCTGCCACCACTACGGCATCGGCGTGGCCTCGTACAGCCCGATCGCGCGCGGCGTGCTGACCGGCAAGTACCAGCCGGGCGCCGCGCCGGACCCCTCCAGCCGGGCCGGACGCGCCGACAAGCGCATGGTCGAGACCGAGTTCCGCCAGGAATCGCTGGTGATCGCCCAGACCCTGGCCCGACACGCGCAATCGCGCGGCGTGACACTGGCGCAGTTCGCCACCGCCTGGGTGCTGGCCAACGGCGCCCTGAGCGCGGTGATCGCCGGGCCGCGCACGCTGGCGCAGTGGCAGGACTACCTGCCGGCGGTCGATTTCCAGCTCAGCGCCGAGGATGAGGCCCTGGTCGACACGCTGGTCCCGTCAGGCCATCCGTCGACCCCGGGCTTCACCGATCCGGCCTATCCCCTGACCGGACGCTTCGCCACCACCCGGGCCTGACCCGCAAACGCAGCGCAAGTCCCCGCGTGAAGATCTACTACGGCTGGCGCATGGCCGGCGCAGCAGGCATTCTGCAGTTCCTGCAGTCCGCCCTGCTGATGCAGTCATTCGGCGCCTACGTGGCGATCCTGTCCGAACAACGCGGCTGGAGCAAGACCGCCCTGTCGGGCGCGGCGGCGCTGCAGTCGGTCGAAACCGCCATCCTCGGCCCCGCCCTGGGCTGGCTGCTGGACCGCTTCGGTCCGCGCGCCATGGTGCAGGTCGGCATGCTGGTGTTCGGTGCCGGTTTTCTGATGCTCAGCCAGGTGCAGACGCTGGGCGGGTTCTACGCCAGCGCCGTGACCATGGCCATCGGTGTCAGTCTGGGCGGTTACTTTCCGCTGACCGTCGCACTGATCCAGTGGTTCGAGCGCTACCGGGCACGCGCCCTGTCGACGATGAGCATGGGGCTGGCGCTCGGTGGGGTGATGGTGCCGGTCGTGGCCTGGTGCATGGCCACCTATGGATGGCGCGCCACCGCCTTCGGCTCGGGTGTCATCATCATCGTGCTCGGCCTGCCGCTGGCCCGGGTCATCCGCTGGCGTCCACAGGACCACGGCTGGACCGTCGACGGCTTGCCCATCGCCGCCATGCCGGCGGCTGTCTCCGGCGCCGTCACGACCCCGCGCCCGGGTGGGCGCGCCGAATTCACGGCGCGCCAGGCGCTGCATACCCGTGCCTTCTGGCTGCTCGCGCTGGGCCACGGTTTTGCACTGCTGGTGGTCACCGCGGTCAACGTGCATGCCATCACCCACATGAAGGAGGGCCTGGGCTATTCCGTGACACAGGCCGCGTTCTTCATCATGGTGCTGACCTTCGGGCAGGTGATCGGCGTGGGACTGAGCGCCACCATCGGCGACCGGTTCGAAAAGCGCATGCTGGCGGCGATCTGCATGCTGGGCCATATGGTGGGAATGCTGCTGCTGACCTATGCCACGCACCCGGCGCAGGTGGCGGCGTTCGCGATCCTGCATGGCATCGCCTGGGGTCTGCGCGGACCCTTGATGCAGTCGATACGGGCCGACTATTTCGGCCGCAACGCGATCGGCATGATCCTGGGCCTGTCGTCGGTGATCATCGCGCTGGGCCAGATTGCCGGCCCCATGGTTGCCGGCATGCTGGCGGACCTGACGGGCGACTACCGCACCGGATTCACCGTGCTGGCACTGACCGCCGGCTGCGGCTCGATGCTGTTTTTCTTTGCGGTGCGCCCGCAACGCCCGATCGCAGCCTGACCGGGTCCGGGGACTCAGCGCAGTAACATGGCCATTTCGATCCCCATTTCCCGCTATCCCGCGCCAGTTGCTGACCGGCCAGCGCGGCCAAAAACCCTGCAACCATGACAAATCCTGCTGCTGCTTCCGCCTCCCCTGCCATCACCATCGTCGGTCTCGGACGCATGGGTGCCAACATGGCACGCCGGCTTGCGCGCGGCGCCATCACCGTCTGTGGCTTCGACCCGTCCGAAGATGCGCGCCAGGCGCTGGCGGATGAGCCCGGCGTGCTGTTGCAGCCGACGCTCGCGGCCAGCGTGCTGGCGCAGACCGGCCGCCGGCTGGTCTGGCTGATGCTGCCCGCAGGCGAGATCACCGAACAGACGCTGACGGCGCTGGAGTCGTTGCTGTCCCCCGGCGACGTGCTGGTCGACGGCGGCAACGCCAACTACCTCGATTCGCAGCGGCGTGCGCGGCACTGGAAGGCCTGCGGCGTCGATTTTGTCGACTGCGGCGTGTCGGGCGGCGTCTGGGGCCTGAAGGAAGGCTATTGCCTGATGGCCGGCGGCGAAACGGCGGCGATCGACGCGCTACGGCCACTGTTCCAATGCCTGGCACCGGCAGCCGACCGCGGCTGGGTGCATGCCGGACCGAGCGGGGCCGGACACTTCACCAAGATGGTCCACAACGGCATCGAATACGGAATGATGCAGGCCTTTGCCGAGGGGTTTGCGCTGATGCAGGGCCGACCGGACCTGACGCCGGACCTGGGCACCATCGCCGAGACCTGGCGCCATGGCAGCGTGGTGCGCTCATGGCTGCTCGACCTGACCACGACAGCGCTGCAGGAGCCGGGCGCCCTGGACGCCGTGGCCCCGGTCGTCGCCGACTCCGGCGAAGGCCGCTGGACCGTCGACGAATCGATCCGCCAGGGCACACCGGTCCCGGTGATTGCGGCCGCGCTGATGGCGCGCTTCTCCTCGCAGGGCAAGGCCGACATCGGCAACAAGCTGCTGTCGCTGATGCGCAAGGGCTTTGGCGGACACGCGACGGTCGCCACCAGGCCCAAGGCCTGATCCGACCGCGCACCCGCCTCTCCGTTCGGCGCCCAGGGCACGGGTATCGGAAATGGTGCGCGCTGGCTGGAACGGTTCCTGCATGAACGCCGTGGGGACTTTGCAGGCGCACGCTCCCCGCCACTGAACGGAGGATCTCATGCCAGAACCATCGGATACCCAGTTTTCCCACGTCAAGCCCGGTGATACCGACTATGTATCCGGCGGACTGCGCGATTTCTTTCTGTACCGTGACCTCGGCGTGGCCGCGGCCACGAACGGCAAGGTCATTGCGCACCTGGTCAGGGCGAACATGGCACCAGAGGAAGGCACCGGCTGGCACCGACATGAGGCGGATTTCCAGATCGTGATCATGATCAAGGGCTGGGCCCGCTTCATGTACGAAGACAAAGAGACCCTGGTGCAGGCCGGCGACTGCGTACACCAGCGCCCCGGCATCCGCCACTACCTGTTCGACTACTCGCCCGATATGGAGTACCTCGAAATCGTGTCGCCGGCGGATTTCAAGTCGGTGGATGTGGATCCGGTGTGCGAGGTGCCGGCGGCAACGCCGTGGAAGACGGCCGTCGCGGCCTGAGCATCCGGACACCCGACGAAGTGTTGGGGACAGAGCGAAGTTCACTGCGTGTGCCCGCGGCTGTCCCGCAAGGTGAACATCCGGACATCCGACGAAGTGTTGGGGACAGAGCGAAGTTCACTGCGTGTGCCCGCGGCTGCCCCGCAAGGTGAACATCCGGACATCCGACGAAGTGTTGGGGACAGAGCGAAGTTCACTGCGTGTAACTTCGGTCTGTCCCGCAAGGTCTCAGAATTCGGCGTCGAGCTCATCGATCTCGTCGACTTCCGCCTGGGCTGCGGCGACCCATTCCTGCATGGCGGGCAGTTCCATGATGCGCTTGCAATAGGCGGCGATGGTGCTGTTGACGGGGACGTCGTAGGTGAGCAGACGGGTGACGACGGGCGCATACATGGCGTCGGCGGTGGTGGGTTGCTTGCCAAACAGGTAAGGGCCGCCGTAGCTCGCCAGGCACTCGCTCCAGATCGCCAGCACCCGGTCGATATCGGTCTGCGCGCGCGACCAGACCTTGAAGCCGGGAAAGCGGGCCTTGATGTTCATCGGCAAGGCAGCGCGCAGCGACGCAAAGCCGGAGTGCATTTCGCCGCAGACTGCGCGGCAATGGGCGCGGGCCTTGGCGTCGGCGGGCAGCAGCTTGGCCTGGGGCTTGATTTCGTTGAGGTATTCCGCAATCGCCAGGGTGTCCCAGACCTTGATGCCGTTGTGCTGCAGCGCCGGCACCAGCATCGAGGCCGACAGCAGCAGCATCTCGGCCTTCATCGCCGGGTCGTCCGGCGGGATCACCTTCTCGGTGAAATCCAGGCCGGCGAACCGGGCCAGCAGCCAGCCCCGCAAGGACCAGGCGCCATAGTTCTTGCTGCTGATGGTGAGAACGGCCTTGGCCACACAAGCCTCCTGGAATCGATGGACGATGCAGCATGCATCGCAAGGGCTGTGCCAGCCGCGGCCGGGCCGGGCCGGGCCAGACCGCACGTTGCGCTGGCCCGTAACTTGCCTTGTCCTCTCCATCGGATTCACATCCGTCCCTGTTCAGGAGATCCATGTTGTACCAGGCCTACCAGACCCAGTCTGACCTGATGTCGCCCATGCGGCTGCTGGCCCTCAGTGGCGCCTCCGCGTTCTGGATGGACAACACCGAAGGGACGCTGCTGCGCAAGATGTCCGCCTCGCTGGAGGTGTTCTCGCGCATGCGACTCACCCACAGCCGACCGCCGTACGGCATCACGCATGTGACCTTCGATGGCCAGGACCTTCCGGTGCAGGAGCATGTCGTGCAGAGCCTTCCGTTCGGCGACCTGCTGCACTTCCGCAAGCCCAGCCTGGCCAGCCAGCCGAAACAGCCTGCCGTGCTGCTGGTGGCCCCGCTGTCGGGCCATTTCGCGACGCTGCTGCGCGAGACCGCGCGCACGCTGCTGCAAGACCATGAGGTCTACATCACCGACTGGAAAAACGCGCGCGACGTCAGCCTGCGCCATGGCGGCTTCAGCCTGGACGACTACATCGCGCACCTGATGCAGAACATCGAGTCGGTCGGCCCCCTCTGCCATGTGGTCGCGGTCTGCCAGCCCTGTGTCGCAGCCCTGGCCGCGACCGCCTTGATGGCCGAGGACGACCATCCCGCGCAGCCAGCCAGCCTGACACTGATGGCCGGCCCGGTGGACTGCCGCGTCAGTCCCACCGCCGTCAATACGCTGGCGACCAGCAAGCCGATCGAGTGGTTCGAGCGCAAGCTGATCAGCCACGTGCCGCTGCCACACAAGGGCTACATGCGCCGCGTCTATCCGGGCTTCGTGCAGCTCGGGGCCTTCATGAGCATGAATCTGGAGCGCCATCAGCATGCGTTCAAGGACCTGTACCGCTACCTGGTCGACGGCGAGCTGGACAAGGCCAACCCGATCCGCGTGTTCTACGAGGAATACATGGCGGTCAACGACCTGCCGGCAGAGTTCTACCTGGAGACCGTCGAGAAGGTGTTCCAGACCTGCGATCTGGCCCGCGGCGTGCTGCAGTTCCGCGGCCGCACCGTCAACCCGGCAGCGATCCGGCGCACCGCGCTGATGACGGTCGAGGGCGAGCGCGACGACATCTGCGCCATCGGCCAGACGGTGGCCGCGCACGACCTGTGCCCGAGCATCCGTCCCTACCTGAAAACCCACCACGTGCAGACCGGCGTCGGCCACTACGGTGTGTTCAGCGGGCGCAAGTGGAACCAGCAGATCTATCCGCGCGTGCGCGAACACATCCACGCAAGCATGGGCTGACGCGGTCGCCGCTGCGGGGTCGGCACCGCGCCCTACCTGCCGCCGGACCGGCCTGCTTCGCGAAACTCGCCCCCGCCGCGCGCGGCAGCGGCCCCGTCCACAGGCTCGGTGCGCTGTGGCACCGGCGGCCCTGGCGCTGCTGCCGGCACCAGAGCCGGCGCCGGCGCCGGTGGCACATGCCCATTGCATGCCCTGCCTGCAGGCGCGATGACCATGCGGTCCCGGCCTTCGCGTTTCGCGCGGTACATCGCATCGTCGGCGCGCTCGATGCAGGATTCGAACGACTCGCCGTCCGTCGCCTCGGCCAGGCCGGCCGAGAAGCTGACCCGCAGCGCCAGGTCGACATCCGTCCATGCCACAGCGTGAACGGCCGACCGCATGCGCTCGATGACCTCCGCAGCAGCGGCCAGCCCGGTTGCCGGCAACAGCAACAGGAACTCCTCTCCGCCCCACCGCGCCAGGCTGTCGTTGCGCCGTATCGACGCCTGTGCATGCTGTGAAAACCGGCGCAGAACCACGTCACCCGCCGCATGGCCCAGCGTATCGTTGACGCGCTTGAAGTGGTCGATGTCCAGCATCGCAATGCAGGTCGGCTCCCCGCTGCGTTCGCGCCGCAGGAATTCCTGTCGCAGCACCTCGGTCATATGGCGGCGGTTGACCAGTTGCGTCAATTCATCATGCCGTGCCATGTCCTTGATACGGTCCAGGGCCGTGGCGAGTTCCAGCGCCCGCTCCTTCAGAGACTTTCGCAGGCGGCTGAGCGTGACCGCCATGATGGCCACTGCCACCAGCATCGCACTGGCAATGACGAACTGGGGCAACTCCTGCTGCCATGGATAGCGTGACGGGTCGGACTGCGACTTCCAGAGCATCGTCAGTCCGAGCAGGGAAATGGCATAGCCACACAGTGCCCGCACCTGCGCCGGCGTCGAGGAAAACCCGCCGAACACCAGCACAACCACCAGGATCGACAGCGTGACACCGCGCACCGGCCCGATCAGTGCATACGCACAGATGATGCAGGTGATCGCGTAAACGCATTGCAGGTTGTTGAGCAGCGCGGCCGGAATGTGCAGCCTCGGGCTGGCACGGATCGCGGCATATGCGGCGGCCGCGCCGGCGATCGACGCGGCACTGAGCCAGATCACCGGGCGACGCGGCGCGTCACCGACCCATACCTCGTACCACAGCATAGCCAGGCTCACAAGGTAGAGCACCAGGCCCAGCGCCCAATAGTGCAGCAGCCGCTGGACGCCGGCATCGCGGCCCAGGAGCCATGGCAATAGCGGGGTACGGCTCAGGGTCATGGTGCTCGGCTATGCGCGCCCCGCGGGCAGGCGTCATTCCCGGCGCGGCACTCGTTTCGTTGTGGACGAATTCGTAGCCTACCCGCAAAGTGCGGCCCGCGCCACCGGGTCAGGACAAACAGGCCCGCGATTCAGACGCCCGCCTTTGGCGGAAGCAACTCCGCCTTGCCGACACGCGCGGTCCTGGGCGCGCTGGGAAGCAGGCCCTGCGCAGCAGCGGCAGACATCCCGAAAGAGGCCAGATTCGCGGCCCTTGTGCGGCCGCTACAAGACCCGTTTCAGATACACCCCGGTGTGGCTGGCCGGATTCGCCGCAATGTCCTCCGGCGTACCCTCACCCACCACGGTACCGCCGCCGGAGCCTCCCTCCGGCCCCATGTCGATGATCCAGTCGGCGGTCTTGATGACATCGAGGTTGTGTTCGATCACGACGATGGTGTTGCCGGCATCGCGCAGATGCTGCAGCACCTTGAGCAACAACGCGATGTCGGCGAAATGCAGACCGGTCGTGGGTTCGTCCAGGATGTACAGCGTGCGGCCGGTGTCGCGCTTGGAGAGTTCCAGCGCCAGCTTGACACGCTGCGCCTCGCCCCCCGACAGCGTGGTCGCCGACTGCCCGAGCTTGACGTAGGACAGGCCTACGTCGAGCAGCGTCTGCAGCTTGCGCGCAATCGTCGGCACGCTCTCGAAGAATTTGGCTGCGGCCTCGACGGTGAGATCCAGCACCTGGGCGATGTTGCGGCCCTTGTACATGACCTCCAGCGTCTCGCGGTTGTAGCGCTGGCCGCGGCAGACATCGCAGGGCACGTAGACGTCGGGCAGAAAATGCATCTCGACCTTCTTCACGCCATCGCCCTGGCAGGCTTCGCAGCGTCCGCCGGCCACGTTGAAGCTGAAACGGCCCGGGCCGTAGCCCCGTTCCTTCGCCATGTTCATCTCGGCCATCAGCTCGCGGATGGCCGTGAACATGCCGGTGTAGGTGGCCGGGTTGCTGCGCGGCGTGCGCCCGATCGGCGACTGGTCGACGTTGATGACCTTGTCGAAGTACTCGATGCCCTGGATCTCCTCATGGGCGGCCGGCTCGACATGCGCGCGGTACAGCTGGCGCGCCACGGCCGCGTACAAGGTGTCGTTGACCAGCGTCGACTTGCCCGATCCGGACACACCGGTCACACAGGTGAGCAGGCCGACCGGAAATGCCACGTCCACGTCGCGCAGGTTGTTGCCGCTGGCCTTGACCACACGGATGGCCTGCAGATCGCCCTGGGTGGCGACATGCTCGGCCTGGCGCTCGGCCCACGCAACGGCAGCCGCGCTGGGCCGGCCCTTTGCCGGTCGCGGCTGCACGGTCTCCACCGTCGGCAGCCAGGGCGTCCGTTTGCCGGGCACCTCGATGCGCAGCACATGGGCCAGGTATTGCCCGGTCAGTGACTCCGGATTGGCGCGGATGTCGTCGAAGCTGCCCTGCGCCACCACCCGGCCGCCATGGATACCAGCGCCCGGGCCCATGTCGATCACGTGGTCGGCGGCGCGCATCATGTCTTCGTCGTGCTCCACCACCAGCACGCTGTTGCCGATGTCGCGCAGATGCTTGAGCGTGTCGATCAGCCGGTCGTTGTCGCGCTGGTGCAGTCCGATGCTGGGTTCGTCCAGCACGTACATCACGCCGGTCAGGCCGGAGCCGATCTGCGAGGCCAGCCGGATGCGCTGCGACTCGCCGCCGCTGAGTGTCTCGGCACTGCGGTCCAGGCTCAGATAGTTCAAGCCCACGTCGTTGAGGAATTTCAGCCGCAGACCGATCTCGCGCACCACCTTGGCCGCGATCTCGCCCTTGGCGCCATGCATCTGCAATTCGCTGAAGTAGCGCAGGCTCTCACGCAAGGTGGCGTGGCTGACCTCGTAGATGGCCCGCGCCTGCGCGCCTTCGCCGACCTTGACATGGCGCGCTTCGCGCCGCAGCCGTGTGCCCTGGCATTCCGGGCAGGCCTGCTGGCTGCGGTAACGCGCCAGGTCCTCGCGCACGACCACCGAATCGGTCTCGCGGTAACGCCGTGCCATGTTCGGTATCACGCCTTCGAAGGGATGCTTGCGGGTGAGCTTCTTGCCCTGCTGCGCACCGGACTCCATGACGTAGCTGAACTTGATCTCTTCCTCGCCGGAGCCGAACAGCACCGCGTGCCGGGTGGCCTCGGGCAGGTCTTCGAACGCCGTGTCGATGTCGAACCCGTAGTGGCGCGCCAGGCTCTCGAGCATGGCGAAGTAGTACGCGTTGCGCCGGTCCCAGCCCTTGATCGCGCCGCTGGCCAGGCTCAGCGACGGGAAACCCACGACGCGCGACGGGTCGAAGAACTCCATCGTGCCGATGCCGTCACAGGACGGGCAGGCGCCCATCGGCGAGTTGAACGAGAACAGTCTGGGCTCGAGTTCGGCGATCGAATAGCTGCACACCGGGCAGGCGAAGCGCGCATTGAAATAGTGCTCGCCGCCGGCTGGTGCGCCATCCGTCGCCGCATCCATGTCGACCACCAGTGCACGGCCGTCGGCCAGCGCCAATGCGGCCTCGAAGCTCTCGGCCAGGCGCTGGCGCAACTGGTCGCGCGCGGCCATGTCGTCTTCGCCGCGCACCTTGATGCGGTCGATGACCACATCGATGTTGTGCTTCTCCGTCTTCTTGAGCCTGGGCAGGTTTTCCACCTCGAAGGCCTCGCCGCCGATCCGAAAGCGCACATAACCCTTGGCCTGCAGTTCGGCGAACAGTTCGACGAACTCACCCTTGCGCTCGCGCACCACCGGCGCCAGCACCATCAGCCGCGTGCCTTCGGGCATGGCCAGAACGGCGTCGACCATCTGGCTCACCGTCTGCGACTGCAGCGGCAGTTCATGGTCCGGGCAGTACGGCGTTCCGGCGCGGGCATACAACAGGCGCAGGTAGTCGTGAATTTCGGTCACCGTGCCCACCGTGGAGCGCGGATTGTGGCTGGTGGCTTTCTGCTCGATCGAGATCGCCGGGCTCAGGCCCTCGATCATGTCGACGTCGGGCTTGTCCATCAACTGCAGGAACTGGCGCGCGTAGGTGGACAGGCTCTCCACGTAGCGGCGCTGGCCTTCGGCATACAGGGTGTCGAAGGCCAGGCTGGACTTGCCCGACCCGCTCAGGCCGGTGATCACCACCAGCTGGTTGCGCGGGATGTCGAGGTCGACATTCTTCAGGTTGTGGGTGCGGGCACCCCGAATGCTGATAATGCGTCCATGCGCGGCATGGCGGCTGGAGCCGGAAAGATCGTCGTGGTCGTGGGTCGATGAAGAAGGCATGAATCTGGTAGGGGCAAACGCGGTCCCGGGACGAATCGTCCGTCCGCGCCAAGGGCAACCCGACATGATAGGCCTTCGGCACCTGGGCTGCCAGATCGCCCTGCTGTAACCCGAACCTGACCGATGTCGCCCTCGCGCAACCGCGCCAGGCCTGACTAGCCGCAGCCCATCCCGGCCCCCGGAGAACCCATGCAAACAAACCGCCACAAGCCCATCCCCAAGGAACAAGTCCTGCAACTCCCGCCGTTCGAGGGCCTGCGCCTCGACCAGGTCGTCCTGCCGGACTCCGATGCCGCGCGCAGCCGGGCCCGCGCGGATTTGCTGGAAAGCCCGTTCCTGGGTTTCGACACCGAGGTCAAGCCCACGTTCAAGGCCGGGGAGCCGATGCGCGGGCCGGACGTGGTGCAGTTCGCCACCGGCACGCAGGCCTATGTGTTCCAGATGCACGACGACGACAACACGGAACTGGTACGCGAGGTGCTGGCGGCACGCGGCGTCGTCAAGGCCGGGTTCGACCTGCGCAGTGACCAGAAGCAGTTGATGCACCGACTGGGCACCTATGCCCAGCCGCTGCTGGACCTCGACTTCGTGTTCAGCGGGCGGGGTTATCCGCGCTCGATCGGCGTCAAGGCCGCGGTCGCACTGCTGTTCAACCGGCGGCTGCTCAAGTCCAAGCGCGTCACCACCTCCAACTGGGCCAATCCGACGCTGGAGGCGCGCCAGATCCTGTATGCCGCCAACGACGCCTATGCAGCCTGGGCCGTTCTGGATGCGCTGCGTCTGCCCCTGTCCGAGTTGCCGGTCTGGACCGGCGACGCCCCCTGAGCCAATGCCTGGGCGGCCATGCCACGTGCATGGCCGGGCATCCGAAGCCGCCGCTGCGTCACGTCACTGGCGCACACACTGCATCATGCTGGTGGCACGCGATGCGGCATCGACAGGCTCGGTGATCGCGCAGGCCATCACGCCACAGATGCAATGCGTGATCCGGCTGCCCATACCCGGAATCGGGACAGCGGCCGAACACTGGCAGGCCGGCGCCGACATCGGCCCCTGGGCCGACTGCGCCAGGGCCGGATCAGCGCGCAACAGCACCGCGGCGCCCGCGGTCACGGCAAGCACCGCCAGCGCGCCGGTCAGCCGGAGGCGATAGGGTTTCAGATCGAATGGCATGCGGGTCTCTCCCTGGCAGTTGACCCCGGCAAGCGGCACCGGGTGCTGCCACGCTACCACGAGTGGCGGCAAGGCGCAGGTGCGTCCACGCGCGAATGCCAAAATGGGCCATGTCCGAGACCATCGACTCCTCCAGCCATGCCCTGGCCATGGTCACCGTGCTGGACCAGTCCCAGGAAAGCCATATCGACCAGTTGCACCGCGCCGCGATCGGCCCGGTCAATGCCGGCTACTACCTGCCCATCCTGGCGCGGTTCGAGGCCTACGATCGCGGCAGCCCGAGCTGGAACTGGGCCGCCAGCCTGTGCACGCTGAACTGGATGGCGTTTCGCGGCCTGTGGCGGCCGGCGCTGGCCTACCTGGCCACACTGGTGGCGGCGGCACTGGGCCTGATGGCGCTGACGCATTTTTCCACCGGCATGGCCGAATCGATCCGCTGGGGCCTTTGGTCGGCACTGGCCACGCTGGCCTTGCTGGTACCCGGCTTCTTCGGCAACATCTGGCTGTTCAACAACCATCGCAAGCGCCTGGCGCGGGCGCTTGCCGCCACACCGACCTTGCGCGACGCCTGCCTGCAGCTGAGCCGGCAAGCCAGTTCGCGCCAGCGCCTGATGGGCCTGGGCATGGCCAACGGGGTCCTTGCCATCGCCTTGGCCTCGGTGTGGTTCTGGTACCCCAGGCATGCATTGCATGACACCGCCAGGCTTGAACATGGCGGCGCCGTGCTCGGTACGGCGGCTCCTGCGAGCGCGGCCGCGGCGGCCGCAGTGCCCGCGTTCACCCCTGCATCTTCGCCTGCCATCGATGCGCCCTCTGGCGGTGCCAGCGCACCCGGCGCGGCAGCGACCAGCCCGCCAATTGCGTCAGCGCCCTCCGCAGCCGCCTCCCCACAGGCCGTGGCGACGGCCGCAGCCGACGCTGCAGCGCCAGCGCCCGTGACCCCGCCAGCGACAGCCGCCAGCGCCGCGGTAGCCACGGCGGTGGCCCCCGAGCCCGCGGCGTCGGATGCCCCTCCCGCAGCGGCACCCCAGGCAGCAGCACCGGCTGCGCCACCGCGCCTGTCACAGGCCGCCACACGGCATGCGGCCATCGCATCCCGCTCGCGCAAGGCCCACAGGACCGCCGTGGTGGCATCAGCGCCGCAAGCTGCCGCCGCAGCCGCAACGGCCCCAGCCTCCGCAGCGCGACCGGCAGCGATACCCGAGGCGCCAGCGCGCGCGACAGCCGCACCCAAGCGTGCGCCGGACGCCGCAGCCAGTGCCACGCCGTCCGCCCCGGCCAGCCGCGCCACGACCGAAGGCCGCTTCCAGATCAATGTCGGCCTGTTTGCACAGCGCGACAACGCACAACGGGCGTTCGATCGGCTCCAGGCTGCCGGGCTGCCGGCGACCACACAAGAGCTGTCCCGCAACGGGGGCAGCTTGACACGGGTACGGGTCGGACCTTTCGCAAGCCGTGAACAGGCGGATGCCGCAGCACGACAGATCCGCGCACTGCAACTCGACGCGGTGGTGGTGCGGCCGTGAGCGGCGAGACCCTGCGCCAGAGCCTGATCGATCCCAGGTTCGCGCCTGGCGCGTCCCGCCAGTGAGCAGGCAGGTCGCCGTGGATCAGCCTGCCGGCGCCCGGCTGAGCTCGATCAGCCAGGCCTGGAACAGCGCCACGACCGCGCTGTGGGCCGGGTCCCGCCGTGCCGGATCCCGCGGCTCGACGAACCAGTAGCCCAGGCTGGCCGTCAGTTCGTGGTTGTCGAGCCGGCGCAGCCGCTGCTCGGCGATTTCGCGTTCGACCATGGGTGCATCGACCACGGCCACCCCCGCACCGGACACGGCGGCATTGATGGCCTGGTCCATGGTCGAGAACGCAATGCCGGGGCGCGGATCGACATGCCGTATGCCCAGCGATGCCAGCCAGTTCTCCCACAAGGGCAGCCGTTTGCTGCCGGCCAGCACATGCAGCAAGGTGAGCTTGTCCAGCGCCGGCGCCAGGCCGTCCTGCCACAGCTCGGGGCTGGCGACCGCCACGTACTGCTCCTGGCGCAGCAGGCGGCAGTCGCCCGTGGACCAGGGCTGGTCGAGGAACAGCACCAGGCAGTCGTAGGCCTGGGCCTCACGGCGGTTGGCGACGGCATTGGTGGTGATGGTCAGGTCGATGTCCGGGTGCCGGCTGTGAAAAGTCCGCAGGCGCGGG
>JACKLL010000015.1 GCA_024235935.1 Rhodoferax sp. | reverse complement strand
GTACTTGAGCTTGACGTAGTCGATCACCCGGTCGCGATTGGCCTGGCAGAAATCGATGTCGAAGTCGGGCATCGACACCCGCTCCGGGTTCAGGAAGCGCTCGAACAGCAGGTTGTACTGCAGCGGATCCAGGTCGGTGATGCCCAGTGCGTACGCCACCAGCGAGCCAGCGCCGGAACCGCGGCCCGGCCCGACCGGGCAGCCGTTGTTCTTGGCCCAGTTGATGAAGTCGCCCACGATCAGGAAATAGCCCGGGAAGCCCATCTTGACGATGGTGTTCATCTCGAACTCGAGCCGCTCGACATAGCGCGCCTGCTGCTGTGCACGCGCCTGCGGATCCGGGTACAGATGCGCCAGCCGGACCTGCAGTCCCTCGTGCGAGACGTGGCGGAAATATTCTTCGGGCTCCATCTGCCGGCCATCGACCAGCGGAATCGGAAAGTCGGGCAACCGCGGCTTGCCCAGCACCAGCGACAGGCTGCAGCGGCGCGCGATCTCGACGGTATTGGCCACGGCGGACGGCAGGTCGGCAAACAGCTGCACCATCTGCGCCGCCGACTTGAAATACTGCTCACGGGTGAAGCGCCGCACCCGGCGCGGATTGCCCAGGATCTCGCCGTCGGCAATACATACGCGCGCCTCGTGCGCCTCGTAGTCGTCCGGCGCCGTGAACTGCACCGGGTGGGTCGCCACCACCGGCAGGTGCAGGTGCGCGGCCAGTTGCACGGCTGCCGTCACATGGCGGGCATCCTCCGGGCGGCCGGCGCGCTGCAACTCCAGGTAGAACCGGTGCGGGAATGCGGCTGCCAGCTCCAGCGCCAGGCTGTGGGCCCGTGCGGTATCGCCTTGCAACAAGGCCTGGCCGACCGCGCCGGCCTGGGCGCCGGACAGGACGATCAGGCCCTCGGCCAGCTCCGCCAGCCATTCCCACCGGACCACCGGCTGGCTGCGCCCGGTGTTCTGCGTATGGGCCCGCGCCAGCAACTCGCACAGGTTGAGGTAGCCGGTGCGGTTCTGCACCAGCAGCACCAGCTTCGACTGCGCGCTGGCGTCCGCGCCCAGGCCTTCGAGCAGGATCTCCGCGCCGATGACCGGCTTGATGCCGGCACCGCGCGCGGCCTTGTAGAACTTGATGGCACCGAACAGGTTGCCCATGTCGGTGATGGCCAGTGCGAACTGGCCATCGGCGGCCGCTGCGGCCACGGTATCGTCGATGCGGTTGGTGCCGTCGACGACGGAGAACTCGCTGTGCAGGCGCAGGTGAACAAACATGGGTTCATTGTAGTTTTCGCGCTGCCGCCTGCCGCGCCAGCGACAATGCCCTGCTGCGGCCGTCTGGCGCCGCGCACGAGGATGACGGATGGACGCCTGGAAAACCCGCAGCAACAACCGCCAGCAGTTGGCGATCTCGCTGATCTGCCTGATCGCTGGCGCCGTACTGGCCGTCAGTCTGCATGACTACGGCCCGTCCGGATCGAATCGCCAGGCCGGCTTTCTGCTGGGCGTGGTCTTGCTGGCACTGGGCGGCGCGACCCTGGCCGCTGGCGGGACGCAGTCGGTGGTGGTGGACCCGCAGCAGCGCCTGATCCGCATCGAAGACCACCGCCTGATCGGCGAGCGCCGGCAGACCATCGCCATCGCCGATATTCGCGACATCCAGGTCGGATGCCTGCAGACGCGTGCGAAACACGCCTTGCGCTATTTTCTGCAACTGACACTTGCCGACGGTCAGTCTCACATCTTGTTCGCGCCAGAGCGGGACTTTCCCGGTGCGTCCGACCCCAAGATCGTGGCGGGCTGGAAAGAGCGGCTGGACCGCTTGCGGGAAGACCCGGCGGCACACGCGTCGCCGACGCCCGCCACCACGGCCTGATCAGCGCGGAACCAGGGCCTGCGGCAGCTCGATACGCTCGTCGTCTCCCGGCACCGGCGCCATCTGGCGGCCATGCCACTCGGCAGCGGCCTGCACGATGCGCTGCTTGCGGCTGGACACGAAATTCCAGCTGATGAAGCGATGCCCCAGGGGCGCACCACCCACGACCAGCACGCGGGTCGCCTGCTCGGCATGCAGCTCGGTTTCCTGGGCCAATGCCAGTACGTTCAGCGTGTGGCGCTGGATGGACTCTCCGTCGACCCGCATGTCGCCATCGATCGGATACAGCGCAAGCTCTGGCGCCAGCGCGGGCAGGCGCAGCCGGCCTTCGGCGGGCAACTGCAGATCGAGCAGGATGGTCGGGCTGAACGTACGCACCGGTGAGCGCATGCCGAAGGCGTCTCCCACCATGACCCGAACCTGCGCCCCCTGCACCTCGCAGACCGGGATATCCGATGCCGGCGTGTGCGCGAATTCCGGATCCACCTCTTCGAAATCGTCCGGCAAACCGGCCCAGAGCTGGAAACCGTGGTTGACATAGGCCTCGGACTGCAGACGCTGCGGACGCCGCTCGCTGTGCACGATGCCCTTGCCGGCCGTCATCCAGTTGATGGCGCCAGGCGTGATTTCCTGCTCCGAGCCGAGGCTGTCGCGGTGCATGATGGCGCCGTCGAGCAGGTAGGTGACCGTCGCCAGGCCGATGTGCGGATGCGGCCGCACATCGTGGCCGGCATCCGGCTGCACGGTCACCGGTCCGAAATGGTCCATGAACAGGAACGGGCCCACCGCCTGGCGCAATGCCGACGGCAACAGGCGCTGCACGACAAACCCGCCCCCCAGATCGCGGGCCTGCCCGACGATGCGTTGTTGAATGGCCATGTTCGTTCTCCTTTCAGTTCCTGCCCACAGTTTCCTCAGTCCCGCAGGCGTGCCACCTGGTCGGCGACGCGCTTGCCGAACAGGCGTGCGGTTTCCAGATCGCCTTGCGACATGTCGGCCGCGCCACCGTCCGACGGTGACTGCGCCATGGCCCCACTGTACGACACCAGGTTGTTGATGTCCTGGCGCGTGCTGGCCTTGGTGTTGGCCGGCATCAGCCCCTGGCTGACCCACAGCATGCCGTGCTGCATCGCCAACGTGAACAAGGTGTTGAGGGTCGACAGCTTGTCGCCATTGAGGCCGGCACTGTTGGTGAAGCCGGCGGCCAGCTTGTCCTTCCAGGCCTGGACATACCAGGGCTTGCTCGATGCGTCGGCGAACTTCTTGAACTGCCAGCTGACGTTGCCCATATAGGTCGGCGAACCGAACACGATGGCCTTGGCCTGCGCCAGCAGTTCCCATCCGCCTTCGGGCAGATTGCCGTCGGCGTCGATCGCCAGCAACTCGGCATCGGCGCCTTGCGCGACGGCCTGCGCCATGCGCAGCGTGTGCCCGTATCCCGAATGAAACACCACAACGATCTGGCTCATCACTGATTCTCCTGAAGTTCATTGAAAAGAAAACGGGCCACTGCGGCCCGTGAAGGCTCGCAGTGGCTGCGATCAGGCTGCGGCGCGGCGTCCGTCCAGGCTCAGTTTGCCGGCACCCAGGGCGGCAAGGGCCAGCAGGCCGCCGACGACGGCAATGTTCTTGAAGAACATCAATTGCTGGATCATCACCTTATCAGCCGGCATGGCCCAGTAATTGTGGAACGCGAACGTGGCCACCAGGGTGAACAGCGCCAGCGCAATCGCGGCGAAACGCGTGCCAAAGCCGGCAATCAAGGCCAGCCCGCCGCCGACCTCGACCAGGATCGCCACCGCAGCGGCCACCTCTGGCAGGGGCAGCCCCACCGAGCCGATGTAGCCGGCGGTACCGGCAAAGCCGCTGATCTTGCTCAGCCCGGCAGGCAGAAACAGCAGGGCCAACAGAATGCGGCCGATCAGGGCGAAAGAGTTTTGCAGAGATGCGTTCATGATGGGTAGCTCCTATGAAAGTTGAACGAAATTGATAAAGGTCAAGCAATAAAGTTGCAGAAAACGCAAGCTCAGGCCGCCAGGTCGAACACCAG
This sequence comes from Rhodoferax sp., assembly GCA_024235935.1. Classification (GTDB taxonomy): domain Bacteria; phylum Pseudomonadota; class Gammaproteobacteria; order Burkholderiales; family Burkholderiaceae_C; genus CAISIP01. The sequence continues at coordinate 70,988 of JACKLL010000015.1, read as the reverse complement.
CACCTCGGCGCCCGCGCCCTTCTCCAGGGTCAGCGTATCGACGCCGTCGGCCATCAGGGCGTCGCCCGTGTGCAGCGCCTGCCCGTTGACCTGCAGGTCGCCGCGCACGAGGTGTACGTAGGCCTTGCGCCCTGCCCGCAGCGCCAGCGTGGCCTTCTCGTCGCCGTCGAACAGTCCGGCGTACATGGACGCATCGGCGTTCATGCTGACCGAGCCATCGACGCCATCCGCTGACGCCACGAGGCGCAGCCTGCCGCGCTTCTCGGCGTTGCTGAAGCTCTTCTGTTCGTAGCCGGGTTTGACACCGGTCCTGGCCGGCTCGATCCAGATCTGCAGAAAATGCGTGGTCGCGTCCGCCGCATGGTTGAACTCGCTGTGCTGCACGCCAGTGCCGGCGGTCATGCGCTGCACGTCACCCGGCGGAATGCCCTTGACGTTGCCCAGGGTGTCCTTGTGCGCCAGCTCACCACTGAGCACGTAGCTGATGATCTCCATGTCACGGTGGCCATGGGTGCCGAAGCCCTTGCCCGGCGCCACGCGGTCCTCGTTGATGACGCGCAGGTTGCCCCAGCCCATGTACTGCGGGTCGTAATAGCCAGCAAACGAGAAGCTGTGGTACGACTGCAGCCAGCCATGGTCAGCCAGGCCGCGTTCATTGGATTTGCGAAGTTTCAACATGGTCGCTCCTTTCAAATGCGTTTCGGGTTGGAGAGAACTTTAGGGCCGCAACCCATGCCGACAGTGCGTGCGGATTGATGGCATCATTCAAATTATTTGAATTCGAATTCGACCCATGGCCGACCCCCGATCCGTATTGACGCCCGATGCCCTGGCGATGCTGCAGTCGATTGCCGTCAGCGGCAGTTTTGCCGCCGCCGCGCGGGCACTCGACCTGGTGCCCAGCGCCCTGACCTACCGGGTCCGCCAGATCGAGGACGCGCTGGACGTGCTGCTGTTCGACCGGCGCAGCCGCCAGGCCCGGCTGACGCCGGCGGGCAGCGAGTTGCTGCGCGAGGGCAGCCGCCTGCTGGACGAGGTTGACGCGATCGCCAACCGGGTCAAGCGCGTGGCCACCGGCTGGGAGGCGCAGTTCACGATTTCGGTCGACAGCATCATGTCGCAACCGGTCATGATGGAGTTGTGCCAGGCCTTCCTGGAACTCGCACCACCGACCCGCCTGCGGCTGCGGCACGAGACCATGCAGGGAACCCTGCAGGCGCTGAGCTTCGGGCAGGCCGACCTGGCCATCGGCGTCATCGAGCCCCCGACCCAGGCCGACATCCAGGCGCGGCTGATCGGCGAAGTCGCGTTCGTGTTCGCCGTCGCGCCGCACCATCCGTTGGCCGGCGTGCCCGAGCCGCTGAGCGACGCCGTGCTGCGCCAGCATCGGGCAGTGGCCGTCGCGGACTCGGTGCAGCGGGGCAGCGGACTGACGGTCGGACTGCTCGGCGGGCAGGACGTATTCACCGTCGCATCGATGCAGGCCAAGCTGGACGCGCAGTTGCGCGGCATCGGCGCCGGCTTCGTGCCGGAGCCAATGGCCCGGCTGTTCGTCGAGACCGGACGGTTGGTCGTGAAGGAGACCGAGCGCGCACAGCGGATCGCGCGCCAGCACTATGCCTGGCGCAACACCGCGCGCAAGGACCAGGGTCGCGCGCTGCAGTGGTGGCTCAAGCAGCTGGAGAGCCCGGTGACACGCGGCGCCCTGCTGACCCGGCATCAGCATGGCTGATCCGATCGACGCCTTTCTGCGCTGCGGTCACCCGTCGCCGATGCCTGCGCAAAGGCATTCAACTGCGCGGCCGTGTACATTCCTCCCATACCACCCCATGGAGACAACAGCATGACCCCACAGCGCCACTTTGCCGTCATCGGCGCCGGTATCGCAGGCCTGAGCTGCGCGCGCACGCTGGCACAGGCCGGACACCGGGTCACGGTGTTCGACAAGAGCGGACGGCCGGGCGGACGCATGGCAACCCGCGAGAGCCCGTTTGGCAGCTTCGACCATGGCGCGCAGTACTTCACCGTGCGCGACCCTCGCTTTCAACTGGCCTTGCAGACCGCACCGGGCATCTGCAAACCCTGGAGCGCCAACACGGTGCGGGTGCTGGATGCCCACGGACGCACCGTCGCCGCCGGACTGCCGCTGCAGGAGCCGCACTGGGTGGCCACACCCAGCATGAACGACCTCCCACGCCAGTGGGCAGCGCCGCTGGAGCAACAGGGCGCGATCCGTACCCGCACGCGGGTCACCCGCATCGAGCGTCACAAGGGGCGCAAGGCCGGCTGGACCGTGCATGCGGTCGGCCCGGACATCGATGGCGTGCACGAACGCCACCGCTTCGATGGCATCGACGCCGTCGTGCTGGCCCTGCCCGCCCGCCAGGCGCATGAGCTGCTGGAGAATTCGGAACAGGCCGCAAGCTGGGTCGAACGCATCGACGGCGTGCAGGTGGCGCCCTGCTGGGCCCTGATGCTGGCGTTTCCGCAGGCGATGCAGCCCGGGCTCGGCGCGCTGGGACCGCAGTGGAACGCCGCGCGCAGCACCCACCACCGCATTGCCTGGCTGGCGCGCGAGTCGTCCAAGCCGATGCGCTCGCCGATCGAGCGCTGGACGGTGCAGGCCAGCGCTGACTGGTCGCGCGAGCACCTGCAGGACGACCCGGAGCGGGTGCAGGCCAAGCTGCAGCGGGCATTCTCCGAGGTCACCGGCATCCGGGCCGAACCGTCGCATGCGCAGGTACACCGCTGGCTGTACGCCAAGACCGAGCAGCCGCTGGGGCAAAGCCATCTGTGGGATGGCCGTGCTGCGCTCGGCATATGTGGCGACTGGTGCATTGGCCACCGGGTCGAGGACGCCTTCGTGTCCGGACTCGAACTGGCGCTCGCCGCAATCTGATCCGGCCTGCCGTTGGCCCCGGTGCAATGTCGGTTGCAGCGTTTCGGTACATCGGCCGTTTTGCCCCCTCCCCGACCGGGCCGCTGCATGCCGGCTCGCTGGTAGCGGCCCTCGCCAGCTGGCTCGATGCACGGGCCTGGAACGGCGGCCAGGGCGGGCGCTGGCTGGTCCGGATCGAGGATCTCGACACCACCCGTTGCGTGGAAGGCGCGGCACAGACGATCCTGCAGCAGTTGCAGGACTGCCACCTGGTACCGGACGAGGCGCCGGTGTACCAGACCCGGCGACGGGATCGGTATGCCCGCGCACTGACGCAACTGGTGGGTCTGGACCGCGCCTACGCGTGCGGCTGCTCGCGCAAGGACATCGAGGCAGCGCTGCAGGCGCGCGGTATCGCGCGGCCTCGCCATGGCGAGCGGGTGTATCCCGGCACCTGCAGGGACGGACTGCACGGAAAACCTGCCTTGTCCTGGCGGTTCAGGGTGGTGCCGGCCGGACCGCGCCCCTCGGACAGTGACGGCGGCACACAGGCACACCCGGCACTGGCTCCCGAGATCCGCAATGCCTGGGTCCGATGGACCGACCGCCGGCTGGGCACACAGCAGCAGGATGTGGCGACCGAGGTCGGCGATTTCGTGTTGCAACGCGCCGACGGCCCGTTCGCCTACCAGCTGGCCGTGGTCGTCGACGATGCCGCGCAGCACATCAGCGACGTGGTGCGCGGCGCCGATCTGGCCGACAACACTGCACGCCAGATCCTGCTGCAACAGGCGCTGGGACTGCCCACGCCGCGCTACCTGCACACGCCGCTGGTACTGGGCCGCGACGGCCACAAGCTGTCCAAGCAAAATGGCGCACAGGCCATCGACACCCGCGAGCCGCTGCAGGCGCTGGCGGCGGCAGCCGCGTCCCTGGGGCTGCCCTCACAATCCGGGCCCATCGCCGACGCGCTCGCCGGCTGGGTTGCTGCATGGCGCCATCTCTACAATCCGGGACAGTGAACACCGCTCCAACCTCCCCCTCCGACGCCGCAACCGGGCAAGCACCGGCGGATGTCACGCATCCCAAGACCATCCGCAGTTTCGTGCGGCGTGCGGGTCGCACCACGGCCGGCCAGAGCCGGGCCCTGCAGGACCTGGGTCCCCGATTCCTGATCGGCTACCAGTCGTCCCTGGAGCCGCTGGCGGCGCTGTATCCGCAGCTGGCGCCGGGCCCGCTGGTGGCGCCAGGCACCGCCGGGGCACGGCCGCTGGTGCTGGAGATCGGTTTTGGCATGGGCGAGGCCAGTGCGCACATCGCGCAGGTATTGCCGCAGACCGACTTCCTGTGCTGCGAGGTCCACGAACCTGGCGTCGGCGCACTGCTCAAGCGCATCGGCGAGCAGGAACTGTCCAACATCCGCATCCTGGCACATGACGCGGTGGAGGTCATCGACCACATGCTGCCCGGCTGGGACGCGTCCCGGCCGGCACGCGGGCTCGATGGCGTGCATATCTTCTTTCCCGACCCCTGGCACAAGAAACGCCACAACAAGCGCCGGCTGATCCAGCCCGCGCTGGTGCACCGGCTGGCCAGCCGGCTCAAGCCGGGCGGCTATCTGCACCTTGCCACCGACTGGGAGCCCTACGCGCAGCAGATGCTGGAGGTGCTGTCGGCCGAACCGCTGCTGGTCAACCCGCACCGGCAAAGCCACCCCGAGCTGGCGGGTTATGCACCCCGGCCCCACTACCGGCCGCTGACCAAGTTCGAGCAGCGCGGCGTGCGCCTGGGCCATGGTGTCTGGGACCTGGTGTTCCAGCGCGTCTGACCCTGCGCCGCGGCGGATACGGACCGCGCCCCAGCATGTCCCGGTCTGATACCGCAATGGTTCCCCCGACCCGTGATGGCGTCGGCCCGAGCTGTGTCGGGCTGCCGGCCGGAAACTGGCCGACCCTGCTCGACTTCCTGGTGCAGCGATTTCCGGCCCAGTCGGCCGCGACCTGGCACACACGCATGGCCCAGGGCCTGGTGTGCGATGAACAGGGCCAGGCCATGGGCCCCGAGCAGCCCTACCGCGGCCACCAGCGCATCTACTACTACCGGGCGCTGGCGGCCGAACTGCCGATTCCGTTCCAGGCCCGGGTGCTGTACCGGGATGATGATCTGCTGGTGGCGGACAAGCCGCATTTCCTGCCGGTCGTGCCGTCCGGGCGCTACCTGCAGGAGACGCTGCTGGTGCGGCTCAAGCGCGAACTTGGCCTGGACGAACTCTCGCCGATCCACCGCATCGACCGCGACACCGCCGGCCTGGTGATGTTTTCGCTGCGACCCGCTACCCGGGACGCCTACCACGCACTGTTTCGCAACCGCCAGGTCGACAAGACCTATGAGGCGGTCGCCCCCTGGCGCAGCGATCTGCAACTGCCGCTGACACGCAGCAGCCGGATCGTGCAAGGGTCGCACTTTCTGCAGCAATGCGAGGAAGCGGGCGAAGCCAATGCGGTAACCCACATCAAGCTGTTGCGAAGGCTGGACGCGTTCTGGGCACATTACCAACTGGCGCCGGTGAGCGGCCACCGGCACCAATTGCGGGTGCACATGGCAGCGCTGGGCGTGCCGATCGCGGGCGATGGCATCTACCCCGACCTGACGCCGCAAAGTGACACGACCAGCGCGCTGCCGCTGCAATTGCTGGCCCGGGCCATCCGCTTCACCGACCCCCTCAGCGGCCAGCCCCGGGTATTCGAGAGCCAGCGTACGCTGGCCATGGTGGATGCCGGGTCAGTGCACGTGGGCCAGGCTGCTGACGGTACTGACCAGCGCGATACCGCCCAGTAGCCAGGCAATCTGGGTCGCCGTCTGGTGCGCACCCAGTCGGGTCTGCAGTTGCGGAATCAGGTCGGCGAGGGCCACATAGATGAAGCTGCTGCTGGCCACCACCAGGAAATACGGCAACAGGTCATGGACCGGCACGACCAGGAAATAGCCGACCACACCACCGAGCATCGTCACCGCTCCGGCCAGCGAGACCTTGACCAGGGCTGCCCGGCGGCTGTCGGAGCCGGCACGCAGGACCATCAGGTCCCCCATGTGGTGCGGCACCTCGTGGGCCAGCACCGCCAGTGCCGCGATCACGCCCAGCCGCAGGTCGGCGATAAAGGCCGACGCGATCAGGATGCCGTCGCCGAAACAGTGCACCGAATCCCCTGCCAGCACGGCCCAGCTGCCACCACCCTGCCCCGTTGGCCCGTTTCGAGGATGCGGATGGTGATGCGCAACATGCCCCTGGGCATCGGTCGCTGCCGCCCCATGGGCGTGACCATGGCCATGGTCATGGGGATGGGCGACGCTGTCATGGTGGTGCTCGTGGCCGTGGTGCCACAGTTCGGCCTTGTCCAGCAGGAAAAAGAACACCAGCCCGACCAGCAGTACCAGGAACAGGTGGTTCACGGCAATGGCGCTCTCGAAGGCCTCTGGCAACAGATGCATGAATGCGGTCGCCAGCAAGGCACCGGCAGCCAGGCTGAGCATGTGCTGGGTATAACGCGCCAGCGCGCCGAAGCTCAGCAATGCGGCAAGCCAGACGCTGCCGATTCCGGCGGCCAGCGTTCCGAGCAGGATTGCGCCCAGGGTCATGAACAAATCTCGTTGGTGGCAAGGGGGTTCGGGGCCGCCTGATCGCAGGCAAGCCGGAGGACGGCCCGCCACGCAAACCCGGCGGGTGGATGCTCCGGCCGAATGGCCCTCGTCCGGCCGCCGTGACCGGCAGCCGGGCATGAAGTGTCGCAGATTTCACCCGGACCGATCCGAAGTCGGCTACAGGAACCAGCCGGAACTGCCGATATTCAGCCGGGAGGCGACTCGCCACAGGGCGCTTTATCCCGCCATAATGATTTCAATGATGCCTGTGGCAACTCCCGAAGCCGCTGCCGTGTCGCGGCGCAATTCCACGCTGGCCATACTGTTGCTGGGTGGCATCTGTGCACCGCTGGGCGCATGGATCCTGCCGGCCGGTACCTCGGCCGCACTGCGGGTGCTGGTCGCGGCGCTGGTGCTGGTGCCGGCCGCCGCCGGCGCATGGCTGCTGGCGCGCCGCCCAGTACACACCGTGGTGTCCGCGCCTGAACCGCCCGCTGCCAGCGCCGATGCGGCCGATGCGCAGACCACGCAGGCCCTGCAGCGGGCCCGGCGCGACCGGGAACTGCTGGTCGCGGCCCTGGAGATGCTGCCGATCGGCCTGGCCATCTACGACCAGCGCGATCGGCGGGTGCTGCACAACCGCTTCCTCGGCCGGCTGATCACCGGGCTGGACCAGCAACCCCGCAGCCCGTACTCGGACCTGCTGCAGCTCGAACGCGAAATGGGCGTCAAGGTCGACACCGCCCACGCCCCACTGCTGGGCAGCGTGACCGATAGCGCCACGCTGCTGCAGTACCCAGGCGACCGGTGGATCCAGGGCCTGGTGGCACGCCATGAGGACGGCCTGGCCATCGTGGCCCGCACCGATGTGACCGAATTCGTGCGCGCCGAGCACCTTGCGTCGCAGGCCAACGAACAGTTGACGCTGCAGTCGACCACCGACGGTCTGACCGGCATCACCAACCGGCGCCGCTTCGACGAGGTGCTGGGCGTCGAATGGCTGCGCGCGGCGCGCAACAGCAGCTGCATGAGCCTGATGATCGTCGACATCGACCACTTCAAGCGCTTCAACGACCACTACGGCCATGTCGCCGGCGACGAATGCCTGCGCCAGGTGGCTGCACTGCTGCAGACCTGTGCGCGGCGCGCCGGCGAATTGGTGGCCCGCTATGGCGGCGAGGAGTTCGTCATCCTGCTGCCCGGCGCCGATGTTGCGCAGGCCGAGGACCTGGCGCGGATGTGTCTGGATGGCATCGCCCGCATCGCCTTGCCGCACGCCGCGTCACCGACCGCCGACCACGTCACCTTCAGCATCGGCATCGCGCATGTCTTTCCCAGCGCCTCGGGACAGCCGGCAGCCCTGGTCAATGCGGCCGACACTGCCATGTACCGGGCCAAGATGGGCGGCCGGGCACGTTATGCCGTTGCCGACCTGGCCGACTGGGAGATCGACAAGGACGCGCCGCGCACGACCACCGGCGAACTGCACTGAGCCAGCCCGGCCTGCGGCATGGCTGTCGCCAGGCACGGCACGACCCGACCCGGCTCAGTGCGCCTGGTCCCAGTTGGCGCCGACGCCGATCTCGGCCAGCAGCGGCACCCGCAGCGTTGCCACCGATGCCATCAGGGCCGGTATTTCCGTGCGCAGCCAGTCGACCTCCGCATCGGGCACTTCGAACACCAGTTCGTCGTGCACCTGCATGATCATTTTCGTGCCACGGCCCTGCGCGTCCAGCGTCTGCTGCACCTTGACCATGCTGAGCTTGATCAGGTCCGCGGCCGTCCCCTGCATCGGCGCATTGATGGCCTGGCGCTCGGCCCCGCTGCGGCGCGGGCCGTTCGGCGAGCGGATCTCGGGCAGGTACAGGCGACGGCCGAACACGGTCTCGACATAGCCTTTTTCGCGCGCCGACTCGCGGGTTTCATCCATGTAGCGCTTGACGCCCGGATAGCGCTGGAAATAGCGGTCGATGTAATTCTTGGCCGCCGTGTTGTCGATCGACAGGCTGCGCGCCAGACCGAAGGCGCTCATGCCGTAGATCAGGCCGAAGTTGATGACCTTGGCGTAGCGGCGCTGCTCGCTGCTGACCTGCTCGGGCGTGACGCCGAAGACCTCGGCGGCGGTGGCCCGGTGCACGTCCATGCCCTGGGCAAACGCGCGCACCAGCGCCTCGTCCTCGCTGATGTGCGCCATGATGCGCAGCTCGATCTGGCTGTAGTCGGCGCTGGCGATCACATGGCCTGGCGGCGCCACGAAGGCCTCGCGCACCCGCCGCCCCTCGGCAGTGCGGATCGGGATGTTCTGCAGGTTCGGGTCGTTGCTCGACAGGCGGCCGGTCACCGCCACCGCCTGGGCATAGTGGGTGTGCACGCGCCCGGTACGCGGCAAGGCCAGTTGTGCCAGCTTGTCGGTATACGTGCCCTTGAGCTTGGCCAGGCCCCGGTGCTCCAGAATCTTGGCCGGCAGCGGAAAGTCTTCCGCCAGCTTTTCCAGCACCTCCTCATCGGTGCTCGGGGCGCCGGTGGCGGTTTTCTTGACGACCGGAAGCCCCAGCTTGCCGAAGAAAATCTCGCCGATCTGTTTCGGGCTGCCCAGGTTGAACGGCTGCCCCGCCAGTTCATGCGCCTCGGTCTCGAGCTGCATGATGCGCTGGCCCAGCGCATGGCTTTGCGCTGCAAGCGTCGGTGCATCGATCAGCACGCCGTTGCGCTCGATCCGGTACAAGGCCTCGCTGCTGTCGATCTCGAGCTGGTAGATGAAGGCCAGCTTGGCATCGGCCTGGATGCGCGGCCACAACACCCGGTGCACGTCCAGCGTCTGGTCCGAGTCCTCGCAGGAGTATTCGGCGGCGCGTTCGATGTCGACCTGGTCGAAGCCGATCTGGTGTGCGCCCTTGCCGCACAGGTCCTCGTAGCTGATGCCGGTGCGGCCCAGGTGGCGCTCGGCCAGGCTGGCGAGCCCGTGCGGGCGGTGCACTTCCAGCACGTAGCTCTGCAGCATGGTGTCGTGCACGTAACCCTGCACCTCGATGCCGTGGTTGGCAAACACGTGCCGGTCATACTTGATGTGCTGGCCCAGCTTGGGACAGGCGGCGTCCTCGAGCCAGGGCTTGAGCCGCTCCAGCACCGCATCGCGCGGCAGTTGCTGGGGGGCGCCCGGATAGTTGTGTGCCAGCGGCACATACGCGGCCTCTCCCGGCGTGATGCTGAAGCTCACGCCGACGATCTCGGCCCGCATCGCGTCCAGCGAGGTGGTCTCGGTATCGACGGCCGCCAGCTCCGCCTGGCGCAGGCGCTCCAGCCAGCGGTCGAGCGTGGCCCAGTCCAGGATGGTCTCGTATTGCACCGTCGTCGTGCGCGGCTGCGGCGGCACGGCAGACTCCGTGCCTGCAGCCTGTGCCATGTCGCCCGGTGCGTCTGCAGTGCCCGCCTTCGCGGCAGATGCGTCGGACAGGGAGCGCACCAGGCCCTTGAAGCCATAGGTCTCGTAGAACTGCTTCAGACCTTCGACGTCCATCTGCCCGATGGCGATCGCGTCCAGCGCCGGCAATCCATCGACCCATTCGCCCAGGTCGCAATCTGTCTTGACGGTCAGCAGGCTGCGCCCGATCGGCAGCCAGTCCAGGGCCTTGCGCAGGTTCTGCCCGGCCACGCCCTTGATCGCATCGGCGTTGGCCACCAGCGCATCGAGCGAGCCGTATTCCTGCAGCCACTTGGCAGCGGTCTTGGGGCCGACCTTTTCGACACCGGGCACGTTGTCGACGGTGTCGCCGACCAGCGTCTGGTAGTCGACCATCAGCCGCGCCGGCACGCCAAATTCGGCCTCCACGCCGGCCAGGTCGCGCCGCTTGCCGTTCATGGTGTCGACGATGGTGATGTGTTCGTCGACCAGCTGCGCCAGATCCTTGTCGCCACTGGAGATGATGACCTCGATGCCCTGGGCCGCCGCCGTGACGGCCAGCGTACCAATCACGTCGTCGGCCTCGACACCCGGCACGTCGAGCACGGTCCAGCCCAACAGCCGCACCACCTCGTGGATGGGCGGAATCTGCGCGCGCAGATCGTCGGGCATGGGGCTGCGCTGCGCCTTGTACTCAGGGTAGATGGCGTCGCGGAAAGTAGGACCCTTGGCGTCGAAGACGCAGGCGGCGTAGTCGGCCGGGACTTCCTTGCGCAGGCTTTGCATCATGTTGACCATGCCGCGGATGGCGCCGGTGGCGGCGCTGGTGGGGTCGTCCGGGACAGCGCGCAGGTCGGGCATGGCGTGGAAGGCCCGGTACAGATAGCTCGACCCGTCGACCAGCAGCAGCTTGCGTTGCCGGCCCTGTACGGGCATGTCGATGGTGGTCTGTGTGTCGCTCATGAATTTCCTTGCAGGGTGGGGATGCCGGCGGTTTCCCCGGAAACCGGACCGGCCGTGCGTCCGTGCATTTTGCCTGCCACGCAATGCGACCGGTGGTTCTACAATCGCCGCATGCTTCACCTACGCCTTGCCACCGCCGTGCTCATGGCCCTGGCCCTCACCGGAACCGGGTTGACCCACGCGCAGACGCCGCCGGCCGATGCAGCGGCACCGACCTCGGCACAGCGGCCCGATCAGCGCATCGAACGGATCCGCATCGAGGACGCCGGCTCGCGCATCGACGAGCTGCGGGTGGGTGGCGAAACCCAGAGCATCGTGGTGTCGCCCAAGGGCGGCATGCCTGCCTATGACGTCGTCCCGGAGCGCGGCAACAGCAACCTGACCCGCGGCGAACGCAGCAGCACCGGCAACACCGGTGGAACCCGGGTCTGGAAAGTACTGGGATTTTGAATCCCCTGTCCTGATCCATGGCGGTCTATACGGAGGTCGCGCCCGCTGAGGCCGGCGACCTGATCCATAGCCTTGGGCTCGGCGAACTGCATGCGATGCAGGGCTGTGCCGGCGGCATCGAAAATACCAACTACTTCGTCAGCACCGACCGGGGCGAGTATGTGCTGACGCTGTTCGAGCGTCTGAGCTTCGAGCAGCTGCCGTTCTACCTGGCCTTGATGAAGCACCTGGCCGGCAAGGGCATTCCGGTCCCCGATCCGGCACAGGACGCCGAGGGCACCTACCTGCACACGCTCAAGGGCAAGCCGGCCACCGTCGTCAACAAGCTGGCCGGCCGCAGTGCGCTGGCGCCCGGTGGCGCCCATTGTGCGGCGGTCGGTGCGATGCTGGCACGCATGCACCTGGCAGGTCGCGACTACCCGCTGGCGCAGCCCAATCTGCGCGGCCTGGACTGGTGGAATGCGACCGTCCCGGTGGTGTTGCCCTATGTCGACCCGCCACAGGCCGCCCTGCTGCAAAGCGAGCTGGCCTACCAGAACCATGTCGCGGCCAGTTCCGCCTATGCCGCCCTGCCGCGCGGCGCCATCCATGCCGACCTTTTCCGCGACAACGTCCTGTTCGCCTCCGGGGCCGAAACCGACGCCAGTTCACCGGTGCTTGGCGGCTTCTTCGACTTCTATTTCGCTGGCATCGACAGCTGGCTGTTCGACATTGCCGTGTGCCTGAACGACTGGTGCATCGATCTGTCCACCGGCATTGCCGACCCGGAGCGAACCAGCCGCATGCTCCAGGCCTACGGCGCGGTGCGCCCGCTGACGACAGCCGAACGTGCGCTGCTGCCGGCGATGGCGCGGGCCGGCGCATTGCGTTTCTGGATCTCCCGCCTGTGGGACCTGTACCTGCCGCGTGAAGCATCGATGCTCCAGCCGCATGACCCGACCCATTTCGAACGGGTACTGCGCCAGCGGGTGCAGGCGCCCCTGGTCCTCGGCGGCGCCGACCATTGAGATAAACCCCAACCGGCGGCCGCAACCCGGGCCGACATCCATTTCGCTGACAATAGGCGGCTGAACCGCCTGCGGACGCCAGACACCGCACGACACCCGACTGGCACAAGCACACCATGAAGCTCAATATCGTCCCCGCCCGCACCGGTATCCTGTGGGTCCGGCTGGGCATCCGCACTTTCTTCCGCCAGCCACTGGCCCTGACCGGCCTGTTTTTCATGTTTCTGGCCATCATGTCACTGGCCAGCCTGGTGCCCGTGGTCGGCCTGGCCCTGACGATGGCGCTGCTACCCGCCTGTACGCTGGGTTTCATGGCCGCGACGCGCGAAGCGGACGCCGGCAACTTCCCGATGCCGATGGTGTTTCTGAGCGCGTTTCGCGCCGGACGCCAGCAATTGCGGGCCATGTTGACGCTGGGTGTCATGTACGGCGCCGGCTTGTGGCTGGTGATCGGCGCCACCACGCTGGTGGACGGTGGCAAGTTCGCCAGCGGCTATATCGCCGGAACCACCTCACCGGCCGACATTGCACGCGACCCCGAGTTGTGGAGCGGCATGCTGACCTTCCTGGCACTGCAGTTGCCACTGTCGCTGATGTTCTGGCATGCACCAGCGCTTGTACACTGGCACCGGGTCGCCCCGGTGAAAAGCCTGTTCTTCAGCCTGGTCGCCTGCATGCGCAACTTCTGGGCCTTCACACTGTTCGGCCTGGCCTGGGTCGGCATCATGGCAGTGCTGGTGCAACTGGTGACCTTGCTGGCAGGCCCGCTGGGCAGTCCGCCGCTGGCCGGCATGGTGTTCGTGCCGGGCACACTGATGATCACGGCCATGATCATGACCTCGACCTACTTCACGTTCCGAGATTGTTTCCAGCTCACGCCAGAGGAAAAAGATGAACCGACACTTCCTGCCTGACCGAACCGACGCCGAGGTATCCTGGCACCAGCGCCGCAATTTTCTGGCCGCCGCTGCGGCCTGGACCGCAGCCGGCGGCTTCAGCGCGGCTCAGGCACAGGAACGCAGCAACATCATCGAACTGCAGGGCGACGCCCTGCTCAACGGTGCGCGGCTGCTGCCCGGGCACACGATCCAGACCGGGGACCAGGTTTCGACTGGCCCCGGCACCACGCTGGTGTTCGTCGTGGGCAACGCATCCTTCAAGGTACGACAGAACACGCAGATGGCGGTCGAGCGCGCCAGTTCGATCAACGCCGTGAGCATCCTGCGGCTGTTCGCGGGCGCCGTGGCCAGTGTCTGGGGACGCGGAGAGCGGCGCATGATCGTGACCCCCACGCTGACGGCCGGCATCCGCGGCACCGGTGTCTACACCGAGGTCGCGCCGCAACAGGGCGGCCGCAGCTATTTCTGCAACTGCTATGGCACCGTCGACCTGTTCACCCCCGGCGAACAGCTGACCAGCCAGTCCGAATACCACCAGGCGTTCTGGGCCGAAACCGAGCCCCGCAACGGCCGCATGCTGACGCCGGCCGGCGCACTGAACCACACCGACGAAGAAATGGAAATGCTGGCCCGCCTCGCCGGTCAACGCACCGCCTGGCAGATCAAGGGTCACAAGGGCACGCGGGACGGCAGCGGCTACATGGACGAAAAAGCCGGACAGCCGCACCCGGCCACCATGCCGCGCCGCTGAGCGGCGCCTGCACAAGGCGTCAGTGGCGCGCCTTGTAGTCGGCCATCGCCTTGGCCAGGTCCTCGTATTCCTCGCAGCTGGTGTTGCCGCAGATCTGCGCCAGGGATGCGAGGTGCTTCTCTGCCTCGGCCGGCTTCCTGTCCATCAGATAGGCCTCGCCGATGTACTCGTGCGCCCCCTTGTGCCGCGGGTCCAGGCGCAGTGCGGCCTGGTAGTGCTCGAAGGCCTTGGGCAGGTCCGGCGTGCCCTGCTTGCGGTAGCTGTAGCCCAGCAGGTTCTGGACATCGGCGTTGCGCGGCTCTTCCCGCGCGGCCAGGTTCAGCTCGGCCAGGGCCTTCTTCCATTCCTTGGCCTGGATCGCCGCCCGGGCGGTCTTCAGGCGGTCGGAGACACTGGTCTTGGCGGAGACCGGGCCAGTGTCGGCGGCATGCAGCGGCACCGAGGCCGACAGGGCGACCAGCAGCAGGCTGACCAGATGCATTTTCATGGGGACTCCTCGGAGAAAGGCGGTTGGATGCCATCGGCCATGGCGGGTTCCATGATCCCACAGGCCCGGGGCCGCGGGCCGTCCTCAGGGTACCGGCGTCAGCTTGGCGACCGACAGCGCCAGCCACTTGATGCCATGGCGCGGGAAATTGATCTGCGCCCGGGCATCGTCCCCGCTGCCCTCCAGCACCAGCACCGTGCCTTCGCCGAACTTGGCATGGAACACCTTCATCTTGACGCGCAGGGCCTGGCCGTCGTCTGCCGCCCGTGCCACTGGCGCGGTGGCCTGGTGCGACGGGATGCCGCCGCGCGCACTGCCGAGCGCCCATGACGACGCGCTGCCGCCGCCGGCCGCGGCCCCGGCGAACTCGCCAAAGCCGCTGCGCCTGGGCGTGATCCACTTGAGCGCGGCTTCCGGCAGTTCGTCGAAGAAGCGGCTGCGCATGTTGTAGCGGGTCTGCCCGTGCAGCATGCGGGTCTGCGAATGGCTCAGGTACAGGCGCTGGCGGGCCCGGGTGATCGCGACGTACATCAGGCGGCGCTCCTCCTCCAGGCCGTCGTGGTCGCTCATCGCGTTCTCGTGCGGGAACAGGCCCTCTTCCATGCCGCCGATGAAGACGCAGTCGAACTCCAGCCCTTTGCTGGCATGCACCGTCATCAGCTGCACCGCGTCCTGCCCGGCCTGGGCCTGGTTGTCGCCCGATTCCAGCGCCGCGTGCGTCAGGAAGGCCGCCAGCGGCGACAGGGTCTCGCCGGTTTCGGCGTCCGGCGGCGGTGCCAGCTCGTCGACCGGCAGCGCCACCGCATCGCGGCCGAAGCCTTCCTGGGTGACGAAGCTCTCGGCGGCGTTGACCAGCTCTTCCAGATTCTCGATCCGGTCGGCGCCCTCGCGCTCCCCCTTGTAATGCGCGATCAGGTCGCTGTGCTCGAGCACCAGCTCGATGATCTCGCGCAGCGACAGGCCCTGGGTCTGCTCGCGCAACACGTCGATGCGCGCGACAAAGGCCCCCAGATTGGCGCCGGCCTTGCCGGACACCGCATGTGTGGCGTCGTGCAGCGACTTGCCGGAGCTGCGTGCCGCGTCCTGCAGCTGCTCCAGGCTGCGCGCGCCGATGCCACGCGGCGGAAAGTTGACCACGCGCAGAAAGCTGGTGTCGTCGCCCGGGTTCTCCAGCAGGCGCAGGTAGGCCAGCGCATGCTTGATCTCGGCCCGCTCGAAGAAGCGCAGGCCGCCATAGACGCGGTACGGCATGCCGGCGTTGAACAAGGCGGTCTCGATGACCCGGCTTTGCGCGTTGCTGCGGTACAGCACCGCGATCTCCTGGTGCGCGATGCCGTCACGCACCAGCTGGCGCATCTCCTCGACCATCCACTGCGCCTCGGCGAAATCGCTCGGCGACCGTGACCTTGACCCGGCTCGCCTGGGCCCCGCCGTCGGTGCAGTTCTGCCCAGGCGCTTGGCGTTAGGGCTGATCAGCGCGTTGGCGCTGTCCAGATGTTGCTGGTGGAGCGGTAGTTCTGCTCCAGCTTGATCTGGTGCCGACCTGAACTCGCGCACGAACGGTCATGTTGCCGACCCGCGCGCCGTGGAATGCAGATGCCTGGTCGCCGTTCCACGGCCAGCACGCTGCCGGTGGATGGAACTGCGCATCGTCGCCGATCGACGATCCGGCGCCCGGAGCCGGCCAGCAGCATCTGATCCACGCGTATTGCAGCTTGTTGGTGTCCCGGAACTCGTCGATCAGGATTAGCGGCGAAGCGCCGCTGGTAGTGCCTCGGATCGGGGTCGTTGTCGCGCGCAGCAGCTTCTGTGCTGCGCAGCAACAGCTCGCTGCCGAAGTCGACCACGCCTTCGCACAAATTTGCCTCGTGTACAGCTGGTAGATCTCTGACCTTCTGCGCGTGTCGGCGTCACGGGCGTCGATCATGTTGGGCCGCAGGCCATCTTCCTTGCAGCCGGCGATGAACCACAGCGTCTGCTTGGGCGGGAAACGCTCACGTCGATGCCGGAACTGCTTGAACAGGCGCTTGATCGCTTGCGAGCTGGTCCTGGGTATCCAGGATCTGGAACGATCGCGCAGGTTCGCGAAGCTTGTAGTGCGCGCAGAAAGCGGTTGCATAGCGCTTGATCCACAGCGCACACCGGCAGCATGGTGGCGCGTCAGCATCTTGGCCGCCCTTGTTGGTGAAGGTCACTGCCAGGATGCTTACCGGCGTGATTCCGCCCGGTCTGCAGCAGGTTGTATGCGGGGTGGCTTCAGCACCTTCGCGTCTTTGCCCGGAGCCGGCCCCTGCCAGGATCAGCGCATGTCTTACCGGCAGCGTGACGGCAGCCCGTTGCCCGGGTTCAGGTGGTCCAGCAATTTGCCGGGCGGGGAATCAGAACCATGCAGACGTGATTGTAGGAACCACGCCGGCCCCGCCGACGCTGTTACACATCAATCACCGGGCCCAAGCGCATCAGGCCCGGCGTTTCTTGTTTTTGCGCGCCTGCGGCGCCAAACGCCTGACTGGCCTGATCCAAGCGCTCACCGTTCCCGACAATACCCTTATCGCTTGGAGTTTCTCACCATGGAAATATTTGATTACGAACATCCTGCCGTTGCCGCGCAAATGCCGCGTGGAGAGCCGCTCGGAAGTCGTGATGCCAGCATCAGCTCGGCGGTCGCTGTTTGATCCTGGTACTGGCCAACATGAAGACTTTATCGACGAACGTATCTTGCGTCTGGCTGGCGGCAGAACGGCTACTTCTACGTATGCACCGGTTCTGACTTGACAACGTCGCCTTCGTGCAGAGCATGAAGGCGCAGGCCTGTACGCATCGATCTCGCTGGGCGTGAAGAAGGCTGGACTACGACACTGCGGACCGGTTCGTGCGCGGGCCTCACGCCCGCACTACGTGACGATCGACATTGCGCGCGGCCATGCTGACAGCGTCAAGAATACGATCGAATGCCTGGAAGGCTGCTTACGCCTTCGTGATCGCTGGCAACGGGACACGGCGCCGTGACTGGAGATTGGGGCGCCGACGCCACCAAAGGTTTCGCGCATCGGCCCGGCAAAGTCTGCATCACCAAGCTTCAAGACCGGTTTTCCTGGCACCGGCGGCTGGCAGCCGTCGGCGCTCAAGTGGTGCGCGCGGTGGCCATCACTAAGCCCATCATCGCCGACGGCGGCATCCGCGAATACGGGCGACATTGCCAAGAGCATCTGCTTGGCGCGACGATGGTCATGATTTACGTCGATGCCACGCCAAAGTGAGGAGAGCCTGGGCCAGACCACCGAGGTCGATGGTCGCCTGTTCAAGGAGTACTACGGCTCGGCCAGCGACTTCAACAAGGGCGAATACAAGCACGTCGAGGGCAAGCGCATCCTGGAGCCGCCGATCATGGCAAGCTGTTTGAAACCATGATCGAGATGGAGCAGGACATCCAGAGAGTTTGATCAGCTTACGCGGGCGGGCGCAAGCTGATGGATATCCGCAAGGTCAACTACGTCACGCTGGCGGCGACAACGCTGGCGAGCACCTGCTGATGGATGTTTGTTGCAGCGCGGCCCGTGCAACGGCGCTGCAAGCGCCTGCGTTCAGATGCGCGCCGAGCAGGTCGCCGCACAGCCGGTGCAGCCGGGTGTCTGGCGCGGCCAGCGCCCAGGATGCTGAAATGGTTCAGACCGGGCAGCGCCTGGGTACGACCGGCACACTTCCTTTGCCCCAGGCCTGCTGGATCAGCTGGTCTGGCGCAGGAATTCGGCGCGCTCGTCGCCACCGCAGACGCTGCTGGAGCACACCGCCATGTGCGGGCGCGGCATCCAGGCCGGACTGGCCTTGATGGCGTCTGGCGTCAGGCGCAGCGACCTGCAGGAAAGGCGCGCTGCGAATGGATTCCAGTTCAGCAGGCCCGAGATCGACAAGGCATTGCGCACCAGGTCATCTGGCAGGTCGGGCGCCGCCAGCCTTTCCAGGCGCAGGCCAGCATCATCGCCGCCAGGTGGCCGCTTTACCGAATGCCCGGCCACCGTGCCTCGCGTCGGATCGCCCCTCACTGGTCACCGATAAAGCAGCCAGGTCCAGCCAGCGCCTGACCATCTGCAGCACGATGCGGCACCGTGACGATGCGCACGCCGGACACAACGCATAGTTGCACCACCACAGGCGCCCGCCTGCGTGAACTCGACGCCACGAAAGAGTGGTCGGACTTGTCGGGAGCGAACGCCAGTAACCGCCATGCAGGAACACTCTCAGCACCGGCGTCTTTCCCGCCGATGCGTTGCCTTTGCCCTTGCTGGTGGTCTCCCGCCCGCACGCGATCGGAATACATCCAGCGTCTCGCCCTCCCCCAGGCCATAGGCAATGTCGAGGTGCGCACTGGCAACTGCCGCGCCTGCACCGAGCGCACCGTGCCGGGCATTACGGCGGCGAATGCGACGAAAGCCAAGTTGCAGGCCCGAAAGCGCCCGCCATTGATGACGACTGCGAGTGCCAATCGACCCATCTGAACTTGCGGTCGTGGGCATGTGCGGGTGCGCGAAATCCTTCCCCGGAAGCGCGCAATGGTTGCAGGGCTTCCGACCGGGTCTGAGAGTGAGCGGAGGGCCGGTTTCGTTTTCTGTTACACTCCACCACCAACTTTTCTTCAGGCCGTTGCTTTTGCAGCTGCTTTCTTGGTTGCGCGCGGGAATCCCCGCTGAATGTCCCAGGGGTCTGAATCCTTTGGTCTTACCGACGGTCTCGGTCACCCGCCCGCAAGCTGGCGCACATACTCATCATGATGCCTTGAGAAATCCGCACCCGTAACCTGCGGTGGGGGAGGTGTGTCGATGCATGCAGAAGGCCGTGGCCATGCCGCGCGTACGAGATACTCAAGCCCATGACATGCTTGTTTTGTCGTCTGCCAGCGAGTCGCGTGCTGCTTCGCAATACGGCCGCTATCGCTATTCGAGACGGATTCCCCGTGTCGCCAGGGCATACCTTGGTGATCCCGGTGAGACATATCGAATCTTTCTTCGATACAACAGCCGGAGAACGCTCAGCCATGTTCGAACTGCTGAACGCATCCAGGCAGCAGCTTCAAACGGAGTTTGCCCCATCCGGCTACAACATCGGCATCAACGACGGCGCAGCAGCCGGCCAAACCATCCATCACTTGCACATGCATTTGATCCCTCGCTTTCCGGGTGACAGCACTGACCCACGCGGCGGTGTGCGATGGGTCATCCCGGAAAAGGCCGACTATTGGACCGCTGCAGACCGGGCTCAAATCCCATGAAGACCGCAATCGAAGTTTTGGAGCTATTCGAAAATATCCGACGCGCGCAACGCGCAGGTATCTATGCCCCACACAAGCCTCTGTTGATCTTGCTGTCGCTGGCCCGAGTCCAACATGCAGAAGCAAGGATGGCGGAGTTCTCGGCCATCGACGCTGCTCTCAAGCAGCTGTTGGCCGAGTTCGGCCCTAGCAGCGCAGCCAAGTCAAGACACTATCCGTTCTGGCATCTGGCCACCGATGGGCAGGGTGCAATTTGGAGTCTTAGCGGTCCTCGCGAAATTCTGAAACGCCCAGCTGGATCGACGCCCAGCCTGGGGGAACTTCGAAAACACCACATCAAAGCGGGCTTCCCTCTGGAGATCGACACAGCGCTTCGACATATTCCAGGCCTTCTGCAGGCGGTAGCATCAAGAATTCTTGACACCTACTTCCCGGTCACCCTCCACGCGGACATCGTCGCCATGCTCGGTCTTGACCTCGACGGCGCAGTTGAATTACGTGATGGTGCAACGGCTGGCTTTGAGTACACCTCCGCGGCTCGACGCAAACGCGATCCCGGCTTCAGGGATCGCGTGCTGCGCGCCTACGAGTACCGTTGCTGTGTCTGCGGATTTGACTTGAGAATTGGGCATGTGCCAGCGGGCCTGGAAGCGGCACATATTCAATGGCACCACGTTGGCGGTCCAGACATCGAACCCAACGGATTGTCGCTGTGCGCGCTGCACCACAAGCTCTTCGATTTGGGTGTATTCACAGTCGAGCCTGCGGAGCACCGAATCGTCTTCAGCCAACACGCAATCAGTGGCGGTAGGGGCATGGAGGGTGACCTGCAGTTTCATGGACGTGCAATTTACTCGCCTCAGCATGTTGGCTTGCTCCCCGCGCCCGAGTATCTAGCCTGGAACACCAAGAACGTTTTCAAGACACCGGCACGCCTGGTCGCGCCGGCCAATGCTACCCCCCGCGCAACACACTGAACTCTCGGAACAGGCGAGCCGTAAGAGGTATTTGCAACTGCCATAGGATGCTCATCGGGCGATCACCCTCAGCCGAATCGAGAACGACGGGGCCACAAGTGCGATAGGCGTCGCCCCTTCTCGACCTCACAAAAAGCTGAAGCTGCCACTCGTCGGTCGAACTGCCCAAAAAGCATTGTCCGCCGGGCGTGTCAGGACCGACGCTGTTCTGGGATTACCAATGAAATCATTCGGCACTGACGGCATAGTCGTGGTGTGCGGTGCGATCGTGGCAACCCTCACTGTTGTCATGAGTAACTGGCAGCAGTTCGGCGCAGCAATGTGAATCCAGAATCTCGTCGATGTCGCGTGCTGACCAAGCCAAGGCGTCGCCATCCATCACTTGCAATCGGGAGATGGCATCGAATTTCCAGCCGCTGGGCTAGCTGGGTTGCGGATACGGCGACACGGTCATTCAACAGGTTTCTGTATGCATATAGACGTACCGCTTCGCTCATGCGACGGGTTCCCCTCGGTTCTTCTCAGCCAGCGGCTGTGCTTTTTGGTTGTTACAAACATTATGCAGTGGAAATTCTGCAATTTGCCCGGCTTCTGGCGTGATGCTGCCGATCGGCGACGTCGGGCTCCGCACACTGGATGCATGGCCAACGCCCCAGGCTCAGCGGGTGAGCTTCCTGGCAAACCCGATGCGCGCCGCCGGTGTGCGCGGGACTTGTGCGCATTCGATGTTTGCGCCGCAACCGCGTTGGCGGCCGGCGGTGTGGCGCACGCGGGTGGGTCGCGGCGCAGACGGGATTGCGGCTTGTCTGCAGGTGGGCCTTCAAGCGGCGATTCAGCGCGCAGAGCGCGTGCGTGCGCGGACGTCGGTGCGTCGGTGACTGCGTGAGACAGGTGCAATCAGCCGTGCTGCGTTGGCTCGACTGTCCACCACCGAAACGCGATGCGATCAGGCACGGCGCGCGCGTGCAGCGAACCCCACCAGCGCAAGCCCCGCCAGCATCAGTGCAAAACTTTGCGGCTCGGGAACGGCGGCGACATGGGCGCCCTCGAAGGTGAGCGAATAGTCCCAGCCGCTGTTGCCCAGCGGAACCAGGCGGTTGCTGATGAAGTAGTCACCTGCAGCCAACACGCCTGAGAACGACCATGGCGCAGGCGTGTTGCCGGCGACGTAGGTGGCGACCCAGTCAAAACCGCCGTAGGTCGAGCCGTCTGACTGACGCACCTGGACATATTCACCACCCCAGGTCGTCCCTGTGATGGCAAATGGCGTGGCCTGCGACAGCGAGAAGCGCAGTTCCTGGTAGTTGTGTTTGCTGTGGTTGAACGGTCCCGCGCTGGGCACCCCGGCGCTGCTGCCGGAGGAACCGCCATTGACGGCCATGGAACCGGAGGCGCCGAGTACGGCGCCTGCGTTGCTGCTGGCCAGGGTGTAGTCCTGCTTCAGATCCCAGTCTCCGGTAATGGTCGCGCTGAAGCTGCCATCCACCGCCGAGGCGGTGTCCGAGCCTGCAATCTGCAGGAATGACGGTGCCAGGCTTTGCGTCGAGATCAGTTCAGGCGAAGGGCTGATGGCGACTTGGGCGGTACCCACACCGCCACTCATCGTCGACAGGTAGACGCTTGCATCGCGACCGGTCACGGACACGGTCGGCGCGGCGTAGGCGGCAGATGCGATGGTGAACGTGCCCAACAATGCCCAGGCCGTGGTGCAACAAGCGCTGGCTGCGAACGAAGAATGGTGGTTGCGCAAAGCCTTGAACATCGTGAATTTCCTCCAGCTATCGTTGATTCTGGCCCGACCGCGATCGCTCGGGGGAGTTATCGGATCACTGCAGCAATAGCTGTGCCAGTGGCGGCAAGTCGTTGATATACAACCACGGTGCCATCGAGGGGCAGCAGCACGCTCCCCCCTGTAAAAATATTCGACGGATTTGATGGGCATCATTTCCTGCGCGGGATCCGCGGCCTGACACGGTGTTGCACCCTTGCCTTTTTGACCCGAGCTTCTATAGTTGTCGATCTTCCTGCCTGGTAGGAGACCGCGATGCTGACCCGACTCCTTGAAAACATCGATCCGCTCCCGGACGATCCGATCATCCTGCACAGCCTCGACTTCGATCTGCAAGAGAGGGAGCCTGTGGGGAATGTCTGCCCGATGGGCATCCGCAATGCCGACGGCCGTGTCTATCGCCTGGTGCAGACGCAAGGCGTCGGCGAGACGGTCCGCCTGATCCGCACCCTGCAAAAGCTCGGGTTCACGGAAGAAGACTGCGGGTCGCCCACCGAGGGCTGCAACTCGACGTTCCGACGCCGCAGCAAGACCCAGCACTGAGGCGCTGCCACCGGCACGCCCGGTGTGGCAGCCCCGGATCGCTCCCGTATCATCGACGTCTTTCCTCTTCACGGAACGACGAAACATGTACCAACATCTCCCCGTATATGCCGGAGACCCGATCCTCTCGCTGCACGAAGCCTTCATGGCCGACCCCCGGCCGAACAAGGTCAGCCTGAGCATCGGTCTGTATTTCGACGAGCAAGGCCGTCTGCCGGTGCTCGACAGCGTGCGCCAGGCCGACAAGAAGCTGCGCGAGCAGGAGCGCCCCAGCGGCTATCTGCCGATCGAAGGTGCACCCGACTACCGCGCAGCCGTGCAGAAGCTGGTCTTCGGCGCCGACAGCGCGGCCGTGGCCGAGGGCCGTATCGCCACCATCCAGGGCGTGGGGGGGTCGGGCGCGATCCGGATCGGCGCCGACTTCATCAAGTCCTTCATGCCGGGCAGCGATGTCTGGGTCAGCGACCCGACCTGGGACAACCACGAGTCCCTGATGCAAGGTGCCGGGCTCAAGGTGGCGCGTTATCCCTATTACGATGCCGACAGCAATGGCCTGCGCTACGACGAGATGCTGGCGTTCTTCGCCAGGCTGCCAGCCGGCAGCGTCGTGCTGATGCAGCCCTGTTGCCACAACCCGACCGGCATCGACCTGTCCAAGGCGCAGTGGTCGGGCGTCATCCAGGTGATGAAGGACGGTGGCCTGGTGCCCTTCCTGGACATGGCCTACCAGGGCTTTGGCGAAGGCATCGAGGAAGACGCCTGGGCCGTGCGTGCCATGGTCGAGGCCGGCCTGTGCCCGCTGGTCACCAACTCCTTCTCGAAGAATTTTTCGCTGTATGGCGAACGCTGTGGCGGTCTGTCGGTCGTGTGCCCGTCCGCAGACGAAGCCGATCGGGTGCTCGGCCAGCTCAAGGCCGGCATCCGCCGCGTGTACTCCAGCCCGCCGCTGCACGGCGAGCGCCTGGTCGCCGCGGTGCTGGACACGCCGGCCTTGCACCAGCAATGGGTCGCAGAAGTAAAGGACATGCGCGAGCGCATCAAGCGCATGCGCGTGCTGCTGGCCGAACGGCTCACCGCAGGCCTGCCCGGCATGTCGGTCGACTTCCTGACCGAGCAGCACGGCATGTTCAGCTACACCGGGCTGACATCCGACGAGGTGGACACGCTGCGCGAGAAGCACGGCATCTACCTGGTGCGCTCGGGGCGCATGTGCGTGGCCGGCCTGAACGAAGGCAATGTGCAGGCGGTGGCGGATGCGCTGATCGTCGTGCTGCGCGCACGCAGCTGAACGGGCGATTGTCACGTTCCGGGTGCCCGCGCCCGGGACCTGCAGTAACGCCGATCGGCGCCACTGCCCTCCTTCATCCGCCTATTGCGGCTGGTAGCCCGCGTTGCGGACCATGGCGCTCCAGGCGTGGTTGGTTTCCTGCACGCGCGTGGCCAGTTCGGCCGGTGTGCTCGATGCTGCAGTGATACCCAAACCAGCCAGCTTTTCGGCGAAGTCCGCCGACTTCACGACCTTGCTGATGGCGGCGTTGTAGCTCTGGACCAGGTTGGCCGGCATTCCGGCAGGTGCAAACACGGCGGTGAAGATCACCTCCTCGTATCCCTTGATGCCGAGCTCTGCATAGGTCGGCACGTCCGGCAACAAGGGCAGCCGCGCCGTGCCGTTCACGGCCACGATGCGGATCTTTCCGGTCTTGGCGTGTTGCAGCATGGCGCCGACGGAACCGATGCCACCGGCAATCTGTCCTCCCACCAAGTCGAGGGCCACCGGACCGTCGCCGCGGTAGGGCACGGACGTCAGCGGCGCCCCCAAGGCCTTGGCAACCACGCCGACCGCAAAGTCCGGCGCACTCGCCGGCGCGGGTACGCCGACATTGCCCTTGCCCGGATTGGATTTCGCCCACTGGGCAAAATCTTTCAGCCCGGCCTGCGCATTGCCCAGCACGGTGGTATTGATGGCGAACACGTCGGGGTTGATCGCGACCAGGCCGATGGGGGCAAAGTCCTTGGAGGTGTCGAACCCGGGCTTGAGCAGCGTCAGCGGGATCATCGATACGGTATGGCTGTTGGACAGAAAGATCGTCGCGCCATCGGGTTTCGCACCCTTGAGCGCCTGCGCCGCGATCTGCCCGCCCGCACCGGGACGGTTTTCGACCACGACGGAGCGACCCAGTTCCTGCTGCATGCCCAATGCCAGATGGCGCGCGATCGCGTCGGTGCTACCGCCGGCTGGGAAGCCGACCAGAATCTTGATGGGGCCGTCCTGGGCAAATGATGCGGCGGTCGCCACGACCAGCGAAGTGCTCAGGACAATACGCGCCAACGCACGCAAAGAGGTGATGGGAGATTTCACGGTGGGGTTTCTTTCCAGGTATTGCGATGGCGCCAGCATCGCGGAATCAGGGATCGGGGACGACATGTTGCGAACGTCCCTCGTGCGCATCCCCTCACCCGCAAGGAATATGCCTGTGTCCCCGCTGCGCTCTGCACCCTGGATCGGTGCATTATGAAAGTCTTGCCGGCATTTTCAGGCCCGTTGCGTCTCATAGGCAAAATGGTGCGCGCCAGGGCCCTGCGCAGGTGCGTCATGTCTTGCGGAGCAAGGCCTGGAGGGCTCGGGTCCTCGGCGCCACGCAACAAGCGCCATGAAAAAAGCCTGCAGGTCTTGCGACCTGCAGGCTTTCATGTTGGCGTCAAGCCGCGTATCAGCCGCGTGCGGGCCGGGCCGGACGTGCCGGACGGCGGGCGCCATCGCGCGGGCCGAAGCTGGCGCTAGCGCGATCACCAAAACCACCCGAAGGTGCATGGGACGGACGCTGCTGCGACCCTGCCGGCTTGTTGTTGCCGGCATACGCCGGTTTGCGCGGTGCGAAGTCGTTGTGCGGTGCAAAGCCACCTGCGTCACGCGGACGGCCGGCACCCGGGGGGCCAAAGCGGCGCGGCTCGCGACCCGGGGCATTGAAACCACCACGGTTGTTGTCACGACCACCGAAGTTGGAACGCGGACGCGCGTCGGGCATGCGTTGCTGCGGCTCCAGGCCTGGAATTACTTCGGCCTTGAATTGCTGGCGCGTATAGGCCTCGATGTCGAAGATCTTGCGGCGATCGCGGAACTCGGCCATCGTGACAGCCAGACCGTCGCGTCCGGCACGGCCGGTGCGGCCGATACGGTGCGTATAGTCCTCGGCCTTCATCGGCAGGCCGAAGTTGAAGACGTGGGTGATGGTCGGCACGTCGATGCCGCGGGCGGCGACGTCGGTGGCCACGAGGATCTGCACATGGCCTTCGCGTAGTGCATTGAGCCGGCGGTTGCGCATGCCCTGGTTCAAGGCACCGTGCAAGGCGACGGCGCTGAAGCCCGCCTGCTGCAGGTCATTGGCCAGGCCATCACATTCGATCTGCGTGCTGGCGAACACGATCGCCTGGTTGATCGTGGTATCGCGCAGCCAGTGGTCCAGCAGCTTGCGCTTGTGGAAGGCGTTGTCGGCCCAGAACAGCACCTGCTTGATGTTCTGGTGCTTTTCCGTAGGCGAATCGATCTGCACACGCTGCGGCTCGCGCATGACGCGGGTGGCCAGTTGCTGGATGCGTGGTGCCAGCGTGGCACTGAACATCATGGTCTGCTTGCGTTCGATGGTGAGCTGGTTGACTTCGGCCAGGTCGTCGGCAAAACCCAGGTCGAGCATGCGATCGGCCTCGTCGACCACCAGGAACTGCACCTGGTCGAGCTTGATCTGCATCGAGCGCTGCAGGTCCAGCAGACGACCGGGAGTGGCGACCACGAGGTCGGCGTTCTGAAGACGGGCGATCTGCAACTGGTACGGAATACCGCCGACCACGTTGGCGATGCGCAGGCCGCGGCAATGGCGCACCAGGTCGATGGCGTCCTGTGCCACTTGCTGTGCGAGTTCACGTGTCGGGCACAGCACCAGCGCGCCGGGTGTGGCGGCCTTGAAGTTGCGGCTGCTGGTCGGGTCCTTGCGGCGCGGGCGCTTGGGCGCCGCCTCGCCGCGCGCCAGGGCCTCGGCACAGGCGCGCTCGAACTGGGCACGCTCCTCGGCCACGGCCTTGGCCTGCTGGTCGAGCAGGGTGTGCAGCACCGGCAGCAGGAAGGCGGCGGTCTTGCCGCTGCCCGTCTGGCTGGAGACCATCAGGTCGGTGAATTTGCCAGCCTTGCCGTCATCGGTCAGGCTCTGCATCGCCATCGGGATGCATTTTTCCTGTACCACGGTGGGCTGGGTGAAGCCCAGGTCGCGAACGGCCTGGATCAGTTCGGGCGCAAGGCCCAGTTTTTCGAAACCGTTGGGTTCTTCGACAGGCGCCGCAGCGCTCTCATCGACCAGAACCTCCGACGGTTCGGAGAATTCAGCGTGCGTCTCGGCCACGGCCGAGGTGCTGGATTCGGTAGAAAGGTTTTGCTCGGGCGAAAGCGCGCCGTGCACATCAAATGCGTCGTTCATGATATGGATCTCACACGATCACACCGCACGGAATGCGGTGCTTTCGTCAATGGTCAAACAAACATCAACCATCAAACGAAACTCAGCGCCATCCAACGTGGCGGCAGCCAGGGGCTGCACTCTTGAGGGGCCTTGTTAAAGGAAAGACCCGGTGTGTGAGGGGAGATGCACTAACTCGCCGCCTGTGTGGCAGCGAAGCCTGCGATTATGGCACGGATGCGGGTTTCTACCTAATCTTCCATGCGCAGGAAGTTTTTCCGGTAGTAAACCAGTTCGTCGATGGACTCGTGGACGTCGGCCAGCGCGGTATGGCTTTGCTGCTTCTTGAAGCCGCTGTGCAGCTTCGGCCGCCAGCGCTTGGCCAGTTCCTTGAGCGTGCTCACATCGATATTGCGGTAGTGAAAAAAGGCCTCCAGCCGGGGCATGTAGTTCACCAGAAAGCGCCGGTCCTGGCTGATCGTGTTGCCACACAAGGGCGAACTGTTCCTGGGTACGTACTGCGCCAGAAAATCCAGGATCTGCTGCTCGGCATCGGCTTCGCCGAGCGTCGATGCCCGCACCTTGTCGATCAGCCCGCTCCTGCCATGCGTGCCCTTGTTCCATGCATCCATCTGGTCGAGCAAGGCATCGCTCTGGTGAATCACCAGTACCGGGCCTTCGATCCGCGGCTCCAGCGAGGGACCGGTGACGATGACGGCGATCTCCAGCAGCCGCTCCTTGACCGGCTCCAGGCCCGACATTTCGCAATCGATCCAGACCAGGTTCTGGTCGGACTTCTCCAGTGTTACGACAGGGTTTTCCATGGCGGCGATTGTCGCCCATGCCGACCCGGGCATTGATTTGCACCTAAACTCCTGCGCATGTTCGCCCTGCTTTCCCCCTGCCGTGCTTGACGGTGCATTTTCTCCTGATCCCCTGCTGACAACGGCCTTCGCCATTGCGGTTGTGGCGGGCATGGTTCTGAAGTTCTGGCTGGCGTCGCGCCAGATCCGGCATGTCGCATGCTCACGCGCGGCCGTGCCACCGACGTTTGCCGAGAAGGTGACGTTGCAGGCACACCAGAAGGCTGCAGACTACACCGTGGCCAAGACCCGCTTCGGCCTGATCGAACTGGCACTGGGCAGTGCGGTGCTGCTGGGCTGGACCTTGCTGGGCGGCCTGGACGTCCTCAACCACGCCTTGCTGCGCTGGATGGGCCCTGGCATGGGCCAGCAACTCGCCCTGCTCGCCGCGTTCGCGCTGATTGGCGGGCTGATCGAACTTCCGCTGTCCCTGCACCAGACCTTTGGCATCGAAGCGCGGTTCGGCTTCAACAAGATGACCCCGGGCTTGTGGCTGACCGACCTGCTCAAGTCGATCGCTGTCGGCGCGCTCATCGGCCTGCCCATTGCCGCGCTGATCCTCTGGTTGATGGGCGCAGCCGGCTCCCTGTGGTGGCTATGGGCCTGGGGTGTATGGATGGGATTCAACCTGTTGCTGCTGATGGTCTATCCGACTTTCATTGCGCCGATGTTCAACAAGTTCAAGCCACTGGAGGACGAGACGCTGAAGACCCGCGTCACGGCACTGATGAACCGATGCGGGTTCGCGGCCAAAGGCCTGTTCGTCATGGATGGCAGCAAGCGCAGCGCCCATGGCAACGCCTATTTCACCGGTTTCGGCGCTGCCAAGCGCGTGGTCTTCTACGACACCTTGCTGGCCAAGCTTTCGCCCGGAGAAGTCGATGCGGTGCTGGCGCACGAGCTGGGCCATTTCAAGCACCGGCACATCATCAAGCGCATCGTGTCGCTGTTCGCGCTGAGCCTGGTCGGGTTCGCCCTGCTGGGCTATCTGTCGGGCCAGGCCTGGTTCTACACCGCACTGGGCGTTCGCCCCAACATGGCGGCTGGCGCCCCCAACGACGCCCTGGCGCTGCTGCTGTTCATGCTGGTGGTGCCGGTGTTCACGCAGTTCGTCTCGCCGCTGTTCACGCAGGTGTCGCGCAAGCATGAATTCGAGGCCGACGCCTATGCGGTGGAACAGACCGGCCGCACCGACCTGTCGTCGGCCCTGCTCAAGCTGTACGAGGACAATGCGTCGACATTGACGCCCGACCCGGTCTACGTCAAGTTCTATTACTCGCATCCTCCAGCCGTTGAGCGGCTGGCCCGGATGGCCGCCTGAACCCGTTAGGAGCGACTGTGAACAGCATGATCAAGAATGTGGACTGGTCCAAGATCGCGCGGCGCGCCCTCACGCCGACCGAAGTCGTGACGCGACTGGCCCAGCTCGAAGGCTGGACTCTGCGCGGCGGAGGCCCGGATGTGGCCATCGAGAAGACCTACCAGTTTGCCAACTACTACCAGACGATGGCCTTCGTCAACGCGCTGGCCTTCGTCGCCCATGTGTCCGACCATCACCCCGAACTGCTGGTCACCTACAACCGCTGTGTCGTGCGCTTCAATACCCACGATGTGCACGGAATCTCCGACACCGACTTCCAGTGTGCGGCGGCGGCCGACGGCCTGCTGGCATGACCTGCCTTGAACGGATGGCTGCTTGAGCTCCGCGCCAGGACTCCAGGGCGGGTTGATCGTCGCCAACTATGGGCGGCATTTCATGGTCGAAGCCTCCGACGGTCGGCGCATCATCTGCCACTCGCGCGGCAAGAAGAGCCAGGGTGTCGTCGGCGACCAAGTTCTGTGGCAGGCCTCGCAGGACGAAGGCACGATCGAGAAGATCGAGACCCGGCGCAACCTGTTCTATCGCCAGGATGACATCCGCACCAAGTCGTTCGCCGCCAACCTCGACCAGGTCCTGATCCTGCTGGCGGCCGAGCCTCTGTTCTCCAGCCACCAGCTCTCGCGTGCGCTGATCGCAGCCGAGGCGCAAGCCATCACGCCGCTGATCGTGCTCAACAAGAGCGACCTGACCGAACCATTCGCCCACGCATGGCAGAAGCTGGCTCCGTATCGGGCAATGGGCTACCAGGTCCTGCCAGTCTCGCTCAGAACGGCGGACGACAGCGCGCGCAAGACCTTGCAGGAACGCCTCGCACACAAGACCAGCCTGGTGCTGGGTCCGTCGGGCGCCGGCAAGAGTACCCTGATCAACACCTTCGTTCCCGGCCTGGACATCCTGACCGGCGAACTGTCGCTGGCGCTGCGCGCCGGGAAGCACACGACGACCAGCACCACCTGGTACTGGATCGACGAGAGCCGGACATCGGCGCTGATCGACTCACCCGGGTTCCAGGAGTTCGGTCTGCGCCACATCGACCCGATGCGACTGGCCCGCTACATGCCGGACCTGGCCGCGCATGCCGACCATTGCCGCTTCTACAACTGCAGCCATCTGCACGAGCCTGGCTGCGCCGTCATCGCGGCGGCACAGACCGCGGATGCCGAAAACCCGATCAATGCGGATCGCTACCGCATTTACACGGAGCTGTTTGCGGAGCTCTCGCAGTCGCGCTATTGAGTGGATCGGGCGAGGACGCGGGCGGCAGGGATGCACGCCCGGGATGGCGCGACTTCGACGTCGTCAGCCCAGCAACCTGGCAAGGCTCAACAGCGCCAGCAACACCAGCCACATGACGACGGTGCGCCAGACCAGCCCGACCACCACCCGCAAATGCCCGACTTCAGGCTCCATGCCCCCGCCCGTCGCTGCTGCGCGGCCGGCCGTGGCACTGCCATCACCCGCGCCCCCCATGTCGGGGACATAGGCCTCGCTGGCCGGCCCCAGGCGCAGATTGATGGCCCCGGACGTCGACGCCAGGATCACACCATCATTGCTCACCGGACCGCTGCGTTCATAGGTGCGCCAGCTGTCGATGGCATCCTCGAAGCTTCCGGTGACCGCGAATGCCATGGCGGTGATACGGGCGGGCAACCAGTCCAGCAAGTGCCACAAATTTCCCGCCACCTGCTGCGCAGCTTCGCTGACCGGCCGGACGCGGGTGGATTTCTCGCGCGCCCAATAGCGCGGCACGAACTCGGCGAGGCGATAGATGACCGCACCCATGGGTCCGAGCCCCAGCGCGGCCAGCACCGAGAACCAGGCCAGCGCGCCAAAGACATGGCGGTGGGCAGCAATCACCGAGTGCTCGACCACATGGCGCACGATCTCGCTGCGCGGCAGGCCATTGGCGTCGACCTGCTGCCAATGCGCCAGCCGCTCGCGTGCCAGGGGCTCATCGCCCGCTTCGAGTGCGTCGCGAATATCGGTGAAATGGTGGCTGAACTGCCGGAATCCGAGGCAGTGGTACAGCACGACGATATTCCAGATGACGGCCAGCGGCCAATCCGTCAGACCGGCCAGCAACCAGTAGACCGCCAGCACCACCAGCCCCGGCAGCAGCACCGCCACACCCCATGCGAGTCCGGCATGGTGCGACTTGCCGGCATCGAAGGTCCGCCCGCACCAGCCCACCCAGGCGCGCATCGCGGAATGGACCGCATTGCCGCGGCCAACCGGTCGCGCCTGCTCCAGCAACAACGCGATCAGGATGGCAATGAAGCTCATGTCGGAATGATACGTGCTGAGATGGTCGGAAATGCCGCTTGCGGCTGCCTCGATCGCGCCTGCGTGGCGTCAGGCCGACAGGAAGCGGTAGAAATTGCGCAGCATGCCGGCGGTCGCACCCCAGATGAAGCGCTCGGTCTTCCCTTGCTGGTACGGCATCGACAACCACTCGCGCCGCACGCCGTGGATATCGACCACATGGTGCCGGTGGTGGGCGGGGTTCATCAGGTAGGCCAGGGGCACCTCGAAAATGTCGTCGACCTCGAAGGCATTGCGTTCGAGGTCGAAGCCGTCGCGCAGCAACGCGACCACGGGCGTCACGACGAACTGACTCCCCGTGCGGTAAATTGGCAACGCACCCAGTACCTGCACGTAGGCCGCGTCAAGACCGATTTCCTCCTGCGCCTCGCGCAGTGCCGTGCTGGTCAGGTCCGGATCGGTCGGATCCTGCTTGCCGCCCGGAAAGGCGATCTGGCCCGAATGGCTGGAAAGGTGCGCGGTGCGCTGGGTCAGCAAGACCATGGGTTCGTCGCGCGCGACGATGGCGATCAGCACCGATGCCGGCGTCGGCATCCGGTCGGAAAAGCGCGGCTCCTCGAGATACTCCGGCACCCAGACAGGCTGCGCTTCGAACCGGCTGCGAAGCGCCTGCGCATCGAGAGCGGCCGGCGCGATGGCCGGCAGATGGCTGTCGACCGCCGCCACCGGCACCATGCGCGGATCGAAGCCGGGAAGGCTGGACAGGGCAGGAAAGGGACGCTCCGAGGACACGCGCGTTATCTCCAGCAATGAAAAAACCGCCTCGCGCGAATGCAGGAGGCGGCTTTCGAGGTGAACGGGCCCGGCTTATTCGGCGGTTGCAACCTTCTTCGGGGCCAGTTTTTCCTTGATCCGTGCCGAGCGTCCGCTACGGTCACGCAGGTAGTACAGCTTGGCGCGACGCACATCGCCGCGGCGCTTGACTTCGATACCGGCGATCAGCGGGCTGTAGGTCTGGAAGCTGCGCTCCACGCCTTCGCCGCTGGAGATCTTGCGCACGATGAAGGCGCTATTGAGGCCGCGGTTGCGCTTGGCAATCACGACACCTTCGTAGGCCTGCAGACGCTTGCGCGTACCTTCGACGACCTTGACGCTGACGATGACGGTATCACCAGGGGCGAAGTCGGGAATGGTTTTGCCGAGGCGAGCAATTTCTTCTTGCTCGAGGGTTTGGATCAGGTTCATGGTTTCCTCAATGGATCTTGTCCGCGCCAGCGTCGACATGACGCAAAAGGCATCCCTTGAGAACGTGGGATGCGGCCGAACAGAGGATCGAAAAGCCTCGGATTATAGCCCGGCTTCATGGCTTCTGGAAAGAGGGTGTCAAATCGATGGATCGACCGTGCCACGCAGACAGCGCTCATCGCGCGCATCCAGCAGGCCAGCAGCGCGCGCCTGCTTGAGCAGGTCGGGCCGCAATTTCTGCGTCAGCAGCAGGCTCTGGTCCCGCCGCCACCGGGTGACGTTGGCATGGTGGCCTGACAACAGAACCTGCGGAATCCCCTGCCCTTGCCACGACTCGGGTCGCGTGAAGTGCGGGCAGTCGAGCAGCCCATCGAGTTGCGGGTGGAAACTGTCCTGCTGGTGGCTTTGTGCATCGCCCAGAACCCCGGGCTGCAGCCGCGCCACCGCATCGAGCAAGGCCATCGCGGCGATCTCTCCGCCCGACAGTACAAAGTCGCCGAGACTGATCATTTCGTCAACGTGCGCATCGACAAAGCGCTGGTCCACGCCCTCGTAACGACCACACACCAGGATGGCACCCTGGCTGGTCGACCAGCGCTGGACAGCCGCATGGTTCAAGGGCGCGCCCAAGGGGGAAAAAAGCACGACCGGCGCGTCGTCGGAGCGCTGCGACTGCACATGCGCCAGGCTCTTGCGCAAGGGCTCTGCCAGCATGACCATTCCGGGGCCGCCGCCAAACGGACGGTCATCGACCCGGTTGTAGTTGCCCTCGGCAAAGTCGCGCGGATTGACAAAGCGTACATCAGGGCTTGCGGCCTCGAACGCCCGGCGCGTAACGCCGACCTGCAACATCGGCGCAAACAATTCCGGAAACAGGGTGATGACGTCGAATCGCATGGCGCGATCAGTAGTCTGCCTGCCAGTTCACCGTGATGCGTTTACCCGCCAGATCGACCGCATCCACATGCGCGGCCACAAATGGAATCATGCGCTCCATCTGCTTGTCGCCGACGGTGTACTGCATCACGAGCACCGCCTGGGCCGCGTTCTGGATCAGTTCACTTACCCGACCCAGCGACTCGCCCTCACGGTTCACGACATCGAGCCCGATCAGGTCGACCCAATAGAACTCTTCGGAGTCGGTACTCGGAAAACTGGAACGGCGGACGAATATGCGGGTGCCGCGCAAGGACTGCGCGACGTCGCGGTCGTCGACATCGTGGGCCATGGCAACCACGCCGCCGGAGTGCTCCTTCGACTCGCGGATGCGCATCAGCCGGGTACCCTCGAAGGGCCGCGGGCCGCGATCGGTCGGCTGCAGATACCACTGCCGGGAAGAAAACAAGGCCTCCGGCTGCGAACTGAAAGCCAGGACCTTGAACCAGCCCTTGACACCCCAGGCATCGCCGATCCGCCCGACCTCCACGGCGTCAGCCGGAAGGTCTACGGAGTCAAAGGGAAGCGACATCGGGATAGGGGTCATGCCCGCCTCGGGTCATGCACCCGATGCGGCAATGCCTCAGGCGGCCTTCTTGGCTGCCTGCTGCAGCAAGCGCTCGACGGTCGGGGAAGCCTGGGCGCCGACACTTTTCCAGTACGTCATGCGGTCCTGGGCAATGCGGATGCTTTCTTCGTTGGCCGTGGCGATCGGGTTGTAGAAACCGATGCGCTCGATGAAGCGGCCATCGCGGCGCGTACGCTTGTCGGCCACGACGATGTTGAAAAACGGGCGTGCCTTGGCACCTCCACGGGAGAGTCGGATGACGACCATGATTTATCCTTCGGGGGTCGCGGAAATTACTTTCCGCCAATATTTCGGCGTTGAGACACGTAACATGGCCACCCGGCCAGCAACACGCTGAAAAGCCTTCCATTATATGGGCAGAGCAGCGCCCCACGCACTCGCCGCGCGCTTCCCAGCGAAAAATCGGCGTGCGGCCCTTCAGGAAACCGCATTTCCAAGGGGTGCACGCGGCATCACTGCGGCGCCAGGCCCTGATACTCGAAGAAGTGCTGAAAACTCAAGGCCAGTGCAGACATCAGTGCCGTGGTGCCCAGCAGCAAGGCAATCACGACGACGAAGATGGTGAACCCGTTGGAGGTTCCGGCCTTCGCGTCCGGTGGGGACGTCGGGTTGAACCGTCGATTCCAGCGCTCGCCGGTCGACAGGCCGTAGATGATGGCCGTCAGGGCGCAAGCTGCGATCGTGAACCCCAGCAAGGGCGCCAGCAACCAGCCGATCTGGTCGTCGATACCGAATTGCTGCGTGCGCATCACGCCCACCACACCGGCCAGGGTCGGCAACGGAAAGAACCATCCCCAGGCGTCGCGCCAGCCATGAAGGTAGAACCGATGCAAGCCCAATGGGCCGCCCAGCAGCGCGAGCAAGGTTGCAAGGGTCTTGTTTTTCATCGGACAGGCAAAGTGAAGGGACAGAAAAGGCAGCAGTGCGCTGCCAGCGACCATGAGGGGCCGGCGACTTGCCGGGTCACGCCCCGACTCGGATTGAATACCGGTGCAAGTCCGGTGCACAGACACCGCCGAGTACTGCGGCACCGCACCCGGTGAAGCTTCGCCAGACCCGAAGCCGGTCACGGCTTCGGGATATGGGGCCTCAGCGTGTCATGCCGCTGTCGCCGTGTCTTTCACACCTGCCGCCGCATCCGTGAAGGTCTCGATGCGGTCGAAATTCAGGTATTGATAGATGGATTCGCTGGCCGCCGTCAGGACGCCCATGTCGACCATGTACTCCTGCTTGGTCGGAATACGTCCAAGCTTGGAGCAGATCGCCGCGAGCTCGGCCGACCCCAGGTAGACGTTGGAGTTCTTGCCCAGCCGGTTGGGGAAGTTGCGCGTCGAGGTGCTGAACACCGTTGCACCCTCCTTCACCTGCGCCTGGTTGCCCATGCACAGACTGCAGCCAGGCATCTCCATCCGGGCACCTGCACTGCCCAGGACGCCGTAGTGGCCCTCTTCCGTCAGCTGTTGCGCATCCATCTTGGTCGGCGGCGCCATCCACAGCTTGACCGGAATGTCGCGCTTGTTCTCCAGCAGCTTGGAAGCAGCCCGGAAATGCCCGATATTGGTCATGCAGCTGCCAATGAAGACTTCGTCGATGGTGGCGCCCGCCACTTCGCTCAGTGTCTTGACGTCGTCAGGATCGTTCGGGCATGCGACGATAGGCTCGTGCACGTCGGCCAGGTCGATCTCGATCACGGCCGCGTACTCGGCGTCCGCATCGGCCTTCATCAGCACCGGATTGGCGAGCCAGGCCTCCATGGCCTTGATGCGGCGCTCGATCGTGCGCGCGTCCGAGTACCCGCTGGCAATCATCCACTTGAGCATCGTGATGTTGCTGTTGATGTATTCGATGATCGGCGCCTTGTCCAGGTGCACGGTGCAGCCAGCCGCCGAGCGTTCGGCCGAGGCATCGCTGAGCTCGAAGGCCTGCTCGACCTTGAGATCCGGCAGACCTTCGATTTCCAGGATGCGGCCGGAGAAGATGTTCTTCTTGCCCTGTTTGGCCACCGTCAGCAAGCCGGCACGGATCGCATACAGCGGAATCGCGTTGACCAGGTCCCGCAGCGTCACACCCGGCTGCAGCTTGCCCTTGAAGCGCACCAGCACGCTTTCGGGCATGTCGAGCGGCATCACGCCGGTCGCCGCGCCGAATGCCACCAGGCCGGAGCCGGCCGGGAAGCTGATGCCGATCGGAAAACGCGTGTGGCTGTCGCCACCGGTGCCGACCGTATCGGGCAGCAGCATGCGGTTGAGCCAGCTATGGATGATGCCGTCACCCGGGCGCAGGCTGATGCCGCCGCGGTTGCTGATGAAGTCCGGCAATTCATGGTGCATCTTCACGTCGACCGGCTTCGGATAGGCGGCCGTGTGGCAGAAGGACTGCATCACCAGATCGGCACTGAAACCCAGGCAGGCCAGATCCTTGAGTTCGTCGCGCGTCATCGGGCCGGTGGTGTCCTGCGATCCGACCGATGTCATGCGCGGCTCGCAATAGGTACCGGGGCGCACGCCCTGGCCTTCTGGAAGACCGACGGCACGACCGAGCATCTTCTGCGCCAGCGTGAAGCCGGCCTTGCTGTCGCTCGGATTCTGCGGCAACCGGAACAGCGTGCTCGGGGGCAGGCCGAGCGCCTCGCGGGCCTTGGCCGTCAGGCCACGCCCGATGATCAGAGGAATACGGCCACCGGCACGCACCTCGTCGAACAACACCGGGCTCTTGAGCGTGAACTCGGCGACGACCTTGCCGTCCTTCAGCGCCTTGCCATCGTAGGGACGCAGCTCAAGCACGTCGCCCATCTCCATCTGGCTCACGTCGAGTTCGATTGGCAGTGCGCCCGAATCCTCCATCGTGTTGTAGAAGATCGGCGCGATCTTGCCACCCAGGCAGACGCCACCAAAGCGCTTGTTGGGCACGAAAGGAATGTCCTGGCCGGTGAACCACAGCACCGAATTGGTGGCAGACTTGCGGCTGGAACCGGTACCGACCACGTCACCGACGTAGGCCACCTGGTGCCCGCGGGCACGCAGGTCCTCGATGAACTTGACGGGACCGCGTTTGCCATCTTCCTCGGGCACGATTCCGGGACGCGGATTCTTGTGCATCGCGAGCGCGTGCAAGGGAATGTCGGGGCGGCTCCAGGCATCCGGCGCGGGCGACAGGTCATCCGTATTGATTTCTCCGGCCACCTTGAAGATGCTGACCGTGATGCTTTGCGGTACTTCGGGACGGCTGGTGAACCACTCGCCGTCGGCCCAGCTCTGCAACACCGCCTTTGCGTGCACATTGCCCTTGTCGGCCTTTTCCTTGACGTCATGGAACTGGTCGAACATCAGCAGCGTGTTCTTCAGCCCTTCGGCGGCCACCGGCGCCATGGCCGCGTCGTCCAGCAGGTCCACGAGCGGGCTGATGTTGTACCCGCCCAGCATGGTGCCGAGCAGTTCGGTCGCTTTCTCCGGGCTGATCAAGGCGCATTTCTCGCTGCCGTGTGCGACCGCTGCCAGGTAGCTGGCCTTGACCTTGGCGGCGTCATCGACGCCGGCCGGCACACGCTGGGCCAGCAGCTCGACCAGCGCAGCGCCTTCGCCGGACGCGTCAGCGCTGGCCTTCTTGAGCAGCTCCACCAGTTCCGCGACCTGGGCCGCCGTCAGCGGCAAAGGCGGGATCCCCAGCGCTGCGCGCTCGG
Source organism: Rhodoferax sp. (assembly GCA_024235935.1). GTDB lineage: Bacteria > Pseudomonadota > Gammaproteobacteria > Burkholderiales > Burkholderiaceae_C > CAISIP01. The sequence continues at coordinate 32,539 of JACKLL010000015.1, read as the reverse complement.
CAACGTGGGCACGGTATTTTTCCAACATGTTTCTCACTCCTGGTCAGTTTGGTTGATTCGTTTCAGCGCACGACGGATCGGCGCTCGTTATTCGCTACTTCCTGACGACGTCCGTCGGCGCCTTGTCATCCAGCACGCTGACGGGCGGGCGCATGCGCATCTCTTCGGCGACCTTCAGCTGGACCGAGCTCTTGCACTCGTCGGCGATCCGCCTGCCCAGCTTCTGGTTCATCAGCATCGATTTGTTGGCCAGTTGCAGCCAGACAATGCCGGCGGCCTTGTCTTCGAGACGAACCGCGCCGGTGGTGGTCAACTCTGGCGAAAGGCGAAAACGCTGCTTGCCGATCTGCAGATTGAAGAAGCCCATCTCTGACGCATCGGCCGTCAGCACCACGGTCTGTCCCAACTCGCATGGCAGGGTTCCGACCTGCACTTTCATGGCGGTCTCGAGATGGGCCGCGGTCAATGCCACGTTCTGCGCCATCGCCCCGGACACCCCTAGCACCGATGCTGCAAAAACAAGACTTGCCTTCATGGCTGGAACCCTCGCAGTTGGAAAAATCGCATTATTGCAACTTGGCGTCGAAATGTCGCCTTGCCGCCTCGGGAAGCGCCTGCCCCGTGCGAAATGCCCGCTCCAGCACATGCCAGAACAGGCGGTAGCTGGCGCGGTCATGCAGTTGCCCCTGGAAATCGATGGGCGCCCAGTGCGCAGCCTGGGCCCTGTCGATGATCTCCGCCGCCACGGCAATGTCGCTTGCCCGCGGGGCAAACGCAGAGAGGATCGGCCGGATCTGGTCCGGATGGATGCTCCACATGCGCGTGAAACCCATCTCGCGCGAAGCGGTTCGCGCGGCGGTCTCGATGGCGGACGCATCCCGGAATTCGGTTACCACGCAATGCGACGGTGTCTTGCCGTGCGCATGGCAAGCCGATGCGATCTCCAGCTTGGCGCGCACCACCAGCGGGTGTGAGAACTGGCCCTGCCCCGACATGCCGTCGACCGGGATCGCACCCGCATGCGCGGACACGAAATCCATCAGTCCAAAGCTGATCGACTGCACACGGGGATGGGCGGCAATCTCGAACGCACGGTGAACCGCTGCAGGCGACTCCACCAGCACGTGCAGTGGCAGCGCCTGTGCGGGACCTTGCGGCGCCACCATTGCCAACGCCTGAACGGCATGCGCGACGTCGGCCACGGATTCCACTTTGGGAATCATGATGTGACACAACAAATGCCCGACACCTGCGGCAATGGTCGCGATGTCCGATTGAAATGCAGGATGGTCCACCGGGTGAACACGGACGGCCACCCGGGGCCGTGTGGCATCGCTGGCCGGTTTGTCGATGCCGGCCGTCGCGCGCACCAGTTCGACCACCTGCTCGGCATGCGCCTGCTCGGCGCCCGTAGGCGCTCCGTCCTCGCAATCGAGCGTCACGTCGAACACGCAGGCGCCGAATTCCTGCGTCAATTCGGCCTGCAAGGCCAGGCTTTTCCGCATGCGTGCCGGCACGCCGCTGTAATGGTCACACACGGGCAAGAAGCCCGCGGATGCCTGCGCGCCTAGAAGAACGTCACGCGGGTGCTGCACGAAGGGCCAAGGCTCACAGAAGGTGGGCGACGCCGGCCTGCTCTTCCTGCAACTCCTTGAGCGTCTTGTTGATGCATTCCTGGCTGAAGGCATCGATGTCCAGGCCTTCGACCAGCTTGTAGTCACCGCCTTCGCAGGTGACGGCAAAGCCGAACATGGTGTCCTTGGGGATGCCGTACTGGCCATCGGACGCAATGCCCATCGTCACCCATTTGCCGTTGGTGCCCAGCGCCCAGTCGTGCATGTGGTCGATCGCGGCGTTGGCAGCCGATGCCGCCGACGAGACGCCGCGTGCCGCAATGATGGCTGCGCCGCGCTTGCCGACCGTCGGCAGGAATGTGTTGGCGTTCCAGTCCTGGTCGTTGATCATCGCCTTGACGCTCTCGCCCTTGATGGTGGCAAAGCGGTAATCGGCATACATCGTCGGGGAATGATTGCCCCACACGACCAGCTTCTCGATATCGGAGACGGCCTTGCCGGTCTTGGCGGCAATCTGGCTCAAGGCACGGTTGTGGTCCAGGCGCAGCATTGCGGTGAAGTTGCGGCGCGGCAGATCGGGGGCGCTCTTCATGGCGATGTAGGCATTGGTGTTGGCGGGGTTGCCCACCACCAGCACCTTGACATTGCGGCTGGCAACGGCGTTGAGGGCCTTGCCCTGCGCCGTGAAGATCTGGGCATTGGCTGCCAGCAGGTCCGAGCGCTCCATGCCGGGACCGCGAGGACGGGCACCCACGAGCAAGGCGTAGTCTGTGTCCTTGAAGGCGGTCATCGGGTCGCCGTGCGCTTCCATGCCGGCGAGCAGCGGGAACGCGCAGTCTTCGAGTTCCATCATCACGCCCTTGAGCGCGTTCTGGGCCTTCTCGTCCGGGATTTCCAGCAATTGCAGGATCACCGGCTGGTCGGCACCCAGCATGGCACCACTGGCGATGCGAAACAGCAAAGCGTATCCAATCTGACCCGCGGCACCTGTGACTGCAACGCGAACGGGCTTTTTACTCATGACCATGACTCCAGAAAAGTGGGGGGGAACCGCAACGCAGGCAGCAAGCCAGCTCCTCGACGAGAACCACTCCTGCTCCTGACAAAACCCAGCGAGTTTACCTTTGAACTTCCGCCTCCGTCAATTTGTCTTATGTCTTATATAAGATATGATTCGGTCGCTTGCACGACCTGGCGCCAGCGCCGGGTCGTGCAAGCCCCACCGCCATGCAAAGCCCACCTTTTTTCGCATCCAGCGAGCCCGCCTCCAACGCGGACTCCCCCGCGCCAAACGCGGGCGCACCTGCGTTCAGCCCGCTCTATCGGCAGATCAAGGGGCTGATCCTGCGCAGCCTGCAAGCCGGCGAATGGAAGCCCGGAGATGCCATCCCGAGCGAGATCGATCTGGCGGCACGTTTCAGGGTCAGCCAGGGTACGGTGCGAAAGGCGATCGATGAACTTGCGGCAGAAAACCTGCTGGTGCGGCGACAGGGCAAGGGCACTTTCGTTGCCACCCACTCCGAGCAGCATGTGCAGTACCGCTTTCTGAAGCTGGTACCGGATGTCGGTGACATCAGCCAGGAGGGCCCGGCCGAGCGCGAAATCATCGACTGCAAGCGGCTGCGCGCGAGCGCCGACGTGGCCCGCGCGCTGGCCCTGCATACCGGTGACGCCGTGCTGCAGGTGCGCCGGGTGCTGTCGCTGGCCCACGAACCGACGATCCTGGAGGACATATGGTTGCCCGGGGCCCCCTTCAAAGGCCTCACCGCGGCACGCCTGGCGGCGTATCACGGCCCGATGTATGCCTTGTTCGAAACCGAATTCGGCGTGCGCATGGTCCGAGCCCAGGAGCAGATCCGGGCCGTTCTGCCCGATGCCGATCAAGCCAGGTTGCTGCAGGTGACACCCGACACGGCCTTGCTGAGCGTCGAGCGCGTGGCTTTCACCTATGATGGCAAACCGATGGAAATGCGCCGCGGTCTCTATCGAACCGACAAGCACTACTATCGCAACGAGCTGCAATGAAGCGCAGCGTCATTTCGCAATGACTGAATGGGCTGCAAGGGTGATCGTTGCAAGCAGGGCGTCAGCCATTCAGGTTCGAATAGAATTTTTGCTTTCGCGTACCTTGACGCAAATCCCCAGATCCGACGAGAAAACCAACCCATGACTGAACTGGACCCCAACACGCGCGCTGCGCGCCCCGTGTTCCGCAACATCAATGCGTTCAAGGACTTGCCAACCTACCGCCTGCCTCTGGCCGGCTGGGTCTCGATCCTGCACCGGATCAGCGGCGCCCTGATGTTTCTGCTCTTGCCGTTCATCATCTGGATGTTCGACATGTCTGTCTCCTCGGAAATCTCCTACGAACGCCTGATGCACGCATTTGGTGCTGACGGTGGCGGCTGGCTGCTCAAGCTGGTGGCGTTGGCGCTGATCTGGGCCTATCTGCACCACCTCATCGCCGGTTTGCGCCACCTCTGGATGGACATGAGCCACGACGCCGTGAGCAAGGAATTCGGCCGAAGCTCGGCCGCGGTCACGCTGGTCGTGAGCATTCTTCTGACCGTCGTGCTGGGCGCCAAGCTGTTTGGCCTGTACTGATCGAATCTCGAACCCGTTTTAAGGCTTGCGCGCTGCTGATTGAAGCAGCCGGCAAGCCCGATTGAAAGGAAAGTTTTCATGGCAGTCAATTTCGGAACCCGCCGCATCGTCGTCGGCGCACATTACGGCCTGCGCGACTGGCTCAGCCAGCGCATCACCGCCGGCCTGATGGCCTTGTTCACCTTTGTCGTTCTGGCCCAGGTGCTGTTCACCCGGGGCGAGCTCGGATATGCCGGCTGGGCCGGTATCTTCGCTGCGCAGTGGATGAAGGTGCTGACCTTCGTAGTGATCATCGCCTTGCTGTACCACGTCTGGGTCGGCGTGCGGGACATCTGGATGGACTATGTGCAATCCGTTGCTGCGCGCCTGCTGCTGCAGGTAGTTTCGATCGCCTGGCTGGTCGGATGCGCCGGCTGGGCCATCCAGGTACTGTGGCGGCTTTGAAGCGCCAGCGGCAGAACATTCACTATTGCGGCCCCATTTCATGACTTATCCCATTACCAAACGCAAATTCGATGTCGTCATCGTCGGTGCCGGTGGCTCCGGCATGCGCGCATCGCTCCAGCTGGCCCGTGCCGGTCTCAACGTGGCCGTGTTGTCCAAGGTATTCCCGACCCGCTCGCATACCGTTGCGGCGCAAGGTGGCATCGGCGCCTCGCTCGGAAACATGAACGAGGACAACTGGCACTACCACTTCTACGACACCGTCAAGGGCTCTGACTGGCTCGGCGACCAGGACGCGATCGAGTTCATGTGCCGCGAAGCTCCCAAAGTGGTCTACGACCTCGAACACATGGGCATGCCGTTCGACCGCAACCCTGACGGCACGATCTACCAGCGCCCGTTTGGCGGCCACACCGCCAACTACGGCGAGAAGGCCGTCGAGCGTGCCTGCGCAGCGGCCGACCGTACCGGGCATGCGATGCTGCACACGCTGTACCAGCAGAACGTCAAGGCCCGCACGGCATTCTTCGTCGAGTGGATGGCCCTGGACCTGATCCGCAATGCCGAGGGCGACGTCGTCGGCGTCACGGCACTGGAAATGGAAACCGGTGACCTGCACATCCTGGAGGCCAAGACCACGATGCTGGCCACCGGCGGTGCCGGGCGCATCTTTGCCGCATCCACCAATGCCTTCATCAACACCGGCGACGGCCTGGGCATGGCGGCGCGCGCCGGTCTGGCGCTCGAGGACATGGAGTTCTGGCAGTTCCACCCCACCGGCGTTGCGGGTGCCGGCGTCCTGCTGACCGAAGGCTGCCGCGGTGAGGGCGCCATCCTGGTCAACAGCAACGGCGAACGTTTCATGGAGCGCTATGCGCCCACGCTCAAGGACCTCGCGCCGCGTGACTTCGTCTCGCGCTGCATGGACCAGGAGATCAAGGAAGGCCGTGGCTGTGGGCCGAACAAGGACTACGTGCTGCTCAAACTCGACCACCTGGGTGCAGACACGATCATGAAGCGGCTGCCCTCGGTGCACGAGATCGGGGTCAATTTCGCCAATGTCGACGTGACGCGCGAGCCGATTCCGGTGGTACCGACCATCCACTACCAGATGGGCGGCATTCCGACCAACATCCATGGCCAGGTCGTCATGCAGAAGAACGGCAACGACAACACGCCGGTGCAAGGCCTGTATGCCGTCGGCGAATGCTCCTGCGTGAGCGTGCACGGGGCCAATCGCCTGGGCACCAACTCGCTGCTGGACCTGCTGGTGTTCGGCCGTGCCGCCGGAAACCACATCGTCGAGTTCAACAACAAGACCAAGGCGCACCAGCCGCTGCCGGCCGACGCGGCCGACCAGACGCTGGCGCGACTGTCCCGTCTCGACAGCGCCCGCGATGGCGAGTACGCACAGAATGTCGCCAACGACATCCGCAGCACCATGCAGACACACGCCAGCGTTTTCCGCACCCAGGCCAAGCTGGACCAGGGTGTGACCGCCATTGCCGCACTGCGCGATCGTGTCGCCAATATCGACCTGAAGGACAAGTCCAAGGTCTTCAACACCGCGCGCATCGAGGCGCTCGAGGTCGAAAACCTGATCGAGGCCGCGCAGGCGACCATCGTGTCGGCAGCCGCTCGGCGCGAGAGCCGCGGCGCCCACACGGTCGACGACTACGGCGATACACCGGAACACCCGAACGGCCGCAACGATGCCGAGTGGATGAAGCACAGCCTGTGGTACCGCGAAGGCAGTGCACTGCGCTACAAAGCGGTCCAGCTCAAGCCCTTGACGGTCGACTCCGTCCCGCCCAAGGTACGTACCTTCTGAGCCTGAACCCCTTTTCGAACACGTACCCCATGACGCAGGTGCATTGAGCACCAGCCGATCCGACCGGAGCCAGACATGACAAAACGTACCTTCCAGATCTACCGCTACGATCCCGACAAGGACGCCAAGCCCTATATGCAGACCATCGAGGTCGAACTCGATGGCAACGAACGCATGTTGCTGGACGCCCTGATGAAGCTCAAGGCGGTCGACCCCAGCATTTCGTTCCGCCGCTCGTGCCGCGAAGGTGTCTGCGGCTCCGACGCCATGAACATCAATGGCAAGAACGGGCTGGCCTGCCTGACCAACATGTTGACGCTGCCCGGCGTGATCACACTCAAGCCCTTGCCCGGACTGCCCGTGGTGCGCGACCTGATCGTCGACATGACGCAGTTCTTCAAGCAGTACAACTCGATCAAGCCTTACCTGATCAACGACAATGTTCCGCCTGAAAAGGAGCGTCTGCAAAGCCCGCAGGAACGCGAAGAGCTCAACGGCCTGTACGAGTGCATTCTGTGTGCCAGCTGCTCCACCAGCTGCCCCAGCTTCTGGTGGAACCCTGACAAATTCGTCGGCCCGGCCGGCCTGCTGCAAGCCTACCGCTTCATCGCCGACAGCCGCGACGAGGCCACGGGTGAGCGACTGGACAACCTGGAAGATCCCTACCGGCTGTTCCGCTGCCACACGATCATGAACTGCGTCGATGTCTGCCCCAAGGGTCTCAATCCGACCAAGGCCATCGGCAAGATCAAGGAAATGATGGTCTACCGGACGGTATAACTTGCGCGCACCAGGACTCTGATGGTGGCAAGCCATGGCGATGACGCCCCGCTCGACGAGCGGGCATTGAGCAAGTTGCGCTGGCGATGCCGCCGCGGCATGTTGGAGAACGATCTGTTCCTGGAACGGCTTTTTCTCCGTCACGGGCAAACGCTGACCGAGAGAAACGGCGACGCCCTGATGGACCTGATGGACCTGAGTGACAATGATCTGCTGGACCTCCACCTCGGGCGGAGAGCCCCGGCAGAAATCGATGCAAGGCTGGACCGGAGCGACGTTGTCGAGGTCCTGGCCATGGTGAGAGCTTCAAACTGAAAGGGCGAATTATGAAACTGGCTGACAACAAAGCGACGCTGTCGTTCAGCAACGGATCTCCGAACATCGAGTTCCCGGTGTACACCGGCACGATCGGTCCGGACGTCGTCGACATCCGCAAGCTGTATGCGCAGACCGGCATGTTCACCTATGACCCGGGATTCATGTCCACGGCTGCCTGCGAGTCAGGCATCACCTACATCGACGGTGACAAGGGTGAACTGCTGTACCGCGGCTACCCCATCGAACAGCTCGCGACCAACTGCGACTTCATGGAGACCTGCTACCTGCTGCTGTACGGAAGCCTGCCCAATCAGCAGGAGAAGACGACGTTCAGCGATCTGGTCACCAACCACACCATGGTGCACGACCAGATGCACAACTTCGTGCGTGGCTTCCGCCGCGACGCGCACCCGATGGCCATCCTGACCGGCCTGGTGGGCGCGATGTCTGCCTTCTACCATGACAGCACCGATATTCACAATGCGGAGCACCGCAAGATCTCGGCCATCCGCCTGATCGCCAAGATGCCGACGCTGGTGGCGATGGCGTACAAGTACAACGTGGGACAACCCTACATGTACCCGCGCAACAAGCTGAGCTATGCCGGCAACCTGTTGCACATGATGTTCGCGAACCCGTGCGAAGACTATGTCGTCAATCCGGTGATCGAAAAGGCGCTGGACCGCATCTTCATCCTGCACGCCGACCACGAGCAGAACGCTTCCACCTCGACCGTGCGCCTGTGCGGCAGTTCGGGCACCAACCCGTTCGCGGCCATTGCTGCCGGTGTCGCCTGCCTGTGGGGTCCGGCCCACGGCGGCGCCAACGAAGCCGCTCTGAAAATGCTGGAAGAAATCCAGGTCATGGGTGGCGTTGACAAGATCGGCGAATTCATCAACCAGGTCAAGGACAAGAACTCGGGCATCAAGCTGATGGGCTTCGGTCACCGGGTCTACAAGAACTACGATCCGCGCGCCAAGCTGATGCAGGAATCCTGCAAGGAAGTGCTCAGCGCGCTGGGCCTGGAAAACGATCCGCTGTTCAAGCTGGCGATGGCGCTCGAGAAGATTGCCCTCGAGGACGACTATTTCGTGCAGCGCAAGCTGTACCCCAATGTCGACTTCTACTCCGGCATCGTGCAGCGCGCGATCGGCATTCCGACCTCGATGTTCACGGCCATCTTCGCGCTGGCCCGTACCGTGGGCTGGATTGCCCAGCTCGACGAGATGATCGGTGATCCGGACTACAAGATCGGGCGCCCGCGCCAGTTGTTCACCGGTTCGTCGCAGCGCGACGTGGTGGCCATCGCCAAGCGCTGATCCCGACCACTGCCACGCCGAGCGAAACACGGCGCCCGCCCTGGAGGTGGGCGCCGTAAAATCGCTTCTTTACGGATAGGAAGCCATGAGCCGCACGTTGTACGACAAGATCTGGGACGAGCATGTCGTCCATACCGAAGAGGACGGCACGTCCATTCTCTATATCGACCGGCATCTGGTGCACGAAGTCACCAGTCCGCAGGCCTATGAAGGTCTGCGCCAGGCGGGCCGCAAGGTCTGGCGTGTCAGCTCGATCGTCGCCACGGCGGACCACAACACACCCACAACGGGCTGGGAACAGGGATACGACGGCATCACCGATCCCATCAGCCGCGAACAGGTCACAACGCTGGACGCGAACATCGCGCAATACGGTTCCGCAGCCTACTTCCCGTTCCTGTCCAAGCGGCAGGGCATCGTTCATGTCATCGGGCCGGAGAACGGGGCCACCCTGCCTGGCATGACGGTGGTCTGTGGCGACTCCCACACATCGACCCATGGCGCTTTCGGCGCCCTTGCCCATGGCATCGGCACCAGCGAAGTCGAACACGTGCTGGCGACGCAGACCCTGCTGGCCAAGAAGGCCCGCAACATGCTGGTCAGGGTCGAAGGCAAGCTGCCGGCGGGCTGCGTGGCCAAGGACATCGTCCTGGCAATCATCGGACGTATCGGCACCGCCGGCGGCACCGGCTACACCATCGAATTCGCCGGCTCGGCGATCCGGGCCCTGAGTGTGGAAGGTCGGATGACGGTCTGCAACATGGCCATCGAGGCCGGTGCGCGTGCCGGCCTGGTGGCGGTCGACCAGAAGACCATCGACTATGTCAAAGGTCGCCCACTGGCTCCGTCCGGCATCGCATGGGACCATGCCGTCACCTACTGGCGGACCCTGCACTCGGACCCCGATGCCAGGTTCGACGCCGTGGTCGAACTCGACGCTTCGACCATCGTCCCGCAAGTGACCTGGGGAACGTCGCCCGAGATGGTGCTCGGCATCGATGCGCGCGTTCCCGATCCGGACAAGGAGAAGGACGCCAACAAGCGTAGCGCCATCGAACGTGCACTGACCTACATGGCCCTCGAGCCCGGCAAGGCCCTCGACGACATTTACGTCGACAAGGTCTTCATCGGCTCGTGTACCAACAGCCGGATCGAGGACATGCGCGAAGCGGCTGCCATTGTCAAGAAAATGGGGCAGAAGGTTGCCAGGAACATCAAGCTGGCCATGGTCGTGCCGGGTTCCGGCCTGGTCAAACAGCAGGCGGAAAAAGAAGGCCTGCACGAGATCTTCAAGGCTGCCGGCTTCGAATGGCGTGAGCCGGGCTGCTCCATGTGCCTGGCCATGAACGCCGACCGCCTGGAGCCGGGCGAGCGCTGTGCGTCGACCAGCAACCGCAACTTCGAAGGCCGTCAGGGCGCCGGTGGTCGAACCCACCTGGTCAGTCCGGCCATGGCGGCTGCCGCAGCCATCCACGGCCATTTCGTCGACGTACGCCGATTCGTCTGACGCCAGGGCCGCCGACCATGAAACGACTCCTGCTTGTGACCGGCGCCTTGATGCTGGCACTGGCCTGCAGCGGATGCAATACCGTGCACGGCATGGGCCAGGACCTGCAAAAGGCCGGAGAAAAGATCCAGGACGCAACAAAGAAGAAGTGATGCAGAAATTTACCGTACACAAGGGCCTGGTCGCGCCGATGGATCGCGAGAACGTCGACACCGATGCGATCATCCCCAAGCAGTTCCTCAAATCGATCCGCAAGACGGGTTTCGGCGAGAACCTTTTCGACGCCTGGCGCTACCTGGATCCGGGCTTCCCGGGCCAGGACCCTGCCAGCCGCAAGCCCAATCCGGACTTCGTCCTGAACCAGCCGCGCTACGCCGGCGCGTCGGTGTTGCTGGCGCGCAAGAACTTCGGCTGCGGATCCTCCCGGGAGCACGCACCCTGGGCGCTCGACCAGTATGGCTTTCGCGCCATCCTGGCGCCGAGTTTTGCCGACATCTTCTTCAACAACAGCTTCAAGAACGGCCTGCTGCCGATCGTCCTGCCCGAGGCCACGATCAGCGCCCTGTTCGACGCGGTTGCGGCTTATCCGGGGTACAGCCTGACCGTCGACCTCGAGCGGCAGGTCATCGTGCAGCCGCAGGGTGAAGAGATCCCGTTCGACGTCCAGCCGTTCCGCAAGTACTGCCTGCTCAACGGATTCGACGACATCGGCCTCACCCTGCGCCAGTCCGACAAGATCAAGGCGTTCGAAGCCGAACGCCTCACCGCAAAGCCCTGGCTGGCCAATACCTTTCAATAACCTGAGGAGACGCCATGCAGAAAATCCTGTTCGCCATGTTGCTGTCCGCCGGATGCGCGTTCCAGAGCGCGCAGGCGGGAATCCTGGAAGATCTGCTGGCGGTCCCCGCCATCCAGTCCTTGCTGGGCCGACTGCCTGAATTGCCCGTCATCACGCGTAACTGCGCCGACCCCTCGTTCAAGCAGCGCAACGCGACTTTCTGCCAGCAGGTCGACGACGCTGCACGGCTCGCGCAAATGCCGACCGAATTGCGCCTGTTGATGGCGCAGCCCCGAGCTGCTGCGTCCTTGCGCGAACTGTGCCTGGCCGCAGTTGGCAGGCCCATGCAGAACAGCTACCTCTGCGCCGAGCTCTACAAGGCTGAGAGCGGATTCAACTCCATGGCCGAGCAGCGCCGCAAACTGCTGCAGGAACAGAATCGCGAGTCACCGGGCTGAGTGCCAGGGACATGGCGCACCCCTGCCGCGTCACACCCAGATTGTCAACCGATAGAAACCATACGAACACCATGAAGATCGCAATCCTGCCGGGCGACGGCATCGGAAAAGAAATTGTTGCCGAAGCTGTCAAGGTGCTGCACGCGCTGGAACTGCCATTCGAAGGCGAAACCGCGCTGGTCGGTGGCGCCGCCTACGAAGCCCACGGCCATCCTTTGCCGGAATCCACACTGGCACTGGCGAAACAATCGGACGCCATCCTGTTCGGCGCGGTCGGCGACTGGAAATACGACCAGCTCGAGCGCTCGCTGCGCCCGGAGCAGGCGATTCTGGGATTGCGCAAGGCCCTGGGTCTGTTTGCCAACCTGCGCCCGGCGATCTGCCATGCGCCGCTGGTCGGCGCGTCCAGCCTCAAGCCTGAATTGATTGCAGGCCTGGACCTGCTGATCATCCGGGAACTCACCGGCGACATCTACTTCGGCCAGCCCCGCGGCCGGCGCATCGCAAGCGATGGCCACTTCCCCGGCAGCGAAGAGGCATTCGACACCATGCGCTACTCCCGTCCGGAAATCGAACGCATTGCGCACGTCGCATTCCAGGCCGCACGCAAGCGTGGCAAGAAGGTCACCAGCGTCGACAAGGCCAATGTCCTGGAGACCTTCCAGTTCTGGAAGGATGTGGTGACCGATGTCGGCCGCGAATATCCCGACGTGGCACTGGACCACATGTACGTCGACAACGCCGCCATGCAGCTGGTCAAGGCCCCCAAGAAGTTCGACGTGGTCGTGACCGGCAACATGTTCGGCGACATCCTGAGCGACGAGGCCGCCATGCTGACCGGCTCCATCGGCATGCTGCCGTCCGCCAGCCTCAACGCCAGCAACCAGGGCCTTTACGAGCCCAGCCACGGCAGTGCGCCAGATATTGCCGGCCAGGGTATCGCCAACCCCCTGGCCACCATCATGAGCGCCGCCATGATGCTGCGCTTCAGCCTGAACCAGGCCGAAGCGGCAGACCGCATCGAGGCGGCGGTGGCCCGCGTCCTGGAACAGGGTCTGCGGACCCCCGATATCCATAGCGAGGGCACGACACGGGTCGGAACCGCCGAAATGGGGGATGCAGTTGTCAAGGCCCTGCGGGCTTGAATCCCCTACAATCGCGCGATGATTTCCCTGGCAATGCTCCGTGCGAAGTCCGCCTGTCGGCGGCGTCCGTCGGGCTTGCCAGTCGGCTCGTCCATTACCAAGACGACCACCATCAAAGGCTGACGCAGCCCGGTTCGTCGCGCCCTACCCGGCTGGACGAGCCGGACAGCTGAATAGCTACACACATTCAGTTTGACAAAGGGTGACGAAATGAGCAGCGCAGGAAAAGTGACAGGTCTGGTCGGCTGGCGGGGCATGGTCGGCTCCGTCCTGATGGACCGCATGCAGGCCGAAGGTGATTTCGACCTCATCGATCCGGTTTTCTTCTCGACGTCCAACGCCGGCGGCGAAGCCCCGGCCTACGGCAAATCCGGCGAGCGGCTGCAGGACGCGATGGACATCGCAGCCCTGCAGCGCTGCGACATCATCATTACCGCACAAGGGGGCGACTACACCAGCGCCGTCTACGGCAAGCTGCGCAGCGCCGGCTGGAAGGGCCACTGGATCGACGCCGCGTCCAGCCTGCGCATGCAGGAAGATGCCATCATCATCCTGGACCCGGTCAACCTGCCCGTGATCCAGAACGCACTCGCCAAGGGCGGTCGCAACTGGATCGGCGGCAATTGCACCGTCAGTTGCATGCTGATGGGGGTCGGCGCCCTGTTCAAGGCCGATCTGGTGGAGTGGATGAGCACCATGACCTACCAGGCGGCTTCGGGTGGCGGTGCGCAGCACATGCGTGAACTGCTGACGCAGTTCGGCAGCCTGAACGCCGAAGTGCGCGACCTGCTGGACGATCCCCGCTCGGCGATCCTGGAGATCGACCGCAAGATCCTGGCCCGCCAGCAATCCATGGGCGCGGCCGAGACCGCCAATTTCGGTGTCCCGCTGGGCGGCAGCCTGATCCCCTGGATCGACAAGGATCTGGGCGACGGCGTCAGCCGCGAAGAGTGGAAAGGTGGCGCAGAAAGCAACAAGATCCTGGGCCGTGGTCCGGGTTTCAGCGCCGCGCCGATTCCGGTCGATGGCTTCTGCGTGCGGGTCGGCGCCATGCGCTGCCATAGCCAGGCACTGACGTTCAAGCTGAAGAAGGACGTTCCGGTCGCCGACATCGAGGCCATGATCGCCGCCGACAATGCCTGGGCCAAGGTGGTTCCCAACAACCGGGAAGCGACCATGGCCCAGCTGACGCCGGTAGCTGTCACCGGCACGCTGGACATTCCGGTCGGTCGGATTCGCAAGCTGGCGATGGGCCCGGAATATGTCGGCGCATTCACCATTGGCGACCAATTGCTGTGGGGCGCGGCGGAACCTCTGCGCCGCATGCTGCGCATCCTGCTCGAGCGCTGAGCAGCCAAGCCGGCCCGAATCCCGTCCGGCTTGCGACTATCATCCAATGCGTTGCCGTTTGACAACATTCGGACCGGCACCCATCGGGTCCTGCAGGTGCAGAAAGATTTGAGCGCTTTCTCACCTTGTCAGGCTAAAACATTGATGTTATGGTCCTTTTTCAGGTTAGAGTGTCGCGGCATCTGCACCCACATTGCGCAGTCGTGGTGATGTGCGCGAGCATCGGAGGCTACTAAATTGATCCCTAAGTCACATGGCTGGCGCAAGACCGCTGTCGCATCCCTGGTCATTGCGCTGCTTGGCCTTCCCGCGTCATCGGCCTTTGCCCTGGCACTCGGACGCATTACCGTTCAGTCGGCATTGGGAGAGCCACTCAGAGCCGAAATCGACATTCCCGAGATCAACGCCGACGAGGCAGCCTCCCTCAAACCCTCCATCGCACTGCCCGCCGCGTTCCGCGCGGCCGGCCTCGAATACAACCCGGCCCTGGCCGGCGTACAGATATCCCTGCAACGACGCGCTGACGGGCGCGCCTACATCCGCCTGGTCAGCGATCGGGTCGTATCGGAACCTTTTGTCGACCTGATCCTGCAGGCAAGCTGGGCCAGCGGCCGCATCGTGCGCGACTACACCATCCTGCTCGATCCGCCAGCGCTGCGGGCCCGCACACCTGCGGCGCCGACGGCACCGCAGGTTGCAGCCACCACACCGGTGACGCCCCCGGCGCGCGTGACCGCGACACCGACACCTGCGGCACCTGCTGCCGCTGCCCCTGCAGCCGCCCGGGCCCCTGCAAGCACCGCTGCGGCAGCCCGCCCCGCCGCGAACAAGCGCGTGACCGTGCAGCGTGGCGACACCGCCAGTGAGATTGCACGCGCCAACAAGCCGGCCGAAGTCTCGCTGGACCAGATGCTGGTCGCATTGCTGCGCGCCAACCAGAATGCATTCATCAACGGCAACCTGAATCTGCTCAAGGCCGGCGCCGTTCTGACAATGCCCACCGATGAGCAGGTCAATGCCGTGACCGAGGCCGACGCCTCACGCACCGTCATCGCCCAGAGCAAGGACTTCAACGCCTTCCGCAGCAAGCTGGCCAGCAATGCGCCAACGCAAAAGGTCGAAACAGCGGACCGTGCCGCGGCTGGCTCCGTTCAAGCCCAGGTTGAAGACAAGCGCACGGCAGCCCCGGCGCCCGACAAGCTGACGCTGTCCAAGGGCGGCGCCGATGCCAAGGCTGCCGAAGAAAAGATTGCCCAGGCCAAGGCGGCAGAGGATGCCGCAAAGCGCGCAGCCGAACTGGCCCGCAACGTCAAGGACCTGAGCAGTATCAGTGCAGCATCGGCGGCTGCCGGTACCGCGCCCTCCCAGGCCACCGCGCCAGCGGCTGCCACGAGCGCGCCGGTGGCCATCACGGCGGCTGCGCCGATGGCGGCCGTATCGGCGGCGGTTGAAACCCCTGCAGCGGCGCCGGTCGCGGCCGCTTCCCAGGCCCCGGAGCCTGCCGCAGCGCCCCAGCCAGCACCCGTGGCCACGCCTGCGCCACCACCGCCGCCGCCACCGGCGGTCCCGGAGCCAGGCTTGCTGGACCAGTTGCTGGCAAATCCCCTGACCCTGCTTGGCGGTGGCCTTTTGATCGCTTTGCTGGCAGGTCTGGGCATTTACAAGGCGCGTCAGCGTCGCGAGGCAGCCGAGGTCGACAGCGCATTCCTCGAAAGCCGGCTGCAACCGGACTCGTTCTTTGGCGCCAGCGGCGGACAGCGCGTAGACACCGCCGAAGCCGCAGCGACCGGCTCGTCGATGGTCTACTCACCCAGCCAGCTGGATGCTGCTGACGATGTGGATCCGGTTGCGGAAGCCGATGTCTACCTCGCCTACGGGCGCGACATTCAGGCCGAGGAAATCCTGAAGGAAGCACTGCGGACCCATCCGGGCCGCATCGCCGTGCACCAGAAATTGCTGGACATCTACGCCAAGCGGCGTGACACACAGGCGTTCGAGAGCATGGCCAAGGAGGCATTCCGCCTGGCCGGGGCCGACAGTGCCGAATGGGCCCGCATCTGTGAGCAAGGTCAGGGCATCGATCCGGCGAATCCGCTGTACCGCCCCGGCAGCACCCCGGCGGCCGAAGGCAACCCGCTGGCAACCAGTCCCATCGGGCTCATGGCAGCGACCAGCATGGCGACCCAGAAGATCGACCGTTCGGCCGAACCGGTCGACGCGCAGCCGTCTGCTTCGGTCGACCTGGACCTCGATCTGGATTTCTCACTGGACGACGAGCCCGCCAGCGTGATCGAAGAGGCTCGCCCGAGCCAGTTGGAACCCACTGTATCCATGCCGCCGCTGGATTCACAGCCGGCGGATCTGGACATCGATTTCGGCGAAACCACCGAGTCCATGACCGTCAAACCGGGGCAAGCGGCTGCCGAGTTGCCGGTCGAGATCGCCCTTCCCGACCTGGACGATTCGGACGATACCGTGGCCCTGGGCTCCGTCGGCAGCGACGAGTTCCGCGAGCAGGCAGCCGTGAGCTTTGGCTCGACAAGTCCCGCGCCTTTGACCCTGACCGATGAAGAGTCCACCGAGGTCCCCGCCGCGAGTGGCGACCGCGCGGCTGGCGTGAACTTCGATGCCACCGCACCCAACAAGCTGACCGCTTCGCAGATGCCATTCAATGCGCCTGCCGAATCGGAACACGGCATGCTGGAATTCGACCTCGGCACGCTGTCGCTGGATCTGGATAGCACCGACACGCCGACCGAACAGTCAAGTGCGGAGCCGGAAGATCCCCTGGCCACCAAGCTGGCACTGGCAGAGGAATTCGTGTCGATTGGCGACGATGACGGGGCAAGAGCCCTGATCGAAGAAGTGATCGCCGAGGCGAGCGGCGACCTCAAGGCCAAGGCCCAACGCGCCCTGGCCAGCCTGGGCTGAGTGCGCGCCGCGCGCGCCAGCTCCGGATTGCCTGACACCCTGGCGTGAGAATTGCGCTCGGCATCAGCTATCACGGCGGTGCCTACCAGGGCTGGCAAAGCCAGCTTTCGGGTCAGACAGTGCAGGACCAGCTCGAAAAGGCATTGACCCGGCTGGCGGCACGCCCGATATCCACCTTGTGCGCCGGACGCACCGACGCCGGCGTGCACGCGCTGATGCAGGTCGTGCACTTCGATACCGACAGCATCCGACGCGAGGTCTCCTGGGTGCGCGGCACCAATGCCCTGCTGCCCCGGGATATCGGCGTCGAATGGGCGCGCGAGGTGCCGGCCGCGTTTCATTGCCGGGCCAGCGCGCTGACCCGGCGCTATGCCTACCTGCTGTATGAGTCGCCGGTCCGCCCCAGCATGGATACCGGCCGCGTCGGTTGGGTGATGCTGCCACTGGACGCCGACCGCATGCGCTCGGCCGCACAGCGCCTGATCGGCGAACATGACTTCTCCTCGTTCCGGGCCTCGCAGTGCCAGGCCTTGTCGCCGGTCAAGCAGATGCGGGAGATCGCGATCTCCCGCCGCGGTGCCTATCTGCGCTTTGAGTTCGAGGCCAATGCCTTTCTGCACCACATGATCCGCAACATCATGGGTTGCCTGATCGCCATCGGCAGTGGCAAGAAGCCTGTCGAATGGATCGACGAAGTGCTGCAGGCGCGCCAGCGCAAGATCGCGGCACCCACGTTTTCGCCTGACGGCCTGTACTTTCTGGGGCCACGCTACGACGCCCATTGGGGATTGCCCGAGCGGACCGCCGCGTATGATGGACTGCCATGACTGACCCCCTCGCCGGATTGCACCGAACCCGCATCAAGATCTGTGGACTGACCCGTGAACAGGATGTCGACGCAGCGGTCGCCGCCGGGGTGGATGCGATCGGATTCGTACGCTACCCTCGCAGTGCCCGGGTGGTGTCCATCGATCGCGCCGTGGAACTGGCGCGGCGCCTGCCGCCATTTGTCACGCCGGTCCTGCTGTACGTGAACGAAGCACCGGAGGTGGTGCAGCAGGATTTCGAACGGCTGACCTGGGCGATTGCGCAATTTCATGGGGACGAGACCGAGGATGATTGCCTGGCGGCGTGTGGCCGCGGGGCCAGGGCCTACCTGCGCGCCGCGCGCATTCCCCTGGGGGCGGAAGCCGCCTCCTTTGATCTCGTAAAATACGCATCTTCCTATCAAAGTGCGCACGCAATTCTGCTCGACGCCCATGTCGAGGGGTATGGCGGAGGCGGCAAGACATTCAATTGGTCACTTCTACCTCCAAGCGTCAACTGTCACCTCGTCTTAAGTGGTGGACTTACGCCTGCAAACGTGACCGATGGCATCTTGCAGGTGCAGCCGCGTTGTAAGACGCTGGCTGTCGATGTCAGTTCCGGCGTCGAGGTGTCCAAGGGCATCAAGGACGCCGGCAAGATCCATCAGTTCGTCGCTGCCGTGCGTGCAGCCGACGCACAACTTGCAAGGTCCACCCATGTACCCCTACCAGCAACCTGATCCGACCGGCCATTTCGGCAAATACGGCGGAAGTTTCATCAGCGAGACTTTGACGCTCGCGATCGAGGAATTGCAGCAGGCCTACGCCCGCTACCAGCACGATCCGGAATTCATCGCCGAATTCAAGTACGAACTGGCGCATTTCGTCGGCCGCCCCTCCCCGATCTACCATGCCGCGCGCATGAGCCGCGAACAAGGCGGCGCCCAGATCTACCTCAAGCGCGAGGACCTCAACCATACCGGCGCGCACAAGGTCAACAACACCATCGGTCAGGCCATGCTGGCCCGTCGCATGGGCAAGCCGCGCATCATCGCCGAAACCGGCGCCGGACAACATGGCGTTGCCACGGCCACCATCTGCGCCCGTTATGGCCTGGAGTGCGTGGTTTACATGGGCAGCGAGGACGTCAAGCGCCAGAGCCCCAACGTCTACCGCATGCACCTGCTCGGCGCCAAGGTGGTGCCGGTCGAGAGTGGCAGCCGGACGCTCAAGGACGCGCTCAACGAGGCCATGCGCGACTGGGTGGCCAATGTCGACAACACCTTCTACATCATCGGCACCGTGGCCGGCCCCCACCCCTACCCGATGATGGTGCGCGACTTCCAGAGCGTGATCGGCGAGGAGTGCCTCAAGCAGATGCCCGAGATGCTCGCCGAGCAGTCCTGCCACAGCACGCAGCCGGATGCGGTGGTGGCCTGCGTCGGCGGCGGCAGCAATGCCATGGGCATCTTCCATCCCTACATCCCGCACGAGAACACGCGCCTGATCGGTGTCGAGGCGGCCGGCGAAGGCCTGGACAGCGGCAAGCACTCGGCATCGCTGCAGCGTGGCAGCCCGGGTGTGCTGCACGGCAACCGCACCTACATCCTGCAGAACGACGATGGCCAGGTGACCGAGACGCACAGCATCAGCGCCGGCCTGGACTACCCCGGCGTCGGGCCGGAACATGCATGGCTCAAGGACATCGGACGGGCCGAATATGTCGGCATCACCGACACCGAAGCCTTGCAGGCCTTTCACTACCTGTGCCGTACCGAAGGCATCATCCCGGCGCTGGAGTCCAGCCATGCTGTTGCGTACGCGATGAAGCTGGCCAAGACCATGCGGCCGGACCAGTCCATTCTGGTCAACCTGTCCGGTCGTGGCGACAAGGACATCGGCACGGTTGCCGATCTGAGCAACGCGGATTTTTATTGCCGGCCCAGTTGCAAGGGGCAGTCCGTCAAGGGGGGCGTGGGTGTCGCACTTCCGACCTCGGGAGCACGCGCATGAGAGCCACCGACATAACACGCAGCGCACGACCTGTTGCACGGAGGGTCCTGCCATGAGCCGCATCACCGAAGTATTTGCCCGGTTGCAGCGCGAACGTCGCAAAGCCCTCATTCCGTACGTCACGGCCGGCTTCCCCTACCCGGACATCACACCCGAACTGATGCACGGCATGGTGGCCGCAGGTGCCGACGTGATCGAGCTCGGCGTACCCTTCTCCGATCCGAGCGCCGATGGCGCCGTGATCCAGAAGGCCGGCGACAAGGCACTGGCCGCAGGCATAGGCCTGGTGCAGGTGATCCAGATGGTGCGTGTATTCCGCCAGAAGGACACGCGCACGCCCGTGGTTCTGATGGGATACGCCAATCCGGTCGAGCGCTATGACCAGCGCCATGGCGGGGCCGGCTCGGATGGCGGCAGCGCCTTCGTGCGCGATGCCGCCAGCGCAGGCGTCGATGGCCTGTTGATCGTCGATTACCCGCCGGAGGAATGCGTGGCATTCGCCGATGAGCTGCGCCGCAACAATATGGATCTGATCTTCCTGCTGGCCCCCACCAGCACGGAACGCCGCATGGCGCAGGTCGCGGCGGTGGCCAGCGGGTATGTCTACTACGTCTCGCTCAAGGGCGTGACGGGTGCCGGCAACCTGGATACGGCCGCGGTCGAGGCCATGCTGCCACGGATCCGGCAGCACGTGAAACTGCCGCTGGGCGTCGGCTTCGGCATCCGCGATGCCGCCACGGCCTGCGCCGTGGCCCGCAGTGCCGACGCCGTCGTGATCGGCAGCCGGATCATCCAGCTGATCGGCGATCTGCCGCGCGACGCTGTCACCCCGGCAGCACGCGCGTTTCTGCAGGGCATCCGCGACGCGCTCGACGCCCAGTCCCGGGCGGCATAATCCCCCTTTTGCCAGGACACAGGAGCGAGACCATGAGCTGGTTGGAAAAACTGCTACCCCCCAAGATCCAGCATACGGATCCAGCCGACCGGCGCAGCGTGCCGGAAGGCCTGTGGATCAAATGCCCGAGCTGCGAGACGGTGCTCTACAAGACCGATCTGGAGCAGAACCAGAACGTGTGCCCGAACTGCGGACGCCACCACCGGATCGGCGCACGCGCCCGGCTGAACATGTTCCTCGACAACGAGGGACGCTTCGAGATCGGCCAGGAGGTGATCCCGGTCGATCCGCTGAAGTTCAAGGACAGCCGCAAATACCCGGAACGCCTCAAGGAGGCCATGGACAACACCGGCGAGACCGATGCGCTGGTCGTCATGGGCGGCACCGTGCACAACATCAACGTGGTGGTGGCCTGCTTCGAGTTCGACTTCATGGCCGGCAGCATGGGTTCGGTCGTCGGGGAGCGCTTCGTGCGCGGCGTCGAGACTGCGATCGAACAGAAGACCGCCTTCATGTGCTTCACCGCCACCGGGGGTGCACGCATGCAGGAAGGCCTGCTGAGCCTGATGCAGATGGCCAAGACCAATGCGGCGCTGACCCGCCTGGCCAAGAAAGGCCTGCCGTTCATCAGCGTCCTGACCGACCCGACCACCGGCGGCGTGAGCGCCAGTTTCGCCTTCATGGGCGATATCGTGATTGCCGAACCCAAGGCCTTGATCGGCTTTGCCGGGCCGCGTGTCATCGAGTCGACGCTGCGTGTCACGCTGCCCGAGGGCTTCCAGCGCTCGGAATTCCTGCAGGAAAAAGGCGCCGTCGACATGGTCTGCGACCGCCGCGAACTGCGCAAGGTGGTTGCCAACTGCCTGGCGATGCTGCAGCGCCAACCGGCCGACGCCGTCGTCTGAGCCCGCGGTGGCTCCCCCCGCGCCCTGCAAGGGGCCGGAACCTTGCCTGGGCGCGGGTCAGATCATCACGCTGGCCAGCACCGATTCCAGCACAATGCCGCCGACCTGCAGCAGCACCAGCAAGACCAGCGGAGACAGGTCGATGCCCCCCACCAGCGGAACCACGCGGCGGATCGGCTGCAGCAGCGGGGACACCAGGCGCGCCAACAGGCCCATCATCGGCGAATGCGTCTGCACCCACGACAACACCGCGTAGACAATCACCAGCACGCTCAGCCCGGACAACGCCAGCCGCACCACCCCGAACAGCGCCAGCAGCACCACAAAGGCCGGCGACCCTTGCCCGCCGCTGATCAGCCACAACAAGGCGTATTGCACCAGCTCGATCAGGATGGCTGCCACCAGGCTGGCTGTGTCCCAGCGCCCCACCGCCGGCATGATGCGCCGCAGTGGCAGCACCAGCCAATCGGTCAATGCAAAGATCAGCGGGCCGATCGGATTGCCCGAGCGGGCCGACAAAGGGACACGGTGGTACTGCATGTACAGGCGCAGCAGACAAAGCCCTACCAGGAGGCCGGCAGCGATCTGCAACAGGAAACTGAAGATGTTATGAAGCATGTGTCCGGGAAAGTGGCGCCGCACTGGCGATAATAGGGTTCTCTTGCACCCGGGGTCGCGGATCGCGCCCCCCGGGTGGGTCTTTATAACGCACATCGCCGTGACGGATGCCCGCACCCGACACGACACCATTCTTGAAGTCCTGAATATCCGACGCGGGCCCCCCGGGAATTCCCAGCCTGCGCCGCCGACCCACTGCCATGTCCGAACTGCCTACGCCCGAACCGATTCTCGATGACAACCAACTGATTGCCGAGCGCCGCGAGAAACTGCAGGTTCTGCGGGAGCGCCAGGCACAGGGAATGGGTCCCGCGTTCCCCAACGACTTCAAGCCCACGCACAAGGCCGCCGAGCTGGTGCAGGCCCATGGGGAGAAGTCGTCCGAGGAACTGGACGCGCAGGCGCCATTGGCCAGCATTGCCGGACGCATGATGCTCAAGCGCGTGATGGGCAAGGCCAGCTTTGCCACGCTGCAGGACAGTACCGGCCGCATGCAGGTGTACATCAAGGGCGAGGAAATCGGCGCCGACATCTACGACGATTTCAAGCATTGGGACCTGGGCGACATCGTGGCCGTGCAGGGCCGCATGTTCCGCACCCGTACCGGCGAGTTGTCCATCCATGCCACCTCGGTGCGGCTGCTGGTCAAGAGCCTGCGCCCGATGCCGGACAAGTTCCATGGCATCCACGACCAGGAGGTGAAATACCGCCAGCGTTACGTCGATCTGATGATGGACGAGACCACGCGCGCGCGCTTCGTGGCGCGCAGCCGCGCGGTCAGCGGCATCCGTGATTTCATGGTCGGCCACGGCTTTCTCGAGGTCGAGACGCCGATGCTGCATCCGATTCCGGGCGGCGCCAATGCCAAGCCCTTTGTCACCCACCACAATGCGCTGGACCAGGAAATGTACCTGCGCATCGCGCCCGAGCTGTACCTCAAGCGCCTGATCGTGGGCGGCTTCGACCGGGTGTTCGAGATCAACCGCAACTTCCGCAATGAAGGCATTTCGGTCCGCCACAACCCGGAATTCACGATGATGGAGTTCTATGCGGCGTACTGGAACTACCAGGACCTGATGGACTTCACCGAGCAGCTCGTGCGCGACGCAGCGCTCAAGGCCGTCGGGCATCTGCAGCCCAGCTACGATGGCAAACCGGTCGACCTGTCCGCGCCATTCCAGCGCCTGACGATCGTGCAGGCCATCGAGAAGCACACCGATGCCGGCGACGGCGCGCATGATGCGACATTCCTGCGCAAGGCACTGCGCAAGCTGGGCAAGTCCGAGGAAAAGGACCAGCTCGCCAAACGCAGCCTGGCCAGCCTGCAGGTGATGTATTTCGAAGAGACGGTGGAGCACCTGCTGTGGGAGCCTACCTTCATCTGCGAGCATCCGGTCGAGATCTCGCCACTGGCGCGCGCCAGCGACAGCAATCCGGAAGTCACCGAACGTTTCGAGCTCTACATCACCGGGCGCGAGTTCGGCAACGGCTTCAGCGAGCTCAACGACGCGGAGGTACAGGCAGCCCGCTTCCATTCCCAGGTCGAGGCCAAGGACAGTGGCGACGACGAAGCCATGTTCTTCGACCATGACTTTGTCCGCGCGCTCGAATACGGCATGCCGCCCACCGGCGGCTGCGGCATCGGTATCGACCGGTTGATGATGCTGCTGACCGACAGCCCGAGCATCCGCGACATCATCCTGTTCCCGGCCCTGCGGCGCGAAACGCCGACCACCTGATGGCCATCAACATCCAGGACGACATGACCATGCTGCACCCGTCCCGGACCGTCACCAGGCATATATCGAAAAGCCTCAGCGCGAGGGGCATGCCATGAGCTGCCAACCCGCACCCCGGATGCACCGCAAGCTGCGCGGCGGTGGCCACCTGCACCGCCTGACAGCCGTGCGCGTCTGGAGCGCCGGCATATGGCTCGCGGCATGCGGGGCGCCAGGACTGCTGCTGGCACAGCCGGGGACGGCGTCGCCGCCTGCGCCTGTCACGGCGCAGGCTTCGGTCGTCACCGGCGGACTGAACCGGATCATCATCCGGATGCGTCCCGAGGCGACGGGTGCGCAAACCGCACGCGCGCTGAGCCCCGCCGTCGACCCGCAAGACCAGATCCGCAGCCTGGGCGATGCGCGACGCCGCCGGCCGGACGCCGACAACAGCGTCGAGTTGCGCTACTACCGCTCGGTGGCCCCCCGTACCCATGTGGCGCTGACCAGCAAGCGCATGGGCCGGGTCGCGTTGTCGGCCTACGCCCGCGCCATCGCGCAGGACCCGCAGGTGCTCTCGGCCGAGGTGGACGAGCGCGTCTCCGCCCAGCAGGCTTTTCCCAACGACCCGGACTTTGCGCCACGCCAGTGGAATCTGCAATCGGTCGCCAGTGGTGCCGGCGCCGCCAACTTCACCAGCGCATGGGGCTCGGCCACCGGCCGGGGCGTCATCGTGGCGGTGCTCGATGGCGGCTACCGGCCGCATCAGGATCTGTTCGCCAATATTCTGGCGGGTTATGACTTCATCAGCGCCGATCCGGATGGCTCCTTCACCACGGCCAACGATACCAATGGGCGGGATAGCGATGCGCGCGACCCGGGCGACTGGAGTTCGCAAGGCGACTGCGCGCCGGCGGCGTCCAGCTGGCACGGAACCCATGTCGCCGGCATCATTGCCGCACTGACGCACAACGGCATCGGCGTGGCCGGCGCCGCCTTCGACGCGAAGCTGCTGCCAGTTCGCGTGCTGGGGGTATGTGGCGGCTATGTGTCGGACATCGCCGCCGGCATGCGCTGGGCAGCCGGACTGCCAGTGCCGGGCGTGCCGGCAAATACCCAGATCGCCAAGGTGCTGAACCTGAGCCTGGGTCGGGTCGGCAATTGCTCGCCCACTTTCCAGGATGCGGTGACCGAGGTCCGGGCCGCAGGCAGCGTCGTTGTTGCCGCGACGGGCAATGACAGCGCCAAGGCCATTCTGCAACCGGCCAATTGCACCGGTGTCATCGCCGTCACTGCCCATACGATCGGCGGCGACAACGCCAGCTACGCCAACATCGGTTTCGGAACGGCTATCAGTGCCCCGGGCGGCGGCAATGGAACCCGGATCACCGGCAGTGGTCAGTCCATCTACTCCACCAGCAATACCGGATCGACGACACCGCTGCTCGACAGCATCGAAGCCAAGCGGGGCACCAGCATGGCGACCGCCCATGTGTCGGCTGCCGCGGCGCTCATGTTCGACGCCAAACCCGGCATCACGCCCGACGAGCTGCGTTCGCGGCTGCTCAATGCAGCCCGTGTCCACCCGGCCGGTACCTATTGCGCCACGCTGCAGACCTGTGGTGTCGGACTGCTCGACGCCGGGGCCGCCGTGGCGGACGTGCTGGCCGACAATGCGCCGGTGGTGCTGGCGGACCATGCACCGGCCGGCATCGTGCCGCGCAACACCATCGTCCGCCTCGATGGCAGCGCGACCGCAGGACGCTCCGGTCTGGGCATCGCCTCGGTACAGTGGACACAGATCGGTGGCACACCGGTGCCCATGAGTGGCGCTGCCACCCGCACGGCATCCTTCGTCGTGCCTGCCAGCGGCAACAGCCTGGTCTTTCGCTTCCAGGCCACGGACATCAACGGACGCAGCGCGCATGCCGATCTGACCGTGCTGACGAACAACACGCCGCCGCAGATGGCACAGATCGGTCCGCTGGCCGTCGTCAGCGGCAACACGCTGAGCTTCACGGCCACCGCCACCGACGCCCAGGGCGACGCCATCACCTACCAGGTCAGCAGCCTGCCGCGCGGTGCCACTTTCGACACCGCCACCGGGAACTTCCTGTGGGAAAGCGCCGGTCCGCCCGGCAGCTACACCGTCGCCATTACGCCCACCGACGGGCAACTCAATGGCGATACGGTCTACGTCGGCATCACGGTGTTCACACCGGGTTCAGGCGGCGGAGGCGGAGGCGCATTGGGCGCGACCGACCTCGGCGCACTGGCACTGCTGATGCTGCTGGCTGGCATCGCCAGTGCCCGGCGGCGGCACAAGCGGCGGGATGCCGCTGTAGTGGCAACGATCCGGCGTTGACGGGCCTTGCCGGTGCCAGTGCCGCTGCGACGGCCGCAGCAGACTGCGCAGATCAGGGAATGAAGTCGAGCGAACGCATGTACAGGGGCTGCACCATCAGACTGTCCCAATCCAGCGCGAACGGCGGCGGCAGCAAGGCACGGCGACGCTGCTCGCTCGCACCCACCGTAGACCACGTTCCCGCACGCAGGGCCTGTGTGAGCCCATCGAGCAAGGCATCGATGGCAGGGTTGCCATCCAGGCACTGGTTGCACAGCAGCACCATGTCGCACCCGGCCTGCAGCGCGGCGACAGCCGCCTGGGTGTAGGTCACAGGCTTGCCATCGAGTTGGCGGGCCCCCACCATGCTCAGATCGTCGCTGAAAATCGCGCCACCGAAGCCCAGCCGCACGCGCAGGATGTCCTGCAACCAGCGCGCCGAGAATCCGGCAGGCCGGGCATCGACGCGCGGATAGACCACATGGGCCGGCATGACGCTGGCAAGCGCCGTGCCCAGCCAGTCATAGGGCGCCGCATCGGCGGCCAGGATGGCCTTGAGGCTGCGCCGGTCGACCGGAACGTCGGTGTGCGAGTCGGCCGCCACGAAGCCATGGCCCGGAAAATGTTTGCCGCAGTTGGCCATGCCGCTTTGCAGCAGCCCCTGCATCAGGCTTTTGGCCAGTACGCTGACCACCGCGGCCTCGGCCGCGAACGCGCGGTCACCGATCACGCCGCTGGGGCCGTAGTCCAGATCGAGCACCGGCGTGAAACTCATGTCGACACCGCAGGCACGCAATTCGGCACCCAGAACATAGCCGCAGGCCGTCGCCGCACGCATGGCCTTCAAGGCATTGGCCTGCGGGTCGGAGCCATTCTTGCCCTGCCACATGCGACCGAGTTCCCGCATCGGCGGAAGGTGGGTGAAACCATCGGTCTTGAAGCGCTGGACCCGACCACCCTCGTGGTCCACCAGGATCAGCAGATCGCTGCGCAGGCGCTTGATGTCGGCGCACAGTTCCGTCAGTTGGCGGCGGTCGGCCCAGTTGCGGGCGAACAGGGTGATGCCGCCCACCAGCGGATGCACCAGGCGGCGGCGGTCGACGGCCGACAGTTGATGGCCGGCGATGTCGATGATCAGGGGGGAATGGGCTTGCATGGGGATATCCAGGATTCAGGGCAATATGCCACGGGTATTCACAAAAGCGGAAACAGGCGGCCAGACAGGACGCAGGCGTC
This sequence comes from Rhodoferax sp., assembly GCA_024235935.1. Lineage (GTDB taxonomy): Bacteria > Pseudomonadota > Gammaproteobacteria > Burkholderiales > Burkholderiaceae_C > CAISIP01. Next base: position 4,965 of record JACKLL010000015.1, on the reverse strand, counting down.
AGCCGCGCGTCTCCACCACACAGAAGCTGGCGGCATAGTCGGTTTCGTCGGTGACGCTGACATGGGCCTGCAGGCCTTTCGACTCGAACCAGCGCTTGAGTTCACCATGCAGCACGATACAGGGCTTACCCGCGTTCGGATGGCCAGCCGGCAGATTGGCGATCTCGCACAGCCGCCAGGTCATGGGCATGCGCATGCCCAGGCCGATCGCCTTGCTGAACGCTTCCTTGGCACTGAAGCGTGTCGCCAGGTAACGCACGCCGCGCTCAGGCCAACGGGTGCTGCGGGCCTGCCAGGTGGCCATCTCGCCGTCGCTCAGGACCTTGCGCGCGAACCGATCGCCATGGCGCTCCAGGCTGGCGCGAATGCGCCTGACGTCGCAGATATCGTTGCCGATGCCGTAGATCATGCGGCTGCGGGCCTATCGGCAAAGGCGCTTGCAATGACGTGCAGATACGCCTGCACGGTGGCGGCGTAACCCAGTTCGAGGGCATCCGCGATCAGCGCGTGGCCGATCGACACCTCCTGCACGCCGGGGACACCATGCAGAAAGGCGCCGAGGTTGTCACGGCTCAGGTCGTGGCCGGCATTGACGCCAAGCCCCGCCTGCTGTGCCGCCTGCGCCGCCGCAGCGAAGCGGTCGATCTGGCCCTGCTGCGCTGTGCTGCCCCAGGCCTGGGCATAGGGCTCGGTGTAAAGCTCGACCCGGTCGGCGCCCACCGCCCTGGCCAGTGCCATCGCGGCCGGATCGGCGTCCATGAACAGGCTCACGCGCACACCCAGCGCCTTGGCCTGGGCGATCAGCGGGCGCAACCGTTCGCCGTCGCGCGCCAGATCCCAGCCATGGTCGCTGGTGAACTGGCCCTCGCTGTCCGGCACCAGGGTGCACTGGTGCGGCCGCAGTTCCTGCACGAAACCCATCAGGTTCTGAAACGGGTTGCCCTCGATGTTGAACTCACGGTCCGGCCAGCCCTTGAGCAATGCCGACAGGTCATGGACGTCACCGGTGCGGATATGCCGCTGGTCGGGCCTCGGGTGCACCGTGATGCCACTGGCGCCCTGGCGCAGGCAGATGTCTGCCGCGCGGGTCAAGGATGGTATGCCCAGATGGCGGGTATTGCGCACCAGCGCGACCTTGTTCAGATTGACGGAAAGTGCGGTGGTTTTCATAGCGATTGGAGGTCGATCATCATTTGACGCGTACGCAGCGTCGTGACACCGCAATGGTAATGGAGCAGGCCGCGCAACTGGTTCTTGAGTTCGGCCACGACCGGGGCGCAGGCGCGCAAGGTATCGGTGAAACAGGCCGGACTGTCCAGTGCCTTCTGCAGCGCCATCCAGTCCTGCCCGGATATGCTGGCACGTTCGCCATCGGCGCTTTGCCGCAGCCCGCCCTCGGCCACCAGGTTGTAGCGCTGATGGGGCTGCAGCGATGCCAGCGTCATGGTCTGGGCATCGAGCGCAGGCAGCAGACCGATCTCGCGCAGCAATAGCAGTTCGAAGGCGCGCAAGGCCGTCTGCAAAGCATCGCCATGCTCGGAGCAGATCACGGCCACGACACCGGCATAGATGTCGAACAGCCCGGGGTGCGGATCGTCGCGTGCCAGCAGGCTCAGCACCAGTTCGTTGATGTAGTAACCCGACAGCAAGGCGTCACCGCCGGGCATGACATGCCCGCCCTGCCATTCGGCACTGCGCAAGTTGCGGATTTCGGCATCGCCGCCAAAGGCCACGTGCAGCGGTTGCAAAGGCAACAGGATGGGACGCAGGCCGGAACTCGGCCGCTTGGCGCCCTTGGCCACCAGCGCAACCCGGCCATGGTTGCGCGTGAATACCTCAAGGATCAGGCTCGATTCGCTCCAGTCGTGCCGGTGCAGGACGTAGGCGGGTTCATCCGTGATACGCAGGCTGGCCACGCGTGCACCCGCGCGCTCAGTCGTAACCGAAGCTGCGTACCCGTGCCTCGTCGTCTGCCCACCCCGAGCGCACCTTGACCCACAACTCAATGAACACCTTGGCGTCGTACAGCCGCTCGAGTTCAACCCGGGTCTCGGTACCGATGCGCTTGATGCGCTCGCCCTTGTCACCGATCACCATGGCCTTGTGACCATCGCGCTCGACGACGATGGTGGCGGCAATCCGCACCAGCCGCTTCTGCCCCTTGCGTGCCGGCGGTTCCTCGGCAAACTGGTCGATGACTACGGTCGAGGTGTAGGGCAATTCGTCACCGGTCAGGCGGAACAGTTTTTCGCGCACCATTTCGCTGGCCATGAAGCGCTCGCTGCGATCGGTGAGTTCGTCGGCGTCGTAGAACCAGGGCTGTTCGGGCAGGTATTTCTCGCAGATGCCCAGCAGCCGTGTCACGTCGCGGGCATTCTTGGCGGACATCGGCACGAATTCGGCGAAAGCATGGCGTTGCTGCATCTCCTGCAGCCAGGGCGCCACGTCGGAACGCTGCGTGACCTGATCCAGCTTGTTGGCGACCAGCAGCACCGGGATCCCCGCACCCAAGAGCGACAGCACCTTGGCGTCGGCCTGGTTGAAACGGCCGGCCTCCGCGACGAACAGAATCAGATCCACGTCCTGGATCGCACCTTGCACCGTGCGATTCAAGGACCGGTTCAAGGCATTGCCGTGCAGCGTCTGGAAGCCGGGTGTGTCGACGAACACGAACTGGGTCTGGCCCAGCGTGTGCATGCCGGTGATGCGATGCCGGGTCGTCTGCGCCTTGCGCGAGGTGATGCTGATCTTCTGCCCCACCAGGGCATTGAGCAGCGTGGACTTGCCCACATTGGGTTTGCCCACGATGGCAATCAGGCCGCAGCGCGTGGCAGCCGGTGCATCCGGCTGCGAAGGCGTCGCTGCAATGGTGTTGTCGGAATCCATGTTCATGTGTCGGCCCGGTTCTTCAGGGTCTGCAACATTGCCGCTGCGGCGGCCTGCTCCCCCGCGCGGCGCGAACCGCCAATACCCCTCTCGCACAGGCCGAGGTCCGCCACTTCACACTCGACGTCAAACGACTGCTGATGGGCTGCGCCCATGGTGGCGACCACCCGGTATTGCGGAATCTTCATCTTGCGCCCCTGCAGCCATTCCTGCAACTCGGTTTTCGGATCCTTGCCCAGTGCGGCCATGGTCGGATTGATGTCTACGTTGCGGTACAGCCGGTGCACCAGTTGCTGCGCGGCGATGAAGCCCGCATCCAGGTAGACGGCCCCGATCAAGGCCTCCAGCACGTCGGCCAGGATGGAGGGGCGCTTCTTGCCCCCCGAGCGCATTTCACCCTCACCCAGGCGGATACAGGCCGGCAGCCCGAGCTCCACCGACAACTGGTGCAAGGTCTCCTGCTTGACCAGATTGGCACGGATACGCGAGAGCTCGCCTTCGGCCATCAGGCTCAGGCGCTGGTACAACAGGTCGGAGACCGCCAGATTGAGCACTGAATCACCCAGGAACTCCAGCCGCTCATAGTGGTCGGCGCTGAAGCTGCGGTGGGTCAGCGCCTGATCCAGCAGATCGGGATTGGAGAAGACATGCTGCAACCGCTGCTGCAACGCCAGCCAGCCAGGATTCACTTTATTTGGAGCGTCCGGAGTACTTGAGCGTCAGGTACGCCGGGCCCGCCAGGTGAATCTCGCGCTGGTAGGCGTACTTGACGACGATCCTCTCGTCTTCCTTGGTGATTTCAAGATCCTTGGCGCCGATCGAGGTGATGGCGTCGATCTCCACTGCCCGCTCGAATATCTTGCGCACTTCGATCACGGTATTGCCTTGGCTGGCCTTCTGTGCCGCCTTTTCGATCGCCTGGTATTCGACGAAGGTCGGGAAGACCTGGGCGGCGATCACGCCGGTAATGGCCAGTACGCCACCGACGAAGATCAGCCCCAGAAAGGAAATGCCGCGTTGTCTGGATCTAGGTTGAATTGTCATGACTCACCTCTCGCTGGATAAACCCGATTCAATGGAAGGATCCGATTCGACTGAGACTGCTGAAATTCATCCAGACGAAAAACGCGCGCCCCACGATGTTCTGGTCCGGCACGAAACCCCAGTAGCGCGAATCCAGCGAATTGTCGCGGTTGTCACCCATCATGAAATAGTGACCCGGTGGCACCTTGCACACCACGCCCTCCACACTGTAACGACAATTGTCCCGGTTCGGAAACTCTGACGCGCCGGGAATGAACGCAGGTCGGTCATCGTTGATCAGCAAACGATGGGACTGCTCTCCGAGCTTCTCTTCGTACTGCTTGGCGTAGCGCATGGACTCCTCGTCGAAGAAATCCGCGATCTGGTGGCTTTCCACCGGTACGCCGTTGATGCTCAGCTGCTTGTTCAGGTAGCTCACTTCGTCGCCGGGAAGCCCGACCACACGCTTGATGTAGTCCAGGCTCGGCTTGGGCGGATAACGGAACACCATCACGTCGCCGCGCTTGGGCGGCGTGCCTTCGGTGATCTTGGTATTGATCACCGGCAGGCGAATGCCGTAATGAAACTTGTTGACCAGGATCAGATCCCCGACAAGCAGGGTCGGGATCATGGATCCGGATGGGATCTTGAACGGCTCGAACAGGAAGGAGCGCAGCAGAAACACGGCCAGGATCACCGGGAACAGCCCTGCCGTCCAGTCCAGCCACCAGGGTTGCGCCAGCAACTGTGCACGGGCCTGCTCGATATCGCCGTCCCCGTCGACCTTGCCCACGCCCTGTTCACGCAGTTCGGCCCGACGGCGCGCCGCGTGTGCCTCGAGCTCGATGGCCGCACGCCGACGCCGTGGCCAGAAAAAGAACTTCTCGGCCAGCCAGTAGATGCCGGTGACCACGACGGCCAGGAACAGCAGCAATGCGAAATTGCCGTCGATCCGTCCGGTATACCAGGCGCCTCCGTAGGCGACAAAGGCGCCCAGGATCAGCATTGTCAGGACTTGCATCAATCTTCCACCCGCAAAATTGCGAGAAACGCCTC
>JACKLL010000014.1 GCA_024235935.1 Rhodoferax sp. | reverse complement strand
CGTGCCAGCGGCGGAAGGTCTCGTAGCTGCCGTCATCGCGGTTCACGGCCACGCGGATATCGACTTCGCCAGAGTACAACTTCTTGGTTGCCTGCGCCAATGCAGCCTCGACGGCCGCGAAAACGACGTCACGCTCGACGCTCTTTTCGCGCGAGATGGCCTCCACCAACATCAACATTTCCCGATTCATGTCACTGCACTCCCGTTTCTGTCCACACCGGCGCCCAGGGCGCGGCCGTTGATCCGCATGCGCGCGGCACCCCGCTGCTCATGCACCATCTGGCGCGGCAGCAGTGCCACGCCCCTTGAAATTCACCACTGGCGCCAGACGCGCCTCACGCAACTCGTCGAGCGCAAATCCCAGCACATGCACCGGCGCCGGCGGCCGGTTCTTGCTGATCCGCTGCCCCGGCTTGGCCTTGAGCGGCTCGCTCCAGACCAATTGCCACTGCGCCTGCACACCATCCGCGGCGGCACCGCGCTCCAGCGTGCCGCGAAACTTCTTGCGATTCGCGTTGACCTGACCCATGGCCGCAGCACCCACTGGCGCCTTGAGCGTCACATCGACCTCATGGCCCAGGAAACGCTCGAAATCCTGCGCATTGCGCAACAAGCGATCGATGCCGGGGGAGGACACCTCCAGCCGGCTGTACTCGACCGCGTCGACCTCCAGCGCAAACAGCAGCTGGCGTGTCACCGTCTCACAATCTTCCACCGTGACGAACCGGGGCTCCACCGCAGGCAAGGCATCCTGCTGCGACGCCACCCAGGGCCAATCAATCGTGACCCGCAGCAAGCCGCCGGCCAGGCGCTCGATTTCGATCAGCTCGTAACCCAGTCCGGTCACTGTCTGCTCAACAATCTGCTGCAACGCCATTCGATCCAATCCCTTTATCCGGGTTCACCAGGCTCACCTGGCCCACCGGTTCACCTGGTTTCGCCGATGCTGAACTGCGTTCCCGCAAGCAAAGCAAAACTGCCCGACCAAAAAAAACGGGCGGTGAAAACCCGCCCGTTTGGTCGTGAAGAGGGCATTCTAATGCATAAAGCGACCTAAATCCACCCCTTTGACACCCAAAAATGGGGGGAATGGCCATGTGTGGCGCACCATGGACACAGCTGACCGGTCAGAACACGGCGCTTGCGGACCGACCGCACGCCGTCACGCCGCGGGTAGACGGCGCCCGTGCCGGAGCTGCACCCTCAAAGCGCCGCCTCGACCAGCTTGCGGGTGTAGGGGTGGCGCGGTGCATCCAGCACCTGCGCCAGCGGGCCGGACTCGACGATCTCCCCCTCCTTCATCACCAGCACGTCATGGGCCATGGCCCGGATCACGTCGACGTCATGGGTGATCAGCAGATAGCTCAGGCCGCGCTCGCGTTGCAGACGCTGCAACAGCTGCAGCACCTGCTGCTGAATCGTCACATCGAGGGCGCTGGTGGGCTCGTCGAGCACCAGCAAGCGGGGTTCCACGATCAGGGCGCGTGCAATGGCCAGCCGCTGGCGCTGCCCGCCCGAAAACTCATGGGGATAGCGCCCGAGCAGGTTGGGGAACTGCTGCTCGTCCAGTCCGACCTCGTCCAAAGCCTGCAGCACCCGCTGCTGGCGCGCCGTCTTGTCGAGTGCCGCCTGGTGCACCAGCAGCCCCTCGCCGACGATCTCCTCCACCGTCATGCGCGGTGACAGCGAGGAAAACGGGTCCTGGAACACCACCTGGATCGTGCGCCGCAGCGCCTTGTCCGCCGATCCCCCGCCACCCCAGGCCTTCCCGTCGACCACCAGGCGCCCGCCAAACGGCAGCAGGCCCAGCGCCGCCAGCGCCAGCGTCGACTTGCCGGAGCCCGACTCGCCAATCACGCCCAGCGTGCGGCCGGGGGCCAGCGAAAACGTCGCGCCCTTGACGGCCACGAATGCCGCCTTGCGGAACCAGCCCCGGATGCCTGGAATCGGAACCGGATAGCTGACCTGCAGACGCTCTGCGCAAAGCAGCGGCGTCTGCACGGCGGCCGCGCCACGGGCATCGTCCTCTACCACATCGCGCCGCGGCCGGCTCTCGAGCAGCTTGCGGGTGTAGGCATGGCGCGGTTGCGCGAACACCGCAGAAACGGCGCCCTGTTCCACCAGGTGGCCCTTTTCCATGACGACGACCCGGTCCGCAAACTTGCGCACCAGGTTCAGGTCATGCGTGATCATCAGGATCGCCATGCCGTATTCGCGCTGCAGCGCCGACAGCAGGTCCAGGATCTGGCCCCGGATCGTCACATCCAGCGCCGTGGTCGGCTCGTCCGCCAGCAGCAGCCGGGGTTTGCAGGCCAGCGCCATGGCAATCATGGCGCGCTGGCGCTGCCCGCCCGACAGCTGGTGCGGGAATGCCTGGGCCCGTCGCTCAGGCTCGGGAATGCCGGTGCTTGCCAGCAATTCCACCACCGCTTTTGCACAGGCCGCCTTGTCCAGGCCCTGCTTGAGCTGCAAGACTTCGGCGATCTGGTTGCCGATCGGGAACAGCGGATTGAGCGCCGTCATCGGCTCCTGGAAGATCATCGCGATGTCGCGTCCGCGGATCTCCCGCAGCTCCGACTCCGGCAGTTGCAGCAGGTCGACCTCGCCGCGCGGACCGGCAAAACGCACCGAACCGCGGCAGTGGGCATCGGCGGCCAGACCCAGCAGGCTCAGCGCGGTCACGGTCTTGCCGGAGCCCGACTCACCAACCAGCGCCAGCTTCTCCCCCTGCGCGATGGAAAAGTCGACCTGCTTGACCACGTCAACGCCACCAAAGGCCACGCGCAAGCCCTGCACATCGAGCAGCGGCCCGGCCTGCGACCCGGTGGCGGTGCGGCCCGGCCCAGTCATGCGTTTGCCCCGGCGGCATCGGCCGGCGCGGGCTCCCGGTCGACCTTGCGCGGGTCGAGCGCGTCACGCAGCGCGTCGCCCATGAAGGTCAGCAACAGCAGTGTGAGCACCAGAACGGCAAAGGTCGACAGCGAAATCCACCAGGCGTCGATGTTGTTCTTCCCCTGGGACAGCAACTCGCCCAGCGACGGCGTTCCCGGCGGTACACCCAGGCCGAGAAAATCCAGCGAGGTCAGTGCCAGAATGGCACCGCTCATGCGAAACGGCAGAAAGGTGACCACCGGTGTCAGGCTGTTGGGCAGGATGTGGCGCACGATGATCTGCCAGTTGCCGACACCCAGGGCGCGGGCGGCCCGCACATAGTCGAGCTGGCGGTTGCGCAAGAACTCTGCGCGTACGTAGTCCGACAACCCCATCCAGCCGAACAGGCTGAGCAGGACGAGCAACAGGCTCACGCTCGGCGCAAAGATGGCACTGAAGATGATCAGCAGGTACAGCTCAGGCATCGCCCCCCAGATTTCGATGAAGCGCTGAAACGCCAGATCGGTCTTGCCGCCGAAGAAGCCCTGCAGCGCGCCGGCGAGCAGGCCCAGGGCCACGCCGGTCACCGTCAATGCCAGCGCAAACAGCACGCTGACCCGGAAACCGTAGATCAACTGGGCCAGCAGGTCCCGGCCCCGGTCATCCGTACCCAGCCAGTTCTCGCGCGTCGGCGGCGCGGGATTGGGCTGGGTGGCGAAATAATTGAGCGTCTTGGGACCGTAGTGGTTCAGCGGAAACACCGCCCAGTTGCCGTCTGCGGCCAGGCGCTCGCGGATGAAAGGGTCCAGAAAATCCGTCGTGGTCTCGAAGTCGCCGCCGAAGGTCGTCTCGGGGTAGTCCTTGAACAAGGGATAGTAGTTCGCCCCCTCGTAATGCACGATCAGCGGTCGGTCGTTGGAGATCAGCTCCGCGAACAGGCTGAGCACGACCATGGTGCAGAAAGCGAGCAGGCTCCAGTAACCCAGCCGGTTGCGGCGAAACCGCAGCCAGGCACGGCGCGAGGGGGAGTTGCCAGGTGTGCGGGCCGACATGTCAGTATTCCACCGCGCGGTGCGCCACCTGCGGAGCATGAAAGGTCAATCGGCTGCGGAACAGACCCGTCCAGGGGCCGCAGCGCACGGCCACTCCGAAGCGGCCGGCCCGCCCCCCAGTGGGGCTGAGGCCAGCGGCCCCATGCCCGCCTGCGCGGGCATGGACTGGCCGAAGAGGCGACTGCCTGTGGCAGCGACACGACGCGGCTCCCTTACACGCAGTGAAGCCGGACAGACAAGGGGCGTTTTTCATCTAGTCGAACTTCACGCGCGGGTCGACCCACACGTAGCACAGGTCGGAGATCAGCTTGGTCACCAATCCGATCAGTGTGAACAGGTACAAGGTGCCGAGCACGACCGGATAGTCGCGCCGGATCACGCTCTCGTAGCTCAGAAGACCCAGGCCGTCGAGCGAGAACAGCGTCTCGATCAGCAGCGCGCCGGTGAAGAAGGCGCCGATGAAGGCCGCCGGGAAACCGGTGATGATGGGAATCAGCGCGTTGCGGAAAACGTGTTTCCACAGCACCTGTTTCTCGTTCAGCCCCTTGGCACGCGCCGTGACCACGTACTGCTTGCGAATTTCTTCCAGGAAGGCGTTCTTGGTCAGCATGGCGGTCACCGCAAAGCTGCCCAGCACCATGGCCGTGACCGGCATCGCGATATGCCAGAGGTAGTCGACGATGCGCGCCCCCCAGGACAGCTCCTCCCAGTTGCTCGAGGTGAGGCCCCGCAGCGGGAACCACTGCAACTGCCCGCCGAATACCACCAGCAAGGCGACGCCGAGCACGAAGCCGGGTATCGCGTAGCCGACCAGAACGATGAGCGTGGTCACAAAGTCAAAGCGCGTCCCGGCGCGCACCGCCTTGGCCACCCCCAGCGGAACCGCAATGCCGTAGCTGATGAAGAAGGTCCACAGGCCCAGCGTGATCGACACCGGCAATTTCTCGAAGATCAGTTGCCCGACGTCCTTGTTCTGGAAGAAGCTGCGCCCCAGGTCGAAACGGGCAAACCTCGCCAGCATGTCGACAAAACGCTGCGGGGCCGGCTTGTCGAAACCGTACAAGGCCTTGATCTGCTCCAGCCGCTGGGTGTCCACGCCCTGCGCGCCTCGGTAGCTGAGCCCGCCCGACTCGGCACCGCCGCCGCCCGCCAGCCCGGCCCGGGCCTCGGCCATGTACTGCTCGACCGGCCCTCCCGGCACGAACTGGATGACCAGAAAGGTGATCGCCAGCACCCCGAACAGGGTCGGAATCATCAACAGCAGGCGCTTGAGAATGTAGGCAAACATGGTTCAGGGTTTCGCCCACCAGGTCCCGATGGCCCAGTCCAGGCCCTGGGCATACGGGGGCATGCCTTGGGGATACTGCTTGCTCGGTGCCGGGCGGGCCAGGCGCCAGGCGTTGTAAGCCATGCGGTGCGTGCTCGCGGTCCACTGCGGAATCAGCAAATGCTCGTGGCTGACCAGCCGGTCCAGTGCACGGCAGGCCGGCAGCAGCTGGTCCTTGCTCTTGGCGCCCACCATGTCGGCCACCAGCGCATCGATGGCAGGACTCTTGACGCCCGCCAGATTGCCGGAATCTTCCATGTCCGCGGCCTTGCTGCCGAACAGATCGGCATATTCCTGGCCCGGATTATTGGTGCCAGGATAGTTGATCGAGGTGATGTCGAAATTGAACTTCTGCAGGCGCTGCTGGTACAGCGCGAAATCGACCGCACGGTAGTTGAGCGTGATGCCGATCTTCTCGAGGTTGCGAATCCACGGCGACACCACACGGGCGCCGGTCTCCCGGCTGTCCAGGTATTCGAGGACGAAGGCCTCGCCCTTGGCATTGCGCAGCTTGCCGTCCCGCACCGACCAGCCCGCGGCGTTGAGCAAGGCCTTGGCCTTGCGCAGATTTCCGCGCAGCGAAGCATCGCCATCGGTGCGGGGCGGAACCGCCATCGGGCCGAACACACTGTCGGGCACCTTGCCGCGCCAGGGCTCCAGCAGGGCCAGCTCCTGCGGCGACGGCATGCCCGAGGCCGCACACTCGGTGTTTCCGAACAGCCCCGTCACCCGCTGGTACGAGTTGTAGAACATCTGCCGGTTCATCCATTCGTAGTCCATGGCCAGGCCCAGTGCCTCGCGCACGCGCACATCCTGCAGCAGCGGGCGCCGCGTATTGAGCACATAGCTCTGGAAACCGGACGGCAAGCTGTGCTTGAACTCGACCTTGACCAGCTCGCCGCTGTCGAAGCGCTTGCCGGTCACGCGGCGCGCCCAGTCGCCGGCCGAGTAGAACATCATCAGGTCGAATTCGCCGGCCTTGAAGGCCTCCAGCTGCGCCGTGTTGTCCTTGTAGATCTTGACCGTGATGCGGTCGAAGTTGTAGGCGCCGCGGCGCACATTCAGGTCCCGCGCCCAGTAGCCGGGATCGCGCACATAGGTAATGTCGCGCCCGAATACCACCGGACCGATGCGGTAGGGGCCGCTGCCGATGGGAATATCCATCACCACCTTGTCGAAGGTCTTGGCCACGCCGTTCTCGACACCCCATTTGCGGCTGAACACCGGCAGTCCACCCACCGTCAGCGGAAGTTCCCGATTCGGCTGGCGAAAGCGAAATCGGACGGTACGCTCGTCCAGCACATCGACCCCGGCCACGTCATGCAGGATGGTCTTGTAGGCCGGCGTGGCATAGGGCCCGACCAGGGTGTCGTAGCTGTGCTTGACGTCGGCCGCAAGCACCGGGTCGCCATTGTGAAAGCGCGCCTGCGGGCGCAGGCGGAAGGTGGCAGACAGCCCGTCATCGGGAACCACCACATCCTGTGCCAGCAGGCCATAGGCCGATCCGGTCTCGTCCATCGATCCGGCCAGCAGCGAATCGAACATCAAGCCTGACAGGTAGGCCGGCGCACTGCCGCGCATGGTGAACGGGTTGTATTTGTCGAAGGTCGATATCCGCTGATTGCTCACCAGCCGCAATTCGCCGCCCTTGGGCGCATCGACACGCACGTAGTCGAAATGCGCAAACTCGGCCGGGTACTTGAGGTCGCCCCACAAGGCATACCCATGTGCAGCCCAGCCCGGGAGGGCCAGGAGGGACAAACACAGGGACAGCAAAAAGCGCATGCGACAATTCTGCAGGATTTTTCTGTGGAGATAGTCGCATGGGTTTTCTTGCTGGCAAGAAATTGCTGATCACCGGGGTCTTGAGCAACCGTTCCATTGCCTACGGCATCGCCAAGGCCTGCCGCGCCCAGGGCGCCGAGCTGGCGTTCAGCTACGTCGGCGAACGTTTCAAGGAACGCATCACCGAATTTGCCACCGGGCTGGACTCCAAGCTGGTGTTCGACTGCGATGTCGGGGATGACGCGCAGATCGAGAAAATGTTTGCCGACCTGGCCCAGACCTGGCCGCAGTTCGACGGTTTCGTACACGCGATCGGCTTTGCGCCGCGCGAGGCGATTGCCGGCAATTTCCTGGATGGCATGAGCCGCGAAAACTATCGCATCGCGCACGACATCAGCGCCTACAGTTTCCCCGGCATGGCCAAGGCCGCCCTGCCCTACCTCAGCGACAAGTCGGCGCTGCTGACACTGACCTACCTGGGCGCCGAGCGTATCGTCCCCAACTACAACACCATGGGATTGGCCAAGGCCTCGCTCGAGGCCTCGGTGCGTTACCTGGCCGAGGCCATGGGACCGCGGGGCACCCGCGTCAACGGCATCAGCGCCGGACCGATCAAGACGCTGGCGGCCAGTGGCATCAAGGATTTCGGCAAGCTGCTCGGAACGGTGGCCGCCGCATCGCCGATCCGGCGCAACGTGACAATCGAGGATGTCGGCAATGTGGCCGCCTTCCTGCTCAGCGACCTGGCTGGCGGCGTCACCGCCGAGGTCACCTACGTCGATGGCGGTTTCAACAAGGTCGCCATCTCGACCGTGGTCGAAGCCGCAGGCGGCTGACCCCGACCGATCGGCGACCCGTCGCCGGGTCTCCTGGGGCTGGAGGCCAGCGAACTGGCGCAGGGCGCGAGCAGGTTCCGGCCCCCTACGGCGTCCGCAACCCGTCGACGGTCAGCCCTTGTCGCCCTTGATCACACAGTCGGCGTAGTAACGCAGCACACCCTGGTCGTCCAGTTCGGTCACGAGGCCGTGAATGTCGGTGCCGAAGCCCGGGCACTGCAGGTTGAACTCGCGCGAGAACTTCAGGTAGTCGACGATCTTGCGGTTGAACACCTCGCCCGGGATCAGCAGCGGGATGCCTGGCGGGTATGGCGTGACCAGGCCCACGGTGATGCGGCCCTCCAGATAGTCGATCTCGACCCGCTCGGTCTTGCGCCGCGCGATATGGGCATAGGCGTCGCTGGGCGTCATCGCCGGCGCCAGATCGCTCAGGTACATGTCGGTCGTGAGGCGGGCGATGTCGTAGCGCGCATAGAGCTGGTGCACGAACTGGCACAGGTCGGCCAGCCCCATCTTCTCGTACTTGGGGTTGTCGCGGCAGAACTCCGGCAGGATGCGCCACATCGGCTGGTTCTTGGCGTAGTCGTCCTTGAACTGCTGCAAGGCGGTAAGCAAGGTGTTCCAGCGGCCCTTGGTGATGCCGATCGTGAACAGGATGAAGAAGCTGTACAGGCCGGTCTTCTCCACCACCACGCCGTGCTCGGCCAGGAACTTGGTCACGATGCTGGCCGGGATGCCGGTCTTGGCAAACTTGCCGTTCAGGTCCATGCCCGGCGTGACGATGGTCGACTTGATCGGGTCGAGCATGTTGAAACCGGCGGCCAGCTTGCCGAAGCCATGCCAGTTGACGCCCGATTTGCCCTTGCGCGACTCGCCTTTGATGATCCAGTCGTCAGCCCGGCCGATGCCTTCGTCGGCCAGGTGGTCCGGGCCCCAGACCTTGAACCACCAGTCGTCTCCGTATTCGTCGTCGATCTTGCGCATCGAGCGCCGGAAATCCAGCGCCTCGGCAATGCTCTCCTCGACCAGCGCGGTGCCGCCGGGCGGCTCCATCATGGCCGCGGCCACGTCGCAGCTGGCGATGATGCTGTACTGCGGGCTGGTGCTGGTGTGCATCAGGTACGCCTCGTTGAACAGGTGGCGGTCGAGCTTGACCTCCTGTGCGTCCTGCACCAGCACCTGGCTGGCCTGGCTGATGCCGGCCAGCAGCTTGTGGATCGACTGGGTCGCATACACAACGGCCTTCTTGGGGCGGGTGCGCTTCTTGCCCATCGGTGGTAGGCGCCGTAGAACGGGTGGAAGGCCGCATGCGGCAGCCAGGCCTCGTCGAAAATGCAGGTTCTCGACGTAGCCGTCGAGCATGCCCTTGATGGTTTCGGTGTTTGTACAGCACGCCGTCGTAGGTCGACTGCGTGATCGTCAGCACGCGCGGCGATGTTCTTGACGTCGACGCCCTTGAGCAGCGGGTTTCTTGCGGATCTTGGCCTGGATGGCGGCCGGCTCGAACTCCTCGCCTGGGAATCGGGCCGATGATGCCGAAGTGGTTGCGCGTGGGCTTGAGGAACACCGGAATCGCACCCCGTCATGATGATCGCGTGCAGGATGGACTTGTGGCAGTTGCGGTCCACCACCACCACATCGCCCGGCGCCACGCAGTGGTGCCACACCATCTTGTTCGAGGTGCTGGTGCCGTTGGTGACGAAAAAGCAGTGGTCGGCATTGAAGATGCGCGCGGCATTGCGTTCGGAATCCGCCACCGGACCGGTGTGGTCCAGCAGCTGGCCGAGTTCTTCAACCGCGTTGCAGACGTCCGCGCGCAGCATGTTCTCGCCGAAGAACTGGTGGAACATCTGCCCCACCGGGCTCTTCAGGAACGCCACCCCGCCCGAATGGCCGGGGCAGTGCCAGGAGTAGGAGCCATCCTCTGCATAGTCGAGCAAGGCCTTGAAAAACGGCGGCTGCACCCCCTCGAGGTAGCTCTTGGCCTCGCGGATGATGTGGCGCGCCACGAACTCCGGCGTGTCTTCGAACATGTGGATGAAACCATGCAGTTCGCGCAGGATGTCGTTCGGAATATGGCGCGAGGTCTTGGTCTCGCCATAGACGTAGATCGGCACGTCCAGGTTCTTGCGCCGCACCTCGGCAATGAACTGGCGCAGATTGAACACCGCCGGCCCCAGGTCTGCATCGTTGGTGAACTCCTCATCGTCGATCGACAGGATGAAGGCGCTGGCACGGGACTGCTGCTGTGCAAACTGCGACAGATCGCCATAACTGGTGGCACCCAGGACCTCGAAGCCCTCGGTCTCGATGGCCTGCGCCAGCGCACGAATGCCCAGACCGGAGGTGTTCTCCGAACGGAAGTCTTCGTCGATGATGACGATGGGGAAGCGAAATTTCATGCGGTCTCCGTGCCCCCGGGGGCAAACTCTTCAAAGCAGATTCAACCCGGGCAGTGTAAGGAATTAACGTGACACCCCCCGGATCGGCCACGGTTAATGCTTCAAAATGTGGTGTGATCAATACATGGGGACACTGATGGCTGAATCAACGCTGTGGTGGCTGGCGACCGGCGCTGCTGTCGGGATCGAGCTGGTGACCGGCACCTTTTACCTGCTGATGCTGGCTATCGGCATGGCGGCCGGAGCGCTTGCCGCCCATGCGGGAGCCGGCCCCACCACCCAGTTGGTGGTGGCCGCCATTGTCGGCGGCGGTGCCGTGGTACTCTGGCACCAGATCCGCAAGCGCCGCGCCGGCGACCCTTCAGTGCGCTCACTGCGCAGCGTCAACCTCGATGTGGGGGAAACCGTCATGGTGACCGCCTGGCAGGGGGACGGCACCGCCCAGGTCAAGTACCGCGGTGCCAACTGGACAGCCATCCACCGGCCCGGCGTGATACCGGCCACCGGCGCACACCGGGTCTCCGAGTTGGTGGGCAACCGCCTGCTGGTCGACAAGATTCCCTGAACACCCCGCCACAACGAAACCAACAAGGAAAGAGGTCTGCACCATGGAAGTCGCCATTGTCATATTCGTCATCGCCGCCATCTTCATCACGCGATCGATCAAGGTCGTGCCCCAGCAGAACGCCTGGGTGGTCGAGCGGCTGGGCAAGTACCACAGCTCGCTGTCGCCGGGGCTCAATATCCTGGTGCCCTTCATCGACCGCGTGGCCTACAAGCACAGCCTGAAGGAAATCCCGCTCGACGTACCCAGCCAGGTCTGCATCACCCGCGACAACACCCAGTTGCAGGTCGACGGCATCCTGTACTTCCAGGTGACCGACCCGATGCGCGCCAGCTACGGCTCCTCGAACTACATCATGGCCGTGACGCAGCTGGCGCAGACCTCGCTGCGTTCGGTGATCGGCAAGCTCGAACTCGACAAGACCTTCGAGGAACGCGACATCATCAACGCCCAGGTGGTCCAGGCCATCGACGAAGCGGCGCTGAACTGGGGCGTCAAGGTGCTGCGCTACGAGATCAAGGACCTGACGCCGCCCAACGAGATCCTGCACGCCATGCAGGCGCAGATCACCGCGGAACGTGAGAAGCGCGCACTGATCGCCGCCTCCGAAGGCCGTCGCCAGGAACAGATCAACATCGCCACCGGTGAGCGCGAGGCCTTCATCGCCCGCTCCGAGGGCGAAAAGCAGGCCGTGATCAACCGTGCGCAGGGGGAAGCCGAATCCATCATCGCCGTTGCGGACGCCACGGCCAAAGCCATCGAACGCATCGCAGCCGCCATCGAACAACCCGGCGGTCAGCAGGCGGTGCAGCTCAAAGTGGCCGAACAGGCCGTCGAGGCCTACGCCAAGGTGGCCAAGGACGCGACCACCACACTGATCGTGCCCAGCAACATGACCGAGGTATCGGCCCTGATCGGCTCGGCCATGGGCATGATCCAGACGACGCGGGGCAAATAAATAGTCCGACGGCCCTGCCAGGCGGTGCAAGGCCGCCAAAGCCGCTGATACAATTGCGCGCTCCGGAGAGGTGGATGAGCGGTTTAAGTCACACGCCTGGAAAGCGTGCGTGGGGTAAAACCCACCGCGGGTTCGAATCCCGCCCTCTCCGCCAGGACTAAGTTTTCCAAAGTCTTCTTAAGTCCCCACCATTCCCAGAATCGCCCCGCAGGCCAAGTGTCTACGGGGCTTTTTTTGACCTCCACGTTGCTCGGTCGCTGATTGCTTGTACGACCTCGACATGAATGATGGCACTGGTGATCATGCGCGCGTACCTCATTTCCAGCCCCCGGACACCCATCCCAGGAAAAGTGCGTTGTAAACGGCAAGCGACACAAATGCCAATGGTGCGTACGCCACAGCCATAGTCGCGCGAATCCAGCGGCGGGCGGGCAAAAATGCAACGAGCGCCATTCCAGGCAATATGCTCGCCAGAGCTGCAATGGCGTCGGAGTCCTGGGAGAACCTGGGCGTCGGCCAACGGCTGAGGCAAAGATAGACGGTTTCGACGGCAAGTGGCAGACCGATGGCCGCTGCTGCGAGTCGCAAGGTCTTCGATCGGCGCTTCTCTTCAGCGGGTGACATTTCCGGACGGATGACAACGACCGTACCCGCGATGAAATCATGAATGGCTCTGCGACGTTTGTTGAACATCATCGTCAGGAATTCGCTCCAGGCCCAGATCACCATCGTCCAATCTGCAATGTCAAAACTCGCCGGAAAATCCTGCTTGATGGTGTGAAAGAGACTCCCCCAGCTCTGGCCACGGAAGGATTCGGGTGGCAAGGCAAACGTGGCCGGCACGACCAGACTCAACCAGTACGCCGTGAAAACCAGATCGACTGCACTGCGTGCGAACGCACCGGACCAACCCAGCAGCCGCCCATCGGTGTGGATGACCCGGATGCCGCACAGCATCTTGCCCCACGTTGCACCATAGCGTGCGTGCATCACAACCGTATAGGAAGCCGTGATCGCCCACAGCACCGGCAGCAGGACGTAGGCCGCGTCTTTCGAGATCGCTGCGACTTTGCCAAATGCGGTCGCGAAGAAAGCGAGAACAATCAAGTCGACTGTCCCAGCGCCCAATCGCCGCCAGAAACCCGCGTATGGAGGGCTTACGTCCATGTCGTTCATATGCATTGTCTTTTCGGCTCCGGCCGCATCGATCCACATGGTCGCCAGCCAGCTCTCGACCCGTTCGTTGTTGGATGCGGTGATGCCCACCTTGCGGTAGTCGAGGCTGGACGGCAGCAGCGCACGCTATTGCTGAATTCGGACATGCACACTCCAAGGAAAATCGGCTCTGCAGCCTATCAATATCACGACGATTCGGCCTTAAGCTCTGCACTGCGCCAAGCCTACTCCATGCAGCCCGATTGCCAGGCCAGACTGGCGCGACGTCAAGCAACGACAACCCCACCATAGCAATGAACCACGAATCCACGCCCGCCTCCCCGGCAGAACTCGCCCCCCAGAGCCGCGACCTGCTGCTGCGCGTCGCGGCCATGGCCAGTGCCATTCCGGCCGACGCCATGACACCGCAGCGGCGCCGCGAACTGCAGCGAGAAGGCAATGCGCTGTATGCGTCGCCTGTGCATGCGCCGGCTGTGGAGCGCCGGGACTTGCCCATCCCCTTGCCGCAGCGAACCTTGCCGGCGCGGCTGTACCAGCCCAGGGCCGATGCCGATCCGACGCCTGCCAGCGATGTGCTGCTGGTCTTCTTTCACGGTGGCGGCTGGGTCGTCGGCGATCTGGAGACGCATGACAACGCATGCGCATTCCTGGCCCACCACATCGGTTGCCGGGTGCTGAGCGTGGAATACCGCAAGGCGCCCGAGTGTCCGTTCCCCGGCCCCTGCGAAGATGCGGCGCTCGCCTACCGCTGGGCGGCGTCGAACCTCAAAGCGCTGGGCTGCAAGCGCATGGCCGTCGGCGGAGACAGTTCGGGCGGGCATCTGGCGGCATATGCCATGTATGCCAATGCCGAGGTACCGACCGCCGCCGCCCTGTTGTTCTACCCCGTCACGTCGGTCGACTTCGCACGCAGCAGCTACACAGAGCGTGGTGCCGGACCAGGGCTGACACGGGACGGCATGCGCTGGTTCTGGGAGCAGTTTCTCGGCCCATCGCTGGCTGTTGACGACGATCGCGCCTTGCCGCTGCAGCAGAAATGGGCGCGCCAGCCGCCTGCGACGGTGGTGGCACTGGCCTGGCACGACCCCTTGTACGATGAGGGCGTCGCCTACGCACAGCTGCTGCGTGATGCGGGTGCAAAGGTGGAATTGCACAGTGCAAACGACATGGCGCACGGCTACCTGCGCCAATGCCTGGTCGTCCCGTCGGCACGCGACCATGTGCGGCAGGTGGCGGACAGTCTGGGACGTTTGCTCGCAGCGGGCGCTGGCTGAGCCGCTGATGGACGCAAACAACAGCCCCGCCGTACGCGCTGCAACCGGCCGGCATCGGCACAGGGACACTTGGGGCCTGCCGCAGCCCGACTCCCACTCGCGTCCTGGGTTACGATAGCCCCTCGGCGCCCTGCCACGGGTTACCCGCCCTCGCCTTTCCATGATCCTCCTGCCCATTCCTGCCAACCGCCCTGCTGCGTGGAAACACGCGCCCGGCGCGGTCCGCCGAAAGCGGCTCGCTGCGGGACTGTGGCCGTGGGCCTGGCTGCTGGCCATGGTGTTCCTCGCGCAAAGCCTGGGACAGGTCCACAGCGTGCTGCACACCGCAGCGCCGCATGGCGACATCACGGCCAAAGCCCTGATCGATGGAACCGCCCATGCACAAGAGGCCAACCGCTGGCTGGGCCGTCTGTTCGAAGGCCACGACAACACCTCCGACTGCCGCCTGTACGACCAGGTCAGCCATGGCGACTGCATGCCGACGGCGGCACTGCTGCACCTGCAGGCGCTGCCCACAGCAGCGCTGACAGCCGCCGCACCAGAATCTGCCTGGGCGCGGCCGACGCTGCGCGTCCAGGCACGCGGCCCGCCACTGCCGGCCTGATTCCCGGCCCCTGCCGCTTCTTGGCCGCGCCATCGCCGATGCGCGGTGTGTTGCGCGGAACCCCCGTCCGTTCACCCTCCCATACCCACCCGGCGCGAACGCGCTCAGGGCCGGTCCGACGAGGCCTGGTCGCACAGGGGTCCCAGCGCCAACAGGTCTGCCACACGAGGTGCTGCGCCCGGATGGCACGCCCGCAAACCGAAGCGCCACTCCATTCCTATTTGTTGACATTCATGAAAAATCAAAATCGAACTAGCGCCGCCCGCCGGCTTGCGCCCCTGGTGCTGCTGCCGCTTTCCTCGTTGGCCCTGGCGCAACAGCACGCCCACACCCACGGCCTGCTTGCGCTCGACGTCGCCGTCGACGCCCAAAGCATCACCCTGACCATGGAGGCGCCACTGGACAATTTCCTGGGCTTCGAGCGCGCACCGCGTACCGATGCCGAACGCAAGAGCGTCGCCGCCATGGTGCAGCAGCTGAACGCCGCCGACAAGCTGTTCGTCACCGACCCCCGGGCCGAATGCCGGCTGGGCAAGGTCACGCTCGCGTCCGGCGTGCTGGGCCTGGGCGGCGAGGACAAGCCCGCCGCTGCAACGCCAGAGGCCCCGGCCAAGGGGGCGAAGGCGCAGGATGCACACGCCGACATCGACGTGTCCATCGTTTTCAACTGCGCCAAGGCGCCGCTTGCGCGCCAGATCGACGTTCGCATGTTCGACGCCTTCGCGCATCTGCGCAAAATCGATGCGCAGGTGGCCACCGATCAGGGGCAGTTCAAGCGCACGCTGAACAAGGCGACACCCGTGCTGCGCTGGGGTCGCTGAGGTCATGGCAGCGTCCATCCTGGAGATCGCGCAGCTGCGCTTCGCCTGGCCTGGCAGCGGGGAACCCTGCCTGGACATCGATGCGCTGCATGTGAACAAGGGCGAGTCCGTCTTTCTGTTCGGCCCCAGCGGCTGCGGCAAAAGCACCTTGCTGGCCCTGATTGCGGGCGTGCTGCTGCCGCAACACGGGCAGGTTCGCCTGGATGGACGCGCCTGGGCTGGCATGCCCGCCTCCCGGCGCGACCGCTACCGCGTCGACCACGTGGGCTACATCTTCCAGCAGTTCAACCTGCTGCCCTACCTGAGCGTGCGCGACAACGTGCTCGCGCCCTGCCGGTTCTCACCCTTGCGTCGGCAGGCGGCGCAGCAGCAAGCGGGCTCGGATACCGCGGCGGCCGCGCACTGGCTGGAGGGCATGGGCCTGCCGAAAACGCTATGGGACCGCCCGGCACGCGATCTGTCGGTCGGCCAGCAGCAACGGGTCGCAGCGGCCCGTGCGCTGATCGGTCAACCGGCGCTGGTGATTGCCGACGAGCCCACGTCGGCGCTGGACGAACAGCGCCGCAACGGTTTTCTCGACCTGCTGCTGGCCGCCTGCGAGGTGGCCAACAGCGCGCTGGTTTTCGTCAGCCATGACCTGCGCATGGCCGATCGCTTCAGCCGCGCCATCGAGCTGCCCCGCATCAACCGCGTCCCTTTGCACGAGGAGTCCACGCCATGATGCGCTTCCTCTGGACGCTGGCCTGGCGCAGCGCATGGAACCGGCGCTTCACGCTGGCGCTGACCATGGCCTCGATCGCCTTGTCCACCTTCATGCTGCTGGGCACCGAGCGCATCCGCACCGATATCCGCGACAGCTTCACCTCGGCAGTCTCCGGCACCGACCTGATCATCGGTGCGCGGACGGGCTCGGTGCAACTCCTGCTGTATGCGGTGTTCCATGTCGGAGCGGCCACCAACAACATCCGCTGGAGCACCGTGCAGACGCTGCAGGAGCAACGCGGCGTCGACTGGATCATTCCGCTGTCGCTGGGAGATTCGCACAGGGGATTCCCGGTGCTGGGCACCACCGGCGACTACTTCACACACTTCCACTATGGAGACCGCCAAGCGCTGCGCATCGTGCAGGGCAAGGCCATGTCCGACCTGTTCGACGCCGTACTGGGCTCCGAAGTGGCGGCGCGACTGGGCTATCGGCTGGGCGACCACATCGTGCTGTCGCACGGCAGTGGCGCACTGGACCTGAACGCGCATGCCGACAAGCCCTTCGTCGTTCGCGGCATCCTGGCCCCGACCGGAACGCCCGTGGACCGCACGGTTCACATCAGCCTGCAGGCCATGGAGGCCCTGCATGTGGACTGGATCGCCGGCGTGCCGCTGCCCGGCCAGCACGTGGACGCCAGCGCGGTCCGCCACATGGACCTGACGCCCCGCGCCGTGACGGCCGTACTGCTGGGGCTCAAAAGCCGCTCCGGCGTGTTCTCGGCCCAGCGCTACGTCAACACCTATACCGGCGAACCCCTGATGGCGATTCTGCCGGGCGTGGCACTGGACGAGCTATGGGATGTCATCGGCACCGGGGAGAAGGCCTTGCTGCTGATGTCAGGGCTGGTGGCGGCGGTCAGCCTGGCCGGCCTGGTGTCGGTGGTGATGGCCGGGCTCAACGAGCGCCGCCGGGAACTGGCCGTGCTGCGCGCCGTCGGTGCCAGCCCATTCGACGTCCTGATGCTGCTGATGATCGAAGGCGCGATGGTCACGGTCGGTGGCGTGTTGCTGGGAATCGCCGGTCTGGCGGCAGCCGTTGCCGTACTGGGGCCGTGGCTGCAATCCCAGTTCGGCCTGACGCTGGACCTGGCCCACCCGACCGCGCTCCAGGGCTGGTTGCTCGGGGCCCTGGTACTGGCAGGTGGCCTTGCCAGCCTGGCCCCGGGCTGGCGCGCCTACCGCCTGTCGCTCTCCGATGGACTCTCCCCAAGGACCTGAACCATGAAAACCCTGTCTTCCTGTACCCGACGCACGCTGCTGGCCCTGGCCGCCGGATGGCTGGCGCACGGGCCGCTGCACGCGGCCGAGTTTCCCGAGATCTCCTGGGACGACCTGGCGCCCGCCGACTGGGACCCGATGGCCTCGCTCAAGGGCATCGGCAACTACCCGGACTCCGACCCCCGGGCCCAGAAGTTGTACGACCGCATGCGGGAACTCTGGGACACCGCCCCCACGGTGGCAAGCATGGCTGGCAGGTCGGTCCGCCTGCCGGGCTACCTGGTGCCGCTGGATGAGGCCAAGGACGGCATCCGGGAGTTTCTGCTGGTGCCGTATTTCGGTGCCTGCATCCACACGCCACCGCCGCCGGCCAACCAGATCGTGCACGTGCGCTCGCAGACCGCGATCAAGGGACTGCGCACGATGGACGCGGTCTGGGTCAATGGCACGCTGCAACTCGAACGCTCCAAGACGGACATGGGTGCCAGCGGCTACACCATGATCGCCAGCCAGGTGCAGCCGTACAAGGGCAAGCCGCGCTAGCGGCGCGCAGAGCCCCGATGCCCATAAGTTCCCCCCGCTTCCAGCTCGCCCTGCGCGTCGGCGCCGCGCTGGCGGTCATGCTTGCGCTCGGCGGCACCGTGCGCTGGCTGGCCCTCGACTACGAACGCAGCAAGAGCGCCGGCGGCTCTCCCTCCCAGGCCGCCATCGGCGAACTCGACTGGCAAACGCTGGTCCCCAAGGGTTGGGATCCGCTCCAGCGCTATCGCAACCTGCCGCTCGCCAGCCTGGACGACGGCAGCCCCAAGGCCATGGAACTTGCGCGGCAGATGCGCGAGACCTGGGACAACGCGCCCACCAACCATGCGTTGAACGGCGCCCAGGTACGAATCGCCGGCTACGTCGTGCCCCTGGATGCCCGGAAGGGCGAAATGCGCGAGTTCCTGCTGGTGCCGTACTTCGGCGCCTGCATCCACACCCCGCCACCGCCGGCGAACCAGATCATCCATGTGATGGTGACCCAGCCGGTCAAGGACTTGCGCACCATGGATGCCGTATCGGTGGCCGGCATCCTGCACACGGCGCGCAACGACTCGCTGATGGGAACCAGCGGCTACACGCTTGCAGCCACACAAGTGGAACGGCGCCAGCCCAAGCCCTGGTAGCGCCCCACGGCGCTGGCGTCAGACAGCTTGTGGCACGGTGTCGACACCGGCTTTGTGACGCCGGGCGTCGTGGTCATGGGCAGCGCAGGCTGGCCTGCTCAGGCGGCGGATGCCTGTGCGCGTCGCGCCTTGGCCGCCAGCAATGCCTCGGTCGCGTGCGGCAACAAAATGCGCTTGAGCCGGGCACCTGACACGGCAACCGTCACCATGACCAGTACCAGCAGACCCAGCCCGAAATAGGCAGCCCAGCGCGGATCCAGTGCGTGCCCGAGCTGACCGATCGCCACACCCAGCCCCACGGATACGGTGCTCCACAAAAGAGCTCCCGCTGAATCGAACAACATGAACCGCCGCCAGGTCAACCGGGAAGCACCAGCACCCATCCCGATCAGGCTGAAGGAGCCTTTGGCAAAACGGTACAGCGGCAACAGCAGACGCTGATACCGATCGACCCCTGCGGCCCCAAGCGCCAACCAGGGTGCAAAGCGGGGAAATCGCTCGAAAAGCCAGGGCGAGCCATAGCGTCCTATGGCAAACCGAAGCTGGCTGCCCAACAAGGAGCCAGCCAGAACCACCAGGATCGCCATCGGTGCCTGCAAGGCCCCAAGGGCGCTGACATAACCTGCCACCATGGGCAATGGGCCCGTCTTGCCAAAGGCATAAGCCATCAGGAGGGCGTATACCCACAGGTCGTATTCGGCAATCCATGCCAGCAGTTCATTGGCGGTCATCGGACGAGCATGCACGATCGGCGCTCGGCAGGCGGAAAAACCCCGCCATGACCTTGCCCGTTGGCTGCTTTTTGATGCCAGGTGCCAGGCACCTGGCCGGGCGCGCAAGTTACCAGGGGCATGGCCTTATGCCTGGTGCGGCGCTCTTGATGGCCGCCCTCAAGGGCCGCCCATGCGAACGCGCTAGTCCGCAGCTCGGGCGCCGGGCGCCGGATCGGCCAGACAGTCGATCGATTCCGCACCGAAGCTGACGCGATTGCGCCCGTTTCGTTTGGCCTCGTACATCGCCTGGTCCGCACGCAGCAAGATGGCAGCACCCTCGTCCGAGGAGGGGTCGAACAGCGCGCCCCCGATACTGGCTGAGCAGTGGTGTTCTATCGCCGGCCCACGATGGTCCTGTGGACGCAGCAGGTACGGCGCAGCCAGCGAAGCGCGGATCTTCTCGGCGACCCCCATTGCCAGCGCGACCGACTGCGCCGCATCCTTGGCCAGCTCGGGGAGAAGCACCACGAACTCGTCGCCGCCAAAGCGTGCGACCGTGTCGGCCTGGCGCACCGCATGCGCCAGTCGGGACGCCACCTGTTGCAGCAACTGGTCTCCAAGCAGGTGCCCATGGCTGTCATTGATCGGCTTGAAGTTGTCCAGATCCAGCACCATCAGAGCGCCGAGACGACCGGTACGCCGGCACACCGCCAAAGCCTGCGCAATGCGGTCGTTGAGCAGGTGCCGGTTCGGCAGCGACGTAAGTGGATCGAAGAGGGCCTGCTGGCGAACCTGCTCTTCCAGCGCCCGCTTTTCGGTGACGTCCTCAAAGATGGAGTACACCCCGCTGACCATGCCGTCCTCGAAAAGCGGGCTGGCATTGACCGTGATCCACGTCAGGCCACGGCCCGGCGCTGCGATGCCCATCACCTCGCCGTGTACGGCTTGTCCGCTGCGCAGTGCACGCATCGCCGGGTGCTTGTCGCCGGCATACGTCTCTCCGTTCTCGCGCACGGCCCGCCAGGATGGATCGGTCGACGACCGCCCTTGCAGTTGGTCCAGGCTCAGCCGCAGAATGCGTTGCGCTGCTGGATTGGCGTCGGTGATGTGGCCTTCACGGTCCTGGTAGACGATGCCATGGACCACGGTCTCGAACAGGGTGCGAAACCGGAATTCGCTCGCACGAAGGGTTTCCTGGGCCTGCTTGAAAGCGGATATGTCGTGGAAATTGACCACGATCTGCTGCAATTCGCCCTGGGCTTCGTATTCCGGGTAGGCGCTCACCAGTACCCACATTGGTGACGTCCTGCCAGGAGCGACGATGCCGTACACCGTTTCGGGCAGCGGCACGCGCTGAGTGATGACCCGGCTCACAGGGTACTGATCCGCCTCGATGGTCCTGCCTTCGGCATCCACGAAATGCCAGCCCGGATCGATGGCCTTCTTGCCCAGCATCTGCTCCCTCGACAGCCCCAGCAACTCGATCGCGCGTGGGTTGATGTACAAGATGCGGGTATCGGCGGCATGGATGACGACACCGGTGTGCAGCTTGTCGAGGACCGCAAGGTAGGCAGGTGAATCTGTCATCGCCTTGCGACTATCGCCTTTGCAGACCGATAGCGGTATCCGGGTGACACCTGAGCTGGCGGGAGGGAAAGACCTGAGGCACAGACCGGCAACCGTCAAACCTCCGGGAACCAGCTTGGCCCCGGGCGTCAAGCTTTCCTGGACCCGACAGCGCAGTGAAAATCCGCCAGGCGAAAAAAAGCCCCGCTGAGCGGGGCTTTTCTGGAACAGCTTGAACGCAGTATTAGCGGATCACAGCCAGTTCGGTACGCTTGCCGCCCTTGTAGGTCATCAGCGTCAGGGCACCGTTCTTGATGTCGCCCTTTTCGTCGAAGGCGATGTTGCCGGTCACGCCCTTGTACTCGGTCTTCTTGAGTTCAGGCAGGTACTTGGCAGGATCGGCCGAATCGGCCTTGACCATGGCAGCCACCATGACGTTCAGAGCGTCATAGACGTAAGGTGCATACACCTGAACGTCGGCACCGAACTTGGCCTTGAAGTCAGCGCGGAATTTCTCCATGCCCACCTTCTGCTCGCCTTCGACACCACCGGCTTCGGCGCAATAGACCATGTCGTCCTTGAGTGCGTCGCCTGCCAGCTTGGGCAGTTCGCCCGAGCAGATGCCGTCGCCACCCATGAACTTGGCCTTGATGCCGAGCTGGGCCATCTGCTTGATCATCGGGCCTGCAACGGCGTCCATGCCGCCGAAGAACACGACGTCAACCTTCTTGCCCTTGAGCGTGGTCAGGATGGCGTTGAAGTCGGTCGCCTTGTCGGTCGTGAACTCGTGGCCCACCACGGTACCACCGGCAGCGGTAACCGCCTTTTCGAACTCTTCGGCAACGCCCTGGCCGTATGCGGTACGGTCATCGATCACGCCGATGTTCTTGCCCTTGAGCGTGTTGACGGCGTATTTGCCGAGCGTGCTGCCCAGGTGAACGTCGTCAGCCACGACGCGGAACGCGCCCTTGAAGCCCTGGCGGGTGTACTTGGGGTTGGTTGCCGAGGGGGAAATCTGGGGGATGCCGGCGGCATCATAGATCGCCGACGCGGGGATCGTGGTGCCGGAGTTCAGGTGACCGATCACGCCGTTGACCTTGGCGTCGACCAGCTTGGTGGCCACTGCGGTGCCCTGCTTCGGATCACCAGCGTCGTCTTCTGGCAGCAGCTCGAGTGTGACTTTCTTGCCACCGATCATCACGCCCTTGGCGTTGAGTTCGTCGATCGCCATGCGGGCGCCGTTTTCGTTGTCCTTGCCCAGGTGGGCGATCGCACCGCTGGTCGGACCGACGTGGCCGATCTTGATGACGTCGCTGGCTGCCTCAGGCGCGGGCGCTGCGGCGGGTGCCGGAGCGGCGGCGGGGGCCGGAGCAGCAGCAGGTGCCGGCTCTTCCTTCTTGCCGCAAGCCACCATCAATGCGGCTGCCGCGCACAACGTCAAGGTAGTACGAAATTTCATTTGCATAGGAACTCCAAGGGGGGGTTTTGTTCAGTTTGGGCATTATTTGCCCCAACAGCCGGCGAGGATACCGCATTTCCCGTTGGCACACCACTGCACAACCCCCTGCCCAAGCGGGTTCTCTGCGCAAAAAAACAACGCCGGCAAATGCCTTCTGCGGCCGCTCAGACGTCCGGGTCGACCGGGTCGACGGTCACCGGCTCCGCCACCGGCTCAGCAGGGGGCGCCGCCAGAACGGCATCGACGGCTTCGTCCACCATCACCTCCAGTTCGGCACGCAGCCGCGCGGCAATCGTCTCGAAGGACTCCCGCACCATGTCGTCCATCTGCCGGCGCAGGCGTTCGCCCACCAGATCGACCTGCTCCAGCATGGTGCTGGCCACCATGTCCTGGATCCGGTCATCGACAGCCGTCAGCAGGTGCGCCCGCAGCCGCTCGACGACCTCCTGGCGGCGGGCAGCCTCCTGGCGGCGCTGCGCCTCTTCGGCCTCGCGCCGGGCAGCCTCGAGCAATGCCGGATCCGGCGGCGGCTCGACCGGTGGCGCCGGCGCGCGAACCACTTCGGTCAGGGTCGGTACAAAACGCGGATAGCCGCGCGCCGAGGTGACCATCAGCGGCCTCCCTTGTCGGCCAGGTCGTGCCGCACGATCGGGTAGCCGCGTTGCTGGTAATACTTCCAGCGCGCACGGGAATGGGCGCGCTCCTCGTCATCGGCCCCCACCACCTCGATCACCCGGGTGAAGCGCTCGAAGCCGGTCGGCACCTCGGCGTCCAGATTGAGCAGAACATCCTGGTGCGCCAGCGCGTCCAGCGCGCCGCCCAGTACCACCGGCGAAGCCTCACGCACATGGGCCGGGCTGTCGGCGCTGCAATGCGGAACGAAATCCACGGCCGAAAACGACCACAAGGCCTGATCGAGGTCGCGCAGCACGGCCTGCGGACCGGAAACGGCGACGCGGGCGCCTTGCGCCGTCGCCTTGCGCAGCAGGCGGCAGATGTAGCCGGTCTTGTCCGGCATGTTGAAATGAAATGCGATCTCGGTCATGGCTGTCACTCGTGCTGTCGGAACCACCCCGGATGTCGCGCTGCGGCCCCTGGCATCGGCGCCGCAACGCGCAGATATCCGACGCGGCCGATCAAACCTTGCGCCGCGCAGCCGAGGCGCGCTTGCCGGCAGGTGCCTTGGCAGCGTCGGCCGTCGTACCTTGTGCGGGCGCCTGGGCCAGCAGAAAGTGCAGCAGCAAGGGCACCGGACGACCGGTTGCGCCCTTGGCCGCGCCGCCCTTCCATGCGGTGCCGGCAATGTCCAGGTGGCCCCACGGGTATTTCGCGGTGAAGCGCTGCAGATACTTGGCCGCGGTGATCGCGCCGGCGGGTCGGCCGCCGACATTGGCCACGTCGGCGAAATGGGTCTTGAGCCCGTCGGCGTACTCCTCGTCCAGCGGCATGCGCCAGCACAGGTCCATGGCATCGTCACCGGCTGTCGACAAGGATGCGGCCAGCGCATCGGTGCTGGCAAACATGCCGCTGCGAACGCCACCCAGGGCAATGACGCAGGCACCGGTCAGCGTGGCGATGTCGACCACTGCGCGGGGCTGGAAGCGCTCGGCGTAGGTCAGCGCATCGCACAGCACGAGCCGCCCTTCGGCATCGGTGTTGAGGATCTCGATCGTCTGTCCGCTCATGCTGGTGACCACGTCACCCGGCTTGACGGCACGCCCGTCCGGCAGATTCTCACAGCTCGGAATCAGCCCTACGACGTTGATGGCTGGCTTCAGTTCGGCCAACGAGCGGAACACACCCAGCACGCTGGCGGCACCGCACATGTCGTACTTCATCTCGTCCATCTCGGGCGCAGGCTTGATCGAGATGCCGCCGCTGTCGAACGTGATGCCCTTGCCCACCAGCACCGTGGGCGCCTCGTTCTTGGGGGCGCCGGTATAGCGCAGGACGATGAAACGCAATTCTTCTTCCGAGCCGCGCGCAACCGCCATGAAGGCGCCCATGCCGAGCTTGGCCACCTGCCTGGGGCCCAGCACCTCGCATTGCACGTGCGCCATCTTGCCCAGTTCCCTGGCCGCCCCGGCCAGCAAGGTCGGCGTCGCATGGTTTCCTGGGCGGTTCGCCCATTCCTTGGCCAGTTCCACGCCGCGAACGGTGGCAACAGCCAGTGCGAAAGCCGCCTGGCTCGGAGCTGCGTCCGGCACGCCCAGCACCACCTCGGCAAGTGCACGGGGCTCCGGCTTGGACTTGGTGGTGGTGTAGACGTAACTGGCGTCGGCCGCGGCCTGAACCGCCATGCGCAGCGCGGCGTCGTCGGCCGGCGCCGCGAAACAGACCAGCAGCCGGCGGACATTCGGGACCTTGAGAGCCGTGACGGCGGCGCTCACGGCCTGACGCACCTGGCGCGCCGTGCCAGCCTCGCATCCGGCCAGTACCACCCGTTTGGCTGCCACGCCCGCCACGTTGTACATGGCCAGCAGCTTGCCCGCCTTGGCCTCGAAGTCACCGGCCTTGAGCACCGCACCGATCAGGTCCCCCAGCACGCCCTTGACCGGGCCGAAGCCCTGTGGAACCAGGATCACCAGCGCGTCCGCCTTGCCAGCAGCAGCAGCCGACAAATCCATTGACTTGATTTCAAAGTTCATAATTGCGTCTTTCATTGCAAGCGATGTTATTCCATTCTTCCATCCGCAAGGAGATGTCCCGGACCTTCGGCGCCACCGTGGTGGTGCTTGCGACGATCGTCATGACCATGTTGCTGATCCGCACCGTGGGCCTGGCCACGCGCGGCAGCGTCGACCCGGCCGAGGTCATGATGGTGCTGGGCTACACCGTGCTGGGCCATGCGCCGACGATTCTCACACTGAGCCTGTTCGTCGCGACCGTATCCACGCTGTCGCGCATGTATGGGGACAGCGAAATGGCCATCTGGTTCTCCAGCGGCCAGGGCCTGGTCAGCTTTCTGCGGCCCCTGATTCGATTCTCCTGGCCGATCTGGCTGGTGATCGCCCTGTTCTCCGTTTTTGTCTGGCCCTGGTCCCACCAGCAATCGGAAGCCCTGAGCGACCGCTACGAGCAGCGCGGCGACCTCGAACGCATCGTACCGGGCCAGTTTCAGGAGTCGGCCAGCGGTGACCGGGTGTTTTTCATCGACAAGGACTCGGTCGAGGGCAAGACTGCCGGGCAGGTGTTCATCGCCGCCCGCGAAAAAGGCAAGCAGATCGTGACCTCGGCCCGTGCCGGGCGCATCGATACCGTCGGCGCGGACCGCTTCCTGATGCTGACCAACGGCCAGCGCATGGAGGACCAGATCAACGCGCCCGGCTTCAAGATCAGCGAATTCAAGGAATACGGCGTGCTGGTGGATGAAAAAGCGCAGCAGGTGGCCCGTGCGCTGCCTCCCACCGTGCTGTCGACCCGCGCACTGTGGCTGGGCCACACCCAGCCCTACCTGGGCGAGTTGTCGTGGCGCATCGGGCTGGCGCTGGCGTCCATCAACTTCGTGCTGATGGGTCTGGTGTTTTCCACCGTCAATCCGCGGGTCGGCCGCAACGGCAATCTGCTCTTCTCGCTATTCACCTTCATCGTCTACTACAACATGGTCAACCTCGGCGCCAGCCGCATCTCGTCGGGGACTGCCGACTTCTGGACCTTCAATCTGGGTTTGCATGGTGGCGTCTTTATGGTGACCTGCCTGCTGCTGTTCAAGAAACACTGGAACATCCGGCTGCTGCCGTCATTTCGGCGAACCCGGATACCTGACACAGCCACCGTCACGACGACGCGCACCCGATGAAAACCGTGCGCCGCATGATCTACGGCGAGGTGATCGCCGCAGTGGCGTTCACCACGCTGGCCTTTCTGGCCCTGTTCTCGTTCATCGACTTCGTCAATGAGCTGCGCTGGATCAACACCGCCGGTCCCGGTGGCTACCAGTTGCGCCACGCCCTGGCCTATGTCGCCACGCTGTCCGTCAGCAGCCTATACGACCTGCTGCCCATCACGGTGCTGATCGGCTCGGTCTTCGTGATGGCACGGCTGGCGCAGAACTCCGAATTCACCGTGCTGCGCACCAGCGGGCTCGACCCATGGCGGGCGCTGCGCACGATGCTGGGCCTGGGCATGCTGTTCACGCTGGTCACCTTTGCCATCGGAGACTTTCTGGTCCCGGTGGCCGACCGTGCCGGCCAGTTCCTGCGCGCGCAGTACGTACGGGAGATCACCGTGGGCCAGACCGGCGCCTGGCTGCGCGAGAAGCAGGACACGCACGCATTCTGGGTCAATGTCGGCGCCTTGCAACCCAATGGCGACATGCGCCGCATCCGGATCATGGAGTACACCGACGCGGGCAAGCTCGCCTCCAACAGCGAGGCGGCCCAGGGGTCCTTCACCGGTGGCGGCTTCTGGTTGCTGCAGGATGTGCGGCGCACCGTTTTCACCACGGATGCACGTGGACAGCCGCGGGCCGAGGTCGAGCACCTGGACGAATTCCGCTGGAACACCGGCCTGACCTCGGAGATGGCCGCAGTCGCCTTGTTGCGGCCGGACCGCATGCCGATCATCGACCTGTTCCAGTTCATGCGCCACCTGGACGCGAACGACCAGGCCTCGCAACGTTACGAGATCGAACTCTGGCGCAAGGTGTTCTACCCGCTCAGCTGCATGGTGATGCTGGTGCTGGCGCTGCCCTTTGCCTATCTGCACTTCCGTACGACCGCCATCTCGACCTATGTCTTCATCGGCGTCATGACCGGCATCAGCTTTTTCCTGCTCAACAACCTGTTCGGCCACTTCGGCAACCTGCGCAACTGGTGGCCGTGGCTGGCGGCTGCGGCGCCCGGCATCATTTACTCCCTGCTGTCACTGTCGGCATTCAGCTGGCTGGTGCTAAGACGCTGATGACCGCCCACCGCGCCACGGTCCTGTTTGCCCATGGCTCACGCGACCCCTTGTGGAGCCGCCCGATCGAGGCGGTTGCTGCTCGCATGCGCTCGCGCGATGCCGCCGCGCAGGTGCGCTGCGCCTATCTGGAACTGACGACGCCCGATCTGCCGACCGTCGTCGCGGAGGTGGTGGCCAAGGGTGCCACCGACATCGTCGTGGTGCCGATGTTCCTGGGCGTCGGGCGGCATGCGCGGCAGGACCTCCCGGCGCTGGTCGACACGCTGGCAGCGCAATACCCGGATCGGCGCATCGAACTGCGGCCGGCAGTCGGCGAGGATCCCCGGGTGATCGACCTGCTCGCAGGGGTGGCGCTGGACTGACGCCGCGCCGGGCCAGCGGGCGCGTCGCGCTGCCACGCCGGGCATAATCAGGCGCCATGGATTGCCGATCGACATGAATCTTCACCAATTCCGCTTTGTCCAGGAAGCCGTCCGGCGCAATCTGAACCTGACCGAGGCCGCCAAGGCCCTGCACACCTCCCAACCCGGCGTCTCGAAGGCGATCATCGAGCTCGAGGAAGAGCTTGGCATCGACATCTTCACCCGCCACGGAAAGCGGCTCAAGCGGATCACCGAACCCGGCCAGCAGGTGGTCAAAAGCATCGATCTCATCATGCGCGAGGTCGGCAATCTCAAGCGCATCGGCAACGAGTTCAGCGCCCAGGACAGCGGCACGCTGTCCATCGCCACCACCCACACGCAGGCCCGCTACGTGCTGCCGCAATCGGTCAGCCAGTTGCGCCAGGCCTATCCCAAGGTCAATGTCAGCCTGCACCAGGGCGCGCCGGACCAGGTCGCGCAGATGGTGATCGAAGAGACCGCCGACATCGGCATCGCCACCGAGTCGCTTGCTGCGTACAGCGAACTGGTCACGCTGCCCTGCTATGAGTGGCAGCACATGCTGGTGCTGCCAGAGCAGCATGCACTGTGCGCGCTCGAACGCATCACACTCGAAGACCTGGCCAGCGAACCACTGATCACTTACCACCCGTCGTTCACCGGACGCACCCGGATCGACCAGGCGTTCGCCACCCGCAACCTGCATCCGCAGATCGTGCTCGAGGCCATAGACTCCGACGTCATCACCACCTACGTACGCCTGGGCATGGGCGTGGGCATCGTCGCCGAGATGGCGGTGCGCGACATTGCCGACGACGGCGGCAAGAGCGGCCTGCGCGTGGTCCCGGTCGGCCACCTGTTCGGCCAGAACGTCGCCCGTGTTGCCTTCAAGCGCGGCGCCTACCTGCGCAATTTCGTGCTCAAGTTCGCCGAACTGCTCAGTGACCGCCTCTCGCGCAACCTCGTCGCCCGCGCCATGAGCGGGGAGGCGAGCGATTATGAATTGTGAGACCTTGTGGGACAGACCGCAGTTACACGAAGTGAACAAGCTCTGTCCCCAACACTTTGTCGGATGTCCGGATGTCCGGATGTCCGGATGCCCCCCTTGCGGGACAGACCGAGCCACACGCAGTGGGCGAGCTCTGTCCCCAACCCCCTGAAAACCGCCCCTTACCCCCCGCACCATGACCGACCAAGCTTCAGTCCCCCGCACTCCCGCCCTCGTCACCAAGCTGCCCAACGTCGGCACCACGATCTTCACCGTCATGTCCGCGCTGGCTGCGGAAAAGAAGGCGGTCAACCTGGGCCAGGGCTTTCCGGACTTTCCGTGTGACCCGGCGCTGGTGGGCGCCGTCAGCGATGCGATGACCCAGGGCCTGAACCAGTATCCGCCGATGACCGGCGTGGCGCCGCTGCGCGAGGCCATCGCCGACAAGCTGCAGGCATGGCACGGCCCGCATGGCGGACGATCCTATGACGCCGGCAGCGAGATCACGGTGACCGCGGGTGCCACACAGGCCATCTTCACCGCCATCCTGGCGGTGGTGCGCGCAGGCGACGAAGTGATCGTGCTCGAGCCCTGCTACGACTCCTACGTGCCGAACATCGAACTGGCGGGCGGCATCCCGGTGCGCGTACCGCTGACGCCGGGCAGCTTCCGGCCCGACTTCGACAAGATCGCAGCGGCCATCACGCCGCGCACGCGCGCCATCCTGATCAACAGCCCGCACAACCCCAGCGCCACAGTGTGGAGCCAGCAGGACATGCTGCGCCTGCAGGAACTGCTGGCGCCGACCGACATCTTCCTGATCAGCGACGAGGTCTACGAACACATGGTGTTCGACGGCCAGGAACACCACAGCGCGGCGCGCTTCCCCGGCCTGGCGGCACGCGCCTTCATCGTGTCGAGTTTCGGCAAGACCTACCATGTGACGGGCTGGAAGATCGGCTTTGTCGCCGCGCCGGCGGCCTTGACCGCCGAATTCCGCAAGGTGCACCAGTTCAACGTGTTCACCGTCAATACGCCGATGCAATACGGGATTGCCAGCTACATGGGCAATGCCGCGCACTACCAGGATCTGCCGGCGTTCTACCAGCGCAAGCGCGACCTGTTTCGTGAAGGCCTGGCCCGTACCCGGTTCCGGCTGCTGCCCAGCGAGGGCAGCTACTTCCAGTGCGTGGACAAATCCGCACTGGCCGTACCCGAGAAGAACCTGGGCGAGGCCGATTTCTGCCAATGGCTGACCACAGAGATCGGCGTGGCGGCGATCCCGCTGTCGGCGTTCTACGGCAATGGTTTCGACCAGAACGTCGTGCGCTTCTGCTTTGCCAAGAAGGACGAGACGCTGCATCTGGCGCTGGAGCGACTGGCACGCCTGTAACGTCCGGCATGGCCTGCGGCTGCGCCGTCGTCAGCCCTTGCGCCGCGATTCGCGGTGCGCGATCCAGATCGTCGATGCGCTGATCACCGCGCCACCGATCAGCGTGGAGCGTGTCGGCACGTCGCCAAAGAACAGCCAGCCCATGCTGGCGGCCCAGACCAGGTCGAGGAACTTGACCGACTGTGTCGACGAGATGTCGGCGATCGCAAATCCCCGCGTCACGCTGTAGTGCCCGGCCACCCCCAGCAGCCCGGCCACCAGAAAGCCGAACCACTGCCAGGCGCTGGGCGACTGCCAGAACCACCAAGCCATGGGCAGGCTGAACAAGGTGACGGTCAGCGCCTGCCAGAACACGATCACTTCGACCCGCTCGTAGCGCGTCAGCGCCTTGGTCATCAGAAACGATGCGGCAAAGACCGGGCTGGAGGCCAGCATCAGCAGGTTGTAGATGCCGGCACTGCCGGAGAGCTGCGGCCCGACCACGATCATCACGCCGCCAAAACCGATCATCGAAGCCAGCCAGCGCTCCCAGCGCATGGTCTCGCGAAAAAACAGGTACGCACCCAGCATGATGAAGATCGGTCCGGTGAACCCGATGGCCGTGGTGTCGGCCAGCGGGATATGCGGCAGCGCCGTGAACCACAGCACCAGCCCGGCCGCATGGACGGCGCCACGGGCAAACTGTCCGCCGACCCGGCTGGGCCAGTAGGCGGCAACGCCGGAGCGGGCGATCAGCGGCAGCATGACGACCACCGCCGCCAGGTAGCGCAGGAACTGCGCCTGCATCGGGTGCAGTTGCAGGCTGAGCGTGCGCAGCAAGGTGTTCAGCATCACGAACAGGAATCCCGACAGGCTGACCCACATCAGTCCGCGCACGGTAGGTGGCAGCCGCTCGACGCGGCGCATCACCAGCACGCCAGCGCGCAGCCGCGGATGCCGCAGACGGGTCTGGTGCCGGCTCACAGGCACCCTGTCAACTGCTGATCTGTGTCCATGCCTTGTCCAGTCGCTTGACGCTGACCGGCTGCGGCGTGCGCAGCTCCTGGGCGAACAGGCTGACCCGCAGTTCCTCCAGCAACCAGCGGAACTCCTGCAGCCGCGCATCGGTCACGCCCTTGCGCTCGGCGACCGCACGCCAGAACCGCGCCTCCTGCGGCCGGATCTCGGCCAGCCGGGTCTTGTCGCGCACCGGGTCCGCCCGTACCTTGTCCAGGCGCAGCACGATGGCCTTCAGATAGCGCACCAGGTGCTGCAGCTGTGGCCACGGCGTCTGGGCCAGGAAATCGGCCGGCACCAGGCGCTGCAGTTGCTGCTGGGCATCGGCCGCAGCGTCGGGCGCGCTGCGGCTGTCCTTGATCTTGCGCACGGCCAGCGCGTATTCGACCAGGATCGCCGAGGCCAGGCGTGCCACCTCGCTGGCAATCAGGGTGAGCCGCCCGCGCCCCTCTTCGACCCGGCGCTTGAAGGACGCAGCGTCCGTCGGCAACGGGTCGGCCAGGAACGCACGCTCCAGCGCCAGCGCGATGATCTGCGCACGCAATTGCTCGACGGTTCCCAGCGGCATGTAGGCCGTTCCCATTTTCTGCAGGTCCGGAATGTTCTTTTCCAGGTACTTCAGCGCATCGCGCAGCTGCAGCGCGAACAGCCGGCGCAGACCGATGCGGTGGCGTGCGGCAGCGACCTCGGGCTCGTCGAACACCTCGATCGTCACCGCATCACCAGCATCAATCAGCGCCGGAAAGCCGATCAGCACCTGGCCTTTGCGGCGAATCTCCAGCAGCTCGGGCAATTCGCCAAAGGTCCAGGCCACATGGCGCTCTTGGGCTGCGGGTACCTGCGCGGGCGCCGCGGCAAGGGCCGCATCAGCACCCGCGGACGGACGGGCCACCCCGTCCTTGCCGCTCGGCTGGCGCCGCTGGCCGGAATCCGCAGCCGCGGCCGGAGTGGCCGCGCCCCTGCCCAGCTTGAGGGCCGCCAGGGCCTGAAAGGCACCCCGCGCCTGGCTGCCCAGTTCCGCCTTGAGCGCGGCCAGGTTGCGGCCGATGCCCATCTGGCGACCGTTGTCGTCGGTCACCCGGAAGTTCATGAAATGGTGCGGGCTCAGCGTGTCGAGCTTGATGTCCCCGCGCTTGATGTCCAGCGAGGTCTTCTCGCGCACCAGCTTGAGCAAGGCGTCGACCAGGCTGCCAGCGCCGAAAACCTCTGGCGCGCTGAACTGCTCGGCGATGCGTGCGGCACTCTCGGGCAGGGGCACGAAGCGCGAGCGCGGCTTCTGGTGCAGGCTCTTGAGCAGCGCCAGGATCTTTTCCTTGAGCATGCCGGGCACCAGCCATTCGCAGCGCTCCTCGTTGACCTGGTTGAGCACGAACAGCGGCACGGTGACGGTGATTCCGTCGCGCGGATCACCGGGTTCGTGCAGGTACTCGACCTGGCAATCGACGCCGCCCAGGCGCAGGCTGCGCGGAAACGCCCGCGTCGTGATGCCGGCGGCCTCATGGCGCATCAACTCCTCGCGGCTGAGCACCAGCAAGCCGGGCTTCTCGCGCACCGCCCTGCGGTACCACTGCTCGCAGGCATGGCCGCTGCAGATGTCGGCCGGCAATTGCTGGTCGTAGTAGGCGTAGATCAGCTCGTCGTCGACCAGCACGTCCTGGCGCCGCGACTTGTGCTCGAGCTCCTGCACCTGGGCCACCAGCTTGCGGTTGGCGGCCAGGAACGGCAGGTTTGTCTCCCATTCGCCGGCCACCAGCGCCTGGCGGATGAAGATCTCCCGTGCACCCTGCGGGTCGACCCGGCCGAAATCGACCCGGCGCCCGTTATAGACCACGATGCCGTACAAGGTGGCACGCTCCAGCGCCGTGACCTGGGCCGACTTCTTCTCCCAGTGCGGGTCCAGCAACTGCTTCTTGAGCAGGTGCCAGGCCACCTGCTCGATCCACTGTGGTTCGATGGCCGCGATGCCGCGACCGAACAGCCGCGTCGTCTCCACCAGTTCGGCCGCCAGGATCCAGCGGCCCGGCTTCTTGCTCAGATGGGCGCCTGGATGGCGATGGAACTTGATGCCGCGCGCGCCCAGGTAGGCCTCGTCGTCGTCGAGCTTGCAGCCCACATTTCCCAGCAGGCCGGACAGCATCGACAGGTGCAGCTGCTCGTAGGTCGCCGGCGTGGTGTTGAGCCGCCACTTGTGTTCGGCCACGACGGTGTGCAACTGAGAGTGGATGTCCTTCCACTCGCGGACCCGGCGGATGTTGACGAAGTTCTGCCGCAGCAGCTGTTCATACTGGCGGTTCGACAGCCGGTGCTCGGCGCTGCCCTTCTCGCCTCTGGCGTGGGTGATCCACTTCCACAGCTTGAGGTAGCCGGTGAATTCGCTGCGTTCGTCGTCGAACTTCACGTGGGCAGCGTCGGCCGCGCCCTGGGCTTCCATCGGCCGGTCGCGCACGTCCTGCACGCTCAGCGCACTGGCGATCACCAGCACCTCGTCCAGCGCCTGGCGCTCGCGCGCTTCCAGAATCATGCGCCCGACCCGGGGGTCCAGCGGCAGCCGCGCCAGTTCCTTGCCGATGCCCGTCAGCTCGTTGGCGTCGTCCACCGCGCCGAGTTCGGCCAGCAGCTGGTAGCCATCGGCGATGGCGCGCGACTGGGGCCGCTCGATGAACGGGAAATCCTCCACCATGCCCAGATGCAGCGACTTCATGCGCAGGATGACGCCCGCCAGCGAGCTGCGCAAAATCTCGGGGTCGGTGAACCGGGGGCGCTGGTCGAAATCCTCCTGCGCGTACAGCCGGATACAGATGCCGTCGGCCACGCGGCCGCAGCGTCCGGCGCGCTGGTTGGCGGACGACTGGCTCACCGGCTCGACCAGCAGCTGCTCCACCTTGCTGCGAAAGCTGTAGCGCTTGACCCTGGCCGTGCCGGCGTCGATCACGAAGCGGATGCCCGGCACGGTGAGTGAGGTCTCGGCCACGTTGGTGGCCAGCACGATGCGCCGCCCGCCATGGGTGTCGAACACCTTGTCCTGCTCGGCCTGCGACAGGCGCGCGAACAGCGGAATCACCTCGGCACTGCGCAGGTGCACCTGGTGGCTCAGGTGCTTGCGCACGGCGTCTGCCGCTTCGCGGATCTCGCGCTCGCCGGGCAAGAACACCAGGATATCGCCAGCGCCACGGGCAGCGCCCGGCCCCTGCCACAGCTCGTCGACGGCATCGCAGATGGCGTTGTTGAGGTCGTACTCGCGGCTCTCCTCGAACGGCCGGTAGCGCTGTTCCACCGGAAAGGTGCGTCCCGAGACCATGATGACCGGCGCCGGACCGTGGCGCGACGCGAAATGGTCGGCAAAGCGCTGGGCGTCGATGGTGGCCGAGGTCACGATGATCTTCAGGTCGGGCCGGCGCGGCAGGATCTGGCGCAGATAGCCCAGCAGGAAGTCGATGTTCAGGCTGCGCTCATGCGCCTCGTCGATGATCAGCGTGTCATAGGCCTTGAGCAGCGGATCGGTCTGCGTCTCGGCCAGCAGGATGCCGTCGGTCATCAGCTTGACCGACGCATCGCGCGACAAGCGGTCCTGGAAGCGCACCTTGAAGCCGACGACCTCGCCCAGCGGGGTCTTGAGCTCTTCGGCGATACGCTTGGCCACTGAACTGGCGGCGATCCGACGCGGCTGGGTGTGACCGATCAGCTTGCCCTGCCCGGGTGCGTGCGCCGGCTTGCCCCAGCCGTCAAGGGCTATGGCACGCTTGCCCCGGCCCAGGGCCAGGGCCATCTTGGGCAGCTGCGTGGTCTTTCCGGAGCCGGTTTCGCCACACACGATGATGACCTGGTGCTGCGCCATCGCGCGCATGATCTCGTCACGCATGGCCGAGACCGGCAGGGATTCTGGAAATTCAAGCACCGGTTCTGACATCGGGCGATTATCCCGGTTGGCGCAACCGCGCCTGCTGGGTGACTGCTACACTTTTGCCATCCCTCCCCGCGCCGCACCGCACTGCCAGCCCCGCCGATGTCCACAGTCTTCAATTTCACCTTCGTGCCCTGGTTTCGCTCGGTTGCGCCCTATATCCACAAGTTTCGCAACCAGACCTTCGTGGTGGCCATCGCCGGCGAGGCGATCGCTGCCGGCAAGCTGCAGAATCTGGCCCAGGACCTGGCGCTGATCCAGAGCATGGGTGTGCGGATCGTGCTGGTGCACGGGTTCCGGCCGCAGGTCAACGAGCAGCTCAAGGCCAAGGGGCATGCGCCGCAGTACTCGCACGGCATCCGCGTCACCGACGAGGTGGCGCTGGACTGCGCGCAGGAGGCCGCCGGGCAGCTGCGCTACGAGATCGAGGCCGCTTTCAGCCAGGGGCTGCCCAATACGCCGATGGCCGACTCCACGGTGCGGGTGATATCGGGCAACTTCATCACCGCCCGACCGGTGGGCATCGTCGACGGCGTGGACTTCAAGAGCTCGGGCGTGGTGCGCAAGGTTGACATCGCCGGCATCCAGCGGGCGCTGGATTTCGGCGCCATCGTGCTGGTCTCGCCGTTCGGCTTTTCGCCCACCGGTGAAGCCTTCAACCTGACCATGGAAGAGGTCGCCACTTCGATTGCGATCGCGTTGCAAAGCGACAAGCTGATCTTCCTGACCGAAACCCCCGGCATCCTGGTCCGCCCCGGCGAACCCGCAGGCGAGGACAACCCCATCGACACCGAACTGCCGCTGGCGCAGGCCGAGAAGCTGCTGGCCGAACTGCCGCCGGCGCAGTCGCCGCTGGACACGCCTTTCTACCTGCAGCACTGCGTCAAGGCCTGCAAGAGTGGCGTCGAACGCAGCCACATCATCCCGTTTGCCATCGATGGCGCCCTGCTGCTCGAGGTCTATGTGCATGATGGCATCGGCACCATGGTGGTGGACGAGAAGCTGGAAAACCTGCGCGAGGCCACGGCCGACGACGTGGGCGGCATCCTGCAGCTGATCGAGCCCTTCGAGAAAGACGGCACCCTGGTCAAGCGCGGACGGACCGAGATCGAGCGCGACATCGGCTACTACACCATCCTGGAGCACGACGGCGTGATCTTCGCCTGTGCGGCGCTGTATCCGTACCCGGAGGCCAAGACGGCAGAGATGGCGGCACTGACGGTCTCGCCCGACTCGCAGGGCGCCGGCGACGGCGAGCGTGTGCTCAAGCGGGTCGAGCAAAGGGCCAAGGCGATGGGCATCGAGAGCATCTTCGTGCTGACCACCCGCACCAAGCACTGGTTCCTCAAGCGCGGATTCGTGCTGACCGACCCGGACAAGCTTCCGGAGGCGCGTCGGCGCCTGTACAACTGGGACCGCAAGAGCCTGGTCCTGGTCAAGAAGCTGACCTGAACCCATTCCACGCAATTTCTCAAAGGAATCCGACCATGGCCTCCCTCAACTTTATCGGCGGTGAAAAAGGCGGTGTTGGCAAGTCTGTCGTCTCGCGCCTGCTGGCCCAGTACTTCATCGACCGCGGTCGCCCGTTCACCGGCTTCGACACCGACCGCTCGCATACCTCGTTCACCCGCTTCTACGCCGACTACGCGTCGCCGGTCATCGTCGACCGATACGAAGGGCTGGACCAGGTAGCTGCCAGTTTCGAGGAGGTCCCTGCCGTGGGCCAGCAAGGCAGCGTCATCGTCGACCTGGCGGCGCAGACGGCGGCGCCGCTGGCACGCTGGATCAAGGACTCCGACCTGCTGCCGCTGCTCGGCGAGATGGGCGTGACCGTCAACTTCTGGCATATCTCGGATGCCGGCAAGGACTCGATCGACCTGCTCGACCGGTTGATCAATACCTACGGGCCCGGTCCGAACTACATCGTGGTCAAGAACCTGGGCCGAGGGTCCGACTTCACGGCTCTCGAGGAATCTGCAGCACTGAGAAAAGCCCTGGCCCTGGGCGCCAGGGTCGTCACGCTGGCGCCGCTGCACGAGAGCAGCATGCGCAAGATCGACCGCCAGAACGCGAGCTTCTGGGCCGCCATCAACAACCGCGCGCCAGACGAGGACGCGCTGGGCATGCTGGAGCGCCAGCGCGTCAAGACCTGGCTCAAGAACAGTTACGAGACGCTGGACAGCCTGCCGCTGTGAGCGCCAGCGCTGGGGCGCCCGCGCGCGGTCAGTAGCCCCTCGCCAGCCGGAGAGGTCGAACACAGCGCCGGGAGCTCCCGCGCACGGCTTTTCAGGCGGCCACGATGAACGGCGCCAATTGCTGCAGGTCGGGCTCCACGCCCAGCCCGGGCGCATCCGGCAGTTCCACCCAGCCATCGCGCACGTCCAGCGGATAGACCTGTTCCCGCAGCGGATTGGGATTGGCGTCGACCTCGGCCCAGCCATCGTTGCCGCCGGCAGCCGCCAGTGCGTGCATCGATGCCGCCAGACCCACGCCTCCGGCCAGCCAGTGCGGGCAATAGGCCATACCCGCCGCCAGCGCCTTGCGGGCGACCGCCAGACCACCACCGATGCCACCCCACTTGCCGACGTCGGGTTGCACGAAACCCAGATAGGCGCCGTCCAGCGCCGCCTCGAATGCCGGCTGCCCGCGCAGGTTTTCGCCGGCCGCCAGCGCAATGCTGCTGGCGCGGGCCAGGGCAGCCCAGGCCTCATGCGGCTGATCAGCGCCGATGGGCTCCTCGATCCAGTACGGCCGCATAGGCGCCAGTTCGGCAATACGCGCCGCCGCATCTTCGCGTGACCAGGCCTGGTTGGCATCACACATGATCTCTACGTCGTCGCCCAGCGCCGCACGCGCCTGCGACAGGTTGGCTATGTCACGCGCCGCGCCGAAGCCGACCTTGAGCTTGAATGCCCGGTACCCTTGCGCGCGCTTGGCCAGCATGGTGTCGACCACCCTGTCCGGGCCGATGCCGCTGGCGTAGACGCGCACCTTGCCGCTGGCGCCACCCAGATGCCGCCACAAGGGCACGCCGGCGCGACGGGCCGACATGTCCCACAAGGCCTGGTCCACGGCGCCGGTGATCTGGGCAAACGGGCCAGGCTCACCACACTGGATCGCCATCTGGCGGGTACGGGCGTCGAGCAGGCTGCGCACCACATCCGGGTCGTCCGCCGCCACGCCCTTGAGCAAGGGCACAAAAATGCTGCCGATCAGGCGCGCCCGGTGCTCAGCCCCCACCTGAGGAAAGTTGCTGAACACCTCGCCCCAGCCCGCGACACCGTCGCTGTCCGTGATGCGCAGGAAGACCGCAGGTCGGTTGGTCATGGCGCCAAAGGCGTTGGCGACGGGTTCGGCGATCGGCGCGCGCAATACCCAGCATTCGATGTGTTGGATGGTCGGTGACATGCTCGGAGGGGTCAGCGTGTTTCGGTGTGGTTCGACCGAGTGTAATTCGCCCGCAAGGCCCCGGATTTTGCGTCGCCACAAACAGGGAAAGGCGCGTTCACATGGGTTGCGGGGGCTGCTAGACTGCCCCGGCAGCGCACCGACCCGTGCGGACCGCCAAAAAAATCAAGAGGACCACATCATGATCCTGTGGGGTGCATTCTGGGGAGG
The DNA here is from genome assembly GCA_024235935.1 of Rhodoferax sp. GTDB lineage: Bacteria > Pseudomonadota > Gammaproteobacteria > Burkholderiales > Burkholderiaceae_C > CAISIP01. The sequence continues at coordinate 40,788 of JACKLL010000014.1, read as the reverse complement.
AGTGATCGCAGCGGTGCTGGGACCGGAAGTCGGCTCGTTTGCAGTCATTGGCGCGGCCATTGGTGCCGTGATCGGTTTCAGTCTGCGGGCCGCCATCCGCAAGGAGGTCGCCGCCCAGTTCGCGCAGCAGGCCTCGGCCGTCGCTACGACGCCGGGGGCGATGGATGCCCCCCGATCGGCGGCAACGGACGAGGATGCGCAGGCCTCGCCGGGGCGACCGGATCCTGCGGCCGAGGTGCCACCGATGCCGGTCGACGCTGGCGCCGTGGCGCGCCCATCGGCTATTGCCAGTGACGATGCCGGTGCGCCCGAGGCGGCTACCGGCCCCCGGCCCTGGCGTGTCCAGGCCGCCGCTACGGAGAACATCGCCTGGGTCGGACATGCCGTCGACAAGGCCAAGGCCTGGCTGCTCGGCGGCAACACCATCGTTCGACTGGGCATGCTGGTGCTGTTCGTCGGCCTGGCCTTCCTGGCCAAATACGCGGCCGACAACAGCATGCTGCCGCCCGAACTGCGGCTGGCGGGCATCGGCTGCGCCGGCATCGCCTTGTTCGTATTCGGGTTTCGACTGCGCAACCGCCATCCGGACAAGATGGCCTATGCACTGTCGCTGCAAGGCGGAGGCGTCGCGGTCCTGTACCTGACCGTGTTCGCGGCGTTCCGGCTGTACCAGTTTCTGCCATCCGGTGCGGCGTTCGGGGTGCTGGCGGTGATCTGCGCGTTCTCCACGGCAATCGCGCTGATGCAGAACGCCATGCCCATGGCCTTCATCGGCTTTGCCGGCGCCTTCGCCGCACCGCTGCTGGTGTCGACGGGTCAGGGCAACCATGTCGGCCTGTTCACCTACTACCTGCTGCTGGGCGTGGCCATTGCCGCGATCGCCTGGTTGCGCGCCTGGCGCGCCCTGAACCTGCTCGGATTCTTTGCGACCTTTGGCATTGCCACGGCATGGGGGGCGCTGAAGTTTCAGCCGGAACAATACGCCAGCACCCAGCCGTTCCTGATCGCTTTCTTCCTGGTCTACCTGGTCGCCAGTCTGCTGTACGCGACCCGCCACGCGCTGGCGCCCCGACAGGCGGTGGATGCGACGCTGATCTTCGGCACGCCACTGGTCGCGTTCGGTCTGCAGGCCGGACTGGTACGGGATTTCGAATACGCGACCGGTTTCTCGTCGCTGGTGCTGGGGGGCTTTTATCTGGCGCTGGGCTATTGGGCGCTGCGACGCACCCGCTCCGACAATGGTGTCGGCCGCTGGCTGGCCGAATGCTTCGTTGCGCTGGGCCTGGGCTTTGTGACGCTGGCGGTGCCGCTGGCGCTGGACCCGCGCTGGACCTCGGCGGTCTGGGCTGCCGAAGGTGCCGCGGTGTACTGGATCGGCCGGCGCCAGGAGCGCTGGGTGGCGCGTGCGACGGGCCTGGGTCTGCAAGTCCTGGGCGCGCTGGCCTATCTGAGCACCCTGGATCAGGTGCAGGCCGCCAACTGGCCGTTTGCCAATCCAGCCTTCGTAGGCGCCAGCTTGCTGGCCGCGTCGGCCTTCGTGCTCGCGCACTGGACACGCGAGACGCTGCAGGATGGCGGCACCAGACTGGCACAGTGGTTCGCCAGAATCGAGGCCCGCGTGTCGCCGGCATTGTTCTGGATCGGGTTCCTGTGGGCGCAATTTGCACTTGGACAGGAAATCAGCCGCTACCGCATCGGCGCGCAAGGCGCCATCGAGCCGGTGCTGGAACTCGGCATGCAGGGCAAGCTGCACATGCTGGCATGGCTGACAGGCGCCTTCCTGGCGCACCGGCTGGCGTTGCCCGCACGGGCGCGCCCCTGGCCGATCGCAGGAACACCGGCCTGGTTCAACCTGCCGATCATGCTGCTGGTGGCGCTGGACGGCTTCGTGCTGGGCCAGCATGGCTTTGGCCACGGCGGATGGTGGATTTGGCCGCTGGCCCTGGTACTTCATGTCCGCGTGCTGCAGCAACTCGATGCAAACGCACCTCGGCAGCTGTGGTCGTGGATCCACAGTGGCGGTGTCTGGCTGCTGGTCCTGCTGTTCGGCAACGCGCTGCTGTGGGCCGTGCAGCGCGCCGAGCTGTTTCGCACCGCCTGGGCGTCGGTCATCCTGCTGGTGTCCGCCACCGGCGTATTGCTGCTGCTGGCCGGCCGCAGCGGCTTTGACCCCGACAGCCGGTTGCGCCAGCGCTGGCCGCTGCAGCGCTTTGCCGATGCCTACCTGTGGCGGGCGGCAGCACCTCTGGCCGCACTGGTGGCACTGGCAGCCCTTGCCGTCGCATGGCACTCGAATGGCGACGCGCGGCCCCTGCCCTACGTTGCGCTGCTCAACCCGACCGACCTGTCCGTGACGCTGGGTCTGAGCGCCTGCGCGATCTGGTGGATGCGTGTACGTGCCGCGCCATTCGCACCAGCAAGAATGGTGCGTGGCCCGCAAGTGCCTCTGGCGCTGATCGGCCTTGCCTTCGTGGCCGTCAATACCGTCTGGCTGCGGGTGGCCCATCAATATGCAGGCGTGCGCTGGGACGCCGGGGCCTTGTTCGACTCGTTCCTGGTCCAGGCCGGATACTCGATTCTGTGGACGCTGCTGGCACTGGGGCTGATGGTGGCCGCGCACCGGCGTCAGATGCGTGCCATGTGGATGGGCGGCGCCGTATTGCTGGGCGCCACCGTGCTCAAGCTGTTCCTGATCGACCTGTCGAACCGGGGTGGCTCCGAACGCATCGTCGTGTTCATCGCGGTGGGCGTGTTGATGCTCGTCGTCGGGCATTTTGCGCCGCTGCCCCCACGGCCGACAAGCGAATCGGCCGAGGGGACCGAACGGGCCCCAACCTTGGAGGATCAGGCATGAACCCCGTCAACGCCATCGTTCTGGTCGGACTGCTGCTGGGTACTGGCACCGCACCTGCCGCCGATTCCGCATCGCCAACCCTGGCCGAATTCGCGTGGCGCGCCCCGCTGGCGCTGCCTGCAGGTGCAAGCGCGGGCCAGCTGAGCCTGCCAGCCGAAGCCCTGTTGCAGTTGCGCAGCGCAACGGCGAAGGACATCCGGATCTTCAATGCCGATGGTGAGGCGGTGGCGATGGCGCGGATTGCGCCACCTGCGCGCAGCACCGCAGAAGCCATCGAGCGCACGCCTCCCTTCATTGCCTTGCCCTTGATGGTGTCGACCGGACAACAGCAGCCGTCCGGCAACGCCGTGCGCGTGCAGATGGAGCTGGCTGGAAACCAGGGCGCCGTATGGGTCCAAATGGGGAGCGGTGGCCAGGCCTCCACCACCGGCACGTCTGCGGCCCCCATGCGCGAACTGCCGGCGGTGCTGCTCGATACGCGCAGCGAGAAGCGCAGCATCACGGCGCTGCAGGTGAACGCCACACTGCCCGCCAACAGCCTGGTCAACATGACACTGTCGCGCAGTGCGGATCTGGTGCACTGGACGGCGGTTCCGGTCAAGGGTCCTCTTTATCGCTTCGATGGCGCAGGGGCCCCCGACAACCGGACGCTGGCCTTGCAGCAGCCGCTTTCGCTGCAGGACCAGTACCTGCGACTGCAGTGGGATGACGCCACGGCAGGCATCCGCGTGCAGGACGCGGTCGGCCTGGTGCAGACGGCGCACCAGCCGGCGTCCCCTGTCGATGCACCATTGGCAGGCGCCGTGGCAGAAGGCAGCCAGCACCTGACGTGGCCGATCGAATTCGTGCTGCCAATGGTCGGGCTGCAGTTGCAGACCAGCCGTGCGAATACGCTGGTACCGGTACGCATCCTCGGTCGCCGCGACACATCCCAGGCGTGGACCCCATTGGCCCAGGGTGTGGTGTACCGCATGGGCCCGAATGGCGACGAGAAGACCAACGCGGCCATCCCGCTCAATAGCGCCGGCATGCGATGGTTGCGCGTGGAAGCCTCTCATGGCATGGCCCTGCCGGCAGCCGAGTTGTCGGCCACGGCCCAGTTCAACCCGGTTCAACTGGTTTTTCTGGCGTCAGGTCCCGCGCCTTTCATGGTGGCCGTGGGCCGGCCTGATACCGCCTCCGCAACGGTTGACCCATCCGTGCTGCGCACGGTCGTGACGGGCGCACTGGACCGCCTGCCCATGGCAACACCAGGGCCTGGCCAGATCCACGACATTTCGCACTGGAATGATCGCCTGATGGGCATGCTCACCGGTGGCGGCGAGCAGCGCAAAGTGATCCTGTGGCTGGTACTGGCCGTCGGTGTGCTGGCACTGGGCGCTGTCGCATTCGCGCTGTTGCGCCAATTGCCCGTCAAACCTACCAAAACCGTCGCCAGCGAGTGAGGCCTGGCCTGGCCTCTCGTGCGGGTCAATGCCAGTTGGCCGCAATCGTCGGGCTCAGCGCATCACTATAGGTTTGCGACAAGTGGGTCTGTGCCATCGCAGGTGGCGCGAACCCGGCCATGGCATCGACCAGGTTCTGCACCTGACTCTCCAGCAGCATCTGGCCGCCACCAGTCTTGAACTGTTCGATCCGGTACGCGCTGCCGCCGTACCAGCCGCTGATGCTCAGTTTGTCGGTGGTACCGATGACGCTCACCTCCAGGCTGCTGCCGACACGCCGGAACCACAGCTGTTCGGCAGCGATGTCCCCCTCGAACAAGGCGGTATCGACCGCCCCCGGCGTGGGGTCGTAGTCATAGACGCTGTCATTGCCGTACCCCCGTCCAAGAACATAGGTATCTCCGCCGGCGCCACCGACCAGCAGATCGGAGCCCGCACCGCCGTCGAGTCGGTTGGCCGCCGCATTGCCGCGCAAGGTGTTCTGCGTGGCATTACCCGTGCCGTCGATGGCGGCAGTACCGATGAGCTCCAGATCCTCGACATGCTCCGAAAGACGGCAGGACACGCTGGACCGCACGATGTCGTGCCCGCTGTTCGCCTGCTCGAACACACGGTCCAGCGCGTTGTCGACAACGTAGACATCATTGCCGATGCCGCCATGCATGTCGTCCGCACCACTGCCGCCGTCGAGCAGATCGGCGCCGACAAGGCCGAAATGCAGCGCGCCATTGGAGCCGACTCCACCCCAGCTGCTGGCGGTGTTGATGCCATCGAACGCGGCTGCGCCGGAGCCATAGTCCAGCACCACGCCTGCTGCCGAAGCGCTCAGGCTGCGGCCATTCACCTCGATGCGATCCAGATACAGGTTGCGGTCCTGCCCCAGATCTGGCCGGTAGGCGTCGTTGCCAAACACGATGTCGACCGTGCGGGCATCCATGCCCAGTGGGGCCGTGACGGTGTAGGCGGAAAAGGTGGTACTGGCGACCTCGAAGCTCTGCACCAGAACGCCGGAGATCCACACCTGCATCATGGGCCAGACAGCTTCGCAGATCGTGCCTCTTGCGTGAATCACCAGACTGTCGACCCGTTCGACAGCATTGGCATCTGTCGCCGCATCGCCCCACAGAGTGTCGTTGCCATCTCCGCCGTACAGCCGATCACTGCCCCGCTCACCCAACAAAATGTCATCACCCGCTGCACCGCTCAAGGTGTTGTCCGCGCCGTTGCCGATCAGTGTGTTGGCCAGATTGTTGCCGGTACCGTTGATGGCAGCCACCCCGGCAAGGGTCAGGTTCTCTACCTCGGTCCGCAGGGTATGGCTGACGCTGCTGAGGACCGTGTCGATCCCGCCACCAGCGATTTCGTAGACGATATCGCCGGCATGGTCGACGATGTAGATATCGTCACCGCCATTGCCCACCATCATGTCGGCCCCGCCGCCGCCATCCAGCCGGTTGGCCGCAGCATTTCCGCGCAAGGTATTCTGGGCTGCATTGCCCGTGGCATTGATGCTGGACGTGCCGGTGAGTTCGAGGTCCTCCACATGGTCGGGAAGTGTGTAGCTGACACTTGAGCGCACGATATCGTGGCCACCGTTGGCCCGTTCGGATACGACATCCGCGATGTGGTCGACGATGTAGATGTCGTTGCCGAAGCCACCCGTCATGCTGTCTGCACCCGGACCGCCATCGAGCAGGTCACTGCCCAGCAGGCTGACCCGGATCGCACCGTTGCTGCCCAGGCTTCCGTTGGTACTTGCGGTGTTGAGCCCGTCAAACGCGCCGGCGTCGACCCCATAGTCGATGATGGCGCCGACGTCACGGGCACTGATGCTGCGCCCGTTGACCTCGATGCGGTCCAGGTACAGGTTGCGGTCCTGGCCCAGATCGGGCCGGTAGGCGTCATTGGCGAACACGATGTCCACCGATGTGGCATCCACACCCAGTGGGGCCGTGACGGTGTAGGACCGGAAGTCCGTCGAATCCACCTGGAAAGACTGCACCCGCCGACCGGCAATCCACACTTCCATGGCGGGCCAGACGTTCAGGCATGCGGTGCCACGGGCCACGACCACCAGGCTGGCGATTCGGACCGGTGCACCCGTCTCCGCACTGGCATCGCCGATCAGCACATCGTTCCCCTCGTTGCCATACAGCTTGTCGTTGCCCAGTTCGCCGCGCAAGCGGTCATCACCCACACCACCCCACAGCCGGTCGTTGCCACTGTCGCCGCTCAGAATGTCGTCGCCACCGTCGCCGTACACATCATCATCCCCGTCACTCGCATGGATGGTGTCGTTGCCACTGCCACCACGGATGACATCGGCCAAGGACGAGCCGCGCAACACATCAGCGCCATCGGTCGACTGCAAGGTTCGCGCGACGATCTCGGCCAGCCCCCAGACCGTGCCGTCGGCGAACTCGATGCCCTGCAGCGGGTTGTACACATTGGTCGGGTTGTCGTAGTCGAACACGCCGCGCACCGTGACCTTGTCCGTCGTGCCAGCGATGCTGAGCTCCAGCGCCGCATACTGCGCATTGTTCGGATCCGACCGGATGAACGCCGCATCGAACACCCGCCGCGCGATGATCTGGTCTGCCGTGATACCTGGCTTGAAGCGCAGCAGGTTGAACTTGCCGGGTGTCGCGTCGGTGTAGTACTCGATCACGTCCTGCCCATCGCCCGGGCCGAACAGGTAGACGTTGTTGCCCAGGCCGCCGTCGAGCCTGTCGTTGCCCGTACCCCCCTCCAGAATGTCCGCGCCATTCCAGCCGGACAGCGTGTCGGCGCCCGAACCCCCGTAAAGCACGTCATTGCCATCGCCGCCGGACAGGTTGTCGTCACCGTCCCCACCATCGATGAGATCGTCTCCGCCGTCGCCAGCGATGGCATCATTGCCAGCGTCGCCAAACAGCGTGTCATTGCCAGCACCGCCCCCCAAGGTGTCGTTGCCGCTGCCACCGCGGATGACGTCGGCATCGGGTGTACCGCGCAGGGCATCGGCGCCGTCGCTCGACTGCAAGGTTCGCGCGACGATCTCGGCCAGCCCCCAGACCGTGCCGTCAGCGAACTCGATGCCCTGCAGCGGGTTGTACACATTGGCCGGGTTGTCGTAGTCGAACACGCCGCGCACCGTGACCTTGTCCGTCGTGCCAGCGATGCTGAGTTCCAGCGCCGCATACTGCGCATTGTTCGGATCCGATCGGATGAACGCCGCATCGAACACCCGGCGGGCGATGATCTGGTCTGGCGTGATGCCTGGCTTGAAGCGCAGCAGGTTGAACTTGCCGGGTGTCGCGTCGGAGTAGTACTCGATCACGTCCTGTCCATCGCCCGGGCCGAACACATAGACGTTGTTGCCTGGACCTCCATTCATCGTGTCGTTGCCGGCGCCGCCGTCCAACGTGTCGTTGCCATTGCCGCCCGACAAATGGTCGTTCCCGTTGCCACCGAAGACGATATCGTCGCCCCCCGCCGCATCGAAACTGTTGTTGCCACCATCACCAAGATAAATGTCGTGCCGCGATGTACCTGCCGGGCCAGCCGACGCAACGAAGATGTCGCCGGCCGCCAGTTCGGCCCGCAGGGCTGCATCGCCAGGCAAATCGTGAACCCATTGCGACAGCTTTTCTGTCGCGTCGTAGTTCACGACCGCCAGCGGCGATGATGCATGGCGAACGAGATCCACCAGATCCCAAATCGCATCCCGCGGACTGGCGATTCGCCGCTGCTCGAGCAGCGCATCCAGGCCGGCCGGATCAAAACGAAGGCCAGAGGCATCGATGACCAGGTCCACCGCGTTCAGGTATTCGTTCAGCCGCGTCTGCAACGCAAGTGCCCCGTACACCGATTCGCGCAAGATTGCATACGACTCGAGCATCAGAGCTGCCTGCGCACCAAACAGCGAGAACGTGGCGACCGCCTGTCCATCGCTCCCCATCCCCATTGCCGGAGCCTGCATACCGGCGTCCGAAACCAGCTGCCCGTTGAACACTTCCAGCACGGGAACGGCACGCTGCAACATGGCGGATGTTGCGGGGTTGCCTGCCAGAACAAAACGCCGATGAGGATCATCCGCGGATCCCAGGGCATGAATCTGATTGGTTTGCGCCCACAGGCGCAGGATTTCATCCACCATGGACAACTGCGCATCCCGCGTCGTGGCCGCTGCAAACGCCTGCACGAGTTCTGCCAGAGCTTCACCTGCAATGGTGCCCAGGCTCATGGCCTCGCGCAGGTCTCGCACCCAGCCGCTGCCCTCCATGTCCGGCAGGCCCTGCGCCAGTTCCGACCATGCAATCGAGGTCGCGAACTCGCGATGGAAAGGATTGACACCCAAGTTGAGATTTGCAGCACGGGTCTCAGTGCTGACGGCAACGGTTCCGGCAACGGTATCAACACCATTGGCACGCGTCACCACCGCAGTGCCACTGACCGTATTCCCATTGCCCAGGTTGATGCTGACATCGCTGGACACCAGCGAAATGCTTCGGATACCCTTCTGGGCCAAGGTGAACAACTCATTGCCCTGGCTGACGCCATCCTGGTTGAGGTCTTGCCACAACCGCACCTGGCTGAACGCACTGTCGTCGGCATTGAAGATGTTGTCGCCGGCACCCAGCGACCCCGGCGTCCCGCTTCCCGTATCGAGAGCACGCAGGGCCTCGAAGCCCGAACGCGCATAGACGGCATCGACCCCGGGCGTCCCCGACAGCAGCGTGTCGACCCCGAACAATTCCCGCCCGGAGTCAATCAGTCCATTGCCGTCGCGGTCCAGCACCAGCCAGGCATCGTCCACCTTGACCCAGCCAGTACCGGTCTTGATGCCGTCGGCGTTGTGGTCGAAAAGAATGGGGGTAGCCGCAAAACCGACGGTTTCGATTCCATCGCCGTCGAGGTCGATGGCGAGGGGGTCACGGGGAACTGGTGGCCGATTTGAAACCGCCTCAAGGTATTTGAGTCTTGTTGAAGAGCTAATTCGAGTGCGGCCTGGGACGCACATTGGAATAAATGTGGGCTTTCCATCCCAATCGAATGTGATCTTTGTAGTCCACCCCGGAATTACAGACTGCTGTATTTCACCCCAAATGTCAATTATTGCCGAAGTGTTCTGCGTAGGAAACAAAGCACCTTCAAACCTATTCTTGTTGAAACCTGCAACATGAAGAGCTTGCCAAATGAAATCAATACAGTTATTTGATAATCCATTATAGAAGTCATTAAACCCATGAGCTGCAGGATTCTGACCAAACCGCAAAAGCACTTCATACTCATAATCTGAAACTTCAACTGTGATGGTCTGAATTGGCCTTTCGGGATCAGTGTTTAAATAATAATCAGTGTCTGAATTGTAAACTTGGCCTTGCCCAAAAGCTCGCGAAATACCCGTTGCGTCAAATTTGGGGGCAAACCCAAAACTTTTCGGCTTACTACCCGAACCATCATCAATTGAATACCATATATGCCCAAGGATTGACGTCTCCCCACCTTGCAATGGGGTTCCTGCCGCAGCCATATGAATTGTCATTGTTGGCATAATAACTCCAAAATTAATACATTACTCAGCTATTGGTTTTGCTTTTTGGGGATAACTGGAGGCAAAATATGTCGCAACTGACTGAAATGATTCGAGAGGGTGTAGATTTCGAAGCGACACTCGATATGCTCCCGGCCGCAATTGAATTTGATCCATTTCAACATTGAACCCAGATCGCCCCCAAGCCAAGAGTTTCAACTCCGAGTATGTTTTTTCTTTCACTTTGCCGCCTGACTCAAGCGATACTATTTCTACAACAATTTGAATTGGGGTTGAATTCTGGGAATTTGCAGCCCTAAGAATACTTTCTCTAATTTTTTCATTGTCATGTTGGTTTTCCTTGGCAAGCAAAATTTCAAACCCAAGTGAATAATTTCTAAACTCAATAACCTTAAAGACTACTTCCAACTTCTCAGTTGGATTGCTAAGATCGAATTTGAGGCGTATTGGTGGCGACTGCGTTGCATTGTGACCATCACATGCCACATTGACCATCGCACAGACAAATAGCACGACCATTCGCAAGATCGATTGATATGTCATTTCCATAATCTTAATTTAAGACATACGTAACCAAAAGCAGCTTGATGGAATCCATCGCATCACGTCACGTTAACCTGCAACGTTGCCTCTGCAAATCATCTAGAGAGAACTTAAGCTGTCGACATTTATTGAAAATGAAGACGCAAATTTATCCAATTCAAATAGAGCCAACAGTAGCTCCATCAATCCGTTGAGCTATTTCACCCTCCCAACCTGAATCTCCAACTTCCCACCCCGAATCGCGTCAACCAGCCCCCGGACCCGCTGATCCGATGGGTTCCGCTTCATGTATTCGTTGAGTGCCGCCAGCGCTGACGACTTGTCGCCCAGACTGAGCTGCGCCAAACCGATCGCATAAAGAGCAGGTGTCACGCCCTTGTCTCGGGCCTTTTGCAGATAAGGCAGGGCTTCTCTCGGGCGCGCGCTGCCGGCCAGGAAGCTGCCGTAGTGGTAGTTGACCAATGGATCGTCGGCGTTGGCACGCAGCGCGCGCTCAAAATGGGTCTGCGCAAATTCGGCCCCGCCGGTTATCTCCAGGTTATGACCGATGGAACCCAGGGCGGCCATGCGCAGCAGCAATGCGTCGGGCGGAGACTTTCCGAATGCTGCATGGAGCATGCCCATCAATTGGCGCGTATCACGTTGTGCGCGCTGCATGTCACCGGGCGAATCGAATTGCGGCGGGTAGTTGCCTGCATGCGCCGACAGGTCCGACAACATGCGGTCAAAGTAGGCCAGGTTGAACGAGCCGCCAGCGCCAGGCTTCGACGCAGGCACCACCAACTGCCGGACATCGTGATTTCCATAGGGGACAGCCCAGGCAGTGGACGCGCCCAGAGAGGCCAAGACCAACGCCCAAACCAGGGTGATGGCCATGCGTTTGCTGCGACGCATGGGCGACCGCCAATGGTGCGGGCAGCGAATGCCAAGCCGTTCATTTTCATTCAGTTGCATGATCATGGAGCCTCCCCTGTGACTGGTTTGATGCTGGTCTTTCGTCTGTCTCAATACCTATCTGTGGGTCCGGCCATTCGAATATCCCAATCATTCATTCATCCATCCTTCATTCATGGATTCACTGACTCACTCACCCACTCATCGCTCCCGCAAGCTCTCGCCCCCCGCCTTCTGGATCGGACTCAGCAGGTATTCAATGACGCGCCTATGCCCGGTCTTGATTTCTGCCGACAGATTCATGCCCGGACTCAGACGAATCTGCCTACCGTCGACACCAATGGTTTTGCGACCCAGTTGCAGCCGGGCCGGAAAAATGGCACCCCGTTGCTCGTCGTTGACCGCATCGGCACTGACCTGCTGCACGCGGGCCGGAATGGTTCCGTATCGGGTGAACAAAAAGGTCTCGAGCTTGACTTCGGCGCTCTGGCCGCTGCGAACGAATCCGATGTCCTTGTTCTCCAGCACCACCTCGGCAATCACCTCGCCCTTCTCGAAGTCGTCGGGCACGATGACCATCAGCACCTGGGCCTCGGTGACCACGCCACCGACGGTGTGTGCAGCCAGTTGCTGAACGGTGCCGGCCACGGGGGACGTCAGAACCGTCAGCTTTTCCCGCTGCACGGCCTTGGCGTGTTCCTGCCGGGCCTGTTGCAGGCGCAGCCCCGCCTGCGCCATGCGCTCGGCCAGCTGGCGCCGGGTTTCGGCCACATAGGCGCTTTTGCCAGTGACGCTCTCCGCCAGGGCGGCATCGGCTTCCTGCAGCCGCGCATGCTGGGTTTCGAGGTCGCGCTCCATCTCGATGCGCTCGCGGGTGCGATCCTGCCCGGCATGGGGGGCGACGAATCCTTGCGCCACCAAGGCCAGCAAATCCTGTTCGCGCTTGCGCACCAGCGGCAGGGTCGACACCAGCTTGGCCAGCACTTCCCGGCCGGTGGCCATCTCGGCACGGCGACGGCGCATCTCGGCGTCCGAGCGGGCCAGCCGGGCCTGGATGTCGCGCCACTCCGTAGCCAGCTGGTCCTGCAGTGTCTGCCACTCGTCGGCACGCCAGTCGGATGCCGCGTCGACGGCGTCCACTGCGAGCGGCGCCCGCTGCAACAGTGGCGACAACGGCCCCTGCGGCTGCGGCTCTGGCGCCTGCAATGCCTGTAGCAGCCAACGTGACCGCAGCCATTCCGACTGCGCCGCCTTCAGCTGCTCGCCCACGTTGCGCCGGTCCGCATAGGCCGTGGTCGGATCCAGTTCGACCAGCGCCTGGCCGGCTTGCACGCGGTCACCATCGCTCACCAGCACGCGCTGCACCACGCTGCGCTCCAGCGGTTGTATGGTCTTGGTCCGTTGTCCGACGATGATGCGCCCGGTGGCGACGGCCACCACATCGACTTCGCTCAGACAGGCCCACAGCAGAGCCAGCGCGATCAGCAGGATCAGCAGACCGGCGGCCAGCCGGGGTGCAGGATGGACCGGCGTCTGCTGCAACTGCAGGGCAGCCGGCAGGAAGGCGAGTTCGTCGGGGCTGCGGTGCGGCCCCTGCAACGCGTCGCGCCTGCGCCAGGCTTCGCGGGCAACCACCGCGTGGCGCGTCCACAGCTCTGCCCAGGCGCGCATGCGGTCCGAGATGCCATGCATCCACGGGCTCATGGCTGCACTGCCTCGTCCCCGTCGGCGTCCACGACTGCGCCGCCGTCCTGCATGCGCCACAGGTGCCGGTACAGACTGCCACTGCGCGCGAGCAGTTCGTCATGCGACCCGACCTCGACAATGGCGCCCTGGTCCATGACCACGATGCGGTCGGCACGGCGCACCGCGCTCAATCGATGGGCAATCACCAGCACCGTACGGTCTCGGCAGATCTGCGCCATGTTGCGCTGGATGATGGCCTCGCTTTCATAGTCCAGCGCACTGGTGGCCTCGTCCAGGATCAGGATGCGCGGCTCGGTGAACAGGGCCCGGGCCAGCGCGATCCGCTGGCGCTGGCCACCGCTCAGACTGCTGCCCTGCTCGCCGACCGGCGTATCGTAGGCCTGCGGCAGGCTGCCGATGAAGTCATGCGCCCCGGCGAGCTGCGCCGCGCGAACCACCGCAGCCAAGGGCGCGGCCGGGTCGGCAATCGCGATGTTCTCGCGGATGCTGCGGTTGAACAGCAAATTCTCCTGCAGCACCACGCCGATCTGGCGCCGCAACTGGGCCGCGTCGATCAGGCTGATGTCGACGCCGTCGACCAGCACGCGCCCGCCCTCCGGCGCGTACAGGCGCTGCACCAGCTTGGTCAGCGTGCTCTTGCCTGAACCGGAGCGACCCACGATACCGATGCATTCGCCGGCACGCACGTCCAGGCTCACACCGTTCAGGACAGGGGGCATGTCCGGCCGATAGCGAAACCGCAACTGATCCAGCGTGATGCGGCCCTTGATCGGCGGCAGTTGCAGCGCACTGCTGTTGCCTGACTCGGGTTGGCTGTTGAGGATGTCGCCCAGGCGCGCCACCGACACGCCGGTCTGCTGAAAATCGGTCCACAGCTGTGCCATGCGCATGATCGGCTGGGCCACCCGCTGCGCGAACATCGTGAACGCCACGAACTGTCCGACGGTCAGGCTGTTGTCCATGACCAGATGGGCGCCGAACCACAGCGTGCAGGCATTGCCGAGCTTGCCGATCAGGTTCACCGCCTCATGGGCCAGGCTGGCCAGCCACTGGGTGCGAAAGCTCGCCTGCACGTAGGCCGCCAGCTGCCGGTCCCAGCGGCGCGCGAAGCCCGGCTCGAGCGCCGCCGCCTTCACCGTCTGGATGCCGGTGATGGTTTCGACCAGCATCGCCTGGTTCTCGGCGCCCCGTGCGAACTTGATATCCAGCCGCCGGCGCAGGACTGGCGTGACGGCCAGACTGAGCAGGAAGTACATTGGCAGGCTCACCACGACCACGGCCGTCAGGGGCAGGCTGTACCAGGCCATCAGCGCCAGGAACACGATGGAGAACACCAGGTCCAGCACGACCGTCAACGCATTGCCAGTCAGGAACTGGCGAATGTTCTCCAGCTCCCGGACCCGCGCCACCGAATCGCCGACCCGCCGCGCCTGGAAATACGCCAGCGGCAAGGAAACCAGGTGGCGAAACAAGCGCGCTCCCAGCTCCACATCGATCCTGCTCGTGGTGTGGCTCATCACGAAGCCGCGCACGCCCGACAGCACGCTCTCGAACACCACCACCACCAGCAGACCGATCACCAGCACGTCGAGCGTGCTCATGGCCCGGTGCACCAGCACCTTGTCCATCACCACCTGGAAAAACAGCGGACTGACCAGGCCCAGCAACTGCAGCACGAAGGACACCAGCAGTACTTCGCCCAGCAGGCGGCGGTATTTCACCAGCGCGGGTACGAACCAGGCAAAGTCGAAGCGTGCCAGTTCGCCAGCCAGACTGGCGCGGCTGCTGATCAGGATCAGCGCACCGGTCCACTGGGCGGCGAAGACCTCGAGCGGCTCGATCTGGGGGACACCACCCGGCAAGTCCCGCCGTGCATCTCCCGGCTCGACGCGCGCCGCCTCCCCGGCCCGCGCCCCCATCACCAGCACGCGGCGCCCGTCGCACTGGGCCAGCACCTTGACCTGCAGGCCGGCGTCGCTGGCCGCAGAATCTGAGCCAGCCTGCATCAGCGCCAATGCCGGCAAGGGTGTCTGCACCAGCCGTTCGATGCGGGAGCGGATCCGCTTCGCCCTCAGGCCCAGCAACTGCGCTGCGCGCAGCAGGTCATCGACGTCCAGGGGCTCATTGGGCGCCAGTCCCAGGCGGTGCCGCAAGGTCTCGGGATCGGCGGCAACCTGGTGCAGCCGGGCCACCGTGCAAAGAGCGGCCAGCGCACCGGAGTGCACCACCGTGGATGCGCCCCGACGGGTTGCCGCCACCGAGCCCGCACGCGCCATGGTGCCGCTCGCGCGCTGCACCGACGCCCCCACCACCGACGCTGCCATCCCCATGCTGTCGCCCTTTCAAAAAGGCTTGTTGCTGCATCCACCGCGTATCTGGCGCAAAGATACTACGGTGCACAACGGGGGCGGTCAATCGGCGTCCATCGGCATGATGACGCTCTCAGGGGGGGGATGAGGGCTGCGCGGCCCGCGCAAGAGAGACCGCCGCGGACGGGACGCGGCGACCGGCGCCGGCAGCCGGTCGCGCAGGGGCAGAAACGGATCAGCGGTCGTTGCGCGGACGCAGCATCTGGGTCACGCCCAGCACGAAGATCCCGACAAAACACAGAAACGACCAATTGGCGATCGAGCCGCCCAGAAAGGTCCAGTCGATGGCCACGCAGTCACCACCGCCCTTGAAGATCATCGGAATGGCGCGCTGCAGCGGAAAGTTCTCGATCATTCCGTAAAAGTCGCGCCCGCACGACACCACCTCGGGCGGGTACCACTGCAGCCAGCTCTGGCGCGCGGCGACGAAGGCACCGAAGCCGGCCGCCAGCAGCATCAACACGATGCCGGTGACATGCACGCCGCGACCCTTGCCCATGGCCGTCAAGCCCGCGATCAGGGCCACCAGCACCAGTGCATAGCGCTGGACGATGCACATGGGGCATGGCACCAGCCCCACCACATGCTGCAGATACAGGCCATAGGCCAGCAGACCGACCGAGCCCAGACAGATCAGCGACAGCGTCTGGCGCACACTCAACAAACGGAACATTGTTTCTCCAGCAAAGGCCCCGCAACCCGGGACGGTAGCGCCGCCGGAAGGGTTTCCAAAACCGGCGACAATTTCACTCTTCAGTGATAACGGATAGATGGAGTATTTCATGGCACGGATGGTTCAATGCGTCAAACTGGGCAAGGAAGCCGAAGGACTCGACTTTCCCCCATATCCCGGTGAGTTGGGCAAGCGCTTGTGGGCCGAGGTGAGCAAGGAAGCCTGGGCTGCCTGGCTCAAGCACCAGACCATGCTGGTCAACGAGAACCGGCTCAACCTGGCCGATGCACGGGCCCGCCAATACCTTGCGCGGCAGATGGAGGCCCACTTTTTCGGCGGTGGCGCCGACGCAGCCCAGGGCTACGTCCCCCCCACCAACTGAGCCGGCCCGGCGATCCTGGCCTCCCGGGTGCGGGCTGATCCGTCGCCGCCGCCGTGGATGCGGGTCTGCGGCCTGCCCCAGGCATGGCGCGGCCACGGCACCTGGCGCATCCTCGACACCGACTTCGGCTGCGGCCAGCGCTTTGTGGCGCTGTGGCAGCAATGGGCGCATGACCCGGCCGCTCCCCGCATCCTGCACGTGGCGGCACTGGCAACGCGCTTGCCGCAGCTCTCTTCGCTGCACGATGTGCTGCGCGCCTACCCGGCCCTCGCCGATTACACGGACGAACTGACACGCCAGTGGTTCGGCTGGCTGCCGGGTTTTCATCGACTCTCCCTGCACGGCGGGCGGCTGCATCTCACGCTGTGCATCGGCCCGCCGCAGCAGATGCTGCGCCAGCTGCAGTTCGCCGCCGACACGGTCCTGCTGGGCATGGGCCCACCGGCAGGCACGCCCCCTGCACCCGACGCTCTTTGCGACATCTGGGGGGCCAAGGGCCTGGCCCGTCTGTGCCGGCGCGGCACCCGCATGGCGCTGACCGGTGTGCGCCCCAGCCCGCCGATGATCGACATGCTGGTGCAGACCGGTTTCACGGAACCACAGGCACACACCGCCGATACCGGCGCGGACACACCGCAAGGCGAGCCTGCATGGTCCTGCGAATTTCAACCGCGCTGGCAGTTGAACCGCACCCGCTCCGCGGCGCAACCAGCACCGGTCGCGGCCGGGCATTGCGTCGTCGTGGGTGCCGGCATCGCTGGCGCCGCCGTGGCCGAGGCACTGGCCCGGCGCGGCTGGAAGGTCACGGTACTGGACGCCGCGCCCGCCCCTGCGGCCGGGGCCTCGGCGCTGCCGGTCGGGCTGCTGCTGCCACATGTCTCGCGCGACGACAGTGCGCGATCGCAACTGTCGCGTGCCGGTGCGCGGCTCACCTGGCAGACCGTCAAACGGCTGTGCAGCGCGGGGACGGATTTCGACAACTGCGGCGTCGCCGAACTGGCCATCGACCGGGTGCGCCGTCTGCCCGCTGACTGGCCACCACAGGGCCGCTCGTGGTCGGACGACACGCTGCCGCCGCAAGTTGCGCAATCCCTGGCCGATGCGGGCGCCCCCACCGGCCAGGCCCTCTGGCACGCCCAAGGCGGCTGGATACGGCCACAGTCGCTGGTCGAGGCCTTGCTCGCCCACACCGGCATCCACTGGCAAGGCGACAGCCAGGTCCACCACATCAGCTGCGTCGACCGCATCTGGCATCTGTGGGCAGCAGACGGCACGCCGCTGGCGCAGGCTCCGCACCTGGTGTTGGCCAACGCCGGCGATGCGCCTCGGCTGGTCGAAAGCGCTGCCGAGGCTGTCCCCGGCATCACGGGGCTGGCGCCCCTGACCGGTCTACGGGGGCAGGTCTCGTGGGCCCTGCACCACCCGCTGGACGCGGCGGCGATGCCACGCTTCCCGGTCAATGGTGCGGGCAGCGTCATCGCCCATGTGCCGCACCCGTCCGGCACCGCCTGGTATGCCGGCGCCACCTATGAAAACGCCAACGCAGCACCCGAGGGTCCGGCCCCTGCCCATGCCCACAACCAGGCACAGATGGCCCGGCTGTTGCCGGCCAGCCAGGCCTCGCTGGCACCGGGTTTCGAGACCGGTTCGGTGCAATGCTGGCAGGGAACACGCTGGGCCACCGGCGACCGCCTGCCCTTGGCGGGCCGCCTGCATGCAGGCGATCAACCGGGTCTGTGGGTCAGCACGGCCATGGGCTCACGGGGGCTGACCTATGCGGTGCTGTGTGCCGAACTGATCGCGGCCCAGCTCGGCGGAGAACCCGCACCACTTCCCCACCGGCTGGCGCGGCTGATTGCCGCCAGCCGCGCGCGTTAGCGCCGGCCTCACACCATCTGGAAGACGCGGTACACCAGGCTCGGGTCGAAGGGCTTGTCCAGCAGCGCCCGGCAGCCGGCCTGCTCGGCCCGCTCGTGCATGGCCCAGGAGCGGTTGGACGAGGTCACTACCACACTCTCGACCGGCGGATGCATGGATACCATGCGCTGCACCAGGCCCCAGGGATCATCCAGCATGTCGACGCTGACAACCGCCACGTCGTAGTGCCGGCTGCGCAGCTTCTCCTGCGCCTGCGCGCAGGACTCGACCTCGTCGACATCGATCAGCCCGGCCAGTGCCAGGCGCGCCCGCAGATACAGCCGGTCATCGCGCACCGGCTCCACCAGCAGCGCCTGGCGCACCCCAGGCGGAATGATCGTCGTCGCCCCATCGTCGTCGGAGTCGATGTTGATGTCCACACCCTGCTGCGCAAACAGCTGGTCCATCGCATGCAGGATCGCAGACCAGTTGATCGGGCGCGCAAACACCCGCCAGGCACGTTCGGGCGCGCCATTGCCGACGCAGATCAGCTTGAGATTCGGGTTCAGTCCGGGTGACGCCAGCGCCATGCCGGCCTCGTAGCTCTCGACGTCGATCAAGGCAATATGGGGCATCACCGGCGACTCGGGCGTCCACAGGGCATAACAGGTGGAGTGCTCGGCGGCGACACGGAACAAGGTATTGAGCGCATGACGCTCGACGTCGCGAAAACCCACGACTTTGACGAATACCGTACTGCCCATGGTTGCCAACAATCCTTTGCGGTGGTTCCAAGACGTCCGCGCCCCGGTAGACGGAACGCCGCCACAGGTCCTGGCGGCAGGTCCGGCGCTGTTTGTAGCCCATAATTCTGCTGCTCGCCTGACCCGCCCGTCAAATGCCAACCCAGGCTCGGAACGGTCCGGCATGACCCGATTGATTTAACCATGATTCTTGTAGCCGGCTCTGCCAATCTCGACTTCGTCGTCCGTGCCTCGCACATCCCCGGCCCCGGTGAAACCGTGCTGGGGCAGGCCTTTCATACCTTCCCCGGAGGCAAAGGCGCCAACCAGGCCGTGGCCGCCGCACGGGCGGGCGGCGCCAGCACCCGCATGCTGCTGGCCCTGGGCGACGATGCCTATGCCCGGCCGCTGGAGGATTCGCTGACCGGGGCCGGGGTGCAACTGCACATCGTGCGCAGCCCGGACCAGGCCACCGGAACCGCGTTCATCTGCGTGTCGGACGATGCCGAGAACGCCATCACCGTTGCGCCCGGCGCCAACAACACGCTGGCGCCGCAGCATCTGCCGGCACTGGACGGCGTCAGCCACCTGCTGATGCAGCTCGAAACGCCGCTGGCCAGCGTGGCCGCCTATGCCCGTGCGGCCCGCGCCGCCGGTGTCAAGGTCGTGCTCAACGCCGCCCCTGCCCAAAGCCTGGACGCGGACTTGCTGGGCCTGATCGACATTCTGGTGGTCAACGAAGGCGAACTGGCCAGCATCACCGGCCGACAGGTCGGCGTCGCCGAAAACCTGCAGCAGCTCCCGGTTCCGGTGGTGGTCGTCACACTGGGTGCGCGCGGATGTTGCGCGCGCGTAGGCGAGCACTACCTGGTGCAGCCGGCGTTCGCCGTGGCGCCGGTCGACACCACCGGTGCCGGCGACACATTTTGCGGCGTGCTGGTCGCAGCCCTGGACCAGGGTG
Organism: Rhodoferax sp.; assembly: GCA_024235935.1. Classification (GTDB taxonomy): domain Bacteria; phylum Pseudomonadota; class Gammaproteobacteria; order Burkholderiales; family Burkholderiaceae_C; genus CAISIP01. The sequence continues at coordinate 20,824 of JACKLL010000014.1, read as the reverse complement.
CGGTCCTGCAGGACGCCATGCGACAAGCCTGCGCGGCCTCGGCACTCGCCTGCACAGTGGCAGGCGCTCAGTCCAGTGTTCCCACGCCCGACGCCGTGGCAGCGCTGCTGCAACAGCAGCCGACCGATGCAGCAGCCGCACAAGCGCTGCGCGAATTTTGCGGACTGGCGATCTGACACACTTCGTACAGTTGCTATCCACCGGCACCCCGGTGCCCCGCCGCCCCTCCCCGCAACCCCATCCCTCACCGCGCCAGGAAAGCCCCACGCCATGACCCGCCCCAAGCCCACCAAAGTGATCTATGACACCGACCCGGGTGTCGACGACGCGATGGCCCTGTATTTCGCGCTGGCCCATCCGGCCATCGAACTGGTCGGCATCACCACGACGTTCGGCAATGTCAGCGTCGAGCAGGCCGCAACCAATGCCTTGTACCTGCTCGAACTGGCGGGGCGCCAGGTACCGGTGACGCTGGGTGTTGCCGTGCCCTGGGTCAAACCGTCCGAGGCGCCGCCGGCGCATATCCACGGCGCCGACGGGCTGGGCAATCTGGGCGCGCGCCGGCCCGTCAGCCAGCAACTGGATCCGCGCGCCTCGGCACAGTTCATCGTCGACATGGCGCGCGCCCATCCGGGCGAGATCACGCTGGTGGCGGTCGGACCACTGGGCAACCTGAGCCTGGCGCTGCAGCTCGAGCCCAAACTGCCGGTATTGCTGCGCGAGGTCATCCTCATGGGCGGCACCGTGTCGGAGCCCGGCAATGTGTCGCCGGTGGCCGAGGCCAACATCTGGAACGACCCCCATGCTGCCGACCGCGTGTTCACCGCCGGCTGGAAGCTGGCCATGGTCGGCCTGGACGTCACCCACCGCGTGGTGGTGACGCTGGAGCAGTTCCGCCGCATTGCCGCCAAGCACCAGCACCCGGCCACCGACACCTTGCTGACCGCGGTCGACTTCTACGCGCGCTTCTACAGCGGGCTGTACCAGCACATCGCCAGCACGCCGGGCTGCTTCGCCCATGACCTGCTGGCCTTCATCTACCTGGTGCAGCCCGATCTGTTCCAGGTCGAAACCAAGGGGGTGCGGGTCGCCACCGATGGCCTGGCCCAGGGCCAGACCATCATGAACCGGCGCGACTTCATCCAGTACCCGCATCCGGGCTGGGAGAAGGACAAGCCGCGCACCCAGGTCTGCATGGAGGTCGACGCGCCCGGCTGCATTGCGCTGTTCGAGGAAACGATGCTGGGGAACTGGCTGACGGCCTGATACGGGCCGTCCGGCGTTGACGGGCCGTCGCCCGACGCCTCGAGCGGAGAATCGGAGCCGGGTTCAGTCTTTGCTACGCGCAAAGCCATGCAGGCGCTGACCCGCCTCCTGCATGCCCGCCACCAGATCCCGCATCTGCTCGGCCACCGTAGTGCTGCCGCGGATCGCGAACACACTTTGCCCGGCCGCCTCGTAGATCAGCCGCGCATCGTTATGCTCATGGATGGACGCGAACACGTCGCCCGTCAGGGCCTGCTGCAAGGGCATCGGCAATGCCGGCAGCGCCGACGGTTCGGCCCAGGCATCGATCCATTCGCTGCGCACCACCCGGCAGGGTTTGCCACTGTGCGCGCGGGTGATCACGGTGTCTTCGCTGCCGCTGGCCACCAGCCGGGCCAGCAGCGCCGGCGGCGTGTGGTTCTCGACCGCCGCCATCCACAAGGTGCCGAGCCAGCCGCCCTGCGCACCCATCGCGATGGCCGCCAGGATCTGCGCGCCGTTGCCGATGCCACCGGCCGCCAGCACCGGGGTGTCGCCCGCCACCGCGACGATCTGCGGCACCAGCGAATAGGTGCCGACCATGCCGGTGTGGCCGCCGGCATCGTAGCCCTGGGCCACCAGCACGTCGACCCCCATGGCCATGGCCTTTTGCGCATGCCGTACCGAACCGATCAACGAGAACGTCAGCTTGCCGCGCGCCTTGGCGCGCGCGATCAGGTCGCCTCGCAGGCCGATCGCGGTCGCCACGCCAGTGGCCTTGGACGCCAGCACCTGCTCGATCTGCGCGTCGAACAAGGCCTCCGAGCGCACCTGGCTGGTGAAGAAGCTGGGCTTGACCGGCGGCGCAACCGCGAAGCGCTCGCGCAAACCGGCCACGAAGGCCTGATGGGCGGCGGGCAAGGCGGCGCGAACCTCCCCGATGTCCCCCGCCTGCGGCACCTGGGATGGCAGCATCAGATCGACACCGTAGGGAAGGCCCTGCATGCGCGCATCGACCGCCCGCAGAATCTGCGGGATCTCATGCGGCATTTCCCGCGCCAACCCCAGCACCGGATAACCACCGGCGCGGGCGATGGCGACCACCACATCCACCGAATGCGAGAAGCCGAAGATCGGGTGCGCGATGCCCAGCCAATCGCACACCGGCGTTCGCCATCCGACGCTCATTGCCGGGCCTCCACGGTGCGGGCCGAGTTGTTCATGCGTCCGCTGGCTGCCAGGTACCGGTTGGGGTGGTGCATCACTGTGGAACGATTCCGGCCTGCTTGATCACGGTGCTCCACTTGCTGAACTCCGCGGCGATGAAGGCGTCGAACTGCGCCGGGTCCTGCGGATTCGGGTCCAGTCCCAGCGTGTCGAACTTGGCTTTCACATCGGGCATCTTCATGATCTCGGCAATGTCGGCCGAGAGCTTGCGCACCACGGCGTCGGGCACCTTGGCCTGCGTGACCAGACCGAACCAGGTGCCGACCTCGTAGCCCGGCAGATTCGCCGCTTCGGCAACCGTCGGCACATCGGGCAGCACCGGCGACCGGCGTGCGGTGGTCACCGCCAGCGGACGCAGCTTGCCCGACTTGATATGGCCGCTGGCCAGCGCCGCGGTCAGCGGCATCATCGACAGCCGGCCGGCGAGCAAGTCATTCAAGGCGTCGGGCTGGCCCTTGTAGGGAACCTGCGTGAGCTTGATGTTCGCCATCTGGCCCAGCAACTCGCCGGACAGGTGGTTGGACGTGCCATTGCCGGCGGTGCCATAGGTCAGCGGCGTCGGGCTGCTCTTGGCCAGCGCGACCAGTTCGGCCATGGTCTTGACCGGCATCTCGGATGGGACCACGAACACGTTGGAGATGACGCCCAAGCCTTCGACGGCGCGGAAATCGCGCACCGGATTCCAGTTCACGCTCTTCATCAGGCTTGGCGCCACCGCATGGCCAGGCGACACGCACAGCAAGGTGTAGCCGTCGGGGGCTGCCTTGGACGCGACGTCTGTACCGATGGAGCCGCCGGCGCCGGCCTTGTTCTCGACGATCACCGGCTGGCCATAGCGGGCCGACAGCTTGTCCCCTATGAGCCGGGCAATCGAGTCCACGATGCCGCCAGCCGTGAACGGCACGATGATGTGGATCGGGCGGTTCGGGTAGGCATCGGCCTGCGCCCTGGCCAGCGGCGCCGCCAGGGTCGCCACGCAGACGGCCGTGGCCGCAGCTAGTTGTCTAAGAAGTGTCTTTTTCATGGGTGTCTCCTGGTGATGAAGGGGTGATGAACGGGCACTGAAGTGCTCAGGTACGAGCCTCGAACACGGGTACGGCAACAGGGTGGACGCCTGGCTCCCGGGTGCCGAAGCTCTTCTGGTTGACGGGATGGGCCCTGGCTTCGTGCAGGCTCAGCACCGGCGTGACGCAAGCTTCGCGCTTCTCGAAATGCTGCGCCCAGTGGTACTGGTCCTGCGTGGCAAAACGCTGTGCCAGAGCCGCCGCCAGCGCAGGCCAGCGCGCAGGGTCCTCGCGCGGCTCCAGGGCTGCGGGGTCCAGGTCCAGGCCTTGCAGCAGGTTCAGGTAGAACCGATGCTCGATCGCGCCCACCGCCATGTGGCGACCGTCGCGGGTGCGGTAGGTGCGGTACCAGGGAACACCGCCATCGATCACGTTGCTGGCCGGCGCATCGGTCCAGGCACCGGCCGCCATGCGCCCCCAGATGGCCGACATCAGGTGCAGGCTCCCTGCGGCCATGGCGGTGTCGACCACGCAACCGCGCCCGTTGCGGCTGCGCGCAAAAAGCGCGGCGCCGACACCGGCCAGCGCGTAAAGGGCGCCGCCACCAATGTCGCCCACCAGATTCAGCGGAACCTGCTCGGCGCCGAGTGCATGCAGCGCGCCAGTCATCGCGATGTAGTTGATGTCGTGTCCGGCATGCTGGGCCCATGCGCCGTCGCGGTCCCAGCCCACCAGGCGCGCATAGACCAGACCCGGATTGCGACCATGGCACAGTTGCGGCCCCAGGCCAAGCCGCTCCATGACGCCGGGGCGAAAACCCTCGAGCAGCACGTCGGCCGTATCGATGGCGCGCAAGGCCTCCGCCTGTCCTTGTGCAGACTTGATGTCGAGCGTGATGCTCTGGCGCCCCCATTGACCGATATCCCCATCGGCCGGTACTGGAACCCCCAGCTCCCGCGCCTGCGGATTGGCGATCCGCAGCACCTGCGCGCCCTGCTGCGCAAGCCACCAGCCGCAGAACGGCACGCCGCCGACCGTGGCGAATTCGACCACCTGTAGACCGGCGTAAGGCTTCATGTTCAGGCCTGCCCCGCAGGCTGCGCCCGTGCCATCGTGCGCCGCGCGATGTTGACCAGGTGGATCTGGCTCGTACCCTCGTACAGGCGGAACAAGCGCACGTCGCGGTAAAAGCGCTCTGCCACATTGTTCGCGATGTAGCCGCTGCCGCCAAAGAGCTGCACTGCGCGGTCCGCCACGCGGCCGCACATCTCGGAGGCATACAGCTTGCACATCGAGGCTTCCATGGTGACGTCCTCGCCGGCATCCCGCTTGCGCGCCGTCTCCAGCACCAGCGCACGCGCCGCATGCACCTCGGTGTTGCTCTCGGCAATCATCTGCTGCACCAGTTGAAAGGCCGCAATCGGTTCACCGAACTGCTGCCGCGTCGCCGCAAAGCGGACCATCTCGTCGACCAGCCGTATCGCCGGTCCCGTGCACAGCCCGGCCAGATTGATGCGCTGCTTGTTCAAGGCCTTCATTGCCGTGCGAAAGCCCTGACCGGGCAGGTCACCGACGATGGCACTGGCATGGACTCGGCAGCGCTCGAGGACGACCTCGCCCACCGGCGAGCCGTGCTGCCCCATCTTGCGGTAGGCCGCTGGCGTATGCAGTCCGGGGGTTCCGCGTTCCACCAGAAACGCCGACACCCCCTTGGCGCCGACGGTGCCGGGCTCGGAGCGGGCAAACACCGTGAACAGTCCGGCGATCGGCGCATTGGTGATGAAACATTTGCGCCCGGTGATCTCGTAATGGTCGCCATCGCGCACGGCGACCGTCTGCAGCGCGGTGGCATCCGACCCCGCCTCGGGTTCGGTCAGCGCAAAGCAGCCGGTGATCTCGCCGCTGGCCAGGCGCGGCAACCAGCGCCGCTTCTGCGCTTCGGTTCCGTCGGCGACCAGCGACTCGGACGCAATGCCGGTATTGCCCCCAAAACGCGCACGGAACGTGGTCGCCGCCTGCGACACCTCGATGTTCACGCGCGCCAGCTGCTCGGTGCTCAGTCCTGCGCCACCATAGACCTGCGGAATGCTGTGGCCGAACAGCCCCAGCGCGCGCATGCGCTGCACCAGAGACTCGGGAATCTCGTCGTCCTGGTCGACCTGCTGCTCGAGCGGAATGCATTCGTCGACGACAAAGGCGCGGACCTGTTGCAGCAACTGGGCGAAATCTTCGGATGACGGATACATGGACAGGTTCAGGATCAAATGGGGTGAATGGATGTGTCGCGCTCAGGTCGTGCCACAGGCGGTCTCGATCAGGCGCACTGCGTCGAGCAGCCGCGGCGCAACCTCCTGTGCCAGCGTGTCGGCCTTGACCCGATATGCCGACAAGGTGCAGTTGATGGCAACCGGCTCCTCGCGCTGCGGCAGTCGGATCGGCACCGCCACCGCATGCACCTCCTTGCGCCAGTCGCCACGCGAATGGCAGTAGCCACGCTCGGCAAACGCCCGGCGCTCCTTCTGCCAGACGGACAGGTCCTGGGCATGGCGCGGCGGATCTTCCAGCCGGATCCGGTTCAGGATGGCATCCCTCACACCGGCCGGTGCAGCCAGCACCAGCGCGCGACCGATCGCCGTCGACAGCAGCGGACGGGTGCTGCCGATGTCGGGCTGGTACACATTGCCCTGGTCGACTCGGCAGGTGTCGATGTAGACCACGTTGGTGCGGTCACGCATGCCCAGGTTGACCGTGCAGCCGGTCTCCCTGGCGACCTGCTCCATGAACGGACGCGCGATCTGCCGCACCCGGATGTTGGCCAGCAGCGGATACCCCAGCGACAGCACGCCCGACCCCAGACGGTACTTCTGCAAGCCCTCGACGCGGCTCAGATAACCCAGCAGCGTCAGCGTGTAGGTGAGGCGGGAAATCGTCGGCTTGGGCAGGCCGGTGCGGTCGGCGATTTCCCGGTTGCCCAGGATCGGGTCCACCAGCGTGAACGCACGCAGCACCTCCATGCCGCGCGCCAGGTTCATGGAGAACTGGCGGTCGGTGCTCAGGTCATGCGGGTTGACCAGTCCGGGCAGGGCAATGGAACTCATGGTGCGTGGTGGGCGGCGCGTCTTTTTCATCATCGGTGTCGGCTCCGGCAGCGTCAATGGATTCACAGCAGGTGTTTTGCTGTGCGAAACATCGATTGTGAAGTTGCATGCGCTGTGGCAAAAACCGGGAACGCTGCCGAGGCCGCGCCCTGCCGCGGTCGACCGCGCCAGACGCCGGTCCGGCTTTCCGCATCCACCCGGATGCCTCTCACTCTCTGACGGAGTCCCGTACGTGAATCCAACCCCGAACGCCGGTGCACTGGCCGGTGTGCGCATCCTGGACATGGCCACCGTGCTGGCCGCCCCCATCGGTGCCACGCTGTGCGCGGACCACGGCGCAGAGGTCGTCAAGCTCGAACTGCCGGACGGCAGCGACCCGCTGCGCGGCCTGCAACCCGTCAAGGATGGTGTGGCCTTGTGGTGGAAGGTAGCCAACCGGGGCAAGAAGGGCATCACGCTCGATGTGCGCAAACCCTACGGCAAGGCATTGCTGCTGCGCATGCTGCCGCAGTTCGACGTGCTGGTGGAGAACTTCCGCACCGGCACGATGGACCGCTGGGGTCTGGACGCAGCAACCCTGCTGGCGGTCAATCCACGCCTCGTCATCCTGCGGCTGACCGGTTTCGGCCAGACCGGGCCCTACGCCGCACGGCCGGGATTTGCCCGCATCTTCGAGGCCATGAGCGGCTTCACCAGCCTGACCGGCGAGCGTGGCGGCTCGCCGCTGCACAGCAACTTTCCGGTCGGCGACGCGGTCGCCGGCCTGTTCGCCGCCTTCTCCATCGCCAGCGAAATCGCCCGTCTGCGCGCCGACCCGAAAGCCGCCGGCTGCGTCGTCGACCTGTCGGCCACCGAGGCCTTGTTCCGCCTGCTCGATCCCTTGCCGGTGGAGCATGAACAATTGGGACTGGTGCGACAACCCGAGGGCAATTGCGCCAGCTATACCGCACCGTCCAACATGTACATGAGCCAGGATCGGGTCTTCTTCTCGCTGGTGGCGTCCTCCAACCCGATCTTCGCGCGGCTGGCCCAGGCCGTCGGCCACCCCGAATGGTCCTGCGATCCGCGCTACGACTCCAACCCGGCGCGCGTGCGCAACCTGCAGGCGCTGGACACCGAATTGGCGGCCTGGTTCGTGGCACGTCCGTATGTGGTCATCACCGACGCCCTGCAGGCGGCCGGTGTGCCCTTCAGCAAGGTCAACACCATCGTCGATATCGAAAGCGACCCGCACTTTGCTGCGCGCCAGGCGATCGTGCGATTGGCCGACCCGCTGTACGGCAGCTTGCCGGCACCGTGCATCGTGCCGCGTGTCGCTGGTCGCGAGATGCCGATTCCGCGCACCGGCCCCGACGTCGGCGAGCACAACGCGGAGGTCTATGGCCGCTTCGGCATCGACGCAGCCGAACTGACCGCGCTGCGGGTCGCCGGCGTGGTCTGAACCGCGCCAGCGCCTCGCAAATCGTGCGGCTCAATAGTCCGTCAGCGGGCCTTCTCGCAGACAGGGGTGGCGCTCGGCGCTGGCCATACGGCGCACCACGTCGCGGCCGATGACCGTCTTGTGCACTTCGCTGGCACCTTCGCCGATCTGGTTGAGCTTGGCGTCGCGAAAGAAGCGCTCCAGCGGAAAGTCCTGCAGATAGCCGCGGCCGCCGGTGAGTTGCAGGGCATCGGTCACCACCTTCATGCACAGGTCGGTGGCGTGCAGCTTGGCCATGGACGCGAAGGTCGCGCCGTCGGCGTCGCCGCGGTCGTATTTCTGCGCTGCCACCTGGAGCAGCGCGCGCGATGCCTCGATCTGCGTCGCCATGTCGGCCAGCATCCATTGCACGCCCTGGTGTTCCCCCAGCGACTTGCCGAACACCTGGCGGTCCCCGCCGTAGGTGGCCGCGATCTCCACCGCGCCGATGGCCCGACCCAGTGCCATGGCCGCATGGCCGATACGTGCCCGCAGCAAGGCGTCCTGCGCCAGCGAGAAGCCGTCGCCCTCCTCGCCCAGCCGGTGGCTTTCCGCCACCCGCACGTCGGTGAAGGTCAGCGACGCGATCGGGACGCCATACCAGCCGAGTTTGCCGACCTCCGGACTGACCTGCAGCCCGGCAGCATCCCGCGGCACCAGCAGGCCGACAAAGCGGCCCTGCGCCGGCAGCCGCGCCACCACGGTGAACCAGTCTGCCGTGCTGGCACGGGTGATGAACTTCTTACTGCCGTTGAGGATGTAGGCGTCGCCGTCCCGCTGCGCCACGCTGGTCAGGCCGCGCACGTCGGAGCCGGCAGATGGCTCCGTCAGTGCGAATGCCGACTGGATCTCGCCGCGGCACAGGCGCGGCAGCAGCGCATCCTTGAGCGCCGGCGAAGCGCCCGCCACAATGGCACGGGCCGACAGGTCAGTGCCGGTAATCATCGACGCCGCCGTGCTGCAGACCCGACCCAGTTCCTCGATGATGCGCACCCGCAGCACCTGGCGTGCGTCACTGCCGCCGTATGCAGCAGGAAATGCGGTCGCCACCACCCCCTCGCGCGCCAGCAGCCGAAACGTATCCCATGCAAAGCGATCCTCGCGCGCAACCTCCGCTGCAGCGGGGCCGATGGTGGTGCGGCACAGTTCGCGCACGTGCTGAACCTGGCTTTGCTCCGATGCCTGGAGCTCCAGCAGGGGGTGGTCGGAAAACAATCGTGGTGTCATGGCGCGTCCGGCAGCAGAAAAGTCCTGCATCTTGGTGAACACCTCTGCAAAAGTCCAGCCGCTGTTTCGACAGGCGATACGGTCGCTTGCCCCAGGCACCCGGCCCATGGTCAGATACCGGACGTTTCACTGCCAACGACTCCCCGCCATGTCCCCTGCTGCACCCACCCCCGGCGACTTCTTGTGCCTGCGCACCCATTTGTCCGACAAGACCGTGGAGAGCCGCCTGGAGCGGACCCGTGTCGACGACCTGACCGCGGGCGAGGTGCTGGTGCGCACCCATTTCGCCGGCGTGAACTACAAGGACTGCCTGTCGATCCTGGGGCGCGCCCGCATCATCGAAGGCTTTCCGCGCATCGCCGGCATCGAACTGGTCGGCGAGGTGGTCCACAGCGCGGTAACCGAATTTGTGGCCGGGCAGATCGTCATGGCGCACGGCTTTCGCACCGGCATCGCATTCGACGGCGGCTTCGCGCAGTTTGCACGCGTGCCGGCCGCACACCTGATGGCGGTACCGTCGGGTCTGGATGCGTGGCAGGCGGCCACGCTGGGCGTGCCGGGTTTCACGGCCGGCATAGCGCTGGACCGGTTCATCGAACTGGGCTTGACGCCCGAGCGCGGCCTGGTCGCTGTCAGCGGCGCCAGCGGTGCGGTCGGCATGCTCGCGATCCATATCCTGGCCCGCGCCGGGTGGCGGGTGGCAGCACTCACCCGCAAGATGGCGCTGGAGCCGGTACTGCGGGCCCTGGGCGCAGAAGAAGTGATCGACACCCAGGCCGCCACGGCGCCGCTGCGACCGCTGGAGAAGGCCCGCTTCAGCGCTGCCATCGACAACGTGGGTGGCGACATGCTGGGATGGTTGCTGCGCAGCCTGCAGGATGGCGGTCAGATTGCGGTTGTCGGCAATGCCGGCGGCAACGACTTTCCCGGCAATGTGCTGCCCTTCGTCATGCGCAGCATCGGCATGTTCGGCGTGGTCGGCAATGCCAGCTGGCCGGTGCGCCAGCGGGTCTGGGGCCGGCTGGCCGGTGACTGGCGGCCCGACTTTCTGGCCCTGGCCGCGCATGTGCAGACGATCGGACTGTCCGCACTGCCCGATCACGCGTCGGCCCAGCTGGCCGGCACCACGTGTGGCCGTACGCTGGTGGACCTGCGCTGACGGTTCGACGGTCAGTCATGCAGCCAGATCGTGCGGTGAAGTCCACCTCATATGCGCATATAGGTATAACAACATCACGTAAATGTAGTTTGTAATATATCGATGCCCCCCTAGAGTCCATGCCTATGCATGACTTGGCGTTCATCGTTGCGGGGTTTCTGGTTGGTGCCGTGATCGGCCTGACCGGCGTCGGCGGCGGATCACTGATGACGCCGATCCTGATCTTCGTGTTCGGCGTCAAGCCGTATCTGGCGGTCGGTACCGACCTGTTGTTCGCGGCATTCACCAAGTTGGGCGGCACCGTGCGGCTGGCCCGTGCCCGGCTGGTCGACTGGCGCATGGTCGCCCATTTGTCGGCCGGCAGCATCCCTGCCGCGCTGGTGACGCTGCTGGTCCTGCGCCACAACGGCCCGGCCAACGCCGCAACCCAGCATCTCATGACCAGCGCCCTGGGCGTGGCGCTGCTGCTGACGGCCGCCGCAACGCTGTACAAGGCGATCCGCGGCACGTCGGCCCGGCCGCGTGCACCGGGCGTGTCCGACACGCAGGTCGCCCGTCCGCGGCACTGGAGCCTGCCGCTGGTGTTCGGCGCCGTGATCGGCACCCTGGTCACGCTGACCTCGGTCGGCGCAGGCGCCATCGGCGTCACGGTGCTGATGCTGCTGTATCCCCTTCTGCCCTTGCCGCGCATCGTCGCCGCCGACATCGCCTACGCGGTGCCGCTGACCCTGGTCGCAGGCCTGGGCCATGCATCGCTGGGGTCGGTCGACTGGTCGCTGCTGGCCAAGCTGCTGGCCGGCTCGCTGCCCGGCATCTGGATCGGTTCGCGGCTGATGCAGCACACCCCCGAGCGCGTGGTGCGCTCGCTGCTGTCGATGCTGCTGGCCTATGCCGGCCTCAAGCTGATCGCGCTTTGACGGCGCACTGACCCCCAAAGACGAACTACACGCGTTTTCCCGAGAGACCCACCATGTACCAATACACCGAATTCGACCGCCAGTTCATCCGCAGCCGCGCCGCGCAGTACCGCGACCAGCTCGAGCGCAACCTGGCCGGGACCCTGGGTGACGAGGAATTCAAGCCGCTGCGGCTGCAGAACGGCTGGTATGTGCAGCGCTATGCGCCGATGCTGCGCGTGGCCGTGCCGTATGGCGAACTGTCGAGCCAGCAACTGCGCGTGCTGGCCAAGGTGGCGCGCGAGTACGACCAGCCCGATGCCCAGTTGCTGGCCGAAGCCCAGGCCACGCAGGACAAGCTGGGACCGATTCCGCTGGCCAATGGCCAGATGATCGGCTCCAGGCTGAAATTCGGCTATGGCCATTTCACGACCCGCACCAATGTGCAGTTCAACTGGATCCCGCTGGCCAAGAGCGCCGACGTGATGGAACTGCTGGCCGAGGTGCAGCTGCACGGCATCCAGACCAGCGGCAACACCATCCGCAACATCACCAGCGATGCGCTGGCCGGCATCGCGGACGACGAGATCGCCGACCCGCGGCCGTTCTGCGAGATCCTGCGCCAATGGAGCACGCTGCACCCCGAGTTCGCCTTCCTGCCACGCAAGTTCAAGATCTCGGTGAATGGCGCACGCGAAGACCGCGTCGCGCTGGGCTGGTATGACGTGGGCCTGCAGCTGCTGCGCAACGACGCGGGCGAACTGGGCTTTCGCGTGCACGTCGGTGGCGGCATGGGCCGCACGCCGGTCATCAGCACCGTGGTACGCGAGTTCCTGCCCTGGAACCAGCTGATGAACTACCTGGAAGCCGTGATCCGCGTCTACAACCGCTACGGCCGCCGCGACAACAGCTGGAAAGCGCGCATCAAGATCCTGGTGAAGGCCGAGGGCCAGCGCTACATCGACCAGGTCGAGGCCGAGTATCGGCAGATCATCGAGCAGGACGGTGCGCCCCACACCATCACCCAGGAAGAATACGACCGGGTGGCCGCCGCCTTCGTGGCGCCGACCATCGACGCCAACCAGAGCGACGCCGAAACCCGCACCGCCAACGTGCTGCGCTTCGCATCGGACGAGCCGGAATTCGCGCGCTGGCTGAACCAGAACGTGCGTGCGCACAAGAACCCGGACCTGCGCGCGGTGAACCTGTCGTTCAAGCGCCTGGGCTATGCGCCTGGCGATGCAACCGCGGTGCAGATGGAACAGGCGGCGGACCTGGCCGACCGCTTCTCTGCCGGTGAAGTGCGCGTGACGCATGAGCAGAACCTGCTGCTGCCCTGGGTGCGCTTCGAGCAACTGCCGGCGCTGTGGCAGGCCGCGCGCGCGGCCGGGTTGGCCAAGGCCAACATCGGGCTGCTGACCGACATGATCGCCTGCCCCGGTGGCGACTTCTGCTCGCTGGCCAATGCGCGCTCGCTGCCGATCGCCGAAGCCGTGACCGAGCGCTACCAGGATCTGGACGAGCTGCACGACATCGGCGAGATCGACCTGCACATCAGCGGCTGCATCAACTCCTGCGGTCACCACCACAGCGGCCACATCGGCATCCTGGGCGTGGACAAGGACGGCAAGGAGTGGTACCAGGTCACGCTCGGCGGGGCCGACGGCTCCCAGCTGTCCGGCCCCGCCGTGCCCGGCAAGGTGGTGGGCCCGTCATTCTCGGCGGCCGAGGTGCCGGACGTGATCGAGGCGCTGATCGGCGCCTACCGCACGCAGCGCCAGTTGGTCGAGAGCGACAGCGGCGCCCGCTACGAGACTTTCATCACGACGCTGCGTCGGGTCGGCATCGAGCCATTCAAGGCAGCGGCGAATGCCGCGCGCCACAGCCAGAAACAAACCGCCTGATCGCGCGATCACGCGCAAGCCACAGAGACTCACCATGCGACTGCTGACACCCCAAGCCCATAGCGACGACGCAACCACCGCCGGCGCCGTACTGCAACTGACCAACGACGCCGAGCTGCAAGGCCTGGCGCTCGATGGCGTGACCCGCATCGAACTGCAGTTCCCGAAATTCAGCGACGGCCGCGCCTTCAGCCAGGCCGTGACGCTGCGCCGGCGGCTGCAGTTCAAGGGCGACATCCGCGCCACCGGCGATGTGCTGGTGGACCAGCTGGTGCAGATGCAGCGCAGCGGGTTCGACAGCGCCGTCTTGCGCGCCGACCAGGACCTGGACGTGGCCGCGCGCCAGCTCAGCCGCTTCACGGACTTCTACCAGGGCGACGAACGTGTGTCGGCACCCCATTTCCGGCGGGCGGCCTGATGTCGGCGATCGAACTGCACGCCCGGGCCAGCAAGGACTTCGACGCCAAGCTGGCGGCCACCCGCGCGGCACTGCAACAGCTGGTCCATGACCATCCGCGTACCAGCGGCGCGGCCACCGCGCCGGTGACACAGGCCTCCAGCCTGGGCGCCGAAGACATGGTCATCAGCCACCTGGTCAACAGCCTGGCGCTGGACGTTGGCATCTTCGTGCTGCAGACCGGCATGCTGCATGCCGAGACGCTGGCCTTGCTCGAACAGCTCAAAGCCACGTCGCGTGCGCCCGTGACGGTGTACGAGCCACGCCAGGAGGCGGTGGTGCAGTTCGTGGCGCGCGAAGGCAAGGATGCGATGTACAAGAGCATCGCGCTGCGCAAGGCCTGCTGCGGCTTCCGCAAGATGGAGCCGCTGGCCCGCGCGCTGGACGGCAAGAGCGCCTGGATCACCGGCTTGCGCCGCGAACAGTCGGGCGCCCGCGCCGATGTGCCGCTGCTCGACCTGTCCGACCCGGTGCGCGCCAAGCTCAATCCGCTGGCCGACTGGAGCTGGGGCGACGTGTGGCACTACATCGCGCTGCACGAACTGGCCTACAACCCGCTGCACGACCAGTTCTTCCCCAGCATCGGCTGCGCGCCCTGTACGCGCGCCATCAGCCTGGGCGAGGACTTTCGCGCCGGCCGCTGGTGGTGGGAAGACGAGAACGCCAAGGAATGCGGCCTGCACGTGGCCAAGCAAGATCAACCTGAAGGAATCAGCGCATGAACGCACGTACCGAGCCGGCACTGCTGGCCCAGCTCAGCAACCAGCACCTGGACGCCCTCGAAGAGGAGACCATCTTCATCCTGCGCGAGGTCGCGGCCGCATTCGAACGACCGACCCTGCTGTTCTCCGGTGGCAAGGACTCGCTGGTGCTGCTCAAGTGCGCCGAGAAGGCGTTCGGCGTCGGGCGCATCCCCTATCCGCTGCTGATGATCGACACCGGTCACAACTTCTCCGAGGTGACCGACTTCCGCGACCAGCGCGCGGCGGAACTCGGCGCCAAGCTGATCGTGCGCAGCGTCGAGGACTCGATGGCGCGCGGCACCGTGCGCCTGTCGCATCCGGGCGAGTCGCGCAACGTGCACCAGTCGGTAACGCTGCTCGAGGCGATCGAGGAGTTCCGATTTGACGCACTGATCGGCGGCGCCCGCCGCGACGAAGAGAAGGCCCGCGCCAAGGAGCGCATCTTCTCGCACCGCGACAGCTTCGGCCAGTGGCAACCCAAGGACCAGCGGCCCGAGTTGTGGACGCTCTTCAACACCCGGCTCAAGCCCGGCGAACACTTCCGTGTGTTCCCGATCTCGAACTGGACCGAGCTCGACGTGTGGCAGTACATCGAACGCGAACACGTGGCGCTGCCCTCGCTGTATTACAGCCACCGGCGCGAAGTGGTCGAGCGCAAGGGACTGCTGGTACCGGTGACACCGCTGACGCCCCTGCGCGATGGCGAGACCGCCGAACTGCGCGACGTGCGCTTTCGCACCGTGGGCGATGTCACCTGCACCTGCCCGGTGGCCAGCCTGGCGGGCAGCGCGGCCGAGGTCGTGATCGAGACCCTGGCGACCGATGTCAGCGAACGCGGCGCCACCCGCATGGACGACCGCATCTCGGATGCGTCGATGGAAAACCGAAAGAAAGAAGGGTACTTCTGATGGACCTCATGATGGAACTGCTCGACGCGCCGCCCCCGGCGACCGCGCCCGCCGAACCGGCGACTGCAACGACCCCCACGGTCGATACGGCTGTGGATGGCGACACCAAACCCGCACTGCGCTTCATCACCTGCGGCTCCGTGGACGACGGCAAAAGCACGCTGATCGGCCGCCTGCTGCTGGACAGCCGCAGCGTGCTGCAGGACCAGCTCGCCAACGTGTCGCGCAGCGGCACCGTGGACCTGGCCCAGTTCACCGACGGCCTGTCGGCCGAGCGTGAACAAGGCATCACGATCGATGTGGCCTACCGCTACTTCTCGACCGTCCGGCGCAAGTTCATCATCGGCGACGCGCCCGGCCATGAGCAATACACCCGCAACATGGTGACCGCTGCCAGCAGCGCCGATGCGGCCGTGGTGCTGGTCGACGCCACCAAGCTGCGCTGGAGCGGCGACAGCGAAGCCAGCGAGAGCCACACGCTGCTGCCGCAGACCCGCCGCCACAGCCTGCTGGTGAACCTGCTGCGCGTGCCGTCGGTGGTGTTTGCCATCAACAAGCTCGACGCCGTTCCAGATGCCGCGCGGGCATTCGGCAACATCCGCCGTGCGCTGGAGGCTTTTGCGCGAAGCGCCGGCATCACCGTCACGGCCATCGTTCCGGTGTCTGCGCTCAATGGCAACAACGTGGTCGATGCCGCCCCGGGATGGGCCGACTACCAGGGCCTCGGCCTGCTGCAGATCCTCGAAGCGCTGCCGTCCACGCCGTCAGAAGCCGATACGCCCTTGGCGTTTCCGGTGCAGTGGGTCGAGAAGTTCTCGTCCTCGGCCGATACCGACAAAGGCCGGCGCGTATTCTGGGGCCGTGTCGCCACCGGCAGCGTGGCGCCAGGCCAACAGGTCGCAGTGCTGCCCGGCGGACAGACGGCCACCGTGGTGCAGGTGCTCGACCATACCCGCCAGAGCGGACCGGTAGCGGCTGGCCGCAGTGCCGGCATCGTGCTCGACCGCGAAGTGGACGTCTCCCGCGGCGACTGGTTGCTGGCGCATGACGGTGACAAACCCCTGTTCGAGGCCACGCAAAACCTGAGGGCCACCATTGCCTGGCTGGACGAGGAGCCGCTGGTCGAGGGCCGTACCTATTGGGCCGTGCATGGCCATCGCTGGGTCAAGGCCCGCGTGGCGCGGATCACCCACCGGCTGGACGTGCATACGCTGGCCCGGGACGCCGCTGGCAGCCTGGAGACCAATGCGATCGGCGAGGTCGAACTGGTTCTGCAGGCACCGATTGCGCAGTTGCCCTACCACCAGTCGCGCACGCTGGGCGCGCTGGTGCTGGTCGACACGGCCTCCCACAGGACCGCCGGAGCCGCCCTGCTGCATTGACATTTGGCAAACAAGCGCCGGACCGGCAAGGCCTCATACGCCACCCGGTCCGGGAAAGCCCATAAAATCAACGGCTTCCCCTGTTTGACCTTTCCGATCTGAAAAATGACCCATACCGTCACTGAAGCCTGCATCAAGTGCAAATACACCGATTGCGTCGACGTATGCCCCGTGGACTGCTTCCGTGAAGGCCCCAACTTCCTCACGATCGATCCCGACGAGTGCATCGACTGCGCCGTGTGCATTCCCGAATGCCCGGTCAACGCGATCTACGCCGAGGAAGACGTGCCGGCCGACCAGCAGCACATGACGGCGCTCAACGCCGAACTGGCCAAGCTGCCGACCTGGAAGAGCATCACCAAACGCAAGGACCCACTGCCTGACGCAGACGCATGGGCCGACAAGACAAACAAGCTCAGCGAACTGATCCGTTAAACGGCCCCACGTTCGTTGCGCGCACATGGGCAGCACCGCAAGGGCTGCCGCGCAATGGAAAGACCATGGAACCTCATCTGAACCAAGAAGTGATAGCTACCGCACTTGCCCACGACGGCACGCCCCCCCGCAACACCGAAGGCGCCATTGAAACCGATGCCGTCATCGTCGGTGCGGGTCCGGTCGGCCTGTTCCAGGTGTTCGAACTCGGACTGCTGGAGATCAAGGCGCATGTGATCGACTCGCTCGCCTACCCGGGCGGCCAGTGCGTCGAGCTGTATCCCGACAAGCCGATCTACGACATTCCTGCCGTGCCGGTATGCACCGGCCAGGAACTGACCGACTCTCTGCTCAAGCAGATCGAACCCTTCGGTGCGGTATTCCATTTCGGCCAGGAGGTGACCGTGGTCGAGAAGCAGCCCGACGGCCGCTTCACGTGCAGACCTCAAGGGCACGAGCTTCCTGACCAAGACCATCTTCATCGCCGCCGGTGGGGCGCCTTCCAGCCGCGCCTGCTCAAGGTCGAAGGCCTCGACAAGTTCCAGGACTCGCAGGTGTTCTACCGGGTCAAGAACCCCGCCGACTTTGCCGGCAAGAACCTGGTCATCGTCGGCGGCGGCGACTCGGCCCTGGACTGGGTACTGAACTTCGTTGCCGAAGGCCCGAACAAGGCCGAGAGCGTCATCCTGATCCACCGCCGTGACGGCTTCAAGGCTGCGCCGGCCAGCGTGGCCAAGATGCGCGAACTATGCGACGCCTACGAGATGCAGTTCATCGTGGGCCAGGTCACCGGACTTGAGGAAAAGGACGGCCGCATGACTGGCGTGAAGGTCACCGGCGGCGACGCCGTGACCCGCGTTGTGCCGCTGGACATGCTGCTGGTGTTCTTCGGCCTGAGCCCAAGCTCGGCCCGATCGCCGAATGGGGCCTGGACATCGAGCGCAAGCAACTCAAGGTGGACACCGAAAGTTCTCCACCAGCGTGCCCGGCATCTTCGCGGTGGGCGACATCAACGTCTACCCCGGCAAGAAAAAGCTGATCCTCAGCGGATTTCACGAATGCGCCCTGGCCGCCTTCGCCGCCGCCCCGTTCGTGTTCCCTGAAAAGAAGATCCACCTGCAGTACACGACCACCAGTCCGAAACTGCACAAAGTTTTGGGTGTTGACACACCAGTTTTTGACTGACGCGCGAAAAATCGCCCAAAAGTATTGTTATACTCTTGGGCTTGTTCCTCGATAGCTCAGTTGGTAGAGCGCCGGACTGTTAATCCGTAGGTCCCTGGTTCGAGCCCAGGTCGAGGAGCCAAAAAATTGAAAACCCCGTCGTCGTAAGGCGACGGGGTTTATCATTTTGTGATCGACACGTTGGCGCCTGGGGCTTCTTTCATGACCACCCGTTTGATCGACTCGGCTACGAAGAGCGCAACGAGCGCCTTCAGAAAAAAACTTGACCACCACTTTCAAGTCAGACAGACCTTGCTGTTTGGAAGCCGCGCGCGGCGTGACCATCACAATGAAAGTGACGCTGACGTCGCGGTCTTGCTGACAGGCTTGCCGGGCAAATTCATTGAAACAAAATTTGCAATGGACGACCTGGCATATGAGGTTTTGCTGGACTCTGGCATCCGGATTCAACCGTTGCCGATCTGGCAAACGGAATGGGACCATCCGGAACAGTATTCGAATCCCGAATTGCTACGTAACATTCAGCGCGAAGGAATTCTGCTTTGACCGTTGATGAATTGCTGAGCAAGGCAAGGATGGCGATCAAGTCATCGAAATTATTGCTCGATGCCGGCGACCTGGATGGTGCCTGCAACCGCGCCTACTACGCCATGTTTGACGCTGCGCGCGCGGCGCTTCTGGGAACCGGTGCAATCTCCAGCCTTGCTTCGATCAAGACGCACAGCGGATTGATATCTGAATTCAGTCTGCAACTGGTGAAGACCGGAAAAGTTTCAATCGATCTGGGCAAGGCCATCAACAAGGTTGAAGACCTTCGATTGATTGCCGACTACAAAGGCGACAACATCGAAACCGAACAGGCCAGCTGGGCGCACGAACAAGCCAGGATATTTGTGGGTACGATGGAACAACTTTCCAAATCCAGCTGAAAACTGGGCCATCTTGGCTAGTTCCAGCGGAACGTGACGAGCGAAGCCGAGCCTAAATCATTGGTAAATAGCGATTATTTCCTCTGTTAATCCGTAGGTCCCTGGTTCGAGCCCAGGTCGAGGAGCCAATTAGGTACGGAGATGGGCACCCTTGCGGTGCCCATTTCATTTTGTGCCGCAGCCGCCATCAGTGCGGCCTTCTTCCCCCGCATCAGCACCCGTTCCCCATCGAAGCGAATCTCGCTGCCGAATTCGCGCAGGTAGCGTTTTGAGAAGCCGCCTTCGCTGTCCATCACCCGCGTGCGTAACGCTGTGCCGAAGGCTTCGACCTGGCGGGCTGTGAGCAGCGACACCGGCATTTCCTTCTGGCGCCGCGCCGTTGCCATATCGATCATCAAGCGGTCGCGCTTCGCCTTGTTTTTCTGCGCCCTATCTGCCAATGTCTGATCCATCGGCAGCAGTCCCTTTTCCACCGCCTCATAAAGCCGGTTGGTCGCGGTCTCCAGTTCGGTCAACTCCTTTTGCAGCAAGACAAGGCTATCGCTCTGACGCGAATGTGCGCCCTTGAGGTGTCCTTTCATCTCGCGCAGCATGGCCTGCAATCGTTCTGGCATCAGAACCTTGTCGGCGAACGCACCAAGGACCAGCTTGTCCATCTTCGCCATCGGCACAGCAGGCGTGCAACAGGCTTTGGCGTGCTGGCCGATCCGCGTATTGCACTTGTAGTACCGATACCGGCCACCCTTGCCCGTTGCCGTTGTCATACCCGCGCCGCAGTTGTCGCACTTCAGCAGGCCCGTCAGTAGCGTCGGTGTGCTGGTGACCCTTGCAGGCGTCACAGCTGGCGATCGGGAATGCCGCTTCTCTGCGACCTCCAGAAATGCCTGCTTATCAATGATGGGCGGTATAGGCACCACAACCCATTCGGCTTCGGGCTTAGTCTCAAGTGTGCGCCCGTTCTTTCGGTTGAACACGTATTGGCCGATACAGGCCGTGTCGGTCAGCAGCTGATGCACTCGGTTGCGTGACACTTTGGCCCCGCGCAGCCGTACACCGCGCTCATTCAAATACCCCGCGATCTCCTTGCAGCCCATCTCGCGACCGTTCAGGCCGCCGCTGTAAAGCTCGAATACCCGGCGCAGGGTTGGTGCTTCGGTCTGGTCGATCACAAGGCGCTTCTTCTTGCCCTTGGCCGCTGGCAGGTCCAATTCCTCGGTCTTGTAGCCGTATGGCGGTCTGGAGCCGTTGAAAAAACCTTGGCGAGCGTTCTCCTTCAATGCGCGTAACGTGTGTTTGCCGTTCTCCTTGCTCTGGTACTCGTCGAACATGGAGAAGATGCGCCGCGCCATCTCGCCCGATGGATCATCGCTTGTCTGCTGCGTGATCGAGATGATCTTGACGCCGGACTTATTGAGCCGGCGCTCGTACAAGGCAAACTCGATGAAGTCCCTGAAGAACCGGGACAAGCTGTGCACGATGACAGCCTCATAGGGCGAAGGTTTCAGCGTGGCGTCGGACACCATCTGCTGGAACTCGGGGCGCCGGTCGTCGGTGGCCGATGCTCCG
>JACKLL010000013.1 GCA_024235935.1 Rhodoferax sp. | reverse complement strand
AACCGGTTGGCACCGCAAGGCAGAAGCGCAGCGTGCGGCGCAGGCCATGGTTGGCCGCGATCGCAGTCGAAAGCATCGTGTTGGGCCCCGGCGAGAAGCTCATGGCGGTGCAAAACGCCAGCAGGGCAGTCAGTTCCGTGGCGTGCATGCGGCAGGTGGATGGAGGTTGAAAAAAGAGTGACTTTTCGGATGCGGACTGGTAATGTAGCCTTCGATACCAATACACGAGCAGTACAGTTTGGCCGATCAGTTTGCAAACTGTATGGTTGCCTGCATCGATACACACGCTGCACACCACGCGCTGAGGAACAGACGATGTTGATGAAAACCGCGGGTCAGTCGCTGACCGAACAACTGGCCGACCGTTTTGCCGACCGTATCGGGACCCGCTTGCTTGCGCCCGGTGCCCGGCTGCCGTCGGTGCGCCAGTGCGCGCAGCAGCATGGTGTCAGTCCGTCCACGGTGGTGGCCGCCTACGACCGCCTGCTGGCACTGGGACTGGTGCAGGCGCGGCGCAACCGGGGCTTCTTCGTGCGCGATGCCGCGGCCAGCCGTACCGGCGGTGCCGCCGTGGTCCGCCGCCATGCCGCCACCGCCAACGCTACCGCCGCTGACGCCTTGCCGCCGCCGCGGGCGCCGGTGAATGCGGCCGCGCTGATCCGTGGCATGTTCCACTCGGTCAGCGACAAGCCGCAGCCCGGCATGGGCGTGTTTCCGCCGGACTGGCTGCAAAGCAGCTTCATGGCGACCGCAGTTCGCAGGGTGACCACCGGACCGGCACTGCAGGCCTTGTCGCTGCAATACGGTGAGCCGGCCGGCGATCCCGGGCTGCGCCAGGCGCTGGCCAAGAAGCTGGCAGCGATCGACATCCACGCCGATGTGGGACAGATCATCACGACTGTCGGTGCGACGCATGGGCTGGACATCGTCAGCCGCAGCCTGCTGCGCGCCGGCGATCCGGTGATGGTGGAGGAGCCGGGATGGGCGATCGAATTCGCGCGGCTGCAGTCCCTGGGCATGCGCATCCTGCCGGTGCCGCGCGGCGAGCGCGGCCCGGACCTGGACGTGATGACCCGCTATTGCGAGCTGCACCGCCCCAAGCTGTTCGTCAGCGTCAGCGTGCTGCACAACCCGACGGGTTATTGCCTGACGCCGGGCACGGCCCACCGGGTGGTGCAACTGGCGAATCAGTACAACTTCCATATCGTCGAGGACGACACCTACAGCCACATCGCGCCCGAGTCGGCCACCCGACTGTGCGCCCTCGACGGGCTGCAGCGCACGATCTATGTCAGCGGCTTTGCCAAGATCCTGGCGCCCAACTGGCGGGTCGGCTACCTGGCCGCGCCGCCGGACCTGGCCGAACATCTGCTCGACACCAAGCTGCTGTCCACGCTCACCACGCCGGCCCTGCTGGAGAAGGCGCTGGCCTGGTGCATCGACCAGGGGCAGTTGCGGCGCCATGCCGAGCGCATCCGTGCGCGGCTCGAGCAGGCGCGCGCGCGCAGTGTGCGGCTGGCGCTGCAGTCGGGCTGCACCTTTGCCGCCGAACCGGCGGGCCTGTTCGGCTGGGTCGACACCGGTGTCGACACCGATGCGCTGGCGCAGCGCATGCTGGACCTGGGCTATCTGCTGGCGCCGGGCGCGCTGTTCCATGCGGGTCGGCAAGCGAGCACACTGATGCGCATCAACTTCGCCACTACGCAGGACGCCCGCTTCTGGCAGGACTTCCGGGCCGTGCGGGATGGTGCGTGATTGCAACACCCTGGCGAGCGCAAGGCGTCGAATCGGCGTCGTTCGCTGAGGTCGACCCTACAATGAATTTTGATTTCCCCTGATTCGGATGGGGACATGGCAGGTTGGCCCGGTCACCTGTGTGTACCCCATAGCGCGGCAGTCCCACCTCGGGCGCTGCACGGAGACCCGCCGAACGATGCGACACCGCAGTTTTCTCGAATACAAAGGCTACCGCTATCTGAAGCTGGCGCTGTTCCTGTGTGTTTCGGCGATCGGCGCATACGTCTGGCATCGGCACACCCATTTCAATACCCCCGGCGGCCTGGGATACGGCGGCACGCTGATGGGCTACGCGCTGGGCACGGTGGCTGCGCTCACGATCCTTTGGTTGCTGTGGCTGGGCGTGCGCAAGCGACGGTACGGTGCTTCACTGACCATGACCCAGGGCTGGCTGTCGGCCCACGTCTATCTGGGGCTGGCGCTGGTGGTGGTGGCCACGCTGCACACCGGCTTCGAGATCGGCGTCAACCTGCACACCCTGGCCTATGTGCTGATGCTGGTGGTGGTGTTCAGTGGCATCTATGGCGTGCTGGTGTTCCTGCGCGAACCCGGGCGCATGACGGCCAACATGGGCGAGGACGATGTCCCCACGCTGTTGCTGCAGATCCAGGAAATCGACCAGCAGGCCGCACGGCTGGCCTTGCAACTGCCGGACGAGTTCAATACCCTGGTGCAGGCAGCGGCCCAGAAGACACGCTTGCAGGGCAGCGTATTCCAGCACGCATTCCGGACCCTGGCGCGCGGCTGTCCGACCCACCGGGCAGTCGAACGCATGCAGCAACTCAACCGCAAGCTCAAGGACGAGACCGCACGCCAAGGCCGTGAAGTGCAAGGCCTGATGCTGGCCCGGCGCACCGCGGTCGAGAAGATCCGCTCAGAACTGCGCTCGCTGGCGCGCCTGCGCCTGTGGCTGCTCATCCATGTGCCGCTGTCGTTCGCGCTGTTGATCGCATTGACGAGCCACATCGTCTCGGTGTTCATCTACTGGTGACCAGACCATGATTCGCTGCAAACTGGTCGAGACCATTCATCCGGACGATACGCAGGTTGGCGCACGGGTCGGCCGCGCCGTCTCCGGCGAAATGCTGAGCCTGGGACGGGCAGCGGCGTGCAAGATCTTCCTGCCCGATCCGCGCATCCGGCTCGAGCACGCGACGATTCGCCGTGCCGAGGACGGCGCCCTCTATCTGGAGGCGACCGGGCCGGTGGCGATCGACCAGCGCGCGCAGACCAGCGTTCGCCTGGCGGTGGGCCAGAAGATATCGATCGGCCCTTATGACTTCATCGTCGAAGAGGTCGAGGACGGCCCCGACAAGCCCGACCCGCGCCTGACGCTCTCGTTCTCCTTGCGTGCGCCGGTGGCAGGTGCGGCAGATGCCGCGAAG
Organism: Rhodoferax sp.; assembly: GCA_024235935.1. Taxonomy (GTDB): domain Bacteria; phylum Pseudomonadota; class Gammaproteobacteria; order Burkholderiales; family Burkholderiaceae_C; genus CAISIP01. The sequence continues at coordinate 91,182 of JACKLL010000013.1, read as the reverse complement.
GCCGGCGTGAAGGTCGGCGTGGTCCAGGGCTGGCTGTCGCGCCGTGCCCTGTCCTGGGTACTGAGCCTGGTCGTGCTGGTGCTGTGCGGCGCCTGGCCGGTCTGGCACGCTTTCCAGCCGGTCGCCCCGTTGAGCGTGCCGGCCAACACCACGGCCGCCGTCGCGGCACAGTTGCGCGCCGGCCATGCGGCGCAGATGCCGGCGACGGGCACGATGCCTGCGCCGAGCACCGATGCGGGGCGGATGGAGGCGCAGCTGAAACACTGGGTCGCGGGCCATGGGCAGCGGCTCGACACCTTCTGGAACCCGGGCGCCATCTCGTCGGCCCACCAGGGCTTTGCGCAGGATTGCCGCAGCTGCCACGACAAGCCTTTCGAGCGGGTGACCGATGCCAGCTGTACGGCCTGTCATACCCAGGTGGGCGACCATGTCAGCGACCCCACGATCGCGCACAACACCCTGACCGGACAGCGCTGCGCCACCTGCCACAAGGAACACCAGGGACAGGCCGGCATGCGCACCACGGATACGGTCGGGTGCGCGACGTGCCATGGCAACATCCGGGCCTTCACGCCCTTGACGGCCCAGGGCAATGTGTCGGACTTCGCGACCGAGCATCCGGCGTTCCGGCTGTCGATCCGCCAGCGCGATGCGGCGCACACCGTGCAGCGTGTGCGCCAGACGCCCGAATTGCGCAACGAGACCGGGCTGGTGTTTCCGCACGACATCCACCTGGCGGACAAGGGCATCAAGAGCCCGACCGGGCCGGCCGCGACCGGCGGCCGGGTGGTGCTCGAATGCGCGAGTTGCCATGCACTGGACGCCGCCGGTGTGCGTTTCGAGCCGGTCACGATGGCGAAGAACTGCCAGTCCTGCCACCGCCTGTCGGTCGACCCGCAGGCGCCCGAGCGCGAGGTGCCGCATGCCAGGCCGGAGGTGGTCGAGGTTGCGGTGCGCGAGATCTATGCCAGCCTGGCGGTGGACCGCTACCCGGTCAGCCTGACCACGGTCAACAGCTTGCTGCAGCGTCCGACCGGCCGCGCGCCGGCGAGCCAGTCGACCGCAGCCGGGCGCTGGGTCGAGCAGAACAGCAAGCGGACCTTCCAGCAGATGTTTGCCAAGACCAATGGCGTGTGCACGACCTGCCATGCGGTCGTGCCCGAAAAGGCGTCCGACAAGGCGCCGGTTCAGTGGCGTGTGCCGGCCATCGTCGAGACCTCGCACTGGCTGCCCCAATCCACCTTCTCGCACGCACAGCACAAGAATGCCGCGTGTGTGTCCTGTCACAGCGCGAAAACCTCCAAGATGGCCTCCGAAATCCTGATACCCGACATCCAGTCCTGCCGTACCTGCCACACGGGCGCCGAGCCGGACAAGGAGAAAGTCGTCAGCCAGTGCGACAGCTGCCATGGCTTCCATCCGCGCAAGGAACATCCGGCCTTCCAGCAGGCCGCACTGAAGACCGGGGCCAAACCATGAAGACCCGGTGTTGGGGCTTGCGCGGCTGGCGCCGGGCGATGGCCACGGTCTTTGCGGTCGGGCTGACCGCCTGTGGGGGCGGCGGTGGAGGGGACGGCGGCGGCAGCACGTCGTCCGGTGCGCCGCTGACGGCGATCGACTGCGGCGCCAATTGCGCCCAGGACATGCTCACGGCGGCCGACGTCGAGCGCATCGTCGCGCAGACGGTGGTGGCAGCACAAGCGCGCGGGCAACTGGCCACGCTGGCCGTGACCGACCGCGTCGGCAATGTGCTGGCGGTCTACGACATGGCTGCGCCCACGGCGACGTTCCGCATCGACAGCGGACGCGGCGTGGTCGGCGGGCTCGAGGGGGTCTCGCTGCCCAACCCGTTCGCAGCGATCAGCAAGGCGCTGACCGGCGCCTACCTGTCCAGTGCCGGCAACGCGTTCTCGACCCGCACGGCCAGCCAGATCATCCAGCAGCATTTCAACCCGAACGAGGCCAACCAGCTGTCGGGGCCCTTGTCGGGCGTGCAGTTCTCGCAGTTCTCCTGCTCCGACGTGATGCGGCGGGACGACTCCGTTGCGCCGGGGCAGGCTGCGACCGGTCCCAAGCGCGCGCCGCTGGGGCTGTCGGCCGACCCGGGCGGCATTCCGCTGTACAAGAACGGTCGCGTCGTCGGCGGGCTGGGCGTGATCGCCGATGGCCTGTACGGGCTGGACCTGGACATCACCAATGTCGACGCCGACATCGACGAGATGCTCGCCACTGCGGGCAGCCTGGGGTTCGAGGCGCCCGAGGCCGTGCGTGCCAACCGCATCACGCTGGACGGTCGCTCGGTGCGCTATGTCGATACCTACGGCACCGGTACGCCTGCGACGTCCGTGTCCGGGCTGCCGGGAAGTCTGGTGGCGGTGGGCGGGTATTTCCCGGTGGCCGCATTTCGCGCCGGCGTGGCGTATGGTGTGCCCGCATCCGGCATCCGCCGCGACACGGGTCCGTTCGCGTCACTTGGCGGTTATGTGCTGGTTGACGAGACCGACAGCAACCGTTTTCCGGTACGCGCCAGTACCGACGGCGGCATCACGCAGGCGGAAGCCCAGCAAATACTTTCGTCGGCGTTGGCGTTGGCCAACCGTGCCCGCGCCCAGATTCGTCGGCCCGCCGGCCAGCCAGCGCAGGTCAGCATCTCGGTGGTCGACACCAACGGCGTGGTGCTGGGTCTGGTGCGGGGCCCGGATGCGCCGATTTTCGGCACTGACGTGTCCTTGCAGAAAGCACGCAGTGCGGCCTTCCTGTCCAATCCGCTGGCAGGCGCGGAACTGTCCGCGCTCGGGGCTGGCATCTCGCCGTATGTCGCGGCGATGCGCAGCTTCTTCGGTGATCCGACCAGCCTGTCCAATGGCACGGCCTTCAGCGCCAAGGCGATCGGCAACCTGTCACGCCCGTTCTATCCCGACGGCATCCAGGGAACCGGCAACGGGCCCCTGTCGCTGCCGTTTGCGCAGTGGAGCCCGTTTGCGACCGGCCTGCAGCTCGACCTGAGCATCGGCGCTGTCGTGGCTGCCGCCGGCGGTGGCCTGGGCGTGGGCTGCACCGGTCTGCCGCGCCTGGTCAACGGGCTGCAGATCTTCTCCGGCGGCATGCCGATCTACCGCATCGTCGCAGGTGTCCCCCAGCTGCTTGGCGGCATCGGCGTCTCGGGCGATGGCACCGATCAGGACGACATGATTGCGTTCCTGGGCCTGACGCAGGCCGGCGTGGTACTGGGTACGGGAATCGGCAATGCGCCGCCAGCCAAGCGGGCGGATGCCATCACGCTGCCACGCGGCAACCTGCGCTACGTGCAATGCCCGGTGGCCCCGTTCAACGACAGCAACGCGCAGAACGTATGCGCCGGCCTGTGACGATCACCGCCGCGGCAACGCAGGCGTGCCGAATGGCCTGGCGTCTGCCACGTCCGCTGGGGGCGGTGCTGGCCGACCAGGGACTGCAACCGCCGGCGGCCGACGACGCGGTGCAGCTGCGCCGGCCGCAAGGCGAGCCGCTGGTCTACCCGTTGCCCCCGATCGATCCGAACCAGGTCAGTCCACCGACGCGGGCCGATCCGCGCATCAGCCTGCCGGTGCCCGATCGTTGGCGCATCATGGAAAGCCTGGGTCAGAAAGACCGCTGGTGGGACCCGTACAACCACAACACGATCAAGGGCGACAAGCCGCTGGAGCAGCTCAGTGCCTGGGGCCCGGACTGGTTCCTGAACCTGGGCGCGATTTCCGACACGCTGGTCGAGCTGCGCCGGTTTCCGACCCCACCGGGCCCAGTCGTCGCGGTGGCCGGGCGCCAACGACGTGATCGTGGCCAACCAGAGCCAGACCGTGCTGGCGCAGACGGTGATCGTGAGTGCCCAGCTCATCAAGGGCAACACCACCTTCAAGCCGCCGGACTACGAGTTCAAGTTCGTCGGCGCCTTCAACGTCAACCATGCACGGTGCTGACCTGCGCATTCTGCGCATCGATCCGCGGCGGGTTACACCCGCACCGATAGCCATTTCGGCCTGCAGGAGGCGTTTGTCGACGTGCATCTGCGCAACGTGTCGGACCAGTACGATTTCGACTCCTTGCGCGTCGGCATCCAGCCGCTGATCTCCGATTTCCGCGGCTTCGTGTTCAACGACACGCCGTTCGCCATACGCCTGTTCGGTACCCGCGACAACAACCGCTGGCAATACAACCTGGCCGCGTTCCAGCGCTTCGAGAAGGACACCAACTCCGGCCTGAACGATGTGTTCACCCGTCTGCGCTCGGACTACACGCTGATGGCCAATGCCTACCGTCAGGACTGGCCGGTGCTGGGCCATACGACACAGGCGACGGTGTTGTACAACATCAACCGCGAAGGCAACCAGGGGCCGTATTACGACAACAACGGTTTCATCGCGCGTCCGGCGGTGATTGGCGACGGGCGCCGGCGCAATTACGAGGTGGCGTACCTGGGGCTGAACGGCGACGGACACTTCGGGCGCTGGAACCTGACCTCGTCGGCCTACATGGCGCTGGGCAACCAGAGCTACGACCCGGTCGCGCAGCGGCCAGAGCATCCGGGCCGGTTTCGGCGCAGCCGAGTTGTCGCGCGATTTCGACTGGATCCGGGTACGCGGAACGGCGCTGGTCGCCAGCGCAGACCGCGACCCCTTCGACGGGCGGGCCAACGGCTTCGATGCCATCTTCGAGAACCCGCAGATTGCCGGCTCCGACACCAGCTACTGGATCCGCCAGTCGATCCGCTGATCGGCGGTGGCGGCCTGAGCCTGTCGGGCGCAACGGCGTGCTGGGTTCGTTGCGGACCTCCAAGGAGCAGGGGCAGTCGAACTTCGTCAATCCGGGGCTGCGGCTGATCGGCATCGGTGCCGACATCGACCTGGCGCCGCAGTGGCGGCTGATCGGCAACCTGAACTGGTTGTCCTTCGGCGACACCAGTACGCTGGAATACCTGCGCAACCAGAGCAACATCTCGCGCGACATCGGCATCGACATGTCGCTGGCGCTGCAGTACCGGCCCTTCATGTCCCAGAACGTCATCTTCAATTTCTCGATGGCCTGGCTGCAGCCGGGCGATGGCTACCGCCAGTTGTTCGAATCCAGCAAGCGGCCGTATTCGGTGCTGGCCAATCTCTTGCTGACGTTCTGAAATGGCATACGGCATGCATCCATCCCGGCGCCCTTTGCGCTCCTTCCTGTTGACCCTGCTGGCGCTGGTCGTGGCCCTGCTGTTCTGGGTGCTGCCGCCGACCGCGGCGCACTCCGAGTCGGGTCCGGCGCACAAGCCACTGGTTGAGGGGCCCGCCGCAGCGCCGGCCCCGGCGCGCCAGACCGAGGCGCAGGCGCAGGCCAAGTCCGCGGGATGCGAAGGCTGCCACAGCTACCAGAAGACTGGCGGCAATCCGATGGTGACGCCGCCGGACCACCGCAGCATGCATGCCAACCCGGGTGTCGTGCTGGGCTGCACCGACTGCCATGGCGGCGATGCATCGGTCACGCCGCCGCCCAAGGCCATGCGCGAAGACAAGGCTTTCATCGCTGCGATGGAAAAGGCCCACGTGCTGCCGCAGGACACCAAGACCTGGGCAAGCTCGGCCAACCCGAAGGAAAGCTTCACCCGACTCAACAAGGAGAGCCCGCAGTTCATCCGCTTCATGAATCCGGGAGACCTGCGCGTGGCCCGCGAGTCCTGCGGTGCCTGCCACCTGCCGATCGTGCAGGCCAGCGAACGCAGCCTGATGGCGACCAGTGCCATGCTGTGGGGCGGGGCGGCCTACAACAACGGCATCCTGCCGTTCAAGCGCTACATCCTGGGCGAGTCGTACACCGGCAAGAGCGAGCCGGCGACGATCAAGAACCCGCTGCCGGTCGACGAACACATGAAGGCCATGGGCATTCTGGACAGCCTGGCACCGTTGCCGGCCTGGGAGACGGTGCCGCCGGCCGATGTGTTCCGGGTGTTCGAGCGTGGTGGCAAGGTCATCAACTCGACATTCCCCGAGGTCGGCCTGCCCAACGTGACCGGGCTGATCCAGCGGCTGGACGAGCCGGGCCGGCCGGACATCCGCCAGTCCAACCGCGGGCCGGCCACCGGCAGCCGGATCGCGGTCCCGCTGATCAACATCACCAAGACGCGGCTCAACGACCCGCACCTGTGGTTCCTGGGTACCAACGAACAACCCGGTGACTACCGGTCGTCGGGCTGTACCGCCTGCCACACGCCCTATGCCAACGACCGCGACCCGCTGCATTCCGGGCCGTATGCGAAATTCGGCCACGAAGGCAAGTCGGTGACCACCGACCCGAGCATCCCCAAGGACCGCTCCGGCCACCCGATCACGCACCAGTTCACGCGGGCGATTCCGTCCTCGCAGTGCATGGTGTGCCACATGCACCAGCCCAACATCTTCGTCAACTCGTTCTACGGCACGACGATGTGGGACTACGAATCCGACGCGCCCTTCATGTGGCCGAAGAAGCAGAAATACCCGACCGCGGAAGAGGCGCGCAAGATCCTGAGCCGCAATCCGGAAGAGGCCGCGACCCGGGGCCTGTGGGGCGACCCGGAGTTCTCGAAGAAGGTGTCCGAGCTGAACCCGCAACTCAAGGACGGACAGTTCGCCGACTACCACGGCCACGGCTGGAACTTCCGCCAGATCTTCAAGCGCGACCGCAAGGGCACACTGGTCGACAAGAACAACCAGCCGGTCTCGGACGATGACCCGGACAAGTTCAAGAAGGCCGTGCACCTGACCTCGGTCCACCTGGACGTGGGCATGCAGTGCGTGGATTGCCACTTCGCGCAGGATGCGCATGGCAACGGCCATATCTACGGTGAAGTCGCGGCGGCGATCGAGATCGACTGCAAGGATTGCCACGGCAGCGCGAAGAAATACCCGAGCCTGTTCACGTCCGGTCCGGCGGCCAAACCCGGTGGCATGGACATGAAGCTGCTGCGCACGCAGGACGGGCGGCGCCGCTTCGAGTGGCGCGGTGACAAGCTGTTCCAGCGTTCGGCGGTGGATCCGACGCTGGAGTGGGAGATGTCACTGGTCAAGGATTCGGTGACCGTCGGCAACCCGAAATACAACGAGAAGGCGGCCCGTGCCAAGCTGATGCTGGCCGGCAAGGCTGGCCAGGACGGCACCTGGGGAACGGCCAGCGCCGGCCAGAGCTATGCGCATGACGACGAGAAAGTCGCCTGCTATACCTGCCACCTGTCGTGGACCACCAGCTGTGCCGGCTGCCATCTGCCGATCCAGGCCAATGCCAAGACCGAACGGCTGCACTACGAAGGCGGCGAGACGCGCAACTACGCGACCTACAACCCGCAGGTCGCGCGCGACGACATGTTCCAGCTGGGCCGGGCCGGGCCGGTCAAGGGGGGCAAGATCACACCGGTGCGGTCGAGCTCGGCGCTGGTGCTGTCCTCGACCAATGCCAACCGCGAGCGCATCTACATCCAGCAGCCGCCGATTGCGGCCAGCGGATTCTCGTCGCAGGCCTTCGCGCCGCACTACCCGCATACCGAACGCAAGACCGAGACCAAGACCTGCTCGGATTGCCACGTCAACAGCGCCAACGACAACAACGCGACGATGGCCCAGTTGTTGCTGCAGGGCACGAACTTCGTCAACTTCGTCGGCTTCAAGGCCTGGGTCGGCGGCGCCAGTGACATCGAGGCGGTGCAGGTGACCGAGTGGGACGAGCCGCAGGCGGTGATCGGCAGCTACCTGCAGCGCTACGCGTACCCGGACTGGTACCAGCAGCACCTGGACGCCAAGAAGCGGCTGCAGATCTCGCATTCGCACACGACCGACGGTGCGGCCAGCTGCGTGCAGACCCGCGGCGAATACCTCTTCGTGGCCGAAGGCGCCGGCGGCATGCGGGTCTACGATGTGGCCAGCATTGCCAACAAAGGTATCTCGCAGCCGATCATCAGCGCGCCGTTCTCCCCGCTGGGGCAGGACACCCATATCGCCTCCCGCAACGCCACCTGCGTTGCGCTGCCGACCAACCAGCCGATCGCGCCCACACGCAACGTCGGCGACCTGATGCGGGTGACCAACCAGGAACAGGCCTTTCATCCGATCTACCACTACGCCTTCATCACCGACAGCCGCGAAGGCCTGATCGTGGTGGACGTCGACACGCTGGCGGACGGCGAGCCGCGCAACAATTTCCTCAAGCGCGCCGTCACCTGGAACGGGGAGGGTGCCCGCAAGGGCGTGCTCGATGGTGCGCGGCACATCACGGTCGGCGGGCATTACCTGTACATCACGACCAAGGTCGGACTGACCGTGGTCGATGTCGATGATCCGCTCAAGCCGCGCTGGGTCGCCACCGTTCCGCTGCGCGATGCGCGTGCCAGTGCGCTGCAGTTCCGCTACCTGTGGGTCACGACGGCCGACGGGCTGGAGGTGATCGATGTGACCTCTCCGCTCCAGCCGCAGCGGGTTGCCGGCGCCGTGGTACCGCTGCGCGATGCGCGCAAGGTCTATGTGGCGCGCACCTATGCCTATGTGGCGGCCGGTGCCGACGGACTGGTGGTGGTGGACGTTGAGCGGCCGACGCAGCCGCGCATCGAGACCACGCTGCAAAAGGGCGAGAGCGCAGCCACCAGCCTGGTCGACAGCCAGGACGTCATCGTCGGCTCGACCAATGCCTCGCTGTTCGCCTACGTGGCCGACGGTGCCGGTGGCCTCAAGGTGGTGCAGCTGACCGCACCCGACACCCAGCCCAAGTTCTATGGCTTCTCGCCGGCGCCCAAGCCGCAGGTGATTGCCTGGCGCGACACCCGCTCGCCTGCGCTATCCTTGTCCAAGGGACTCGACCGCGACCGGGCGGTCGACGAAACCGGAGGACAGATCGCGGTGTTCGGACGCATAGGCTCTCGCCCGCTGACGCTGCCAGAGATGCAGAAGCTGTACCTGCGCCAGGACGGCACGGTCTGGACCGTGACCGACACCCCCGGCACCTCGTATTCCCACGTCGGCCAGCCGCCCCCGCGTCCCACGACACCGGCCGTGGCCGCGGTCCCAACCCGCAAGGCCCAGCCATGACGATATTGAACCCCTGGTCCTGGCTCCGCTGCCTGCTGTCTGCGCTGGCCCTGTGCGGTGGCCTGGCCATGGCGCAAACGCTGCCAGACCAGGCACATGACCAGACGCTGGGCGTCGTCAATTGCGCCAGTTCCCTGTGCCATGGTTCGATCGCTGGCTGGGATGGCTCGCCGGTGGTGCAGAATGAATACGTGGTCTGGTCGCGGCTGGACAAGCATGCCCGCGCCTATGCCCTGCTGACCAACGCGCAGTCGCGCTCCATCGCCGCCAAGCTCGGCCTGCCACAGCCAGCCCATCTGTCGCGCGAATGCGTCGACTGCCATGCGCACCATCCGGCGGCCAGCGCACCGAAGCCGGCACCGGCCCATTCGGTGGCGGACGGCATCAGCTGCGAAGGCTGCCACGGACCGGCCCAGCGCTGGATCGCCTCGCACACCGCGCCCGAGGCCACGCACGCGAGCAACATCCGCGATGGCCTGTATCCGGTGGACCAGCCGCTGGCGCGCGCCAAGCTGTGCCTGTCCTGCCACTTCGGATCGTCGGAGAAATACGTCAGCCACCGCATCATGGCGGCCGGCCATCCGCGCATGAGCTTCGAGATGGAGACCTTCACCAACCTGCAGCCGGCGCACTTCAAGGTGGATGACGACTACATCCGGCGCAAGGGCAATATCGACGGTGTGCGGATCTGGGCCATCGGCCAGGCGGTGGCCGTCAGCACCCAGATCGACATTCTTCTCGACCCGCAGCGTGGCCGCGATGGCGCGTTTCCCGAACTGACGCTGTTCGACTGCCATGCCTGCCACCACCCGATGGCGGACACCCGCTGGAAGCCACGGACCGCCTTCGGCAAGGCTATCAGCCCGGGTCTGGTGCGGCTCAACGCGTCGAGCATGCTGATGCTGCGGCTGATCCTGGCCGAGATCGATGCGCCAATGGCGTCCCGGTTCAGCAACGCGGTGCTGGCGCTGAATGAAGCGGTTGCCGGCAAGGGCGACATGCGGGCCCGCGCGCTGGATGTGAAAGCCCTGTCGGACGAGGCCGCCAGAATGATCGCCGTGCGCGGCCTGAGCCGCGAGCAATTGCGCAGCATGGCCCTGGCCCTGGTCGACGACGGCCTGTCGGGCGCCTACCCGGACTATGCCGGCGCCGAGCAGGCGGCGATGGCACTGGGCAGCGTCGTCAACACGCTGCACAAACTCGGGCAGCTGAAGTCGGGGGCGGCGCTGAACAAGGGGCTGGCATCGATCCGTGACGTGCTGCGCTATGACGAGGCCTACAAGCCGGCAGAGTTCCAGGAACGGCTGCGCGGATTCCGGCCGCTGGTGGCCACGCCGCTGGCGACCCGCTGAGAAGGAAAAGGCATGATCGAGCGCTTCACCGTCGCCATCATCGGATCGGGCCCGGCCGGTCTCTCGGCCGCGGCGCATGCGGCCAAGCTGGGCCTGTCGCATATCCTGCTCGAAGCACAGCCGCACTTGTCGGACACGATCTACAAGTACCAGAAGGGCAAGCACGTGATGGCGGAGCCGGGCTTCCTGGACCTGCGCAGCCCCTTGGGTTTCGAGGCCGGAACCCGCGAGAGCATCCTGAACCGCTTCGACGACGAGATCGTCGCCTGCGGCACCCTGATCCAGAACAATGCGCGTGTCGTGGCCATCGAGGGCCAGAAGGGGCATTCTGGATTGCGCTGGAAACCGGCGAACTCATCGGCGCCGAGCAGATCGTGCTGGGCATCGGCATGCAGGGCAATCTGCGCACGCTGGGTGTTCCGGGCGAGAACCCGCCCAACGTGCAATACCAGCTGGACGACCCGCGCGCGTACGGCGGCGAGACCATCATCGTCGTCGGTGCCGGTGATGCGGCGATCGAGAATGCGCTGGCGCTGGCCGATAACGACAACCGCGTCATCCTGCTCAACCGCAATGCCGAGTTCAGCCGATGCAAGGAGGGCAACCTCAGCGCGATCCAGGCGGCCATCCGCGAGAACCTGCTGGCCTGCCGCTACAGCACCAGCATCGACCACCTGGAGCCGCTGGCCAAGGCGGATCCGGCGCAGCAGACCAATGTCAACGCGACCATGATGGTGCAGGTCGCCGATTTGTCCAAGCGCCAGAAGGGCCGGGTTGCCAAGCCGGGACTGCAGGTCGTGCTCAACACGCCACAGGGCGAGGAGATCATCGACTGCCACCGCGTCATCGGCCGCCTGGGCGCGATTCCGCCGCGCAAGCTGGTCGAGAGCTTCGGCATCCAGTTCGGCAGCAAGGATCCGACCGCGCTGCCCGCGCTCTCGCCGACCTACGAGTCCTCGGTGCCGGGGCTTTACGTGGTGGGTGCGCTGGGTGGCTACCCGCTGATCAAGCAGGCGATGAACCAGGGCTACGAAGCCATCGAGTCGGTCTGCGGCCGCTCCGTGGTGCCGGCCGACCAGCCGCTGCTGGAAAAGCGCTTCGCCGCCGTACTGCAGGCGTATCCGGAATTGCGCGATGTGGACGGGGTGCTGGCGATGGTCGGCTCCAGCATGCCCTGGCTGCAAAGCCTGAGCCCTTTGCAGCTGCGCGAACTGATGCTCGAGAGCGACATCCGCCTGCCCAAGGAGGGCGAGGTGATCTTCCGGCGCAACGACTATTCCAACTCCTTCTTCAGCATTGTGCGCGGCACGGTGCGGGTCAAGGGTTCGGATGCGGACCCGGAGGCCAAGGCGATCCTGCTCGACGCCGGCAATTTCTTCGGCGAGATGGGACTGATTTCGGGGCGCCGGCGTTCGGCCAAGGTGCGGGCCTCGACGGCCTGCATTCTGCTCGAGACGCCCAGCCGCACCATGCTGCGCGTGCTGGCCTCGGTGGACGCGGTGCGGCGCGAACTCGACCTGGTGGCCTTGCGCCGCGCGGTGCGCAAGTATGTGGCGGCCGATGTCAGCGAAGAGCAGCTCAACCGGCTGGTCGAAGGTGCGCAGATCCGCCGCTTCAAGAACGGCGAGGCGCTGTTCAACGAAGGCGACAAGGCCGACGGCCTGTATCTGATCCGCAAGGGCTCGGTGATGGTGTCGCGGGCCATCGGCGGGCGTGATGTGGTGTTGTCCTATGTGTCTGCGGGCAACTACGTCGGCGAAATGGCGCTGATGCGCGACGCACCACGCTCGGCCACCGTGCGGGCAGCGGTGCCGACCGAGGCCATCGTGCTGCTGACCACCAACGTCACCGAGGTGCTGGCATCCAACACCGCGATGCGCGCCGATCTGGACGACCAGTACATGGCGCGGCTGCAGGCCAACGAGGCGATGGCGTCGAACCAGAAATCGGGCAACCTGATCTCGTTCCTGCTGCAGCAGGGTGTGGGCGAGGCGACCGACGTGCTGCTGATTGACGAGTCGCTGTGCATCCGCTGCGACAACTGCGAGAAGGCCTGTGCCGACACCCATTTCGGAACCTCGCGGCTGGACCGCGAGGCCGGGCCGACCTTCGACAATCTGCACGTGCCCACCTCGTGCCGCCACTGCGAACACCCGCACTGCATGAAGGACTGTCCGCCGGATGCGATCCATCGCTCTCCGGGCGGCGAGGTCTACATCTCGGACGCCTGCATCGGCTGCGGCAATTGCGAGAAGAACTGTCCTTACGGCGTGATCCAGATGGCGCCGCTGGCCGAGAAGCGTGGCATCAACAGCCTGTGGGCCTGGCTGCTGACCGGTGTGGGGCGTGAGCCCGGCGTCAGCGCACCCAAGGTCGCAGTGGCCGGCAAGGACAAGGGCAACGTCGTCAAGAAGGCGGTGAAGTGCGACATGTGCAAGGACCTCAAGTCGGGTCCGGCCTGCGTGCGGGCCTGCCCGACCGGCGCCGCGCTGCGCATCAGCCCCGAGAAGTTCCTCGACTACGCAGGCGGTAACGCGTAGGCGGCAGCCGCCGCCTGGCGGCTACTTCGCGGTGATGGACGGCAGCCACATCGCGATGGCGGGGAAGAACCACAACAACGCGATCAGCACCAGCATGATCACCAGGAACGGCAGCACGCCGTAGATCACGTCGATGATGTTGCCTTCGCCGCGCACGCCCTGCACCACGTACAGGTTCATGCCGACCGGCGGCGTGATCAGCGCGAGTTCGGCCATGATCACCAGGAAGATGCCGAACCACACCGGGTCGATGCCCAGTGCCACCACGATCGGAAACACGATCGGAATGGTGCCGACCACCATCGCCAATGCGTCCAGAAAGCAGCCCAGCAACAGGTACAGCAGGGTCAGCACGATGATGATCTGGCCCGAACTCGCGTTCAGGCTGGTCACGAACCTGGTCAGCATGTCGGGCACGCCCATCATGCCCAGCACGAAGTTCAGGTAGAACGCGGCCGCCGCGATCAGCATGATCATCGCGGTGATGGACAGCGTCGTCAGGAAGGACGCGTGCAGCATCGCGATGTTCAGCCGCCGGTACGCGGCGCACAGCAGCGCCGATACGACCACGCCCAGCGCCGCCGATTCGGTCGGGGTCGCCCAGCCGGCGTAGATGCTGCCCATCACCAGCACGATGACGGTCACCGGAGGCACCAGGTCCAGCAGGCGCAGCAACTTGTCGCGCAGCGGCGTTGCCAGCTCCGGCGTGCCGGCATACGCGGGCTTCCACAGGCAGGCGACCACCACCACCAGCATGAACAAGGCGGTCAGCAGCAACCCGGGTATGACGCCGGCGGCATACAGCTGGCCGACCGACGTGTTGGTCATGGCGCCGTAGATGATCATGTTGATCGACGGTGGAATCAGGATGCCCAGGGTGGCGCCGGCGGCGATCGTGCCCAGCACCAGGCGCGCGTTGTAGCCGCGCTGGCGGAACGCCGGCAGGGCCACGGTGCCGATGGTCGCTGCCGTGGCCACCGACGACCCCGAGACCGCGGCGAACAAGGCCGATGCGCCGATATTGGAGTGCAGCAGGCCCCCGGGCAGCGGTGCCAGCCAGTCGGACAGCGAGCGGTACATCTTGTCGGTGAAGCCGCCGCGCACCAGCAACTCGCCCATCAGGATGAACAGCGGCACCGACACCAGCACGAAGTTGTTGTTGGCACTCCAGTACTGCGTACCGTACTCCAGTGCCACCGGCAGCCCGATATAGGCGATGGCGCCCCCCAGGCTCAGAATGAACATCACGAACGCGACATGCAGGCCCATGCCCATCAGTGCGATCAACAGCAGGAACCCGGCGCCGACGGCGCCCACCGATATGTCAGCCATGGGGATGCAGCGCCGTGTTGCCGACCGCCGGTTCCACCGCTGCCGGCGTGCCTGCGCCGCGCCGGTTCAGTGCGTCGAGTTCGGCGTCCAGTTCTTCCTGCGCACTGACCGGCCCGTACCAGGCGTTGATCTCCGGGCGCCGCGTTGCCAGCAGCCAGCCGGCATGCAGCGCATAGGCCAGGGAGATCAGGGCCAGCAGCACCAGGCCCAGTACCCAGCCCAGTTGCGGCAGCCACAGGGGCAGCTCCAGATTGGGGGCGCTGCTCTTGAGCTCGATCGTCTCCTGCAGCACGGCAAGCGCGCGCCAGGCGGCGAAGCAGGCAAAGAACGCGAACGTGACCATGGCCAGTGCGTTGAGCCAGCGTTGCACCATTTTCGGGAAGCGCACCAAAAAGACGTCGACCCGGGTGTGGCTGCGGTTGGCCATGGCATAGGATGCACCAATAGCGGCACCGATGGCCAGCACGAAGCCGCCGAGTTCGTCGATGCCCTTGAACGAGGTGCTGAAAAGCTTGCGCCCCAGGATTTCGAGCGTCAGTGCCAGCGCATAGGCCAGGACCACCCAGCCGCAGGCGATGGCCGCCCAGCGGGTGGCCGGCGTGATGCGCCTGCTGATGGGATTGGGCCCCGGCGCCGTGCGGGGCTGCGGCGCCGAGCGCGGTGCCATCAGTTGATCTGCAGACCGCGGGCCTTGCCGACCGTGGCGTTCCAGGTGTCACTGCAGGTCGGATCGACCTTGTTGCACACCGTCTTCCACATCGGCAACACGGTGGCCGCCGACGCCGCCTTGACCTTGGCTTCGTCGTCCGCCGAAACCGACACCAGGGTCATCTTGAACGGCGTGCCGTTCTTGCAGGGCTTGCCGGTGTTGCAGGCGATGGAGTCGGCCGTGCCTTCTTCCGCCAGTTCCCACATCTGGTCTTCCATCTTCTTGAACTCCGCAGCGATCCTGGCCTGCTGCTGCGGATTGAGCTTGTTCCAGAAATTCAGGCTGACGAAGTGCCCCTGCACCGAGCCGGACACTGACAAGGGGTAGAAGTATTGCGTCACTTCAGGCCACTTGCCCGAGTTGCCGGAATTGGCCGAGGTGACGCCACAGTCCACCACGCCATTGCCAAGCGCCGAGTAGACCTCGGAGAAGGACAGGGTGACCGGGGTTGCGCCCAGGTTCTGCAACATGGCCGACATCGACGGCGTGAAACTGCGGATCTTCAAGCCCTTGAAGTCGGCCACGGACTTGATGGGCTTGTTGCAATAGAACACCTGCGGACCGAACGGCCACAGCGTCAGCGCCTTGGCCTTGAACTTGTCCTGCAGGCGCTTGTCGAAGACCTGGCGGTAGGCTTCCATGGCCGTGCGCAGCTTGCCCATGTCGGTCGACACGCCGGCCAGATCGATGCCCTCGAAAAACGGATCGTCGCGCGCCACGCTGCCGATCTGGATCGACATCACGTCGAACACATTGGAGCGCAACAGCCGCAGCGCGTCCTCGGCCTTCACGTTGACGACGTCCATCGGATTGAACTTCACATCCATGTCGATGCCGGTGCTCTTGGCCAGTCCGGTGAAGAACGGGCGCTCGATGCCCTCGGAGTGGCGGGTGTTGGACGAGAAATTGCCGGCGACCCGCATTGTGAGGTCAGCGGCCAGTGCCGAGGTCGCAAGACAGGCGGTCAGCGTTGCGGCTGCCAGGGTTCGGAGTGAGAAAAGACGGGGTGCGGACATGCGGTTTCCTTGGGATGGATGATGGGATGGGATGGGATTCGTGTCGGTACCGCCCGGCCGTTCCGAAGCTACTGACGGCTCCCTTTGGGGGCAGCGAACGTGTGGAGCGTGGGGGCAGTTTCATCCTGGCGGGCCAGCAACGCCTGCAGGCGCAAACGGGCAATCAGGGCAACTTCGTCCAGCGCGGTAGCGGTCTCGTCGGTGGTCGCGCAGGCCAGTCGGTGCTCGAAAGTTTCCATGATGCTTTGTTTGGTATGCCGACCGACACAGACGATGAACGGGAATCCGTGGCGAAGCAGATAGGCCTGGTTCAACTGCATGATCCGTGCCAGCTCTTCGGGCTGCAAGGCGTTCAGCCCGGCGCGGGCCTGCTCGCCGGTGGACGATGCGGTCAGCTCACCCGCCAGCGCTGCACGACCGGCCAGTTCGGGGTGGGCGCGCAGCAATTGCAGCTGGGACTGCGCCGAGGATTGCGCAACGACCAGTACCATTGCCGCATGCAGTTCATCGATGTTGGCGAACGGCCGCATGGCCGCGGCAGCGTGTGCGACCCAGGGCGAATGCTCGAACACATCGGCCAGGGTCGCGGTGAACGCGTCGGTGGCCATCCGGTTGAGGCGGTCCACGGTCAATGGGGAGGCGTCATGCATTTCAGATACAGCGGGGTTGGCGGGCATGCGGGGGTGCAACTGCTTGGAATCAAGTCTAGGTGCGGCAGGCCGGCGAAATCCGTGCATTCTTTTATGACTGGCATAAGTCAGCGGCTTGCCGGGCCGGCCGCTTGCCCGGCGTAGGCGGGCTGTTCACCATGGCACGCCCCAACGATCCGCTGGACACCTACCTGCTGCGGGTGCTGGTCGCCCTGTTGACGGAGCGCAATCTGACGCGGGTGGCCACCCGCATGAATCAGACCCAGCCAGCCGTCAGCGCGGCGCTGCGCAAGCTGCGGCTGACCTTTCAGGATGAACTGCTGGTGCGCAGCGGCAACAGCATGGTGCCCACCCCGCGCGGGGTCGAAGTGCTGGAGTCGGCACGCACGGCCTTGCTCGAGATCGACAAGCTGTTTGCCGGCGGCGAGCAGTTCGAAGCCGCGACCTCGGCGCAGACTTTTCGCATTGGCTGCCCCGACTATCTGGCCACGGTTTTTCTGGCCAGCGTGGCGAAGCTGCTTCGGCGCAGGGCCCCGAATGCGCAAATGCTGGTGCACCCGCTGGGACCCGAATACGACTTCGAGAAGGCATTGGCCGATGGCGGACTCGACATCGTGATCGGCAACTGGCCGGAGCCGCCCGAGCACCTGCACATGGCGCCGCTGCTCGACGACGACATCGTCTGCCTGATGGCCCGTGACCATCCGCTGGCGCGCGGCGGGATGACGCGTGCGCAGTACCTGCATGCGCCGCATGTGGTGCCGCTGCCGTTTTCCTCGACCCACCGCGGCGTGATCGACAAGCACCTGGCCAGCCTGCGCGTGACCCGCAACGCGCGCATCGTCGTGCCGTTCTTCAGCATGGCACCGCACATGCTGCACGGCAGCGACCTGATCTTCACGATCAGCCGGCACTTCGCCGAGCACTATGCCGGCTTTCTGCCGCTGGCAGTGGTTCCCTGCCCGATCGCGTTTCCGCGCATGCGCTTCTACCAGATATGGCACGGTCGCAACCAGGCCTCCGCCGCCCAGCGCTGGATGCGTGCCCTGCTCAAGGAGGTGGCCGACGCCACTGTCGCGGTGCCGGGGCAGGAGCCGGGTGCCAACTGACACTGCGGCCTCGGGTGTTTTGTGGCGGACCCAAGCGTCCGCCCCCGAACGCGGAGATACTGCGGCGATGCGCACCACCACCTCCCCTGATCGTCTGCGGCGCCGAGCCTTCATGGGTGCCGCCATGGCCGCCGGCATGGGGGCCATGCTGCCCGCCTGGGCACGCGGCGATCTGCCTTTGGCGCGCGGTGCCCGCATCACGGCCGATTTCGACCCGGTCGCGGCGATCTGGCTCGGCTACGACGCGGGTCACGAGGCCTTCACTGCAGACCTGGCCGAGGCCTTGTGGCCGCATGTGCCGATCCGGATGCTGGTGCGCGATGCCGAAGCCGAAGGCCTGGCCCGGGCTGTGTTGCGCAGCCGGGGACTGGATGCCGACAAGGTGCGCTTTGTCTACGATACGCGCGCGCCCTTCTTTGTGCGGGATGCGGTAGTCTTCGGGCTCGATGGTGCGCGCCAGCCCTTCGTCGTCGACTTCCGCTGGACCTATTACGGCTGGTCCAACTGGTGCCGCCGCACGTTCCGGGGCAGCCAGCCGCGGCCGGAATCCTGCGCGCGTGCCGATGGGCTGGACACCGGCTCGCTCGACCGCCGTCTGGGCGACGCCCTGGGCCTGGCGACTTTCTCGTCCGCGCTGGCGATCGAAGGCGGCGGCGTGGAGGTCAATGGGCAGGGCTTGCTGATTGCCAACGCCGAGCTCTGGAGCAGCCGCAACCGGAACATGTCGCGCGCGGCGATGGAGCGCGAAATGCTGCGCCTGCCCGGCATCCGCAAGGTCATCTGGCTGCCCAGGGGCCTGGCCCATGACACCTTGCACCGCGGCACCATCACCGGGGCCTATGTGGGCTGGGGCACCGGCGGGCATACCGACGAATTCGTGCGCTTTGCCGATGCCCGCACCGTGCTGCTGGCCTGGGTCGACGAGGCCGAGGCTGCCAGCCATCCGGTGGCGCGCATCAACCTGCAGCGCATGCAGGCCAACTTCGACATCCTGTCGGCCAGCCTGGATGCCGATGGCCGTCCGCTGCGTGTGTTCAAGGTGCCGCTGCCACGCACCATCGAGCGCCCGGTGGTGTTGTCCGCCGATGCCGATACCGCGTATTCGAACCAGTGGACGGCCGCCGTCTTTCCCGCCCGCGAGGGCCGGCGCGAAGGCGACACGGTGATCCAGGTTGCCACCAGCAGCTACCTCAACCACGTGCTGGCCAACGACCTGGTACTGCTGCCCACCTATGTACGGCACGGCACGCCACCCGAGCGTGAGCAGCAGGTCAAGGCGATCTACGAAGCGGCCTTTCCGGGTCGCACGGTGCGCTTCATCGACACGATCAACGCCAACTGGGTGGGTGGTGGCGCGCATTGCGCGACGCTGACGGAGCCGGCAGGGGCGGCCTGAGCCGGTGGGTGGGTCAGCGCGGCGACCAGGCCGCGAAAATCATGCGGCGCATGCTGGCGAACAGCCGCTCGACCTCGGCGAAATCGCCGCTGTCCTGGGTCATCGGCGCGCACGACAGCAGCATCATGCGCAGCAGGCGCGACACATCCTCCACCGGGGTGTGGGGTCCCAGTTCCCCCTGGCCGATCGCGTCGTTGACCGCACGGCGCAGACAGCGCTCGTATTCGAGGTCGACGGCGTGCAGCGCGTCGGCCGCCAATGGGCCCAGCACCTGCAGGTCCAGGCGCAGCCGTGACAGCGGACTCCATACATTGCGGTCGCCCGGCCGGGGGTTGAAACGCTGATAGAAATTGCGCAGGTCGGCCAACTGGGCGTCCAGCCGCTCGTCGAAGCTGCCATCGATCGTGACCCAGTGGTGGGCGATCCGTGCCTGGGCGTTGGCCGAGAAGCCTGCGATCAGTTCTGCCATCAGCTGCAGCTTGTCGCCGAAGTGGTGGTGGATGTTGGCGCGTGTGGTCTGCGCAGTCTCGGCGATATGCCCGAAGCTGAAACCGTCATAGCCGCGCAAGACATACAGGTTCTCGGCGATCGCCAGGATCTGCTGGCGCATCGGCAGCGTGCCGGAGTCGGCAGGTGCGCCTGCCGGACCTTTGGCACGGCCGGGTGCGGCGCTGTTTCGGCGTGTCGCGTTCATGGCCCGGCATTGTCCATCAGTCGGCGGTACCGGGCGGGTGCAGGATGTCGAGCAGTTCCTGGCGCTGGTCCAGCAGGCGCCGGAACGCCGCATAGCCCCGCTGGTGCCGCGTCCGGGTCCGGGGGTCGGGCATCACGTGCGCGTCAGCGTGCACCATGGCCTGGCCGGCACTGCGCAGATCCGGGAAAAGGCCCGCGGCGGTGGCTGCCAGCAAGGCGGTGCCGAGCAGGACGCCATCCGCTTCGCGCGGCAGGATGACCTCGCAGCCGGTGGCGTCCGCATACAGGCCGACCAGCAACGGACTCTTGGCGTGGCCGCCGGTCAGATGCAGCCGCTCGATGCGGTAGCCGCGGGCGTTGAGCTGGTCGATGATGTGGCGTGTCCCGTAGGCGATGCCGACCGCCGCCGCGTGGTACAGCCGGGCCAGGCCGTCGATGGAGTTGTCCATGTCCTGGCCCCATACGATGCCGCGGACATCCGGGCGGGCCAGCGGCGATCGGTTGCCGTGAAAGTCGGGAACCACCAGAATCTCGCTCGCATAGTCCGGACCGAGGTCCTCTCTCCGCTGCAGGATGTGGTTTGCCATTTGTCCATGCCGGTCGTTCCCCAGCGTGGCGGACGCTGCATGGCTGTCCAGGATATGGTCGAGCAGCGCGCCACTGGCAGATTGCCCGCCCTCATTTAGCCAGGCGTCGGGCGTCAGCGCGCCGAAGTAGGGCCCCCAGACGCCTGGCACCCGACGGGCTTCGGCCGACAATGCCATGTGGCAATTGGACGTGCCGGCGATCAGCGCCAGCCGCTGGTCGCGTTCGCCGGCGGGTGTCGCGCCCAGCACGCCGAGCGCGCCGGCATGGGCATCGATCATGGCGACCGCCACCGCAATACCCGGCCTCAGCCCCCATTCGCGTGCCGTCGCTGCGGACAGATCGCCAGCCCTGCCGCCGACCGGCAGAGCCCGCGCCGGCACCCGCAAGCTGCGCTGCAGTTCCCCCAGTCCGATCGCCTCCAGGAAGTCCTGCTGCCAGCCCACATCTTCATGGTTGAGGTAGGTCCACTTGCAGGTGACGGTGCAGGCCGATGCGGTCAGGCTGTCGGTGGCCTTCCAGACCAGGAAGTCGGCCAGATCCAGCGCCATCCCGTACCGTGCCCACGCCGCAGGCTGGTGGCGCTTGAGCCAGAGCAGTTTGGGCAGCTGCATTTCCGGCGACATCGTGCCGCCGACATAGTCCAGCACCCGGTGCCCGGTGGCCGTCAGCTGGCATGCCTCCTCGGTGGCGCGGTGATCTGCCCACATCACGACATTGATGGCGTCGTCGCCGGTGGTGGATACGGTCACGGGCGATCCGGCCGCATCGAGCATCACCAGCGAGCAGGTGGCGTCAAAGGCCACGCCCGCGATGCGCGCGGCCGGCTGTGCGCTGGCCGCGATCGCCTTGCGGACGGACGTTCCGACCGCCTCCCAGATCTGGGTGGATGCGTGTTCCGCATGCTCCGCTTGCGGACGGTGCACCGTGATCGCCGTGCTGGCAGTGGCCAGCATGTGCCCGTGCGTGTCGAATACGCCGGCACGGGCGCTGGTCGACCCCACGTCGACCGACAGCAGCAGCGCCTGCCCTGCGCCGGGATCCGACGTGGTCATGCTCCGTGTCGACGCCGCGCTCACGCCTTGACCATGGGCGCACAACGTTCGCGGATGGCTTCGACAGCTGCCTTGGCGGTCTTCTGGCCGATCACGCACAGTTGGACTTCCTCCAGGAACACCGTCTGCGCGCGTGCGGCTTCGGGGAAGGCCGGCAAGGGTACGCGGGCGTGCACCAGGGCCTTGGCCTCGACTGCGGCGAAGGGCTGGTCCTTGGCGAAGGTCGGGTCGGCATAGGTGGATGCACGGACCGGCCCGTTGCCATTGCGTGCAGCCCCGGTGGTCACGGCCTTGCTCGACA
The DNA here is from genome assembly GCA_024235935.1 of Rhodoferax sp. GTDB lineage: Bacteria > Pseudomonadota > Gammaproteobacteria > Burkholderiales > Burkholderiaceae_C > CAISIP01. Next base: position 69,382 of record JACKLL010000013.1, on the reverse strand, counting down.
CCTCCCGGATGTAGCTCCACGCCAGGTCCTTGTCCTTGGCATTGCCCAGGATCGACATGCCCCACACGGCCGACACGGCCGACATCGGGCGCTTGGCCTTGATGAGCGACTCGGAGCCGGGGAATTCCACCGCCTTGATGCGACCGGGGTACTTGGACTCGCCCTGCTTGTTCATCTGTGCCGCGCGCGCGAACGTGATCACCGTGAAGGCGGCCCGGCCTTGCTGCATCCAGGTGACCTGGTCATCGTTCTTCGTGGTGGCATAGCTGCGGGGCAAGGCGCCGGCCTTGAACATGTCCTGCAAGGTGGCCAGTGCCTTCTCCATCGCGCCAGGGTCCGGCAGCAGCGTGAGGTCGGGACCGATGAAGTCGCCGCCATAGGCGCGCGCAAACGTCACTGGGAACTCCGACAGATCGCTTGCCAGGATCATGCCGGTCACCTGCGTGCCGGCTGCGGAGGTGAAGGTGCAGCGCTTGCACTGGTCCACCAGTTCCTCGAGCGTGGTCGGCGGCGCCTTGATGCCGCGTTCCTCGAGCAAGGCCTCGTTGTAGAACAAGGCCGCGGTGGCGTGGCGTACCGGGATCGAGGCCAACTTGCCGCCGAAGCGCATGCCTGCGACCATGCCCGGCGCGATGTCGCCGAAATCCTCGATCGGCGCCTTGGCCATGTAGTCGTCCAGCGGCAGCAGCAGCTTGGCCGCGCTGGGCGTGGCGCGGCTGTTCACGAGGTAACCGACGCCGAAGTCGGAGGAACCCAGGCTGGCTTCGCGGAACAGGCGGTCCTGCAGCGGGTTGCTGTCGAACGTGGTCCAGACCGCATCGGCGTTCTGGGCCTTGCGCCACGCGCCCAGCAGGTCGCCGGCCGGACCCTGGGTCAGGCAATTCTGATGTACGCGGTGCGACAGCACGTTCAGCGTCCTGTCCGCCGCCCACAATCTGCCGGAGCCGAGCATCGCGGCGGTACCTCCGAGCGCTGTCATGAGGGTTTGTCGGCGTGTCCAAAGTCTGCGCATATCGGTCTCCTTGTGTAGATGTTGCACTGTCTCTCGTTCTGTCCCACCGGATCCGGGGCCGCGACAGAACGCGATCACCGCCCCGGAACTTCTCTGCCGCGTGGTCGGTTTAACCTTTCACGGCACCGCCGGTCAGGCCCGCCACCAGATGCTTTTGCATCAGCATCACGAACACCAGCACCGGCAGCAACTGCACCGTCGAAGCGGCGAACAGCACGCCCCAGTCGACGCCGTCGAGCGAGCCCATCATCTCGGCGATCACCAGCGGCGCGGTCTTGGCCCGGGTCGACGTGAAGATGAACGCGAACAGGAATTCGTTCCAGGCGTAGACGATGACGAACACCGACACCGCCATCATTCCCTGGCGCGCCAGCGGGCGGATGATGGTCCACAGAATCGTCGCGCGGCTGGCGCCGTCCACCATGGCGGCTTCGTCCAGTTCGTAGGGGATCTGGTCGATGAAGGTGCGCATCAGGATGGTTCCGAGCGACACGAAGAAGGTGGCGTACAGCAGGATCAGGATCAGATGGGTGTCGTTCAGGCGCAGCGCATTGACGACGCCGAACAGCGGCAGCGTGACCACGATCGGCGGCAGCAGGCGTACGACGATCAGGAAGGTCGCGCTGCGCTGCAGCGACGGCGCGCGGTTGCGCGAATAGGCGAAACCGGCCATCGTGCTGGCTGCGATCACCAGCGCGGTGGCGCCCGCCGTGATGATCAGGCTGTTCAGCAGGCCATCGAAGAAGCCGCGCCATTGCGACCACAGGCTGATGTAGTGCTGCACGGTCGGCGTGAACTGCCAGCGTGCCGGCACCGCGAAGATGTCCTGGCCTGGCTTGAACGAGGCCATCACCATGAACACGATCGGCGCCAGCGACCAGCACAGGATGAGCAGCATCAGCATGGCCTTGGCGGCCAGACGCCAGCGGGTGCGTGATCTAGCGGCCATGGCCCATCGACTGCCGGCGCAGCGCCACCATGTATCCCGCGCCGAGCAGCAGCGAGATCAGCACCATGATCCACCCGGTGGCCGAGGCGCCGCCGAAGGCATTGAAGGTGAATGCCTCCTGGTACAGGTAGACGCCGACGACCTCGGTCTGGCGTGCCGGTCCGCCGCCGGTGAGCAGCCAGACCTCCGAGAAAATGCGGAACACGAAGATGTAGCGGAACAGCATCGCCAGCAGGATGGCCGGCATCATCAGCGGCAGCGTGATGCGGCGAAAGATCTGCCAGGCGGTGGCGCCATCCATGCGGGCTGCTTCGTACAGCTCTGCGGGCACCGACAGCCGCGCGGCATAAAGAATCAGGAACGTGAACGGCAGATTGAGCCAGATCGATAGCAGGGAAACCAGGGCCAGGCCATGGTTCGGATTGATCGACCATTCCAGCATCGGAAGGCCCAGCGCCGCCAGTGCCAGGTTGGCCGGGCCGGCCTGCGTGTCGAACAGGAAGCGCCACACCACGGCGGCCGAGACTTCGCTCACGGCATACGGTGCCAGCACCGCGGCCAGCAGCCAGCGCCGGGCCGGCAGGCCGCTGGCGAACAGCAGCGCCATGCCCAGCCCGAGCAACAGTTCCACATGCACGACGCCCAGCACCACGACCAGGGTGTTGCGCAGCGCGCGCCAGAAATACACGTCGCCGAGCACGTGCCGGTAGTTGTCCAAGCCCACGAATTGCGGCGACATGCCGAAGGTCGATGCCTGCAGGCTCAGCCACAGCACGTAGATTCCGGGAATCACGAGCAGGCTCCACACCAGCAGATGCGCGGGGGCGATCCACGGCAGGGCCATGCCTGTCGGAGACTGGAGCAGGCGGCCGATCCGGGTATCCTGGCGTCGAATCATGCGTGCTGCAGGGATTGTGGTTGCGCCGGGGTACCGGTGTGCGTGCTGGCGTCGGCGCTGGCCGCGACCGGGACCCAGCCTTCGATCGTGGTCCGGTAGGTCACCCGACGGTAACCCGGATAGTCGTTGATGGCGGTGTGCAGCACGCAGGGGTTGTCCCACATCGTGAGCGTTCCGGCTTCCCAGCGCACGCGGCACTGGAACTCCGGACGGGTGGCCACCTGGAGCAGATACTGGATCAGCGGCCGGCTCTCGTCCTCGGACAGCCCCATCAGGCTGCGCATCACGCTGGACACGAACAGGTAGGGTTCCTTCGTGACGGGGTGCATGCAAACCAGCGGATGCACGACTTCGGTTTCCTCTGCGCTGGCCGCGTCGGCGCGCAGCGCCAGTCGCGACTGCATCGCGTTGATCGCAAACACGCCCTTGCCGCTGTGTACGGCCGTCTGCCCGAGCAGCAGGGCGCGCAGGCGCGGCGACAAGGCGCGATAGGCCATGGCCAGGCTGCTGAAGCAGGTGTCACCGCCCACCGCAGGCACGACCTCGCCATACAGCATGGTGATACCCGGCGGGCGTGGCAACCACGCCAGGTCCATGTGCCAGTCCTCTCCGATCACCTTTCCGGTGTCGTCGGGTTCGCGCTCGAAGCGGATGATGTGCTCCAGGCCCGGCATCGACGCATGGACCGGATTGGGGCTGAACGCGCCGAAGCGTGCGGCCACCGCCTTGTAGGAGGCCGGCGTGAGCGTCTGCTCGCGCACGGCGATCACATGGTAGATGTCCAGCGCCTTGCGGACTTCGGCCATGGTTGCGGTATCCGGTGCGTTCGACAGGTCGACACCACGGATATCGGCGCCGAGCGCGCCGGTGATGGGAAACACGTTGATGCGCTGGAAACGGGTATCACGCAGCATGGGGAAAAATCCTCGACAGGCTTTGGCCGGGGGGCCGGTCAATGGCGAAACAATGACAATTACTTACTTCCACGTAAGTCAGTTTCGCATCGCACGACTATCCGATCCATCCGGGTTAACCCTTGATGAAAATCAAAAATGCAGGACTTTCGCGGCCACGGTTGTGGGGAAGCAGCCGGTTCGATGCGCGGACGCCCGAGGGCGTGATGGTGACCGCACCCGGCGCGCGCGGCATCCAGTCGCCGTATGCGGTCGACGTCAGGGCCGGCCGGCTTGACGCCTTCCACGTCGCCGACATCCATCTGTATCCACTGCTGGTGATTGCTTCGCCGCCGGAGAGCCGGACCACGCCAGCGATAGGAAAGGTGGTGGATATCCTCGCGCAGCTATCGACGACCATGTCCGAGCAGGCTGAATTCCGGCTCAACGCACGCAGCCCTTGACCGGAAGGTCTGCATTCTCAGCGGGGAGAAAAACGGATGGGGGCCATCGTTGCGGTCAGTGTCGCCGTACACTTGGGCGCGTTGTAGACAATCAGAACGCAAACCTTCGCATCATTGAATCTGCCCATGACAGAGCCCGAGACCGACGAGCAAATTTTCGAGCGCTGGGAGCGTTCGGTCGAGTTTCGCCTGTTCGGCGACGCTTCCGATCCTACGCTGACCGTACCCGAACAGATTGCAACCAAGGTGGGCGATCGGGTGATCGCAGGCCAATTGCAGCCCGGCGAGCGCATTGGCGAGCAGGAGCTGGCGGACGAGTTCAAGGTCAGCCGGGGGCCGGTACGCGAGGCCATTCGCATTCTCGAGCGTGAGGGCCTGGTCCGGGTGCTGGCGCGGAGGGGCGCGGTGGTGACGCAGCTCTCGGCGCGCGAGTTGCACGACCTGTTCGAGATTCGTGCCGGCCTGTTCGAGATCGTGGTGCGCAAGATCGCGGCGCAACGACCGAAGGAGTTGCTGGCGGTCATGCGCGAAGGCGTGCGTCGACTGGGCGCATTGGCGGACCTTGCCGGCGGTGGCAATGCCTATGCGGAGATGACGTATCGGCTGATCGTGATCTCGGCGCGATTCTCCGGCAATGATCGATTGCAGCGCATGATCAGCGGCTTGTCGCTGCAGACCTTGCGCTACAGCAAGCTGGGACTGGCATCCGTCGAACGGCGCCAGCGGTCCGTGGGCTTGTGGCAGCAGTCGCTGCTGGCGCTTGAGCAAGGCGACACCGAGCGGCTGATTGCCTTGAGCCACCAGCGCACCCAGGAATCGGGTGCGGAGGCGGTGCGGCTGTTGCAGGACGACCCGCCAACCGCCTGAGACTGTGGCTTGGCGGGCTGCGGTGGCTGTGGCACGGGCCCGGGTCAGGCGCTGCTGCGGTCCGCCTCTGCGTGCGATGCGCCGTCGAACAGCGCGCGCAGGTCGCCCTTCACCACCTTGCCGGCATGGTTGCGTGGCAGTTCCTGCAGGATGGCGAGTCTGCGGGGCTTTTTGTAGCCGGCGATCCGTGTCTGGCAGTGGGCGATCAGCCCATCCTGCGTGACGGCGTTGCCACTGCGCAGCACCACGGCTGCCGCGACGATCTCTCCCCATTCGGGGTCAGGCAGTCCCAGCACCGCAGCTTCGAGCACGGCAGGGTGGCTGGCCAGCGCGTCCTCGACCTCCCGCGCATAGACGTTGAACCCGCCGCTGATGATCATCTCCTTGTTGCGACCGACGATATGCAGGTAGCCCTGTGCATCGAATCGCGCGAGGTCGCCGGTGTAGAACCAGCCATCACGCACGACCTCGGCCATCGCCTGTGGTCTGCGCCACAGTTCGACCTTGCCGATGCCCAGGTGGGCAATCGTGATCTCGCCCACCTCGCCCTGCGCGACAGGTTGGCCATTCTTGTCGCGCAGCACGATCTGCACGTTGCAGGTGGGCCTGCCGCAGGAGCCGATGGGGTCGTCGGCCCCATCGGGACTGTCGCCGACGTGTTCATGCGGGTACAGCACGGTCAGGGGCTGTACGGCCTCGGTCATTCCGTATTGCTGGCGCAGGATCGGACCAAAGACGGCTTGTGCGCGCCGGATCAAGGACACCGGTGTAGGCGCGGTCCCGTAGTGGATGCGGCGCAGCGAAGACAGATCGCACGGAGCGCCGCTTTCGATGGCGTCGACCAGCCGCCCCATCATGGTCGGCACCAGCATCAGGTGGGTGATCCGGTGCCGGGCGATGGCAGTCAGCAGGGCCGGCGGGTCGAAACGGTTCTGCACGATGTTGCGTGCACCGCGCAGAAAGCAGGGAAACAGGTAGACGCCGGCGGCGTGTGTCAGCGGACCCACATGCAGCATGGCATCGTCGACACCGAGGCCGTACTCCATCGCCAGGAAGTGGTTGTGCAGTCGGTCCATCCAGCGCTCCACCGTGTAGGAGACGCCCTTGGGCTTTCCGGTGGTGCCGGAGGTGTACGCGATACGCATCACCTGCGCGCGGCGGACTTCAAGGCGCGGTGGCGTTGGGGCTGCGGTAGCGCAGGCGGCACCGATGTCCACGCACGCGGTCGACACAAAGCCCTGGCTGAGTAGCAGGCGCAACTCGGGCAGCCGTGCGCCGCGCGCCTGCGACAGCGCGGCGGCCAGCGGCGCGAACTGCGGGCCCAGCAACACCGCGCTGGCCTGCGCGTCCTCGAGGATGTCGAGGTGTTCGGCCAGCGTATGGCGCGCGTTCAATGCAACGAAGGTCAGGGCCGCCTTCTCCGCGCCGAATACGCTGTCCACGCTTTCCAGCGAGTTCTCCAGCAGGACAGCGATGCGTTCGCCGGGTCGAAGTCCAAGCGTGATCAGCGCCTGCGCCATCCGATTGCTGCGGACCTCGACGTCGATGTGGCTCAGGGTCTGCGAGCCGAGGATCAGCGAAGGCCGCTCGCCGTGTTGCGCCGCCGCCCAGCTGATCAGTCCGCCTGCGATGACCGAATCGTCCGGGGGGCGCGCGGGACGGCCATCGCCGGACGCGCGGACTTGCGTGACGTTCGGTGCGGTGTTCACGCCAGCACCACGAGGTCCTGGCCTTCGGTGACGGCCTCACCCTCGCGCACCAGCAATCGGACCACGGTGCCGGCACGAGGTGCCGCAAGCGGTATCTCCATCTTCATGCTCTCGAGGATGAGCAGCGTCTGGTCCTCGGAGACGGAATCGCCGACGGCAACCTCGACTTTCCAGACAGTGCCAGTGACGTCGGATGGGAGGGCGATTTCAGGCATGGGGTGCTCCAGTAAAGGGTTGCAGGGATTTTTCGGATGTTAGATCACATTCTTATTGTTGACAATCTTAATGTGATCCATATAAACTGGATGCAACAGAGGGGAGGCGAGTCATCTGCGACTTATACGGAGGCCTCTGCATGGCTTGCGCCAAAGGTTTTCACTACTTGGGGACACACCTTTATGATCCAGCCGATTGCTGTCGATGCCGATGCCGCAGGGCTGGATTCCCGTGTTGTGGGCCAACGACCCATCCGGCGTGTGCTGGTGGCCAATCGCGGCGAGATTGCCGTCCGCATCGTCCGGGCCTGTCGGCAACTGGGAATCGAGGCGGTGGCCGCGGTTTCGGAAGCCGATGTGGACAGCCTCGCTGCCCGCCTCGCCGATCAGCATGTGCCGATCGGCCCGGCGCCGGCGGCCCAGAGCTATCTGTTGTCCGATCGGCTGATCGCGGCAGCGCTGGCCAGCGGATGTGATGCCGTGCATCCGGGCTATGGCTTCCTGTCGGAACGTGCCGCATTCGCGCAGGACTGCGAGGCGGCCGGTCTGGTGTTCATCGGCCCGAGCCCGCAGGCCATTGCGGCCATGGGAGACAAGATATCCGCCACCGGTCTTGCTGCCGCCGCAGGGGTGCCCCGGATACCGGGCACGGGTGCCTTGCCGGATGCCGAGCTTGCACTGGCACATGCCACCCGGATCGGATTCCCGGTACTGGTCAAGGCCGCGGCAGGTGGCGGCGGCCGCGGTATGCGCATCGTTCGCACGCCCGAAGAAATGCACAGCGCATTCGCCAGTGCCCGCGCCGAAGCCACGGCCGCCTTCGGTGACGGTACCCTGTATGTCGAAAAGCTGGTCGAACATGCGCGTCACATCGAAGTGCAGCTGCTCGGAGATCGCCATGGGCATGTGATCCACCTGGGTGAGCGCGAATGCTCGACCCAGCGGCGCCACCAGAAACTGATCGAGGAGTCGCCGTCACCGGCACTCGATGCCGATACCCGCGCGCGCATGGGTGCTTGCGCGGTGGCACTGGCGCGCAGCGTCGGCTACTTCAGTGCCGGCACTGTCGAGTTCGTGCTCGACGATACCGACGGGAATTTCTACTTTCTGGAAATGAACACCCGCATCCAGGTGGAGCACCCGGTGACGGAGATGGTCACCGGAATCGATCTGGTGGCCGAGCAGATCCGCATTGCCGGCGGTGCGCCGCTGGTGCTCCAGCAGTCGGATCTCGCGCTGCAGGGCCATGCCATCGAATGCCGCATCAATGCGGAGGATCCGGACCGGAACTTCCTGCCGCGCCCCGGCCTCGTCCGGGAGTGGAAGGCCCCCGAAGGCGACGGTGTGCGCTGCGACTCCCACTGTACCAGCGGGACCACCATCACGCCGCACTACGACTCGCTGCTGGCCAAACTGATCGTGCATGCGCCCACGCGTGCGCAAGCCATCGACAAGATGCGCCAGGCGCTGTCCGACCTGCATGTCGATGGGCCGCCCACAACTGCCGCCTTCCATCGTGACGTACTGGGCCATGCCGACTTCCAGGCGGGCCGGGTGACCACACGCTGGGTCGAACAGGTATTCATGCCGGCGCGCCAGGCTGAACGCAAGGCACGCATGGCCGCGCAGGCGAACAAGACACTTACCACCTCGAAGGAGACACCATGAGATTCCGAATGTCAGCCGTGCTGGCGACTAGCCTGTTCCTGGCGGCAGGGCTTGCCCACGCGCAATGGAAGCCGACCGAACGCGTCAACTACATCATCGGTGTGGCCCCTGGCGGCACCGTGGACCAGTACGCGCGCGGGATCCGCAATACGCTGGAGAAACTGGATCTTGTCAATGGACAGACCCTGCTCGCAGAAAACAAGGTCGGTGCCGGCGGATCGATCGCCATGCAGTTCGTGAAGGGCATGGCGGGCAACGGGCACTACCTGAGCACCTTCCATACCGGTGCCATTGCCGGCGCCGTGACCGGCCTGATCAAGGTCGATCCCCGCGAGTTCGTACCGGTGGCCATGATGGTCGAGGAAACCTCGCTGGTGGCGGTGCGGGCCGACTCGCCGCTGCAATCAGGCACCGACCTGGTGGCTGCCCTCAAGGCCGACCCGACCCGGCTACGCATCGCGGTAGCGCCCGCCCTCGGCCAGAACACGCATATGGCCATTGCCAAGCCGTTGCAGGCGGCCGGGGTCGCTGTCGATCGACTGACGATCGCGCCATTCCGCTCGTCCGGAGAGTCGGTCACGGCGCTGCTGGGTGGGCATGTCGACGTGGTGTCAGCGACCGCACCGACCATCATGCCGCAGGTGCTGGCGGGCAAGCTGCGCATCCTCGCCAGTGCCGCACAGGAGCATGGCAGTGGCGCGCTGGCCCATGTGAAGACCTGGCGTGAGCAGGGGGTCCCGGCCGACTATGTCAGCTACAACGGCGTGATGCTGCCGCCCCATGCGAATGCCGAGCAGGTCAAGTTCTGGGAGGACGCGCTGCGCAAGGTGTCGCAGGACAAGGACTGGATCGCCATGGTCGAGGCTTCCGGCAACAAGCCCATCTTTCGCGGTTACGTGCAGTCCCATCGCTACCTGGAGTCGGAGTGGACAGCGGCGCAAACCCTTGCGGCATCGCTGGGTCTGGGAGCCGGCAAATGAGTCGGCGTTGCACAGGCCTGCGGGGCCGGGGCTGAGGGACGGCCGGTGCTGAACCTCACAGAAGACCTGACCAAGGCATTTTTGTCTGCGCAGGGCTTGCCGGTACCTCCGGGGACGGCGTGCGACACGCCATCAGCGGCGCATGCCGCAGCCCAGCCCCTGCGTGGCGGTGCGGTTGTCAAGGCCCTGGTGGCCGCCGGCCGGCGCGGCAAGTCGGGTGCGGTGGCGCTGGTCGATGATGCCGATGCCGCGCAACAGGCCGCGCAGCGCATGCTGGGCACCGCGGTCGCCGGCTTGCCGGTGGACCGGGTGTATGTCGAGGCCCGTGAGGCCATCGCCCATGAGCTGTACCTGTCCTTTGTGCTGGACAGCTATCCGCCACGCATGTTGCTCAGTTGCCGCGGCGGTGTCGACATCGAGCAGACGCATGCGCAGACGCCCGAAGCGATCGTGGTCATGGAGGTCGACCCTGTGCATGGCGTGATGCCGTGGGACGCACTTGCCGGCTGGGAACGTGCAGGTGCGCAGGCCCGGTGGCTGCCTGGCCTGGGCCGCTTGACGGCCGCCCTGTGGCAGGCCTTTGTCGCGGCCGACGCGCAGATGCTGGAGATCAATCCGCTGGTGGTTCGTGCAGACGGCACACTGGTGCTGGTGGGGGCCATGCTGGCGGTGGACGATGCCGCGCTGGCGCGCCACCCGGCGTGGCGTGCCTTTGCGCGCTCGGCAGCACAGCGCGGTGGGCGAATTGCCAATGACCGCGAGCGCGCGGTGATCGACGCCAACGAACGTTCGCCCGGTGCGGTGTTTCGCTATACCGAGCTCGACGGCAACATCGGCCTGGTGGTGGGCGGTGGCGGCGCCAGTCTTCTGCAGCATGACCTCATGCTGGCCATGGGCGGAGCACCGGCCAACCACCTCGATGCGACTCCGGGGGCCGGTTGGCAGGACAAGATGGGTGCCGTGCTCGACGCCATCCTGGCAAATCCGTGCGTCAAGGGCCTGCTGGTCAGCTACAACTTCCTGCAACTGGTGCGGGTGGATCAGCGCATGCAGCTGATCGTCGACCTGCTGCGGGCCCGCGGCATCGACCCGCAGCGTCTGCCGATCGTGGTGCGCCTGTTCGGCCCCGGCGAAGACGAGGCACGGCGCATCGCTGCCACCTTGCCGGGCCTGCACTACATGCCGCCCGACAGTCCGATCGACGCGGCGGTCCAGCGCATCGTGGAGCTGACCCAATGAGCATCCTCGTCGATCGCCATACCCGCGTACTGGTGCAGGGCCTCACCGGCGCGCAGGGCGCACAGGACACGCGCTATGCGCTGGATGCGGGAACGCAGGTCGTCTGCGGTGTCACCCCGGGCAAAGGCGGTGCCGTCGTGCATGGCCTGCCGGTCTATCACACGGTGGCCGCGGCGGCTGCCGCGCATGCCGCCACGGCGGCCGTGGTCTATGCGCCGCCGCTGGCGGTGCGCGATGCGGTGTACGAGAGCCTGGATGCCGGACTGCGCCTGATCGTCGTGCTGGCCGAGAACGTGCCGGTGCATGATGCGGTGGCCATCCGGGCGCGGGCAGAACGTGCCGATGCGGTCGTCGTGGGTTGCAATACCAACGGGATCATCACGCCCCGGCAATGCAAGCTGGGCGGCATTGGCGGTGACCTGCCCGAGCGGATTTTCGTGCCCGGGCGCATCGGCATCGTTTCGCGCTCCGGCGGCATGTCGGCGGAACTCGGCCACACGCTCAAATGCGCCGGCTACGGTGTATCTACCGCCATCTCGATGGGCGGTGACGCGGTGCCATGTACGCCAATGGTGGCCTATCTGAAACGCTTCGATCAGGACCCCGGTACCGACGCGGTGCTGATCTTCGGAGAGCCTGGCACGCCGAACGAGCGCGAGGTCGCGCAATACCTTCAGGCCAATCCTGGTCACAAGCCGGTGATCGCCGTACTGGCGGGGGAATTCCAGGAACGCTATCCGCCTGGCGCCAGCTTCGGCCATGCCGCAGCCATGATCCAGGACCCCGCGGACGCGGTTTCCGCCAAGCGAAGGATGCTGCGCGAAGCCGGCGCCGATGTCGTACAGCGTTTGTCCGAAATTGCATCGACGCTGGCCCGCGCCGGTGTCCATCCCCTACCTACTCTGGAGTGATACGCATGTCCCAGGAATATTTCGAACCCACCGGACCATGGGAGGCGGAGCTGACCGAATTGCAGCAGCGGCGCCACCAGGCGCGCCAGATGGGCGGCCCCGAGGCCGTGGCCAAGTACAAGGCGCGTGGCCGGCAGACGGCACACGAGCGCATCGACGCCTTGCTCGACGCGGGCAGCTTTCGGGAAATGGGCCGTATCACCGGAAAAGGTCGATATGACGCCGATGGGCACTTCGAGTCACTGTCGCCTGTCAACGCGATCATCGGCACGGGCCGGATCGGTGGCCGCAAGCTGGTGGTCTCGGCCGACGATTACACGATACGCGCAGGGTCCTCCGAGGGTTCGTTGTCGGACAAATGGGTGTACGCCGAGCGCATGGCGCTGACGCTGCGGATGCCGATCGTGCGGCTCGTCGATACCGCGGGCGGCAGTGTCAAACTGCTGGCGCAGATGCAGGGCACCAAGATTCCGGGTTATTCGAACTGGCCAGGGGCGGAGTTGCTGCGTACGGTGCCGGTGGTTGGCGTGGCCTTGGGGGCCTGCGCCGGACTGGGTGCGGTTAAGGTACTGCTGTCGCATTTCTCGGTCATGGTGCGCGACCAGGCGCAGGTCTTTGCGGCGGGACCGCCGGTCGTCAAACAGGCGTATGGCATCGACATCGACAAGAACGACCTGGGCGGCTACAAGGTGCACCGCAAAAGCGCGATGGTCCACAACGAGGCGGTTGATGAAGCCGACGCGCTGCGCCAGGTCGCGCAATTCCTGTCCTACCTGCCACGCAGCATCTACCGCATGGCGGACCGGACCACGCCGGTCGACGACCCGGGTCGCGCCGACGACTGGCTCGCCGAAGCCATTCCGCACGACCGTCGTAAGCTGCACGACCCCCGCAAGATCATGGCCGCAGTGTTCGACCGCGATTCGATCTTCGAGATCGGCCGCTGGCAGGGCGGCTCGCAGATCACTGCCTTCGCGCGCTTGAACGGCTACCCGGTCGGCGTCCTTTGCAACGACCCCAAGGTGGCAGGCGGCGCGATGACGCTGACTGCCGCATACAAGATGGAGCGGCATGTGCAACTGTGCGACACGTTTGGCATACCCGTGGTCAATCTGGTCGACCAGCCGGGCAACGCCACGGGGCCGGAGGCTGAACTTGCCGGAACCCTGCTCGGCGCTGTGCGCGTGGTGACCACGATCGAGCGCGCGCGCATCCCCTGGATATCGATCATCCTGCGCAGGGCATTCGGCATGGCCGGTGGCATGCACGCCCCCAAGTATTTCCCGGCGCTCAATCACCGGTTCGCCTGGCCGTCAGCACGCTGGGGCTCGATACCGATCGAAGGCGGTGTCCATGCCGCGCACAAGCAGGAAATCGAGTCCGCTGACGATCCGCAGGCCAAGCGGGCCGAGCTGGAGGCGAAGTACCACCACCTGGGTTCGCCGTTTCGTACCGCCGAGAGCTTCGGCATTCTCGACATCATCGACCCGCGCGAGACCCGCGGCATTCTGTGCGACTGGATCGAAGACGCATGGGAAGTGCTGCAAGGTGACCGTGCCAGACACTAGGAGACACCCCATGACATCGCTTTTTCGAACCGCACTTCTGACCGCTGCCGCAGCTTTGGGAGGACTGGCTGCCACCACCGCCATTGCCCAGCCATGGCAACCGACCCGCAATGTCGAATACATCGTGCCGGCAGGACCCGGTGCTGCGCTCGACACCGCGGCGCGCGAACTCAAGGACCTGATCGACCGCATGAAGCTGTCACCGACGCCGATGCTGGTCAGCAACAAGCCCGGTGGCGCCGGCATGGTGGCCATGGGCACGCTGGCCAACCATCCCGGTGACGGACACATGCTGATGACGCTGACCCATTCGTCGATCAACAATCGGCTGGTGGGGGAGGTGAAGCTGGGGTATGACGACTTCACGCCCCTGGTCACGCTGTTCGACGAGTTCATCACGGTGGTGGTTCGCGCGGACTCGCCGATCCGCGATGGGCGCGATCTGGTGGAGCGGCTGCGCAAGGATCCCCGTGCTCTGTCGATCGGCATCGCGACATCGATCGGCAACCACATTCATGTGGCGATCGCCAAGCCCCTGAAGGTCGGCGGGGTCGATATCAGCAAGCTGACCGTGGTGCCGTTCAAGTCGTCGTCGGAGTCGATGACCAACCTGCTGGGGGGCCACATCGACGTGGTCTCGGCGTCGGCGATCAATGTTGTCGCGCAGCTGAAGGCCGGCAAGATCCGCGTCATTGCGGTCGCCTCTGCGGATCGTCTGGGTGGTGACCTGGCCTCGGTACCGACCTGGCGCGAGCAGGGCATCGATGCGGTGTATGGCTCGTCCCAGGGTGTGCTCGGCGCCAAGGGGCTCACGCCGGCGCAGGTTCGTTACTGGGAGCAGACCTTCAAGCAGGTCACCGATTCGCCGCAGTGGGCCGCTTTCCTGGCCAAGAACCACTGGAAGCCCCATTTCCTCGAAAGTGCCCAGACCCGCAAGTATCTGGACGAGGAAGCGGACAGCGCCAAGCTCGTCCTGGGTGAGCTCGGGCTGCTCAAGCCCTGATTCGCCTCGCGGGCGCGCCCGCCCGCACGATGGCGCTAGGACTTCTGCAACTGCGCCATCACCCGCACCATGGTCCGATTCACATCATCCAGGTGCAGTTCATGGGTCTTGCAAAGGGCGGGGACCTTGTCCATGTGCGGGTATTCCAGCGCGCTGGCGAGTTCGAGGAACGGCGCATACGGGCCGCTGTGGCCCAGGATGGCGCCGTTGACGCGTTCCGACAGGGGCAGGCGGTGCAAGGCGTCGCGCAGGGGCTCGCCCAGCAGGCCGTCGATCTGGGACAGCATGCCGGTCAGGAAGACCTCGCGGCGCAGCGTGTCTTCGTCGCCGGCATCGAGCAGGTGCTCCATCAGGTGGGCGCGCATGACGATGCCGGCACGGACCGGTTCCATGTCGGCTTCGTCGACGGCCAGGGGCATCTGCTCCAGCAGCCACTCCTTGAAGCGCTTCAGGCCCAGCAGCATCATGCCGTGGCGCAGCGATTCGACCTCCTTGCGCAGGCCCAGTGCGGCGGAATTGGTGTAGCGCAGGAACCGGTAGGCCAGCAGCGGTTCCTCGGCCAGCGTGTGCTCGAGCAGGTCGAGCGCGACATCGTCGTCGGTCTCGCGCACCAGCCGGACGATGGCACGGTGGCTGGGCTGGATCGGCTGGTGCCTGTGTGACAGCAGCACGTCGTCGGTCGGCCAGCCGGCGATGCCCCAGGCACCGCTGCGGTCCAGGCAGTGATCGGCCATCAGGCGACTGGGAACGGCCTCGACGATCTGTCCCGGCAGGACTGGGTTGCTGGCCGCGGCGGGGGCGTCGTTGTCGCGGGTCTGTTGCAGTGCGACATGGGCGCCGACCAGCGTCTCGCCCGGTGTCAGGCTGATGATGGTGCGGGCAAAACAGGAGGCGATCGCGCTGTCGGGGCGATCGCCTGCAGCGCCGCGCCAAAGCAATTGCACGCCGCGCTGGTGAGCCTGGTGCAGCAGGTCGATCATGCGCGGTGCTGCCAGCAGGTCCTGCTGCACCGACACCCACGGTCCGTCGGCCTTGCAGCTCTCCAGCAGACCGGCCAGCAGTTCGGCATCCAGCGGCGTCAGCACCAGGATCGGACTGCGCCCGGTCCAGGTCTGTTCCATCGCCCGCAGGAAATGCGGCGCGTCCACCGGTTCGCCTTCGACGGGCGCCATGAACAACTGCATCGCCGCCGGCTGACGCGACTTGTTCCAGATCAGCTGGTAGCCCAGGATCAGTTGTCCAAAGGACGATGGAGCCATGTCAATTGATGTAATTGAAGAGCGATAGACGCTGGATTTGTGCGTAAGACTGTAACGCAGCCTGATAGCCGGTCTGCGTCTTGCTGAAATCGGAGATTGCCTTGACCATGTCCACGTCCACGGCGCGCGAACGGTCGGCCTCCAGCGTCAGCGAGCGGGCCGACTGCGCGTTGGTGATGCTGTCGGCGCGGTTGAGCCAGTCTCCCGCCTGTCCGCGGGCGGCTTGCAGCCGTTCCAGACCGGTGTCGATCTGCGCCAGCGACAAGGTGATGCCCTGCGCCAGCTTGTTGTCGCCACTGGCCTTGTCGATGTTGCTGATCGTGTCGTCCAGCAGGTTGAACATGTTCAGCGTCGTGCTCGGTGCGATGTCGATCGTGTCGCCGTTGGCGGGTGCGCCATGGGCGATCACCGAGATGCCGTCGAACTGGATGGGTGCACCGTCGGTGTAGGGCTGGCCGCTGAGCACGGTGGCAGCAGTGGTGGTGTTGACCACGTCGTAGGTGGTGACACCGGCGGTGACCGTGAAATCGATGCGGTAGTTCTGGCCGGTCACCAGCGCGGGTGACAGCACGGTGCCGGGATCGGTCCAGACCCCGCCGGTATTGGCTGCACCCAGGCTGACCTCGAAGGTCCGGTTGCCGCTGGGCACGTCCATCCAGATGGCCTGGCCATTCATGGTGCCTGGCAGCGCGGTGGTGGTGGCCGCGCGCTGGCCGGCCGCGCCCTGGAACAGCACGCCAGCCGGGATGTCGGCAAACGGGGACCCGGCGCTGCCCAGGCCGCCGAACAGCGGCACGCCATTGCTGTCGGTGCGGTTGGCAATCGCGAAGATCTGGTCGCGCAGGCTGTTCAGCTGGGTGGCCAGCGTTTCCCGGTTGGCCGGTGTGTAGGCGGCGTTGCCCGCAGCGATCACGAATTCGCGCGCGGTCTGCATCAGTCCGATGGCTTCGCCGAGTCCGGCTTCGGCCGACGCCAGCGCCGAGCGCTGGGTTTCCAGTGCACGCTGATCGGTCTCGATCCGGCTGAGCCGCACCATGGCGCGCTCGGCCTGTGCGGCGGCGATCGGGTCGTCACTGGTGCGGTTGACCCGCAGGCCGGAGCTGAGCTGCTCCTGCTGGCTCGCCATGTCGGTCTGGCGCTTGTACAGCAGCTCCAGCGAGCTGTCATAGGCGCTGGCAGTTCCTATGCGCATGGGTTCCTACTTCCGTTCCTGTTTCCAAATGATCCGCATCAGCGGGCCAGGTTCTGCAACAGCGAGTCGAACAGGGTCTGCGACACCTGCAGGATCTTGGCCGATGCCTGATAGGCCTGCTGGAATTGCAGCAGGCGGGCGGCTTCTTCGTCCAGATTGACGCCGGCCAGTGACGACTGGTCACTGTCCGCGTTGGCGGCGATCGACTTGGAAACCGCGCTTGCGAATCCGGCGCTCTGGACCCGTACACCGATCTCGGCCATCACACCGGCATATCCGTCGGTGGTGGCGGCGCCGTCGAACAGCGCCAGGTCGCGGATGGCCAGCATCGCATGGGCATTGCCGGCGTCGATCGCCGGGTAGGCGTTGGCCTGCACGGTATAGGTGTCGCCGGGCTGCGGCGATCCCTTCAGCGTGAGTTCCCAGCCGTTGTAGTTGATGGTTTGCCCCGGCACATACGCCACACCGGAAGGGTTGCCGGTGCCGGTGCCGGAGACATCGAAGCTGCCGGCACTGGTGAAGGTCAGCGTCACGGGCTGCGTCAGGTTCGGATCGACCCGTTTCGCAATCAGCGTCTGCAGTGTGAGCGACCCCTGATTGGCCACGCCGGCGCTGGCGACGATCGGGCTGGCCACTGCCAGCGCGCGCGGCGAGGCGAACGCGACATCCATGGAGCCTGCGACCTGGCGAAATGGCGTGATCATGAAGCGGTCACCTGCCGCCGCCGCGCCAGTGACCTGCAGCGTCAGACCATCGACGAGGATGGGAACTGATCCGAATGCGGTGGTCGTGCCATCGGATATGCGGCGGACCGTACCCGCGGCGGCACCGGTGAACTGCACCTCGTAATCAGATGCTGCCAGCGCAGTTGCCCCGCTGCTGGGGGTGGTCTGGACCGCGACCTGTATGCTCGCGCCGCCAGTGTTGGCCAGTGATGGAAGGCCATCGGGAATCGGGCCGAGCGTGAACAGGTTGCCGGCTGCCGCGCCGTCGAGCGTCAGCCCCAGGCTGTGCTGCTGGTTCAGCGTCGTGCCCAGGCCCAGGGCCATGCGTCCGAGCAGGTTTCCCGCGTCGACCATGTCGGTGTTCTGGAACCGCAACAGTCCGGCCAGTGCGCCGCCGCCCAGGCTGGCTTCATCCAGCACCACATTGAGGCTGCCGCGCTGCATCGTCAGCTTGGTTTTGTACGGGTCTCCGAAGTCGTCACCCTGCAGGCTCAGCGGCGTTGCCGTGGTGCCGAGCACCAGCGGCTGGCTGCCACCGATGAAGATGCCGACGGAGCCGTCTTCGGCCGGAATGCTGGTCGTCTGCACGTAGGTGTTGAGCTGTCGGATCAGCGAATCCCGCTTGTCGAGCAGGTCGATCGGCGCCTGGGAGTTGCCCTGCTGGTTGCGGATCTCCCGGTTGGCATCGGCAATCTGCGACGCCAGCTGGTTGACGGTCTGTACGTTGGCCTTGATTTCGAGTTGCAGACTGGCGCGCAGGTTCTCCAGGTTGTCGGTCACCGAGCGGAACCGGGCGGCCGTTTCATCGGCCCGCGCCAGCACGACGGTGCGCGCGGTCAGGTCGGTGGGCGCATTGGCGACGTCCGAGAATGCGTTGAGCATGTCGTTGATGGCGGAGCCCAGGCCGCTTTCGCCCCCGGTGAACAGGTCCTCGAGCTTCTTGAGCTGCTCCAGGCGCTTGTCGTCGGACGCCGCGATCGAGCCGGTCAACGCGACCTGGCGCGTCAGCATGTCGCTGTGGCTGCGCTTGACGGTGGCCGCCTCCACGCCCAGGCCGTAGTAGCCGGAGGTGGTCTGCACCCCCTCGAGGGCGTTGAGCTGCACGGTCTGGCGCGAATAGCCGGTCGTGTTGACGTTGGCAATGTTGTTGCCGGTCGTGCGCAACACCTGCTGATTGGTCAGCAGGGCGCTGGTGCCGATGCTCAGCAGGCCGGACATGCTGCCAAGCTCGTCAATCGCAGGGTGTGCCCGGCGTTCATATCGATTGCGCACGCTGCAGCTGCAGCGTGCTGTTGATCGCCCGGCTGAGCTTGGACGCGTAGTCCGGGTCGGTTGCGTAGCCGGCCTTCTGCAGGCCACTGGCATAGGCCTGGGCCGAGTCGGTCTGCTGGCTCACCTGGGCATAGCGCGGGCTTTGCGTGATCATGCGCGCGTAGTCGCGCATGGAGTCCTCGTAGGAGTCGTAGGCGCGGAATTTGGCCACCACCTTCTGCGCCGCGCCATTGACGTATTCGGTGGTCGTGATCTCCGCCACCTTGCCGGTCCAGCCCGACGTGGCCTTGATTCCGAACAGGTTGTACGACGGCGAGCCGTCGGCCTTGGTGATTTCGCTGCGGCCCCAACCGGTCTCGTGGCCGGCCTGCCCGAGCATGAATGCCGACGGAATACCGCTGGCCTGCTCGACCCGCGCCGCAGCCTGCGCGTGGCGCTGCACGAATTCGGCCTGGCTGGCCGTGGTGCGCAGCGGTGCGGCACCGGCCACCGGGACGGTGGACGACACGCCGCGAACGGCGGCAGCGGGGTCATCGCCATTGATGCGCTGCGACAGCTGGCGCGCGATCTGTTCGGACAGACCGCCGGGCATGCCCGACATCTGTACCGACAGTTGCTGGTCCAGCAGGTCGGCGCTCAGGTCGCCGCCGGCGCTGTCGAGCAGCCCCGACTTCATGGTCGCCTCGCGCATGCTCTTGACCAGCTCGCGCATGAACAGCGCCTCGAACTGCTTGGCCGCCTCCTTGATGGCGCCGGCACTGTTCTGGCCGGCCTGCAGCTTGAGCGCGTCGAGCGAGCGGCCATCGGCAGCCAGCGCATTGCTGTTGACGGAAAGATTGCCGTAGGCCATGTCAGATCACCTCCAGCTCGGCGTTCAGCGCACCCGCGGCCTTGATGGCCTGCAGGATGGCGAGCAGGTCCTGTGGCGTTGCGCCCAGCACATTGAGTGCGCGCACCACGTCCGCCAGCTGCGGCGAGGGCGGAATCTGCATCAGGATGCCGGGTTCCTGCGTGATCTGGATGTTCGATTTCTGCGCCACCACGGTCTGCCCCTGGGACAGAGGGTTGGGCTGGCTGACGACCGGCGTCGAGCTGATGGTGATGGACAGGTTGCCATGCGCAATGGCGCAGGGGCCCAGGGTCACCGCCTGGTTCAGAACAATGGAGCCGGTGCGGGCATTGATCACCACTTTCGCCGACGGGATCGAGTTCTCCAGTGGCAGCTCTTCCATTTCGGCGATGAAGTTGACGCGTGCATTGGGGTCGACCGGTGCGCGCACCTCGACCGTGCGGCCGTCGAGCGCGCGGGCAAAGCCCTCGCCAAAGCGGCGATTGATGGATTCGGCCACGCGGCGGGCGGTCTGGAAGTCCGATGCCGACAGGCCCAGCGCAATCGTGTCACCTTCGAGCAGCGGCGTGGGAACCGCGCGCTCGACCTGGCCGCCGCCGGGGATGCGTCCGGCGCTCAGGTGGTTGATCTGCACCTTGCTGCCACCGGCGGAGGCGCCCGCGCCACCGACGATGAGGTTGCCCTGGGCCAGTGCGTAGACCTCGCCGTCGACGCCGCGCAGTGCGGTGCTGATCAGCATGCCGCCCTTGAGCGACTTGGAATTGCCCAGTGACGAGACGTTGACGTCCATGGCCTGGCCCGGCCGGGCAAAGGCGGGCAGCTGGGCCGTGACGAGTACCGCGGCCACGTTCTTGAGCTGCAGTTGCGAGGCACTGGCCGCCGACAGGGAAATGCCCATCTGCTGCAGGTAGTTGCTCAGGCCTTGCGAGGTGTAAGGCATCTGGGTGGTCTGGTCACCCGTGCCATCGAGTCCGACCACCAGGCCGAAGCCGGTCAGCTGGTTGGTGCGCACGCCTTCGACGGCCGCCACTTCCTTGATGCGGGTGGCCAGTGCCGGCATGGCCAGGGAGGCGCATGCAAGCAGCACGGCGGCGAGACGCGGCCAGGCGCGGGGGCGGATGGACGGCAGGAGAGGGGTCGACATGGCGGGTCCTCAGAACGGCAACATGGCCATGAAGAAGCGGGCAATCCAGCCCACGGTCTGGGCCTCGTTCTGCGCGCCCCGGCCACGCGATTCGATGCGGGCATTGGCCACCTGCGTCGAGCTGACCAGACCGCCCGCCTGGATGGCCAGCGGGTCGACCGTGCCGGAGAAGCGCAGCACATCGACGTTCTGGTTCACGCCGATCTGCTTCTCGCCGGTCACGACCAGATGGCCGTTGGGCAGCACGTCGACCACGGTCGTGGTGATGCTGCCGGAGAACTGGTTGGCACTCTCGGTAGCGCCGGCGCCCGAGAAATCGTTGTTGGTCGACGAATTCAGCGACAGCTTGCCCAGCGTGGTGGCGTTGGCGAACGGGAAGGCCGAGATGCTGGAGTCCAGCGACGAGGTGCGATTGGCGGTGGAGGACGATTTCTGGCTCGCGGTGACCTTCTCGGTGATCATGATGGTCACCACATCGCCGACCATGCGCGCGCGCCGGTCTTCGAACGGCGGGCGGTAGCTGGCCGAGTGGTACAGGCTGCCGGTGACCGGGCGCGCCTTCGGTGCCGCGGCGACGATTGGCGACGGCGGCTGCGTGAAGTCGACCCGCTCGGTCTTGGGCAGCGAATCGCAGCCGCTGGCCAGCAAGGCCACCAGCAGGGCGCCGGCGGCGGTTCGGACAAGGGAGAGGAATCGCATCACAGCTGGCCGAGCTTTTGCAGCATCTGGTCCGAGGTCTGGATCGCCTTGGAATTCATCTCGTAGGCGCGCTGGGTCTGGATCATCGTGATCAGTTCCTGCACCACGTTGACATTGGAGGTCTCCAGAAATCCCTGCGTCGTGGTGCCGATGCCGTTGGCGCCCGGTGTGCCGGTGTTCGGTTGGCCGGATGCAGGGCTTTCTGCGAACAGGTTCTGGCCCAGCGGCTCGAGGCCGGCCGGATTGATGAAGGTGGCCAGGATGATGCTGCCGATCTGTTGTGGCGCCGTGGTGCCGGGAATCGTCGCGGTGACGGTTCCGTCGGTGGCGATCGCCACGTTCTTGGCGTTGGCCGGCACGGTTACGCCGTTGGCGATCGGCAGTCCGCCTGCCGTGACCAGCCGGCCCTGGTTGTCGAGCTGGAAGGAACCGTCGCGCGTGTACGCGGTCGATCCGTCGGGCTGGGTGACCTGGAAGAAGCCATTGCCCTGGATCGCGACATCGAGGTTGTTCGAGGTCTGCTGGATCGTGCCTTGCGCGAACGAGCGGCTGGTGGCGACCGTGCGCACGCCCAGGCCCAGATGCAGACCGGTGGGCAGCTGGGTCTGGTCCGAGGTGTTGGAGCCGACCTGGCGCAGGTTCTGGTACATCAGGTCCTCGAACACCGCGTTGGCACGCTTGTAGCCGGTGGTCGAGACGTTGGCCAGGTTGTGCGAGATGACGTCCAGCTGGGTCTGCTGGGCTTCCATGCCGGTCTTGGAGATCCAAAGGGAGTTGATCATGGGGGATGTCCTTGTTTCTGGGCGGGGCTGCTGGTGGCTCAGCCCTGCAGGCTGAGCAACTGGCCGGCGGAGCGGTCGTTGGATTCAGCGGTTTGCACCAGCCGCATCTGCAGTTCGAACTGGCGTGCGGTCTGGATCATGCCGACCATGGTCTCGATCGGGCTCACGTTGGAACCCTCGAGGGCTCCGCTTTGCAGGCGTGCCAGCGGGTCGGCGGGAAGGGGGTCGGTGGTCGCCGTGCGGAACAGACCGTCGTCGCTGCGCTTGAGCGGGTCGTCGACGGTGGGGGTGACCATCTTGAGCTTGCCCACCACCGTGCTGGGTTGCCCGCTGGTCTTGGCGCCGATGTCGCCATTGGGCGCGATCGAGATCTCGGCACCCGCCGGGACGGTCAGCGGCGCGCTGCCGTCGGAGAACACGGTCAGACCGTTGACCGTCTGCAGCGTTCCGTCAGGGCCGATCTGCAGTGATCCGGCGCGGGTATAGGCCTCGGTGCCGTCCAGCGCCTGCACGGCGAACCAGCCGTTGCCGGTGGCGCGCACATCCAGTGCGCGTCCGGTGGTCTGCGACGGGCCGGGCGCATCCAGATGCCCGGAGGTCGCCTCCAGTGCAAAAACCCGGGTGGTGGCGCCGTCGCCCCGCAGTGGCACCGCCCGATAGGTCGACAGCTCGGCGCGAAAGCCGTTGGTCGACACGTTGGCCAGGTTGTTGGACAGCACGGACTGGCGATGCGCGGCCGCGTTGGCGCCGGTCATTGCGGTGTAGATGAGTCGATCCATGGTGTTGCCTGGTCAGGGGGTGGTCAGAGTCCGGCGGCGCGATGCGTCAGCGCAGCTGGGTCAGCGTCGACAGGACCTGGTCCTGCGTCTTGATGGTCTGCGCGTTGGCCTGGTAGGTGCGCTGCGCGGTCATCATGTTGACCAGCTCGGCGGTCAGGTCGATGTTCGAGTCTTCCAGCGCGCCCGAGCGCAGCGAGCCGAACTTGCCGGCGCCCGGTTCGCCGACGATCGGCTGGCCCGATGCCACGGTCTCGACCCAGTTGCCATTGGCAGTCGGGCGCAGGCCTTGCACGTTGCGGAAGTCGGCCAGCGCGATCTGGCCGGCGGCCTGGGTCTGGCCGTTCGAGTAGCGGGCGGAGATCACGCCGTTGTCGCCGATGCTCAAGGCTACGAAGTCGCCGGGTGCGTAGCCGTCCTGCTTCAGGTCGGTGACCGCGAAGGCGGTGGAATATTGCGTGGCCTTGGTCAGGTCGAGTGTCGGAGTGATAGTGCCGATGGTCGGGTTGGGCGAGGTGATGCTGACGGTCGGGTTCGCCGGGACGCTGCTGAGCAGCTGGCCGTTGACGTCGAAGGTCAGCGTTGCGACCTGTGTCGCGGTGGCGGTGGCATCCGAGGTCGGGTCGGTGTAGACCTGCCAGGTGTCGTTGCCCGTCTTGCGCATGTAGACCGAGGTCGGAATCGCCGATCCCTGCGAGTCGTAGGTGTTCAGCGAGGTACCGTAGGTGGTCAGCGCCACGTTGGGTACCGAGGCGTTCCATACCGGTGCCGCTGCATTCAGATTGAACTCGGCCGAGATGGCGGTGGTGGCGCGGGCCGGTATCGGTGACGAGGTGGGCAGCTGCATCGGCTGCAGCGTGCTGCTGGTGGCAACACCGTCGACCGAGGTCGGGTAGCCCATCAGCTTGGCGCCGGCATTGGTCACGATGTTGCCCTGGGTGTCGAGCTTGAATTCACCGGCGCGCGTGTAGGCGGCCGAGCCGTCCGGCAGCGTCACGCGGAAGAAGCCGGCGCCGTTGATCGCGATGTCCTGGGCGTTGCCGGTGAGCGTGACGGCACCTTGCGTGAATTGCTGTGACACGGTGGCCACCTCGACGCCGATGCCCTCGGTGCGGCCATTGGCCGCAATCGTCGAGGCGGCAACGATTTCAGAGAACTCGGCGCGCGCGACCTTGGCGCCCACGGTGTTGGCATTGGCAATGTTGTTGCCGATCACGTCGAGGTTGCGGCTGGCGGCGTTCAGGCCGGAGAGGCCGGTTTGGAATGACATGGCGAGGGTCCTGTGAAGTCGTTGAAAGGGGGGAGCGGTGCAATGGTGGGCGCTGCGGCGCTCTAGAAGATGGTCCTGACAGAGTCGTAGCCGACGTTGCCCAGGTTTCGCAGCTGGACCTGCATGGCTCCGTTGTCGGATCCGACCGCCGCCACGCTGTCCTGTACCAGCGTGCGGTTGGTGACGACGGCCGTGCCCTTGGTGGCGGTGACACGGTAGGTAAGGCCTTCGGAGTTGCTGTGCGTGGTGGCGTCCCACTCGAAGGCATTGCGACCGGCCTGTAGCGGCCCCAGGTTGAAGGACTCCAGCACCTGGCCGCCTGCGCTGACGATGTCGATGACCACCTTGTCCGCCGGCAGGTCGAGCTCGACGGCACCGGTAGCCTTGCCATCCTGGATCGCCAGCCGGTTTCCTTCGATCAGCACGTTGCGCCCGACCAGCGAGCCGGCCTGCAGCGTCTGCATCGACGCCAGCTGCGCGGCCAGGCCGGCCAGCGAGGCGTTGGTTTTCTCGATGCTCGAGACGGTCGAGATCTGCGCCATCTGCGAGGTCATCTGCGCGTTGTCCATCGGATTCATCGGATCCTGGTTGGCCAGCTGGGCCACCAGCAGCTTGAGGAAGCGGTCTTCCGAGACGGCCTGGCTGGAGGCTGCGGAGGCCGTGGCGGAGGTGGCAGTGGTCGCGCTGGCGCTGCCGACGGCGGTGGTGCTGGCCATGGTGGGTGTTTCCGGTGACGCTTATTGGCCCATCTGCAGCGTCTTGAGCAGCAGGGACTTGGCGGTATTCATGACTTCAACGTTGTTCTGGTAGGAGCGCGAGGCCGAGATCATGTTGACCATTTCCTCCACCGTGTTGACGTTGGACTGGGTGACATATCCCTGGGCATCGGCCAGCGGATGGGTCGGGTTGTGGACCTTGTGCATCGGCGCTTCGCTCTCGATCACCTGGCGCACCTTGACGCCGGCCGAGCTGTCGCTGCCCATGGGAACGGTCTGGAACACCACCTGCCGCGCCTTGTAGGCCTGACCGTCCGGACCTGCCACGGCGTCGGCATTGGCCAGATTGCTGGCCACCACGTTGAGGCGTTGCGACTGTGCGCTGACCGCACTGCCGGACACGCCGAAGATGGAAAACATGGACATCGTGTGCCTCCTGGGATGTCTTTTTGCTTACTGACCCTGGATCGCGCTCAAGATCGTCCTGGAATAGCCGTTGATGAATCGGAGCGTCGATTCATAGCGCACGGCGTTGTCGACGAAGTTGGCGCGTTCGCGGTCCAGGTCGACCGAGTTGTTGTCCATGGCGGGCTGGGTCTGCACCGTGTAGCCCAGCTCGGCCGGCGTGCCGCCGATGCCGTTGCGGTTGCCTGGAATCGGGATGTGGCCTGGTGCCGCTGCAGCTGCAGCGCTGACGGCCAGCGGCAGGGTGGTCCCGCCGTGGCCGGTGGCCGCCGCCATGGCTTCCTTGAAATTGATGTCGCGGGCGGCGTAACCGGGGGTGTCCGAATTGGCGATGTTGCTGGCGATGACGCGCTGGCGCTCCGACCGCAGGCTCAGCGCTGTGGCTTGGAAATCCAGTCCGGCGGTCAGTTGGGCAAACATGGTGCGACACCTCTCTTCATCGGTTTGGCCGCATGGCAGGGGGGCAAGGCCAGGGCGTGAAACGATTATGGAAAAGCTTGAGGGCGTCGATAGCCGGATAAGGCGGGGTTTCCGCCTTCACTTGGACGTTTCGGATCCGGTGCTGCGCTCTAAAGTAGTCGCATGGAAAAGAGTCGACACTCCCCTCTGTGGCTGAATCTGTCCGTGCTGCGCCGCGGACTGCGGGCTTTCGCTGCGGTGTCGGTGCTGGCGCTGTCGTCGACTGCGCCGGCGCAGGCCCAGGATCAGGCCGCGTTGATTGCGCAGGAAAGCCAGTCCTGGATCGAGAAGGCGGTGGCCAGCGCACGCCCTGAGGGTGCGGCTCCGCTGCGCATGGTGGTGCAGGTCGGTGCGCTGGACAGTCGCCTGACGCTGGCGCCCTGCGGCCAGGTCGAGCCCTACCTGCCCATGGGAAGCCGGCTGTGGGGCAAGACCCGCATCGGTCTGCGCTGCCTGGACGGCGCGTCGCGCTGGAATGTGTTCTTGCCGGTCCAGGTACAGGCCTATGGCCAGACCTGGGTCATGCGCTCCGATGTCGCCGCTGGCACGACCTTGTCGCTGGACGATGCGGTGCTGGCCGAAGTGGACTGGGCGCAGGAGAACCAGTCGGTACTGGCCGATCCGCAGATGTGGGTCGGGCAGACGGCAACGCGGACGCTGCGCACCGGAATGGTGCTACGCCATGGCATGGTCAAGCCGGCACAGGTGTTTCAGGCCGGCAGCATGGTGCGCATCGTGGCGCAGGGCCGCGGCTTCAGTGTGACGTCAGGCGGTCAGGCCTTGTCCGCCGGAGTCGTTGGCGAGATGGCACGTGTGCGGGTTGACAATGGCCGCGTGGTCTCCGGCCTGGTGCTGGATATGCGCACAGTGCAGGTCAACCTGTGATTCCGTGCAAAGTGTGCAGGTATGGCTCAAGTTTTCCCCTCCCCGGCCGATAGCTATCGTACGATGCTGTGTCTGTCACAGCCGTGGGGAACATCATGAAAATCGGCCAGCCAAACGACCCATCCGTTGCAATCACGTCCAACAGCCCATCCACCGCCGCCAAGGTCGGCCCGGAGGCGGCCAATGTCGCACGCAACGAACGCAAGGCACCCAGTGCCTCCGTGACGGTGTCTGCGCTGGCCCGCGGGCTTGACAAAGCCGGCTCGGCCGAAGCGGATGTGGATGTCGACAAGGTCAATGCCATGAAGCAGGCGATTGCCGACAAGACCTATTCCGTGAATCCCGGTGCGATTGCCGACAAGCTGCTGGCAAATGCACGGGAAATGCTCCAGCGCACGTCCTCCTGACGGAGTCGGCGCCTTTTCCTGCCCCCACAAGGAGAGCCGCCATGCCCCTGTTTGCCGCGAACCCCGAGATCCAGGAGGCGCTGACCCAGGCCGAGCGCAGCGTTGCCGCCACCGGTCAGGCGTTGATACAGGGTGTGCCCGAGCAGGTGCATGCCGCCACACGGGATCTGCACGACAGCGCGCATGCGCTGGCACTGGTATTGCGCGATATTGACGGAGTCTCCAGCATGGCCGCGGCCGTGCACGAGCGCCTGGTGCTGGTGGCGCGCGACATTGCCATGCAGCGCGAAGCCCTGCTGCGCCGCTCGGCCGCCGTGCAGCAATCCTTGCATTCGCTGGTGCCGCAAACCCGTTCGGACACCTATTCAGGTGCGCTGTCGCGTTATGCGCGCGGCGGTCCTGGCAAGGCCGGCGCGTTCCGAAGCTTCTGATTTTCTTCAGGTCCTGACGGCGGGTGTGGCCGTCTGCGCCAGCGGGGGCGACTGTAGTCGCACCGCGCCGCATCCATGGGCAGGTTCAATGCGCGCGCATCTTGGCCCGCAGACGGGCGATGGACTGGCTGTGCAACTGGCAGACGCGTGATTCGGTCACGCCCAGCACGGCCGCAATTTCCTTCAGGTTCATGTCCTGCTCGTAGTACATGCTCATGACGAATTGCTCGCGCTCCGGCAGGTTCTTGATCGCGGTGACCAGCGATTCACGCAGGCGCTGGTCGCGCAGCACCGCCATCGGATCGCCCGCGTCGTCCGCCACGTCGTGGTGGTCGAGGAAGCCGTCGTCACCGTCGCTGCCCTTGGACATGTCCTCGATGTAGACCAGTTGCGTGCCACGCACCTTGCCCAGCAGGGCCTGGTAGTCGGTCAGGCTCATGCCCAGCTCTTGCGCGATTTCGGATTCCAGCGGGCTGCGTCCGAGCTGGTGCTCGAGCTTGCGCAAGGCCTGTTCGATGCTTTTCTGGCTCTTGCGCGAGCCGCGCGACATCCAGTCGTTTTCGCGCAGCTCGTCGAGCATGGCGCCACGGATGCGCTGTGTCGCGAAGGTCTCGAACTGCACACCCTGGGTTGCTTCATACCGTGTCAGTGCTTCCGACAGTCCGATCAACCCGACCTGGATCAGGTCGTCGACCTGCACGCTGGCGGGCAATTTCGCCATCATGTGGTGCGCCAGCTTGCGCACCAGCGGTTGGTATTGTCGGATCAGGGCGTTGCGGTCAAGCTGGCCCTTGGCGGTGTACATCAATAGCTCTCCCGTCGGCGCGGCCGCAACAGGCCGGACACTGGATGTGGTCTCATGGTAGCGCAAGTCGGGTCCCTGCAATCGTGTTCCTGTGCGGTCTGCCAGTGCTTGCCGGATCAATGGTGGGCGGTGCTGTTGCCGCCCTGTTCGGGGGACATGAAAAGGAATCCGAGGTCGGCCGCACGCGGGTCGAACGCCGATTTGCTGCTGCGCATGGACTGCCGCACCAGCGCGTCGGCGTCGGCGCGGTCCCAGTCCTGCGGCACTTTCTGGCCGTTGGTCACGCCGCGCAGCACCAGCTGATGGCGGATGGCGACATCGAGTACCGGGCCGAGCTTGACGGCTTCGTCGACCTTGGACAGCACGGTGGCCTGGGCCTCGGCGGACTTGAAGGCGCCCACCACCTCATCCTGCGTATCGCCCTGGGCGCCCGCATTGAGCACCAGCAGTCGGCGCACACGGGGCAGGTCCAGCACGTCCAGGGAGTCGTTCTTGCGCGGGTCGCGCGGTGCCAGGCCGGTCGTGTCGATGAGCACCATTTTTTTCGCAGAGAACAGGCCCAGCAGGTCCTGCAGTGCGGCGCGGTCGTGCGCCAGGTGGGCGACCAGGCCCAGACCGCGGGCATGTTCGCGCAACTGGGCGTGGGCGCCAACCCGCTGGGTGTCCAGCGTGATCAGGCCGACACTGGCGGCACCATGGACCTCGGCACACAGGCCGGCCAGCTTGGCTGCCGTCGTGGTCTTGCCGACCCCGGTGGCGCCGACCAGGGCGTAGATGCCCCCTTCCTGGTACAGCGGGTCCTGTCCTTCGTCGGTATGGATGTTGCGGCGGATGGCTTCCATCATCCAGTGCATGGCTTCCGGCGCACCCAGCGCCTCGGGCATGCGCTCGAGGATGGCGCGGGCCAGCGCGGGCGAGTATCCGGCGCGCACCAGCTTGAGCATCAGATTGGACTGGATCGGATTCTGGCGCGTCTGGCCGAGCCAGGCGAAGGTGTTGAAGCGGTCTTCGATCAGGTCGCGCATGGCCTGCAGCTCGTCCGCAATGCTGCGGGCGCCCACGCTGGGCGCGTTGACCGGTGCCGGTCGCGCCGCCGCCGGCCGGGCATTCATCGGGGTGCTGATCTGTGGCCGCGCCGGCGCAGCCTGAGGCTGCGTGCGCAGACCCAGTTCCTCGGCCGCCACCGGCGTCTCGGTCTGACGCCGGCGCAGCATGCGCTCGCGCACATAGTCCTGGAACGACAAGGTGCTCATCGCCATCTGTGCCGTGTCCTGTGCCACCTGCTGGTGCGACTCCGGTAGTGCGCGTGCCACCGGGATGCGATCGGGCGCGGCGGGCTTTGCAGGTGCAGGCGTCTGTGTCGGCGCTGCCGCAGCCTGCGGGCGCGCTCCGGGTGCAGCGCCGGCACGAACGTCGAGCGTCGACACGCTGTCCTCGGTCGTGGCCATCACTTCGACGCCCAGTGCCGTCTGGCGGTTGGAAAGAATCAGGGTGCCGTCACCGAAGGCGTGGCGCGCCTTGGCCAGCGCCTCGCGCGATGTCGCGCCGGTGAATCGTTGGATGTTCATGATGCTGCACCTCGCAGAATGGGTCCGATACGGATTGTGTGGGTCTCAGGAATTTCGCTGTGGGCCAGTACCTGCAGGCGGGGCGCCACACGGCGCACCAGGCGGGCAATTGCGCCGCGGATCGGGTCGGGCACCAGCAGGCAGGCCGGGACTCCGCTTTCTTCCTGTTTGAGTGCGACCTCGGCCGCATTGCGGGTGAACATGTCGGCCACCCCGGGATCGAGTGCCGGGCCGGCGGCATTGCCCAGCGCCTGGACCAGCAGGCGCTCGAGCGGCGGGTCGATGGCGATCACGTTGAGTTCGCGGGACGGGCCATAGATCTGCTGCACGATGGCCGGCGACAGCGCGACCCGGATCCGCTTGGCCAGCTCGGCCGGGTCGGAAATGGTGGCCGCATGCTCGGCCAGCGACTCGACGATGGTGCGGATGTCGCGGATGTGCACCGATTCGTCCAGCAGCAGCTGCAGGACTTTCTGAAACACCGCGATGGACACCATTTTCGGGACGACTTCCTCGATCAGTTTGGGGGCCAGCTTGGCGACATGGTCGACCAGTTGCTGGGTCTCGGTACGGCTCAGCAAACGCGAGGCCTGCACCTGCATCAAGTGTGACAAATGGGTGGCCATCACGGTCTCGGAATCAACAACCGTAAAGCCGGCCATTTGCGCCGCTTCCTTCTGGCGCTCGTCGATCCAGTGTGCTGGCAGCCCGAAGGCCGGGTCGGTTGTCGCCGTGCCGATCAGAGGTGTCGTGATGCCGCCGGGGTTGATGGCCAGGAACATGCCAGGGAAGGCCTCACCTTCGCCGACGATGACGCCGCGCAGCGTGATGCGGTAGCCACTGGGCTTGAGCTCCAGGTTGTCGCGTACATGCACCGCCGGGGGCAGGAATCCGACCTCCTGGGCGAACTTCTTGCGAACCCCCTTGATGCGGTTGAGCAGGTCGCCCTGGCGCGTCTTGTCGACCAGCGCGATCAGGCGGTAGCCCAGCTCCAGCCCCAACTGGTCGACCGGTTGCAGGTCGTCCCAGCTGGCTTCGCCATCGTTGACCGGCGCGGCATCACCAGCCGCTTCCGGCTCCGGCGCCACGACCTTGTGCGCCAGCACCCAGGAGATGTAGCCCAGCACCGAGGCGATGGACAGGAACACCAGGTGTGGCATGCCGGGGATGACGCCGAGCACGAACAGAATGCCACCCGCAATGCCCAGCACCCGCGGCGACACGAACATCTGGTGCACGATCTGGCGTCCGAGGTCCTGCTCCTTGCCGACGCGCGAGACGACCATGGCGGCGGCGACTGAAATCAGCAGGCCCGGGATCTGCGCAACCAGTGCGTCACCGACCGCCAGCAGAATGTAGCTGTCGGCGGCCTGCGATGCGCTCAGGCCATGCTGCAGCACGCCGACCGTGAAGCCGCCCAGAATATTGATCAGCAGGATCAGGATGCCGGCGACGGCGTCGCCGCGCACGAACTTGGAGGCACCATCCATCGAGCCGTAGAAGTCGGCCTCTTCGGAGACTTCGGCGCGCCGGCGCTTGGCTTCCTTCTCGTCAATCGTGCCGGCGTTGAGGTCGGCATCCACGGCCATCTGCTTGCCGGGCATCGCATCCAGGGCAAAGCGGGCCGACACCTCGGCGATACGCTCCGCACCCTTGGTGATCACGACAAAGTTGATGACCACCAGGATCAGGAACACGATCAGACCGACCGCAAAGTTGCCGCCGATCAGGAAGTGGCCAAAAGCCTCGATCACCGCGCCGGCTGCGCCGGGGCCGGTATGGCCGTCCATCAGCACGACCCGGGTCGAGGCCACGTTCAGCGACAGGCGCATCAGCGTCGTGAGCAACAGCACGGCAGGGAACGCCGCAAAGTCCAGGGGCCGCAACATGTAGGCGGCGACCATCATCACCATCAGTGCCACGGCAATGTTGATGGTGAAAAAGACGTCGAGCAGCCCCGGGGGCAGGGGCAGGACCATCATCGCCAGCACGGCGATCACCAGTGCAGGCGCGGACGCGCCCTTGGCGAAGTTGGCGTAAGGCCCCAGGACGGTCTGCAGGTTCTTGATCAGCGGGTTCATTGTGGCCTTTGCGCAACGCGCGACTGCGGATCGAGTTCGACCGGAACTTCAGGCACGGGCGGCTCGCCCGGCATCGGCGCTTCGCCCCGCAGTGCGGCCTTGAGCCGATAGACGTAGGCCAGCACTTGCGCCACGGCGGTGTACAGGCTGGAGGGGATGTCCTGGCCGATCTCGGCATTGGCGTACAGCGCCCGCGCCAGCATCGGCGACTGCAGCACCGGGATCGCATGGGTGCGTGCCAGGTCGCGGATGCGCATCGCGATCAGGTCGGCGCCCTTGGAGATGACCTGGGGCGCATGCATGGTCTTTTCGTCGTAGCGGATCGCCACGGCAAAGTGGGTCGGATTCATGACGACGAAGTCGGCCTTGGGGACGGCCGCCACGCTGCCGCTTTGGGACAGCTCGCGCTGGCGCTGGCGCAGCCGGCCCTTGACGTGCGGGTTGCCGTCCGACTCCTTGTGTTCCTGCTTGAATTCCTGGTGCGACATCTTCAGGCGCGATTTGTGCAGGAATTTCTGCAGCGGTACGTCGATCGCGGCCACCAGCAGCATCAGCAGCAGCATCAGGCCCATGCCGTTCGTCAGCCAGTCGCTCATGTACTGCAGCGCCGCCGCCGATGGCTGCATGATCAGCGATGCCACGGGCTGGATCGTCATGGCCATGTAGACCACGCCGATGATGGTCAATACGATGATGATCAGCAGCATCTTGCCGACCTCGCTCAGCTTGTCCTTGGTGAACAGGCGCCCGAAGCCGCTCAGGGGGTTGATGCGGCTGATGTCGGGGACCAGTGGCTTGGAGGAGTTGACCCAGCCGCCGACGGCGATGTTGCTCAGAATGATGGCGACGATGATTGCGCTGGCAAACAGGGTGCAGCCGATCGCAGCCCAGACCGCCATGTCCTGCAGCCGGTCCAGCATGGCGCCAGGCAGGCGCACCGCTTCTGCGTCGAACGACAGCTGGCGCGCCATGTGCAACTGCAGGCGTTCGAGCATGGTGGGCGCCAGTGCCAGCAGCATCAGCGCACCCACGCCCAGCACCGCGAGATGGCCCAGATCGCGCGAGCGCGTGACCTGTCCATCGTCGATGGCTTTCTGGAGCTTGCGCTCGGTTGCCGGGAGGTTCCGGTCCTGGCTGTTGGATTCCATGACGCTCGGGATGTGGTGGTTCCACGATTGTCATCAGGGGACGGCCAGACTAAAGCCCGAAAAGGCGGCCGATGACCGGTCACTTCATGCTTGTTTGCATGCCGGACGGCGCCAGACCGGCACAAGGTGTCTGCGGCGCCGGGAGGTGCTGCGCCGGCGCGGCGCGCGGGGATCTATTGCAGGCCGAGCTTCTTGAGGATGTAGATCACTTTTTCCTCGAGGATGGCCTTGGTGAAAGGTTTGACCACGTAGCCTGCGGCACCCAGTTGCGCGGCCAGCAGGATGTCTTCCTTGCGCGCTTCGGCGGTTACCATCAGGATGGGGATGTGCTTGAGGGCCGGGTCCTTCTTGGCCTCGGCCAGCATTTGCAAGCCGTTGACGTTGGGCATGTTGATGTCGCACACGACAAAGTCAAAGTGCCCGTTGCGCAGCTTTGCCAGCGCCGCATTCCCGTCTTCGGCCTCTTCCAGCTCCGTGAACCCGCTGTCCTTGAGCAGGTTGCAGACGATCCGACGCATGGTCGAAAAGTCGTCGACGACCAGAAAACGCAGGTCACTGGCCATGGCGGATGTTT
The DNA here is from genome assembly GCA_024235935.1 of Rhodoferax sp. Taxonomy (GTDB): domain Bacteria; phylum Pseudomonadota; class Gammaproteobacteria; order Burkholderiales; family Burkholderiaceae_C; genus CAISIP01. Next base: position 35,498 of record JACKLL010000013.1, on the reverse strand, counting down.
TTGCTGTTCACCCGGTCGATTATGACCAAACGGCCCACGACCGGTTCAACGGGGGACGGCAGCGCTGACGGCGGCGGCCGGCTCCGGCGCCTGCGCGTTCAGATCGACCGGGGTGCGGGCTCCGCCCAGCAAGCGCTCTTCGGCCTCGCGTGTCATGACCAGAATGCTGATGCGCCGGTTCACCGGACTGAGCGGGTTCTGCGGTTCGAGCAGGTTGCTCGAAGCCATGCCGGTGACGCGCGCCAGCTTGTCGTCCGGCATGCCGGCGGCCACCAGTTCGCGGCGCGAGGCGTTGGCCCGGTCGGACGACAGCTCCCAGTTGCTGTAGCCGCGCTCGCCGCTGCCATAGGGGCTGGCGTCGGTATGGCCATCGAGGCTGATCTTGTTTTCGACGCCGTTCAGGGCGCTGCCGATTTCGCGCAGGATGTCGCGCATGTAGACCTTGACCAGCGCGCTTCCGACATCGAACATCGGCCGGCTCTGGTCGTCGACGATCTGGATCTGCAGACCGTCAGGCGTGATCTCGAGCCGGATCTGCGCCTTGAATTCGGCCAGTTTGGGGTTGTTGGCGATCAGCGAACTGATCTTGTCGCGCAGCACCGACAGCTTGCGGTTGTCCTGCTTGGCCAGTTCTGCGCGGGCAGCGTCGGCAGCCGCCTTGCGTGCGATCGGGTCGGTGGGTTCGTTCTTGGAGTTCTGGCCGACGGATTTGGTCAGATCCGCGCCACCGCCCTGGATGACGCTGTTGCTGGCGCCGGCGCCGGTGCCGCCCATCATCGACACTTTGAGCGGCGCCGAAAAGTAGTCCGACAGGCCTTTCTTGTCACCTTCACTGGTCGAGCCCAGCAGCCACATCAGCAGGAAGAACGCCATCATCGCGGTCACGAAGTCGGCGTAGGCGATCTTCCAGGCGCCACCATGCACGGCGTGGCCGCCTTTCTTCACCCGCTTGATGATGATGGGTTGGAGCTTCTTGGCGTCGGTGGCCATGGTGGTTGCGGATCCGTGCCCCGTTTATCCGGCTACTTCTTGCCGCGCACGTGGGCTTCGAGCTCGACGAAGCTCGGGCGCTCGGTCGAGAACAACACCTTGCGGCCGAATTCGATGGCGGTGGAGGGGTTGTAGCCCTGCATGCTGGCCAGCAGCGTGGTCTTGATGCACTGCAACTCCTTCGCGGCGTCTTCCGACTTCTGCTCGAGCAGGCCGCCCAGCGGCTCCACCACACCATAGGCCAGCAGAATGCCAAGAAAGGTTCCGACCAGTGCGGAGGCGATCATGCCGCCCAGCACGGCGGGCGGCTGGCCCACCGAGCCCATGGTGTTGACCACGCCCAGCACGGCGGCCACGATGCCGAAGGCCGGCAGGGCGCCGGCCAGGCGCGCAATGGCGGCAATCGGCGCGTGTGCCTCCTGGTGGTGGGTGTCGATTTCGCTGTCCATCAGGGACTCGATTTCATGGGCATTGAGGTTGCCGGAGACCATCATGCGCAGGTAGTCGGTCATGAACTCCACCACATGGTGGTCGCCGCCCACCGTGGGGTATTTGTTGAATATCTCCGACTCGCCGGGCGTCTCGACATCCTTTTCGATCGCCATCAGGCCTTCCTTGCGGGCCTTTTGCAGGATGTCGTAGAGCAGCGCCATCAGTTCCAGATAGCGGGCCTTGGTGTATTTGGAGCCTTTGAGCGCCTGCGGGATCAGCGCAATCGTGGCCTTGAGCACCTTGGGCTGGTTGTTCACCACGAAGGCGCCCATCGCCGCCCCCAGGATGGTGATCAACTCGAACGGGAGCGCCGTCAGGATGACGCCGATGTTCCCACCGTGAAAGATGTACACGCCAAAGATGCACCCCATGGCGACGACGTAGCCGATGATTACTAGCATGTGTGCGGAGTAGGTGCGGGGAGCATCACCGACGGTTCAGCATCGGCGCGGTATTGCGATGGGCCATTCTATGAAATTGCGGGAGGGCCAAAACGCGAAAAGGGCCCGTAATGGGGCCCTTAATGCTGCTTTGACCCGGCGCGTATTGCGCCAGCGCCTGGTTTCAGTGCAGCAGAATTCCGCCGGCAGCGGCACTTTTGCCCGCGCGTGCAGGTGGCTCGCACAGTCCGCAGACGAAGTGGCGGGCATTCTCGTACGGTTCGGTCACGAAATGGCCTCCGCAACGCGAGCAGGGCGTGCGGGTGAGCATCTGGTTGTTGACGAACTTCACCAGACGCCAGGCGCGGGTGATCGACAGCAGGGGTTCGACGTCGCAGCAGGTGATCTGCTCGGAATAGAGCCGGAAGGCCTTCATCACGGCGTCGATGTCCTCGAGCGCGCTGACCTTGCCCAGATATTCATAGATGTTGAGGAACAGCGAGGCGTGGATGTTCGGCTGCCAGGTCAGGAACCAGTCGGTCGAGAACGGCAGCTGGCCCTTGGACGGCGAGCGGCCGGCGACTTCCTTGTAGAGCCGCAGCAGGCGTTCGTACGACAGGCTGGTCTCGCTTTCCAGCACTTGCAGCCGGGCGCCCAGATGGATCAGCGCGACGGCGCGGCTTATTTCTACAGATTCATTGAGGACGCTCTTGGTGGCCATGGTGCTTCTTTGCGGGTAGGGTCTTGTAGGGGAAACCTTACAGGGTCTCTGCGAAGCGGCCTGACATCAGGATGCTGGCATGCAGCCGGCTGGTGGCGTCGTTGTTGACCTTGCTGGTGGTGTGATTGGTCAGCAGGTTCCACACGATGTCGTCATCCACGCGGAATCGGCACAGCAGCATGTTGCCCGACGCGATCTTGAGGATCTGTGCGGGAGACAGTGCGGCGATCAGGTCGGCCGACTCTTCGGACATGCCCAGGCGGAACAGCGCTTCGGCACGGTCCGAACGGATCAGATTCTGGGCCAGCATCAGGTAGGTGAGGTTGGCTTCACGGATCTCGGCAAGAATCTGGTCGTTGGTCATGGAAAGGTCTCCTGTTTGCTGGGACGCCGTTTGCATCGCTGGGATCGATTGTGATGGGCCGGTCAAAAACTTGAATCGGCAAACGGATGTGTCTTGTGTCAGGGTTTGTCGCACGCGATGTAAGGGTAAGCCTATGGCCTTCGGGGTGCGGCGTTGAAAAGCGCTGCAAACCGTGCGCTTTTCGCGTGATCGTTCGATCGGCGAATGTCTAAGCTCGTTGCCATGTTCCGCGGACGCTTCCCCAGCCCGTCGCCCCATGCATCCCGAGGCTTGCCCGGGATGGTTTTCAACGCATTCACTGTGGGCGTCCGGATTGGCGTTCCTGTCAAGCCATGCTAGATATGTCCAACCACGATTCCGGCCCATCCGATAACAGCGCATCTGACAGTGCGCAGCCCAGTGCGCCGGTGGTCAAGCCGGCGCAGGACGCCTCGCTTGCGCAGCAGATCGCGACGCCGTGCACCAGGCCATGGAAGTGGCTCTGGCCCTATCACCGTGGCGGGCGACCTGGCGCAGGCCGAGGATGCCTACCGCGTGATTCTGGAGTTGGCGCCGGACCATGGCGATGCCAACCACAATCTGGCCGTGATCGCGCTGGAGTCGGGGCATGCGGCGGCGGCCGTCGCATTGTTCCGCAAGGCGCTGGACGGCCAGCCCGGAAACCAGACCTACTGGCTCAGTTGGTTCGATGCGATGTTGCAGTCGGGCGATCTTGACGGAGCGATGGACGCCCTGGAGCACCAGGCGGCGCATCGGGAATGCCAGCCGCCGTCGCGCAGGAGCTGATGGATCGTCTCGTGGAGCCAGCGTCATCAGTCCACAACGCCGGGCACGAGCGGCATCCCGGCGCGCGCGTGAGTCGCGCAGCCGCCTTCCAGCAGGTCGACGCGGTCAATCGATGTTCGCGTCGGACAGACTCGACGCCGGTTGCTGCAAGAGGCCAGCTGAGGCGCTGGCGCGTCGCTTTCGCAGGATGGATTCGGCTGGAAGGCCATGGGGCGGCATTGATCAATCTGGGGCCGATCGAGCAGGCGCTGGAGCCCTTTGCGCCAGGCCGTGGTGCTGGCGCCGCATGATGGGGTGCCACAGCAACCTGGGTTTTGCGCTGCAGATCCAGGGCCGTCCGGTGGAGTCGGAAGTCCACCTGCGTCTGGCGCTCAAATACCAGCCGAACTTCGCCGCCGCCACATGTCAACCTCGGTGCCACGTTTGCTCAGACAGGAGCGCATCGACGAGGCATCGATGTTTTCTCGCGCTCTGCGATCGAGCCTGACTATGCCCCCCAGCATACAACCACCTGGCCCAAACCGCGATGAAGAGTCCGGACAGCTGGTCATGCGCTGGCGGCTATCGGCAGACCCTGGCGCTGCAGGACGCGCAAAGCGCGCTGATCGGCCCGCCTTACCACCTGCAGGCGCAGGCCTATGCGCACCAGGGACTTTGCAGCACGCTGGCCAAGTTGGCGGACTTCACCGATGTGCGCGACCAGACAGACAAGGCATTGGCGCTGCTTCCTGACGACCGCATCTTGTGGGAAAAGCACCTGTACGACCTGTCCTACCATCCGGACATGGACGTCGCAGACATCTTTGCGCAGTTCGTGCGCTGGGGCGATCGGTTTCCGGCCGCGAGACCGACTTCAGCGGCGCACGATCGCACGCCAGGACGTCGCATCCGGGTCGGCTATGTGTCGCCCGATTTCCGGCGCCACACCTCACGCTTCTATTTCTGCCGTTGTTCGCCAACCACGACCACGCGGTGGTCGAACTGCACGCTTATTCGAACGTCAAATGAGGATGACGACATCCGGCACGCGCGGCTGCTTCGACCATTGGCACGACATCCGCGGCCTGGGGACAACGAGGCCGCGGCTGATCCGCGCCGACCAGAATCGACATTCTGGTGGATGGCTGCAACCACATGCGCGACGAGCGCCTGGGCGTGTTTTGCGCTGAAGCCGGCGCCGATCCAGGTGACTTGGCTCGGTGCGGCCTGGACCACCGGTCTGCCGGCGGTCGACTATGTGCTGTTCGACCGCCACATCGCGCCGCCACCAGACATTGGCGCGCGAGAAGATCGTCAGGCTGCCGGATTGCTTCGTGCCGTTCCAGTCCTTGGATGAAACGCCGGAGCCAGGCCGCCACCGTGTCTGCGCAACGGCTATGTGACATTTGCCTATTCAGGCCGCAGCAGCGAACGTCTGAACCACCATACATTCCGCGTCTGGGGGGCGAGATTCTGCGACGCATGCCGACCGCGCGCCTGGTGCTGGACTACCGAATTTTTGGGGAGAGCGGCAACCATGCGCATTTCCATGCGCTCATGGCTGCCCAAGGCCTGGATACCGACCGTGTCACCCTGCGCAACAGTGCCAACATATTTGAAGGCCTGCACGACTTCGACATCCTGCTGGACTGCTTTCCACATAGCGGTGGCACCATGCTGATGGACGCCTTGTGGATGGGGGTGCCTGCGTTGACCCTGGCCGGGCGGCCGCCGCTGGGGCGGATCGGCACCACCTTCATGTGCAACATCGGCTTGCCCGAGTGGGTTGCGTATTCGGAAGAGGAATATATCGACAAGGCGGTCGCGTTTGCCCTGGATGTCCCAATGCGCGTCAAGCTGCGGATCGGCATGCGCGCACGCATGCTGGGCTCGGAACTGATGAATGGCGCAAGCTTCGCGCGCGGCGTGGAATCCGCGTATCGGACGATGTGGGAGCGCTTTTGCGCAGGCCAGGCACCATCGCCCATCGATGTCCCGGTGGCAGATGGAGCGCGGCCATGAAAGCCGTGATCCTGGCTGGCGGCCTGGGTACGCGCATCTCGGAGGAAACCCACCTGCGGCCCAAGCCCATGGTCGAGATCGGCGGCAAGCCGATCCTGTGGCACATCATGAAGATGTATTCGTCCCACGACGTGAACGAGTTCGTCATCTGTTGCGGCTACAAGGGCTACATCATCAAGGAGTATTTCGCCAACTACTTCCTCCACATGTCGGATGTGACCTTCTGCATGGCCAACAACCGCATGGAGGTGCACCACAAGCATGCCGAACCCTGGCGTGTCACGCTGGTGGACACGGGGGACGACACCATGACCGGTGGTCGCTTGCGGCGGGTGCGTGACTACATTCAGGACGGCGAGGATTTCTGCTTTACCTATGGCGACGGCGTATCCGACGTCGACATCTCGGCCTCCATCGCGTTTCACAAGCAGCATGGGAAGCTGGCCACCGTCACGGCGGTGCAACCCCCCGGCCGGTATGGCGCCCTGCAGTGTTCCGGCACTGCGGTCACAGGTTTTTCGGAGAAACCCCGCGGCGATGGCGGATTGATCAATGGCGGCTTTTTTGTGCTGTCACCCCGTTGTCTGGATCGAATTGCCAGCGACAACACGGCCTGGGAGCGCGAACCGATGGCCCAGCTGGCTGCCAGTGGCGAACTGATGGCTTTCGAACATCATGGGTTCTGGCAACCCATGGACACGCTGCGTGAGAAGAATTTGCTGGAGTCCCTGTGGTCCACAGGTGAGGCACCCTGGAAGACCTGGTGACATGGTCTCCCGAACGGTGCCACGGTTGAGGGCGAACTTCTGGCGTGGCAAGCGGGTCCTGCTGACCGGCCACACCGGTTTCAAGGGCGCCTGGCTCGCGCTGTGGCTGCATCGGCTGGGCGCGCGGGTGACGGGGATCTCTCTCGAGCCGGCCACACAGCCCAACCTGTTCACGCTGGCCGGCGTCGCGCCCTTGCTGGACCATCATGTGCTCGATATCCGTGATGGGCCGGCCCTGGGGGCGGTCGTGCGTCGTTCCCGGCCGGAGGTGGTGCTGCACCTCGCGGCCCAGGCCCTGGTCAGAGCCTCCTACGAAGACCCGGCGCTGACGTTTTCGACCAACGTCATGGGAACGGTGCAGCTGTTCGAGGCACTGCGGCAAACCGCGGGTGCCCGCGTCGTGCTGGTGGCAACCACGGACAAGGTCTATCGCAACCGGGAGACTGGCCGGGCGTTTGTCGAGACCGATGAACTCGGGGGGCATGACCCCTACAGCGCCAGCAAGGCCGCGACCGAGATCGTGTTGGCATCGTACCGCGACGCCTTTCTGGCCCATGCCGGGACGGCCGTGGCCAGCGTCCGCGCCGGAAACGTGATCGGTGGCGGCGACTGGGCCGCCGATCGCCTGCTCCCCGACGCGATGCGTGCATGGACGTCCGGCCGGACCTTGGCTGTGCGCCGCCCCGAAGCCGTGCGGCCCTGGCAACATGTGCTCGAACCGCTGCATGCGTATCTCGGGTTGGCCGAGCGTCTGTGGCACCAGCCCGAACTGGCATCGGCATATAACAGCGGGCCCGACCCCCGGCAATGTTCTACGGTCCGTGACGTCCTGCTTCTCGCGCGCAAGGCGTATGGCGACGGTGACATCGCGTTCGCCCAGAGCATGGAGGGTGTCCATGAGTCCGGCGTCCTGTTGCTCGACAGCAGCCGGATCCGCTCGGTTCTGGGGCCCCAGGCCAGCTGGAATCTGACCCAGACCGTATCGCGCAGCGTGGCCTGGTACTGTGCGCAGCAAGGCGGCGCGTCGGCGCAGCAGTTGTGCAACGATGACATTGCCGCCTTCGAGGCAATGGCACGGGGCGTGGAACGAGGGAGTCCCGGTGGGTGAATTGGACCTGTCACCCACGCCGCTGGCCGGAGTGATTCGGGTGCAGCGTCATTCGCAGGCGGATGCACGCGGGACATTCGCGCGCCTCTTTTGCGCCGAAGCACTGGCACCCGCAGGATGGCGCGGTGCGATCGCGCAGATCAACCACAGCGTGACCGCACTCTGCGGGACGGTGCGTGGCTTGCATTACCAACAGGCGCCGTTTGCGGAGATGAAGCTGGTCAGCTGCGTGCGGGGGAGGGTGTGGGACGTTGCGTTGGATCTGCGCCGGGACTCGCCTACGTTCGGTCAGTGGCATGCGCAGGAACTGTCGCCGGAGTCCGGCGTCGCGATGCTGATTCCGCACGGTTGCGCACATGGATTCCAGGCCCTGAGCGACGACGCGCAGCTCATTTACTGCCATTCGGCGCCGTATGCCCCGCAGGCCCAGCAAGGCATCTTTGCGGGAGACCCGCAGCTGGCCATCGCGTGGCCGTTGCCGATACACCAGCTGTCCGAGCGCGACGCGGCGCTTCCGGTGCTGGGCGCCGATTTCATGGGACTGGCCCCATGAAATGCCTGGGGTCGTTCGCGTTGTTGATGGCGCTGCAGCGTAGACTGTCGGGCACGCGCGGCGACCGTCACGTCCAAGCCCAATGCGCCAGCGCAGCACGGGGGAACCTACAGTGAATTGTCGGCATTGCGGTTCTGCGCTGCATCTGCAGATGCTTGACCTCGGTCACGCGCCACCCTCCAATGCCTTTCTCGATGCGGACCAGTTGCGTGGACCCGAGACCTGGTATCCGCTGCGGATTCTGGTGTGTGAGAGCTGCTGGCTGGTGCAGACGCAGGACCACGGTGCGGGTGATGCTTTGTTTGGCGATGACTACGCCTATTTCAGCGGCTATTCCAGTACCTGGCTGGCCCATGCGCAGGCCTATGTGCGAGCCATGGTGGAGCGCTTCGCGTTGGGCGCGGACAGCATGGTGGTGGAAGTCGCTGCCAACGATGGTTACTTGCTGCAGTATGTGCAGCAGGCGGGTGTTCCCTGCTATGGCGTGGAGCCGACGGCCGGTACCGCGGCCGTTGCACGTGAAAAGGGCCTGGAGGTCGTCCAGTCCTTTTTTGGTGTTGAACTTGCGCGCCAGCTGCGCGCACAAGGTCGGTCGGCCGATCTGATGGTGGCCAACAACGTGCTGGCCCATGTGCCCGATATCAACGACTTCGTGGCCGGTTTCGCCGAGTTGCTCAAGCCGCAAGGCGTTGTGACCTTCGAGTTTCCCCACTTGCTGCGCATGGTGCAGGAATGCCAGTTCGACACGGCTTACCATGAACACTACAGCTACCTGTCGCTGACCGCCGTACATCGCATTCTGGCAACCCACGGATTGCTGATTTTTGACGTCGAGGAGTGGCCTACCCATGGTGGAAGTTTGCGGGTCCTTGCGCAGCGCGCGGATACGGGAGGCCATGCAACACGTGCATCGGTGGCAGTGTCCGTTGTCGCTGCTTGCGCTGGAACAACAGCGTGGCGTGCGTTCGGCTGCGTTTTACCTTCAGTTCCAGCGGGAGACCGAGCGCATCAAGCATGCGCTGCTGACCTGGTTGCTGGATTGCAAGCGCGATCAGATTCGGTAGCGGCCTATGGCGCGGCAGCCAAGGGCAATACCTTGCTGAACTTCGCCGGCGTGCGGGCCGATCTGCTTCCCCTATGTGGTGGATCGCAACCCCGTCAAGCAGGGCAAGTTCCTGCCCGGTAGCCGTATTCCGGTCGTGGACGAGCAAATGCTGCGCGACCAGAAGCCGATGCAGGTGCTGATCCTGCCGTGGAACCTTCAGGACGAAATCATGCAGCAACTGGCATATGTCGGGCAGTGGGGCGGCCAGTTTGTGGCCGCGGTTCCGCATCTGCGGCCCCGGTCAGCCCCGGCCGGTTCGACGCCGACCGAACCCGCCGTGGCCGCAGATGAAGCTGCTGGTCACTGGCGCCAGCGGCTTCATCGGACGCCATCTCATGGATCTGTTGCGACGACAGGGCGTGAGTGCTTTTGATCGGCTCGCACGCCCGTGCGGACCAACCGGGAGACAGCCATTGGCTGTGACCTGCTTGCCGGGGCCGATGATTGCGAGACAGCTCTGCGGCGGCTGGGTGCCACCCATCTGCTGCATCTGGCCTGGGTGACCGATCCCGCCAGCTACCAGGTGTCCCCGCTGAACGGGGCGGTGGCACAGGGCCACGCAGTCACTGGTGCGCGCCTTTGCCCATGCCGGTGGGCGCCACATGGTCGTTGCAGGCACATGCGCCGAATACGATTGGTCGCAGGGATGGTGTCTGGAGGATGTGACGCCGCTTGAATCCCGGCCACGCCGTACGGTGCTGCCAAGGACGCGACCCGACGCTGGCTGCAAGACCATGCTGCGGTCCACGGACTTGCGGCTTACCTGGGCGCGGATTTTTTTCCCGTTCGGCGCGGGGCAGGCGCCGCAAAGATTGATCCCGCACTGGTGGTCTGCGCATTGCAGGGCGGCGCGCGCTGTTTCCGGTTCAGGCGCTGCAGCGGCGTGATTTCGTCGCGGCGCCGGATGTCGCGAGGCCTTGTGGATACTGCTGCAGACGCCGGCGAGCGGTTGTTACAACATCAGCTCGGCGCGGCCGGTGGCGATCCGAGCTGTGCGCATGCTGGCGCGGTTGCTGGACGTCGATCCCGCGCCGCTGCTGGCCCTGGCGGTCGGCACCGAACTGCAGCAGCCGGCCCTGGTGGCGGGCGACAACGTCGATTGCAAGCGCTCGGCTGGGAACAGCCTGCGCTGCGCTGGACGTTGGCACAGCCGCATGCCGCCGATACAGGCGCCTGTCGATGGTGTCCACGGTGGCCGACGATGGGCGCTGAACATCCGGTGCCGACGCCCGGTCCGACGCCGGCCTGTCCGGTCTGCGGCAGCGTCGAATTGCTTGCTTTCGTCTCCCGGCTGCAAGTACCGGTACACCAGAACCGGGTGTTCGAGACAGGGAGCAGGCGCAAGGGCGGCCGTCCGCGGCGACCTGGACATGCGGGTCTGCAGGGATGTGGCTTCGTGTTCAACCGGTGTTTCGATCCGGGTCGCCTGGCGTACGAGCAGGATTACGACAACACCCAGTCCCATTCGGCCGTGTTCGACGCCTATCTGGACCAGCGTGTGGCCGAACCTGGTTGTCAACAAGAGGTGTACGCGACATGCAGGTCGTCGAAGTGGGATGCGGCAAGGGCCATTTTCTGCGCAAGCTGGTTGCAATATCCGAACTCCGGCAACCGGGGCTGGGATTCGATCCGAGCCATCGCGGTCCCTTGTCGGAACTGGACGGACGCCTGCGCTTCGAACACCGCTTCTACGACGCACAATGTGCCCGGACGCCCGCCGATGTGGTGGTGTGTCGGCACGTGATCGAACATGTGGCCGACCCGCTGGCCTGTTGCTGCGCGCGGTGCGCGGCGCCTTGCGCGAGCGGGCAAATGCACGGGTGTTTCGAGACGCCCGTGCGTGGCGTGGATCCTGCGCCACCAGGTTGTCTGGGGACTTTTCTACGAGCACTGCTCGTTGTTCAGCGCCGATTCGCTGCGACGGGCCTTTGAACGTGCACTGGATTCGAGGTGCTGCAGGTGCGGCATGTTTTCGGCGGTCAGTACCTGTGGCTGGAGGCGCGCCCCGCTTCCACAGTGGAGCAGGCGCGTGATCGGCGGGCCAGTCGATGCCGATGCCGCATCCGGTGACATGGCCGACCTGGCGCAGGCCTTCCGAGTTGCGCGAGCAATCGCAACTGCAGCAATGGGCGCAGGCCCTGAAGCGTTGGCGTGCCGAAGGGCCGGTGGCCTTGTGGGGCGCTGGCGCCAAAGGTGTGACTTTCGCGTACTTGCTGGATCCACAGACACGGCAGATCGACTGCGTCGTGGATATCAACCCGGCCAAGCAGGGCGGGTATGTGGCCGGCAGTGGCCATGCCATCGTCGCTCCGGCCGAGTTGCGACGCCGCGGCGTGGCCACCGTCGTACTGATGAATCCGAATTACCGGCAGGAAGTCCAGGCTACGCTTGACGCCCTGGAGTGCACCGCAACACTGATCGATTGGAGTCCTGCATGCGATTGACGATAGATACCGATACCCACACCCTCAGCTTGGTCGATGGCGACCACCGACAGGAATTGCCCCTTTATTCGCGTGACGCCTTCGAGGCGATATCGCGCCAATGGGTGCGCGTGGGCTGGAGCCAGAAGTACCAGTACACCTTTTCCTGGATGGGCCGGCCGGTGATCCAGTTGCCGGAGGACATGTTGCGTATGCAGGAGGTGATCTTCCGGCTGCAGCCGGACCTGATCATCGAGACCGGCGTCGCGCATGGTGGCTCGCTGGTCTTCTACGCCAGTCTGTGCAAGGCCATGGACAAGGGACGGGTGGTGGGGGTCGACATCGAGATTCGGCCGCACAATCGCCAGGCCATCGAGGCCCATGCCCTGGCGGGACTGATCACCTTGATCGAGGGTTCATCGACAGATCCGGGCATCGTCGCGCAGGTGGGCGCACTGGTTCAGCCGGGGCAGACCGTTCTCGTGATACTGGACTCCAACCACACGTATGCGCATGTGCTGGCCGAGTTGGAGGCGTATGCCGGCATGGTGACGCCAGGTTCCTATATTGTGGCCACGGATGGCATCATGATGGACTTGGCCGACGTGCCACGCGGGCAGCCCGGCTGGACGCAGGACAATCCTGCGCGGGCCGCTTTCGAGTTTGCGCAGTCGCATCCACAGTTCATCATCGAGCAACCGCACTGGCCGTTCAATGAAAGCGACTTGCAGGCCAACATCACGCATTGGCCCGGAGCCTGGCTGCGTCGGGCAGGATGATCCTGCCCTCACGCCGCGCGGGATGCGGCGACCAGGGCGAATCAGCGCTGCAGCAGCGCCAGCACCTGCTGCGGCAACTGGTTGGCCTGCGCCACCATGGCGGTGCCGGCCTGCTGGAGGATCTGTGCCCGGGCCAGGTTGGCGGTTTCCTGTGCGAAGTCGGCGTCCAGAATGCGCGAACGCGATGCCGACAGATTCTCCGACGTCACCTGCAGGTTGTTGATCGAGGTTTCGAATCGTGACTGCAGCGCGCCAAGCCGCGCACGTTCGCCGTTGATGAAGCCCAGCGCCGAGTCCACCGTCTTGAGGGCCTGCGTGGCCTTGGCAAAGGTCGTCACGTCGAGGTCGGATACCTTGTTCAGCGTCGAACCGGAATCGGTCGCCAGGTTGGTGGTGGTGACGTCCACGGCAAACGACTTGTCGGAATCGAGCGTGATGTAGCCCACCACGGTCGCCGTGGCCGGGGTGGTATCTGCCGTCAGTGTCACCGCAGCGCCCGATGCGAGCCCATTGCTGCCGATTTTCTGTACGTCGACGTTGGCGGAGTTGGCTACTGCGGTATCGGCGACCGAGATGTCATTGCCGGTGGCGTTGGTCAGGATGACGGCGGTGCCGGTCGCGTTGAGCGATGCGGTGATGCCGGTCTTGGAGGACTGGTCGTTGATTGCGGAGACCGCAGTCGCCAAGCCGTCGGTCGTCGTGGCGGACGAGATCGAGAACGCGACAGCCTGCGGCGCGACATTGTCCGACTGCAGCGTCAGGTTGTAGGCGCCTGCGCCTCCAAATGTCAGGCTCAGTTCGGTGCGGGCTGTCGCCACGACGCCGGTGGTCCCTGCCGCCAGGTTGATCTTGTCGGTGTTGGCCTTGGCCGTGCTGTTGACATCGACGGTGACGGTCGTGCTGCCCAGCGTCCCATTGATGACCATGGTCCCGGCGACCGTGGAGTTCAGTCCTGGTGCCGCCAGAACCGCGGCGCCGCCAGCGGCCTGCAGCTGGTTATTGCCGTAGACGTTGGTGCGGATATTGGCCGTCGTTGCCGTGATCGTCTGGTTGGCGTTGGCGCCGACCTGGAACTGCTGGGTGCCGAAGGTTCCGTCCAGCAGGCGCTGGCCGTTGAACTCGGTGGTCTGGGCAATCCGGTCCAGCTCGGTCACGAGCTGCGTGACCTCCTGCTGAAGCGCCTGGCGGTCGCTGGCGCTGTTGGTCGCGTTCGCCGATTGCACCGCCAGTTCGCGCACCCGTTGCAAGATGTTACCGGCGCCACTCATGGCGCCTTCCGTTGTCTGGGCCAGCGAGATGCCGTCATTGGCATTGCGCGCAGCCTGGTTCAGACCCCGGATCTGCGTCGTGAAGCGTTCCGAGATGGCCAGGCCGGCCGCGTCATCCTTGGCGCTGTTGATCCGCAGACCCGACGACAGGCGCTGGATCGAGGTCGACAGCGACGAAGCGCTCATGCCCAGGTTGCGCTGGGTGGTGAGCGAATTGATATTGGTATTGATGACTGATGCCATGGAAAACTCCTGGTGGGGTCAGCCTGGAATACGCCGTACGGCAGGTGCTTCAGCTGACAAATTGGGACCCTGGGGAGAATTGTGGGTATTCGCCGAAAGCGCGTAGATTGGATAAAGCGGCCAAAAACCCGCCACTTTTACGGTTCGACCCTAAAGTTTTCCGGTTCCGACCCGAAAACATTAGCAACGGGTTGCATGAAGGGCTCGTCGTTCGGTGGCCACTGGCAACAGGGTTTCCGGACATGGCGGCCAGTTTCGATCTGGCGTTCAGGCTGGCAGCAATGCCGGAAACAGTCAGCTTTTTGTGGAGTAACACTATGGCTTCAACCATCAATACGAATATCAATTCGCTCACCGCGCAGCGCAACCTGGGCATGAGCGCATCCTCGTTGTCGACCTCGATCCAGCGCCTGTCGTCGGGTCTGCGGATCAACAGCGCCAAGGACGACGCGGCCGGCCTGGCGATCTCGGAGCGTTTCACCTCCCAGGTGCGCGGCCTGAATCAGGCGGTGCGCAATGCCAATGACGGCATCTCGCTGGCGCAAACGGCTGAGGGTGCACTCAAGGCGTCCGGCGACATTCTGCAGCGTGTGCGGGAACTGGCCGTGCAGTCGGCCAACGCGACCAACAGTGCCAGCGACCGTCAGGCGCTGCAGGCCGAGGTCGGTCAATTGGTCTCGGAACTGGATCGGATTGCACAGACCACCGAGTTCAACGGCTCCAAGCTGCTCGACGGCACCTTCGGCACGCATGCAGTTCCAGGTCGGCGCCAACGCCAACCAGACCATCGTCGCTGCCACGGCCAATGTGCGGACTAGCGTGTACGGCAACAACCAGGCCCTGAACGCCGGTGCCGGTGCGGTGACCTCCGCTGCGGGTACCAACGGCGTCAGCACCGGTGCCGTGACCATCAATGGTTCTATCGGCAGTGCGACCGTGACGATCGCCGCCAACGGCAAGGCCAGCGCCAGCGCCAGCCTGATCAATGCGCAGACGGTCAACACCGGTGTTACGGCAACGGCCCGTACCGATGTCACCTTGGGATTCGGTGCGGTCGGCGCCTACACACTGAATCTGACTTCTGACAACTCCACGGCCCAGTCGATTTCGTTCTCATTGTCGGCTACCAGTACCGCCGAAGGGTTGTCGTCGGCAGTCGCCGCCATCAATGACCAGTCGTCCAAGACAGGTGTCATTGCATCGCTCAACAGCACGGGCTCTGCGGTCATTCTGACCAATGCCAGCGGCAATGACATCACGGTGTCTGACACGACGGTCGCCAACGCGGGCGCGGTGACGGTGACGAAGATCGATTCGGCTTCGGCGACCGTTGGCTCCGCTGTGACGCTTGCTGCCGATACCACTGCAGACAACGCCACGGCATCCGGCTACATCACGCTGGATTCAGCCAAGTCCTTTGCCGTCACTGCGGCTGCAGGTGGAACGAACGCCATCGCAACGGCTTCGTCGGTGCTCAAGAAAGTGGCTGATCTGGACATCACCACGTTTGCCAAGTCGACGGAATCACTGAAGACGGTGGACTCGGCGATCGCCTTCATCAGCGGACAGCGCGCCAGCCTCGGTGCCTTGCAGTCCCGCTTCGAGACAGCCATCAACAATCTTCAGGTCACGTCGGAGAACCTCTCTGCATCGCGCTCGCGCATCCTGGACGCCGACTTCGCGCAGGAAACCGCCAACCTGTCCCGCGCGCAGATCCTGCAGCAGGCCGGTACCGCGATGGTGGCCCAGGCGAACCAGTTGCCGCAGGGTGTGCTCGCCCTGCTGCGCTGATCGCGGGTGACTTGACGGGAGGACCCTGATCTTCAGGGTGTACTTCCAAAGCAGGCGGCGGATCCCAGATCCGCCGCCATTTCGCCGTTTGTTTCTGCTTTGAAGGCGGTGTTACGGGTTTAATTTGACTGTTAGCGCACAGCGCAGCACCGGATAATCGGTGCTCTGGCCCAGGATGGGCAAAGGAGGTAATCATGGCGACCATTTCATCTCCCGGCATCGGAAGTGGCCTGGACGTGAAGTCCATCGTGGCGCAATTGGTGGCGCTCGAGAAGGAGCCGCTGACCAAGCTGCAGGTGGAAGCTGCCACGGTGCAGACCCGCGTGTCGGTCTATGGGCAGATCAAGTCCCTGGTTTCCACCTTGTCGGATGCGGCCAGCCGCCTGTCCAGCCTGACCACGTTCAATTCGGTCAAGACGACATCGTCGAATACCAGCACGGTCTCCGCCACGGCGATCGGCGGAACGTCCGCCAACAGTTTTTCGGTGACGGTGCAGAACCTCGCCAAGGCGCAGGCCACCGCATCCGGCGCCCTGTTGCCGGTGGGGGGCGCGCTAGGCGCCGGTACATTGCGCTTGCAACTCGGTCAGTGGACCATCGTGCCATCGTCGTTCACGCCGCAGTCGGGCGGCGGTTCGGTCGACATCGATGTCAGTGCCACCGATACAGTGACCGACGTGGCCAGCAAGATCAATGGCTCGAATGCCGGCGTCACCGCCACCGTGCTGACCGATGCGTCGGGTGAGCGTCTGTTGTTGCGGTCCAAGACCACAGGCGTGGAGGCCGGCTTCGAACTCAGCATCGTCAATGATGCAGACGGTAACGCGGCCGATGCCGCGGGCCTTTCGCGCCTGGTATCGGGCGCGTCGATCCAGTATGCCGAAAACGCCCAGATGTTGATCAACACGGTGCCGGTGTCCTCCGCCACCAACAAGTTCGAAAACGTCGTATCAGGTGTCACGCTGACGGCCAACGCAGTCAGTACCGATCCGGTCGAGATCAATGTGGAGCCGGACAAGTCGGTGCTCAGCAATGCGATCAACGACTTCGTGGCCGCCTACAACGCCGTCAATCAAGCCGTCAACGAGCAGACCAAGTACGACCCGGCATCCAAGTCTGCGGGGCTGCTTCAGGGCGACTCGACGGCCATCGGCCTGCAGAACGCGCTGCGGGGCATTCTGCAGTCGAGCACCAGTGGCTCTGTCTACCAGCGCTTCAACGATATCGGCATCAGTCAGCAACTGGGCGGGGATCTGGCCATCGACAGCACCAAGCTCGAAGCGGCGATCAACAACGGCGACGAGTTGAAGAATCTGCTGCGCATCGACAATGGCGATCCGATGACCAATGGCGTGGCCAACAAGTTTGCGGCCTTTGCCAAGGGCTTGCTCAACACCGACGGCATGTTCAGCAGCAAGGATGCGTCGCTCAAGCGCTCGCTCGACCTCAATTCCGCGGAGCAGACCCGCCTGAACGAGAAGGTGGCGCGCGTGGAGGCGCAACTGAATCGGCGCTACAGCGCGCTGGACGTGCAACTCTCCAGCCTGAACGCACTCAATAGCTACATCACGCAGCAAGTGGCGCAGTGGAACAAGACGACCAATTAGACTGTTTGGTTGAACAGGTGGGTAAAAAGCCAGCTTATCCTTCGGGTTGGCGCTTGAGTTGTGGCGAGTAGTGCCGATAAAGATGGCATAACTTCAAGGAAACGGTGCATGTTTTCCCCCATGGGTCCCAGGTCAGCCTCCGCCTACAAGAAGGTCGGTGTCGAAACCAGTGTCGGCCAGGCCAGCCCGCACGATCTGGTTGTGATGCTGTTCGACGCCTTGCTGGTTGCGGTGGGCTCGGCGCAAGCAGCTCTTCGCAGTGGGGACATCAAGACCAAGTGCAGCAATATCGTGATTGCAGTCCGGATTCTCGAAGAGGGCCTCAAGGGAGGTTTGAACCTGGAGCAGGGCGGGGACATTGCAAAGAACTTGAGTAATCTGTATGACTACTGTGTGGTGCGCCTTACCCAGGCCAATGCCCGCAATGACATGGCGGCCCTGGAAGAGGTCATGCGCCTGGTCGAGCCGATTGCCAGCGGATGGAAACAGATGGGCGACGACGTGACACCTCGGCTGAAGGCCGCCTGATGGATTGCCCCAAAATGAACAACAACACCTTGATCGACTACTACCGCGCCATCGAGACGGCCAGCGCCCAGATGCTGGAGGCCGCCAAGGCCGATGACTGGGACGGTGTGGTTCGTCTTGAAGGCACCTGCGCGGTGCTGATCGAGCAACTGCGGTTTGCGTCCACCACGCTGGAACTGCCGAAGGAAAACAAGGCCGAGAAGGCCGGCATCATGCTCCGCATCCTGGGCAATGACGCGCAGATTCGCTATCTGGCAGAGCCCTGGATGGCGCATTTCGAGAAGAAGTTCGAAGGCCTGCAGCAGATGCTGCACTGAACCAGGGGCAGGCGAGGCGTCAGACCTGCATGTTCATGATGTCGGTGTAGGCCTGGACCATGCGGTTGCGGACATGCAGTGTGGCCTGGAAACCGATCTGGGCCTTCTGAATGGCCACCATGGTGTCCTCCAGGCTGACCGTAGGGTTCTCCATCTGGACTTCCTGCTGCATCTGCCGAGACTGGTTCTGGGCGGCGCTGACCTCGTGCAGCGCGCTCTTCATGGCGCCGGTGAAGCCTCCGGATGCGGCATCCACGCCGCCGTCCGCCTGAGGGCGCGCCAGGGAGGCTGGCCGCAGGCTGAGCGGCATAGAGGTGGGTGGCAGGCGTAGATCCATGGTGTTCTCCCGGGGCTTTCCCCATGAGATACCGATCCTACCGACGCCTGCCAGACCAGAATAATTGAATTGGCGGGTGATTGCGGGGCTTATCGGGCTAATGTTTTGGCCCAGCGTCCGAATAATCGATGGCATCGCTGGTGCAACCGTGCGCCCAGCTGTTTCGGATGCTTCGATGACTGCAGTTGCCACGCTACCTCCTAATGCCTCGCTGGGCCAGCGGCTGTCCGGGCTGGAGTCCGGTCAGCGCATGCGCCTGGCTGTCGGCGCGGTGATTGCGATCGCGATCGTGATCGCCGGCATCGTGATGGGCAGCACGCCCGACTGGCGCGTGCTTTATGCGAACCTGGCCGACAAGGATGGCGGCGCCATCATCGCGCAGTTGTCGCAGATGAACATTCCCTATAAGTACACCGACGGTGGTTCCGCCATCCTGGTGCCGGCCGACAAGGTGCACGACACCCGGCTGCGGCTCGCATCCCAGGGGCTGCCGAAGGGATCGGTCACCGGCTTCGAGATGATGGAGTCCAACCGCTTCGGGATGACCCAGTTCCAGGAGCGGCTGACCTTCCAGCGTGGCCTGGAAGGCGAGTTGACGCGATCCATCCAGGCCTTGTCGTCCGTGCAGAGTGCACGTGTACACCTGGCCTTGCCCAACCAGAATGGCTTCTTTCGCGAGCAGCAAAAGCCGTCGGCGTCGGTGCTGGTGAGCCTGTACCCGGCGCGTTCGCTGGATCGCACCCAGATCGCGGGCATCGTGCATCTGGTGGCCTCCAGTGTTCCGGAGCTGTCGCCTTCGGCTGTGAGCGTGCTTGACGATACCGGCAAGCTGTTGTCTGCGCCTGCCGACGGTTCGGGTGACGCGCGAGGCGTGGATGCCGAGCAGCTGCAATATACGCAGAACATCGAGCAATCGTTTACCCGCCGAATTCTGGACATTCTGGAGCCGATCGTCGGCAAGGGCAATGTTCGCGCACAGGTGACGGCTGACGTCGACTTCTCGCTAACCGAGTCGACCTCCGAGTCGCACCGGCCGAACCAGACGCCGGACAGCGGCGCGGTGCGCAGCCAGCAGCTGGTGGAGACCGGTGCCGGCGCCGCGGGGGGTACCGGGCCTGCCGGCGTGCCTGGCGCCGTGACCAACCAGCCGCCCGGCAATGCGACCGCGCCGATCAATGGACCGGCGCAGAGCCTGGCTGCCGCGGGGACGGCGGGCGCAGGTGCGCTGGGCGGCGCCGCAGCCGGGGGCAAGCGCGAGTCGATCATCAATTACGAAGTGGACAAGACGGTGCGCGTGGTGCGGGGCAGTACCGGGCAGCTCCGGCGCCTGAGCGCGGCCGTAGTCGTCAATCACCAGGCCGGCAAGGATGCGAATGGTGCTCCGACCACGGTTGCGCTGACCGCCGATCAGATCGACAAGATGACGGCGCTGGTGCGCGAGACGATCGGCTTCAACAAGGACCGTGGTGACTCGGTAAACCTGATGAATGCACCGTTTGCCGTCGACACGCAGGTCGAACAGGTGTTGCCTTTGTGGCGCCAGCCCGAGATGCTCGACCTTGCGCGCAACCTGGCATGGCCGATTGGTACGGTGTTGCTGGTGGCCTTGGTGCTGCTGGGCCTGGTGCGCCCCGGGCTCAAGGCCATGGCGCGTCCGCCCGTGGTCGAGGCCGCCGCCGAAGACGATCAGCAAGCCGATGGCCAGCTCGACGCCCTGGTGGCCGATGGGACCGAGCGGCCTGCGCTGCTGACCAATTCGGCATCCGACATGATTCCGGCGCCCACGCCCGAGGAATTGCGGCTGGAGAGTGCGCGCAAGCTGGCGCGCGAGAACCCGGTGGCGGTTGCCAATATTGTCAAGGGCTGGATGGGCAGCGAGGCCCCGGCCGGGGCCTGATCTGGTAAAACACGCACATGGCTGACGACGGACTCCAGGATGCCGCGATATTGCTGATGTCGCTCGGTGAAGCCGAGGCGGCCGAGGTATTCAAGCATCTGTCGCCCAAGGAAGTGCAGAAGCTGGGCGAGGCGATTGCGCGCACCAAGACGATCACGCGCGAGCGGGTCGACAGCGTGGTGGAGAAATTCACCGAGGTGGCGGCATCCCAGAGCCTGCTGGTCGCCGACTCGGGGGACTACGTGCGCAACGTGCTCAAGCGTGCGCTGGGCGATGACAAGGCCACGCTGCTGATCGACCGCATCTTGCAGGGCGGAGACGTCTCCGGTATCGAGAGCCTGAAGTGGATGGACGCGCTGTCCGTGGCGGAACTGCTGCGCAGCGAGCATCCGCAGATCGTTGCCGCAATCCTCGTGCACCTGGACTTCGACCATGGATCGGAAGTGCTCAAGCTGCTCAGCGAGCGCCAGCGCAACGAGGTCATGCTGCGCATCGCGACGATGGAGGGTATACAGCCCACGGCGCTGAAGGACCTCAACGAAGTGCTGTTCCAGGTTCTGCAGGGAACCGACAAGGTGCGCAAGTCGTCGCTGGGCGGTGTCAAGACGGCCGCCGAGATGATCAACCTGATGGGCGCCAACATCGAAGGCACGGTGATCGAGTCGATCCGCAGCCACGATCCGGATCTGGCGCAGAAGATCATGGACAAGATGTTCGTGTTCGACGATCTGCTCAAGCTCGACAACAAGGCGATCCAGACTGTGCTGAAGGAAGTTGCCTCCGACACGCTGATCTCCGCGCTCAAGGGCGCGCAGCCCGAACTCAAGGAAAAGATCCTGTCCAACATGTCCTCGCGTGCCGCCGAGACGCTGCGCGAGGATCTGGAGTCGCGCGGGCCGATGCGCCTGTCCGAGGTCGAGGCGCAGCAGAAGGAAATTCTCAAGACCGTGCGCCGGCTGGCCGACGAAGGACAGATCGTGGTGGGCGGAGGTGGCGCCGACGACGCCATGGTGTAAGCCAAGGAACAGCCAAGCATGCGACACATCACGCGATTCATTCCGGGCGAGGACATTCGTGCTGTCACGCAGTGGGACTTTGGCGACGTCGACGCCGATCTGCTGAAGCTGGCGGCGCTGGAGCGCGAGCGTCAGTCCGAAATCGATCAGTCGCGAGAAGACGCCGTGCGCGCAAAGGCCCATGCCGACGGTTTCGCCGAAGGCTTTGCGCAGGGTCAGGCCATGGCGGTGCTGCAGGGCGAGCAGCAGCTGCAGGACTATATCGACGGGCAGGGGCGCGATGCGGCGGCGAAATTCGCAAAGGTGCTGGAGTCGGCACGGACAGAACTCGCTGATCTGCAGCAGGTGATGGCGCGCGGTGTGCTGGAGCTGGCCTGTGAGGTGGCCCGCCATGTCTTGCGCCATGAACTGTCGGTCAATCCCAATGCCGTGTTGCCGGTGGTGCGCGAAGGCCTGACGCTGCTGGCCGATGACAGCAAGGCCGCGGTGGTGCGGCTCAATCCGCTGGACCTGGACGTGCTGCAGCACACGATGCAGACGGAATTTGCCGGTCTGGCCCTGACCTTGACGCCGGACAGCAGCATTGCGCCCGGCGGTTGCCGCATATCCAGCGCCGGGGCCGTCGTGGACGGTGACCTGCATCTGCGCTGGCGCCGAGCCATTGCCAAACTGGGCCTGGAACTGGATTGGGATGACTGATGCCGTGGCCACCGACCCGTCTGCAGTCTGGCAGCAGCTGCTCGACGATGCCTGTGCCAGGGTGCAGGTGGGAACCAGCCTGGAGCAGCGGGGCACGCTGACGCGACTGGCGGGGCTGGTGCTGGAGGCCAGCGGACTGCGTCTGCCGGTCGGCAGCCAGTGCTATATCCGCTCGCCGGCGCGTGAGCCGGTTTTGGCCGAGGTGGTCGGCTTCTCGCAGGACCGGGCGTATCTGATGCCGGCAGGTGATGTCCATGGGCTGACCAGTGGCGCGGCGGTGACGCCGGCGGCGGCGTTCATGCCGGTGCCCCGACTCGGGCAGGCCACGCACCAGGAGTCGGACCTGGATGTGGGGCGCCTGCGATTGCCGCTGGGCAATGGCCTGCTGGGCCGCGTCGTCGACGCCCATGGTGCCCCGATGGACCGCATGGGCCCGATCCTGGATGTGGCGCCGTTGGCGCTGGATCGCAGTCCGGTCAATGCCATGGACCGTGCGCCGGTACGCGAGGTTCTCGATACCGGCATTCGCGCCATCAACGCCTTGCTGACCATCGGGCGCGGTCAGCGCATCGGACTTTTCTCCGGCTCTGGTGTCGGCAAGAGCGTTTTGCTGGGCATGATGGCGCGCTACACCAGCGCCGACGTCATCGTCGTGGGCCTGATTGGTGAGCGTGGCCGTGAGGTCAAGGAATTCATCGAGGACATCCTCGGCGACGACGGACGCGCCCGATCGGTGGTGGTGGCTGCGCCGGCCGATTCACCGCCCATGGTGCGCATGCAGGGTGCCGCATATGCGACGGCCATTGCCGAGAGTTTCCGCGACCAGGGCAAGCACGTTCTGTTGTTGATGGATTCATTGACCCGCTATGCGATGGCGCAGCGCGAAATCGCACTGGCCATCGGTGAGCCACCGGCGACAAAGGGCTACCCGCCGTCGTGTTTTGCCAAACTGCCCCAGCTGGTCGAGCGCAGCGGCAATGGCCTGCACGGTGTGGGCTCCATCACGGCGTTCTATACCGTGTTGTCCGAAGGCGACGACCAGCAGGATCCGATTGCCGATGCTGCGCGGGCGATTCTGGACGGGCATATCGTGCTGTCGCGTACGCTGGCAGAAGCCGGACACTATCCGGCGATCGACATTGCGCAGTCGGCATCGCGTGTGATGCACAACGTGGTGCCCAGCAGCCATTTCGAACTGGCACGCAGGTTTCGCGCGACCAGTGCCCGATACGAGAAGGGGCGCGACCTGGTGCAGATCGGCGCCTATGTCGCCGGCTCGGACCCGTCGATGGACCGTGCCGTCACCTTGCACGAGCCGATGCAGGCGTTTCTGCAGCAGGGCATGCATGCGTCGGCCACGTTGGGCGACAGCGTTGCGGAGATGGCCGTGGTCCTGGGTGAAGGCGCGCCATGACCCGGTGCCGTGTACCTGCCATGGAAGGGGGCTGACCATGACTGCGGTCAACGGGCTGTTGACGGCGATCGAGCTGGCCACGCGCCAGCGCGACGACGCCGGCCAGGCGATGGCGCAAGTGGTCCGCCGGCACGCGCAGGCATGCCAGCAGCTGGAGCAATTGGAGAGTTACGCGGCCGACACCTCGGCGCGATGGTCCGTGACCTCGCAGTCCAGCGCAACGCCGCAGATCGTGGGTCATTACTACCAGTTCATGGCGCGGTTGGAGCAGACCATCGAGATGCAGCAAGGGGCGATCGCCGAGGTGCAGCGCCAGCGTGAATCGGCTCGGCAGATCCTGCTGGACGCTGAAGTCCGGCTGGCCGGGCTGGCCCGGCTGCTGGAAAAGCGGCGGTCGGAATTGGCGCGTGTGCATTCGCAGCGTGAGCAGCGGCAGTCGGATGAGTTGGCATCGCAGATGCACAGGCGCAGGTTGCTTGCCAACGACAACAGGGAATAGACATCATGGGTATTGAAATTCGACCACCAGCTGCGCCTGTGAACGCATCCGGCAAGGCTGCCATGGATGACGGGCGCAGTCGCACCCAGGGCGCTTCGTCGCGAGGCGAAGCACCTGCCGTGTCTTTTCTGTCCCTGCTGGGGCGCATGGGCGACGGATTGCCGCAGGGCCTGCCGACCGATCCTGGTGTCTCGCTGACCGATGCGCTGCCGAAGGACGCGCTGGCGACGGATGGGTTGCCGTCCCAGGACGGCGGCGCCACCATGGCAGCGCTGCAGCCCGATCTGGTGCCTGCAGCAGCAGCGGCGGCAGTCGAGGGCACGTCCGGACTGCCGGCGGAACAACAGCCAGGTGTGGTTCGGCCTGGAAACCCTGCGCCGGCTTCTCATGGCGCGAGCGCCAAGGACCGTGGCGCCGACCCAGGGGTGCAGTCGGCGTCCGATCTGGCGCTGATGTCGGCGCCAGCCGGTCACAAGGACACCCGTGCGCTGCAGCAAGCGGCTGCAGCTGCCGATGCCTCGCAGGGACCGGCAGACAAGCCGGCACCGTCGGCATCGGCCAGGGACTTCATGTCCCGGATCGACGCCGCACGCACGGCCGCCGAGGCCGAAGCTGCGGCGCCACGCACCAGTGCCATGGCGGTGGGTGCTGGCCCGTCGACGACACCACCCGTCGCATCCCTGTTCGATGTGTCTGCTGCAGCGCTGCGCGGTGGCGCACCGTCGCGCAACCAGGACCGTATCCAGACCAAGACGGCCGCACCAGGTGCGGGGGCGGGCTTTGTGGCCTGGGGCGATGCGACACCGGCCGGAACCAGCCACGGCGCCAGCGCTGTGTATGCCCCGGGGGCAATGACGCCGGCACCCGCCACTGCGATGGCAGAGAAGATGCATTACTGGGTGTCGCGCGGGGTGCAGAGTGCAGAGTTGCAGCTCGACGCGTTTGCCGGCGGCTCGGTCGATGTCAGCATCTCCGTGAAGGGGGATTCGGCCATGGTCGAGTTCAGGACCGACCAGCCGCAGGCCCGTCAGCTGCTGATGGACGCCATGCCCCAGCTCAAAGATCTGCTGGCCAGCGAAGGCCTGATGTTGTCGGGCGGCTTTGTCGGGAGCTCGGCCCAGCAAGGCGCTTCCTCTCGCGATCGCGAAGGCCAGCCGTCGACGGCCGTGCGGCCGGCGGGAGGCGTTGGTCGGGCCATCGAGCCGACCGGGAGCAGAGCCACAGTGACCCGGGCGACTTCGGGTGCCAGCGTTGACCTTTTCGTCTGAACGGGTGTCCAGCGGCGGGTAATGCCATGGAATCCGACCCCTTATTCGTACTTCGGGCTGTACAGGGTGCAGAATAATCCCCTCTGCAATGTGCCAACGAGGATGATTTGTGTCTACCAAACCCGCTGAAGCTGCCGCTGCACCACCTAAAAGCAAGAAGTTGTTGTTGATTGTGGTTGCGCTGGTGCTGGTTGTCGTGCTGGCCGGCATAGGTGCGTTCGTCTACGTCAGCAAGCAGCGTGCTGCGGCAGCCCTGGATGATCAGGAGCATGCTCCCGTAGCCGTCCACAAGGCCCCCGAAGGGCCGCCGGTCTATCTGCCCCTGGACAACATGGTCGTGAACCTTGCGGATCCTGGTGGTGAACGGGTTGCGCAGGTTGGCATCACCTTCGAGTTGCGCGATGCGGCTGCGGCCGAGACCGTCAAGCAGTATCTGCCGACGATTCGCAGCGGCGTATTGCTGCTGGTGTCGCAGAAGACCTCCGAGGAGTTGCTGCAGCGCGAGGGCAAGGAAAAATTGGCCACGGACATTCTGCGTGAGGCGGCACGGCCTTTTGGCGGGCTGGATGACGAAGAGTCGGTCGATCAGCCGCGCAACGGATCGATCAAGTCGAACAAGTCCCGCAACCGGGTGCGCCCGGGTGACCTTCCGGTACAGCGGGTGCTGTTCTCGAGTTTCATTGTTCAGTAATTCGCGGCGCAGGGCAGACCATGAGTGAATCGTTCTTGTCGCAGGAAGAGGTCGACGCCCTGTTGGAGGGGGTCACCGGAGAGAGCCAGAAAGAGGTCGAGCAGGTTGCGCAGAAGGGTGAGGTGCGGCCCTACGACATCTCCAGCCAGGAGCGCATCGTCCGTGGTCGCATGCCGACCATGGAGATCGTCAATGAGCGGTTTGCCCGCAATCTCCGACTGGGCTTGTTCAACCTGATTCGCCGTACACCCGAGGTCTCGATCGGTTCGATCGCAGTGCAGCGCTTCGGCGCCTTTTTGCGCGAACTGTCGGTTCCTACCAACTTCAACATCATGGCAGTGCGGCCGCTGCGCGGCAATTGCCTCATCGTGTGCGAGCCGGCGTTGATATTCGGAGTCATCGACACCTTGTACGGCGGGACCGGCAAGTTTCAGACCCGTATCGAGGGCCGCGACTTTTCTGCGACGGAGCATCGTGTCATCGCCCGCCTGGTCAAGGTGGTGGCTGAGGAGTACAAGAAGGCCTGGAAAGGCATTTATCCGATCGAGCTCGAGTACCAGCGCTCTGAGATGCAGCCTCAATTCGCCAACGTGGCCACGCCGAGCGAGGTGGTGATCTGTACCTCGTTTCAACTCGAGATCGGCGAGGTTGCCGGTGCGGTGCATTTCTGCATGCCGTATGCGACGCTCGAACCGATCCGCGATGTGCTGTATTCGTCGACGCAGGGCGACTCGATGGAGGTCGATCGGCGGTGGGTCAACGTGTTGACCCATGAGATTCAGGCGGTGGAGATCACCATGGTGGCCGAACTGGCACGGACACGGACAACGGTCGAGCAATTGCTGGCCATGAAGGCAGGAGATTTCATCGAGCTCGATCGGGCCCCACGCATCCAGGCGACGGTAGACGGCGTGCCGATGTTCGAGTGCCAATACGGAACCCATAACGCGAAGTATGCGATCCGGATCGACAAGAGCCTGAGGAAATTCGACCTGGACTGGATGGGAGATAGAAATGGCAACTGACGAGCCACAAGAAGACGGCAAACCCGGCGCAGGCGCCGCGGGTGGCGGTGAAAGTGCCGGCGAATGGGCCGAGGCGCTGGTCGACCAGAAGGACGGTGGCGGCCTGCATGACGACCCGCCCGGCGGTGTGCTGTCCGGTGACCGGCCGGCGCGGCCGTTTTCGGGCACCGGAGACGGATCGGTCAATGACATCAACATGGTGCTGGACATCCCGGTCCAGTTGTCGGTCGAACTCGGGCGTACCCGGGTCTCGATCAAGCATATCCTGCAACTGGGTCAGGGGTCTGTGGTCGAACTCGATGCTCTGGCAGGGGAACCGATGGACGTGCTGGTCAACGGTTATCTGATTGCCCAGGGCGAGGTCGTGGTCGTGAACGACAAGTTCGGTATCCGGCTGACCGACGTGGTAACGCCGTCCGAGCGGCTGCGCCGCATCAACAAGGGTTGAGCCCGCGCATGACGCAGACGCTCCTCACGGTTGCGGCATTTGTTTTGCTGCTTGCCATGGTGCCAATGGCCATCAAGTGGTTGCAGAGCCGGGGCGTCGCCACCGGACCTGCAGGCGCCGCTGCCAGCCGCGTGTTGTCGGCGGTTGCCGTCGGTCCGCACCAGCGCGTGGTGACGGTCGAGGTCGGCCCCGCCCATGATCGGGTTTGCCTGGTACTGGGCGTCACGGCCCAGTCCATCTCCTGTCTGCACACGTCGGCGGCCGGCACACGCGCTGCTGGCGGGAGCCTGGATGCCCTGACGGTCGCCGGGCCTGGCGCCTGAGCGATTGAAGGGCGCCGCCTTTTCCATGACAACTGCCGGTGTTCGCCCTTCGGGGTGGTTGATCCGAAGCCTGCTGCTTTTGCTGGCCCTGTTGGCCCATGGCGTGGTGGCGGCGCAAACGGCGCAGGTGCCGGGTCAACTGCCGCTGCTGGTGGGTACCGGGCCGGGCGGCAACAGTTACTCGGTGCCGATCCAGACCCTGCTGTTCTTCACGGCGCTGTCGTTCCTGCCAGCTGTGCTGCTGATGATGACCGGCTTCACGCGCATCGTGATCGTGCTGTCGCTGTTGCGCCAGGCGCTGGGGACCCAGGCTTCGCCGCCCAACCAGGTCATCGTCGGTCTGTCGCTGTTCCTGACCGTGTTCATCATGGGGCCGACGCTGGACCGGGTTTACGAGGACGCCTATCTGCCCTATAGCAAGAACACGATGCCGTTCGAGCAGGCGCTGGACAAGGCCGAGGTGCCGATGCGCGAGTTCATGGCGCGGCAGACCCGGCAATCCGATCTGTCGTTGTTTGTCCGGCTGGCCAAGCTCGATCCGGGCGCAACGGCGCAGACGGTGCCGATGCGGGTGCTGGTGCCGGCCTTCGTGACCAGCGAGCTCAAGTCGGCCTTCCAGATCGGGTTCATGATCTTCATCCCGTTCCTGGTGATCGACATTGTGGTGGCCAGCGTGCTGATGTCCCTGGGCATGATGATGTTGTCGCCGGTCCTGGTGGCCTTGCCGTTCAAGCTGATGCTGTTCGTGCTGGCCGACGGCTGGAATCTGCTGATCGGCTCGCTGGCCGCCAGCTTCGCACCGTGATGGTGTGACCGGGAGACCTGCGTGAACGCACAGATGGTGTTGACGATGGGGCAGGATGCCCTGCTGACCCTGTTGATGGTGTCGGCGCCGATCCTGGGCATTGTGCTGGTTGTGGGTCTGATCATCAGCCTGTTCCAGGCCATCACGCAGATCAACGAAGCCACGCTGACCTTCATTCCGAAACTGATCGCCGCGATGCTGGCCATGGCGGTGGCCGGGCCGTGGATGCTAAGCATGCTGGTGGATTTCATCCGGCGCACCATCGAGTCGATTCCAGGTTCACTGATCTGACGGGCGGGGCCTGCGCGTGATATCGATCTCCGAAGCCCAGATCATCGGCTGGCTTTCGCCGATCCTGTGGCCGTTTCTTCGCGTGCTGGCCGTCTTCACCGCGGCGCCGGTTTTTTCCTCGCGGGCTTTCCCGGTTCGGGCCCGCATCGGGCTGGCATTTCTGATCGCCTATGCGGCGCAGGCCAGCATGCCAAACCAGCCCGTGATCGATATCAATGGGCCGGAAGCCCTCGGTGCCGTGGTCCAGCAGGTGGGTATCGGACTGGCAATCGGATTCGCGGTTCGGCTGATTTTCGGCGCCTTCGAACTGGCCGGCCAGATCGTGGGTTTCCAGATGGGCCTGGGGTTCGCGTCCTTCTTCGACCCGTCGACCAGCGCGCAGTCCAGTGCCATGGGCCGCTTCTACAACAACATGGCGGTGTTGCTGTTTATCGTCATGAATGGCCATCTGCTGGTGCTGATGGCCGTGATCCACAGCTTTCAGGCATTTCCGGTCGATCAGAACTTCCTGCTGGCGCTCAAGGATCTGCGCATGTACGAACTGGGTGCCGACCTTTTCGCCAGCGCTTTCTGGATTTCCCTGCCGGTGGTGGCGATGCTGATGTTTGCCAATCTCGCGCTGGGAATCGTCTCACGCGTGGCTCCCCAGATGAACATCTATGCGATCGGGTTTCCTATCACGCTCTCGGTCGGGCTGATCGGTGTCGCGGTGACATTGCCAATGCTCGAACATCCGTTCTCTGCCCTGATGCAGCGCATGCTGGACACCTTCAGCCGCTGATCGGACAACAGATCAGACCATGTTGTTGCGAATCGCGTAGACGGTCAGCTCTGCGTTGTTCGAAAGCTTGAGCTTTTCCAGCACGCGTGAGCGGTAGACGCTGACGGTCTTGGGGCTGAGCATCAATTCCGTGGCGATGTCAGACAGTCGCTTGCCCGACGCAATCTTGAGCAGGGTCTGCAGTTCGCGCTCCGACAAGGACGCGTGCAAGACCTCGCTGGTGGGGGCATGCAGGTTGTCCACCAGCATTTGCGCCACGGCCGGACTGACGTATTTCTTGCCTTGTGCGACGGTCCGCACCGCCTCCACAAGTTCACTCGGGTCGCCGGCCTTGTTCACATACCCCTGGGCTCCGGCACGCAGGCAGCGAATGGCGTATTGGTCTTCGGGGTACATCGAGACGATCAGCACCCGGACCTGCAGATCGGTGTCTTTCAGGCTGGCCAGCACCTCGAGCCCGCCGCGCCCGGGAAGGCTGAGGTCCAGTACCAGGACATCGCACGGCGTGCTGCGCAGCGCGTCGCGCACCTCCGAATAGCTGCCGGTTTCGGCGACCACTTCGATGTCTGACGCGTCGGCCAGCGTGTCCCGAATGCCCCGCCGCACGACGGCATGGTCATCGCAGAGTATTACCCGTGTCATTCCAATGTGTCCTTGAGGCTCGAATCCGAGCTCGGGTTCAATGGTACCGACAGAATGATCGAGGTGCCCTTGCCTGCCGATGTACTGATGTCCAGCCACCCGCCGACCGACTTCGCCCGTTCCTGCAGGCCTTTGAGGCCATAGGCCTTGGACTTGGCCTGCTCCTGTGCGGAAATGCCCTGCCCGTTGTCATTGATCTCGAGCGTCAGCACATTGCCGCTGTCGGTCAATTCGATGGTGACCATATCGCAGCGTGCGTGCTTGGCAATGTTGGTCAATGCTTCCTGGGCCGTGCGGTAGGCCGTCAGCTGCACGGCCTTCGGCAATTTATGGTCGGGATCGCTGGCCCGCAGCGTGGTACGGATGCCGGTGCGGCGCTCGAAGCCTGTGGCCAGCCAGTCGACGGCCGCAGCCAGGCCCTGGTCCAGTATGGCCGGGCGCAGGTTCATCATGATTCGCTGGCTGGCGCCCAGCGCGTGCTGCAGCATTTCCGTGGCGGCGGTCACATGGCCCAGGGTTGCCGGGTCGCTCACATGGCGGCCAATCCATGCCAGGTCGAGTTTGGCGGCGGCGAGGGCGCCGCCGATGTCGTCGTGGATTTCGCGTGAGATCGATGCGCGCTCCTGCTCGATGGTGGATTGCAGGTGTTCCGCGAATTCGGCAAGTCGTCGCTCCGAGACGGCGAGTTCGGCATCGGCACGGTCTTTGGCCAGGCGGGTCTGCTGCAACTCGATCGCGCGCAGGATGACCGGCGCGAGCTTGGCCAGATGGTCCTTCTGCAGATAGTCGCTCATGCCCAGCTTGATCGCGGCGACGGCTGCCGATTCGCCGATGGCGCCCGAGAGCAGGATGAATGGCGGCGCGTTCTGTTGTGACTTGATCAGGTCCCAGGCGTCGAGGGCCGTGAAGCCACGCAGCCGGTAGTCGGCGACGATGGCGTCGAAGCTCGCTGTATCGATGGCGTGCCGGAAGTCGTCCAGCGATTCGACATGCTCGAGGGTGCAGGCCAGACCCGATCGCTGCAGCGATCGGCGCACCAGTTCATGGTCGACAGTCGAGTCTTCCAGATGCAGGATACGCAAGGTGCTGTCTGAAGTTTCGTCGTACATGCGTGACGCAGTGTCTGCGGTCCAATGGCGGGTTGCGGAGTCGTTTTCTGGGGCCGTCCGAGGGCGACATGGTTGTCGCGTCAAGGCGACATCTGGCTAGCCGAATCCTGATAACCTTGCCATGCGCAAATTCTAGTGCGTCGGTCGTGCCCGTCGCCGTGTCTTGCACTCGGGTGAAGGCGTAACGGTTTGTGCGAGATGGCCACTTTTCGCGCCTGGCGCCGGGCTGCGATGTGCCGTTGCCAGCTTTGCGTGGCACGTACCACGGCTGGGGCACACGAGCCAAGGTGGTGGGCTTGCCTGTTTGCGCAGTGGAACTTGAATTGAATCAGCCTGATCCGATCTTCGTCGATGAAGCACTGGCCAACCTCGACGCCATGGCGCAGGCATTGTCGGCCGTGCTGACGGACGGTGCAGATGCGGAGCGGATCAACGCGATCTTTCGGCATGCGCACTCGATCAAGGGCGGTGCCGCGGCATTCGGACTGGGACAGGTGTCTGAGCTGATGCACCATGCCGAATCCTTGTTGGATCCATGGCGTCTTGGGCGCCGGCAGCCGGATGCCGACGGCGTGGCGCTGTTGCTGGCGTCGGTGGATCTGGCCAAAGCGGGGTTGACAGGGGTCTTGCAGGATTCGTCGGCCGTGCCGTCGCTGGCCGCGCGTTTGCGGGCTGCGGCAGGCGAGACAGAGCCCGCGCAGATGGCGCGGCACCTGCGCATTCATATCGTCGGGAACCCCGGGGCGGATCTGGACGCGGCTGTACGCGGGCTGTTTCGCGATATCGCTGGATTGGGTGTCGTACTGTCGGCCGCTGGTGATGGGCGTTCGGCCGGTGTATTCGAGGTGCAGACGTCGGCGTCTGATGCCGATTTGATGGATCTGCTGGCAATGGTTGCCGATCAGGCGTCGATTGCGATTCAGGATTTGGCGGAGCCGGCAAAGGCCTTGTCGCCGGCGTCGTCCGGCATTGCATGCGCGCCAGCGCCTCGTGCGCATTCGCAGGCTACGACAGACCTGGATCGCCGCGTCGCGGAGCTGCCGGGGCTTGCGCAAAACAAGGGGGAAGGCCCGCAGACCGCGAAGCCTGTTGCTGGTGGCCCTGCTCCGCAGCAGATGGCGCTGTCGGGGCAGATGCCACTGGACCCGGATTTCGTCCATGGCACGCCGGTAGCCGAGCTTTTTGCCCTGGCGCCCGCGGTGTTGACCAGTCTGGCGCCCGCTCTGGGAAAGACCTTTCGTCTGACGATGTCTGGCGAGTCCGTCAGATTGAACCGACGCATGATCCAGAGCCTGGCAGACCCATTGATTCACTTGGTGCGCAATGCCTGCGATCACGGGATTGAGTCCGCCCAGGATCGACGTGCCGCGGGTAAACCGGCAAAAGGCCAGATCACGCTTTGCGCGGAGTTGTGCGGCCGTGAGGCGTTAGTGTCTGTCCGCGATGACGGGCGTGGACTTTCA
Organism: Rhodoferax sp.; assembly: GCA_024235935.1. Classification (GTDB taxonomy): domain Bacteria; phylum Pseudomonadota; class Gammaproteobacteria; order Burkholderiales; family Burkholderiaceae_C; genus CAISIP01. The sequence continues at coordinate 2,567 of JACKLL010000013.1, read as the reverse complement.
CGCAGCCTGTTGCTGAAGGCCGCGCGGGCCCGAGGCATCGAGGTGGCCGCAGACACGCCCGATCAGGCCTTGTGGCCGCTGGTGTTTGCGCCTGGGCTCACGACGGCCGCAAAGCTGACCCAGGTGTCCGGGCGAGGCATTGGCATGGACGTGGTGTGGCGCAAGGTTGCTGCGCTGGGAGGTTCGGTGGACATTGACTCCACTCCGGGCGAGGGCACCTGCGTCAAGATCCGCTTGCCGGTGTCCTGACGAGCGGCAAATCCCATGGGGGGGCCCCTGCGCTCGCACAGGGGTGCATGGGCCAATGCATGTGGCGCGGCGCCACGATGCGGTCTGATTTGCGTCGCCCGGGCTGTTGCGACTTTGCTCAGGCCTTGCCGTCGCGCGCAGAGAGGGCGCTCCAGCGATCGAGCACCTGCATCAGTTGTTCCTCGATCGCCGTGTCCCGTGTGTGGAGCGCAATCGCGCGATCCGGGTCGCGCTGGTACAAACCGGTTTCGGCGAGTTCGTCGCGCAGGGACTTTTGTTCGCGTTCCAGAGCGTCGATAGACGCCATCAGGGTGTCCAGTTCGCGTTGTTCCTTGAAGCTGAGCTTGGCCGGCGGCGCAGCCTTTGCCTCGGCAGGCGGCATTGGTTTGGCCGCGGCAGCGGCGACTGTGGTCTTTGCCGGCGGAATGCTTGCTTGCCGTGCCGCGCGGGAACGGGCCGATTGCAGCAGCCAGTCCTGCACACCGCCTTCGTATTCGCGCCAGGTACCGCCGCCTTCAAAGGCGATCGTGCTGGTCACGACGTTGTCGAGAAAGCGCCGGTCATGGCTGACCAGGAACACGGTGCCGTCATACGCATCGAGCAGGCCTTCAAGCAGTTCCAGCGTATCGATGTCCAGGTCATTGGTGGGCTCGTCAAGCACCAGGACATTGGCCGGTCGCGCAAAAAGGCGCGCCAGCAACAGGCGGTTGCGCTCGCCGCCTGACAGCGATCGGACGGGTGAGTTTGCGCGTGCTGGCGAAAAGAGAAAGTCCGACAGGTAGCTCTTGACGTGCTTGCGCTGGTTGCCGATCTCGATCCATTCGCTCCCTGGACTGATGAAGTCGGCCAGGCTTGCGTTGAGGTCCAGCGCGTCACGCAACTGGTCGAAATAGGCGACCTGCAGGTTGCTGCCCTGGCGGATCTTGCCACTGTCGGGTGAGAGTTCGCCCAGAATGAGCTTGAGCAAGGTGGTCTTGCCTGCGCCATTCGGCCCGATCAGACCGATCTTGTCGCCGCGCAGTATGGTGGATGTGAAGTTCTTGACAATGGTCTTGTCGCCAAACTGCAGGCTGACGTCCGTCAACTCCGCGACGATCTTGCCACTGCCCGCGCCGGTTGCCACGTCCATGCGAACACTGCCCAGTGAGTCGCGACGGGCCTGGCGCCGCGCGCGTAGCGCTTCCAGCCGGCCGATGCGGCTCTGGCTGCGGGTCCGCCGGGCTTCGACGCCCTGACGTACCCATACCTCTTCCTGGGCCAGCAGCTTGTCCGCCTTGGCGTTGATCACCTCCTCCTGTTCCAGTTGCTCCTCTTTCAGCGCCTGGTACTGCGTGAAGTTGCCTGGATACGATCGCAGCACGCCGCGATCGAGTTCGACAATGCGCGACGCAACGCGGTCCAGAAAGCTTCGATCGTGGGTGATCGTGACGACACTTCCCTTGAATTCCAGCAGCAGGTTTTCCAGCCATTCGATCGAGTCCAGGTCCAGGTGGTTGGTCGGCTCGTCAAGAAGCAGGACAGAAGGCTGCGCCACCAGCGCCTGCGCAAGTGCGACGCGCTTGCGTGTTCCCCCGGACAGGGTTCCGATCTTGGCATCCGCATCGAGATGCAGACGATGCAGGGTTTCGATCACGCGTTGCTCCCAGTTCCAGCCGTCCTGGGCTTCGATGGCGTCCTGCAGTGCGTTGAGGTCACCAATACCCTCGCTGTAAGCGTCGACGAGGTCCTTGATGTGCGCTACGCCCTTGCAGACGACGTCGAAGACTGTCTGGCTCAGATCCAGAGTCGGTTCTTGCGCAACATGCGCAATACGCAGGCCTTGCTGCAGTTGCAAGCTTCCATCATCAGGCTTCTCCATCCCCGCAAGGATCTTGAGCAGAGACGACTTGCCAGTGCCATTGCGTCCGATCAGGCCGACCCGCTCGTCGCTTTCCAGCGAAAAATCGGCGTGATCAAGAAGAGCGACGTGCCCGAAGGCGAGTTGAGCGTTGATGAGAGTTAAAAGGGCCATAGGGGCGGAATTATCGGGCGCAGCCTCCATGGGCTGGAATGTCGCAGTCCAATCCCGCAAATTGACGGATCAGGCACATGCGCCGCATGCCAATCGGTCCAAGCCGGTCAGTCCAAGGCTTCAAGGTGCATAGGAGCGTTGGAGCTGTGACTCGAAGCTGTCGCGCCAGAAATCCAAGCGTGCGCTTGCGCCCCAGAGGAAACGAATAGGACGGCCACCCCGGATGCAAGCCAAGACCCGTGCGAAAGCATGCCTTGTCAGGCTGGGCAAGAGGAAAAAATGCCGCCTCGAAACGAGGAATGGATCC
>JACKLL010000012.1 GCA_024235935.1 Rhodoferax sp. | reverse complement strand
AATCTTGTCCAGCGCGATTTCGGCCAGCACCGATACCTGGGATTGCTCCAGGCCGAGGCGGCGCGCGCGCAGCGCCACCTGGGCGCCGCTTTCCTCGCCCGTCACGTACAGCGTGCGGTGGCCGGCGCCCTGCAGGCTGTGCATGGCCTGCAGCAGCAGCGTGGACTTGCCGATGCCGGGGTCGCCACCGATCAGCACCACACCGCCTTCGACAATGCCGCCGCCGAGCACCCGGTCGAGTTCCTCATGCCCGGTCGGCGTGCGTTCGGTCTCGACCGCGTCGATGGCGCCCAGTGTCGTGACTTCGGCCGTCCTGGCCAGCGACGCAAAGCGGTTGCGCACCGCGCCGGCCGGGTGGTCCTGTGCCACCGATTCGATCAAGGTGTTCCAGGCGCCGCAGGCCGGGCACTTGCCCAGCCATTTCGGGCTGGTGCCGCCACAGTCGGTGCAGGTATAAACGCTTTTGTCCTTTGCCATGGGGCCATGTTAGCGCCCGGCCCGTCCAACGCAGGCACGCCACGTCCTGTACCCTGTGCAAAGCCCGGCTACATTTGATGAGACCTGCGCAGGAAGACTGACCCATGCCCCACCTCGTTGTGCTCTACACCCCCAATCTGGACCCAGAAACCAATATGACGGTCCTGTGCCGCGCGCTGGCCGACACCATGCTGCAAACCCACGACGATGATGGCAAGCCGGTGTTCCCGACCGGCGGCACCCGCGTGCTGGCCTATCCGGCCGCCCACTTCGCCGTGGCCGACGGCAAGGCCGACTATGCCTTCGTGTACCTGAACATGCGCATGGCCCATGGCCGCAGTGCCAGCACCCACAAGCGCGTCGGCGATGCCTTGCTGATGTGCGCCAAGGCCCACTTCCAGCCGGTGTTCAAGGAGCGCCATATCGGCATCACGCTGCAGATCGACGAGGGACACGAGGTGTTCGACGCCAAGCACAGCAACCTGCATCCACTGTTTCAGGCGTCCATCGGCGCACCGAGCTGACCCGCCCTTGCCATCCGCTCTCACCCCATAAGGAGACCCATGCAAACGCCCACCAATACCTTCAAGCAGGCCCTGCAGAACCGGCAGGCCCAGATCGGCCTGTGGCTCAGCCTGGCCAACACGATGAGCACCGAGATCTGCGCCGGCGCCGGCTTCGACTGGCTGCTGCTCGATGGCGAACACACACCCAACGACCTGCAAAGCATGCTGGTTCAGCTGCAGACGATTGCCGCCTACCGCAGCCAGCCGGTCTGCCGCGTTCCGGTAGGCGACACCGCACTGATCAAGCAATACCTGGACCTGGGGGTGCCCAATCTGCTGGTGCCGATGGTCGACACGCCGGAGCAGGCGCGCGCCCTGGTGCAGGCCTGCCGCTACCCGCCCGACGGCATCCGCGGCATGGCCGGTGCCCGTGCCTCACGCTGGGGTCGCTACCCGCGTTACACGCACGAGGCCAATGCCCAGATCTGTCTGCTGGTGCAAGCCGAGACCCGACTGGCCTTGTCCAACCTGGACGCGATTGCCGGCATCGACGGTGTCGACGGCGTGTTCATCGGGCCGGCCGACCTGTCGGCGTCGCTGGGCCATGTGGGCAACCCGGGCCACCCCGAGGTGCAGGCAGCCATCGAAGACGCGATCAGCCGTATCCTCAAGGCCGGCAAGGCCCCCGGCATCCTGACGCCCGACACCACACTGGCCCGGCGCTACCTCGAACTCGGCGCACTGTTCGTCGCGGTCGGCCTGGATACCGGCATCCTGATGCGCGGGACCAATGCGCTGGCCGCCGAGTTCATGGCGGCTCCCGCACCCACCGCCGGCGACAAGACCTATGGTTGAACCCGGTCGTTCGGCATCGGCCCCGTGGCACCCGGACGAACGCGCCGCCCGGGTGCAACTGGCGGCCTGTTACCGCGTGTTCGCCAGCCTGGGCTGGACCGAGCTGATCTACAACCACATCACCTTGCGCGTGCCCGACAGCGTCGCCGGCGGCGAGCGCCAGTTTCTGATCAACCCGTTCGGCCTGCACTACAGCGAGGTCACGGCCAGCAACCTGGTCAAGATCGATTCGCACGGCCGGGTGCTCGACGGGTCGGCGCATCCGGTGAATCCGGCCGGGTTCACCGTGCACGCGGCAATCCACGAAGGCCTGCCCGGCGCGCACTGCGTGATGCACACGCACACCACGGCCGGCATGGCCGTGGCCTGCCTGCAAGGCGGCCTGCAGGCGAACAATTTCTACAGTGCCCAGATGCAGGACCGGGTGGCGTACCACGACTTCGAGGGCATTACCATCCATGCCGACGAAGGGCCGCGCCTGCTGGCGAGCATCGGCCGAAAACCAGCGGTGATCCTGCGCAACCATGGTCTGCTGGCCTGGGGCGAGACACTGCCGCAGACTTTCGCAACCCTGTGGACACTGCAGCGCGCCTGCGAAATCCAGCTGGCAACGCTGAGCATGGGGCCCGCCATCCCGATTCCGGCCGCGGTCGCGGCGCGCTGTGCGCAGGACGCCCTGCAGTTCAAGCCTGGCCACGGCGCCGGCGAGGACATGTTCGCTGCACTGGTGCGGCTGGTCGAACGCCAGGATGCCAGCTTCAGGAACTGAACCACACCCATGACCACCAAGCTCAACAAGACATGCATCGTCGGTGTCGGCGCCATCGGCGGCTGGCTGGGCGCCGGCCTGGCACGCGCCGGCTGCGACGTTTCCCTGCTGGCACGCGGCCGTACGCTGGCGGCGCTGCAGCACGACGGTTTGCGTCTGCGAATCGGCAGCGGCGACGCCCAGCGCATCGAAACCCATCGCGTCCAGGCCACGGCCGACCCGAAATCGCTCGGCGTGCAGGACCTGATCGTCATCGCCGTCAAGGCGCCGGCCCTGCGCGAGGTGGTTCGGCAGATCGCGCCGCTGATGGGCCCCGACACGCTGGTGCTGTGCGCCATGAACGGCGTGCCGTGGTGGTTTCTGCAGGGTTTCGGCGGCGATCTGCAGGGACGGCAGCTCCAGTCGGTCGACCCGGGCGGCGTGATCGGCAAGGCCATCGCGCCGCAGCATATCGTGGGCAGCGTCGTGCATGCCAGCTGCGCAGTCGCTGCGCCCGGCCTGGTGCAGCATGGCTTCGGCAACAAGATCATCCTGGGCGAGCCTTCCGGCGAGCGCAGCGCGCGGGTGCTGGCACTGTCGGCCTTGCTGACGCAGGCCGGCTTCGAGGCGCCGGTGTCCGAGCGCATCCAGCACGACATCTGGTTCAAGCTGTGGGGCAACATGACCATGAACCCGATCAGCGCATTCACCGGCGCGACCAGCACGCAGGTGATGGACGACGACCTGGTACGCGACTTTTGCTCCAGGGTGATGCTGGAGGCGCGGCAGATCGGCCGTCAGATCGGGCTGGAGATCGACCAGGAACCGCAAGACCGCCACGCTGTCACGCGCAAGCTGGGCGCGTTCAAGACATCCATGCTGCAGGACGTCGAGGCAGGCAAGCCGGTGGAACTCGATGCGCTGGTGACCGCGGTGCGCGAACTGGGCCAACTTACCGGGCAGCCGACGCCCTACACCGACGTCCTGCTCGGACTGGCCCGGCTGCACGCCCGGGTGCACGGGCTGTACTGAGCGCCGCGCGGCCGGTCGGCGCCGCGCGCGCCAGCGGCGGTGGCACACCGCTGCTGCGCGTCGGCGCGCGGGGTATATTGGGCCATGCCTTCACGCCATCCCCATACCCGCGCCGACCTGGCGCGCATCGCGGCCGACACCATGCGCGAGCGTGGACTCGAGCCGGAGTTTCCGCATGCGGCTCTGGACCAGCTCGCCACCATCCGCGGGCCGGCCACCGATCCGGCCGCCACCGACCTGCGGGCGCTGGACTGGTGCTCGATCGACAACGACGACTCGCGCGACCTCGACCAGCTCAGCGTCAGCGAGGTGATGGCCGATGGCCGGGTCAAGATCATGGTGGCCGTGGCCGATGTGGATGCGCTGGTGCCCAGGGGCAGCGCCATCGACCGGCATGCGGCCATCAACACCACCTCGGTCTATACCGGCGCGCGCATTTTTCCGATGCTGCCCGAGCGCCTGTCCACCGACCTCACCTCGCTGAACCAGGACGAGGACCGGCTGGCCATCGTGACCACCATGGTGTTCAACCCGGACGCCAGCCTGGCCGGCTCGACGGTGTTCCAGGCCCTGGTGCGCAACAAGGCCCAGCTGGCCTATGACGCGGTGTCGGACTGGCTCGAGGGCCAGGGCGACCTGCCGGCCGCGGCCAGGGCCATTGCCGGAATGGACGCGCAACTGCGCACCCAGGACAGCGTCGCGCAACAGTTGCGCGCGCGCCGCCGCGAACAGGGCGCGCTGGAATTCGAGACCTTCCAGCCACGCGCAGTGTTCGACGGCGAGAAAGTGGTCGACATCCGCGAGCAGCCGCAAAACCGGGCGCGCCAGCTGATCGAGGAGCTGATGGTCGCCACCAATGGCTGTACCGCGCATTTCCTGGCCAGCCATGGTGGCGTGTCCTTGCGCCGCATCGTGCGCTCACCGGAACGCTGGCAGCGCATCGTCGACCTGGCGCACCAGTACGGCACGACACTGCCCAAGCAGCCCGACGGCAAGGCGCTGGAGCTGTTCCTGGCGCAGCGCCGCAGCGCCGACCCGCTGCGTTTCCCGGACCTGTCGCTGGTCATCGTCAAGCTGATGGGCCGCGGCGAATATGTGGTGGAAACCCCGGCCGGTCCGCCGATCGGACATTTCGGGCTGGCGGTGCGCGACTACATGCATTCCACCGCGCCCAACCGGCGCTTCCCGGACCTGATCACGGCACGGCTGATCAAGGCCGTCCTGGCCAAGACCCATCCGCCCTACGACAACGCGCAGCTCGGCGAACTGGCGCACCAGTGCACGGCGCAGGAGGATGCGGCGCAGAAGGTGGAACGGCGGGTCCGCAAGTCGGAAGCCGCACTGGTGCTCGAGAACCGGATCGGCGAGACCTTCGACGGCATCGTGACCGGCCTCAATGACGAAGGCAGCTGGGTGCGCATTTTCACGCCGCCGGTCGAAGGCAAGCTGGTCGGGTCACCACCCCGGATCGACATCGGGCAGACCGTGCGGCTGCGCCTGGTGGTGGCCAATGTCGAGCGCGGCTTCATCGACTTCGTGCTGGCGCAGGCTGGCGGGAACTGAGGCACGGCGTGCGCGCCGCGCCGGTCAGCGCGCGCGGGTCGCTGTGCGCCGGCGTGCGCCCATGCCGCCGGCCACCAGCAGACCCGCGAGCCACATGGACAGGGTGGCCGGCTCGGGCACCGCCGACACCCAGCGCACGGTCTGCGAATCGGTCGTATCCAGGCGCATGGTCTCATCAATCCAGCTGCGGTAAGCCGCCAGTTGCACGAAGGCCGAGCCGAAACCACCACCGCCTGCTTCGTCGAACTGCACCTGTGCCGACGTGATGCCCATCAAGGCGGCACCGGCACTGTCCGTGACATGGCCAAGAAAAAGACCGCCACCGCTGTCGCCGCCCTGCACGTACGGCGCACCGTGTGCGGCATCGTAGGTCACCAGCCAGTTCACCGCGTAGGTTCCCAACACGCCACCGACGTCCAGTTCGACCTGATCGGCGACCTCGGCAATCCGGGTCTGGCCGTAACCGCGCGGCGTCTGGTTGCGGCCGGTGGCGATGGTCACCGCCAGCGGTGACGCAAGTGGACCCACGGGCAGCAGGTCCGACAACAGGCTCAGGGCCGGCGCTGCGATCGGCGTGGTCAGCCGCAGCAAGGCCAGGTCATTGACCAGCGTCGGTCCGGACCCCAGCTCGTAACGCGCACCGACAATGGCGCTGCCGTAACCGTCGGCAAAGGTATCCCCGACCTTGATGCCGACATGGCGCGCGGTCAGCACCCAGTTATCGGTGATCTGCACCCCATTGCTGACCTGACCGAACGCTGTCGTGGGTTCCCCGCCGACGATGGCGGCGGCGGGCAACGCCACGGTCAGCGGCAGACAGCACAGAAGCAACTTGGCGGCTTGGCGCGGCAAAGGCATATCGGACCCCCTGAATGTTATGGCCGCAGTGTAAGGTCGTGCCCGGCGCCGACGCAAGCCGTCCGGGCACATCGGCCCGACGCTTGCGCCAACCCCGACCGAGGCCGGATCAAGCGCCGCGCCGACCCAACTGGGCGCGCAAGGCCTCGACCTCGTCCATCAGCTGCAGGGCCAGGGCTGCGCCGGCCGTGTTGACACCCAGGTCGCGCTGCAAGCGCACCGCCACCCGGACGCGGCGCAACTGCGCACCGGAGAAGCGCCAACCGGACGGCGTTTCGCCTTCCGGGGCAATCACCCCTTCGTCGACCAGCGCCGTGAGCTGGTCGATCTCGGTGCTGCAGACACGGCACAACTCGTCCAGCGTCAGGTCCACCTGTTCCTCGACGATCAGCACGTCGGTGATCAGTGTCGTCGAACGCTTGTTCATGGCTGGCCTCCCAGTTTGGCGCGCGGCTGGAATGTCTTGAAATGCGATTGCATCTGGGTGTAAGCCGCGCGATCAGCGTCCGAGCTTGCCGCAGGCAAGGCAATCTGCAACACGAAATAGAAGTCACCCGGGGTCGCACCGGGAATGCCCCGCCCGCGCAGTCGCAGTTTGCGCCCTGCGCTGGAACCTGCAGGAATCGTCAACTCGACCTGACCCGCAGGTGTCGGCACCTCGATCTGCGCACCCAGCGCGGCCTCCCATGGCGCAACCGGCAGGTCGAGGTAGACGTCGCGCTGGTCCACACGGTAGTGCGCATGCGGCGCAAAGGCGACCTCCAGATAAAGGTCCCCGGGTTTGCCCTTGCCGATGCCGGGACCTCCCTGGCCGGCCAGCCGGATGTGTTGTCCGGCGCGCACGCCCTTGGGAACGACGAACTCGATCGTATGTTCGCGTGCGCTGACCCGGCCTTGCGCGTCGACCTCGGGCACGCGCAGGCTCAAGCTGCGCCGCGCGCCGTTGTAGGCATCCTCGAGTTCGATCTGGATCCGCGCGTGGCGATCCTCGCCCTGGGCATGGAACTCCCCGCGCGCGCCGCCGGCGCCTGCGCGGCCTGTCGGCCCGGCACCAAAACCGCGCCGGAACAGACTCTCGAAAAAGTCGCTGTGGTCGGCTGCCTCCTGTTCGCTGAATCCCCGACCGGCACCCTCGAAGCCGGCATTCCAGTCTGGCGGCGGACGAAAGTCCTGCCCGGCCTTCCAGTTGGCGCCGAGTTGGTCATAGGCACTGCGCTTCTCCGGGTCCTTGAGGACTTCATAGGCCTCGCCGATCTCCTTGAAGCGCGCCTCGGCACCCGCCTCCTTGCTCACGTCCGGGTGGTATTTGCGGGCCAGCCGCCGGTAGGCCTTCTTGATGTCATCGGCACTGGCATCGCGCGCCAGTTCCATCACCTTGTAGTAGTCCTTGTATTCCATGGTTCCTTCCTGGAAAGCACCAATCTACTACCAATCGGAATGGCTGCGACGAATACAGGTTGATACAGGTCAAGGCAATGCCGGCTAAGCCACTTCCAGGCCACCCGGCCCGGGGTTGCGGCAGACGCCAGCGGTTTTGGTGCCGGTCGCTCTCAGTCGACCGTGACCGGCACGCGCTGCGCCAGCGCACACATCAGCTCGTACCCGACGGTCCCTGCCGCGCGGGCGACGGCATCGATGGGCACCACGGCGTCGCCAGATCCACCCCACAGGATCACCTGGGAGCCGATGCCGGCGTCGGGCTTCGGCCCCAGGTCGATGGTCAGCATGTCCATGCTGACCCGACCGACCGTGCGCGTGGGCACGCCGTCCACCAGCACCGGGGTTCCGGTCGGACACACACGGGGGTAGCCATCGGCGTAGCCGCAGGCCACGACGCCGATGCGCATGGCACGGTCTGCCACGAATGCCGAGCCGTAACCGACGGTGTCGCCCGGCTGCAGGGCCTGGACCGCGATGACGCGGGCCGACAAGGTCATGGCCGGGCGCAGGCCCCAGTGGGCTGCATCGTGCTCGGGATGGTCGGGTGCACTGCCATAACTCGCAATGCCGGGGCGGACCCAATCCGACGCCGCGGCAATGCCGGGGTCGGTGCCGGCCGGTTCCATATGCCGCAAGGTGGCGGCGCTGTTGCCCACACTGCGCTCGCCCGGCAGATCCTCGGTGGTCGCCTGAAACACCGCCATCTGGGCGGCGACGCCGATCGGGCCGTCGGCATCGCTGAAGTGCGTCATGAGTGAAATCTCCCCCACCTGCGGCAAGGCGTCCAGCCGCGACCACGCGGCACGGTAGGCCTGGGGCCGGAAGCCGAGCCGGTTCATGCCGGAATTCATCTTCAGGAATACCCGATGCGGAACATGGGTCTTGTGCATGGCCAGCATGTCGATCTGTTCATCGCAATGCACGGTATGCCACAGGCCCAGCCGGGAGCACAGCTCCAGGTCACGGGCTTCGAAGACACCTTCGAGCAGCAGGATCGGACCGCGCCAGCCCAGGTCCCGCACCCGCTGCGCCTCGTCCAGATCCAGCAGCGCGAATCCGTCCGCCGCCCGCAGGCCCTCGAATACCCGCTCGATGCCGTGCCCGTAGGCATTGGCCTTGACGACGGCCCAGACCTTGGCATCTGGCGCCAGGCGGGCGCAGCGCGCCAGGTTGTGGCGCAATGCGTCGGGATGGATGGTGGCAAGAATCGGACGGGGCATGGGATGGGATGGTGCGCAAGCTGCCGGCAAGGGCGGAAACACCGATTCTGGCAGCTTGCGCGTGATATAACCGTGCCCACGTTGGAGACCAGATCAATAGACACCGGCATCAGCTGTACTGATGACCCTTACAGCACGGCATGAAGCGCGGGTTCTACACCATCATGTCAGCGCAGTTTTTCAGCTCGCTGGCTGACAATGCGCTGTTTGTCACGGCCGTCCAGTTGCTTCGAAGCCACAAGGCTGCCGAGTGGCAACAGGCGGCGCTGGTGCCGATGTTCGCGCTCTTCTACGTGCTGCTGGCCCCATTTGTCGGCGCCTTCGCAGACTCCCGGCCCAAGGGCCAGGTCATGCTGATCAGCAATTTCATCAAGGTCGGCGGTTGCCTGATGATGCTGTTCGGCACCCATCCGCTGCTGTCCTACGCCATCGTCGGGCTGGGCGCGGCCGCCTATTCGCCCGCCAAGTACGGCATCCTGACCGAGCTGCTGCCCGCCTCACAACTGGTCAAGGCCAATGGCTGGATCGAAGGCCTGACCATCGGCTCCATCATCCTGGGCGTGCTGCTCGGCGGCCAGCTGGTCAGCCATACCGTGTCGACCCTGCTGCTCGGGTTCGACTTTCCGTTCATCGACACCGGCATCAACACGCCACCCGAGGCAGCGATCAGCGTGCTGATCTTCGTCTACCTGCTGGCCGCCTGGTTCAACACCCACATTCCGCTCACCGGCGTCGAAATGCGCCCGCTGCCGCGCAACCCCATCGTCCTGCTGCCCGATTTCTGGACCTGCAACATGCGCCTGTGGCGCGACCGTCTGGGGCAGATCTCGCTGGCGGCGACGACCCTGATCTGGGGCGTCGCCGGCAACCTGCGCTTCATCGTGCTGTCATGGGCTGCCGTGGCGCTGGGCTATTCGGTCACGCAGGCCTCTGCCTTGCAAGGGGTTGTGGCCATCGGCATGGCCGCCGGCGCCATCGTCGCCTCCATGCGCATGCGCCTGGAAGATGGCCCGCGGGTGATGACGCTGGGCATAGGCATGGGCGGTCTGATCATTCTGCTGATCTTCATCAAGAACGTCTGGATCGCCGCGCCGTTCCTGATCCTGCTCGGCGCGCTGGGCGGTTTCCTGGTGGTGCCGATGAATGCCTTGCTGCAGCACCGCGGTCACAACCTGATGGGCGCCGGCCGTTCGATCGCGGTGCAGAACTTCAACGAACAGGCCTGCATCCTGACGCTGGGCGCAGCCTACAGCCTGTCGGCAGGCGTGGGCGTTCCGACCTTTGGCGCGATCACCGGCTTTGGCGTTGCCGTGGCGCTGGTGATGTGGCTGATCCGGCGCTGGCACAGGCACAACTGCATTCACCACCGTGCCGAGGTCGAGCATCTGCTGGACATTGCGCGCAACGACAAACTGCACCACTGAAGGCGGGTCTGCCAGCGGCTAGCGCCGTAGCGCCGTGGTGACTCAGCTGCGCCGCATGCGCTGAAAATCCGATGGCGTCAGCGTGGCATCGGGCTCGGTACGCGCCACCCGGTCACGGCCCTGGCGCTTGGCGTCGTACAGCGCATTGTCGGCTGCGGCATACAAGGCGGCGATCGACCCCATGTGCTTGCCCGGCATGCACGCGACACCAAAGCTGGCGGTGAACGAGACCTGCAGATCGCTGCTGACCTGTGCCGGCGAATCGCGCAGTTGCCGGCGCAGTTTCTGCGCCAGCACCATGGCCGCGTCGATGTCGGTCTGCGGCAGCAACACGACGAATTCTTCCCCGCCAATACGCGCCACCAGATCGGTGCTGCGGGTCCCGTCGCGCAACTGGTCGGCCACATGGCGCAGCACCTTGTCGCCGGCCGGATGGCCATGGCGGTCATTGATCGCCTTGAAGAAATCCAGGTCGATGACAAAGATGCTGGTGTTGCCGCCATGGCGGCGGGTGCGCAGCAGTTCCTTCTCGGCCAGGCGCATGAATTCGCCGCGGTTGAACAGGCCGGTCAAGGCGTCACGCGTGGCCAGCCAGACCAGTTCGGCCTGCTGCTTCTCGAGTGTTTCGTTGCGTGCCGTGAGTTCGCGCTGCAGCAGGTTGTACTGGATGTTGCGGTTCCACATGCCCACCGAGAGCACCAGTGCGAGCAGGCCCGCGGCGAAACCATTGACACGGTTGGACAGCAACAGACTCGGATCATGCTGCGTCAGCCCCAGCCCGACGAAGAACACGGCGTAGGACACCAGCAACACCCCCAGTGCCGTGGCCGGGGGCAACAGGAACAGCAGGCTGACCGAGATGCAGCCCAGGATGAAAGGGCTGATATTCGAGGTGACCCACTGGTCCAGCACCGTCAGCACGGCGGTAAAGAGAAGAAACCCCAGCGCCACCACGAATTGCACCACCCGTACGCCGGTGTCGGGCCGGCCCCTGGATGCCACGCGCCAGACGGCCAGCGCCATCACCAGTAGCCAGACGATGGTGATCCCGAAGACGGACATGATGGCCTGCCGCCATGCGAGACGCTGCGGGGCGTCGAGCGGCCGGTCCAAAGCGAAGACGGCCAACAGCACCAGCACCAGCATGAGAAACAGCGGAAGCAGCCAGCGCAGTCGCCGAATATTGCCCAGCACCGCCGCATCGGCAATCCGGGCATCATGGGCGATCAGCCCACGTGCACGCCGAAGGAGTCGTTGGGGCAGCGAGGTCATGGGCCGGTAGTATCGCAGGTTGACCCCTGCGCAGAGCCCTTCACAATTGCGGATGCGCCCGCCACTTCACGTTCCCCGGCAGCGCGACCGACTGGCGGCTTCCATGCCGCTGCGCGGGCCGGATCACAGACAGGACAAGCAATGACGACAATCCATGACTTCTCGGCCACGCAGATGGACGGCAAGGCGCTGCCACTGAAAAAGTTCAAGGGCCATGCCATGTTGATCGTCAATACCGCCAGTGCCTGCGGGTTCACGCCACAGTTTGCCGGGCTCGAGCAATTGCACCGGCAATACGGCAAGAAGGGACTGGTCGTCCTGGGCTTCCCCTGCAACCAGTTTGGCGGCCAGGACCCTGGCAGCAACACCGAGATCGCGACGTTCTGCCAGCGCAACTATGGCGTCAGTTTTCCGATGCTGGCCCGGATCGACGTCAACGGGCCGAAGGCCGACCCCTTGTGGACGTGGCTGGCCGCGCAGGCGCCGGGGCTGCTGGGCAGCAAGGCGATCAAATGGAATTTCACCAAGTTCCTGATCGGACGGGACGGCGCCGTGCTGCGGCGCTATGCACCGACCGACACCCCGCAAAGCCTGGCCGGCGACATCGAGGCCGCGCTCCAAGCCTGAAGCTCCTGCCGCCGATCGCGGGTTTGTTCACGCATGCTTGCGCATTCGCGCGTGCGTCGGCCCCATCTTGCCAGTGAGTTTGTTACGCTCTCTGACTGCGATGAACCCGTCCGACTTCTCCACGCTTTTCGAGTTGCTGCCCATCGGCGCCTACCGGTCGAGTCCAGACGGGCTGCAGTTGCGCGCCAATCCGGCCCTGGTACGCATGAACGGTTATGAAAGCGAGGCGGAATTGCTTGCGGCCGTACAGGATATCGGCAGGGAGTGGTATGTCGACCCGCTACAGCGCCGCCGCTTCCTGGACCTGATGGAGGCCGACGGCAGGGTGGTCAACTTCCGCTCCGAGGTCCACCGCCACAAGTCGCGCGAACGGATCTGGATCCGGGAGAATGCCCATGCGGTGCGGGACGCCGACGGAAAGATTCGGTACTTCGAGGGAACCGTCGAAGACATCACCGACGCCCAGCGCGCGCTGCTGGCCTTGTCTGCCAGCGAACAGCGCTTCCGTACGCTGACCGAGAAGGCGCAGGTGATGACCATGGTGTGCGATGCCGCCGGCACCATCCTGTACGCCAGCGATGCGGCACGCGGGATGCTGGGCATCGCCGCCGACATGCTGCGCGGCCAGAGCCTGTTCGACACCGTGCACGCCGAAGACCGCGCAGCCGCACGGGCGGAGATGGACCGGGTCGTGCAAGGCCACGGCGAGGCCCGCGAGCTGGTGCTGCGTTACCAGCACACCGATGGCCAGTGGCGATTCCTCGCTTCGCTGGCCACCAATTTTCTGAACGAAGACGCCATCCTTGGCGTGGTATTCGACTTTCGCGATGCGACAGAGCGCAAGCGCGCCGAACG
The DNA here is from genome assembly GCA_024235935.1 of Rhodoferax sp. Lineage (GTDB taxonomy): Bacteria > Pseudomonadota > Gammaproteobacteria > Burkholderiales > Burkholderiaceae_C > CAISIP01. The sequence goes on along the minus strand of JACKLL010000012.1, from coordinate 91,362 downwards.
GGCGGAGCAGGCTTTGCACGAAGCCGAAGGCCGCTGGAAGCTGGCCCTGGAAAGCACCGGTGACGGGGTCTGGGACTGGGACATCGCCACCGGCGTGGAACGCATCTCCCGGCGCTGCAAGGAAATGTACGGATACGCCGACGACGAGATGTCCGACCATCCCGATGACCTGGACCGACTGACCCATCCGCAGGACAAGGCGGCCATGCTGCAGGACCGCCAGAACCATCTGGACGGCCTGACGCCGACTTACCAGAACGAGCACCGCATCCGTTGCCGCGACGGCAGCTGGAAATGGATCCTGTCGCGTGGCATGGTGATCAGCCGCGACGCGCAAGGCCATCCGACGCGCATGATCGGCACCCATACCGACATCACCAAGCGCAAGACCGCCGAGGCCCTGGTCTGGCAGCAGGCCAACTTCGACGCGCTGACCGGGCTTCCGAACCGGCGCATGTTGCGTGACCGGCTGGAGCTGGAGTTCAAGAAGGTCGATCGCGAAGGCAAGCAGATGGCGATCCTGTTCGTCGACCTGGACCACTTCAAGGAGGTCAACGACACGCTGGGTCACGACGCCGGCGATCAACTGCTGATCAAGGCGGCGCAGCGCATACGGTCGTGCGTGCGCGAGTCGGATACGGTTGCGCGCATGGGCGGCGACGAGTTCACGCTGGTGCTGTCGGAGCTGGACGACGACGGACAGCTCGACCGGATCCTGGATGCCGTGTTGTCCGCCATGTCGGCACTGTTCCAGCTCGGCGATGAACAGGTCTACATTTCGGCCAGCATCGGGATCACGATGTATCCGGGCGACGGCAGCGGTGTCGAGACGCTGTTCAAGAACGCGGACCAGGCGCTGTACGCGGCCAAGGGCGCCGGACGCAATCGCTTTCGTTTCTTCACGCCGGCCTTGCAGGAGGCCGCGCTGAACCGGGTCCGGCTGGCCAACGAGCTGCGGGCCAGTCTGAGCGAAGACCAGTTCTACCTGGTCTACCAGCCCATCGTGTCGCTGCGCGACGGTTCGGTGCACAAGGCCGAAGCGCTGATCCGATGGCAACACCCGGTGCGCGGCCTGATCAGCCCGGGCGAGTTCATCCCGGTGGCGGAGTCGACCGGGCTGATCATCGACATCGGCGAATGGGTCTTTCGGACCGCGGCCGCGCAGACCGCGCACTGGCGCCGCCGGTACGACCCGCAGTTCCAGCTCAGCATCAACAAGTCCCCTGCGCAGTTTCACAACGATGCCGGGCGACAGCACGCCTGGGTCGAACACCTGGCGGAAATGGGCCTGCCCGGCAATGCGGTGGTGGTCGAAATCACCGAAGGCCTGCTGCTGGACACCAGTGCGTCCGTGGCCCAGCAATTGCTGGAACTGCGCCAGGCCGGCATCAAGGTGTCGCTGGACGATTTCGGCACCGGCTTTTCGTCGCTGACCTACCTGCAGCGCTTCGACATCGACTACCTGAAGATCGACCAGTCCTTCGTGCGCGAACTGGTTCCGGGCGGCACCGAACTGGCCCTGTGCAAGGCCATCATCGTCATGGCCCATGAACTGGGCATGCAGGTCATCGCCGAGGGTGTGGAGACAGCCGCGCAGCGCGACCTGCTGATCGGCGCCGGCTGCGACTTCGGCCAGGGCTACCTGTTTGCGCGCCCGATGCCGGCCGATGCCTTCGACGCCCTGCTCGCGCAAAACACAAAGCCGCAGACCGACGGCAGCTGACAGCAAGCGGCGTTGTCGAACGGGGCCGTGCGAGACGGCCCGCCGCGTCAACCCGGGACCGGCACGACCCGGGCCGGCTGCGGGTGCGCCCGCTACGCGGGCAGCAAGGCTTCGTCCAGCAACTCGACCCAGTGGCGCACCGGCAACTCTGTCCCGCTTTGCAGGTGCGTGATGCAGCCGATGTTGGCCGACACGATGGCGCTCGGCGCAAGCGCTTGCAGATGGCCGAGCTTGCGTTCGCGCAGTTGCTGCGACAGCACCGGCTGCAGCACCGAGTACGTGCCCGCCGAGCCACAGCACAGATGTGCATCGTTCAGCGCCACCTTGAGCGTGAAGCCGAGCGCCTGCAGATGCTGCTCGACCGCGCCACGCAGGCCTTGCCCGTGCTGCAGCGTGCAGGGCGGATGGTAGGCCAGCAGCGGCGGGATCCGTGCGGGATCGATGCGCCCCGCCAGCGCCTGCGCCAGTTCGGGCAACAGTTCGCTCAAGTCGCGCGTCAGGGCACTGACACGCGCAGCCTTGTGTGCATAGGCGGGATCGTCCCGCAGCAGATGGCCATATTCCTTGACCGTGACGCCACAGCCCGACGCATTCATGACGATGGCTTCGACGCCACCGTCGGCACGGTCGACATACGGCCACCACGCATCGATGTTGGAGCGCATCGCGGCCAGCCCCCCGGGCTGGTCATTGAGGTGGAACTTGACCGCACCGCAACACCCGGCCGATGGCGCAAGCAGCGTCTCGATACCGACGGCATCGAGCACGCGGGCAGTGGCGCTGTTGATGTTGGGCATCATCGCCGGTTGCACGCAGCCTGCCAGCATCAGCATCTTGCGCGGATGGCTGCGCTGCGGCCAGCGGCCGGCCTCCTGGCGAGCTGGCACCTTGTCGCGCAGCTTGGTGGGCAAGAGGTTGCGCACCATCTGGCCCATGCGCATGGCGGGTGCGAACAGCGGCGAAGGCAAGCCCTCCTTGAGTGCCCAGCGCACCAGCGATTCGCCAGCCGGGCGCGGCACCTTGGCGTCGACCAGCTTGCGCCCGATATCGATCAGATGGCCGTAGTCGACGCCGCTGGGGCAGGTGGTCTCGCAGTTGCGGCAGGTCAGGCAGCGGTCCAGGTGCTGCTGTGTCTTGCGTGTGGGCGTCTGCCCCTCCAGCACCTGCTTCATCAGGTAGATGCGCCCGCGGGGGCCATCGAGCTCATCCCCCAGCAACTGGTAGGTCGGGCAGGTCGCGGTACAGAAGCCGCAATGCACGCATTTGCGCAAAATGGCCTCAGCCGCCTGGCCATCCGGTGTGCCCTGGTACTCGGGTGCGAGTTGTGTCTGCATGGAGGATGGACCTGTGCGTTGCTAGGCGTCGCGGGACATGCGCGCGTGGCCGAAGACACCCGCAGGATCGAACTGCCGACGCAGGCCTTGCGCGATGCGTTGCAGGGGCTCGGCCATGGGATGCAGAAATGGAGGCCACGCCGCTTCGGCAGACGCAGCGCGTCGAAACAGCTGCGCCTGACCGCCGGCAGCCGCTGCCACACGGCGCAGCTCCTGGGCCTGCGCAGCAGGCGCCTTGACCCAGCGCAGTGCGCCCCCCCACTCGAGCACCGGCGCCAGGCCCGGCAAGGGCAGCACGGCCGCCGTGTCGGGCAGACTCAGGCGCCACAGACAGCTGTCGTCGGCGCAGGCAAACAGGGGGCCGGTTTGCTCACGCACCGACTGCCAGAACAGCTGCGCCTGCGCTGCATCGACCGTCTCCCCTCCCAGGACCTGGCAGGCCGCGGCCACGGCTGCCTGCGCACCGCGCAGCCGCAGATAGAGCTGACCGCTGGTGTCCGGCGACGCGAACCAGCAGCTGGCGTTGATCGGCAGGGGCTTGCCCGCCCAGCGATTGAGCTGCTGCAAGGCCTCATCCTGCACCATGTCGAAGCGCAAGGTAGCCTCGGCCAACGGACGCGGCAATACCTTCAACGAGACTTCGGTGATCAGACCCAGCGTACCGAGCGAGCCCGCCATCAGGCGCGAGACATCGTAGCCGGCCACGTTCTTCATGACCTGGCCACCGAAGCGCAGCAACTGGGCCTGACCGTTGAACATCTGCACGCCCAGCACATGGTCGCGCGCCGCACCCGCGGCCAACCGCGCCGGGCCGGACAGGCCGGCTGCCACCATGCCCCCCACCGTCGCGCCGGGACCGAAATGGGGCGGCTCGAAGGCCAGGTACTGACCGTGCTCGGACAGCAGCGCCTCCAGTTCCACCAGCGGGGTGCCGGCCAGCGCCGTCACCACCAGTTCGCTGGGCTCGTAGCTGCAGACGCCGCGCAAGGGCCGGGTATCGAGGATCTGCCCCTGCAGTTGCTCGCCGTAGAAGTCCTTGCTGCCGCCACCGCGGATGCGCAGCACCGTGCGATCTGCCAGTGCGGATCGGATCTGGTCAGCAAACGGGGTCAGCAGCGTGTCCATGCGTCCGATGGTAACGACACCCGCAGCAGCCGGCGTGAGGCTTTTGAACGCAGCGCGTTCAGAAATTTGAATCTCAGTCGCGAAACAAATTGACCGGCAAGCCGGGAACATCGACACGGCAGGCGAACACGCAACCGGATTCCGGCATCTGCATCAGCTCCTGGGCCGGACGGTTGTGACGGGCCGACGTGATGTACAGCGTCTTGAGGTCATCCCCGCCGAAGCACGGCATGGTCGGACAGACGACCGGCGTTTCGATCTCGGCCAGGATGTCGCCGTCGGGCGCAAGCTTGAGCACGCGCTGACCCTCGAACATGGCCACGTAGTAGTTACCTTCGCAATCCACGGCGGCGCCGTCCGGGCGCCCGCCATAGCCGTCCATGCCACTGTGCCAGCCGACGGGCTTGGGCGGGAACTGGCGGAACACCCGCTCGCCGTGCATGGTGTTGGCGTCGGCATCCCAGTCCCAGACCCAGATCGTGTGCTGCAGCGTATCGGCCCAGTACACCTGGCGCCGGTCGGGCGACCAGGCCAGGCCGTTGGCGATGGTCGCCCCACCGGCCATGCGCTGGACCTGCGGCGTACGGCCGTCGCGGCAGTCGAGCGCAAGCAGCTCGGCCACGGCCGCGGTGCGGGGCTCGTACATGGTGCCGGCCCAGAAGCGGCCCAGCGGGTCGGCCTTGCCATCGTTGAAGCGGGTCGTCAGCACATCGTGGTCGATGCGGTGCAGCAGGCGCAGACCGACACCCCACTCCTGCGCCCGGTAGATGCCATCGCGCAAGGCCACGACCAGGCCGCCACTGGCGGCCGGCGCGATGCAGCCCGGCTCCAGCGGCATCTCCCAGCTCTGTACCGCACCCGTCACCGGGTTCGCCCGCAGAATCTTGCGCCCGGGAATGTCGACCCAGTACAGCAGGCGCTCCTGCGGATGCCAGAACGGCGACTCTCCCAGTGCACTGGGTTCCTGCGTGACGGCGTGCCAATTCATGTTCCGGGTCCTGTTTCGATCCGCATGGTAGCGCTCATCGACTCCCCCGGCTGCAATACCCGGACACCCAGCTGTTGCAGGCGCGCGGCATCCGCCCCTGCCATGTTGATCGCGTTGTTGACATGGCTGACCGGTTCGATGGCCACGAAATCGCAATCGGCGTTGGTGAACACCACCAGATGGTCGAGGCTGGAGCCCAGGCGCACCGTCATTTGCGGGTCCTGCATCACGAGCGCGCCGCGCCAGCCGTCGAAACAGTGGTCGATGTCAAGCGTGTCGCAATCCACGTCCAGTCCTGGATTGTCGCGCCGGTGCGTCGGCAGCTTGTCGGGCCCCATTTCCCAGCGCCCGTCGGTCTGAAAACGGACCCGGCTGCCCGGCCGCTTGGCAAAGAACGGATGCCAGCCCAGCCCGAACGGCGCCGGCTGATCCGACTGGTTGGTGGCGCTGAGGGTCACCTCCAGCGCGTCGGGCGTCAGCCGAAACGCCTGCGAACAATCGAAGGCAAAGGGCCAGCTGGCGTCGGCCCTGTGCTCGAACGACAACAATGCAAATGTGTCGTCGGCCTCGAGCACCTCCCAGGGGCGCATCCAGGCCACACCATGGATGGCGTGCGGTTCCGGCGCAAAGTTGGCGACCAGAGGATGGCTGGTGCCGTTCCACAGCAAGGTCGCATGGGCCACGCGGTTGGAAAACGGCACCAGCGGGTAGCAGCCTGACAGCCGCACCTGGGACAGCTCCGCTACGGGCGTGGAGCGCAGCACCGGCAGTTCGCCGCGCCAGAGACCGGCGATTGCGGCGCCCAGATGCGCCGCCACCTCGCAGCGCATGGCGCCGCATCGAAGAGTCACGGATGTAGTCATGGGGATGCCGTCGTGTTTTCCTGTATTTTGCATGCGCGGGGTCACCCCAAAAAAAAGTCCGCGGGATCCTGAGGATCACGCGGACTGAATGCCACCTTGGAGACTTGCAGAAAAACCAGCAGGGAACGGCATTGGCCGCGCCGTCCCTGCTGCGGGGAATCAGCGGCTGTAGGCCGTTTCCCCGTGAGAGCGGATATCCAGACCTTCGCGCTCGTCTTCTTCGCTGACGCGCAGACCGATGACCATGTCGACGATCTTGTAGGCGATGAAGGCGACGACCGAAGACCAGACCATGGTGATGACGACACCTTCGGCCTGAACGAACAGCTGGTGGCTGATCGAGAACTCGGCGGAACCGGTGCCGCCCAGGCCTGGCGCGGTGAACACGCCGGTCAACAGGGCACCCAGAATGCCGCCGACGCCGTGGACGCCGAACACGTCCAGCGAGTCGTCCGCACCCAGCATCTTCTTGAGGCCGGTGACACCCCACAGGCACAGGAAACCTGCCAGCAGGCCGATGATGATCGCGCCCATCGGGCCGACCGAGCCGCAAGCCGGCGTGATGGCGACTAGGCCGGCAACGGCACCGGAAGCAGCTCCGAGCATCGAAGCCTTGCCTTTGGACAGCGCCTCACCGCCAGCCCATGCCAGCACGGCGGCAGCAGTGGCAAACAGCGTGTTGATGAAGGCCAGCGTAGCGCCGCCATTGGACTCGAGGTTGGAGCCGGCATTGAAGCCGAACCAGCCCACCCACAGCAGCGAAGCACCGACCATGGTCAACGTCAGGCTGTGCGGCGCCATCGCCTCCTTGCCGTAGCCGACCCGCTTGCCGACCATGTAGGCGCCCACCAGACCGGCCATGGCCGCATTGATGTGCACGACGGTACCGCCGGCGAAATCAAGAGCGCCCTTGCCCAGCAGGTAACCACCGGAGCCCCACACCATGTGGGCGATCGGCAGGTAGCTGAACGTGAACCACAGGACCGAGAACAGCAGCACTGCACCAAAACGGATCCGCTCGGCAAACGAGCCCACGATCAGTGCGCAGGTGATGCCGGCGAAAGTCGCCTGGAACGCAATGAAGATGAATTCAGGGATCTTGACGCCTTCACTGAAGGTGTCCGCCAGCGACGCCGTCGTCACACCGGACAGGAACAGCTTGTCCAGATTGGCAATGATCAGCCCCTCGCCACCGAACGCCAGGCTGTAGCCGTAAACGGCCCACAGCACGGATATCAGCGAGAACACGACCAGCACCTGCATCAGGACCGACAACATGTTCTTGCTGCGTACCAGGCCGCCGTAGAACAAGGCCAGTCCGGGCACCACCATCAGAATGACGAGGATCGTGGAGACCATCATCCAGGCCACGTCGCCCTTGTCGACGGTCGGAGCCTTGGCTGCGGGCGCTGCAGCGGCAGCAGGAGCGGCTTCGGCGGCCGCAGCAGGGGCGGCGGCGGCTTCAGCGGCAGGTGCGGACGCCGCAGCTTGCTCGGTGGCAGCAGCCGGAGTCGCCTGGGCCATGACGGCACCAGAGCCCAGCACCAGGCCGAGCCCGAGAGTCAGGGACAGGAGTAGTTTCTTCACAATGCTTCCTTTCCGGTTTCGCCAGTGCGGATCCGCACCACTTGTTCGAGGTCGTACACAAAAACCTTGCCGTCACCGATCTTGCCGGTGCGCGAGGCGCTTTCGATCGCTTCGATGACCTGTTCCGACAGTTCGTCGGAGACCGCCACTTCGATCTTGACCTTGGGCAGGAAGTCAACCACGTACTCGGCTCCGCGATAGAGCTCGGTGTGGCCCTTCTGGCGGCCGAAGCCCTTGACTTCCGTTACGGTGATGCCTTGCACCCCGATGGTGGACAAGGCTTCTCGCACCTCGTCCAGCTTGAACGGCTTGATAACCGCTGCAATCATTTTCATTTCCGGCTCCTGTCAAAAGTTGTGTATCACGCCAGCCACCAGACCGTTACGGCCCTGGCCCGCGACGCATTCGGGAATCTTCATGGTCATGGGATCAAGAGTGGACTACCCAAGCCCCAATGCACGGACCGTGCCAAAACAGTCCTGTGCTGGGCGGATGCCCGATGCGGGTAGAGGCGCTTCAATCGGCCGGCAAGGTGAAACAGAGGTTTAACCCGCCATGCGCACAGTCTTGGTGCGTCTCACGATCGGGGTCGCTGCCGGGGCGCACCAAAACAAGGAAAAATCGCCATGAGCCTGGCACTGGTACAAAGTTGTGCATTGCTTGGCCTGGATGCCGCCATCGTGACCGTCGAGGTGCATCTGGCCAATGGCCTGCCCAGTTTCACGCTGGTCGGTCTGGCCGATGTCGAGGTCAAGGAGGCTCGGGAACGGGTCCGCTCGGCCATCCTGAACTCCGGCCTCGCGTTCCCCCACAACAAGCGCATCACCGTCAATCTGGCACCGGCGGACCTGCCCAAGGATTCGGGCCGCTTCGATCTGCCGATTGCGCTGGGCGTGCTGGCGGCCAGCGAGCAGATCGGCGCCGACCTGCTGGCGGGACACATGTTTGCCGGTGAACTGTCGCTGTCGGGCAGTCTGCGGCCGGTCCGCGGCGCCCTTGCGATGAGCCTGGCGCTGCAGGCCGCAAGCCTGTCATCGCTGCAGCAGGTACTCCCACCCGAGAGCGCCGAGGAGGCGGCGCTGGTACCCGGCGCCACTGTCTACCGGGCACAGCACCTGCTCGACGTCGTACGCCGGTTCCAGCCCGCGACAGCGACAACCCCCACGCCCGATCCGGAGCCCGGCTGGAGCCGGGTGCACCCGGTCCCGATTGCGGTGGCGTCCAGCTATGCCGACCTGGCAGACGTCAAGGGCCAGGCCGGCGCAAAACGGGCCCTGGAAATCGGCGCCGCCGGCGGGCACAGCATCCTGATGACCGGCCCGCCAGGCTCCGGCAAGTCCATGCTGGCCCAGCGCCTGGCCGGTCTGCTGCCGCCCATGAGCGAGGCCGAGGCCTTGCAAAGTGCCGCACTCGCGAGCCTGTGCGGGCGGTTTTCGATGGCCCACTGGGCGAAGCGACCGACCTGCTCTCCGCACCACAGCGCCAGTGCGGTTGCGCTGGTCGGCGGCGGATCACCGCCCCGGCCCGGTGAAATCTCGCTGGCCCATCACGGCATCCTGTTTCTGGACGAACTGCCCGAGTTCCCGCGCGCGGCACTCGAGGCCCTGCGCGAGCCACTGGAGACCGGCACCATCACGATTGCACGCGCCACCCGTAGGGCCGAGTTTCCGGCCCGCTTTCAGCTGATTGCCGCGATGAATCCCTGCCCATGCGGCTACCTCGGCGCCACTGGCCGTGCCTGCCGCTGTTCGCCGGACCAGGTGCTGCGCTACCAGGGGCGCCTGAGCGGCCCGTTGCTGGACCGGATCGATCTGCATGTGTCGGTGGCCGCCCTGCCCAGCGAAGAGTTGCTGCAGTCGGGCCGCGGCGAGGCCAGCGCCGCCGTGCGCGCGCGCGCGATGCATGCCCGCCAACGTGCCGAGCAGCGCCAGCAAAAACCCAACCATCTGCTGGAGCCGGCAGAAATTGCGCAGCACATCCACCTCGATGACGCCAGCACCCGGTTTCTGAGCCTTGCGGCCACCCGGCTCGGCTGGTCGGCACGGGGCACCCACCGCACCTTGAAGCTGGCGCGCACGATTGCCGACCTCGCCGGAGATGACGATGTGCAAATCACGCACCTGGCAGAAGCGTTGCAGTACCGGCGCATGACGACGGTGGTGTCCGGGTGATGTCTCGACCTGTCTGGGCAAGGTCACGCCAGCGCCACACGGCGCATTGCCGACTCAGGGTTTGCTGCGATCCGCGAAGTGCAGCGTGGCCATGATGGCGCGTGCCAGAACCAGTTGGGCCGGATCCAGGGTACAGGCCTTCGCCGTGAAACGGATCGGACCCATGGACGACGGGCGCACCTGCGGCACATGCAGGCCCAGGCACACGGGAGGGGTGCCCTCGGCCGGGAGCTTGTAGCCGACCCAGCGCGCCGGCAGTCCGTCGATCGTGCCGGCTTGCACCTGCAGATCCCATGCACCGGAGGGCGGCTTCAACGGGTCCGAATACAAGCCGAAGTCATAACTGATGGCGACGCCCGGGCTCTGCAGCCGGCCGGCCTGGGAGTCTATGCCACCGGCGATCACGATCCAGTCGGCCGGTGCACGCAAGGTGAACGACTGGAAGTCGCGCAGCGGCCAATCGGCACGGGTTTCGGCCACCGAGCAACCGACCGTGCCAGCCAGGGCCAGCACGACAGCGGACAGCCCGCGCGTCAGGCGGCGCGCCATGCCATGGGTCTGGGGCGTCGCACCCAGGCCATGATGCCAAGCAGCCCCAGCCCCATCATGAGCCAGGTCTGGGGCTCGGGTACGGCGGAAACGACGGCAAACGGCGTGATCGATATGAAGTAGCCGTCATCGTCTCTCTGGATGATCTGGTTGTTCAGCACATTCCCCGGGCCGGGCCGCGTCGCAAAGATCGTCGCCACCTGCGAGGAATTGAGGAATGATCCCGTGGTCAACGAAAAGCTGTTGATGTTCGGGTTCATCAGGTTGTTGTTCGATCCATCGAGATGGTCCAGATCGAGGTTGTGACCGAGTTCATGCGCCATCAGATTGGCACCGATACGGGGATCGGCGGCGGCACTGGACTTGAGGGCGATCAGGTTGCCGGAGTTGCCACACCCGATGATGTTGTTGCCCGGCGCGCCACAAAACGGGATGCTGTCAATGAAAAATATCGAAACGATATTTGAAGCCAGGCCACCGCGCAGTACCGACAGGGAGTCGAATTCCTGGTTGGAATCCAGCGACACAAGGTTGGCGTCCACCACCGTCATCGTGGGATTGAACCGGATGTCGATCGTGTTGCTGCCGAAACTCGTCTGGGAAAAGATGGCGTCCATGCCCGACTCGAAGGTCGTGACATACCCCGCCGATGCCAAACCGGCAAAACCCGTGGCCACCCCGACCAGCATGGCGCGCAAGGCGACGCGCATCCGCGGCATGGAGACACGCTTGAAGAATTCGATCATGGCCACTCCCTGAGACTGTGTTTCGGGCCATTCTATTGAACACGCACCGAACTGGGCAAGCCGGACTTGGCCGGCCGACCACCAACCGGTGGGTGGCGGCGCGCTCAGGGCTGCAGCGACTGCTGAATCGCAGCCAGCAGATTGGCCGGGTCCTGGGCGCCGGAGACGGCGACCTTCTGGTTGAAGATGAAGAACGGCACGCCACTGATGCCCATTTCTCGCACACGCGTATCGGCGGCCGCGACGTTTTGCAACTGCTCCGGATCGGTCACGAAAGCCCGCGCCGCATCGCCGTCGAGTCCGGCATCGATGGCGATCTGCACCAGCACCTCGACATCGCCGATGAAACGGTTCTCGATGAAGTAGGCCTTGAGCAGGCGCTCCTTGACCGCATGGCCGGCGTCCAGGCCGTACTGCTGCTGCGCAAACGCCAGCAAGGCGTGGGCCGCCAGCGTGTTGGGTTGCAGGGTGATGCCGTCGATGTCCAGTTCCAGGCCGGCAGCCTGCCCGGCCGCCTTGACGCGGGCATAGATTTCAGCCGCACGCTGCGGGCCGCCGAACTTGTCCTCCAGATACTGCTGGCGCGAGATGCCTTGCGCTGGCAGGTCCGGATTGAGCTGGAACGGATGCCAGCGCACCTCGGCAGCAGGCAGGCCGGCGGCGCGGGCCATGTCCAGCGCGGCCTCGAGCTTGCGCTTGCCGATGTAACACCAGGGGCAGACGACGTCGGAGACAACGTCGATCGTGAGGGTCGCGGGTTCCGTCATGGGGGCCTACTTTGCGAACAACTGGGAGCGATCGGCAAAGGCCTTGAACTCCAGCGCATTGCCGCAGGGGTCGTGCAGGAACATCGTCGCCTGCTCGCCGACCTCGCCCTTGAAACGCACATAGGGCTCGATGACGAACTTCGTGCCTGCCGCACGCAGTTTGTCGGCCAGCGCGTTCCATTGCGGCATATCCAGCACCATGCCGAAGTGGCGCACCGGCACGTTGTGGCCGTCGACGGCGCTGGTGGCATTCTGACCCGCCTCTTGCGGCGAGAGGTGGGCCACGATCTGATGCCCGAAGAAGTCGAAATCAACCCAGTCTTCGGACGAGCGCCCTTCGGGACAGCCCAGCAGATCGCCATAGAAGCGGCGCGCCTGACTCAGGGAAGTCACGGGAAAAGCGAGGTGGAACGGACTTAGCGCGGCCATGGGAGATAGATCCTGACTGATGAAGCCGGGCATGGTAACCGAAGGGCGGTAACCCGAACGGTGGCGGGCTCTTCGCGCGGCGCGTGTCCGCGCCGGTGACGCGCAAAAGTGCGCCGTTGACACTGGCAAATGGCCGACCAATGGGTCGGCGAGTGACACTTCAGTGCAGATATTGAACCGCAATGGCTAGAATCGCGCCATGAGAACCAGTATTGCCCCCCGCGTGTCATTCAAGGCACAAATGCTCAAGGTGCGTGAAGACGCCATCATCCAGGTCGTCAACCGCCTGCTGGCCGAGAAGGGTTTCGACGCGATGACGGTGGACGAGGTCGCCGCCGGCGTCGGCATCGCCAAGGCCAGTCTGTACAAGCATTTTCCAAGCAAGGAAGATCTGGCAGCCGCAGCCATGGTCAAGGTCATGCGCCAGGCGCAGGACATGTGCGCGTCCTTGCCGGACGACGCGCCGCCGCTGGAGAATCTGCGCGCCGTCACGCGCTGGACCATGGCGCTCAAGCTGGCTGGCGACATGCCCTCGCTGCCCAGTCAGAACTCGACACTGCGCGCCACGCTGATGGCCAACCATGACTATATGGACGGCCTCATCGAAGTCAGCGACCGCCTGGGTGCATGGATAGAAGCGGCCCAGGCCGAAGGGTCGATCAGCAAGGACCTGCCGGCGATCGCGGTGCTGTACACGCTGTACGCGCGGGCCTGCGATCCAGTGCTGGAATTTCTGAAGATGGGCGGCCAGTACAGCGACGAGCAGATCATCACGCTGGTCATGAGCACCTGTTTCGACGGCCTCAATGCCCGAACGGCGCCAGCCGACACCGCAGCGCCAACGGCCTGACCTGCGCCCCAGGTTCGCGCTGGCGCGCGATCCTGCGTCAACGCACCAGCAGCGTCGGCACCTTGCAGTGCGCCAGCACCTTGGTGGCAACCGAACCCATGACCAGATTGCCCAGTGCGCCATGCCCGTGTGAGCCCATCACCAGCAGGTCGTATTTGCCGGCATCGGCGAACTTGGCGATCATCTCACCGGCGTGCCCGACTTTCCAGGCTGACTTGGCATCGATACCGTGGCGCACCAGGAACTTGGCCACCGGTGCCAGAATGCGCTCGGCCTCGTCCAGCTGGTACTGATCGACAACCGCCTTGCCCAGGGCCGCACGTGCACGGGGTGGCACGGCCGGCTGCACCGTGAACAGCGTGAAACTGTTGTTGCCCCCAAAGGTTTCGCCGTGGGTGACCAGATAGGCGAGCATCTTCTTGGTGTACGGGCTGCCATCGACTGCGAGCAGGATCTTCATAAGCGTGTGTCCCCATCGGGTGGTGGTTGAAAAGGCGATGCACTCCGTGCATTTCTCACAACACCGAGTCTAGTGGCCCGGGCGCGGATCAACTTGACGCACATCAAGTGGCAGCCGGGTTGGCCGACCCGTGTCCAGGACGATGACCGACCGCGGCAAGAAGGCGCGCTGCTCGTTCTTGCCCGCATAACCGAGCGGATTGGCGACCACCCGGCATCCGCGATGCACATAGTCGCTGGGCGCATGCAGATGGCCGTGCAGCCACAGGTCGGCCCGCTCCAGCAGGTCGTCCAGTGCGTTGCAGAAGCCAGCCGTTCCGGGGGTCAGGCCGTAGCGCGGGTCGGCGCTTTGGAGGCTGGGTGCGAAATGGGTGACCACCACCGTCGGCTCCGTGCAGGGCTCTTCCAGTGCCGAGCGCAACCATTGCTGGCACCGCAGACCCTGCTCGCGCAAGGCCTGCGCCAGCATCGGTTCGCCATTGCGCATGCTGGTGTTCTTGCGCAGGTAGTAATTGGCAGCGCGAAAGGCCTTGTCACGGGCGCGCAGCTGGTCGGTGAGCGTCGCACCGGCTTGCCGGGGGGCCGGCGCGAGCGCGTCGAAGTCGGTCCAAAGCGTGGTCCCGACAAAGCGCACGCCGGCCATGCGCACGACCTCGCGCTCCAGCCACACCATGCCAAGCCGCTCACAGGTCGTGCGCAGCCGGGCATGGGTCAGGTCGAAGTCCAGGCCATCGTATTCATGGTTTCCGGGCAGAAACAGCACCGGCGTCGGCCAGCCATGGAGCGGGGAGAAGCGCGCCAGCCCGAAATCCGGATCGGTCAGCAGCGAGCCGGCCTGGTACGAGCCGATGTCCCCGGCAAGTACCAGCAGATCGGCACCCGGCGCAGGTTCGGGAACGAAATGCGGATGGCTTTCGAGGTGCAGGTCCGACAACAGCTGGATGTTCATATCAGTAGCGTCCGGCAAGTCACATGCGCGCGACACAGGGACGGAGTGCCCCGGTGCAGATGGAGCGAACGCAGCGCGCGTGAAGACCGCTTCATCCTAATCCGCCACCGCAGTGCCGGCCGCCGACCGCTGCACCGCATCGCGCAACCAGCGATGGGCACTGAGGGTTTCCTGTCGCACATGCCAGATGGCATCGATCTGGATAGGCGGCACGTCCAGCGGCAAGGCACGCGCCTGCAGCGTCTGCAGCACCCCTGCGGAGCTGAGGAAGTGGCGCGGCAAGACCGTCAGCAGATCCGTGTCCGCCACGACACGGGCTGCGGTGAAAAACTGGTTCACCGTCAGCACGACCTGGCGCTTGCGGCCGCGCGCCACCAGCGCCTCATCGATGAAGCCGAAGGGCTCGCCGCTGAAACTGACCAGCAGATGGCGGGCCGCACAAAAACGACTCAGGGTCAGCGGCCCACTGGCCAAGGGGTGGCCATCCCGCATGGCGCAGACATATTCGCTGTCGTACAGGCGCCGCAGCGCGTAGGAGACGCCCTTGCCAACCTGTGCCTGCGCCCCGAGATCGGCCTTCACGGCGGGAAAATGGCCGATCGCCAGGTCGATGGTCTCCTCGTCGAGCAGCTTTCGCGGGTCGCGGGTGGCCAGCGGAACGACCCGCATCGATACCCGGGGCGCCTCCGCCGCGGCAATGGCCATCAGGCGAGGCACCAGTTCCACGGCCGTAGCGTCGGCCATGGCAATCACGAAGGCGTTTTCGGCCTCGGCTGGCACGAAGCCGTCTGGCGCCAGTGACTGCTGCAACTGCCGCAAGGCGTCGCGCACCGACGGCCACAGGCTCATCGCGCGGGGTGTCGGCGACACCCCTTGCCCGCTGCGCCGCACCAGCTCGTCCCCCAGCGCGACCCGCAGGCGGCTGAGCGCATTGCTCACCGCCGGCTGCGTCAGGGACAGGCTGCGTGCGGCACGGGTCAGGCTGCGCTCGGCCATCACGGCGTCGAACACCCGCAGCAGATTGAGATCCAGGGTGCGGAAGTTGGTGGCGGAATGGGGCATGTCAGCAATTACTCATCAGCGATATGAATATCTTTTATCACAAAGATAAAGTTGAATCGCACTAGCGTTAACCCTAATATAGCGCTGTGCAGGAATCATCCTGCGTTGAAGAAGGAAAAGCCATCATGACCAGTTTCGTCTCCCCCGATTTCCCGCGCACCCACGGTGGGCTGGCGCGGATGACCGACGGACTCTCCGCGGTGCAATCACTCACATCCAAGGCAAATAGCTCCAAAGGGACTGCTGGTGCACTGGTCGCCGGTGGTGTTGCCGCTGCCATCGTGGTGGCAGATCAGATCGTCAGCGCATGGGCCGATGGCCATCTGCTGCTCGCCTGGATCGCCATGTGGGCCATCGTGTTCGCGCTGCTGGCGGTATTCTCCGAGGCCATCCGCGCCTGGCCGACCCGCCTCAAAGGCGCCATCGACGCTTACCTGCTGGCGCGTCGCGAAGCCGCTGCCGATGCACGCACCTGGTCGGCCGCTGTCGCGGACCCGCGTCTGATGGCCGAGCTCGACATCGCCCGCACCCGCGCCGAGCAAACGGCACAGGCCCGCGGCGAGACGCTGCCACAGTGGCCGTTCGCCCGCCACGCGACCCGTCATCTGCTGCCACTGCGCTGGAACTGATCCCCAGGGGATCGCGCGGCGCTTGCATTGCGCCAACGCCAGCAAAAAAGGCCACCGCAAGGTGGCCTTTTTCATTGTGCAGCGGATCAGGCTGCCAGCCGGCTTTCGATGCGGCTGCGGGTTTCCTGCAGTTGGGCCGGCAGGTGATGGGCCAGCTGCTGGAACAGCTCGGCATGCAGCTTGAGTTCTGCCGTCCAGGCCGCAGGGTCGATGCTGGTCACCATGGCGAACTGCTCCGGCGTGAACGCCAGACCGTTCCAGTTGAATTCTTCGTAGGCCGGGCTAACCCCGAACACGTGATCCACACCCGTCTTGCGATCTTCCAGGCGGTCGATCATCCATGTGAGTACGCGCATGTTCTCGCCATAACCTGGCCAGACAAACTTGCCATCTGCACCCTTGCGGAACCAGTTGGTGGTGTAGATCCGCGGCAGCGTGGCGCCAGAGGCTGCGAGCTTTTCGCCCATCTGCAGCCAGTGCTGGAAATAGTCGCTCATGTTGTAGCCCATGAACGGCAGCATCGCAAACGGGTCGCGGCGCACCACGCCCTGCTGGCCAGCCGCGGCTGCGGTGGTCTCCGAGCCCATCGTCGCGGCCATGTAGACGCCTTCGACCCAGCTGCGGGCCTCGGTCACCAGGGGCACGGTGGTCGAGCGTCGGCCACCGAAGATGAAGGCGTCGATCGGCACGCCGGCCGGATCGTCCCAGGCTGGGTCCAGCGCCGGGTTGTTGATCGCCGCTACCGTGAAGCGGGCATTCGGGTGCGCCGCCGGGCGTCGTTTGCCGCCGGTGCCGGTGTCCAGCGCGATCTGCGGCGTCCAGTCCTTGCCTTGCCAGTCGATCAGGTGCTCGGGCAGCTTGCCGCCTTCGTCGTCTTCCATGCCCTCCCACCACACGTCGCCGTCGTCGGTCAGTGCCACGTTGGTGAAGATCACGTCACGCGTGAGGCTGGCCATGCAGTTGGGGTTGGTATGCATGCTGGTACCCGGCGCCACACCGAAATAACCGGCTTCGGGGTTGATCGCCACCAGGCGTCCGTCCGCATTCGGCTTGATCCAGGCAATGTCGTCGCCGATGGTGGTGACCTTCCAGCCCTCGAAGGCCGCCGGCGGAACCATCATCGAGAAATTCGTCTTGCCGCAGGCGCTGGGGAAGGCTGCCGCCACATGGTATTTGCGGCCCTGCGGATTGGTCACGCCAAGAATGAGCATGTGCTCGGCCAGCCATCCCGGCGCGCCGTCACCCTCCTGCGCAGCGGCACGGCCCATGTTGGAGGCGATGCGCAGTGCAAAGCATTTCTTGCCCAGCAATGCGTTGCCGCCGTAGCCGGATCCGTAGGACCAGATCTCGCGCGTCTTGGGGTAATGCACGATGTACTTGGTCTTGTTGCACGGCCAGGCGACATCGGCCTGACCCGCCTGCAGCGGTGCGCCCACGGAATGCACGCAGGGCACGAATGCGCCATCGGACCCCAGTACGTCGTAAACGGCACGGCCCATGCGGGTCATGATCTTCATGTTGACCACCACGTACGGGCTGTCAGACAACTCGATGCCGATATGCGAGATGTGCGATCCCAGCGGCCCCATCGAGAACGGCACCACATACATGGTACGCCCGCGCATGCAGCCGTCGAACAGTGCCGGCGTACCGTCCGCCTGGCCATGCTGCAGCAAGGCGCGCATGTCCTGCGGTGCCATCCAGTTATTGGTCGGGCCAGCCTCTTCCCTGGTGTCGGCGCAGATGAAGGTGCGGTCCTCCACCCGTGCCACGTCGCTCGGATCCGACCATGCCAGGTAGGAATTCGGCCGCTTGACCGGGTTGAGCTTGCGGAAGGTGCCGGAGGCCACGAGTTGCTGGCACATGCGCTCGTACTCTTCGGCAGAGCCGTCGCACCAGACCACCTGGTCTGGCTTGGTCAGGGCGGCCACGTCGGCCACCCAGGCGATCAGCGCCTTGTTCTTGACATAGGCGGGCGCTTGCAGCGCCACCGCCGGTTCGATACGTGCGTTCATGATGAAAGACTCCTGAGTTTGAAACCTGTTTTTCAAAGCAGGCCCTCCCTCCCGGACAGGCTGCAGATGCTTTGAGAAAGTGGCTTCGGCAGGAAGCGGCCATCGTGTGGCGAATGCGCGTGAATTCCCTCCCCGGTGCCGGTAGGCCCGGTGCTCGCCGCTATGCGACAAAGCCGGCGGCAGGATCAGCCGCGGCCGTTCATGAAGATTCTATGAACCCACCTTGCAGGAACCGGACGGAAACCGCGAAAAGTTATGCAAAGCAAGCATGACTTTATGCGTCGAAATCGAAGAAACATGGGGGGCGAAACAGGCAATGCGGCTCCGGTGCATCGGCGTGGCGCCGACGGCCGCTCACCTGCACGTGGCACCTGCGCAGCGCAGGCGACGGCACCTCCCCCTCGCAACAGGGCGACGGCGAGAATGGAAATCAGGGGAGGGGGAGCGAAAACTCAAGGAACGACCCATTGCAGGTCATCCCGCGGCACCAGAGCACCCGACCCGCGGGTGCGCTCGGCGCCAGGCCCGGCATCAGGCCATGAACACGGCGATAAAAGCCAGCAGGAAAATCAGCACGCCACCCGCAACCGGCAGCACCAGCGGCATCAGGGGAACGATCTTCTCGACCGGGTCATCCGAAGGGGTCTCGTGGCTGGCGGGGGATGCGGACATGGAGTTCCTTAGAGTCAGTTCTTGGGCTAACCGCAGATTTTAGCCCCATCGCGCGGTCGCCAAAACCTTATCGGTACAGGGGCAAGGCATCCAGCCGCTGTTCGATCCGGCCCAGCATCGCCTGGTACGGGGGCTTGCCGACGCCGCCAAAGCGGCGCACAAACTCCGCCTGCGGCATGAATTCGGGCAGGTCGCGCACTTCCGGCATCAGATCGCTTTCGCGCAGTCCGGCCGCCACGGCCTGGCGCAGCCTCTCCCGCCCGGACGCGGCACCGACGGCCATGGCACCCAGACGGGTTCCGGCACGATCGGCCGCCAGATCGTTGAACGAGAAGCCGCTGCCGTTGCGGGCATCGTCCAGTTCCTTGTACAGCCCGACCACATCCGACAGCGGGCTGCCTGCGGTGGCCGCCAGCACCGCCGAAATCGTGAAATGCTGCGTCAGGTCCGGACGGCCGGCCAGTGTCACGACATGGCGCCGGGGTGTCGGCCATGTCCGCGCCTGCGGCACCAGGGCCGCCAGGCCCTTGCCATTGACATAAAAGGCCAGCACGACCAGGGCCGAGCGGTACTCCTGCACCGCATCACCGCCCGCGCCGCGCTCGGCCGCCAGCTGCAACAGCGGACCCAGCAAGCGCTCCAGCGACACGACGCGTCCGATGTCGGGTGCACCTGCCAGCGCCACCAGGCGCGCGTTGTACAGCTGCCAGCGTTCCTGCTGCGAACGCCCGATCAGGGCAGCCTTGAGCTGCTCCGGCGCAGCCTCGTTCCATTCGAAATCGACGGTCAGGAATCCATCACGCGCGCGCACCTGCCGCACCACATCCGCTGCTGCGGCATAACGCTGGTGGTTCTGCAGATAAGCCAGCCCGCGATCCAGCAACCAGTTGCACAGCATGGCCGGCACGGGAACCCGCCCCAGCCGCAGTGTCTCGACCCGCGGCAAGCTGCCCGTCTCGCGCCAGGCCAGATCCAGATTGACGAATCGCCCTGCCGGATTGGTCGGCAGCGCAAGGCTGGCACGCACGACGCCACCGCCATCATGCAGCGCGACCTTGCTCGCGCCACCGCCAAACTGATGGGCCAGGTAGTTGGTCGCAATGTCCAGGTCCTCTTCTGAAACGACGATGGTGCGCAGCACACCTGGACGCATGGTGCGCGGGTCGTTGCGATCGAGCAGCCAACGGGCCCTTTGAACATGCGCCGGTGTCAGAGTCGCCACTCCCTGCACCAGGGCCGTGTCGTCAACGGCCAGATAGACCAGCCCCACCGCCAACAGAGGCAGTCCCACGAGCAGCAGCAAAAACAGACGCAGGATCAGGCGCATCGCCGGCCCCAGGCCTGCCGCACCGTGCCGGCTGTCGCGCCACTACAACAGCGCATACGTGGTGCTGGCACGACACACGCTGCGCCCGTCCTGTGCGCCCTGGATGTCGATCTCGCCAAAGGCCAGCGTCTTGCCGACCCGGATCACCCGCGCATGGACCCGGCCATCCTGCCCTGCCAGTGGCTTGAGAAAGCTGCTGTTCAACTGCACCGTGGTACAGGGTTTGAATTCGCCCCAATGCTGCATCAGCGCGAGCACCATGCAGGTGTCGGCGGCTGCCATCATCGCCTGCCCGCACACCATGCCACCGATGCGCGCGAGCTGCGCCTGCTGTGGCAACAGCACCTGCACGCCATCACCATCGGCTGCAAGAACCCGCAGGTCCAGCGCCTGGACCCAGGGCGCGAAATACTGGCCCAGGGCCGACTGCAAGGATGCGATTTCCATGCCGCGAAGCTTAGCGGATCACACATCTTGCGCAAGCATCGCGGCTGGCGAGGCAAAGCCATCTCCGCGATTCATGACGCTGCCAATCCCTTTTTGAGCGTCGGGTATTCCATACACTGGCGTCCTGCGTTATGGTGTTTGCACAGACACGTCGGTGTTGGAGGCGTTGATGGCAAAACGGTTGATGAGCGAACAGACAGGCAAGCCGGTACTTCCGTCGCCGGGGCTGCGCGATGCGCCGGTGCTCGACCTGATGTGTTCGCATTTCGTGCTGACGCTGGCAGCCCGTCGCGGGTCGAACTTCAATGTGCGGCGCGACCTCAACAGCGTGGTGGGCCTGGCCGGTCGCCACCTGGTCTGGCCGGCGCCGGTGCTGGGCCGGGTCCGCGAATTCCTGGCCCGCCGCTGCGTCGGCAACGAATACTGGCGCGGCCATGAGAGCCTGCGCGACGCCCAGTTCCTGTCCCGCCACGGTGTCTGGCGCGGTCCCTACGAAGAAGGAACCTTGTTCTTCTACCTCGACGAATATGCCAAGGACCAGCCCAAGGACCTGATCTCGCTGCTGGCGGTGACCGGTGAGTGGCTCACGCAGAGTCTCAAGAAGCAGTCGACCCTGGTAGAGAAGAACATCGACGCGCTGGCCGGGCTGCTGCAGCTCAACAAGGCCGAACGCGCCTTGCTGCTGTACGGGACGCTGGCCCGCTACCAGCGCGATCTGCGCAGCATCCTGGTGGAGTTCAAGGTCAGCAACGCGCCGGAAGCCTATGCCGCCATTGCCGAACTCGCCCAAGTCAACGCCAGCGATGTCGGCGAGGCCTTGCGTGCCGGCTCCCGGCTCGAGCGCATCGGGCTGGTCGAGAACCTGATCTCGGAACACAACATCACCGACCTGGCCGACCTGATGAAGGTCAGCGAGAAACTGCCTCCGGTGCTGATGCGCGAATACCGCGACCGGGCCGAACTGATGGCGGTTTTCACGCGGCCGGCCAGCAAGAGCACATTGGCGATCAACGACTTCACTTTTGTGCGCGAGGACACCCAGGTCCTGTGTGCCTTGCTCGGCAACGCGGTGGCACGCAAGGAATCGGGCGTCAACATCCTGCTGTACGGTCCGCCCGGCACCGGCAAGACCGAACTGGCCAAGGTGGTGGCGCAGGCGGCGGGGCTCGAGCTGTTCGAGGTCGAATATGCCGATCGGGACGGCAACTCCCTCAGTGGCCGCGACCGCTATCGCTCGCTGCAGATCGCCCAGGTCTTCCTCAAGGGCAGCGAGAATGCGGCCTTGCTGTTCGACGAGGTGGAGGACGTCTTCCCGCCCATCTCGAGCGAAGCCGCCCAGTTGCTGGCGCGTGCCGATCAGATCGCGACGCCCAGCAATGGCAGCGTCAGTGGCAAGGCCTGGGTCAACCAGATCCTGGAGTCCAACAATATCCCGACGATCTGGGTCACCAACCGCATCGAACAGATAGACCCGGCGTTTCGCCGGCGTTTTGCCTATCACCTGGAGCTGCGTTCGCCACCGCCCGGTGCACGCGAAGGCCTGGTGCGCAAGACCCTCGAGGGCATTGCGGTCTCCGACGCCTTCGTGGCGCGGCTGGCAGCGCGCAAGGGCCTGACGCCGGCACAGATCCGCACCGCGGTGCGATTCGCCGGACTGGCCGTTGGCGCCGACGACATGGTTGCGGACCCGACCGCATCGGAGCGGCTCATCGAGCGCCAGCTGCGCAACGCCGATCATGCGCTGGGGCAGAACTCCGAGGCCGACCCGGCGCAGCGCATGGTGACGCACTACGACCTGGCCAACCTGAACGTGGAATGCCGCTATGCACTGCCCAAGGTCGTGCAGGCTTTGCGCGCGCGCGGGCACGGCACCCTTTGTTTCCACGGGCCTCCGGGGACCGGCAAGACCGCGCTGGCGCAGCATATTGCGCAGACGCTGGAGAAGCCGCTGATGGTGCGCCAGGCCAGCGACCTGGTCAGCAAGTACGTTGGCGAAACCGAGCAGCAGATGGCCGCCATGTTCCGCGACGCGCGGGCCGAAAAGGCGGTGCTGCTGCTGGACGAGGCCGACAGCTTTCTGCAGGATCGCCGGGGTGCACAGCGTACCTACGAGGTGACCGAGGTCAATGAAATGCTGCAGGGCATGGAGCGCTTCGATGGCGTTTTCATCTGCACCACCAATCTGCTCGAGCGGCTGGACCAGGCGGCCTTGCGCCGCTTCACGTTCAAGATCGCGTTCAAGCCGCTCGGGCCTGCCCAACGGCTGCAGATGTTCGTAACCGAAGCCCTTGCGGGTGATGCCGACGCGCTGACGTCGGAGCAGCGGCGGCGGCTCGGCCTGCTCGATCAGCTGTGCCCGGGCGATTTCGCCGCCGTCAAGCGCCAGGCTGAAATCCTGGGCGAGGCATTGGCTGCCGGGGAGTTTCTGGAGCAGCTCGAGTCCGAACACCGGATCAAGCCGGAAGTCCGGGAGAACCGGGGCATGGGGTTCATGCAATAGGGCCGGTTAACATCACACGCGGCGGGCACGCGCCCGTCTGCCAATGGCAAGGTGCGCACAGTGCCCACCTTGCGCGTGCGCGTGTGGCGCTGGGCCATGCAGCCGCAGGGTCTCGGGCAGACGGCGCGACCCGGCCCGGCCACAGCCCGAACCCATGAACACGACCTTGCAAATCACCTGTGCACAGCGCCCGATGCGACGGCGCCTGCAGACCTGGATCCGGGCACTGGCCCTGGGGACGCTGTGCCTGTGTGCGGCGGCCGCCGGCGCGCAGCCTGTCGTGGCCCAGAAGCTGCGCATCGTCGGGGGCCTGGCCGGCCTGAAGCAGTATCTGGACTATGAAGAGCCGTTCTGGACCCGGACCCTGACTGAACGCAGTGGCGGGCGCTTCAGTGCGGACATCGTGCCGTTCGACCGGGCCGGCGTTCCGGCGCAGGACATGTTGCGGCTGATGCAGATCGGTGTCATTCCCTTCGGTACCGCGCAGATCAGCCGGGCCGCCGTGCAGGATGCGGTGTTTGGTGCCGTCGACCTGGCCGGCCTGAATCCCGACATGGCAAGCCTGCGCAGGAGCGTGGCGGCATTTCGCCCGTTTCTGGAGAACACGCTGCGCCAACGCTACGGCGTGGAGTTGCTGAGCATCTATGTGTACCCGGCGCAGATGATCTTCTGCGCCCAACCATTCCAGTCGCTGTCCGACCTGGCCGGCCGGCGGATCCGGGTGTCGGGCTCGTCAGCGGCTGATTTCATCGATGCCATCGGCGGCATCCCGATCGTCACCAGCATGGTCGAGGTCATCCCCAACATCCGCAGCGGCAACGTGGCCTGCGCGGTCACCGGCAGCATGACCGGCAACACCCTGGGCCTGGACAAGGTCACGACCCATCTCTACGCCATGCCGGTGACCTGGGGCGTCTCGCTGTTTGGCGCCAACGCGAACTCATGGACCGCCCTCGATCCCGGGCTTCGGGTCTTGCTGCGGGACGAGCTTCCCAAACTCGAAGCCCGGATCTGGGCGGCCAACGCCAGCGAGACCGCCGATGGCATTGCATGCAACATCGGCTCCGCTGCCTGCCAGGGTGGCCGCAAGGGGAAGATGACCCTGGTGCCGGTTGCTCCGCAGGACGAGAAACTGCGTGCGCGCCTGCTGGTGTCGAACGTATTGCCACGCTGGTTGCGCCGCTGTGGACCGACCTGCGCCGACGTCTGGAACCAGACCCTGGGGCCGGTCCACGACATCATGGCCCCGGCACCCCCCCTGGCCACCGCTACGCCATGACGGCGGCTCTGCCGAGGCGGGTCCGCTGGACGATTCTCGGGGGCGCCGCGCTGTTCCTGCTGGTGGTGGCACTGGTGGCCGGAACCTTGATCGAACAGGGGCGGCGCAGCGCGATCCACGAAGCGGAACTGAACGCAACCCGCTTCGTCAGTGGTGCCGAATCGGCGATCAACCGCAACCTGCTGAGCATCGACATCCTGCTGGCCAGCATGGACGAGGTCCTGAACCTGTCCAACCTGGTGGCCGAATGGATCGACGTCGACCAGTCCGCTCGCCTGATGCGGGCATCCGACAGCCAGAACCTGCTGGTCAGCCAGCTGGCGCTGCTGACGCCACAGGGCAAGGTGCTGGTGTCCTCGGAGCGCGACAGCCTGAACCCGCCCCTGCAGATCCCCGACGGCTTCCTCGACGAGGTGCTGCAGCAACCGGTGTCCACGCTGACCATCAGCGCACCGTTCACCAGCTTTGCGAGTTCGGAGCCGGCGCTCTACATGGCGCGCAGCATCAAGCTGGCCGACAACAGCAAGGTGATCGCCTTGGCAGAAGTCCGGGTACCGCTGCTGGCCATGATTCTGGAGCAGGGCGTCGCCATTCCTGGACTGGAGATCACGCTGGAGCGCGCTGACGGTCAGTTGCTGTGCAGCGTGCCACCCAACGCAACGCTGACCGGCACCCGGCTCGCCCCGCCCCTGTCCGAGCAGATGGCGAGCCAGCAGATCCGTCATGCGCCCGCGCGGCTGAGCCAGTTGCCCGCCATCCTGGTATCGCGCCCTACGCTGTACAACAATATTGCGGTGGCCGCCAGCGTGCCGATCGGCTCTGCACTGAAGGAATGGCAACAGGACCGGATCGGCATCCTGATCATCGCCGCACTGATCGCGCTGATGATCGTGGCCGCCGCCGCGCTGACCCTGCGCCATCTGGGCCGGCTGGCACAGGCACGCAGCCAGATCCTGGACGGCAAGGCCCAGCTGGAAGCCACACTGGACGCCATGCCCGACTCCTTGCTGGAGCTCGACCTGGAAGGGTGGTATTTCAGCTCGCATGCCCCGCATCCGACCCTGCTCGGACAGGCGCCAGGCCTGTTTTCCAACGGCCGCGTGCGTGACCATCTTCCGGCCGCGGTCGCAAGCACGATCGAAGACGCATTGCGCGAAGCCCATGCCAGTGGCTGGTCCTCCGGCCGGCAGTTCGTGCTGCAGCATGGCGCCGAGGTGACCTGGTTTGAATTGTCGGTGGCACGCAAGAACGTCAATCCAGGCGAGGCTCCCCGCTTCATCGTCATCTCGCGCGACATCACCGCCAGCAAGACAGCGGCCCAGGAGATCGAGCAGCTCGCGTTCTACGACCCGCTGACGCGCCTGCCCAACCGCCGCCTGCTGATGGACCGCTTGCAACAGGCGCTGGCGTCCAGCGCACGCAGCGGCCGACTGGGCGCGATGATGTTCATGGATCTGGACCACTTCAAGACCATCAATGACTCGCTGGGCCACGATGTCGGAGACAACCTGCTGCGCCAGGTCGCGGAGCGCCTGCGCGCCTGTGTGCGCGAGGCCGATACCGTGGCGCGCCTGGGCGGCGACGAATTCGTCGTGATGCTGGAAGACCTTGACATGCCGGCGCCCAATGCGGCGGCCCAGATCGAACTCATTGGCGAGAAGATCCTGGCGGCGCTCAACAAGCCGTACCAGGTGGGCCCGCATAGCTTGGCAAGTACACCAAGCATTGGCGTGGCCCTGTTTCTGGGGCACGAGGAGTCGGTAGACGACCTGCTCAAGAAGGCTGACATCGCGATGTACCAGGCCAAGATGTCGGGTCGCAACGCCATCCGCTTCTACGACCCCCGCATGCAGGCTGCCATTGCGGCGCGGACCTCGCTGGAAAAGGATCTGCGGGCTGCGCTCGACCAGCAGCAGTTCCTGCTGCTCTATCAGGCACAGGTCACGTATGACGGAAAGATCGTCGGGGCGGAAGTGCTGATTCGCTGGCAGCATCCGGTCCGCGGCATGGTGTCGCCGATGGAGTTCATTCCGCTGGCCGAGGAAACCGGGCAGATTCTGCCGATGGGCCAGTGGGTGCTGGAGACCGCCTGCCAGCAGCTCAAGGCCTGGGAGAACATTCCCGCGTTTCAGGCCTTGGAGATCGCGGTCAACGTCAGCGCACGCCAGTTCCGCGCGACCGATTTCGTGCAACAGATCGCCCGGACGCTGCAGACCACCGCCGCCAATCCAGGTCGGCTGAAGCTGGAGCTCACCGAGAGCCTGGTGCTCGACGATGTGGTCGACACGGTAGGGAAGATGGACCAGCTCAAGGCACTGGGCGTGCGGTTTTCGATGGACGATTTCGGCACCGGCCAGTCATCGCTGGCCTACCTGACCCAGTTGCCCCTGGACCAGTTGAAAATCGACCAGAGCTTCGTGCGCAATATCGGCGTCAAGGCCACCGACGGCATCATCATCCAGACCATCATTGGCCTGGCCAGCCGGCTTGGCATGGAGGTGATCGCCGAGGGCGTGGAAACGCCCGAACAGAGGGAATTCCTGCGAGACAACGGCTGCACGATCTGCCAGGGATATCTGCTGGGACGACCGGTGCCACTCGATCAATTCGAGCGGTCACTGGGCTGATGGCGGATCGTCGGCCACAGGCCATCGCCTGCAAGTGGCGCCGCAGGCAGCGCCATACAATCGCTGCAGGCAAGAACCACGAGAGGAATCCGATGCCGCATCCTGCTCGCCGAACGGCATTGCTTGCCATTTGCGTTTCGTTGTCGTCGCTCGCCTGGGGCCAATCGCCACCGCTTGCGCCACCCGGCAAGAACGCGGCGCTGCGTGCACCCACACAGCCCGTGCTACTCACGGTCTCGGGCCAGATCACCCGCCACAACCTTGGCGACGATGCCGCATTCGACGCCGCGATGATCGACAGCCTGCCGGCACATGAGTTCCGCACCTGGTCACCCTGGTTCAAGGAGCCGATGACCTTTCGCGGCCCACGCCTGAAAACCGTGCTGGAGGCGGTGGGGGCCACGGGGCAGACGCTGCACATGGTGGCGCTGAACGACTATGCGGTGGACGTTCCCTTCAGCGACGCCGAGCGTTACGAACCGATTCTGGCGCGGCGCATCGACGGCAAGGTGCTGGGTGTGCGTGACAAGGGTCCGCTGTTCCTGATCTATCCGTTCGACCAGAAGCCGGAAACCCGGATGGACCAGTTCTATGGCCGCTCGATCTGGCAGGTCACCCGCGTCACCGTGCGATAGCTGCTGCGCGCCAGCCAGAGCATCCCATGTTTGCGACCCGACGTCAGATCGACTATGTGCTGGTCACGCTGGCGGTGGTGGCGCTGATGCTGCTCGCCGGCATGATGGCCTTGCAGCACGCGCAGCTGCAGGCCATCGAGGAAACCGTCAGCGACGGCCGGACCATGGGCGAGTGGGACATCTTCCAGCTGCAGGTGGAACAGCTCAAGCTGCGCTCCGAAATCGATGCGGTCCTGCGCGATGGCGGAAAGGGCGATGCGATGTCCCGTCTGGCGCTGCGCTACGGCATCTATGTCAGCCGCTTCGAGATCATCCGCGACGGCTTCAGCCAGCGCCTGATCGGCGAGCTGCCAGGCCACCACCGGCTGCTGGCGGCGCTGAACCGGTTCTCGGTCGAGGCCGAACCGTACTTCGGGTCCGACGGCTTGCCCCCCGTCTATGACGATGCGACATTGCGCCGCTTGCGTGCGGAGGTCGACGCCATTGCCAGTCCGATCCAGGCCGTTCTGCTGAGCAGCAACCACGCCCGCCACAAGGTCAACAGCGACTACCTGCTGGCGGTGCGGACACAGGTGCACACCGCCTGGGCGATCTGTCTGGCCTTGCTGCTGGTCGCATCTGCGTTTGCCATATTGGCACTGCGCCAGAAACGCATCGCCGTGCAGCGCAACCTGGCTTTGGAGCAGCTGCATGGCGAGCTCAGCCACCGTGCCGCCCACGACTCGCTGACCGGCCTGGCCAATCGCGATGCGTTCGAACGCCTGCTGGGCAGCACGCTCGAGGCGCCACCCGCCACGCGCGACAAGCACGCCGTGCTGTTCATCGACCTGGACCGGTTCAAGTTCGTCAACGACAGTTGCGGCCACAGCGGTGGCGACCAGCTTTTGCGCGTAGTGGCCGACCTGATCCGGCACGCGGTGCGTGCCACCGACACGGTGGCACGTATCGGTGGCGACGAGTTCGCGATCATTCTCGATACCTGCAATCCGACCAGCGCCCGGCAACTGGCGGAAAAAATTTGCCTGGGCATCGACAACTACCGCTTCCTGCATTCGGGCCAGAGCTTCCGTATCGGCGCAAGCATCGGACTGGTGATGCTGGGCGAGCGCTGGCACTCCGTCTCTGCGGTGATGCAGGCGGCAGATTCGGCCTGCTACATCGCCAAGGAAGCGGGACGCAACCGGGTCTACGTCTACCTCGACTCCGACCTGGGCGTGCAAACCCAGCGTGGCGTCACCAGTTGGGTCCGCCGCCTGCACGACGCCCTGGACGAGGGCCGCATGCGCCTGTACTGGCAACGCATCGTTCCCCTGCACGCGCAACCCGACATGCGCCTGCGCGGCGAAATCCTGCTGCGCATGTTCGAGGATGGCAAGCTGATCGAGCCGGGTGCCTTCATGACGGTGGCCGAACGCTATGCACTGGTCACGCGCATCGATCGCTGGGTCGTGGGCGCGGTATTCGACTGGTTGTCCGAAGCCTCTGGCCGGCTCGATGGTGTCGACTACCTGTCGGTCAATCTTTCGGGACAGTCGGTCAGTGACCCGGAGTTCCAGCGCTTCATGACCGAGCAGCTGCAACGGCCCGGTTTCGACGCGCGCGGCCTGTGCTTCGAGGTGACCGAGACCTCGGCGATCACCAACCTGCAGCAGTCCATCACATTCTTCGACGCGCTGCGCAAGCTCGGCGCGCGCGTGCTGCTCGATGATTTCGGCAGTGGCATGTCCTCGTTCACCTACCTCAAGAACCTGCCGGTGGACTACCTCAAGATCGACGGCCAGTTCATGCGCCAGCTCGGCAGCGACGCGTATGACCAGGCAACCGTGCGCGCGATCTGCGAGGTCGCACGCGCCACCGGCAAACGGACCGTCGCCGAAGGCATCGAGACCGAGGAGGTTGCCGAGATGCTGCGCGGCTTCGGCGTCGACTATGGACAAGGCTTCCTGTGGCATGTTCCGGCGCCACTGGCAAGTCTGCAGGAACACCTGCCGGACACGCGCAACGCCAAGGCAGCGCCATCCGGCCGGCCGCTCCCGCGCGACTGAGGCCCGGCGCGCTGGGCTGTATCGCCTCAGCCCTGAGCGTCGAATTTCCCAGGTCGCAGGATCTCGATCGCGCCGCGGTGCAGGCGCAAATGGCCATCCTTTTCAAGCCGCTTGAGCTCCATCGACAGCTTGGGCCGGCTGACACCGCTGCGGGCCGCCAGATGCTCGTGGGTGGTTTCCAGCCAGTGCCGGCCGTCTTCGCGCGCCGGGACGTTGTGCATCGCGCGCGCGATCGCCACGCAGACCCGCTCGGGCACACCGCGTTCGAGCCAGCCCCGTTCCCGCGATTGCACTTCGCGCAGGCGCTGGGCCAGAAAGCGCACCAGCAAGACCAGCAGTTCCCGGTGCTGCAGCAGGCACCGCTCGATATCCGGCACCGGAATCCAGCGCAGCGCCACGCCCGGACCGGCCACCAGGTCCGCATGGCCGGGTTTGTCGGAGAAAAGCGTCGAGACCATGGCCAGCTCGCCAGACTCGAACGAAATCGGAATCACCAGGTTGCCCTGACTGCCCACATGCAGGACCGCGTCGATGCTTCCCGCAACCACCAGGGGCAGTTGCTTCGCCAGGGCGCCGGCACGGGACAGCATCTGGCCGGCGGCCGGCCGGTGCAAGGCATAGGCATCCAGGTCGAGCACGCCTGCCAGTGCCGTCACCATGGCCTTGTTGAGGGCTCTGCTGTCACGAAGATCAGGGTTTTCCCTTGTCACGGGCTTGTGTTCCTGCAGTAACTGATGCGGGCGGTGCCCACCCGAACAATCCGGTCTGACCGCATTTCAACATACTCGAGGAGCACCCCATGGCATTGACACGTCGCCAGTCCACCTTGCTGCTGGGCGCTGCAGCGCTGGCAGCTATCGCCCCGCTGCCGTCGATGGCGCAGACCGGCAAGAAGCTGACGATCCTGATCGGCTACCCCGCAGGGGGTGCCGTCGACGCAGTGGCGCGGGCCATGACCGAGACGCTGCGCACGGCCGGCTACACCGTCATCATCGACAACAAGACCGGGGCTGGCGGACGGCTGGCGACCGATGCGCTGATGGCGGCGCCGGCCGACGGGCAGACCATCATGCTCACGCCGGGCGGCAACCTGACGATCTACCCGCACATCTACAGCAAGCTGCGATACGACGCGCTGAAGGACCTGGTGCCGCTGGCCACTGCATGCGAGTTCCAGTTCGGCCTG
The DNA here is from genome assembly GCA_024235935.1 of Rhodoferax sp. GTDB lineage: Bacteria > Pseudomonadota > Gammaproteobacteria > Burkholderiales > Burkholderiaceae_C > CAISIP01. The sequence continues at coordinate 60,398 of JACKLL010000012.1, read as the reverse complement.
GCCGCCGGCCCCGGCACACCGGCCAAGACGCTGAAGGAATTCCTGACCTGGGCCAAGGCCAACCCCGGCAAGGCCTCGTTCGGAACTCCCGGCGCCGGCACCGGCATGCACTTTCTCGGCGTGCAACTGGCCCGGGACGCACAGGTGGAATTGACCCACATTCCCTACCGCGGCGGCGCTCCGGCCATGGTCGACGTGATCGGCGGCAACCTGCCGGCACTGTTCACGACCTTGCCCAACCTGCTGCAGCAATACAAGGGTGGCAAGCTGCGCATCCTGGGTTTCTCGGGCGATACGCGCATGGCGGCCCTGCCGGAAATACCGACCTTCAAGGAGCAGGGTTTCCCCGACCTGACGATGAGCGAGATGTTCGTGTTCGTGGCCAAGGCCCAGACACCCCCGGCACTGCAAAAGGAGCTGGCCAGCGCGCTGTCGACCGCCGTGCGCAGCAAGGACGTGACGCAGGCGCTGGAAAAGGCCGAGTTCGATCCGCTGGTGATGGAGCCTGCCGCCATCAGCAAGCGGCTTCAGGTCGAGACGGCGCGCTGGGCGGCGGTGGTCAAGAGCACCGGGTACAAGGCGGAAGACTGAGCAGCCGGCAGACACGGCAAAGCCGCGAACGGGCACCTCGCGTCATGCGTCTGACGCAGGGGTGCCCCGGTCATCAGCCGCGAAGCCGGTACGCCCGCGCGCCGACCTGCCCGCCGGCAGACCATCCGCGCGCTCTATTCAGGCTGCAACCCGCTGCAGGCTGATGCCGGTCGGCACGATCTCCAGACTGCCATCCGATCGCGGATTGACGAGTTCGCCGCTGGCGAGCCGATATTCCGACGTACCGGTCGGCAGCCAGTGTTCCATTCCATCCAGAATGCTCTGGTCACGGCGCAGGTGCTCATACGCGCAAACCTTGTAGCGCGCACCGTCGCTGCCGCGGGCGTGGAAGGATTCGAGCAAATGAAATTGGCGGTCCATGATTGCCTCCTCTGACAAGGTGGAAGTGACACAAGCCTATTGAAAAATACCTGGCCGTGTCAAGGCGCGGCCTCGACCAGGCCACCGGGAACCCGCCACGTCAGCACCGCCGCCGGGGACGCGCTCAGCCGTAGCGCGCGACCGTCAACCCTTCCATGTCGATCTCCGGCGTGCGGCCGCTGACCAGGTCGGCCATCACGCGACCGGTGCCGGCTGCCATGGTCCAGCCCAGCGTGCCGTGGCCGGTGCTGAGCATCAGGTTGTCGTAGCGGGTTGCGCCGATGATCGGCGTGCCGTCCGGCGTCATCGGGCGCAGGCCGGTCCAGAACTCGGCCTTCGCGACATCGCCGCCTTCGGGGAACAGGTCCTGCACGACGAACTCCAGCGTGTCGCGGCGGCCCTGGTCCAGTTGCAGGTCGAAGCCCGACAGCTGCGCCGTGCCACCGACGCGGATCCGGTCACCGAGCCGCGTGACCGCCACCTTGTGGGTCTCGTCCATGATGGTCGACTCGGGCGACTTGGCCGCGTTGCGGATCGGCACCGTGATCGAGAAACCCTTGACCGGATACACCGGAACCCGGATGCCCAGCGGCGCCAGCATGCGGGTGGAATAGCTGCCCAGGGCCAGCACATATCTGTCGGCGGTGACCATGCCCTTGTCGGTGCGCACGCCGCTGACGCGACCCCCTTTGCGCTCCAGCGCCTGGATGTCCTCGCCGAAGCGGAACTTCACGCCCAGGGCCCGGGCCTTGTCGGCCAGCGCGTTGGTGAACTTGAAGCAGTCGCCGGTCTCGTCGCCCGGCAGGCGCAAGGCACCGATGAACTTGTGCTTGACGTCGACCAGTGCCGGCTCATAGGTGAGGTAACCGGCGCGGTCAAGCAGCTGGTAGGGCACGCCGTATTCCTTGAGGATCTCGATGTCCTTGGCCGTTCCGTCGAGCTGCTTCTGGGTGCGAAACAGCTGCAGCGTGCCCTGCTCGCGCTGGTCGTAGTCGATGCCGGTTTCGGCGCGCAATTCCATCAGGCAGTCGCGGCTGTATTCAGCCAGACGCACCATGCGGCCCTTGTTGACGCGGTAACGCGCCTCGGTACAGTTGCGCAGCATGGACAGGCCCCAGCGCCACATCGCCGGATCGAGCATCGGTTTGATGACCAGCGGGCTGTGGTGCATCAGCAGCCACTGGATGGCCTTGATCGGCACGCCCGGACCGGCCCAGGGTGCGGAATAGCCTGGCGAGACTTCCCCGGCATTGGCAAAGCTGGTCTCCAGTGCCGGGCCACTCTGGCGATCGATCACCTCGACCTCATGGCCGGACTTGGCCAGGTAATACGCCACCGATGTTCCGATGACACCACTGCCCAACACGACGACACGCATGACCTGGCTCCTTGAAGGCCCGACACCCCGACATCGGGACGGGCTGTCATTGCACTGCAACACGCGTGCCAGATGCACGGCACCCATGGAATCAAGGACTTACACGCGTTCACCGGCAAGGATCGTGAACGGTGCGTACCGAATTCGATACAGATGGCGTCCCGAGTATCCGCTTCGACAAAGCAATGACAACAAAAACAATCACTTGCATCAACCGTATGGAAATCGGTACGATGGATCAAAATCGAGACAAAAAATGCGCATCGATGTCCACTTCACCGACCGGGTCGGTATTGCCCAGGAAATCCTGGCCGCACTCGCGGTACGGGCGCTGAACGTCACCGCCGTCGAGGTCGAACCCCCCCATGTCTACATCGAGGCGCCCGAGCTCGGCGCGCGCGACCTGGACCGGCTGCGCGAAGACCTGCTGGCGGTGGCCGGCGTTTTGGCGGTGGGTCCGCTGGAGATCCTGCCGGGCGCCCGTCGCCGCCTGTACCTCGATGCCTTGCTCGCATCCCTGGCCGACCCGGTGCTGGCGGTCGACGCCCGCGCCGTGGTGGTGGTTGCCAACGCCGCCGCGGTCAGTGCCACCGGCATGGACGAACCGGCCCTGATCGGCATGCCGCTGCAGGCCCTGATCGATGACGCCCCGCTGGTGCAGTCGCTGATCGCCAAGGCCTACCACCTGCCGTCGAGCGAGGTGCAGATGGGCGGGCAACGCTTTCTGATGGAGACGGTGGCACTGCACGAGGCCAGCGGCGAGGTCGCGGGAGCGGTCATCACGCTGCATGCGCCGCACCGGCTGGGCGAGCGGCTCAGCGCGCTGCAGAACTACGGCGCCGGCGGCTTCGAAACCATCCTGGGCCAGTCGCCGGCGATCCGCGCGCTGAAGCAGCGGGCCGCGCGCATGGCGCAGGTCGACGCGCCGCTACTGATCCGCGGAGAAACCGGCACCGGAAAGGAGCTGGTGGCCCATGCCTGCCACACCGGCAGCCGGCGCCGCGAGCAGCCTTTCTTCGCGCTCAACTGCGCAGCGCTGCCCGAGAGCCTGGCCGAGAGCGAACTGTTCGGTTATGCCCCCGGTGCCTTCACCGGCGCCTTGCGCGGCGGACGTCCGGGTCTGCTGGAGCTGACCGATGGCGGCACGCTGTTTCTGGACGAGGTCGGCGAGATGTCGCCCTATCTGCAGGCCAAGCTGCTGCGCTTTCTGAACGACGGCAGCTTTCGCCGTGTCGGCGGCGACCGCGAACAACATGCCGACGTACGCATCATCAGCGCCACGCACCGTGCGCTGGAAGACATGGTGGCGGCCGGCAGCTTCCGCCAGGACCTGCTGTTCCGCCTCGACGTGCTGCAGCTGAACCTGCCGCCACTGCGCGAGCGCACCGAAGACATCCTGCCGCTGGCCCAGGTGTTCCTGGAACGCGCCTGCGCCCAGACCGGCCGCGCGCCGGCACGGCTGAGCAAGGCGGCCGCCGCAGCGCTGCTGGGCAATCCCTGGCTGGGCAATGTGCGCCAGTTGCAGAACGTGGTGTTCCGGGCCGCGACCTTGAGCGAGGTCCCGGTCATCGACGCGGCCGACCTGGAGCTGGCCCAGGTCGACGTGGCCACCGTGGGTGTGCGGGCCGACGCGGTCGGCAGCCTGGACGAGGCGGTCGCAGGCCTGGAGAAGTCGCTGTTGCAGCAGCTCTATCCGCAATACCCCTCGACCCGCAAGCTGGCGCAGCGCCTGCGCACCTCGCATTCGGCGATCGCGACCCGGTTGCGCAAGTACGGCATCGGCGACTGAACGTCCCTCATGCGCTCAATCGACCGGCGGGTGCAGCGCGTGCCACTCGGTCAGCTGCTCGAAGGCATGGCCGACCCCGACCAGCACATCTTCCCGCAAGGCATGACCGACGAACTGCACCGAGAACGGCAACCCGGCATCGGACAGGCCACAGGGCAGTGACAGCGTCGGCAGGCCGGAGAAGTTGAAGGGCGCGGTGTAGCGCGCATGCCAGGGGTCGCGGTCGGGCGGAATCGGTCCGTACAGGAACTCGGGCGTCACGGGGAACGCCACCCGCGGTGTCGACGGGCAGGCCAGCACGTCGACGTCCTGCATCAATGCGTGCAGGTCGCCATTGCTGGCCAGTCGCAAGTGGTGAAAGGCGGCATGGTCGGCCGCGCTCAGCGCCGCGCCCCGCTCCAGCCACTGGCGAAAGAACGGGCCGTATTCTCCCGCGCGCGCCGGAAACCAGGCACGGTGCGCCGCCACCGCCTCGGCCTGGCACAGCGGCGCCCAGGCCGTGACGTATTCGCGCAGCCGCGCCGGCATGCGAATCGGCACGACGACGGCGCCCTGGTCCTGCAGCACCTGCACGGCGCGGGCGACGGCATCGGCAAAATCGGCCGCCATGTCGCCGCGTGTGAAGGCCTCGTCCCAACCGATGCGCAGGCCTTGCACGCCCCGCTCCAGCAGGCCGGCCATGTCGGGCACCGGATCGGCCAGCGACGTGGCATCCTGCACGTCACGACCGGCGATGGCCTGCAGCACGATGCCGGCATCGTGGCTGCTGCGCGTCATCGGTCCGACATGGTCGAGCGACTCGGCCAGCGCCAGCACGCCATGCCGGCTGACCCGGCCCCAGGTCGGCTTGAGGCCAACGATGCCACAGGCCGCCGACGGATGGCGGATCGAACCACCGGTGTCGGTGCCGATGGCCGCATAGGCCAGGCCGGCTGCGACCGCAGCGCCGCAACCGCTGGACGACACACCCGACCAGTGCGCGGCCTTCCACGGATTCTCCGGAATGGCGAACTGCGGGTGGTAGCCGGCCATCGCGCCGTCGGTCAGGTTGAGCTTGCCCAGCAGCACCGCACCGGCATCGCGCAAGCGCTGCACGACGGTGGCATCGTAATCCGGCACATGGTCGGCCAGCACACCGGTGCCCCCCATGGTGCGGATGCCCTTGGTGCAGCACAGGTCCTTCACCGCGACCGGGACACCATGCAGCGCGCCGCGGTAATGGCCCGCATGGATATCCCGCTCGGCTGCCAGCGCCTGCTGCAAGGCCAGCTCGGCGGACACGGTGGCGAAACACCGCAGCCGACCGTCCAGCGCGTCGATGCGTGCCAGCATCGTGTGCGTCAGCTCCACCGGCGAAAGCGTACCGGACTGCAGCAAGGGCGCAAGTTCGGAGATGGTCTTGAAATGCATGGCGTGATTCTGATCTTGAAACGGATGTGTGTCGCCTGGCGGCCGCAGGCATGGGTGCGTCTGCATCGAGAAACGACGACACGGCCTTCGGCCCCGTGCGGGAGGACCGATGGCATGCATCCGCGTTCTGGACCGAGAAACCATCGCGCAATGGGCCAGGACCCAGCCATGTCCAGGGTTCTTCCCGTAGCAGGGATGGCAGTCAGTGTTCCCCCGGTAACTGAAACACGCGCGCCCGCCCGGAAGAATGCCACGTTGCGCCGCCTCGATCCACACAATTCTGCCCAAGCCCGTGAAACCGTCGACTTCCATTGCAGTGGCCTTTCTGCCGACGGCGGGGTCGTTCGCAGCGTACCGGGGTGGCAATCCGCTGGGCAAGGCCGGTCTTCCGAAAGCCGACAAGGATTGACGGCACCTGTGGCCACCAGATCCTGCCCCTGGTCCCCAAAACCATACCGAGGAGCCATTCATGCATGCACTTTCCCGCCGCTCGGCGCTACTTGCGGCAGCCAGCGCCGGCGCGCTGCTCCAGGGTTGCGCCAGCGCCGCCGTCAGCGGCAACACCAAACCGCGCCACTATGTGCTGGTGCATGGCGCCTGGCACGGAGGCTGGGCCTGGTCCAGGACGGCCCCATTGCTGCGGGCCGCCGGCCACACCGTCAGCACACCGACGCTCTCCGGTCTCGGTGAGCGCTGGCAGGTGGCCGCAGGGACCAGCGGCCTGCATGTCCATGTGCAGGACATCGTGGACCACATGATGATGGAAGACCTGCACGACGTCGTGCTCGTCGGTCACTCCTACGCAGGCTGTGTGGTGTCGGGCGTGCTCGGCGAGCGGACCGGGCGTGTGGCCCATGCGATCTACGTCGACGCACTGGTACCGATGAAGGGCCAGGCACTGGCAAGCTTTGTTCCGGCACCGGTGAAGGCAGACTACGAGAAGCTCGCCGCGCAGAACGCGGTCGTGCCGCCGCGGCCGCCCGAGGCCTGGGGCGAACTCTGGGGTATCACCGACCCCGCAATGGTCGCGTGGGCCACGCCACGCATCAAGCCCCAGGCCGCACGCAGCTTTACCGAAACCGTGCAGGGCGACCCGATGGCTGACCCGGTCCGGCGCAGCTTCCTCAAATGCACACGCAACCCCAACCCGCTGTTCAAGGCGATCGGTGCCGGCATCCAGAAAGACCCACGCTATCGGTACGCCGAAGTGGACGGATACCACGACGTGATGCTGCTGGACCCGCCCCGGTTCACCGATGCCCTGCTCCAGCTGGGTTGAAACACCGCTCGCCCACCATTCCTTTTCGCTCACCACTCCTTTTGTATGTGAGGACCCCATGATCAAACGCAGAAACTTCTCCCTGGCTGCAGGTGCTGCCGCACTCGGTCTTCCCGCATTCGCACAAGCTGATGTCATGCGGGTCGTCGTCGGCTTTCCGGCCGGCGGCATCGTCGACGTGATCGCACGGGAACTCGGCGAGGCACTCAAGCCCCATCTGGGCGGACGCAACGTGATCATCGACAACAAGCCGGGTGCCGGCGGCCGCATTGCAGTGTCCGCGGTCAAGTCTGCGCAAGCGGACGGCACCACGCTGTTGCTGACGCCGGCATCGATCATGACGCTGTACCCGCATGTGTTCCGCAAGCTGCCTTACGACACCGTCAAGGACTTCGCACCGGTGAGCACGGTGTGTCTGTCGACCAACGCGCTGGCGGTGGGCAACCACGTACCCGCCAAAACCCTGGGTGAATTCATCACCTGGTGCAAGGCGAACCCGAAGGAGGCGACCTATGCGTCACCGGGTGCCGGCTCGGGGCCGCATTTCCTGGGGGCGCAGATCGCGCAGGCGGCAGGCATCGAGATGCTGCACGTTCCCTACAAAGGCGCGCCGGACATCATGAACGACCTGTATGGCGGGCGTGTCGCGTCCTTCGTCACCGCGCTGTCCAACGCCGTGCAGCCGCACAAGGACGGTCGCATGCGGGTGCTGGTCACCACCGGAGAGAAACGCTCCGCGCAGTTGCCCGACGTGCAGACCGCACGCGAAGCTGGTTTCCCGCAACTGACGATGATGGAGTGGTTCGGCCTGCTGGCGCCCGCCCGCACACCCGCAGACAAGGTCATCGCGCTGCATGCCGCCGTGCAAAAGGCCATCGGCAGCACGTCGGTGCAGAAATCCTTCGCGACGCTGGTGATGGAGCCGCAGGCCATGGCACCCGCCGAGTTTGCAACGCGAATCCAGGCCGACATCGCGCGCTGGGGCCAGACCGCTAAGTCATTGAACTACGAGGCCATCGACGGATGAGCGAATCCGTTTTCCTGCTGGTCCACGGCGGCTGGCACGGCGGGTGGTGCTGGCGCCGGGTTGGCGACCGGCTGCGTGCGCTCGGCCATCGCGTTTTCACACCGACCCTGACCGGCATGGGCGAACGCGAACACCTGTTCACGCCCGAAGTCGGCCTGCACACCCATGTGCAGGACGTGCTGGCGGTGCTGCGCTTCGAGCAGCTGCGCGATGTGGTTCTGGTGGGCCACAGTTATGGCGGAGCCATCATCACGCAGGTGGCCGATCGCAATCCCGCAGTGCTGCGGGCATTGGTCTACGTGGACGCCATCATCCCTGAACATGGCCAACCCGGCTGGGACGGTTTTCCGCCCGAGCGGCAACAGGCCATGCAACGCGGTGCGCAAACCCTGGGCGGCGTGCGTGTGCCGCCACCGGACCCGGCCATCTGGGGCATCACCGACCCCGATGACCTGGCCTGGGCCCGCGCCTGCGTCACGCCGCATCCGATCAGGACGATGTTCGACGCCCCGGTGGTCACGGGGCGCTGGCAGGACGTACCGCGCAAGCACTATGTGCTGGCGGGCGCACATCGGGGACCGCGCTTCGTCGCCCACCATGCCGCCGTGTCGAACCAGCCCGGCTGGACCACCGCCGTCATCGACGGCGGGCATGACCTGATGGTGACCCATCCCGAAGCATTGACACACGAATTGCTGGCCGCCGCGGCCATCTGACACCATGACAACGCCCAAACCCTCCAACGTATTGATCCTGCTGTCGGACGAACAGGACGCCCGTGCACTCGGCTGCGCGGGCCACCCCTGGGTGCACACGCCGCACCTCGACGCGCTGGCGGCCAAGGGCACGCGCTTCACCAATGCATTCACGCCATCGCCGATCTGCGTGCCGGCGCGCGCCAGCCTGGCGACCGGACGCTGGGTCCACCAGGATGCCCGCTACTGGGACAACGCCATGGGTTACGACGGCGCCGTGCGCGGCTGGTGCCACGACCTGAAGGACGCCGGCCACCGCGTCGAATCGATCGGCAAGCTGCACTACCGGAACGGGGAGTGCGACACCGGCTTCACCCGCCAGCAGCGCAGCATGCACCTGGCCGGCGGCGTTGGCCAGGTCTGGGGTTCGGTGCGCGATCCGCTGCCCGACGCGCCGCGCGCATCGCATCTGTTCGACAAGCTTGGCGCCGGCACGTCACCCTACAACGTATTCGATACGGCGTGCGCGCAGGATGCCGCCGCGTGGTTGACCGAACGCGCCCAGGCGCCCGACGACAAACCGTGGGTGCTGTTCGTCGGTTTCGTCGCTCCGCACTTCCCGCTCGTGGTGCCGCAACGCTTTCTGGACGCGATCGATATCGACGCCCTGCCGCTGCCCGCCTTGCATCCAGACCGGGGCTACCGCCGCCATCCCTGGGTACAGCGCCATGCCGACTTCTCCAATGCCGATGCCGAGCTCGGCACCGATGCGCGGCGCCGGCTGGCGCTGGCGTGCTACTACGCGCTGGTGTCGTTCCTCGACGAACAGATCGGCACGGTGTTGCAGGCCCTCGACGCCAGCGGCATGGGTGCCTCGACCCGGGTCGTGTTCTCCAGCGACCATGGCGACAACCAGGGGTCGCGCGGCATGTGGAACAAGTCGACGCTGTACCGGGAGGCGACCAACGTGCCGCTGATCGTCAGCGGTCCCGGCGTACCCCGGGGCCACGTGTGCAGCACCCACACCAACCTGGTCGATATCGCACCGACCGTGCTCACCGCGACCGGCCTGCCGGTGCCGGCCGGGTTGCCCGGCCGCGATCTGGTCGCACTCGCCGCCGAGCCCGATGACGAACAGCGGCCAGGGTTCAGCGAATACCACGCGGTCGGATCGCCAGGCGCCGCTTACATGCTGCGCCAGGGCCCATGGGCCTACCACCACTACGTGGGCTTCGCACCCGAGCTGTTCGACGTGCACGCAGACCCCGACCAGCACCACGACCTGGCCGCCGATCCGGCGCATGCGGACGTGTTGCAACGCATGGCGAGCCTGCTGGCACAGACGCTGGATCCCGAGCAGGTCGACCGGCGCGCGAAGGACGACCAGAACGCACTGGTGGCCCGTGCCGGGGGCCGTGACAAAGCCTTGCAGACAGGGCCGCAGGGCGCCACACCGGCGCCACCGGCCTGAACCGCGGGCGCGGGCACACTCAGGACCGGTCGGCGATCAGCAGGCTGCGCAGGACCGAGAACATCAGCCACAGCAGCAACAGCGGCACGACCAGGGTCTGCAGCACGAATACCGCGATCAGCCGCACCATCTGCTCGGTGATGCGCTCGACCGCCTGCTGCAGGTCGGCGAACCGGGCCCTCAGATCGGTGTTGGACGAGAACCAGCCCTTGAGCCTGTCGACGATGCCCGGATTCGCCGACCCGGCCAGCGGATCCGGGTCCTTCGCAGCCGTGTCACGCGACGCGTTCTCGATTGCCTGCTGACTGCTCTGGTAGTCCTGGGCCAGGAATTTCTGCCACACCGCGTCGGTGCCCAGCGTCACCACCGGCACCGCGAAACGCAGCATCAGCAAGACCACCAGCAGGCGGGACAGCCAGGACGGCGCGGTCCGCCGGCGCAGGCGCAGCCCGGTCCAGGCCAGTGCCACCAGCGTCAGGGCCAGCGACAGGGGCCAGTAGCTGCCGATGGTGATCAGCACCTTCTGCACGCCGAAGGCCACGCTGGCGGCCAGCATCAGGGTCGAGAACTGCTCGACCAGGTCATTGACCGGGTCGAGCAGCTGGCCCGGCGCAAACGTCGCTCCGACCCCTGCCGGCTGCACGGACAACTCGGTTCCCTGGGCCACCGAAATCGCCGCATTGAGTGCACGTGCCGTCGCAAAACTGACCAGTGCCCGCTTGAGCCCGGCGTCGACCTGCTGCATCGCGGGCAGGTCCATCGGCGCCAGCCAGGCGCCGGCGACGGCCAGTGACATGGCGAGGGCCAGCAGGATTCGGCGGATATCGGTCATCGCAACTCCCATCAAGCCAGCCGATGCAGACGGCTGCCAGTCAGCAGCTCGCGCTTGTTGTCGCGGCTGCGTCGGGCGTGCTCGCGCATCAGTGCCTCGGCGCGCGCGCCTTCATGCGCCTGCAACGCATCCACGATGTCTTCATGGTCCTGCTGCGCGCGTTGCAGGAAGGCCAGCTCCAGTGCCGGCGCCGCGCCGCCGAGACTCAGCGCAGAGGCACTGGCCAGCGGAAGCTTGTCCACGTGGGTCAGCGCCGACACGAGGGCCTTGTTGGCGGCGGCGGCCATCAGGCACGCATGGAAGCGGGCGTTCATCGGTATCCAGCGCGCCAGATCGACCGTGTCCTGGTTGTGGGCCGCGTCGCGGATCAAGGCCTGCCCTTCGGCGACGCAGCGCTGCAATTGCGCCAGCGTCTCGGCCGCCAGCGGGCGTTCGGCGGCCAGCCGGACCGCCATGCCTTCGAGCACGCCACGCACATCGATCGCATCCGAAATGTCGTCGACCGTGAGCTCCCGGACCCGGAAGCCGCGCGTCGACAGACGCTCCAGCAAGCCCTGCTTCTCCAGCTCCTCGAACGCCAGCCGGATCGGCGTGCGCGACACCCCCAGCTGCGCGGCCAGCGCCAGCTCCACCAGCCGGGTCCCCGGCGCCAACTCGCCGGCGACGATGCGGCGGCGCAATTCATTGACGACGAGGTGGATCTGGGAAGCCATGGGAGGAGTCTATTCCGGTGTTGCGGGCGCCTTATTGCATGCAGTATCTGACATATACGTTGATTAAACGCAAAATATGCCTAGAATTGCATGCAGAAATCGGCTTTGCATCCCATACCAACCGTTCACTGGAGACAACCCATGCCCCTCTCACGCCGCCTATTGCTGACCGCGCTTGCCGGCAGCGCCATCAGCCCAATGGCCCGCGCGCAGGCTTATCCGTCCAAGCCGATCAAGCTCATCGTGCCGTTTCCGGCCGGCGGTGGCGGTGACAACCTGGCCCGACTGACGATGGGCCGGGTTGCCACCGAGCTGGGCCAGCCCATCGTGTTCGAAAACCTGGCCGGCGCCGGCGGCAACATCGGCAGTGCGGCGGCAGCACGTGCGCCGGCGGACGGCTACACCTTGCTGTACGGCACCAATGGCACGCACGGCATCAACCAGACGCTGTACAAGCGCCCGGGTTTCGATGCCCTGAAGGACTTCGAGCCGGTCAGCCGCCTGACCTCGATCGCCGCCATGGTGGTGATCCGTCCCGGCCTGCCGGTGGCGACCATGGGCGAACTGCTGCAACTGCTCAAGGCCAACCCGGGCAAGTACACCTTTGCGTCGGCCGGCAACGGCACGACCTCGCACCTGTCGGGTGAAATCCTCAAGGCGGAAGCCGGCCTGGCGGTGGTCCATATCCCCTACCGCGGCGGCGCGGCGGCGATCACCGACGTGATCGGCGGCCAGGTCGACTTCATGATCGACGTGATGCCCAACACCGCACCCCAGGTCCGCGGCGGCCGGCTCAAGGGCCTGGCGGTCAGCACGGCCAAGCGGGTGCCAGGATTTGCCGACATGCCGACCATTGCCGAGTCGGGCCTGCCGGGCTTCAACGTCGGGGCCTGGGACGCGATCTTCGCGCCCGCCGGTACCCCGAAGGCCATCGTCGACCAGATCAACGCCGCCATCCAGAAGGCCCTGGCCGATCCGGAGCTGCGCAGCCAGCTGGCCAGCCGCGGAGCCGATGTGGTGGGTGGCAGCCCGCAGGAGCTCAAGACCTTCATGGCGCAGGAGATCGAGCGCTGGGGCGCAGCCGTCAAACGTTCCGGCGCCTCGGTCGACTGACGCATGCACGCCACGGACACCGCCATGCACGCCCCCGCCGCCAACAACTGGGTCGGCCTGCCGCCGCCGGCCAACCCGGCACTGGTCGGTACGCGCAACTATTTCCAGGCGCTGGACAACTTCACGCGGGTGTTCGCGATCCGACCCGGCGACCGCGTGCTGTTCCTGGCCGACCCCTTGCTGGACCGGCGCGTCATCGATGCGGTGAACGGTCTGGCACAGTCGCGCGGCGCCTCCATGCGCATCTACATGGAGCCCAGCACCCGGGTGACCGAAGTGCCGAAGAACGTGCAGGCCTTGCTGGAAGACGCCACGTTCGTGGTGTCGACCTGGTTCTGCTCGATCATCGATCCGCTGTGCATCGCCCTGCGGCGCAAGGGCCAGCGCTGGGTCAAGATCACCTATTTCCGTGACCTGGACCTGCTGCACACCGCGCAGGCGCGCTTCCCGATCGACATCGTCGGGGCGCTTTGCCGCGCCACCGCGGCGCGTTACCCGAAAGAGCAGGATTTCGACCTGCATTTCAGCGATGTGCGGGGCAGCGATTTCCGCATCCATTTCACTGCGGAGATGTGTCGCAACCAGCTGTCCACCAACCGCTGGCGTGGCCAGATGACGGCCGAGGAAGATGGTGCCTACGTGCACTACCTGCCGACGCATGGACCGAATCTGTGGGACCACAACTCGGTGAAGAACGACACCAGCCGCCAGACGCAGATGTCAGGTGTGCTGTATCCGCAATGGGCGATCGGGTTTGCCGAACCCTTCAAGGAGCGCATCGGCGTGTTCTTCGACGGTGAGTATGTGTCGCGCGTCGAAGGCGAATCGGACGAGGCCGTCATCCTGCGCGAGATGCTGGTGGGCGGACGCATGATCGAAGGCGGCGGCTGCGGCTTCAACCCGAAGGCGCCGCGGCACACGATCTACCCGGCCGGCTCCAATGCGCCGGGTGCGCTGCATTTCGGCATCGACCTGGTCAAGCCGAGCGACTACATCCGCCGTGTCATGCCCGACTGGGAAGAGCCGCCGGTCCACATGGACCTGGTGATGCTGGACGCCACGGTCAAGGCCGGCGAGAACCTGTTGATCGACCAGGGCTTCCTGTGCGCGCTGCGCGACCCCGAGGTGGTGGAGCTGGCCGCGCGGTATGGCGACCCGATCGAGCTGCTGGAAGTCCCGGTCTACTGAGCGTCAGCGTTCGAGCTGATCGAGCTTGCGCGCGATCTTCGCCCATTCATCGGCATCGGGAAGCGCCAGCTTGGTGCGGGTGATGGGCTTCCACTGTCTGGCGAGTTCGGCATTGAGCGGCGTGAAAGCCTGCTGGTCGGCTGGCACATCTTCATCGGCGTAGATCGCATTGACCGGACACTCCGGCACACAGACCGCACAGTCGATGCAGTCGTCCGGGTCGATGACCAGAAAGTTGGGGCCCTCGCGGAATGCATCGACCGGGCAGACATCGACACAGTCGGTGTACTTGCACTTGATGCAGGACTCGGTGACGACAAAGGTCATGGTCGATGCCGCCCCGCCTCAGCCCCCGCAGGCGCCGCCCGAACAGCAGCTGCCGGCGAACGCACCATCGCTTGCCACGACCGAGCGCGTGATGCGCACCTGCCACAGGTCGGGACCGGACTGCAGATAAGTCCAGTCGAACTGCTCCGGGTATCGCTGCTCGAACTGGTAGTACAGCGGGCGCGGGTCATGGTCGTTGACCAGCTGCATCGATTCACCCGCCGGCAACGCGTCGAAGCGGCCGAAGATCAGGGGATGGCGATCGCGCGGCGCAATGGTGCGAACGTCGAGGATGGGGGCGCAGGCAGTGGACATGAGGGTGTCTTTCTGAACAGGGTTGGATTACAGGCAGGTGACAGGGGAATCTTCAAGGGCTGCGGCGGCAATCAACCATCCTTGCCGTCCAGCCGCGCACGCAGCAACCACGGTGTGTACAGCGCCAGGTACATGGCAAAGGCCAGTGCCCATGCACCCGCGGCGACGACGACCGACACCACGAGGAACTGGGGCGCGACCAGGGGCACCAGTACGCGCAGCAGCGCTGCGAACATGACCAGCGCGTACGCGGCCACTTCGAGTGGCGACGCCAGCAGCGGCCGGCCGGTATGGCCACGCGCGGTACGCGTCACCATGCCGATGATCAGGCCGCCGGTGGCGCCCACCGCCAATGCATGAATGCCGGCCGAGGCGCCGATCCAGCCGAGCTGGTTCATTGCCAGCAATGCGAAGCCGACGGGAATCCATGCATAGGACAGATGCAGGATCCACAGGATGGGCCGGCTACGGGTGCACCAGGGCTTCCAGGCGATCAGACGCGACACCTGCAGTACGGCGGCCAGCGCGAGCAACGCCGCGCCCGCCGCGTGCGCGGGCGCGAACACCCACCACGCCAGGGCCGCAACACTTGCCAGGGCCGTGGCCTTTTCGCGCGTCGGGTCGAGCCTGATGCGCAGTCCCGGGGTCGCCCCCATCGTAAAGGCCGGAATCACCCGGCCTGCCATCACGGTCTCGATCAGCACGATCAAGGCCAGGGCGGCCACCAAGGCCTGCACCGGCGGCAGCGGCAGATACGCGAGCACCGACAGATGGAACACCAGGTTGGCCAGCGCCAGTGCACCGAGCAGGCCTGCCAGCGGCAAGTTGCGCCGGTTGTCCGCGCGAAGCAGCAGGCGCACCAGCACGGTGGCGACCACCGGCAACAGCAGCAGGTCCAAGGCGGCGTAGACCGGGTACGGCGCCACCCACGCAGAGATTCGCGCAGCCAGCCACAACAGCGCCAGCGCGGCCATGGCGCCGCCCCGGGGTGTGGGCAGCCCGGTCCAGGCCTTGCCGGCCGTCATCAGAAAACCGACGATGACGGCGGCCGCAAAACCGAACAGCATCTCATGCGCGTGCCACAGGAGGGGCGGCAATACCGGCACCGGGTCCGTGTGGCCCAGGAACAGCAGCACCCACATCGGAACCGCCAGACAGGCGAACACCGCCGCACCCAGATAGAAGGGCCGAAAGCCCAGCCGCAGCAGCGGCCAGCCAGTACCGTTGTCCGCCACCGGGCCGGGCTGTGCAAGGACAGGTTGAATCAGAGTTTTCATGGTCGGGTCGCGGTGTCAGCCGACACGCGCTGCAGGATCTCTTAACATGCACATAGACTGCATGTTAAGGCTTGCGGGCACTTAAAGCAATATACTCAGTGCATCTTTAAGGATATGCATGCGCCTCTCCGAATACACCGACTACAGCCTGCGGGTGCTGATGTATTGCGCCTCGCATCCGGGCCGGCTGGTGACCATCGGCGAGCTGGCCGAACACCACCAGGTGTCGAAGAACCATTTGATGAAGGTGGTCAACGACCTCTCGCGCCAGGGTGTGATCGAGACCACGCGCGGGCGCGGCGGCGGCCTGCGCTTGCTGCAGAGCGCCGATCGGATCCGTGTCGGCGACATTGTGCGGACGTCGGAAACCGACTTCCGGCTGGTCGAGTGTTTCGACCCTGCCACCAACGCCTGCACGCTGACACCGTCCTGTCGGCTGAAACAGGTGTTCGGCAACGCGCTGCAGGCCTACTTTCGGGAGCTCGACGGCGTGACACTGGCCGATCTAGTGCCACCGCCGGCCCCCCTGCGTGCGGCGGCTGGCCGGACGGCGCGGTCCACCACACCCGCAGCGCCAGTGCGCGTCGCCTTGCCGAAGCGCCGGGTGCCCTGATCGCAGGCCGGCACCTGTCTGCCACCTCTTTGCGGCAAGACCTTGCTACGCCGCGGCACCCGACGGGCGCGTCCAGGCGCGCTGCGTGGCGGGTGCCGGCAGCGGCGCGCGCCCGTCGCGCCGATTGACCGCATGGAACAAGCCACGCAGCCACATGTTGGCAGGGTCGTTCTGCATGCGCCGATGCCAGTACTGCTGGACGTCGATCACCGGTGGCTTGAACGGCAGTTCGATGCGGCGCAAGGGGATATGGCGTTCGACCGCGGTCGCGATGTCCTCGGGGACCGTGGCGATCAGATCGCTGCCGGGCATGATGGCCAGCAGACTCATGAAATGTGACAGCTCGAGCACCACGCGTCGGTGGTAGCCGCGCGCCTCCAGCACCCTGTCCAGCGTGTGTTCGCGGCCCTCGGGCAGGACCGCCACATGGCTGGCGGACAGATACTCCTTCATGCCCAGACGCTTGCCAAGCTTGCGGCTGCTGGCACACGTGATGCACGCGTACGAGGTCTTGAACAGGCCCTGCTGAAAGAAGCCCGACTTCTGCAGATCGGGGAAGAAACCGATCGCCAGCTCGGCCACGCCCGACTCCAGTGCCTCGGCCGCCGCCTTGCGTGGCAAGGAAACGGCGCGCAGCCTCACGCCGGGCGCCTCCACCCGAAGCCGGCGCAACACGCCCGGGAAGAACGCGATCTCGCCGATGTCGGGCGTCAGGATCGTGAAGCTGCGATCGGCACGGGCCGGATCGAAACCGGTCTGCTGCAGGATCTCGATGCGCACCATCTCCACCACCCGCTGCACCAGCGGCGCCAGTTCCAGCGCGCGCGGCGTCGGGCGCATCTGCGCGCCGGCACGCACGAACAAGGCATCGTTGAACAGCAGCCGCAGCCGCGCCAGTGCGGCACTGGTGGCAGGCTGGCTCAAGCCAATCTCTTCGCCGGTCCGCACCACGCTGCGCAGACGCGCCATCGCATCGAAGATGACCAGCAGGTTCAGGTCCATGTCCCTTATATCCATGACGTGGATATTAGCAATTCGCAAAATCGTCTATGCAGATTGAAATCCTGAACCTACGATTCGCGGCTTCAGGAGACAACAGGACCGGCGCCAGACCCGACCCATGCAACGCCCCATGACATGCCATTGCGGCATCGACACCCATGCCCACGTCGTGCCGGAGAACTTTCCCCGGTACATCGGCATCGATGCGCCATCCGACTGGCCGTCGATGGCACCAGCCCACGCCTGCCACCGCAGCGTGATGATTGCCGGCAAGGTCTATCGCACAGTCTCGGACAAATGCTGGGACGCCGGGCGTCGCCTCGACGATCTGGCCACGATGGGACTGGACCTGCAGGTCATCTCGCCAATGCCGGAGCTGCTGTCGTACTGGATGAAGCCCCGCGACGCGCAACAACTGCTGCACTTCCTCAACGACCAGATCGCGGCGATGGTGGCCGCATCGAGCGGCCGCCTGGCCGGCTTCGGCGCCGTGCCCTTGCAGGACCCGGAACTTGCGATCCGTGCGCTCGAATATGCGGTGCAGACCCTGGGGCTGTCCGGCGTCGAGGTCGGCAGCAACATCAACGGCCGCCCGATCGGCGCGCCGGAATTCGAACCCTTCTTCGCGGCATGCGAAGCCATGGGCGCTGCCGTCTTCGTGCATGCGATCCGCCCCGCCGGCATGGAGCGCCTGATCGGTCCGTCGGCCTTGCAGCAGGTGCTCGGCTATCCCGGTGACGTGGGTCTGGCAGCGGCCTCGGTGCTGACCAGCAACCTGATCGAACGCCACCCGGATCTGCGCATCGCGTTCAGCCATGGCGGCGGCACGCTGGCGATGCTGCTGCCACGCCTGCAGCAGGGCTGGGGCGTGTTTCAGGCACTGAAGGAAGGCATCACGACCGCGCCCCGTGAACAGGCACGCAGACTGTTCTACGACACACTGGTCTTCGATGCACCGACCCTGCGCCATCTGGTGTCGGTATTCGGCGAAACGCAATTGATGATCGGTACCGACTACCCGTTCAATTTCCACGAGCGCCAGCCAGTGGCCGCCATCGACGCGGCCGGCTTCGACAGCGCAACCCGCCATCGGCTGCTGCGCGGCAACGCGCAGCGCTTTCTCCACCTTCCCGTTCAGGAGCCCGCATGACTCTGGGACCGATCCAAGCCTTGCGCAGCGTCGACATCGGACTGGCCGATGTTCCCGCGGCCGAGAAGTTCTTCACCGAGACCTGGAACCTGCGCGTCGCCGACCGCGTGGGCGAGATCGTCTATCTGCGCGGCAGCGGGGCCGACCACCATCTGCTGGCCCTGCATCCGCGCAGCCGCTCCGAACTGTTGTCGGTCACCCTGCGCGCAGCCTCGTTGCCGGCGCTCGACCGGGTGGCGCGCGATGCCGTCGCGCATGGCGGCAGCGTCGTGTCATCGCGCCAGCCCGTGTCAGAGCCGGGCGGCGGCGAAGCTGTCGTATTGCGCGATCCGCAAGGCCGCATCCTGCGTATCGTCGCGGGAGACAGCCGGCACAGCGACATCGCCGACCACAAGGACCAGCCGATCCGCCTCGCGCACGCGGTGCTCAACAGCCATGACGTGGCGGCGGGCCTGCCGTTCTACGAAAGCGCGCTGGGCATGCGGCTGTCCGACCGCACCCGCATCATGGCGTTCGTGCGGATTCCGCAGGACGGCACAGGCGACCACCACAGCATCGCCCTGGCCGATGCCGACAACGATTGCCTGAACCATGTGGCCTTCGTCATGCAGGACGTCGATGCCGTGATGCGCGGCGGCGGCCGCATGAAGGATGCCGGGTACGCCATCGAATGGGGGCCGGGCCGTCACGGACCGGGTGACAACGCCTTCAACTACTTTGTCGGGCCTGGCGGCTTCGTCATCGAATATACCTGCGACGTCGAGCAGGTCGGCGACGACTATCCCGTCGGTCAGCCGGAGGACTGGAAGTGGCCTGCGGGCCGCGTCGACCAATGGGGCATTTCAGCACCACCGTCCAAGGTCCTCAAGGAGGCGCAACGCCAGATCGCGTTCCCGGCCATCCCATCCTGAATAGTCAACCCCATCCCCTCCACGGAAACCTTCCATGCAATTTGTCAGCTTCCACACTTCAGACCCCGCCGCCACGCCACGCCTGGGCGTACTCGCCGACGGTGGTGTCATCGACCTTGGTGCAGCCCAGCCGCACGGTCCATCCAGCCTTGTCGACGCACTCGCGTCCGGTGTCGACCTGCTCGCAGCCGGCAGGGCCGCCATCGCGTCCAGCGCCCCACGCCTGCCCTTGTCCGGCATCCGCCATGCGCCTGTCGTGCCGCGCCCGGGCAAGATCATCTGCCTGGGCCTGAACTACTTCGACCACGCCAAGGAAGGCGGGCGCGACAAACCGGAGTACCCCTGGTTTTTCCTGCGCGGCGCCACCTCGCTGATCGCCCATGGCGAAAACGGCCTGCGGCCACGCGTGTCGGAGCGCTTCGACTATGAAGCCGAACTGGCGGTCGTCATCGGCAGGAAGGCGCGGCACCTGACACAGGCCAACGCCCTGGACTGTGTGTTCGGCTACAGCTGCTTCAACGACATGTCGGTGCGCGACTACCAGAAGAAGACGCCGCAATGGACCATCGGCAAGAATTTCGACGGCACCGGTGCGCTCGGACCGGTGCTGGTCAGTGCGGACGAACTGCCGCCGGGCGCGACCGGCCTGCGGATCCAGAGCCGGCTCAACGGCACGGTCATGCAGGACGCCAACACCACCGACATGATCTGGGGGGTGGCCGAGACCATCGCCCTGCTGACCGAATGCCTGACGCTGGAGCCGGGCGACGTCATTGCCATGGGCACGCCGGCCGGCGTGGGCCAGGCCCGCACACCGCCGGTGTGGATGAAGGACGGCGACACGATCGAGATCGAGATCGATGGCATCGGCTTGTTGTCCAACCCGATCCGCGACGAGGCCTGAGCCATGACGCCAGCGGTTGATGTCGCCATCGTGGGCTACGGACCCTGCGGTGCCGTGGCCGCCGGGCTGCTAGGCGCACAAGGCATCCGGACCTGGGTCTGCGACAAGTCCACCGAAATCTACGACAAGCCGCGCGCCTTCGCACTGGACCATGAAATCATGCGGGTGTTCCAGCAACTGGGCATCCACGCGCAGATCCTGGAGCATGCCGAGCCGTTCACGCCCTCCGAGTTCTACGGCGTCGACGGCCAGCTGATCAAGCGCTTCAGCACGGTCGAGCCGCCGTTTCCGCTGGCGTTCCCGCCCTCACTGGTGTTCAACCAGCCGGCCGCGGAACAGGTACTGCGCACCCATGTGGCCAGCCTGGCGCAGGTGCAGGTGGCGCTGGGGCACGCGGTGACCGACCTGGCGCAGGATGCCGAGGGCGTGACGCTGCAGGTCCGCGCACCCGACGGCAGCACCCATGCAGTTCGCGCGTCGTACGTGATCGCCTGTGACGGTGCGTCGAGCATGGTGCGCAGCCGGGTCGGCATCGCACTGGAGGATCTGGGCTTCGACCAGCCCTGGCTGGTCGTCGACGTCATGGTCACCGCACAGGGCGCTGCGAAACTGCCCCAGGTCAGCATCCAGTACTGCGAGCCGCAGCGGCCCAGCACCTACCTGATCGGGCCGGGTCGGCACCGGCGCTGGGAGATCTCGATCAACGACGATGAGGATGCCCGGCAGGTCGCGACGCCCGAGGGCGCCTGGAAGCTGCTGTCGCGCTGGATCACGCCCGAGGACGGCACGCTCTGGCGCCAGGCCAGCTACCGCTTTCACGCGCTGGTGGCCGAGCGCTGGCGCGCGGGTCGGGTGTTCGTCGCCGGCGATGCCGCGCACCAGCAGCCACCGTTCCTCGGACAGGGCATGTGCCAGGGCATCCGCGAC
The DNA here is from genome assembly GCA_024235935.1 of Rhodoferax sp. Lineage (GTDB taxonomy): Bacteria > Pseudomonadota > Gammaproteobacteria > Burkholderiales > Burkholderiaceae_C > CAISIP01. Next base: position 39,105 of record JACKLL010000012.1, on the reverse strand, counting down.
GTGGCCAATCTGGCCTGGAAGCTGCAGGCCGTGCTGCGCGAAGGTGCCAGCGATGCGCTGCTCGACACCTATGGCGCCGAGCGCAAGGGCCACGTCCAGGCGCTGACGGGTCGCATCAAGGCCATCGGCCAGATCATCGGCGAGCGCGACGTGGCCGCCGCCAGGGCCCGCGACGCGCAGCTGCTCGCGCAGTGCGCAGGTGTGGTTCCGTCCGTGCCACGGCAGGACGTGCAACCCGCACTGCAGGCCGGTCTGCTGTCGGCAGAACGCGCACCCGGCGTCGGCAGCATCTTCCCCCAGCCCTGGCTGCTGGCCGGCAACACACGCCAACGCATGGACACGCTGTGCGGGACCGGCTGGCGGGTGGTGCTGGCGCCCGGCGCCAATGCCCGGTTCGCCCCGGCGCTGCGCCCCTGCCCGCAGCTGCGCGTGGTGCCGATCGGTGATGCCGGGTACGTGGAGACCGACGGCATCGTGGCGCAGTGGATGGCGCGCCACGGCTGCGCCGCAGCCATCGTGCGGCCCGACCACTACGTGCACGGTGTCGCGACGACACCCGAACACCTTTCCCGCCAACTGCAGGCCCTGCAGACATTCATCGAAGAAGGAGACATCCATGCAACGACGCCACTTACTTGAAACCGCCCTGCTCGGCGCCGCACTGCTGGTGCCGGGCGCCGCGTTCGCACAGGCCGCGGCCTGGCCCGACAAGCCGGTCAAGTGGATCCTGTCCCAGCCACCGGGTTCGGGCCCCGACAACATCGCGCGCATGCTGGGCGAGCAACTCGCGCGCACGCTGGGCCAGCCCATCGTCATCGACAACAAGCCCGGCGGACAGAACGTCATCGGTGCCCAGGCCGCCGGCCGTTCCGCCCCGGACGGCTACACCTTCTACTTCGCCACCACGGCGGCCCTGGTGACCAACACCTACCTGTTCAAGTCCCTGGCCTATGACCCTCAGAAGGACTTCGTGCCGGTGGCCTTCATCGGCAAGAGCCCGTTCGCGGTGCTGGTCAAGGCCGAGTCGCCGATCCAGTCGATCCAGGACCTGATCGCCCGCTCGAAGGCGGCTCCGGGCACCCTGTCGGTCGGCAACGAAGGCCCGCGTTCGTTCGGCGGCATCATTGCGCGGCTGCTCAATGCACGCTCGGGCGCGAATGCCAATCTGGTCGCGTACAGCAACGTCGGCGTGGCGGTGCAGAACGTCATCGGCGGCCAGACCGACGCCGTCGTGGCCGACGTGGCCTCGACCGCCCAGCTGGTCCGCCAGGGTCGGCTGCGCATGCTGGCCGTGACCACCGGCAAACGCATTCCGGCCTGGTCGCAGGTGCCTTCGCTGGCCGAGGTCATTCCCGGTTTCGACATGAGTGGCTGGTTCACGCTCGTCGCGCCCACCGGCACGCCGGCCGCTGCGATCAGCCGCATGCACAAGGAAGTCAACCTGCTGCTGGCCGACAAGGACATGGCCGATCGCATCCTGACCGTCGGACCGATCGCCGAGCCGCTCGCATCTCCGGATGCCGTGGCGCAGTTTCTCAAGGACGAGCACCAGCGCTGGGGTGCGGCGGCCAAGGAGATCGGGCTGCTGCCGGAATGATGACGGGATGACCGGCGCCCCAGACCTGCAATGTCGGCGCCGGTTGCACATGCATGTGGCGCAGGCCACTATCTGGCGCGGCTCTCGATCTGACCGGCGGCATCCCGCGCGGCTGCGCGATCAAGCCGCTGACGCGTCGCGGCCCGTCCCGGCCCATGCCATGCAGGATGGCAGGCACCTTCGCCGATGGACCGGCCCCGAGAGCAACCCTTCGCCGTCCTGCGTGTGCCGGCTTTGGTAGCATGAAACGGCACGGCCTCGTCGAGGCCCCCACACACGCTGCGACACCGCACCAGGAGAATCCCATGCATGACATCCGACTGCTGATTGGCGGCGAATCGCTGGCCGCCGCAAGCGGCAAGACCTTCGAGCGCCTGAATCCGATGGACGGCAGCGTTGCCACCCGGGCACCCGCCGCCAGCGCGGCCGACGCGGTACGCGCGGTGGAAGCGGCGGCGGCAGCATTCCCGGCCTGGTCGGCCCTGGGACCCGGTGCGCGCCGCGCAATGCTGCTCAAGGCCGCCGCTGCGCTCGAGGCACGGACGCCGCAGTTTGCCGAGACCATGGCGGCCGAAACCGGCGCCGGCGCGCCCTGGGTCGGTTTCAATGTGCATCTGGCCGCCGGCATGCTGCAGGAAGCCGCATCCATCACGACCCAGATCAGCGGCGAGATCATCCCGTCGGACGTGCCGGGCAACCTGGCCATGGGCATGCGGGTGGCGGCCGGCGTGGTGCTGGGCATGGCGCCCTGGAACGCGCCGGTGATCCTGGGTGTGCGCGCCATCGCCACGCCACTGGCGTGTGGCAACACCGTCGTGCTCAAGGGCTCGGAGCTGTGCCCGGCCACGCACGGCCTGATTATCGAAGCCCTGCAGGAGGCCGGCCTGCCCCATGGCGTCGTCAACTTCATCACCAACGCCCCTGCAGATGCCGCCGATGTGGTGGAGGCGATGGTGGCACACCCGGCGGTGCGGCGCGTCAACTTCACCGGTTCGACCACGGTCGGGCGCATCATCGCGCAGACCTGTGCACGGCACCTCAAACCCGTGGTTCTCGAGCTCGGTGGCAAGGCACCGCTGGTGGTGCTGGACGACGCCGACCTGGAGGCAGCGGTCAACGGTGCGATCTTCGGTGCGTTCGCCAACAGCGGCCAGATCTGCATGTCGACCGAACGCATCGTGGTCGACGCAAGCATTGCCGACGCATTCGTCAGCAAGCTGGCCGCGCGGGCGGTCGCGCTGCCGCTCGGCGATCCCCGCAAGGGTCCGGTGGTACTGGGTTCGGTCGTCGACATGCGTACCGTCGAACGCTGCAATGGCCTGATCGACGATGCGCTGGCCAAGGGTGCCACGCTGGTCTGTGGCGGCAAGGTCGACAACACGCTGATGCCGGCCACGCTGCTGGACCATGTCACGCGCGACATGCGCATCTACCATGAAGAGAGTTTCGGCCCGGTCAAGCCCATCGTGCGCGTGAGCGGCGTCGAGGAAGCCGTCAACTGTGCCAACGACAACCCCTACGGGCTGTCGGCAGCGGTCTTCGGCGGTGACCTGGCCCGGGCCATGGACGTGGCGCGGCGCATCGAGTCGGGCATCTGCCATGTGAACGGCCCGACCGTGCACGACGAGGCGCAGATGCCTTTTGGCGGCGTCAAGGACTCGGGCTACGGCCGTTTCGGCGGCAAGGCCGGCATCGATGCATTCACTGAATTGCGCTGGATGACGGTACAGACCAGCCCCCGCCACTATCCCTTCTGAACAGAAAGACCCGTATGTCCCATTTGACGCTGGCGCAAGCCAACCAGATCATCGCCGCCGCCATCGACGCATCCCGCCAGGCCGGCTACCAGCCCATGGGCATCGCCGTGCTCGACGAGGCCGGCAACCTGAAGGCGTTTGCGCGCGAGGACGGTGCCAGCATGTTCCGCTTCGACGTGGCACGGGCCAAGGCCTGGGGTGCGGTCGGCATGGGCGTGTCCAGCCGCGTGCTCGGTGAACGCGCCAAGGGCAATCCGAATTTCTTCGTATCCCTGGCCGCCACGTCGGACGGCAGGTTTCTGCCCCAGACCGGCGCCGTGCTCATCAAGAACGCGGCCGGCCAGACCCTCGGTGCCGTCGGCGCCAGCGGCGGCACCGGTGACGAAGACGAGGCCATCTGCATCGCCGGCGTGCTGGCCGCCGGCTTCAACCACGGCTGACCCTGCCCCCTTGCGGCGGGTCAGAGCGCCACGACCCGCAGCACCTCGTCCCCATAGGCTTCGAGCTTGCGCGCGCCGATGCCACTGATGCCTTGCAGGTCGTCCAGCGAATGCGGGGCGCGCTGCGCGATGGCCGCCAGCGTGGCGTCATGGAAGATGACGTACGCCGGCAGGTTGTGCTCGCGCGCCACTTCGGCACGCCACTCGCGCAAGGCCTCGTAACGGCGCTGCGCGGCGGCATCGAGCTCCACCGGCGCCTTGGCCGCGGTCGTGCGGCTACCGGTGCGGCGGCGGCGGTCTGCCGGCGCCGCCGCGCTGGAAACGCGCAGCTGCACCGGCACCTCGCCCTTGAGCACGGCGCGCGAACCCTCGGTCAGTGCCAGCGTGTTGTAGGCCTGTGCGTCCACATGCACGGCATTGATGGCGATCAGCTGGCGCAACACACCGCGCAGTTGCTGTTCGCTGAACTCGGCACCGATGCCGAAGGTGCTCAGCTCCGCATGCCCGTGCTGCGCGACCTTCTCTGTCTTCTTGCCGCGCACGATGTCCATGATGTGGCCGGCGCCAAAGGTGATGCCGCTGGACTGCTGCACCCGGTAGATGGTGCTGAGCAGCTTGCGCGCGGCATCCGTGCCGTCCCAGACCTGGGCCGGCGACAGGCAGTTGTCGCAATTTCCGCAACGCAAGCGCGGTGAACGCGAGGTTTCGCCCGCAGCGGCTGCATCGTCCGTGCCCGTTGCTGGCGCGTAGGTCTCTCCAAAGTACTTGAGCAACCGCACCCGCCGGCAATCGATGGCCTCGGCCAGCCCCAGCAAGGCGTCGAGCTTGCCGCGCTGGACCTGCTTGAACTCCTCGCCGGCCGGGCTCTCGTCGATCATGCGGCGCTGGTTCACCACGTCCTGCAGGCCATAGGCCATCCAGGCGTCGGAGGCGTCGCCGTCGCGGCCGGCACGGCCGGTCTCCTGGTAGTAGGCCTCGATGTTCTTGGGCATGTCCAGGTGCGCGACAAAACGCACGTCGGGCTTGTCGATGCCCATGCCGAAGGCAATCGTTGCCACCATCACGACCGCCTCCTCGCGCAGAAAGCGGTCCTGATTCTGCTGGCGCACCTTGGCATCGAGCCCGGCGTGGTAGGGCAAGGCATTGACGCCCTGGTCACACAGCGTCTGCGCGATCTCCTCGACCCGCTTGCGCGACTGGCAATAGACGATGCCGGCATCGCCCGCATGTTCGCCCTGCACGAAACGCAGCAGCTGCGTGGTCGGGTCCTTCTTCTCGACGATGGTGTAGCGGATATTCGGCCGGTCGAAACTGCTGACAAAAGCCCGCGCGTCCTGCAGCTGCAGCCGCTCCAGGATGTCCTCGCGCGTCAAGGCGTCGGCGGTGGCGGTCAGGGCAATGCGCGGCACGGCGGCGTAGCGCTCGTGCAGCACCGTCAGCGCCCGGTATTCGGGGCGGAAGTCATGGCCCCACTGACTGACGCAATGGGCCTCGTCGATCGCGAACAGGCCCAGCCGGCCGCGCGCGTACATGCTGTCGAGCTGGGCCAGGAAACGCGGCGTCGTGACCCGCTCCGGCGCCACGTACAGCAGCGTGATCTCGCCCCGCATGAGGCGCTTCTCGATCTGCGCGGCTTCCTCGCCGGTCAGCGTGGAGTTGAGAAAGGCGGCATCGACACCGGCCTCATGCAAGGCACCGACCTGGTCGTGCATCAGCGCGATCAGCGGCGACACGACCACGGTCGTGCCATGGCCCTGGCGCTGGCGCACGATGGCCGGGATCTGGTAGCACAGCGACTTGCCGCCGCCGGTGGGCATCAGCACCAGCGCATCGCCACCGGCACAGACATGCTCGACCACCGGCTGCTGCGGGCCGCGGAAATGCGGGTAACCGAATACCTCGCGCAGGACCTCATGGGCTGCGCTCAGCACACCCTCTTCCAGAACCGTAGCGTCGTTCAACAGATTTCCACTCCCATGGACCGATTGTCCCGCCATTTGCGGGACCCCCGCGGTGACGACCGGGGATTCGTCGTCCAATCGGGCGACAAGCGCCAGCAGGCCCCCGCCAGACGCGGAAATTCCGGCCGCACACCGGCTTGTTCCATGCCGTGAAAAGCGCGCCCGCGCGGCCCCCCCACTGCTATAGTGCGCCGATGTCCTGGCTCGTCCTGACCGCGATGCTGGCCCTGCTGGGCGCAGGCACGGCTGTCGCTTACGCGCTGGGCGCCTCCTCCGTGCTGGCCTTCATTGCCAGCGGCAACACGCAGTATCTGGCCATCGTGCCGCAGCGCATCTTCAGCCAGATCGATGTGTTCGCGCTGATGGCGATGCCGCTGTTCATCCTGGCCGGCGAGATCATGAACCGCGCCGGCATCACCCGGGCTCTGGTCGACTTCGCCATGGCGATGCTGGGCCGGCTCAAGGGTGGCCTGGGCCATGTCAACGTGATGGCCAGCGTGTTCTTCGCCGGCATTTCCGGCTCGGCCGTGGCCGACGCAGCGGCACTGGGCAACACGCTGGTGCCGGCCATGGTGGCGCGCGGCTACAAGCCCCTGTACGCGGCGGCCATCACCGCCGCCTCGTCGGTGATCGGGCCCATCATTCCGCCGTCGATCGTGATGATCTTCTACGGAGCAGTGATGCAGACCTCGGTGGCGGCACTGTTCGTGGCCGGCGTCGTTCCCGGCCTGCTGCTGGCGGTCGTGCTGTTCATGGTCAATGCCTGGTTTGCCCACCGCGACGACCATCCCGGCGGCGCCGACGCCGACATTCCGGCGTTCTGGCCGGCCTTCTGGCGCGCCTTGCCCGCCCTGTCGCTGCCGGTCATCATCCTGGGTGGCATCGTGTTCGGTGTCGTCACGCCCACCGAGGCAGCGGCACTGACCGTCGTCGCCGCACTGGCAGTGGGTTATTGGTACGGCGGCCTGAGTCGCGCCGACCTGTCGCAAAGCCTGGTGCAGACGGCCTCGCTGACCGGTGCCATCTTCATGATCCTGGGCGCGGTCGCCTGCTTCAGCTGGCTGGCCGGCCACGAACAGCTGCCACAGCGCCTGGCCGGCTTCGTCACCGAGCTGGGCCTGGGCCAGACGGCCTACCTGCTGGTCATCAACCTGATCTTCGTGGTCGCCGGCATGGTGCTCGACCCGCCGGTGGCGCTGGCCCTGCTGGTGCCGCTGCTGGGCCCGCCCGCGATAGCACTGGGGGTGGACCCGGTGCACCTGGGCATCGTGCTGTGCCTGAACCTGACCATCGGTCTGATCACGCCGCCGGTCGGAGGCTGCCTGCTGGCGGTATCCACCGTGTGCAAGGTCGAGTACTGGGCACTGGCACGCGCCATCTTTCCGTTCGCCATCATGGAAGTCCTGCTGCTGCTGGTGATCGTGCTGCTGCCGGAGCTGAGCCTGTTTCTGCCGCGCATGTTCGGACTGGTCGCCTAGCGGCACTCCCGGCCCTGGAACACCTTTCAACCTGCAATTTCACTTTCCTCAACCCTGGGAATCCACCATGAAAATCCGCATTCTGGCCACCATCGTTCTCCTGCTGGCAGGCGCCGCGTCGGCACAGGAGGTGCGCATCGGACTGGACTCGCCACCCGACGCCGCGCGCTCCGGCTCCTATGTCTTTGCCAAGGCCCTGGGCGAGCAGCTCAAGGCCTCCGGGTTCACGGTGAAGGAGCTGCCGGTCAACTCCATCGGCGGCGAAGCTGAACGGCTGGACCAGACCACACAAGGCCTGCTGGAGGTCAACATGGCCGACCTGGCACGCTCGGCCCAGCTCAACAAGCTGACCTTCGGCTTCGGCCTGCCCTACCTGTACGACTCGCTGGCCCATCTGGACCGCGCCGATGCCGCCGGCGGCCTGCTGGCCAAGGTCAACGAGGGCGTCATTCCCAAGGGCGCACGCGTGGTGGCGCTGGTGGCCGTGGGCGGCGGCACCGGCATCTTCAACACCAGGCACGAGATCAGCAAGCCCGACGACATGGCCGACCTGCGCATGCGCGGGCTGGACGAGAACCAGATGAAGCTGTTCAAGTCCTGGGGCACCAACGGCGTGGTCATCACCATGCCGGAAGTGGCCAATGCGCTGCAGACCGGCATCGCGTCGGGCTACATCAACCCGCCCTTCGTGCCCTTTCTGTTCGGCCATGGCGCGATCCTGAAGTACTACACGCCGGCCAATGTGTCGCAGTCGCTGCGCGTGGCCATGGTGTCGGAAGACTGGTACAAGAAATTGCCAGCCGACCGCAAGGCCGCGTTCGATGCAGCGGTGGTCAAGGCCCGGGAGGCCAACCGGGCCTGGGTCAAGACCAGCGATGAGCAGGCCATGGAGCAGATCGCCAAGGCCGGCATGAAGATCACCCCGCTGACACCGGAAGGCCGCAAGCAGTTCCAGGAGCGCTCGCGCACCTCGTGGACCGCCATCCTGTCCGAGGCCGAGATCAAGCCCTTCGTCGATGCCGCCAACAAGACCCGCTGAGGCCATTCGATGCGATCCGGCCTGCTGGCGCTAAGCCTTGCCGTCGACAGGTGCTGCCGCGTCGGTGCGGCCACCGGACTGGTGCTGATGCTGGTGCTGATCGCGATCCAGGTCGTGGCGCGCTATGTGTTCTCCGAACCCCCGGGCTGGACCGAGGAAGGTGCCCGCTATGCCATGGTCTGGTCCGGACTGCTGGGCAGCGCGGTCGCGTTCAAGGCCGGTAGCGATCCGGTCATGCTGCGGCTGAAGGCACTCGAGGGCAACGCGGCCATCGCGTGGCTGCGTGCGGCCAGCGTCGTGCTGTTCGTGGCACCGATCCTCTATTTCTGCCTGTTCGGACCTGGCCAGGATCTGGCGCGCGGCTTTCTGGCACGCTCGGCCTCGCGCAATACCGAGGCCATCGGACTGTCCATGGCCTGGTTCACGGCCGCTCTGCCGGTGAGCTTCGTCGCCATCCTGATCCATGTTGCCGCCGGTCTGGCGGCCAGAAAGCCCGCACCATGACACTGCCACAGGAACGCACCGTGCGCGTCGCCGGACTGCACTGGAAGCTGATCGACACCCAAGGGGCGAAGGGTGGTCCGGTGCTGCTGATGCTGCCCGGCACGCTGGGCACCGCTGCCATTTTTTCCGACGCCATGCAGGCGCTGGGCAAGAAGGTCCGCATGGTCTCGGTCACCTACCCGATGATCGAGGACATCCACCGGCTGGCCGATTCGCTGGCCGGGCTGATGAACGCGCTCGGCATCGCACAGGCCAGCGTCGTGGGCTCCTCGCTTGGCGGCTTTCTGGCGCAGCATTTTGCCGCCCGCCATCCGCAGCGGGTGGACCGGCTGATCCTGGGCAACACCTTGTGCGACCCGGCGCTGACGCGGCGCATCGTGGCACGCCAGGCCGTCGACCAGCTGCGCGCGCAGCCCCCCCGCATGCACCGCGACATGGTCGTCAACTCGGTCCGCGCCTGGCCCGAGACCGATCCGCGCACGGCCCGGCTCAAGGCCATCCTGATCGACAGCGGCACCCGGCTGCTCAGCGCCCGCGCGATGAAGGCTCGCGTCATGGCGGTGCAGGCCGCGCCGGCCGTGCCGCCGCTGGAGATGGCCGGCGAACGCATCACCATCATCGACTGCATGGACGATCCGCTGCTGCCGCGCGCGGTGCAGGAGGACGTGGTGCGCCGCTACCCCGGCGCCCGCCATGTGCGGCTCGACAGCGGTGGCCACTACCCCTACATCGTGCGCACCGCCGACTACGTGGCGGTGCTCAGGCAGGCCTTGGGCGTCGCCTGAGCCGGCAGCGCCGACCCCACGGCGCGCAGGTGGTCGGGCGCCTTTCTACAATGGCGCCACCATGACACAGCCCATCACCTATACGCGGGGCCAGGCCCTGCCGGCAATCCTCGGCCAGCGCATCGCCATTCTTGACGGTGCCATGGGCACGATGATCCAGCGCCTCAAGCTCGGCGAGGCACAGTACCGGGGCGAACGCTTCAAGGACTTCCCCAAGGATGTCAAGGGCAACAACGAGCTGCTGAGCCTGACCCGGCCGGACGTGATCCAGGACATCCACGAGAAATACCTGGCCGCCGGCGCCGACATGGTCGAGACCAACACCTTCGGCGCCACCACCGTGGCCCAGGCCGACTACGACATGGCCGAGCTGGCGCGCGAGATGAACCTGGCAAGCGCGCGCATCGCCCGCGCCGCCTGCGACAAATACAGCACACCGGACAAGCCCCGCTTCGTCGTCGGCGCCCTCGGCCCCACCCCCAAGACCGCCAGCATCAGCCCCGACGTCAACGACCCCGGGACCCGCAATGTCAGCTTCGAGCAGCTGCGCGCGGCCTATTACGAGCAGACGCAGGCGCTGATCGAAGGCGGCGCCGATGTGCTGATGGTCGAGACCATCTTCGACACGCTCAATGCCAAGGCGGCGCTGTTCGCGATCGACGAGGTGTTCGAGGCCACAGGCGAACGCCTGCCGCTGATCATCAGCGGCACCGTCACCGACGCCTCCGGCCGCATTCTCAGCGGCCAGACCGTGACCGCATTCTGGTACAGCGTGCGCCACGCCCAGCCGCTGGCCATCGGCCTGAACTGCGCGCTCGGCGCGGCGCTGATGCGGCCCTATATCCAGGAACTGAACCGGGTCGCGCCCGACACCTTCATCAGCTGTTATCCGAACGCTGGCTTGCCCAACCCGATGTCGGACACCGGCTTCGACGAGACGCCGGAGGTCACGTCGCGGCTGCTGCACGAATTCGCCGAGCAGGGCTTGGTGAACATCGTCGGCGGGTGCTGCGGGACGACGCCGGAGCATATCGGGGCGATAGGGGCGGCGATCGGGGTGCTGCCGGCGCGAGGACTCGGCCGCAACAATTTCTATCCGGAAGCGGCGTAGACCTGCTGCGCCGTGGAGACGGCGCGTTTACCCCGTGCGCCCGGTATTGCGCGCCAGTTCATGGCCAGCGATTCTTCAATAAAGCCACTGGCCAGCCGCACATTGAGGCTGAATCAATCCCCCGCAAACGACAAAGCCGCCTCCAGCAGCGGCTTGGCCCAAGTCGGAGTGTCGCGCAGCTCGGCCAGCGTGGTCGGCCAGCTCAGTTTGCCGGCCAACATTTTCGCCACCCGCACCGGATCGGGAACCGGCTCGCCGGGGGCCACCTGCGCACTGTTGTCGTAGACCTGCAGGTGCGCGATATGCGGCAGCAGCACGATCAGGTTCTGCAGCGCCGTGACATACCGTTCCCGGATCTTGGTCTCCGGAATGTCGTGCCCGCCGGCCACGACCCGGGCCGCGACGCGCTGCAGGTGAAGATCGGGCGAGGCCAGGCCGCAGTACCACACCATCACATCGTGGGTCGCGGCGGCGGCCAGGATTCTGGCCGGGATGGTGTTGCCACCCAGCGTGGTCTCGAAGGCGTGGTTGCGGCCCTGCGCCAATGCCGCATCCAGCTGGCGCAGGCCTTCCTGCCAGGCCGCGGCATTGGCCTCGGTCTGGCCGCAGCCGGTGGCGGCCACCAGTTCGCGGGCATAACTGTCCGGGTTGAACCAGGCGAGGCCGGCCCGTTGCAGCAGATAACCACCGACCGAACTCTTGCCCGCACCGTTGACGCCGGCGAGCACAAACAGTACCGGACGGGCCATCAGTAGCCGGTACCAGCCTTCACCTTGCCGTCCAGCTGCGCGGGGCTTTGCATCAGCGTGCGCAGGCGCTGACCCGCATCGACCTCTTGCAACACCGACAGGCGCTCGTCAAAGCGCTGGCGCAACGCGTCGAGTGTGGGTTCGGATCTGTTGGCGGCTTCGTGCAGCGCGCGCTTGATGGCCGTGTACTCCTGCACCGAAAGGATCACCGCCTCGGGCTCGTTGTGGTTGGTGACCACCACCATGCCGGATCGCGCCACGGACTTCATCACACCACGCCAGCCCAGCCTCTTGACATCGGTGGCCGGTGTCTGGGGCAATTGGTCGATCGGGTCGATGCGCAGGGCCAGGGTCATCACAAAACTCCAATGAGGGATTAATGGTGAATATACCCATATTTCCCATTTTAGGAAATAGTCGCCTGAAGACGCGCCACGGTAGCAAATCGACCCGGGACTAAAATGCCACCTCGCCCAAGGAGCGTTGCAGCAAGGCCGGCGTCCGGAATGGACCCCCTACTTGTCAGGCTTGGGTGCAACAACGGCGCTCACTCCTTTTACCGGCAACGGCCAAACCAGGCCGTTGGCACCGACCCAGAGAGTGAGCCGCCATGACGACAGCAAGCAAGCCGACCCGACCCCCCGCACCCGAACCCATGCGCCTGTCCGGCCTGGAGCCGGTCACCATCGGTGACGATGCCCTGTTCATCAACATCGGCGAACGCACCAACATCACCGGCTCCAAGGCGTTCGCGCGCATGATCCTGAACGGCGACTTCGAGGCCGCACTGGCGGTGGCGCGCCAGCAGGTCGAGAACGGCGCGCAGATCATCGACATCAACATGGACGAGGCCATGCTGGACAGCCAGGCTGCCATGGTGCGCTTCCTGAACCTGATCGCCAGCGAGCCCGACATCTCGCGTGTGCCGATCATGATCGACTCGTCCAAATGGAGTGTCATCGAGGCCGGGTTGCGCTGCGTGCAGGGCAAGGCCATCGTCAACTCGATCAGCATGAAAGAGGGCGAGGAAGCCTTCAAGCAGCAGGCGAAGCTGCTGCGACGTTATGGCGCGGCCGCGGTGGTGATGGCCTTCGACGAGAAAGGCCAGGCCGATACCTACCAGCGCAAGACCGAGATCAGCCAGCGTGCCTACGACATCCTGGTGAACGAGGTCGGTTTCCCACCCGAGGACATCATCTTCGACCCCAACATCTTCGCCATTGCCACCGGCATCGAGGAACACAACAACTACGCGGTCGACTTCATCGAGGCGACGCGCTGGATCAAGGCCAATCTGCCTGGCGCCAAGGTTTCGGGCGGCGTCAGCAACGTGAGCTTTTCTTTCCGCGGCAACGACCCGGTGCGCGAGGCCATCCACACCGTGTTCCTGTACCACGCGATCGCCGCCGGCATGGACATGGGCATCGTCAACGCCGGCATGGTCGGCGTCTATGACGACATCGAGCCGGTGCTGCGCGAGCGGGTCGAGGACGTGGTGCTGAACCGCCGCCCCGACGCCGGCGAGCGCCTGGTCGAGATCGCCGACTCGGCCAAGGGCGCCGCCAAGGACGAGAGCCGCAAGCTGGACTGGCGGGGCACGCCGGATGCACCGGTGTCGGTCGGCCAGCGCCTGTCGCACGCGCTGGTGCACGGCATCACCGATTTCATCGTCGACGACACCGAAGAGGCCTACCAGGCGATCCTGGCCGACGGCGGCCGTCCGCTGAACGTGATCGAAGGCCCATTGATGGATGGCATGGGCATCGTCGGCGACCTGTTCGGCCAGGGCAAGATGTTCCTGCCCCAGGTGGTCAAGAGCGCACGGGTGATGAAGCAGGCGGTGGCACATCTGATCCCGTACATCGAGGAAGAAAAGCGCCAGATGGAGCAGGCCGGCGAGGACGTGAAGACCAAGGGCAAGATCGTGATCGCCACCGTCAAGGGCGACGTGCACGACATCGGCAAGAACATCGTCACGGTGGTCCTGCAATGCAACAACTTCGACGTCGTCAACATGGGCGTCATGGTGCCCTGCCACGAGATCCTGGCCAAGGCCAAGGTGGAAGGCGCGGACATCATCGGCCTGTCGGGGCTGATCACGCCGAGCCTGGAAGAAATGCAATACGTTGCCGGCGAGATGCAGAAGGACGACTACTGCCGCATGCGCAAGATCCCGCTGCTGATCGGCGGGGCGACCACCTCGCGTGTGCATACCGCGGTCAAGGTGGCACCGCACTATGACGGCGCGGTGGTCTACGTGCCGGATGCGTCGCGCAGCGTGGGTGTGGTGCAAAACCTGCTGGCCGACAACCCGAGTGCCTACCTGGCCGAACTCGCAGCCGACTACGAACGCGTGCGCCAGCAACATGCGAACAAGAAGCAGATTCCGATCTGGCCGCTGGCCAGGGCAAGGGCGAACAAGACGGTCGTGGACTGGTCCCACTACCAGCCCCCGGTGCCGAAGTTCACCGGGCGGCGGGTGTTCCGCAATTTCGATCTGGCCGAACTGGCCGGCTTCATCGACTGGGGTCCGTTCTTCCAGACCTGGGACCTGGCCGGGCGCTTCCCCGACATCCTGAAGGACGAGGTGGTCGGCACCGAAGCCGTGCGCGTCTACGCGGACGGGCAGCGCATGCTCAAGCGGCTGATCGAAGGCCGCTGGCTCACCGCCAATGGCGTCATCGGCCTGTACCCGGCCAACACGGTCAACGACGATGATATCGAGATCTATACCGATGACAGCCGCACCGAGGTCGCCATGACCTGGTATGGCATGCGCCAGCAGACCGAGAAGCAGGTCATCGACGGCGTGATGCGGCCGAGCCGCTGCCTGGCCGACTTCATCGCGCCCAGAAGCAGCGGGCTGAAGGACTACATCGGCGTGTTCGCGGTGACGGCCGGTATCGGCGTCGAGAAGAAGGAGAAGTACTTTCTCGATGACCTGGACGACTACTCGGCGATCACGCTCAAGGCCCTGGCCGACCGGCTCGCCGAGGCGTTTGCCGAATGCCTGCACCACCGGGTACGCACCGACCTGTGGGGTTATGCGCCAAACGAGAAGCTCGACAACACCGAACTGATCGCCGAGAAATACCGCGGCATCCGTCCGGCGCCGGGATACCCGGCCTGCCCCGACCACAGTGCCAAGCGCGACATGTTCCGCCTGCTCCAATGCGACGAGATCGGCATGGGGCTGACGAGCAGCCTGGCCATGACCCCGGCGGCCAGCGTCAGCGGCTTCCAGCTGTCCCACCCCGAGAGCGCCTACTTCAACGTCGGCAAGATCGGCGATGACCAGCTGGCCGACATGGCGCAGCGGCGCGGCATCGCTGCCGCCGATCTGCAGCGACTCGTCGGCTCCAATCTGTAGCCAGGCTCGCAGCCCGTCCGGTTTGTGTCAGCCGGGCGGGCGGTCCTATGCTGCCGGCACGGCAAAAAGCTGTGCCAGCGGCTCGGGCCGGTGTACCAGATACCCTTGCGCGAAGTCCACGCCGATGCCGCGCAGGCGGTCCATCACCTCCTGCTGGTCGACGAATTCGGCGACCGTGTACAAGCCAAGCACCCGGGCCACGTCGACAAAGCAGCGTACCGCCACATCGTCCAGCGAGTCATCGGTGAGGCTGCGAATGAACTGCCCGTCGATCTTCAGATAGTCGACCGACAGGTTCTTCAGGTACCCGAACGAGGACACGCCGGCGCCAAAGTCGTCCAGCGCAACCTTGACGCCAACCGAGCGCACCTGTTCGATGAAGTTCGCGGCATCGCCCATGTGGGTTACCGCCGTGGTCTCGGTGATTTCCAGGCACAGCCGGGAACAGACCTGCGCCCCTGCCAATGTCAGTTGCTGCATGGCCCAGGCATGGAAGGCGCGATCGCCGACCGACTGGCCGGACAGGTTGACGCTCAGCAGGGCAATGGGCTGCAGCGAATCCAAGTCCTTCAGCCAGGCAATCACCGTGGACAGAACCCAGCGGTCGATCCGGTTGATCAGGTGAAACCGCTCCGCCGCCGGCAGAAACATGCCGGGCTGGGCCAGGGTTCCGTCCGCATTCTTCATGCGCAACAGCACCTCGGCGTGGATGCCTGCATCCATTTGCTGCAGGGGCGCGATGCGCTGCGCATACAGCACGAAATCCCCCTGGTCCAACGCGTGCTCGATCCGGCTGGTCCAACCCATCTCGAACCTGCGCGCATGCATGGTGACGTCGGTGTCGAACCAGGTGTGCACCCGGTTGCGGCCGGCCTCCTTGGCGGCATAACAGGAAGCGTCGGCCGCTTGCTGCACCGCAGCCGCGTTCGGCCAGCGTCGGTCCAGCGCCACCAGTCCGATGCTGGCGCCGATGCGAAACCGCCGATCCTGGTGGGTGAAGCGGAAGTCGTCCATGCGGTCGCAGATTTTCTGCGCCACCCGCAAGGCCTGCTCCGGCGCGCAATGCTCCAGGATGATGGAGAACTCGTCGCCCCCGATGCGTGCCAGCGTATCGCGTGCGCGAATGACATCGCCCAGCAGCTTGGCCACCTGCTTGAGCAATTGGTCGCCGACTGCATGGCCACAGGCGTCGTTGACCAGCTTGAACTGGTCCAGGTCGATCGCCAGCAGCGCGTGCTGGCTGTGCTCTTCCTGCGCATGGCGCAGAACCCGCTCCAGCCGCGTCTCGAATTCGGAGCGGTTGACCAGTCCTGTCAGCAGGTCATGGGTGGCGCGGTAGGTGATTTCACTGGCCAGCCGGCGTTGCTCCGACACGTCGTGAAACACCAGCACCGCGCCCACCACCTCGCCGGCTTCGTTGCGGATCGGGGATGCGGAGTCCTCGATGCCGAATTCCCGACCGTCGCGTGCGATCAACAGGGTCTGGTGGGGCAGGGCGGACCGCTCACCCGCGTGCAGGCATGCAGCGAGCGGGCTTTCCGCCAGCTTGCGGGTGTCCTGGTGAACAATGTGAAATACCTGGGCCAGCGGCCGACCCTCGGCCTCGGTCGCCATCCATCCTGTCAGATGCTGTGCGATCGGATTGAGCCAGACCACGTGGCCACGTACATCGGTGGTGATGACGGCATCGCCAATGGATTGCAAGGTGATGCGCAGCAGTTCATGCTGCTCGGCCAGCTTCTGGGACAGGGCATGGTGTTCGGTCACATCCTGGAACGCACCCGACAGGCGCACCGGCTGCCCATCGGCGAAATCGACCATGCCGACGGTCCGCACAAAGCGCGACTGCCCATCGCGGCGCACGATTTCAAGTTCCAGATCGAAGGCCGGCCCGCCGGCCATCGCGGTTTGCACCGCGGCTCGAATCACGGGCAGCGACTTCGGGGCATAGAACGCGAGGGCCTCGTCCAGGGCGGGAACAAAACCCGGCTCCACCCCATGGATACGACAGACCTCGTCGGACCAGACCGTGGTACCCGACAGGATGTCGACCTCCCAGCCACCCACACCCGCCAATGCGCCGGTGCGGGCGAGAAAGTCCTGTGTCTTGCGCAGATCCGTTTCGATCCGGATGCGCTCGGTAATGTCCTGCGCCGTGCCACGCAGGCGCACGTCGTTGCCGGCACTGTCGCGCTCGACTTCTCCGTGGGCCAGGATCCAGGCGCGCTGCCCATCCGGACGCCGGATCTCCAGCTCCACGGTGTAGGCATCGCCGGTGCGTGTCGTGTGCGACATGGCGTCTTGCAGCCGCGCCAGGCTCTCCGGGGCGAATCGCGCGCTGTGTTCCGCAAAGGACGGCGCCGGGCTCTCGGGGTCGTAGCCCATGATCCGGTACAGCTCGTCGGACCAGGTCACGGTGTCGGTGCCGACATCCCAATCCCAGCTGCCGACTTGCCCCAGTCGCTGCGCCTCCTGCAAGGCGGTCATGCTGGCAGCCAGTTTCTGGTTCACCCCCTCGAGTTCTGCCACATTCCGGCGCAGGGCCGCTTCAGCCGTCTTCAGCGGCGTAACATCGCTGACCTGAACGAGCACCCCGAGGACCTTGCCGTCCACGATGTCCGGCAGGTAGTGGGCCAGACTGTGACGCACCGTGCCGTCCGGCGTCGGGATGGCACGCTCGAAAACCTGTGCCTGTCCCGCCAGCGCCGCTTCCAGATAGGGCCGGTTGCGCGCATACAGGTCCGGGCCGAGCAGGTCCTGGATGTGGCGCCCCAGCAAATCCTCCGGCTTGACGCCAAACCAGGTCTCGTAGGCCTGGTTGGCGAACCGGCAAACCAGGTCCGAATTCCAGTACGCCAGCATGGAAGGGACCGAGTTCAGGACATTGCGCAGATCCGCCTCCCGCTGCGCCAAGTCGCCTGCCAGCTGCCGGGCGCGCCGGCTCGCCAGCCGGCCTTCAAGCAACCGGGCGGCAGCGATCGACAGTTGCTGCAGCACCCCACGCTGCATGTCGTTCAAGCTGCGGGGCTCCCGGTCGATGACACACAGGGTGCCGACACGGTGACCACTTCCAAGCACGATGGGCGCGCCTGCATAGAAGCGGATATCGGGCTGGCCCAGCACCAGCGGGTTGTCGGCAAAGCGCGCATCCAGCCTTGCGTCCGGCACTTCGAACAGCTCGCTCCCCAGCACGGCATGGGCGCAGAACGCCGAGTCTCGCGAGGTCTGCTGCGCGTCGGCCAGCCCGACGTTGGCCTTGAACCACTGGCGGTCCCGATCGATCAGGCTGATCAAGGAGATCGGCACGCCGCACACGGCGGAGGCGACCTGCACCAGCGCGTCGAATTCGGCTTCGGGAGCGGTGTCGAGCACATCCAGCGCCCGCAGGGCGGCCAGGCTGTCACTCTCATCGTCGCGGTCGGGCGCAGTCTGCAAGCAATGGCTCCAGTTCGGCAGATGAAAATGCCGCGGTGGTGGGTGCGGGACGGGACAGGCGCAGGATGCAATGGCCTGCCCATGCCGCAACTGTAGCCGCAGTCGGCATGGATGCACTTCAGGTCAAGACCTGAGCCCGGAGTCGGGAAGTACCCGAGTGCCGCGGCTTAGCGGCTTCCAGATGCCACAGGCGGCAACTGCCGCAGGTAGAGGTACAAGGCATCTGCGTCGATCTGGTTCATCGCCCGCAAGGACGTGAACGGCATCACCCCGCTGATCGCCGCGCCGTCCGGTCGCTGGCCGCTGGCCAGCATCGCGCGGAATTGCTCGGCCGTCGCGTAGCGCAGCATGGCCGAACCCTCGCCCGGGGTCAGATTGGCAGCTGCCGGCCAGTCCGGTGGGCTGCCGGGAATCCTGCCGCCGCTGAACTGCGGGCCATGGCAGCCGATGCACATGGTGGCCACATACGCGCCGTGCTCGGGGGTCACAGCCTCGGCCACCGGCTGGCTGGGCGGCAGGGTATGGTCGATGCGCTCCGCCGCATCGGGCACCATGCCGAATGCATACAGCAGCTCGACGATCAGCGGCATGCGCACCTCGGCGGCAGGACCCGCGCGTGCCGGCAGCTGACGCAGATAGGCGACCAGTGCGGCCAGGTCGTCATCGGTGAAGCGGTTGTAGTCTTCGCTGGGCATGACCAGTGCCGGCCGGCCATCGGGCTTGACCCCGTGGCGGATGGTGCGCACCCAGTCGACGCCCTGGTACGTGGCAACGGCGCTGCCGGCGGCGGGTGTGATGTTCGCGCCTCGCACCCGCAAGCCGTTCGGCTCGTCGATGAACAGCTTGCCGGCGCCGTCGGCCCCATGGCAATCGGTGCAACCCCGCGAGGCGTACAGGTAGGCACCCCGCGCCACACTGGCTGCATCGCTGCGTGCGGGCACGTCGGACACGGCGACGTCGATGTGCCGCTGCCGCTTGCGCTCGGCCAGCATATGCCCGGTCCCCAGCGTGCCCACGATGACCAGGGCCAGCCCGACCAGTGCCCACAATATGCGTTTGAGCCAGCGTGCGCGGCCCGTTGTTCCTGCATTCACCATCTATCTCCTAAAATGAATCAAACAGACAAAAATGAACTAACAAATCAAAATTAGATATGATGTCAAAAAATGGATGATATAAGCAATTTCGTTGCGCCGTCAATGCCTGCATTGCCGGCGCCGCTGGCCGAGGCCCTGCTGACAGGGCACGAACGCCTGCCCAAGCGCGAGCGCACCCGCGCGCAGCTGATCCAGGCCGCGATCCAGGTGTTCTCGGCGCGTGGCGTGGCACAGGCCAGCATCCAGGAAATCGCGCAGGTGGCCGGCATGACGACCGGCACCGTCTACAACCATTTCGCAACCCGAGAGGAGATCGTCGACGCGGTGGCCGTGTGGCTGGCCACCACCCTGTGCCGGCGCATCGACCAGAGCTACGCCCAGGTCACCGACGCCGCCGAGCGCATGGCCATCGGCCTTCGCCGCTACCAGTGGCTGGCCGAGGTGAGCCCGCACTGGACCTTGCTGATCCTGCAGGTCAGCCATGCGACACCTTCGCTGGCCGAGAACATCCGCGACTTCTGCCTGTCCGACCTGCGCATGGGCGTACGGCAGGAGCGTTTTGCCGTACCGAGCGAGGAAGCGGCAATGGACTTGATCTTCGGCGCCAACCAGGCGGCAATCACGCGCATCGCGCTCGGTCTCGCGCCAGACCCGCAGGCCCACGGCATCGCCACCGCAACCCTGATCCTGCGCGGCCTGGGCATGGATCCAGAAGAAGCCAGAACGCTCGCAACGCGACCCTTGCCGGAGTTCACGGCGCTGTCCGCCCCCGCGCCTGCCGCGCGCAGGTCAGCAAGTGCGCGCCGGGCCCGTTGACAGCCCGGCCGACCGACGCACAGCGTCGGTCCGGACATCCGATGGGCGGCGCCGGCGCACGTGCGCCCCTACCGCGAGCACGTGATCCCCAACACTGGCAATATCGACGCCTGAACCCGGACGAGCAGGACGGATGCGCATGCAAGGGTCGATCGCCGCTGGCTACTAACCGGCGTGCCCCGCAGGCACACCGCCGCGATGGCCCGCCTGCCCTCCTGCCGGCGCCGGCAAACGAGTTGCAACCCACGCCAAGAGACGAGACCATGAAGACCTATACCAAATCCCCCGAAGCGCTGGCGCAGCTGACGCCGGAGCAATTCCGCGTGACCCAGCAAAGTGGCACCGAACGCCCCGGCACCGGTGAATACCTGGACAACCACGCGCCCGGCATCTATGTCGACATCGTGTCGGGCGAGCCGCTGTTCGCGTCCGGCGACAAGTTCGAATCCGGCTGCGGCTGGCCGAGCTTCACCAAACCCATCGTGCCCGCCTACGTGAACGAGTTGCGCGACACCTCGCATGGCATGCTGCGCACCGAGGTGCGCTCGAAACATGGCGACAGCCATCTGGGCCACGTTTTTCCCGACGGCCCGCGCGACCGGGGCGGCTTGCGCTATTGCATCAATTCGGCATCATTGCGCTTCGTGCACCGCGACGACATGGTCGCCGAGGGCTATGGCGAGTATCTGAACCAGGTGGAGGGCGACTAGGATGAACGGCGCCTCCTGCCGGTCCGGCTTCACGGCGTGCAAGCCGGCCGAGTCGTGGCGCTGCCAGAGGCAGGCGGACCTCAGCCCCACTGGGGGGCGGGCCGGCCGCTTCGCAGCGGCCGTGGGTGGCCCCTGGACGGGTCGGCTCCGCGGCTGCTTGACCTTTCATGCTTCGTGGGTGGCACGAAGCGACTTGGAGAATTGACATGGCTACACAAGAGAAAGCGGTACTGGCAGGCGGTTGCTTCTGGGGCATGCAGGACCTGATCCGCAGGATGCCCGGCGTAAAGGCAACCCGCGTCGGCTACACCGGGGGCGACGTGCCCAATGCGACCTACCGCAACCACGGCACCCACGCCGAAGGCATCGAGATCCTGTTCGATCCGTCCGTCATCAGTTACCGCAAGCTGCTGGAGTTCTTCTTCCAGATCCATGATCCGACCACGATGAACCGCCAGGGAAACGACATGGGCATGTCGTACCGCTCGGCCATCTACTACGTGTCGGATGCGCAGAAGGAAGAAGCCGAGCGCACCATCGCCGACGTCAACGCCAGCGGCCTGTGGCCAGGCAAGGTCGTCACCGAGCTGGCGCCTGCCGGTGCATTCTGGGAAGCCGAACCCGAACACCAGGACTATCTGGAGCGGTATCCGAACGGGTACACCTGCCACTACCCGCGGGCCCACTGGACGCTGCCGGCCAGGACGCCCGCCTGAGCCTGCCAGACTGCTGTCACGGTCCGGCGCACTGCATGCTTCTTTACGCAGACTTACACAACAGATTCCGACGCGCAACATCGACGGGTTAGCTTTGACAATTTGGCGGATGCACGGGCCTGCGATGCTGCGGCAACCGCTGGCAAGGCCAACTTGAAGGGAGATTTCGATGAACCCCGCCATCCAGGCCCGTCCGGCCGGCACGTCGTTCAACACACGTCAGTTGTGGGCGGCCGTCATCGTTCTGGGCATTGCCGTACTTGCCATGGGCGCCAGCCTGGTCTATGTCCAGACACGGCCGGTCGATGGACACACCGCGGCCGCGCTGGAGCCCTTGCCAGCAGTCCAAAAGGACGAAGCCCCGACGCCCGACGCGGGCGCCCATCCGCTCGCGGTCACGACTGTCGCGCCGGGTGAAACCGTGCTGACGCCAGCGCCTGCAGCGGCGGTCACCGACAAGCCTGCTCTTGTGCAGAAACCCCGACCCCCGGCGGCGAGTGTCCCCAAGGCAGCGCCGCCCACACCACAGCCACAACAGCGCCCCGCCGCCGCGGTCGCGGCGCCGCCTGTGCCGGCCGCTGTCGTCATCGGCACCGTGCCCGACGCCCCGCTGGTGCTGACCGATGCAGGACCTGTTGCCAGTCGGCCGCTGCCGGCAGCACCGCGCGCCCTCTGCGCCAGTTGTGGTCATGTCGAGTCGGTGACGCCGGTCGCGCGCAAAGGCGACGCCAGGGGCGTCGGCGCGGTGGCCGGTGGCGTGCTGGGCGCCGTGGTCGGCAACCAGATCGGCAAGGGCAATGGCCGCGCCCTGGCCACCATCGTCGGCGCCGTTGGCGGCGGCGTTGCCGGCAATGCCATCGAAAAAAATCTTTCGACCGTGACCATCTACCAGGTACAGGTGCGCATGGAAGACGGCAGCCTGCGCATGGTGGAGCAAGGCAACGCCCCGGTCATCGGCAGTGCCGTCATCGTCGAAGGTTCGTCCATGCGGCCGAACGATGGCCGCCAGAGCGCCGGCAACGGCGCTGCGGCCACGGCGCCTGCCACGCCACCGGCCAAGGTCTACAGCACCGACGGCCACTGAGAATTGGCAGCAGCTGCAGGCATGCCGTTCAGGGGGTGGCGGGCCGCAGCACCCGGCGCTGCGCCTGCCACAAGGCCGCCATGGCCAGCACGCACAGCAGCAGCATCAGCACCAGGCCGTAGCGGTAACCGACCTGCGGCTGCCACATCAGGCCTAGCAGCAGTGGCGCAGCGGCGCGCGCCAGCGCCAGCGGCACACCCAGCGCACCATTGAGGCTGGCCACATGTTCGCGGTTGACGTATTGCGCAATCGCCGTGCCCTTGACGATGGTCAGCATGCCGTTGCCGGCGCCGAACAGCAGCACGAACAGCAGCACCAGCGCCAGGGCGGCCGGCCCGGTTCCCAGCAGCGGCGCCAGCAGCAAGGCCACCAGGCCGAGCGGGATCAGCGCCGGGATCAGGCGGTTGGCCATGTGCACGTCGAAGCGGCTCTCGAAGAAATACAGCAGCAGCCGGCCACAGACCTGCAGCACGCCGATGCTGGCCGGCACCGCGATGGCCCAGGACTCGCCCAGACCGCGTTCGCGCAGCAGGCTGACCAGATGCGCCGGCAAGGCCGCGGTGACGGCCATGAAAAGCACGATGAAGCAACCCACCAGCAGAAACGGCGCACCGCGCATCAGCTTGCGCAAGGCAGGGGGCGCCGCCACACTGCCCGCGCTGTCACCACCTGACGCCTGCACGCTGCGCGGCGCACCCCGCAACAGCACGGCATGGATCGGCAGACAGACCAGCAACTGCAATGCGGCCAGCACGCCCAGCGCCCCGCGCCAGCCCAGCAGGCTGATCAGCCAGGCCGTCAGCGGGATGAACACCGTGCTGGCCAGCCCGCCGAGAAAGGTCATCGTGATGATGGCGCGCCGGAAATCGTCGGGAAAACGCCGCGTCACGACTGCGAAGACCGGTGTGTACAGGATTGCCGACATCGCGACGCCCAGCCCGATCCAGACCCCGTAGAACGTGGCCAGGCTGTCGACAAAGGCGTGCAATCCCAGGCACAGTGCCGCCAGCAGCGAACCCAGCGTCATCACCACGCGCTCGTGCCCGCGGTCGATCCAGCGGCCGATGGCATAGGCGCACAAGCCTTCCATCAGCAGCGCCAGGCTGAAGGCGACCGAACTCTGGGCCCGGCCAATGCCCAGCTCCTGCTCGATCGGGCCGATCAGCAAGGCGAAGGTGTAGAAGATGCTGCCCCAGCTGATCAGCTGGGCCAGCGACAGGCCCAGGATCAGGTTGCGCTGGGCGTCGCCACGCATGTCAGAAGCCGGTCGGGGAATGCGCCATGGGCCGAGTATCCACCGGCGCGGCGCCTTGCCGAGACCCGGATCAGACGATACCGGCGGCGTGCATCGCCGCAATGCGCTGCGCGTCGAAGCCGAGCTCGGCCAGCACCTCGTCGGTGTGCTCGCCCAGGGCTGGCGGCGGCCGGCGCAGCACGGGCGGGTTGTCCTGCAGCCGCAATGGGCTGGCCACGGTGCGGATGGCGGCGATACCGTCGGCGGCCACCAGTTCCGGCGCGCGTTCCTGCCGCACGATCAAGTCCCGCGCCGCCACCTGCGGGTCGGCAAAGGCGTGGGCCAGGTCGTTGATCGGGCCGCAGGGCACAGCCTTGTCCTCGAGCAGCGCAATCCAGTCGGCAGTGTCGCGCGTGCGTGTGACCGTCTCCATCAAGGGGATCAGCTCGGCACGGTTCTTCACCCGCGCGCCCATGCCAGTGAAGCGCGGATCGGCACTCCATTCGGGCTTGCCGGCCGCCTTGCAAAAGCGGCTGAACTGGCCGTCGTTGCCGATCGCCAGCAGCATCGATCCGTCGCGGGTCGGGAAGTCCTGGTACGGCGCCAGGCTGGGGTGGCTGTTGCCCTGGCGCTGCGGCACCTTGCCGGTATTGAGGTAACCGCTGGCCTGGTTGGCCAGGATCGCCATGCCGACGTCAAGCAAGGCCATGTCGACATGCTGGCCGGCACCGGTGCGGTGGCGCACTTCGAGCGCGGCCATGATGGCCGACATCGCATAGACGCCGGTGAACAGGTCGGTCAGTGCCACACCCACCCGCAGCGGTCCGCCGCCGGGCTGGTCGTCGGCGCGACCGGTGATGCTCATCATGCCGCTCATGGCCTGGATCATCAGGTCGTAGCCGGCGCGCTCGGCGTACGGCCCGCTCTGGCCGAATCCCGTGATAGAGCAATAGATCAGGCGCGGATTGATCGCCTTCAGGCTGGCGTAGTCCAGGCCATAGGCCTTGAGCCCGCCGACCTTGAAGTTCTCCACCAGGATGTCGCTGTGCTGGGCCATCTGGCGCACCAGCGCCTGGCCTTCGGGTCTGGACAGATCGATGGTGACCGAGCGCTTGTTGCGGTTGGTGCCGTTGAAATAGGTCGCCTGCGTCGTGTCCTGCCCCGCGGCATCGGGCATGAACGGAGGGCCCCAGTGCCGGGTGTCATCGCCCTCGCCCGGCCGCTCGACCTTGACCACGTCGGCACCCATGTCGGCCAGCATCTGCGTGCACCAGGGACCGGCCAGCACGCGCGACAGATCCAGCACCTTCAGGTGCGACAAGGCGCCCGCAGGTGCCGCGCCGGTAGCCGGCCCGCCGTCCGCGGACGGGGCAGTTGCGTTCTCGGTGTTGGCCATCTCAGTGCTCCACGGCGCCATGCGCCATCCAAGTAGCTTGAAAGGTCAAGCGACCGCGGAGCAGGCCCGTCCAGGGGCCGCCGCGCACGGCCGCTCCGAGGCGGCCGGCCCGCCCCCCAATAGGGCTGAGGTCCGCGGCTCCAAGCCTGCCTGCGCAGGCTTGGACGGGCCGAAGGGGCGCCTGCCTCTGGCAGCGCCACGACTCGGCCGGCTTGCACGCAGTGAAGCCGGACAGACAGGGAGCGTATTTCATCCTAATTCGCAAACGCAGCGATGCCCGTCTGCGCCCGGCCCAGGATCAGTGCATGGATGTCGTGCGTGCCTTCGTAGGTGTTGACCACTTCCAGGTTGACCAGATGGCGCGCCACGCCGAACTCGTCGGAAATGCCGTTGCCGCCCATCATGTCGCGCGCCATGCGCGCGATGTCCAGCGCCTTGCCGCAGGAGTTGCGCTTGAGGATGGACGTGATCTCGACGGATGCCGTGCCCTCGTCCTTCATGCGGCCCAGGCGCAGGCAGCCCTGCAGGCCGAGTGCGATCTCGGTCTGCATGTCGGCCAGCTTCTTCTGGATCAGCTGGTTGGCGGCCAGCGGGCGGCCGAACTGCTTGCGGTCCAGCGTGTACTGGCGTGCGCGCACCCAGCAATCTTCCGCTGCACCCAGCGCACCCCAGGCAATGCCGTAACGCGCCGAGTTCAGGCAGGTGAACGGACCCTTGAGACCCTGCACCTCGGGGAACGCGTTCTCTTCCGGGCAGAACACGCCGTCCATGACGATCTCGCCGGTCACCGACGCGCGCAGCCCGACCTTGCCGTGGATCGCCGGCGCGCTCTCAGGCCCTTGGCGCCCTTTTTTCAAGCACGAAGCCGCGGATCGGACCGACCTGGCCGGACTCGGACACTTCCTTGGCCCAGACCACGAACACGTCTGCCATCGGGCTGTTGGAGATCCACATCTTGGAGCCGCTGAGCTTGTAGCCACCGGCAACCTTGTGGGCCCGGGTCGCCATCGAGCCGGGATCGGAGCCGTGGTCGGGCTCGGTCAGGCCGAAGCAGCCGATCCACTCGCCGGTCGCCAGCTTGGGCAGATATTTCTGTTTCTGCGCCTCGGTGCCGAATTCGAAGATCGGCACCATGACCAGCGAGGACTGCACGCTCATCATCGAGCGGTAGCCGGAGTCGACCCGCTCGACCTCGCGGGCGATCAGGCCGTAGGCCACGTAGTTCAGGCCCGGACCGCCGTACTGCTCCGGAATCGTCGGGCCGAGCAGGCCGAGTTCGCCCATCTCGCGGAAGATCGCCACGTCGGTCGTGCCATTGCGAAACGCTTCGGTGACCCGCGGCAGCAGCTTGTCCTGACAGTAAGCCTCGGCGGCTTCGCGCACCATGCGCTCGTCGTCGCTGAGCTGGGACTCCAGCAGGAACGGGTCCTGCCAATTGAATGCCGCGTGGGCCATGCCGGTTCTCCTCGAATGTGAAGACCCGATCGTAGTGGCTCGCCGCGCATAGAACAACCGCAAATTCGGAATCCAGATATGCAATATGTTTCTATCTGGAGCGCCAGGCGCTCATGGGCTCCGTTCCCGGCACCGCCGGAAATTGCTCTTTCTTGCTCCATACAAAGCGACAAGCGCGCGCAGGCGGCGCAATAACCGGATAGGCGTTTCATCCGCATGTTGTGTATATTCCGCACACCATGCGCCGCAAGATCCCGTCCCTCCAGGCCCTGGCCTGCTTCGATGCGGCGGCACGTCACGAGAGCTACACCCGGGCAGCCCAGGAGCTGGCCCTGACCCAGAGCGCCGTTTCGCGCCAGATCACCGGGCTGGAAAACTACCTGGGCCAGGCGCTGTTCCGGCGCACCCGCCACGGGGTGGCGCTGACCGAACGCGGCACGGCCTATGCGCGCCAGATCGCGCCGCGGCTGCAGGCGCTCGAGCGCGACACGCTCGAGGCCATGTCTGGCCAGAGCGGCGGACAAACATTGTTGCTGGCGGCGGTGCCGACCTTTGCCAGCCGATGGCTGATCCCCCGCCTGCCGCAACTGGCACGCGCGCATCCCGAACTGGTGATCCATATCGAGGTGCGGACGCGGCCCTTCCTGTTTGCCGACAGCGAGTTCGATGCGGCGCTGTACGCGGGTACGGCGCAGCAGCTGCGCAACTGGGCCGGCACCCGCTCCCACCTGCTGCTGCCCGAACAACTGGTCCCGGTATGTGCGCCGGCGCTGCTGCCGCAGGGGCGCATGTGCACCCCGCAGGAGCTTGCCGAGCGGCCCTTGCTGCAGCAAAGCACCCGGCCCCAGGCCTGGCGACAGTGGTTCCAGACCGCATCCACCGCCGCACCGCTGGCACTGGCCGGACCGCGCTATGAGCTGTTCTCAATGACGGTCGCCGCAGCCGTGCACGGCATGGGGGTCGCCCTGGTGCCCCGCCTGCTGATTGCCAACGAACTCACCGCCGGACTGCTCGTGCAGGCCTGCCCCCATGTGCTGGCGGCCGAGCGCGGCTACTACCTGGTCACGCCGGAACACGCCGCCGACACCCCTGCGCTGACCCACTTTCTGGGCTGGCTGCTGGCGCAGGCCGCCGCAGACTCGGCACAGGCTTGATGGGCACACGGGGTCAGGTGTAACACTGTCCACCAAAATTGCATTGGGCGATAATTCAGGCTTCGGGCCGTTTTCCGCGGCAGTCAACCCCAATGCCGCGCCCACAGACAGGAGAACGCGATGGCCACATCCGGCAAGAACGAGACGCTTGGTTTTCCAACCCTGAAATGGGAAGAAGAGGAGCTCGACACACGTCCGATGCCGCTGCATGAACTGCCGCGCCAGGTCGGAATCGAAAACGCCATGGCGATCGTCGCCAAACACCACGAACGCATTGCCAAGGCCATCACGGTTTTCTGGGGTACCCGGGACTGCGTCGAATACATCGAAAAGCTGGTGCTCAGCGGTGGCGACGGCTTTGGCCGTGCCCGCATCGGCTTCAAACCCGAAGTCGTCTCTGCGCTGATGAGCCTGATCAGCCTGCACCAGATCGACAAATAAGCCCTGGCGCGGGCTACGCGACGCCTGTCACAGGACCACCGGTCCCGTACTCCGGCTTGCGCTCGCTGGCGCGCATGCGCGCAAATTCCACATACCAGTCCAGGCAGTCGGGATTGGCCATGGCCTCCCGGTTCACGACCTTCTCCAGTGGCTGACCCAGCAGCAGCTTCTTGATCGGCAACTCCTGCTTCTTGCCCGACAGCGTGCGCGGCACTTCCTGCACCTGCAGGATCGCGTCGGGCACGAAGCGCGGCGACAGTGCGGTCCTGATGGCCTGGTGGATGCGGGCCTTCAATCCATCGTCCAGCGCTCGACCGTCTCGCAGTACGACGAACAGCGGCATGTAGCTGTCACGCCCCAGGTATTCGAGATCGACCACCAAGGAGTCGAGCACCTCCGGCAAGGCCTCGACGGCGCTGTACAGCTCGCTGGTGCCCATGCGCAGGCCGTGGCGGTTGATCGTCGCGTCGGAGCGGCCGTAGATCACACAGCCGCCGTTGGTGCCGATCTTCAGCCAGTCGCCGTGGCGCCAGACATTCGGGTACATGTCGAAATAGCTCGACAGGTAGCGCTGGTTGTCCTTGTCGCCCCAGAAATACAGCGGCATCGACGGAATCGGCGCGGTGCAGACCAGTTCCCCGACCGCATCGATGACCGGTGACCCGTCTTCGTCCCAGGCCTCGACCGCGCAGCCCAGCAGCCGGCACTGCATCTCGCCCGGAACCAGCGGCAATTCGCGGTTGCCGCCGATGAAGGCGCCTGCGAAGTCCGTGCCGCCGGAAATATTGCACCACCAGATGTGGCCCCCACGCTCCCCCACTGCGTGTGGCTCGCTGCCCCCCGAGGGGGCTTGCGCGCCTTGGGACGGCCCGGCGGCTTGCACGGGGCCCCAACGCTCACCCACTGCGTGTGGCTCGCTGCCCCCCCAGGGGGCTTGCGCGCCTTGGGACGGCCCGGCGGCTTGCACGGGGCCCCCACGCTCACCCACTGCGTGTGGCTCGCTGCCCCCCGAGGGGGCTTGCGCGCCTTGGGACGGCCCGGCGGCTTGCACGGGGCCCCCACGCTCACCCACTGCGTGTGGCTCGCTGCCCCCCCAGGGGGCTTGCGCGCCTTGGGACGGCCCGGCGGCTTGCACGGGGCCCCAACGCTCACCCACTGCGGCTGCCTGGATACGCTGGAACTGGCGGGTCCCCCAGTCCTGGGTGTCGATGCTCAGCGGGGAACCGGTGCTGCCCAAAGTCCGCACGCGGGACAGGTCACCGCAGTCCCGCAGATCGATGCCGGCCTTCTGGCAGTTCGCGTAGAAGGCGGCGCCGGCGCCGAAGAAGCTCACCCCCATTTCGGCAGCGCAGCGCCACAAGGTGGTCCAGTCCGCCGGCAGGCGATGGCCATCGGCATCCTGCGTCCTGCCGGCCGGACTGCCATCGTAGATGCAGGCCGTGGTGCCAAGCAGCAGACTGGCGACCTGCAGGTTCCACATCACCCAGCCGGTCGAGCTGTACCAGTGAAAGCGCTCGCCCGCGCTGTTGGCGTCGTAGCTGCAGCCGACGTCATTGTGCAATCCGAGCAGCGCCATGCCCACCAGCACCGTGCCGCCATGCCCATGCACGATCGGCTTGGGCAAGCCGGTGGTACCGCTGGAGTAGACGATCCACAGCGGATGGTCGAACGGCAGCCACAGCGGCGCAAACGCACGGGTCGCGGCATCGTCGCGGGCAATGGCCGCGGCAAAGTCGGCATGTGACAGTTCCGCGTCCGCCTGCGCCAGTGTCCCCCGGTGGTCCAGCATCAGCAGATGGCGCACCGACGGCAAGGCAGCCCGCAGTTGCGCCACCACCGCCAGCCGGTCCTGCTGGCGGCCGCCATGGGTCACGGCATCGCAAGCGATCAGCACCGCAGGTTCGATCTGGCGGAACCGGTCGAGCACCGCGTTGCTGCCCATGTCGGGGGAACAGATGCTCCAGACGCCACCAATGCTGACCGTGGCCAGGAAGGCCACCATCGCCTCCGGGATATTGGGCAGGTAGGCCACGACACGGTCGCCCGGTCGCACCCCCTGGGCCTGCAGGTGCAAGGCCAGTGACGCCACCTGCTGGCGTAACTGCCGCCAGGACATCGTGCGGGGTGGGTGCTGACCCAGACTGTTTTCGTCATGGCTGACGATGGCCGGCAAGCCAGCGGCATCCGCCGCCTCGGCATGGCGCAACACCTGCTGCGCGTAATTCACCTGGGCGCCGGGAAACCAGCGCGCGCCGGGCATGCGCCGCTCGGCAAGCACAGTGGTGTGCGGCGTCGGCGATTGCAGATCGTAGAAATCCCAGACCGTCTGCCAATAGGCATCGAGATCGCGCACCGACCAGCGCCACAAGGCGTCATAGTTGTCGAAGACAAGGCCGCGCCGGGCCTGCAACCACTGCTGGTAGCGCCGGATCTGCGGAACGAATGGAGGACGCGGCGCGGTGGGCATGGCCAAAGCGTACCGCAGCTCGGCCCCGAGGGCCAAACTATGGCAGGATCTGGTTCGCTGCGCGTCCGGTCCGGGTCCCTGGGCTCATCACCGCGCAGCATTGGCCTGCCTTCCAGACTCCAGAGTGCCTGTACCCATGACATCGACCCTTCCCACCCCCGAACTCGAATGGATCGCCGACCTCACGGTGACAGTCGGTGCGCCGGTAGAAGCCGGCATGGTGCAGGGACTGAACAGCCGCGGTCGGCGGCGGATCATCCCGATCACCGGCGGAAGCCTGAGCGGGCCGCAGCTGCGCGGCCGCGTGCTGCCGGCCGGCGCCGACTTCCAGATCGTGGTCTCCGACACCTGTGCCGACCTCGATGCACGCTATGTGCTTGCGCTCGATGGCCCGCAGCATGCCGGCGAGCATGTGTTTGTGCAGAACCGTGCGCTGCGCCGCGGCAGCGCCCAGGACATCGCCCGCCTCGTACGCGGCGAGCCGGTGGACCCGCAGGCGATCTACTTTCGCTGCATTCCCAGTTTCGAAGTCTCGAGCGAGTCGCTGCGCTGGATGACCGAGCATGTGTTCGTCGGCACCGGTGCGCGGTATCCGGACCGGGTCGAGATGCGGTTCTTCCGCGTTTGCTGAGGCTGCAGCCATCGCAGCCTGTCAGGTGCTTGCCGTGCCTGGAACTTTCGCCTTGGCAACGCCAGCTGCCGCGGTGCCATGCGCCGCAGGCAGATGGCGCCGCGATCCGAAGCTTTGCGCATACACCCATGTGAACTCGGCGCCCAGCAGGAAAATCTGCGCCGAATAGTAGACCCAGACAAATACGACGATGATGCCACCGGCGGCACCGAAGCCGCTGGCCACACCGGCACGGCCGATGTACAGGCCGATCAGCAGCCGACCCACCGTGAACAGAACCGAGGTCACGATGGCGCCGACCCATACGTCGGCCCAGCCGACGCGTACCCGCGGCATCAGCTTGTAGATCATTGCGAAGGCGGCTGTGGTGAGCCCGAAGCCGACGACCACATCGACCAGGTGGCCCAGGATTTCCCAGTGGGCGAAAAAGCCGCCGTACCATTTGCCGAGCGCGGACAGTGCGGCGCTGAACAACAGCGAGACCATCAGCAGAAAGGCGATTCCCAGCACCATCCCGAACGACAGCAGACGGGTCCGCAGCAGGTACCAGATGCCGCTGCCCCCCGCCGCCACCGGCGCGCGCCAGATGCGGTCCAGCGCGTTCTGCAATTCACCGAACACGGTGGTGGCGCCGATGACCAGCATCAGTACGCCAACAAGCGTTCCGGCAATGCCTTGCGACGGCCTGTCGAAACCCGCCAGCATCTGCTCGATGCCGGACGCCGCCTCGGCGCCCATGAACCCCTGCAGCTGTCCGAAAATCTCTCCGCGCGCGGCCTCCTGACCGAACACCAGTCCAGCCACTGAAATAACAATGAACAGCAGCGGCGCCAGCGAGAACACGGTGTAGTACGACAGCGCTGCGCCCATGCTCGGCGCGTAGTCATCGATCCAGGCGGAGACTGCGGACCGTGTCAGCGTCCACCCGGTCTTCCACCAGGATTGCGCGTCGGCCTGGCGTTCAGGAACCATCGCTTCGGACAAGCGTGTTTCTTTCGCGCCCAAGGAAATGGGAGATACCACTGGGTTCATGCCGCACAAGTTCCCTGATTCCGGTTGCGGAGCAAGGCAGCGTCAGGCTGCCCTGCGCATGCAAGGGGCGCGGTCCGCAACAGACCGCGCCCGCGACGCATACCCGATCAGCGCTTGGCGCTGTCCAGGGCCTTGTCGGTGGCATCGGCATGCCACAGGTTCGTCGTCACGTCGACGCTGCTGGCTTTTTGCATCGCCTTGTCGAAGTCGACTTGCACTTCATACGTGCGTTTTCCCTTGACGACTTCGTATTCCAGATAGTCGGCTTCACGGTCGTTCGTGGCAGTCACGGTGTAGCCGAGGTCGGCCAGCTTCTTCGCGTAGTAGCCCTTGTCATGGCCGGTGCCGAGCGCGGCTTCCAGCGCATCCTTTTCATCTGTCCAGCCCTTGAGGTACATGCGATCGCTGAAGTCGGCGGTTTGCGCCGTCTTGAACTTGTTTCCGCGCAGGGCGGCCTTGGTGGAATCGGCACGCCAGAGGTTCATTGCAACGTCGACTTTCGTCGCCTTGCGGCTGGCCTTGTCGAATTCGATCTGCACCTCGTGGCTGTTTCCACCCTTGACGACCTCGTACTCGACATAGTCGGCTTCGCGATCGTTCACGGCGGTCACCTGGTAGCCGAGGTCGGCCAGCTTCTTGCGGTAGAACGCTGCATCCATGCCGGTCGCGAGCTGGGCCTGCAGTGCCTTGCGGTCGCTGTCATAGGTCGTCATCTTGGCGCGGTCACTGTAGGCGACTGCCGGCGCCGTGTTGTCGGCGCTTTTCTTGGCCATGGTGCCATCGGTTGCGCCTGCCGCAGCAGCGCCCTGGCTGGCTGCGAGAGAGAGGCACAACAATGCGATGGCGCTGCTGGTCTTGTGAATGGATTTCATGGTTTTGCTCCTTGCGTTGGGATATGCGGTAGGCGGGTTGTGCGCTGCGCTGCTGCACCGCCTGGAAGCAGCAGGCCGCTTGCGCGGCCTGTGTTCAGCGCAGGCTCGACGGGACTCAGCCCCAGTACGGCGGCGTGTTGTAGTGCGCGTGCACCGCCGTCTGCCATTTGCGGTCCGCAAAATCGGGCCAGTGGTCCTTGTCAAAGCCCGAGGCGTTCTCCAGAGCTTCCTTGTTCGTATCCATGACAAAGCATTTGTTGGCCGCGTCCTGCTTCAGGGCCTGCATCGGCACTGCGAACAATTTGCTGCCGATGCCCAGCAGACCACCGAACTCGATGACCGCATAGGCCACGCGTCCCGAACTCAGGTCGATCATCAGATCCTTGATCTCGCCGAGGCCTTCGCCTGCGGGGCTCTTCACGTCGGTTCCTTCCAGGGTGCTTGTGCTCAGAATCGTCATTTGTTTTCCTCCTTGATGAATACGGAGCTGCAACATTGCTTGCTCCGAGACTTCATCGTATGGCGCAGCCAAGGCCTGGCAGAGCAGCCGTGGCGCCGTCGTGAAGTAGGAAAATTCTGTCTGCGGCACATGCCCCGAAAGCGCCCGTCAAGCGGCACGGGAAGACGGTTCTGTGACATGCGATGGACTGCGGCAAAGGGCTTGTCGGCCATGTCCTACCGGCGATGCCGCGCACGTCCCACGCCCTGCGAGGGTCTTGGTTCGTTGTTGCAAACCGCGCCTGCACGCACACTGCGGTGATGCATACCACTTCTCTCGCGCGCGTACCGTTGAACGCGCACCGCCAAGCGACATGCGCACGGCCACGACCGTCGCCCCTGCGCGCATGAAACGGCGCTGGTTCCACCGGCGTGGATTTCGCGTCGCCACTGCGGTGACCGCCATCGCACTCGTACTCGGCACCTGCGAAGCACTGGGATGGCGGTTCCTGCGCGAGCCCCTGTCCGGTGCGCTGACGCGGGCAGCCGGTGTTCCGGTTCAGCTGGGCGGCGAGTTCCGCCTGCATCTGCTCGGTCCAGCGCGTCTGCGCGCAGACTCACTGGTCGTGGGAGCCGCGCAGGAGGTCGACGTCGATGCTTTGGTGCGTGCGCAAAACATTGCGTTGGGCTGGCGCTGGCAGGACGCCTGGCGGGCCGTGCATGGTGGCCCCGTCGTGATCCAGCACCTGTCCGCATCACAGCTGGAAGCGCATCTGGTGCGGCTGAAGGACGGCCGGGCGAGCTGGGCCCTGGGCGCCGATCGGTCTGCATCCGAGACACCCTCGCCACAGGCCCGCCATATGCCTCTGCCACGCGTCGAACGGCTGCACCTGGAGCAAGGCACGGTGGCCGTGATCGATGAGACAACATCGACGCAGATGGCCTTGACCGCCAACAGCACGACGGATGGGCGCGGCATGGCCTTTACCGCCAAAGGCCGACTGCGGGCGCTGCCGGTCGACCTGCGCGCACGCGTCGACGACAGCTTCGCGCTGGTGCAAGGGGATGGCGAATCCAGCAACGGGACTGTGCGCGTGGATGGCACGGTGGGACGCTCGACGGTGCACTTCGAAGGCCGGGTCGGCGCCCTGCAGTCCGAACAGCGTCTGGACGGCGCGCTAAGCTTGCGCGGCGCTTCGCTGGCCGCGGTGGGTGACATCGTCGGCATCACGCTTCCGCAAACCCCGCCGTTCGAACTGCAAGGAAAACTGGCGCACGACGGCGGCACCTGGCGCCTGGACGCACAGAAGTTCGTGGTCGGAAGCAGCGCGCTGGGCGGATCGTTCGCCTTCGATTCGCGTGCGACACCACCGCTGCTCACCGGGCAACTGACCGGACGTCGGCTGCTGTTGGCAGACCTGGGGCCGTCCATTGGCGGCGAAGGCGCAACGGCGTCGCCAGCAGCTGCCGATGCGGGTGCGCGACGCGTGCTGCCCGACCGGAAGTTCGACCTGCCATCGCTGCGTGCCATGGATGCGAACCTGACCGTCGACATCGCACAGCTGGATCTCAACACCCCGTCACTGGCGCCACTGACGAAACTGCAGGCCGCGGTCGGCCTGAAGGACGGCATTCTCAAGGTTCAGGAGCTGCGTGCACAGGCGCCTGGCGGTACGGTGACGGGTTCAATGCAACTCGACGGTCGAGGCAGCACGGCGCAATGGGCCGCCGATCTCACACTCAGCGGGATCGATGTCGCGCGATGGTTGCGCGTCGGCGACAGCCGCGCCGCAACACCTGCGGCCAACGGATCCGACGCGGCCGCGGCCACGTCGACCATCAACTATCTGACGGGCGCGCTGGCCGCAAAGATGAAAGTGACCGGCGCAGGCCAATCCACCGCAGACATCATCGGTTCGCTCGACGGGCAGGTGGACGCACTGATCCGCAACGGCACCGTGTCCCATCTGCTGGTCGAGGCGGCGGGGCTCGATCTGGCACAGGGTCTGGGCATCCTGATCCGCGGCGACGATGCACTGCCGATGCGCTGCGCGCGTTTTCAGCTCGCGGCGCGGGACGGTATCGCGACGGTTGCGCGCGGCGTCATCGACAACAAGGACACCACACTGCTGGTGACGGGCGAGCTCAGTCTGCGCAAGGAAACCCTGGCGCTGAAAGCCGTAGCCAAGCCCAAGGACGTATCGCTGTTCACCTTGCGCTCACCGCTGCACATCACGGGCCCCTGGTCATCCCCCAGCGTCAAGCTCGAAAGCGGCAAGCTGGCCGGCAAGGCCGTCGCATCCCTGGTGCTGGGCGCCATCGCCGGACCGGCCGCACTGCTCCCGTTCATTGATCTGGGCAGTGACACCCATACCGATCCCTGCACGGCCACGGCGCAGCGTTGAATGGCCTGCCACGTCCAGGCGGATCGCAGGTCATACGGCGAGAAACAGCCCCCGCACACACGAAAGTGGTGGATAGGGCATGATGCTGCAGTGCAGCAAACCTTGAAAGCAAGCCCATGAACCGCAACGCGATTGCAGACACCATTGAACGGGCGCTCAGTTCGGCCGGAATCACGATGGACTCACCCACCATGGGCAGTGTCGCGGCGACGATCCGCAAGGCCTTGACGGACGCCGGACTGACGCGGCCCCCACACGATGCCCCCCTGCATGTCGTGGAAGAGCCCGCCGTTGACAACGGCAGCTTCACCTCGCACGCGTTTGCGATCGGCGGAGCAAGCCGGGACTACAAGCTCTATGTGCCGACAGGCGCCAGGCGCGAGGCGGCGCCGCTGCTGGTGATGCTGCATGGTTGCACACAGCAACCGGACGACTTTGCGATTGGCACGCGCATGAACGAACTCGCGCAGCAATATGGCTTCCTGGTTGCGTATCCGGCACAGGCGCGCCGCGCCAATGGCTCGAACTGCTGGAACTGGTTCGAAGCGGACCAGCAGCTGCGCAGCGGCGAAGAAGTCTCGCTGATCGCCGGCATTGCGCAGGACATCGTCCGTTCGCACCACATCGACGGCCGACGTGTGTTCGTGGCGGGCCTGTCGGCCGGGGGCGCGATGGCCCTGGTACTGGGGGCTACCTATCCGGATGTCTTTGCGGGCGTCGGCGTGCATTCAGGCGTCGCCCTGGGCACGGCGCATGACATGGGATCGGCCTTCGCGGCGATGCGCGGCCAGGCCAGGCCCAGGGATGCGTCGGATCAAACGGCACGCCCGCCGGTGCCGACGATCGTGGTGCACGGCGATGCCGACCCCACGGTCCATGTTTCCAATGCGGAGCAGATCGTCACGCACGCGCGACAGGCTTTCGATGCGCAGCCGGGAGCACCGCTGCGCGCGCTTGCAGGGAGCCGACGCGCCATGCAAGGGCGCGAGGTCACCACCACACACTGGATCGATGCCAGCGGTGTTGCGCAGATCGCGCATTGGGTCATCCATGGCGCTGCACACGCATGGGCCGGCGGCAATCCCGAAGGCTCCTATACCGATGCACGCGGCCCCGACGCGTCGCAGGCCATCGTGCAATTCCTGCTGGACCCGCAACGCGCGAACTAGTCCGATCGCGAAGGCTGCCGCCGTTCCAGCCAGGTGGCGATTGCGGCGGCGATGGCCATCTGCACCGGCGCCTGTGTCAGCTGATGGACCGCCCAGCGGCCCACCGACCGGCCCATCCTGCGGCTCTGCGCATTCACGACCTGCCACCGCCACGGGCGGGCCATGGCCACGGCGGCGCCCGCGCCGGCACCCAGTGCCACCGCAGCGACCGGATGGCGTCTGACCCACGGCGAGACTTCCTCGACCACCGCATGGCCCAGCAATTCGGAGGTGGCGTGCCATGGTTGACGCACCCACCAGGTTTTCAGCAGACTTGCCGCCGAGGAGAACACGGCCCCGCCACCTTGGCGGGAGACGAGCAGGCGCCACAGCGCCCGTGCGCGCCGCGGCAAGTCGCCCTCCATCGATGACGACGCAGCTGCACCGAACCTGCGCGCTGGAATCAGTTCGGCACGCAGGCGTGCCCGCGACGCCATCAGGCGTTGCAGCGGCTCGCGCCGCAGGTCGTCCGGATCCATCGTCGGCTCCACGGTATTCAAGGGTTTCATTCCTGCCCCGCCGCGTTGAGCATGGCGAGATCCACCGCCATCTGCTGGCGTACCAGCACGAACATCGGCTCGGTTCTGGTAAGCCATGCAGCAATGCCACAACCCAGCGCGACCAGCCACAGTCCGCACGGGACCAGGACCAGCGCCCAGGGAGCGGGCATGGCATCCCAGGCGATGGCGGCGGCCACGATGCCGGCCACGGCGCTGACGCCGATGGCGAGCACCGTGGTACAAGCGCATGCTGCTGCCAGCAAGGCCCGCTTTTGCCACACACTGCCGAATTGGCGCACTTCAGCCGCCGCCAGATCGGCATAGGCACCCACATGTTCGGCGAACAAGCCTGGCCGCGTGACAAGTTTGGTGAAAAACGGATGGATCATGGGTCCTTGCAGGCGCAACGTGGTTCAAGGTGGGCCAGGCTCATGAAGCACTGGCGCCACCACGGCACATTGGAATGCGCGCTCAGTCGCGAGCGGCGCGCGAAGAGCTTCTGCGGCCCAGCACCAGGGCCAGCAAGGCGCCCGCCGCTGCGGCCATCACCACGGCCTTGACCGGCTCGTCACGGATGTAGGCGACCGTGCGGTCACCCGTGACCTGCGCCTTTTCCTGAACAGCCGTGCGTGCGCGGCGGGCCTGCTCGATTCCCTTGTGGGCGAGCGCATCGGCCTGGGCAGCGGCACGGATCAGGGCGGACGATCCGCTGTCGCGCAGATGGTCCAGTCCCTCATTGACGGCTTCAGCGGTATGGTCCACCGCTGTCTTGGTGGCGGCGACGGCCTGGTCCGCCGCGCTTGCCGTGCGCTGCGCCAATGCGGATGCCAGCTCGGGGGTGGCAGGCGAGATGTCTTGATCGATCTTGTACATGACTTGTTCCTTTTGATGGGTGGGGTTTATGGGCTGGGTTCGCGACTACCGACTGCGGCCGAAGATGAAGGATCCGACCGCGAGGATCAGGAACACGATGAAGAGAATCTTTGCGATGCCGGCGGCACCGGCGGCAATGCCGCCGAAGCCGAAAACGGCCGCGATCAGCGCGATGACGAAAAATACAACGGCGTAATGCAACATGTCATTTCCTCCTGGGCGGGACCTCCGTTCAGGGGTCCTTGATGCTGTCTCGCAGTGACCATCACTGCGATGGATTCAATGTATGCGAGGCTGCATGGCAGAGCCGCAGGAACAGGGCGCGCGGTACGGTAGGACGAAGCCGACAG
>JACKLL010000011.1 GCA_024235935.1 Rhodoferax sp. | reverse complement strand
TCTGGTCGACCCGGTCGGCTACCGGGTGGGCGACGTGCTCGATATCTTCAGCAAGGCGGCGCATGCGCCGAAGATGAACCTGTTCGTCAATGCCGCGCTGCTGGGCTTCATCCCGCGCAGCGTGACCAAGGGCCTGATGGCACTGGCGCCGGTGCGCCGGGTGCGCAATGCCATCATGAAGGACCTGGGCCTGCCGGAAGACATGCTGACCTTCGTGAATTACCCGACCCGCTTCGACTGCCGCGAGACGCTGGCAGCGCTCAAGGGCTCCGGCGTCGAATGCCCGAACCTGAAGGACTATGCCTGGCGCATCTGGGATTACTGGGAGCGGCACCTCGACCCGGATCTGCACATCGACCGCAGCCTGCGCGGCACCGTGGCGGGCAAGGTGGTGCTGGTCACCGGCGGATCGTCAGGCATCGGCCTGGCGGCGGCGCACAAGTTTGCCGAAGCCGGCGCCACGACGCTGATCTGCGGACGCGACCAGGACAAGCTCGACGAAGCCTGCAAGGAGGCCAAGGCGCGCGGCTATGCCTTTGTCGCCTATGCGGTGGACATCGCCGACATGGCCGACTGCGACCGCTTCGTGAAGCTGCTGCATGAGAACCACGGCGGCGTCGACTTCCTGATCAACAACGCCGGACGCTCCATCCGGCGCGCCATCGAGTCGAGCTACGACCGGTTCCATGACTACGAGCGCACGATGCAGCTCAACTACTTCGGCTGCCTGCGCGTCACCATGGGCGTACTGCCCGCCATGGCGGCCAAACGCAAGGGCCACGTAGTCAACATCAGCTCGATCGGCGTACTGACCAATGCGCCGCGCTTCTCGGCCTACGTGGCATCGAAAGCCGCACTGGACGCCTGGACCCGCTGCGCATCGAGCGAATTCGCCGACCAGGGCATCTCGTTCACCACCATCAACATGCCGCTGGTGCGCACGCCGATGATCGCCCCGACCGGGCTGTACAACAACGTGCCCACGCTGTCGCCGGAGGAGGCGGCCGACATGGTCGCCCAGGCCTGCATCTTCAAGCCAGTGCGCATCGCCACCCGGCTCGGCATCACCGGCCAGATCCTGCACGCCCTGCTG
The DNA here is from genome assembly GCA_024235935.1 of Rhodoferax sp. Taxonomy (GTDB): domain Bacteria; phylum Pseudomonadota; class Gammaproteobacteria; order Burkholderiales; family Burkholderiaceae_C; genus CAISIP01. The sequence goes on along the minus strand of JACKLL010000011.1, from coordinate 106,518 downwards.
CCACGGGTGGCGCAGATCGCGATGAACACCAGTTTCCGGATGTTCCCGGACTCCAGCGCGGCCAAGGGTGGCAAGCCGGGGGAAAAGCCGGCGAAGCAGCAGCTATCGGCGGAGGCGGTGGCGATGCAGCAGATGATGCGGGGGATACATTTCTAGGCGCGTGGATGACCGAGCGGCGAAGCGGTTTGCCTGGGGCGTCCGATGGGGCCGGCAAAAATTGATGGGATAATCGCCCCACTCCGAAATCAGGGATTTCACACCCGGCGACAGACCACTTGCGTGGTTTCAGGCGTCAGTGGGTGTGCCTGTGCGGCAACCCACTCTGTCTGAACATGCGCCACTTTCCTGCTCCGATCCTCGATCGCAAGATCCGCTTTGCTCTGGTGGGCTGCGGTCGTATTGCCAAAAATCACTTTGCATCGTTGCGCAAACATCAGGAGCGAGCCGAATTGGTGGACGTCTGCGACGTCGATCCCGTGGCATTGGCGGCTGCTGCGACAGAGACTGGCGCCAAAGGCCACTCCAACCTGACGGCGCTATTGGCGCAGACGACGGCCGACATCGTCGTACTCACGACGCCCAGCGGCTTGCACCCGGAGCAGGCGGTCGAAATTGCAGCCAGTGGCCGCCACGTGATGACGGAAAAACCGATGGCGACCCGTTGGCATGACGGGCTGCGCATGGTCAAGGCCTGCGACGACGCCGCGGTGCGCATGTTTGTCGTCAAGCAGAACCGGCGCAATGACACCTTGCAGTTGCTCAAGCGCGCAGTGGACCAGCAGCGGTTCGGCCGCATCTACATGGTCAACATCAATGTGTTCTGGACCCGGCCGCAGGATTACTACGACAGCGCTGCCTGGCGCGGCACCTGGGAGTTCGACGGCGGCGCCTTCATGAACCAGGCCAGCCACTATGTCGACCTGCTCGATTGGATCGTCGGCCCGATCGAGAGTCTGCAGGCGTATACCGGTACCCTGGCGCGCAACATCGAGGTGGAGGACACCGGTGTGGTGAGCGTCAAGTGGCGCTCCGGCGCCCTGGGCTCGATGAACGTGACCATGCTGACCTATCCGAAGAACCTGGAAGGTAGCATCACGATTCTGGGAGAAAAGGGTACTGTTCGGGTAGGCGGCGTCGCTGTAAACGAAATCCAGCACTGGGAGTTTGCCGAGCCGCACGCGGACGATGAAACCATCAAGACCGCCAATTACGCGACCACCTCGGTTTACGGTTTTGGTCATCCGCTGTACTACAACAATGTGATCGAGGTTCTGCGTGGCGAGGCCGAGCCCGAGACCGACGGGCGCGAAGGCCTCAAGTCGCTGGAGACGCTGATTGCCATGTATCTGTCGGCGCGTGATGGCAGGCGCATCGCACTGCCGCTGGACTACTGAGCATGGCAGCCGTTATTCATGCCACGGCCATCGTGGATGCCGGTGCGCAGATCGGTGATGGTTCGCGCGTCTGGCACTGGGTTCATGTCAGCGCGCAGGCGCGTATCGGTGCGCATTGTTCGCTGGGGCAGGGCGTATACGTTGGCAACGATGTGTCCATTGGCGACAACGTCAAGATCCAGAACAATGTGTCGGTATACGATGCCGTGACGCTGGAAGACGATGTGTTTTGCGGCCCGAGCATGGTGTTCACCAATGTCTATAACCCGCGCTCGGCCGTCACCCGCAAGGACGAATACCGGCGCACGCTGGTGCGACGTGGCGCCACGCTGGGGGCAAACTGCACCATCGTGTGTGGCGCGACGATCGGCGCCTATGCCTTTGTTGGTGCTGGCGCAGTCATCAACAAGGATGTGCCCGATTTTGCGCTGATGGTCGGGGTTCCTGCCCGCCAGGTGGGCTGGATGAGCCGGTTTGGCGAGCGCCTGGCGCTGCCGCTGAAAGGCAATGGCGAGGCGCGTTGTCCACACACCGCAGACATCTACAGGCTTGAGGACGGCGTTTGTACGCTGCAACAACAAGGAAAAACTTCATGAGTGCTGTGTTGAACGAGGCTGCGAGCCTGCCCAAACTCGATTTCATCGATCTCAAGACCCAGTACCGGGCACTGAAGCCCAGTGTGGATGCACGCATCCAGAAGGTGCTCGATCACGGGCAATACATCATGGGTCCGGAGGTCGTGGAACTGGAGCAGCAACTGGCGGCGTATGTCGGTGCGCGGCATTGCATTACATGTGCTTCGGGCACAGAGGCTTTGCTGATCTCGTTGATGGCGCTCGGAATTGGCCCCGGTGACGAGGTGATCACCTCGCCGTTTACCTTTGTGGCAACGGCAGAAATGATCGTGCTTGCAGGCGCAAAGCCGGTCTATGTGGATATCGACCCGACGACCTGTCTGATCGATGCCGCCCTTATCGAGGCCAAGATCACGTCGCGGACCAAGGCCATCATGCCGGTATCCCTGTACGGGCAGGTCTGCGACATGGCGTCCATCAACGCGCTGGCCGCACGCCATGGCAACATTGCGGTGATCGAGGATGCGGCCCAGAGTTTTGGTGCCAGCTACTGGGGCGGCGGCGGCAGCCGGCGCAAGAGCTGCAACCTGTCCACCATTGGCTGTACCAGCTTCTTTCCGAGCAAGCCGCTGGGTTGTTATGGGGATGGCGGTGCCATGTTCACCAATGACGACGCGCTGGCAAAAATCATGCGCGAAGTGCGCACGCACGGTCAGGAGCGTCGTTATTACCATACCCGAATCGGTGTGGGCGGCCGCATGGATACGATTCAGTGCGCCATAGTGCTGGCCAAGATGGAGCGGTTCGAGTGGGAGGTCCAGCAGCGATTGGCGCTGGGCCAGATCTACCGGCAGAAGCTGGGGGCGGCCGAACTGCCGGTGAGCCTGGTGCAGGTGCAGGCGGACCGCGACAGTGTGTTCGCGCAGTTCACGGTGGTTGTCGAAAACCGGGCTGCGGTGCAAAAGCGCATGCAGGAACTGGGTGTCCCGACGGCCGTGCATTACCCGATTTCGCTGAACCGCCAGCCGGCTTACCGCGACGATGCGTCTGCGGCCGAGACGGTGCACAGTCACTGGGCGGGCGAACGTGTCATGAGCCTGCCGTTCAGTCCCGATCTGACCGAGGCGCAGATGGATCGAGTCGTTGCGGCACTGCGTGATGCGGTGACACTGGCCGCCTGAAGGCCATACTGCGGGCCTGCGCTTGCGATCAGTCCCGTATCGTCCCGACGTCGACGGCTTGCGTGCGCTGGCCGTATTGCCGGTTGTCCTCTTCCACGTGCAGCCGCAGTGGATGCCCGGAGGATTTCTGGGTGTCGACGTCTTCTTCGTCATCTCCGGCTATCTGATCTCGTTGATCCTCTATCGGGAGTTGGCAGCTGGCACGTTCAGCATTGCGGGGTTTTACCGACGCAGGGTTCGACGGCTTTTTCCAGCCCTTGTGCTCGTCATGCTGACGAGCCTCGTATTCGGATTTTTTGCGCTGACTGCGGACGAATACCGCAGTCTGGGCCATCAGGCTGTGGCCGCAATATTTTTCGTCCTGAATCTGCGCCTGCTGGGTGAGGCGGGCTATTTCGATGTGGTGTCTTACAGCAAGCCCCTGATGCATCTGTGGTCGCTGTCCGTCGAGGAGCAGTTCTACCTGGTCTGGCCATTGCTGTTGCTGATGTTGTCGCGGCTGCGGGTGTCCAAGGGCTGGTCGCTGGTGGTGCTGGGACTGGCGTCATTGGGCTTTGCTGCGTGGCTCAGCAACAGGCATCCGGACGCTGCTTATTACCATCCGCTGACCCGTTTCTGGGAATTGCTCATCGGCGCTGCGGTGGCCCGCCTGCATTTCGTCACGGGTGAAACTGCGCTGCCAGGCAAGCTGCGCCTGCCGTTGCCTCGCGCAATGCTTTCCTTCGTTGGATTTCTATTGATTGCGACTGCGATGCTTTTCTTTGGCCACGACCTTGCGCATCCGGGACTGGCGACCGTGTGGCCGCTGGCTGGCGCAGCTTTGTTGTTATGCGCAGGCCCCCAGGGGCTGGCAAACCGTTGGCTCTCTTGGCGACCACTGGTATGGGTCGGCCTGATCAGTTACCCGCTTTACCTGTGGCATTGGCCCATGTTGTCTTATGTGCGCATTATGGATTCCGGTAGTCCGCAAGCGTCTGTTTTGTGGATGGCGGCAGGCTTGTCCGTGGTGGCGGCCTGGCTGACTTACCGGTTTGTGGAGTTGCCGCTGCGCCATTCGGCGCGACGGTCGCAAGGTTTGCGTGGCCTGCTGGCGGCCATGGGTCTGCTGGCGCTGGTTTCGACCGCAATTGCGGCAGGCAATGGATTTCCAGGGCGCCCGGCGCTCGACGCCACACGCGGTCTCGAAAAGGAACTTGTACGCACGCCGGCGCAAGATCCGTCCTGTGTGGGCTTGTTTCCTCCGGGAGCAGCACCTGTATATTGCCGTCAGAGTTCCCCTGGCGACAAAATGGTAGCGCTGGTGGGTGATTCACACGCGCACGTGCTGTTCCCCGGCGTTGCCGAACTGGCGGCGAAACGGGGTCTGGGCACGCTTTTGCTGGCCAACTCGGGTTGTCCGCCGTTTCAGGGTGCGGTGATGGGGCGAACCAGTGCAGAGCGGCAACAGTGTGCCAAGAGCATCGACAAGATCGTCGATGCCGTGCTGGCTGATCGGCGGGTGGTCAGTGTGGTGCTGGCTTCGCGCGGCCCCCAGTATCTGGATGGGACTGGCTTCGGCCCGATAGAGGCAAACTACAACTATCCGCCGATCACCACCGAACCTCCGCAAACCGGACCAACGGCGCAGTCACCGTCCGAGATATTTGCTCAGGGTCTGCTCAATACCGCGAATCGATTCCGGGACCGGGGCCTGTCCGTGTCCTATGTTTTGCAAGTGCCGGAACTCGGCGTGCCCGCGAAGGATTGCCTGGGGCGGCCACTCACCCTGGGGGCTCGGGGCAATCTTTGTTCCGTCCGCTACGACGTCTACCAGCAGCGCATGCAGGCTTATCGGAGCCTGATGCAGACCCTGGCGTCACACCACCCCTACTTGCATCTGATCGATCTGGAGCCAGTCTTCTGCAATCGGTCGTATTGTGGCGGCATGCATGGCCAACAATTGCTGTACGCTGACGACAACCATTTGAGTGTCAGCGGGTCGCAAGCTGTGGCGCCGCTGATCCTGCAGCAGGCGCTGCCCAAGGCGGGTTCGCAATGAAGATCGGTGCCAGTCCGTCGGAAGCTGCGCGCGGTTTCTGGCGCAGCGTCAGTGTGGTGTTGTCGGGCTCACTGGTGGCGCAATCGATTCCCTTGCTCGGTGCGCTGATCATCACGCGGCTGTATGCGCCGGCAGCATTCGGGCAGTTTTCCGCGTGGCTTGGTGCCGCCATGCTCGCGGCCGTGGTCGTGACCGGTCGTTTCGAGATGGCACTCGCAGTGGTCGCTGACGGCGTGCCTCGTGCGCAAGCCATGCGTGCCACCTTGCAGACGACTGTGCTAGCCTGTCTGGTACTGGCAGTGGTGGGGGCCGTGCTGGTGCTGGCGACCGACTGGTTGCCACACGTCCATCCCGTGCTCGTGGTCCTGTTTGTGCCGGCAACCTTGCTCGTCGCAATGACACATAGCTGGCAGGCCTGGGCGGCGGCCGAAGGGCAGTACCGGAACCTTTCCTGGATCAGGATTCTGCAAGCCTTGACGGTCGTGCTGGCGCAGATCGCCGCCGCGTTTGTGTCTCCCACTGCCATGGCGATGGCCGCAGGCCATGTCTTGGGACTTGCGGCAGGCGTAGCTGTTGCGGCTGCACTGATGCCGGTTCGACTGGGAGAGGCAGGCGGCGGGGAGCGAATCTGGCCGGGACTGCAGCAATTCTGGCGTGCGCAGCGGCGATTCCCCTTGCTGGCCCTGCCAGCAGATACCATCAACACCGCCTCTGGCCAATTGCCGATTCTGCTGATCGCCAGCCAGTTCGGTGCCGAGGCCAGCGGCCTGTTTGCGCTCACCTTGCGTGTGCTGGGTGCGCCGATCGGGTTGCTGGGTGCGGCCATACTCGATGTCTTCAAGCGCAGTGCCGCTGCAAGCTACCGTGAGACCGGCAACTGTCGCTCTGATTACCTGCGCACATTTTGGCTGCTCGCAGCCGGCGGTGTCGCGCTTGCCGTCGGCGTGATCTGGCTTGCCGAGCCGATCTTCGTACTCGCTTTTGGCGAGCGCTGGCGACAGGCCGGGGTGATGGCCGTCTGGCTGATGCCCATGTTCGCCATGCGTTTCGTTGCCAGTCCTCTCAGTTATGTGTTCTACATTGCCGAAAAACAGCATGTCGATCTGATCTGGCAATGCCTGCTGCTGGCCATGACCTTGACCGCCTTCCTGGTGCCTGACAGTCTGCGCAGCTCGCTGCTGATGTATGCAGGCGGCTACAGCGTCTTGTACGTGGTGTACGCGGCACTTTCATTTCATTACAGCAAAGGGAGTGCGCATGATCGCCGTAATTGATTACGACATCGGGAACCTGGCGGCCATTGCCAACATGCTCAACCGACTGGGCGCGCCTTGTGTGATTACCGCGGACCCGGCACTCGTCGAGGCGGCCGACAAGATCATCTTGCCGGGCAATGGCGCCTTTGACGCCTGTGTGCGCGGTATCCGAAGCAGCGGCCTGCTGGATCTTCTGAGCCACAAGGTGCTGGTGCAGCGGACGCCTTTGCTCGGCATCTGTGTAGGCGCGCAGATGCTGGGCCACGGCAGCGAAGAGGGCAAGGAGCCGGGCCTTGGGTGGATCGACATGCAGGTCCGGCGCTTTCCGCGACTGCCGGGTTTGCGCGTGCCGCACATGGGTTGGTGCCATGTGGACAAAGGGCCGGTGCCGTCGGCACTGGTGCAGGATCTTGCAGACGATGCGCGCTTCTATTTTGTCCACAGCTATTACCTGGCGCCGGCGGATCCGCAGGCCGTGATGCTAAGCGCGACCTACGGAATCGAATTTGCTGCGGGGGTTCACCAGGGCAATATCGCGGGCGTCCAGTTTCACCCGGAAAAAAGTCACCGTTTTGGCAAGGCACTCCTGGCCCAATTTGCACAAGGAGCGATTTGATGCGCGCACGAGTCATCCCCTGCTTGCTGCTGCGTGGCCATGGACTGGTCAAGACGCGCAAGTTCAAGGACCCGGTCTATGTGGGTGATCCGGTCAATGCCGTGCGCATCTTCAGCGAGAAGGAGGTGGACGAGTTGGTCATCCTGGATATCGATGCCTCCCGCGAGGGGCGCGAACCCGACTATGAACTGGTGGCAGAGATCGCTGGTGAGTGCTTCATGCCAGTGGCTTATGGGGGCGGCGTTCGTTCGCTGGCCCAGGCGCGCAAGCTGATTCGTGCGGGCATTGAAAAGGTCGTCGTCAACTCTGCCGCCGTCGAGTCGCAAGGTTTCATCCGCGAAATCGCCGATGTCTTTGGCAGTCAGGCGGTGGTAGGCGCGATCGACGCCAAGAAGACTCTGCTGGGGGGGCATCGCGTTTTCGTGAAATCAGGGACGCAGGACACCCGGCTCAAGCCTGAAGAGCATGCTGCCGTGCTGGAGCAGGCAGGCGTGGGCGAGATCTTTCTCAACAGCATTGATTGTGATGGGCAGATGCAAGGTTATGACCTGGGTTTGGTCCAGAAGGTGACGCGCAGTGTCAATATTCCCGTCATCGCCTGCGGTGGGGCTGGGAATGTCACGCATATGAAGGAGGCTTTGGCGGAGGGCGGTGCATCCGCAGTATCTGCCGGCAGCATGTTCGTGTTTCATGGCAAGCACCGGGCGGTGCTGATCAGTTACCTGGAGCGGGACGCCCTTTGAACGTGAAACTCATGTCGAGTGCCAGACTTGGCGTCCACGCAAGTCGCTTTGCCCTGTGGTTGATTTTCCTGACCCTGCTTGGCGTCGCGTGTTCCCCTTTGACGAGCCATGCGCCGGGTTCCTTTATCCCATCGGCAACGGAGGTCACGTCCTCCGTTGCGCGCCCAACTTCGAAATTTTTCCATTCCGTTGCGACACAGTGCCGTTCAGAGGTCTGAATCTCTACGTGTATACTCCTACGGTTGATGCTCCCGCGTCCGGAATGCGCATGGGTGCCATCTGGACCAGCAGCGACCGAGTCGCGTTGATGACGCGTTTGCAGCGTCAGTCGACGCTCTATATTCCCCACGATGATTGACGCGTGGGCTCATCCTAAATTGTTGGGCAACTCTTCAAGCCGATGCGGTCGCGACCCCTCATGAAAAAGGGACGCGATTTCCTTTTCTGCATTGCTTTCGCATATGAATTCCACTTCGCAAGATCAGTCAGACGCATTCGGGTTTCTGGACGCGCTCGTCGAGATATCGCGTCACATACGATGGCTGGTCATCGTGCCGATGGCCGTTGCGCTCATGGTGATGGCCGCCCTCTATTTGCGGCCGGGGCGTTTCGTGAGCCAGGCCATCATTGCCATACCGGCCAGCGCGCCGGATGCAGTTGGGGCTGTCAACATCTGGCCCAGATACCGGCCAGTCAATTTGGTGGCATCCCAGGCGGTCATATTGATGAAGGCGCCTGGTGTTCTTGATAAAGTCCTGTCGGCGTCGCGTACGGGTTCTCTACCGATTCTGGACGCAGATAGAAGTGCACTGTTGACCAGGATCCAGGCCGATGTCATCAAAGGCGACGATAGCCTGATCAAGCTCACGGTTCGCGGCAATAGCGCAGCGGAAGCTCAGGCGACCGCCAACCAATTGATAGATGCGTGGCTGCAGACGCAATTACCATCTCCGCGCCAGCTCGCGGAACTGGCGAAATGGCGCGCGCATGCACAGTCCTTGCTGACCACCGCGCAGGCTTTGCTTGACGGGCCCAAGGGTTCGCTTTCATCGGCGGCGGGGTTGGGCGAATTGCTCGATCGGTATTTCGCCCAGTTGATGGACATCGATCGTGCGATTGCCGGGCCTGGTCGGGAGCTTGTCGTGCAGGGGCCGACCTTGCCCGAGGCGCCCCAGGATGTGCCCTATGCCGTAACCTTCATTCAAACGGCTTTGGCGACAGCAATTTTTCTGATCATGGGAATCCTGATTCGGCTCTTCTTCATCGTCGAAGGCCGAGATCCCGACAAGGCGCGCAAGTTGGGTCAGGTGCGAGCATCACTCGGCCGGCATCCTGACGGGGTTTCGCCGACGGATCGATGATGGTTCGGCTCGGGCAGTGGCACGTGCTACGGTAGCAATCCCCGTATGCAATTTCCTCGCCGCTTGCTTGGGCCACTCGGAATGCTGGGTTTGTATCTGGCCTGCTCCTTTGTCATGTTGTTTACATACACAGGACAGATCGGCGAGGCCAACGCATACATGGGTATGCAGCCCTGGGACATGCCTTTTGCCGGGTATGTCGTGTTTGCCATCGGATTGCCGATCATGGCCTGGATGGCGTACCGGGCGCATGGCCGACCCGCCGACTTCTTTATCCTGTTCTACGGCACGATCACGCTGACGTCCTTCCTGGTGCTGCACCCCATCACGGGGCCGCTGACGGCCGGTGAAACCGGGGTCGGTGTCGTGATCCTGTTGCTGCCGCTATTGATGGTGGAGTTGTTTCGGGTCATCATTCCGGCGATCCGTATCAAGGGGCTGTTGCCTGGCAAGTGGGTGGAGTACGCACTTGTCGTGGCCTTGTTATCCGTCATTGCCATGTCGGCCGCGCATCAGCCGGCCAGCGCTGGTTTTGGGCTGGACGTGTCGTATGACCGCCGGCTGGAAGGGCGTGACATCTTTACCGCAGGCAGCTTTCTGGCCTACGGATTGGCCATGGCCATGAACGGCGTATCGCCATACCTGGGTTTTCGGGCCGGCCTTTACATGCGCCCACTCCTGCTCACCGGCGCGCTTGCAGCGGTCGTATTCTTCTATTGGTTATTGGGCGTGAAGGCGCCGTTGTTGTACGTCGTTGCGGCGTTTGGCCTTGGTGTTCTGGTGCGGCGGAACCTGCTATCCCAGGTGAAGTACTACTTCCTGGGTGCATTGCTGGTTCTCGGCCTTGGTGTGGCGATCGAATGGGTCATGTTTGATGGCTATTCCGCGATCGCGGACTATTTCTTTCGTCGGCTTTTTACTGTGCAGGCGGAGGTGCAGGCCTACTACGTCCGCTTTCTGATGGATGGCAAAAGCGTGCCTTGGTCATGGTTGTACGGCTCTTTCGATCCCGACTTCTCGGCCGCTTATTACGTGGGCGAGCACTATCTGGGCAATCCGGAAACCAATGCCAACACCAATACTTTCCTTTATGAGCTGGCCGCCAAGGGCTTTTTGGGCTATGTCTTTGCCATTGTGTTCGTGCCCATGTTGCTTGTGCTTTTCGAGCGCTTGTACCAGTCAAGCCGCAATCCGTCCTACCTTTTTCTCGGCTTCATTTATGGATTGCTGGTGGTCGAACAGGCCTATACTGTCGCACTGGTCTCGTCCGGGGTCGGTTTCTTGTTCGTGTTCACGATGCTTGAGTCGGGTTTTGCTAAGGACGCTGCCGCGTCGCATTCCAAAACTTCCTAGTGAGTATTCCAGTGGGCCCGTATCAACAGTGCACTCGCTGTGTCATGGACACGAGCGACCCCGACATCACATTCGATGCGCAAGGGGTTTGCAACCACTGCCGCCAATTCGACGAGGTCACCCGCAAGGACTGGTTTCCGAACCAGGAGGGCGAGCGGCGTTGGGCTGCGCAGGTCGAGCAGATTCGCGCGGCGGGCAAGGGCAAGGATTACGATTGCATCCTTGGCCTGAGTGGAGGCGTCGACAGCTCTTACCTGGCTTTGCGGGTCAAGGACTGGGGGTTGCGGCCTTTGGTGGTTCATGTCGACGCAGGCTGGAATAGCGAGTTGGCGGTCGCCAATATCGAAAAGATCGTCAAGCACTGCAATTTTGATCTCCATACCCATGTCGTGGACTGGGAGGAAATGCGCGACCTGCACTTGGCCTACCTGAAAGCCGGTGTTGCCAACCAGGATGTGCCGCAAGACCATGTCTTCTTCTCGAGCCTGTACCACTTTGCCACGCGCAATGGCATTCGCTACATTCTGAGCGGCGGAAATATCGCCACAGAGGGCATCTTCCCGAAGGCTTGGCATGGCAGCGCGATGGATGCCATCAACCTGCGGGCGATTCACAAGCGGTTTGGCGAGCGCCCGCTGCGGACGTACAGCACCATCGGGTTTTTCGACTATTTCGTCTGGTATCCGTTCGTGCGCAAGATGCGCACCGCGCGCCCGCTCAATTTCATGCCGTATGACAAGCAGCACGCGATAGACGAGCTGGAGGAAAAAATGGGTTGGCGCTCGTATGGGCGCAAGCACGGTGAATCCTTGTTCACCAAGCTGTTTCAGAACTACTACCTGCCGACCAAGTTCGGCTACGACAAGCGCAAGCCGCATTACGCGAGCCTGATCGTTTCCGGGCAGATGAGCCGGGACGAGGCCTTGGCGAAGTTGCAGGAGCCGCTGTACGACCCCAAGGAACTGGAAGTCGACATCAGTTATTTTTGCAAGAAGCTTCGGATCAGCCGCCAGCAGTTCGACGCTTTTGTTGCGGCCCCGGCGCACCATTACAGCGATTTCCCTACGTGGAATAGTCGCTACCGGATGCTGAAGAAGGCACAAGGGCTGGTAGAGCGGGCTTTGGGGCGGCAGGTCAAGGTTTACTCTTAGGGTTTCGATGGCCTCTTTGCAAGTCGTGCACTTGAGCACAGTACATCCGCGAAACGACACGCGAATCTTCATCAAGCAGGTTCATACGCTGCATGCCGCCCTGGCCGTGGATGTAGCCTTGGTTGTCGCGGATGGGAAGGGTGATCAGGTCGCAAACGGTGCGCCATCGGTCTTTGATCTCGGAAAATTGCCGGCTAGCCGATCGACGCGTGCGTTGGCCGGCAACTGGCGGGCGTTGAAGTTTCTTTGGCGCGCCAGGCCGCGGGTCGTGCATTTCCATGATCCCGAGCTGATTCCGCTTGGATTCCTGCTCCGCCTGCGGGGCTGCAAGGTGGTGTATGACGTTCATGAAGACGTGCCGCGCCAGACCATGAGCAAGCATTGGATTCCGGTCGTTTTTCGGTGGCCGGTAGCGCTCGTGACGGCTGGCATGGAATGGCTGGCGGCGCGGGCTTTTTCAGCTGTCGTACCGGCAACACCGGTGATCGGCGCGCGATTTCCGGCAGGCAAGACCGTGCTGGTGCAAAATTTCCCGATCCAGTCGGAGTTGGTGATCGCGGTCCCTCAGCCGTATTCTGAACGGCCGCAGATGTTCGCCTATGTCGGCGGCATCGCCGACATCCGCGGTGGCGTGGAGATGGTGCAGGCTTTCGAAAGCCTGGGAGATCATCCACAAGCCTATCTGGAGATGGCTGGAGGCATCAGCCCGCAGTCGTTCATGGCTGAGCTGCAGGGGCTTGCCGCCTGGAAGGGCGTGCGTTATCGCGGTTCGCTCGGGCGCAGTGAGGTCGCCAGCATGCTGGGCAGTGCGCGCGCTGGCCTGGTGCTGTTTCATCCCATGCCCAACCATGTCGACGCGCAGCCCAACAAGATGTTCGAGTACATGTCGGCGGGTTTGCCCGTGATCGCCTCGGACTTCCCGCTGTGGCGGCAGATCGTGTCTGGTGCGGATTGCGGCTTGCTGGTGGATCCGATGGATCCGACCGCCATTGCAGGGGCCATGCGCTGGATTCTCGAGCACCCGGCAGAGGCAGAGCGCATGGGGCAAAACGGCAAGCGCGCCGTGCATGACATGTACAACTGGGCACGAGAGTCCGTCGGGCTGGTCGACCTTTACCGGCGTTTGCTGGCTGCGTGAGCGTAGGAACACTATGAAGAAGATCGTGACCGTGCTGGGCGCGCGCCCGCAATTCATCAAGGCCAGCGTCGTGTCGGACGCCCTGGCCAGGACGTCGGGCGTGCGGGAGGTCGTGGTTCATACCGGGCAGCATTTCGATGCCAATATGTCGGACGTGTTTTTCACCGAACTGGGCATGGCGCAGCCCGCGCATCAGCTGGACATCCACGGCGGCAGCCATGGCGAGATGACCGGTCGCATGTTGATCGAGGTGGAGAAGGTGCTGCTCGCCGAAAAGCCGGATGTCGTGCTGGTCTACGGCGATACCAATTCGACGCTGGCCGGGGCATTGGCCGCGGCCAAGCTGCATATTCCGGTCGCCCATGTGGAGGCCGGCCTGCGGTCCTTCAACATGCGCATGCCGGAGGAGATCAACCGCATCCTCACGGATCGCCTTTCGCGCTGGTTGTTCGTCCCCACCGACGCGGCTGTGGGCAATCTGCTCCACGAGGGTGTTCCACGCGGGCAGATCGAGCAGGTAGGTGATGTCATGTATGACGTGGCGCTGCACCATGGCGCACGCGTGACCCCCGAGACCGGGTTATTGGCGCGATTGGGGCTGGGTGGCAAGCGCTACCTGCTGGCGACTGTGCATCGTGCCGAGAATACCGATGATCCCGTGCGCCTGCGGGCCATCGCCGATGCGATGGCGCGTGTCGGCGAAACGATGCCCGTCGTCTGGCCTATGCACCCGCGCACTACGGCGATTCTCGAAGGCATGGGACAGTTGCAGCGGCTTCGCGATGTGCTGAACGTTTTGCCACCCTTGGGTTATCTGGACATGGTGCAGATGGAAAAATACGCGGCCCTGATCGTTACCGATTCCGGTGGCGTTCAGAAGGAGGCGTTTTTCTGTGGTGTCCCCTGTGTCACCTTGCGGGACGAGACCGAGTGGGTGGAGTTGGTGGACGCAGGCTGGAATCGCCTGGTCACGCCCGGCAATGCCGATGACGTGGCGCAGGCGGTCCTGGGTGCGCTGGGTAGCCGCGGCAAGGACGTGCGCCCTTATGGCGACGGCAAGGCAGCAGTCGCCATCGCGGCGACCCTGGGAGCGCAAGCGTGACTTCCGCGGATCTCGCCGCCAAGGCGCAGGAAGCCTCAGGGACGGACGCTGCGAAAGCACACCAGTCACTGACCGTCTGGATTTTGCAAACCGGCGAGCCCTTGCCCAGCGATACGGGTAACCCGCGACCCATGCGCGCGATGAATCTGGCTGCGGCGCTGGTCGCCGCTGGCCACAAGGTTGTCTTGTGGAGCTCGTCCTTCTACCATCAGGAGAAACGCCACCGGGTCCCCGGCGATGCACGCATCGACGTCATGCCAGGTCTGCAGGTGCGTCTGGTAGCCAGTCCGGGTTACGGACGCAATATCGGACCAGGGCGGTTGTGGGACCATGCGGTCCTGGCGCGCAACCTGGCGCGCGCGCTGGCCAGTGAGGATGTGGCGCCAGACGTTGGCTTCGTAGGTTATCCGCCGATCGAAACGGCGGCAGTGATGACCCGATGGCTCAAGCTGCGCGGTGTGCCCAGCATGCTGGACGTCAAGGACCAATGGCCGACGATATTCACGGATCCCTTGCCCGGCCCGCTGCGTCCGCTGGGTCGACTGGCCCTGGCGCCGTATTTTCATTACGGACGACGCGCCATGCGGGATGCGAGCGCCTTGTCCGCGATGGCATCCGACTTTCTGCAATGGGCTGCCAGTTTTGCCGGTCGCGAGGTTCAGGAAATGGACATGGTCGTACCGTTGACCGTGCCCATGGGACAGGTGTCTGCTGATGCGCTGGCCGAGGCCGACCATTGGTGGGACGCGCAAGGCGTGGTTGCCGATGGCCGCACGCGCATCTGTTTTGTCGGAAGTCATTCGCCTGCCTTTGACATCGAGCCGGTCTACCAGGCTGCGAAGGCTCTGGCGGACAAGGATCCAGCCTATGAATTCGTGTTGTGCGGTGATGGCGCCAACACGCCGGCCTGGAAAGCCCGTATGCAGGGGCTTGCCAATGTTCGCTTTCCTGGCTGGGTCGACCGCGCCAAGGTTGAATCGTTGGCGCGGCGCAGCAGCGCCGCGTTGGCACCCTACCGTAATAGCGCCGACTTCATGCTGAGCGTGCCGAACAAGGTGATCGATGCCCTGGCGTTGGGATTGCCGATCCTGAGCCCCTTGCAGGGTGAGGTGACACGCCTGATAACCGGTTACGACACCGGTCTGGTCTATGGGGAAGGCACGGGCCGCACGCTTGCGGATCGCGTGCAGGAGTTGTCAGACCAGCCGCAACGGTGTGCCGAAATGGCCAGCAATGCCCGTCGCCTGTACGGCGAGCGGTTTTCGTTTGAAACCGTGTATGGCGCTTTGGTACGGCGCATGGAGGAGCTTGCGCAAGGAGCGCGGCGGTCATGACCGACAGCGACAAGGATCTGGAGCGCGCACGGTATGACGCACGGGCGCGTGCTGAACTGCTTCGCAACGCGACAACCGCACAGTTGAAGCTGGGGTCGCAGCAGATGCCGCAGTATCTGCGTGCTGCCTACGAAATGTACGAGGCGCGCATCACCGAGTTGCTGCGCCCCGGCCAACGCGTGCTGGAGCTGGGCTCCGGAGCCGGAATGCACACACTGGTGTTGCTCCAGACGGGCGCAGATGTGGTCGCCAGTGACATTTCCTCTGAGTCTCTGGTCCTGTTGAAGGCCAAGTTCGATGGTTTCGGCGGCCAGCTCCAGACCCAGGTGGCCGACATGGAGAAAACCCCTTTCCCATCGGCCTCGTTCGACGCGGTTGTCAGTGCCGGGAGCCTCAGCTACGGTGAGCCCGCATTGGTGGATGCGGAAGTTGGGCGGCTGCTGCGCCCGGGGGGCATGCTGATTTGCGTCGATTCGCTCAATCACCATCCGATTTATCGTTTCAATCGCTGGTTGCACCATGTCCGGGGTGATCGCTCCGTCAGTACCCTGCGCAGAATGCCGAATCTCACGCGTATCCAATCCCTCTCGCAAGGGTTCGCGCAGGTCGAGCTGGGTTTTTTTGGTGCGCTGAGTTACCTGATGCCCTTGATGACGCGGATTACCGGGGAAAATACAGCCCGAGCCTTGTCGGACCGCTTTGATCGCCTTGTTGGCGTACGGCGTGCCGCGTTCAAGTTTGTCCTTGTCGCCCGGGATCGTCGCCCGGCAGCGGACAACACCTGATCATTACATCCTCTTTTATGGAGTTCACATGAAAACGATTCCCTTTTTTCCGTATGCGGATCTGTTCAAGCGCGATGAAGCCGCGTTAACCGAAATCATGATGGGTGTCTGCCGCCGCGGCGCCTATATCCTGCAGCAGGAATGCCGCGATTTCGATGCCAATCTGGCCAAGTTCATGGGGGTCAAGCACGCTTTTGGCGTCGCCAACGGTACCGACGCCATCCTGATCGGCCTCAAGGCGGTCGGTATCGGCCCAGGCGATGAAGTCATCCTTCCGTCGCACACCTATATTGCGTCGGCAGCGTCGGTGCACCTGGTGGGTGCGACGCCCGTGCTGGCCGAATGTGGCGCCGACCACATGCTGGACGCCAATGATGTCGAGCACCGGATCACGCCGCGTACCAAGGCCATCATGCCCGTGCAGATCAATGGCCGGACCTGCGACATGGATGCCTTGCGCGCCATCGCGACCAAGCACAACATCATGATCGTCGAAGATGCCGCTCAGGCGCTGGGTTCGATGTTCAAGGGTCAGTGCGCAGGCACTTTTGGCAAGTTCGGCACCATCAGTTTCTACCCGGCAAAGCTGCTGGGTTGTTTTGGAGATGGCGGGGCCATTGTGACCAACGACGATGAAGTCGCCGCGAGGATTGCCTTGCTCAAGGATCACGGCCGTGATGCCGAAGGCCGTGTGGTCGCCTGGGGTTACAACTCGCGGCTCGACAACCTGCAGGCGGCCGTGCTGGACTACAAACTCAAGACCTATCCGCAGGAAATCGAGCGTCGCCGTTCGGTCGCGGCGCGCTACCAGGCTGGCCTGGGTGACCTGGCGACCCTGACGCTGCCGCCGGCACCCGGTGCGGACGAGCGCCATTTCGACGTGTACCAGAACTATGAGCTGGAGGCGGATCGTCGCGATGAATTGCGCGCCTACCTCGATCAGAATGGGGTCAAGACCATCATTCAGTGGGCCGGGACGCCGGTGCATCAATTCAAGGAACTGGGTTTCACGGTCGATCTGCCGCGCACGGATGCGTTTTTCAAGCGCTGCATGATGTTGCCGATGAACTCGGCTGTCACCGATGACGAGGTCGACACGATCATCCGGGCCATCCGCACTTTTTACGGCAAGTAGCCTATGACGGACTGGTCTCTGGGGTCATTGGCGGATCCTGCAAGTTGCCATGAGCCGGTAGATATTGCCGGCCAGGATGGGGCTCTTCTGCGTGCGCAGTTGCGCATGATGCTGCGCATCCGTCTGGCAGAACGTTGCCTGGCCGACGGCCGGCGTGAGCGGCTGATCGGAGGGCCGGTCCATCTGGGCGTGGGACAGGAGGCCGTGGCGGTCGGCGTGGCTGCGCATTTGCGCAAGACTGATCGGGTTTTTGGCGCGCATCGGTCGCATTCCCATGTCTTGTCGACCGGGGCCAGCCTGCACCGCCTGTTTGCCGAGATCCTGGGGAAGGACACCGGCTTGTCGCGCGGCATGGGGGGCTCGATGCACCTTTGGGATCAACCCAACGGCTTTTATGGGTCGGTCCCCATCGTATCGGGAACAGTCGCATTGGCGGTGGGGGCTGCGCTGGCCGCCAAGATGCAGGCCACGGGCGATGTCGGCGTCGCGTATCTGGGTGATGGCGCTGTGGAAGAGGGGGTGGTGCACGAGTCGCTCAATCTGGCTCGAATGCTGTTGGCCCCGGCCCTTTTCGTGGTCGAGAACAACCTCTTCGCCAGCCATATGCATATCTCATTGCGCCAACCCAAGCAGGCGACGGCCCGCTTTGCACAGGCCAACGATATCCCCTACGAGATCGTTGATGGCAACGACGTCGTGGCCGTGCAAGCGGCCGCAGGGCGCCTGATTGAGCGCGCCCGCAAGGGCGATGGCCCGGGCTTTCTCGAGGCCGTGACTTTCCGCTGGTATGGCCACGTCGACTGGCGCGAAGATGTCGATGTCGGCGTCAACCGCACGGCAGATGAGTTGGGCAACTGGCGCAAGCGCGATCCGGTCGCCCGCCTTGTCGCCGCCTTGACTGCGAGCGGACAGATGCGGGCGCAGGACCTTGCCGATATGGAGTCCGAAATCGCAGCCGAAGTAGAAATGGCCTGGTTGCAGGCGCAAGCAGACCCCTATCCGCAGCCCGAGCGATTGCTCACACGGGTTTTTGCTCACCAGCAGGAGACACCATGAGCGGAGGACGTTACAACTACGGCACCGCCATGTTGTCGGCTTTCGAATATCTGCTGGCGTCGTACCCGGAGGTATTCGTGATCGGCCAGGGCCTGTGGAGTCCCTGGTATGTTGGCAACTCAATGACCGACCTGGATAAGAAATTCGGCGCTCATCGGGTCATCGACACACCGGTTTCGGAGTCAGCCTGTACCGGGGCTGCAGTCGGGGCAGCACTTGCCGGCATGAAGCCTATCGTCGTGCATCCGCGCATGGACTTCATGTTGTATGCGATGGATGCGGTGGTCAATCAGGCAGCCAAGTGGTCGCACATGGTGGGCGGGCAGGCTGCGCCTGGGCTGACGATTCGCAGCATCATCAACCGCGGTGGCGAGCAGGGCGCGCAACACTCCCAGTCGCTGCATGCCTGGTTTGCGCATGTTCCCGGGCTTCGCGTGGTGATGCCTGCAACGGTCGCTGACGCACGCGATCTGATGATCGCAGCGGTGCTGAGTCCGGATCCGGTGCTCTATATCGACGACCGTTGGTTGTATGACCTGGAAGATGAACTGCCCCCGATCGAAGAGCGCCCCCTGCATCTGGAAGGGCCGCGGTGCCTGCGTCATGGCGATGACGTGACGCTGGTTGCCAGTGGGTACTCGACGCGATTGGCCTTGGTCGCTGCCGAACAGTTGGCACTTGACGGGATCAGTGCCGAGGTGATCGATCTGCGCGTGATCAATCCGTACCGCCCGGAACTGGTGGTTGAATCGGTTGCCAGAACTGGGCGCTTGCTGGCCGTGGACGGTGGCTGGGGCCCGTGCGGCATGGCCGGGGAGGTCATCGCGTCAGTGGCGGAATCCGGCGCCAACCTGCTTTGGAAGAGTCCGCCAAGGCGAGTGACACTGCCATTTTCGCCCGCGCCCACATCGCGCGAGCTTGAAAAAATCTATTACCCGAACGCCGATATGGTCGCTGCAAGCGCCAGGGCGTTGATGAAAAAACCATGATGAAGCGCTTGTTCGATATCGTCGGTTCCGGATTGGGGCTGTTGGCGGCGAGTCCCGTACTGCTGCCGGTGATGTTTCTGGTCTGGAGACAGGACCGGCATTCGCCGTTCTACGTGGCACCGCGGGTGGGGCGCAATGACCGTCCGTTCCGGATGGTCAAGCTGCGCTCCATGGTCATCAATGCGGACAAGAGTGGCGTCGACTCCACCAGTTCCAATGACATGCGCATTACGGCGGTTGGCCAGTTTATTCGCCGCTACAAGCTCGATGAATTGACCCAGTTGTGGAATGTGTTGCTTGGCGACATGAGTCTGGTGGGCCCGCGCCCCAATGTGAAGCGGGAAACAGATCTGTATACCCCGGTCGAGCGCCGACTTCTCGAAGTAAAGCCCGGAATAACTGACATATCGTCGATTGTTTTCTCGGATGAAGGCGATATATTGAAGGACCAGCCAGATCCGGATATCGCCTATAACCAGTTGATTCGACCTGGGAAAAGTGCGCTTGGTTTGCTGTATATCGACAACCGCTCAATGCTGCTGGATATTCAGCTTTGTTTTCTCACAGTATTGTCGATATTGTCGAGGGCTTCGGCACTTGAGAAACTCCAGTCAGTGATGCGGGGTATTGGCGCGCCTTCCGAGTTACTTGAACTTGCGCGACGTGATCGCCCATTGACGCCCAGTCCCCCGCCAGGTGGCGATCGCATCGTGACCTCGCGGGATGGGAATCCATTTGCCTGAGTGCCGCGCCCAATTCTGCATATCGGCGCAGGGCTGCAAATTCGGATGAATTGTTTGACGCAAACCAGTATTTGACCAAACTCTGTATGCGCTACGTTATACTTTTTCGAGAATTCCTCGCCAAATAGTTTTCTGGTAATAGTTGACGGAAGAGTCATTTGCCCGACTTTAGTGCCTGGATAAACGAGGTGGTGGGCGGTTGGAATTCGGGTTAATTTGTTCAAATTTCTCGAGGATTCGAAAATGAGTAACCTGATCGAAATACAAAGTCAGATCAACAAGCTTCAGAAGCAGGCCAGTGATATCAAGGCGAAGGAGTTTGACAAGACGGTTCAGGAGATAGTTGCCAAGATGCAGGCGTTTGGCATCACGATCAAGGATTTGCAGATGGCAGGCAAACGGCGTGGCAAGCCTGCTCCCGGTGTGGGCAAGGGCCGCCCTGCGAAGGTCGCTGGCAAGTCCGTGGTCACGGTTGCCGCCAAATACCGTGGGCCCAATGGAGAGGCTTGGAGTGGACGTGGCTTGATGCCCCGGTGGATGCGCGTGCTCGTTGAGCAGGGCCAAACCAAGGAATCTTTTCTGATCTGATCATGAAACTGCGATCCCGAATCCGATGAGCCCACGGATACCGGTCGACCGGGTGCTCCTGTATCTCGTATTCGGTTGGGGCTTTTGCG
Organism: Rhodoferax sp.; assembly: GCA_024235935.1. Classification (GTDB taxonomy): domain Bacteria; phylum Pseudomonadota; class Gammaproteobacteria; order Burkholderiales; family Burkholderiaceae_C; genus CAISIP01. The sequence continues at coordinate 85,891 of JACKLL010000011.1, read as the reverse complement.
CTTTCTTTCCGCTGGGGATCTCCTACGCGTTCTTCCTCCTGTTGATGATGCTTATTGCAATGCGAGGCGGCATCCGTCAGCGGTTTGCGCATGCTGATCTGCGCATGTTGTGGCAACCCATGGTTTTTTTCCTTGCGTGGGCGATCATTGTCGCGGTGGCCGGTCCCTCGTTCGCAGACAGTCCAACCCGGCTGTTTCACATCTTCCGTGTCCTGCTTCTGCTGTTGGTCGGCATGTTGTTAACTCCGTTGGAAGCACGATTTGCCTTTGCAGGCTTTCTCGCCGGCGCGGTAATGGCCGGATTGATCATCGCGGTTTCACATACCACTGGGTTGCCGGAATGGGATATTTGGTCCAGCTTGCTGTCTTCGCGCAACAACAAGAGCAGCGCCAACATGATCATGATGGCCATTGCCTCCGGCGGGTTGTTTTATCTGGGTTTGCGCAACGATTCAACAGGGATGGGGCGTTGGCCGGCCTGGATTGCTTCCCTGGTTCTCGGCGTGACAGTGGCGGTGCACGGCGTCTCTCGCAACGCGCAGCTGTTGTTGCCGGTCATGGTGACGGTAGCAATCATCTGCAACTTCCGAAGTCTGAAAGCCGTATTTCTGGCGGCCATAGCCGTCGTGGTTATTTCAGCCAGTGCAGTTTATTTTTCTCCTTCAACTCAAACTCGCTTCCTACAAGGTGTTGCTCAGGCTGAACGGATTGTCAGTGATGGCGACTATACGACTGGTGTCGGTGAGCGCTGGCGCATGTTCAGTCAGGCTTGGCAAGGCATGGTGGCGCATCCGCTTTTGGGTACCGGATTAGGTAGCTGGTTACCGTTATGGAAGCCTGTCGCCCTGGAGACGGCCGGCAGATTGGATGGTGATGCGCTCTTGAAGCACGTGGAGATAAACAATCCGCACAACGATTTCTTGTTGGCTGGTATGGAAACTGGCGTGCCGGGTATGGTGGCCACTGCGTGGCTGTTGTTGGCATTTGTGGTGCGTGGTTGGCGCGATCGCAGTGCGATGGGAGACGTCGCAGTGATGCTGGCGGTCGGATTGATTGTCATCGCCATGGTCAATGCGCCCCTGCGCGACGCCGCGATGGGCATGACACTCCTGTGGTTGCTGGGTGTCAGCATTGCCGGGCAAAGGCGGGGAGTTGGAATGGGTAACGATGCGTGAAAGCCTGATTGCCTGGCCACGCAGGGCCAAGCAACTGCTGGTCGTGCTGATGGACATCGGTCTGTCGCTGTTGGCCACCTGGTTGGCTTTTTGCCTGCGGCTGGACCAATTGCATATGCCGGTGGGCGCCCAGTGGTATGTGTACCTGCTGGCACCGGTGCTGTCGATGCCGATTTTCATCCGCTTCGGACTTTACCGCGCGGTGTTCCGCTACACCGGTCTTGCCGCCATGGTGGCGGTGGCGCAGGCGGTGACACTTTATGGCGTGATTCTGTTCTCGGTACTGCTCTGGCAGCACTGGCCAGGTGTGCCGCGCAGTACCGGGGTACTGCAGCCTCTCGTGCTGTTTCTGCTGATCGCCTTCAGCCGTGGTTCGGCCCGGTTCTGGCTGACCAGCTTGAGCCGCAATGGACACGATTTTGAGGGGCGGTTGTTGATCTATGGGGCCGGCGTATCCGGCGTCCAGACCGCAGCGGCGCTTGCCAATGCGCACCAGTACAAGCTGATCGGCTTCATTGATGACGATCCGCGCAAGTCAGGCCGCAGCATCAATGGCATGGTGGTCTATCCGCCACACAAGATTGCGCAACTGGTTGAGGATCGGCGGGTCACCGACATCCTGCTGGCATTGCCCAGTGTGTCGCGGGCGCGCCGCAATGCGATCATCGAATCCCTGCGTCCTGTCCCGGTCCATATTCGCACCTTGCCCGGACTTTCCGACCTCACCAGCGGGCGCATCTCGTTGCGGGACATCAAGGAACTGGACGTGGAGGATCTGCTGGGACGCGATCCGGTGGTTCCTGATCCCACGTTGATGACCCGTTCGACCTCGGATCAGGTGGTCCTCGTGACCGGTGCTGGCGGAAGCATCGGCAGTGAACTGTGCCGGCAGATTGCGCTTGAGCAACCGGCGCAATTGGTGCTGTTCGATCACAACGAGTACGGCCTCTACACGATCCACCAGGAACTGCTGGCACTGTGTGCGGCCAAGAAGCTTAGTGTTGCCATCGTGGCGCTGCTAGGCAGCGTCGCAAACCCGCGGCGCCTGCGAGAGGTGTTTGGACGGTACCGACCGAATTGGGTTTACCATGCGGCTGCGTACAAGCATGTGCCGCTGGTCGAAAGCAACCCGGCAGAAGGCATTGCCAACAACGTGCTTGGCACCTTGAATGTCGCTTCAGCCGCACGCGAATGCCAGGTCGCCAACATGGTGCTGGTGTCCACCGACAAGGCAGTGCGCCCGACCAACGTCATGGGGGCCAGCAAACGGATGGCGGAACTGGTGCTGCAGGCGCTTTCCGCCAAGGGCGGCAAGACCCGGTTCTGCATGGTCCGCTTCGGCAACGTCCTGGGCTCCAGCGGCAGCGTAGTGCCCCTGTTCCGCTCCCAGCTCGCCAGTGGCGGGCCGCTGACGGTTACCCATCCGGAGGTCACGCGCTACTTCATGACGATCCCCGAGGCGGCGCAACTGGTGTTGTACGCCGGCGCCATGGCAAAGGGCGGCGAAGTGTTCGTGCTCGACATGGGCGAGCCGGTCAAGATCATGGATCTGGCGCGGCGCATGATCGAGCTTTCGGGGTTGACGGTACGCGACGAGCAAGCGCCGGACGGCGACATCGCCATCACGATCACCGGGCTGCGTCCGGGCGAAAAGTTGTACGAGGAATTGCTGATCGGCGACAACCCGGCGCAGACGACCCACCCGCGCATCATGATGGCGCATGAGGAGTTCCTGCAATGGCCGGAACTTGAAGTCGAGCTCGCCCTGCTGCGCACAGCTGTCGAGCAGGACGATGTCGACGGCATCAAGTCGGTGCTGTCGCGCTGCGTGCACGGCTATGTCGAATCGGTGTTCGGCGCGCTGAAGTGACCGGCGTGGCCTGATGTTGCACAATGGACATTCCTAACTCTGCTATCCGTGCCATCATGACCGACACCTCCCACATCGCCCTTCGCGACAAGGCAGAAATCCTCGCACTGGCCTTGCCCTACATCCGCAAGTTTCATGGCAAGACCATGGTCATCAAGTACGGTGGCAATGCGATGACCGATCCGGAACTGCAGGCCGACTTTGCCGAAGACGTGGTGCTGCTCAAGCTGGTCGGCATCAACCCGGTGGTGGTGCATGGTGGCGGCCCGCAGATCGAGAATGCGCTCAAGCGCCTGGGCAAGAAGGGTGAGTTCATCCAGGGCATGCGTGTCACCGACGCCGAGACCATGGAGGTGGTGGAGTGGGTGCTCGGTGGCCAGGTGCAACAGGACATCGTCGGGCTGATCAACCAGGCCGGCGGCAAGGCGGTCGGCCTCACGGGCCGCGACGGCGCCATGATCCGTGCCCACAAGCTCAAGATGGTCGACAACCAGGATCCGACGCGTGAACACGACGTGGGCCAGGTCGGCGACATCGTCAGCATCGACCCGAGCGTGGTGCGCGCCTTGCAGGAGGACGCCTTCATCCCGGTGATCACGCCGATCGGTTTTGGCGACGATGGCGAGAGCTTCAACATCAATGCCGATGTGGTGGCGGGCAAGCTGGCGATGGTGCTGGCGGCCGAGAAGCTGCTCATGCTCACCAATACCCCCGGCGTGCTGGACAAGGCGGGCAATCTGCTCACCGACCTGTCGGCGCGCGAGATCGACGCGATGTTCGCCGACGGCACCTTGTCCGGCGGCATGTTGCCCAAGATCGCCTCGGCGCTGGATGCCGCCAAGAGCGGTGTGGCATCGGTGCACGTCATCGACGGCCGGGTGCCGCATGCCTTGCTGCTGGAGATTCTCACGGACCAGCCTTTCGGCACCATGATCCGTTCCCACTGAGACTAGGTTTTACCCTAGGGTGCGGTATGCGAGAATAAAAAATCCACCTGCCTGACACCATGCCAGACGCCCTGCCCAGCCTCACCGATGCCGATCCGGCGAGCGATCCACCTGCCGTCGCACGCAAGCGACCCAAGCCGGGCGAGCGGCGCGTCCAGATCCTGCAGGCACTGGCCGAGATGCTGGAGCAGCCCGGCGCAGACCGCATCACTACGGCCGCGCTGGCGGCCCGTTTGAGCGTCAGCGAAGCCGCCCTGTACCGCCATTTCGCCAGCAAGGCGCAGATGTTCGAAGGCCTGATCGAGTTCATCGAGCAGAGCGTCTTCACCCTCGTCAACCAGATCACCGAGCGGCGGCAGTCCGCAGCCGATGGCGACGTCGAACCCGGCCATCGCCTGGTGGCGCGGGTCGTCACCATGGTGCTGCAATTTGCCGAGAAGAATCCCGGCATGACGCGGGTCATGGTCGGCGATGCGCTGGTGTTCGAGAACGCGCGGCTGCAGCAGCGCATGAACCAGTTCTTCGACAAGATCGAGGCGACCATGCGCCAGCTGCTGCGTACCGAGGTCGATGGCCAGGGTTCCGACACCCCTACGCTCGACGCCCAGGTCATGGCGTCCGCGACCACGGCCTTCCTCGTCGGGCGGCTGCACCGCTATGCGCGCTCCGGCTTCAAGCGCTTGCCGTCCGAGCACCTGGAAGCCAGCCTCGCGCTGATCCTGTAGCGCCTTTGCCAGCCATCCGGCGCTGTGGGCGCCTGGTGGCGATGCTCAGGCCGCGCGCCTGCTTTTCAGGTTGTGCGTATGCACATGCTCGCCCGCCCGGATGTCGCGCGTCGCCTGGCCGATCGCCTCGCCATACTTGTGCACCAGAGCTCCGCGGGCGATGGCGTGCAGCGCAAACTTGTGGCACAAGCCGATCGGGTCGCGCAGCAGTACGCTGTTCTCCAGCGCGCCCGGACCTTGCACCCGTACCGTCTGCCCCGCCGGCAGCGCGCGCAGTGCAGTGGCCACATCGTCGCGCGGATGCAGTTGCAAGGCCATGGCCACGGGCATTCCGATTCCCGTGTTCGTGCTCGTCGGTGCAAGGTCTGCGGACACCGGGGGCCTTGGTGGGCTCTCGGGCAGTGTTCCGCCCTGCAGGCTGATCCGGGGGCGCCCTGGGCGCGGTCCTGTGGCGCTCACAATGCCTCTCCGAGACGGCTGACCGCTTCGTCGCCTTCGCCCAGCACCTCACCCCAGGTCCGCGTGCCGCTGGCCACGTCGATCAGCACGGCCAGCAGTTCCTGCGCAGCGGCGTCGATGCTCTGGGTGCCGAGGAACACCGCGCTGGCGTCGAAGTCGAGTTGTTCACGCAGTGTCTGCGTCGCCACCGGATTCGCCGACAGCTTCACCGTCGGTGCCAGCGCGCTGACGTAGCTGTTGCCCACCCCGGTCGAGAAGAGCAGCATCTGCGTTCCTGCGGCAACGAAACCCGTCAGCGACTCCGGCGAGTAGGCGGGTGCGTCCATGGCGTACAGGCCCGGGACGCTCGGACGCTCGCCGTACGGCAGCACACCGGAGATCGGCGCGCTGCCGCTCTTGGCGATGGCGCCGAGTGACTTCTCCTCGATGGTGGACAGCCCGGCCGCGATGTTGGTAGGTCCCGGGTTGTTGCCCAGCAGGTCGACACCCTGGCTTGCGGCCAGTTGTTCGCGGCGCAGCACTGCCTGCACCAGGGCGTCCCCGATCGCCGGCGTTGCGGCGCGCTGCGCCAGCAGATGTTCCGCGCCCAGCCATTCCAGCGTCTCGCCGAACACGGCGCTGCCACCCTGCGCGATCAGCATGTCGGTGAGCTTGCCGATCAGCGGGTTGGCCACCATGCCCGAACTCGGGTCCGAACGGCCGCACTCCAGACCGATGAACAGATCCGCCAGGGGCGTGGCGATGCGCCGTTGCCGTGACAGATCCCGCAGCAGACGGGCGCCTGCGCGGATCGCGCGGTCGCTGAGGGTGAGGATGTCGTGGCCACAGTCGTCGAGGCAGACCGATTCGACCGGCTTCCCGCTGGCGCGGATGGTCTGGCCCAGTGTGCCGATCTTGGGCAGGTCGCTGCCGATCAGCAGCACGGCGCCGACATTGGCGTTCAGGCCCATGCCGGCGAGGGCCCGCATGTGCAGGGCCTGGTCGGCGCCCATCAGGCCGCCGCCGAAAGGCATCGTCACCAGGCGCGCGCCCGGCAGGGCTTGCGCCACCCGCCGCGCCGCCGGCCCGGTAAGCCCGGCGATCGACAGCACCAGCAGATGGTTGCGTACTCCTGCGGCGCCGTGCGCGCGCGCGAAACCGTGAAACGTCGGAGCTGTCATGGGTGGGGTGCGCCGGGGGGGCTACCTGCAGCCGATGCCCTCAGTCTGCCTTGGCACCGGAATCCTTGATCACCTTGATCCACTTCACCGACTCGCTGTCGAGCCAGCTGGCGAACTGGGCTGGCGTATTGTCGACCGGCTCGGCCCCGAGCTGGGCCCAGCGTGCGCGTACGTCGGGCAGCTGGATGATGCGTGCGATCTCGGTGTTGAGCCGGTTGATGACTTCCGGTGGCGTGCCGTGGGGCGCGAAGATGCCCTGGGCGGCGATCGACTCGAAACCGGGAAGCCCCGATTCGGCCACCGTCGGCACCGATGGCAGCGCCGCCATGCGCTTGGAGGTCGTGACCGCGATCGCCTTGAGCTTGCCGTTCTGCAGCAAGGGCATCGCCGGTGGCGAGCCGATGAACATCGCGTTGACCTGCCCGCCCATCACGTCGGCCAGTGCCGCGCCGCCGCCCTTGTAGGGAACATGGGTGAGCTTGATGCCCGCCAGGCTGTTGACCATCTCGGCCGTCAGGTGGGTGCTGGTGCCATTGCCCGAGGAGGCGATGCTGACGCTGCCGCTCTGGCTTTTTTCCCGCTTGACGATATCGCCGAAGCTGGTCAGCGGCGAGTGGGGCGCGGTGATCAGCACATGGGCGAAGGTGGCCAGGTTGATCACCGGTGCCAGGTCGGCGCGGGCATAGGGCAGTTTGGGATACAGCGTCGGTGCGATCGTCTGCACCGCCACGTCGGCCAGCAGCAGGGTATAGCCGTCCGGCGTCGCCTTGGCCACGATGTCGGCGCCGATGCTGCCACCGGCGCCGGGCTTGTTGTCGACCATGAACTGCTGGCCCAGACTCTCGGACAGTTTTTGCGACAACACCCGTGCCAGGATGTCGGATGCGCCACCGGGGGCGTAGGGCACCACGAGTCGCACGGTCTTGTCCGGGTAGCCGGCGGCCTGCGCAGGAATGGTGGCAAGCATCACGCTGCCCGCCGCCAGGGACGCGATCAACAACTTCTTGAACATGGGTGTCTCCTCGTGCATCTTGTTCGAACCGGCGAGTCTAGGTTGGCCGTCGGTATGATGGAAGAGGAATGATCTGATATCAGCTATTCGCAAACTGTTGATCTGGCCTGCCATGGAATTTCGTGATCTCAAGCTGTTCCTGGACGTTGCCGCCACCGGCAGCTTCTCGCGCACCGCCACGCTGGCAATGACGACGCAGTCCACTGTGAGCAAGTCCATCACGCAACTCGAATCCGAACTCGGGGTTCGGCTGTTCGAGCGCACGGGACGTGGCGCCACGCTGACCGCTGCCGGGCTGGAACTGCTGCCGCGCGCCGAAACCCTGCTCGCCGACAGCTTGCGCATCAAGGGCTGGATGTCGGAGCACCGGGGCCGGGTGTCGGGCACGGTGCGCATCGCGATCCAGCCGGGCCTGAGCTGGCCGCTGATCGAAGCGGTACTGGCTGAAACAAGCGCCCGCTTTCCTGACATTCAGCTCCAGGTATCCGAAGGCACGACCCACCAGGTCGAGGAATGGCTGGGCGACGGCCGCAGCGACATCGGCGTTTTGTCGCGTGCGCCAGCGGCGGCCATTGCCGATTCCCACGCGCTGTTCTCGCTCCCCTTGCTGCTGGTGTCGCGCACCGGTGCGGCGCCCACCCGCGCGGCCACCGTGCCGTTCAGCGATCTGGCAGACATCGACCTGGTGTTGTCGACGGCCCGCAACGGCGGCCGCGTGCTGGTGGAGGAGGAGGCCAGCCGGCGTGGCATCGCACTGCGTGTCGGGCTCGAGATCAACGCGCTGGGCCTGATCAAGCGGGTGGTGGCCAGCGGCGAGCTGTGCACCGTCGCGGCATGGCCCGCCGTCTACCTCGAGGTCGCGCGTGGCGAACTGGCGGCCTCGCGGCTGGTCGAGCCGGAACTGCGCCACACCTACTACCTGGCGACGGCTGCGCGCCGCCATCCGACGCCCGCCGTGGACCGGGTGCGCGACATGATCCGGCGCTTCAGGCCGGCGGCCGACTGGGGCGCGCAATGCGCGGACTGAGCACGGGGCTGCTGCCGCGCGCGCAGCGGGCTGCCGCGCCGCGGTCCTGTTGCAAGCGGATGCGGGCGACCGCCGGCGCTATGGTGCCCCCGCGCAGGATGCCCACAAAGCCCTGTGCCGCGAGGGAAAATGGCGCGCTTCCTGCCGCGTCTGGGGGCGCAATCCCGCCCTGATGCGGCTTGCGACGGGTGCGCCCCGCCATCCGGACCGCCCTTGCGGGAATCCCGCCTGAAATCGAATAAAGTCATGGAGTCCACCCGGCACCCCTCAATCCTTAGAAGTTGCAGCCCATGACCGCAAAACCATCCAAGATCATCTACACCCTGACCGACGAGGCGCCGTTTCTGGCGACCTGCGCCTTCCTGCCCATCGTGCGCGCGTTTGCGGCGTCGGCAGACATCGAGGTGGCCGAAAGCGACATTTCGGTCGCGGGCCGGATACTGGGTGAGTTCCCCGAGTTCCTGACCGACGCGCAGAAGGTGCCCGACAACCTGAGCGAACTCGGGCGCCTGACCCTGCTGCCCGAAACCAACATCATCAAGCTGCCCAACATCAGCGCGTCGCAAAACCAGCTGGTGGCGGCGATCCGCGAACTGCAGGCCAAGGGCTACAAGCTGCCCGACTTCCCCGAGAACCCGCAGAATGACGCCGACAAGGCGATCCGCTTGCGCTACAACAAATGCCTGGGCAGTGCCGTCAACCCGGTGCTGCGCGAAGGCAACTCCGACCGCCGTGCCCCGCGCGCCGTGAAGGAGTACGCGCGCAAGAACCCGCACAGCATGGCCGAGTGGAGCCAGGCGTCGCGTTCGCATGTCTCGCACATGCACCATGGCGACTTCTACCATGGCGAGAAGTCGATGACGATCGGCAAGGCCTGCGACGTGCGCATGGAGCTGATCACCAAGTCGGGCAAGACCCAGGTGCTCAAGCCGGTGACCAAGCTGCAGGCAGGCGAGGTCATCGACAGCATGTTCATGAGCAAGAAAGCGCTGTGCGCTTTCTACGAGCGCGAGATCGAGGATGCCCACAAGACCGGCGTGATGTTCTCGCTGCACGTCAAGGCCACGATGATGAAGGTGTCGCACCCCATCGTGTTCGGCCACTGCGTCAAGATCTTCTACAAGGAAGCCTTCGACAAGCACGGCGCGCTGTTCGATGAGATCGGCGTCAACGTCAACAACGGCATGGCGAATCTGTACGACAAGATCACCACGCTGCCGCAGTCCAAGCAGGACGAGATCAAGCGCGATCTGCACGCCTGCCACGAGAACCGGCCCGAGCTGGCCATGGTCGACTCCGCCCGCGGCATCACCAACTTCCACTCGCCCAACGACATCATCGTCGACGCGTCGATGCCGGTCATGATCCGCAATGGCGGCAAGATGTGGGGCGCCGACGGCCGTCTGAAGGACGTCAAGGCCGTGATGCCGGAGAGCACATTCGCCCGCATCTACCAGGAGATGATCAACTTCTGCAAGTGGCATGGCAACTTCGACCCCAAGACCATGGGTACCGTGCCCAACGTCGGCCTGATGGCCCAGCAGGCCGAGGAATACGGCTCGCACGACAAGACTTTCGAGATCGCCGAGGATGGCGTGGCCAACATCGTCGACATCGCCACCGGCGAGGTGCTGCTGTCGCAGAACGTCGAGCAGGGCGACATCTGGCGCATGTGCCAGGTCAAGGACGCGCCGATCCGCGACTGGGTCAAGCTGGCGGTCACCCGTGCCCGCAACTCCGGCATGCCGGCCGTGTTCTGGCTCGACCCGTACCGCCCGCACGAGAACGAGCTGATCAAGAAGGTCAAGCTGTACCTGAAAGACCACGACACCTCGGGCCTGGACATCCAGATCATGTCGCAGGTGCGCGCGATGCGCTTCACGCTCGAGCGGGTGGTCCGCGGCCTGGACACGATCTCGGTCACCGGCAACATCCTGCGCGACTACCTGACCGACCTGTTCCCGATCATGGAACTGGGCACCAGTGCCAAGATGCTGTCGATCGTGCCTCTGATGGCCGGTGGCGGCATGTACGAGACGGGCGCCGGCGGCTCCGCGCCCAAGCACGTGCAGCAGCTGGTGGAGGAGAACCACCTGCGCTGGGACTCGCTGGGCGAGTTCCTGGCCCTGGCGGTGTCGCTGGAGGACGTGGGCATCAAGACCGGAAACGCAAAGGCCAAGATCCTGGCCAAGGCGCTCGACGCGGCCACCGGCCAGCTGCTGGACAACAACAAGGGTCCATCGCCCAAGACCGGGCAGATCGACAACCGCGGCAGCCAGTTCTACCTGGCGATGTACTGGGCCGAAGCACTGGCGGCACAAACCGAGGACGCCGCCATGGCCGCGCACTTCGCGCCGCTGGCCAAGCAGCTCAGGGCCAACGAGCAGAAGATCATGCAAGAGCTCGAAGTGGTGCAAGGTGCACCGGCCGACATCGGTGGCTACTACCTGGCCGATCGCGAGAAGGTGACCGCCGTCATGCGGCCGAGCGCCACGCTGAACGCGGCGATCGACGGCATGACGGCCTGAGCGCACTGGCGCTGCGGCGCTGGCCTGCCACGGGTCAGCGTCTGCGGCCTAACAGACGGGCCGCGCCTGCCGGCGCGGCGGCGCGTCAGGCCTTGAACTTCGCGTAATACTGCGCAATCGCCGGCGTCTGCCCGATACGTTGCACGAAGGCCGCCAGTTGCGGTGCCTGGGTGGCGACCAGATCGGTCGGCACATGGTCGAGCTGGCCGGACATCAGGCCGCGCAGGAACACGAACACCTTCAGGTCTGCGATGGTCAGCTTGCCGTCGGCAAAGAAGGTCCCGCCATGGGCCTGCAACTGGTTCTGCAGCCAGCCCAGGTACCTGGGCAGCGGCCCGGCAACCAGCTTGGTGCGGGCTTCCTTCTGCGCGTCACCGGTGAGGCCGAAGGTGGCGCCGATCAGCACGCTGGCATCTTCCAGCGCCTGCATCACTTCGTCGCACAGCAAGGCCTGGAATGCGTCCTTCGGGTACAGGCCGGCGAGCTGGCCGGCATAGCGGGTGATCGCGTCGCTCTGGGTGACCTGCACGCCGTCGATTTCCAGCACCGGCACCTGGCCCAGCGGAGCCGTCTTGCGGACTTCGGGGAAGCTGGCCCCCGGGAAGCGATGGTCTTCGAACGCGATGCCACCAATATGCAGCGCGAGCCGAGTCGGTTCGCCACGGCCGCCGTGGAAGTCGAAATAGGTAAGTTTGAGTTGGGGCATGGGGGGTGCTTTCAGCAGGGTTTGCAGGCCGATTCGGCGGCCGGTGGGTGCGCGATTGTAGGACGCCATGGGCCCTCCAGGCGGGGCATGGCGCGCGGGCAAGGAATTGCGGTGGCATTGCGCCGCTGCCGACGGTCGACACGCAGCGCGGCCGCACAGCCAGGGGGCGTGTCTGATCCTAGGCGCTTGCCTGCAGCAGGCTCTCCAGCCCCGGCGCGGCCTTGGTCGGCGTGAACTCGATCACCTGGTATTGCGCGACCCCGGAGCGGTGAAACGGGTCTTCCGTCAGCATGGCATCGAGTTGCGGCCGCGTCAGACCACGCGCCAGGATCACGCCGCCGGTCCGCGGCACCTGTGCGCCGGAGGCCACGAAGTGCCCGGCGGCGTAATGGCGATCGAGGTAGGCGCGGTGCGCCTGCAGATGCGCCTCGACCGCGGATAGCGGCTGTACGTAACGAAGAAGGATGATGAACATGGCAACACTCCGTGCGGGAGGATGGGTTGGCCTGCGAAGCCGGTGTCGACCATGCGCAGGGTCGGAATCTGGAGCCGGCGGACCTGGCGCCGCCATCGGTCAAGGCGCGTGGCGCCGGTCATGTGGATGCGCACCCGCATGTCGCTGTGAGCGGCAAGTGGCCGGGCAGGCTCCACGTGCACCCGGGTGTCGGTCGGGGTGTGGCCCAGAATGGGAATGCAAAGCATGGGTCGATGACACGCAACAGAAGGGACATCTACTGTAGGCGCAACGCCGCGCTGCAGCGGCGATGCGCGCGCAAATCACCGTTGCGCCAGGCGCAACGAAGCGCCGCAGTCTGCCATGGCCCTTGGCCGCGCGGGCTTGCGCGCGCACCCTTCGCGCGCCCCTGGCTCAAGCCCTGCGCGTGTTCGCGAGCGTCGCCGACGCTGCAGACCAGTGGCCCAGTTCCTGTGAAGTGAGTTCGAAGTCGCTGCGATCGGACATGCTCAGCAGCAGGTGTTCGACGAACAGGCGTTCGCGCAAGGGCTGCAGGTCGCTGCGATGGAGGTAGACAACGGAGAACGCGCGGCTGGTGTCGGCCGTCTGCGGCAGCACCGGCACCAGCCGCCCGGCCCGGATCGCCGCGAGGGCCATGTAGCCGGGCAGTTGCGCAAAACCCAGTCCAGCCAGCGCCGCCTCGCAGGCGACCTCGGTGTCGTCCACCCACAGGCCTGGCTTCACGTCGACCGTGCGTTGCCGGTCGTCCTCGACAAATTCCCATGCGAGCCGCTCGCCACTGTGGCGAAAACGAAAGCCGATGCAGGGCAGGTCGCGGAACTGCTCGACCCGCTGCGGTGCGGCATGGCGTTGCAACAGCGCAGGTGAGGCGCAGGTGTAAAGGGGCGCGGGCGCCAGCGGCCGCGAAATGACGCGCGCGCTGCGTGGCCGTCCGCCGCGGATGGCCACGTGGTAGCCGCTGCTGACAAGGTCGGTGATGTCGTCGTTGAGCGTGAACTCCACCTCGATCTCGGGATACAGGATGCGGAAATCGAAGACCGCCTGGCTGACGAATCGGCGGCCGAAGGTCTGCGCAGCGGTCACGCGCAACACGCCACGGGCCTGGTTGCCGCCACTCTTCACATCGTCCAGCGCGCGTTGCAGTTCGCGCAGGCGCTCGTGGGCCTGAGCATGCAGCTGCGTGCCCATTTCGGTCAGGCCGATGCGGCGCGTCGTGCGGTGCAGCAGTGGGCCGCCCAGTGCGTGTTCCAGCCGGCGGATGGCCCGGCTGATCGCCGCCGTGCTGGTGCCCAGCTGGCGCGCCGCGGCAGAAAAGCCCTGGCACTCCACCACGCAGGTGAACATCCGCAGGTCGGGCAGCAGTCCGTGATTGTTGTCCATGGCGAAATAATGTAGCGCGTTCGCGCAGCCAATGGCGCGGCGGCAACGGCGAACAATGCGTCGCAGGCCGGCCCCTGTTGCCGGCATGCTGAAAGGACGCAAGACATGGACAAGAAACGAATGCTGGCCGCGGTGTTCGATTGCGCCGGTGACGCGCTGCAGGTGGTACGGCTGCGCACCGTCCCGATTCCCCGGCCCGGGCCCGGCGAGGTGCTGGTGCGGCTGCAGGCCGCATCGATCCATCCGGCCGATCATCTCTTCATCGCCGGCCGCTACCGCAGCCAGCCGGTGTTTCCGCAAGGCGCCGGCCTGGTGGGTGCCGGTGTGATCGTGCAGCCGGGTCCCAGCGTGGGCCTGGCCGAAGGCACGCGTGTGGCCTTCCGCCATCCGGGCGCATGGGCCGAATACGCCATCGTGCCGCAGACCCGCCTGTTCGCCGTACCTGCGGCGGTCGGCATGGCTGCTGCCAGCCAGTTCGCACTCAACCCCATCACGGCCTGGGGCCTGCTGCAGGCGGCTGGCGTCGGCCCCGGCGACTGGCTGGCGGTCAATGCGGCGACATCCAACGTGGCGGGCATGGTGCGCGGGCTGGCCCAGTCGCGCGGCGTGCAGGTGCTGGAGCTACCGCGCCAGGTCGCCGGCGATGCGGGCGCCGTGCCACGGCTGCTCGCCGCCACCGGCGGTGCTCCGCTTGCCGCGCTGCTCGATGCGGTGGGTGGGCCGGCGGTGGCGGACATGCTGCCTGCGCTGCGCCAGGGTGCCGTCGTCGTCAGTTACGGAATGCTCGACGACCACCCCGCGCCGGTGCGCACCGCCGATCTCATCTACCGCAACATCACCTGGCGTGGGTTCGGCATCGACCACTGGCTGGCGCAACACGAGGATACGCGTGACGCCGTCGCAGAGTCCGTGTGGAACGCGATTGTTGCAGGCCACATGCCGCTGCCGGTGCGCGCACGCTTTGCGCTGGAGGCGCTCCCGCAGGCGCTGGGTGCCGATGCCGCCGGTGGTGCGGGCAAGGTGTTGCTGCGCTTCGGGGAGGTCCTGTGAACCGGCACCGCTGGAAGGTCCTGGCGATCGGCTTTGCAGCCAACGCCGCATTTTCTGCGGTGATTTCCGGCCTGCCCGCCACCGCCGTGCTGATGCGCCGCGCCTATGGCGTAGATACCGCAGCGGTCGGCACGGCGGTGGGCGCGATGGGCCTGGGCATTGCCCTGAGCGAGGTGCCCTGGGGCATGTTGACCGACCGGCTGGGTGATCGCCGTGTATTGCTCGCCGGCCTGACATTGACGATGGGGGTGCTCGGCGCGATGGCGGCCTGGCTCGTCCCGGGTGCGCCGCATGCCTGGACGCTGCTGGTCCTGGCACTGGGCCTGATCGGGCTGGTGGGCGGCAGCATCAACGGCTCCAGCGGCCGCGCCGTGATGGCATGGTTCGACGCCGGCGAACGCGGCCTGGCGATGGGGATCCGGCAGACCGCGCTGCCAGCCGGTGGCGTGCTCGGCGCGCTGCTGTTGCCGGCCGTGGTGCTCGCATCGGGTTTCGCCGCTGCGTATGCGGTGCTTGCACTGCTGTGTGGCGCCTGCATTGCCGCCACCTGGGCCTGGCTGCACGAGCCACCGGGCGACTGCGCCGTGACGGCAGCTGCGCCGGCGGCCCATGCGTCCTTGCTGCGCGACCCGCAGACCTGGCGCATGGTGACCGGCATGGCCTTGCTCTGCGTCCCGCAGATTGCCGTGCTGGCGTTTACCGCGGTGTTCCTGCACGACGTGGTGCACATGGGCGTGGCGCAGACCACGGCGGCCGTCGTTCTGTACCAGCTGGCATCGGCTGCACTGCGCATCTGGAGCGGCCGCTGGACCGATCGCCATGGCAACCGGCGCGGATTCATGCGCGGTTGCAGCCGCTGGTGTGCCACCATCTTTCTCGTGATGGCCGTTCTGGCGCTCGCGGCGCAGCAAGCGCAAGCGGCGCCCCTGCTCGCACCGGTCTTGTTCCTCGTGATCGTTGCCGGTGGCGCAGCCGGGTCATGCTGGCACGGCGTGGCCTTCACCGAACTGGCCGTGCAGGCCGGCGCGGGCAGCGTGGGCACCGCGCTCGGCCTGGGCAATACCTTCGTTTTCGGCAGCTATTTCCTCACCCCCATGCTGGTGCCGCTGTTGCTTGCCCACGGCGGCTGGCCGCTGGCGTGGCTGGTGGTGGCCGCCTGCGCGCTGGCCTCCGGTCCGCTGCTGCGGCCGCATGCGGGGCGGTCTGCCCTCGTCACCTCCGCATGACCGATAGCGTATCGGTGGCAACGTTCGGTGCCGGTGCCGGTGCCGGGCCGTCGGCCTTCAGGCACGCCATGCCTTCGAGCGTCTGCGCGATGGCTTCTTCCAGCGGGGTGTGCGGCTCGGCGCCCAGCAGCTGCGTCAGCCGCCGGTTGTCCAGGCGCACCGATTGCTGCCACAGGTAGCGCATCTCCAGCAACTCCCGCAGCGTGGCATTGAACGGCGCCGCCAGGCGCGCCAGCCACCACGGAAAGCGCTGCAGTGTCGGCGTGGCGCCGCCGTGTCGTGTCACCACCCGTTGCACCGCGCGGGCCATCTCGCTGCCGTCGGCATCCCAGTGCCCGCCCATGTGAAAGCGTGCGAACGCCGGCAGCGTGTCCCGCCGCGCCAGCAACTGCAGCATCGTTCGCGCCACATCGGGCAGGTAGGCGAACTGGTGGCCGGCACCGGCAGCCGCGGGCATGGAGACGCGCCGCACCGGACGGCCCGGCTTGACCATGCCCTGCGCGAACCAGTCGTTGCCGCTGTGGGGACCGAAGAAGTCACCCGCGCGCACGATGATGACGCGCACCTGGGCATCATCCGTGGCGGCCTGCAGGTGGCGCTCCATCTCGACGCGGATCGCTCCCTTGCGGGTCAACGGGTTCTGCGGCGCAGCCTCGTGCAGCGCGTCGAACGCATCCGGTCCGTAGTTGTAGACGTTGCCTGGCAGCACGATGGTGGCGCCCTCGGCCCGTGCTGCGGCGATGGTGTTGTCCACCATGGGCAGCACCAGTTGCTCCCAGTTGCGGTAGCCCGGCGGGTTGACCGCATGCACGATGACGGCGCAGCCTTCGGCAGCGGCCAGCACCTGCTCGCGCACCAGGGCGTCGCCCTCCCGCCAATCGATGCCGTCCTGAACCCGGCGCGGCTCGCCCAGACCCCTTTTGAGCGCGCGCACCCGCCAGCCAGCCTTCAGCAACTGGCGCGTCATTTCGCCGCCGATGGCGCCGCTGGCGCCGAGTACCAGGGCGGTGGCGGCAGGTGCGGGCGTCATGCGTTGCTTTCCATTGCTGTGCGGGGCGACGGTGTCGACAATTTCATGGTCGTTGCGGGTGTGCATGGTGAATCTCCTGTGGGGTGGCTTGCGATAGGGTGATTCTGGGAACCCGGCGACTCAAAGTAAATTGCCGAATGGCGTACTGTCGCTATACTTTTTTGTATGACACAAACAGACGTCGGCTGGGACTTGTACCGATCCTTTCTTGCGGTCATGGACGCGGGCTCCCTGTCCGGCGCAGCCCGTGCGCTCGGCCTGACGCAGCCCACGCTGGGTCGCCAGATGGCCGCACTGGAGCAGGCACTGGGGCTGGCGCTGTTCACCCGTTCGCAAAGCGGCTTGCTGCCGACCGAGGCGGCGCTGGCCCTGCGTGGCCACGCCGAAGCCATGCGCGACACTGCGGCCGCGCTGGCGCGCGAGGCGCATGGTTTCGGCACCGAGGTACGCGGCGCGGTGCGTATTGCGGCCAGCGAGGTGGTCGGCATCGAGGTGCTGCCGCCGATTCTGGCCCGCTTGCGCCGGGCGCATCCGCAGCTGGAACTGGAACTGGTGCTCAGCAGCCGGCTGCAGGACCTGGTGCGCCGCGAGGCCGATATCGCAGTGCGCATGACCGCACCGCAGCAGGACGTATTGATGGCCAGTCGCATCGGCGATGTGCCAGTGGGGCTGGTGGCACACCAGGACTACCTGCAGCGTCGCGGCGTGCCGAAAAATGCCATCGACCTTGCGCAACATGATCTGATCGGCTTCGACCAGGAAACGGCCTATATCCGCGCCGCCAGCAGCCGCTTCGCCGTCTGGCGGCGCGACAGGTTCGCGTTGCGCTGCGACAGCGACCTGGCCCAGCTGGCCTTGATCCGTGCCGGTGCCGGCATCGGCATTTGCCAGCTGCCCTTGGCACGTCGCGACCCGCATCTGGTGCAGGTGCTGCCCCGGGCGGTCAACCTGCAGCTGGCGACCTGGGTGGCCATGCATGCCGACCTGCGCAACAGCCCGCGCTGCCGCGTGGTGTTCGATGCCCTGGCCCAGGGCTTGCGCGCCTACGTGGCTTGAGGCCGCGACGTGCTGCACAGGCGCAGGGGCCGCACGCCATTCCGCCAGGGATCATCGCGAATGCATGAACCTAACGCGACAGGATCCAGGGGATCAGAATCGCCAGGTCTGCATCGTCGACCTGCGGGTTGGCGGGCATGGGAGCACTGCCGAAGGTACCGGTGCTGCCAGACTTCACCCTGTTCTCCAGCACGCCGGGGGCTGGCGGGCTGTTGCGGTAGAAATTGGCAATGGCCTGGAACGAGGGGAAGTTGTATCCGGTCGGCCCAAACGTGTAGCCCGGGTCGCTCACCGTGTGGCAGTTCAGGCAGTTCTTCGCCTGGGCAAGCTGCAGAGGGTCGGTCGTGGGCGGTGGTGTCACAACGCAGTAGCCGGTGACCCCGGCCCAGGGAGCCCATGTGCCATCGGCGCGACACGACATTCGCTGGCCCCCGGTCTTGCCAACGAGGTTGTTGACAATGCTGATGTCGTTCCCGGCGATCGTGACGGGCGTTTCGCTGGAACAGGTGGTCGAACCGGACGTCCAGGTGATGGTCTGGACCGGGCACATGGTGAAGGACGGCGTAGCCAGGCTGCAACTTGCGCCGGACGGCGCGGACCATGTGCCGTTGTTGCAGGTGAATGTGGCGCTGCCGGAGGAGCCGGTGTTGGGCGTGGACACCACGATCTGGCTGGCGCGGGACGCCGATGATCTGCCTAGCCCCACGCAGCTTTGACCGTTTGCGGTCCAGTTCAGGGTCTGAAACGCGCAAGGCGCTTCCGGTCCGTTCGGGGCCGAGGCCATCCAGGTGGCGGCAGGCGTGGCCAGCAGGCCGGTCGGGAAGCCCTCTGCGTCATAGGTGTAATCGCCTTCGAACAGTCGGTTGCCATTGAGCGACCAGAGGTCGCGCAACCCGAATCCGGTGAACAGGACGCTCGGCAGCTGGAGCGGCAGTGCGCTGCCATATATCACGGTGGCGGCATCAGGGCCCGCCCGGTAGGTGGCGCTGGGGACCCCGAAATTCAGGATCACCCGGTGCGCCGGCCGGCCGTCGATCGTCTTGACTGAAACCAGCGTCAAGGTATTGCTGGTGTTGCTGTTCTTCAGCGTTCCAATGGGTTGACCCGAGCAGATCGCGTTGTCAAAAAAGTCAAAGCGCAATACCAGCTGCGCGCTCGCGCCAGTGCCCAGGCCCACCGACAGCACGGACGTTGCGTAGAGTGCGGCGCCCGTATCGACCGCTCGGCCGTCCGGGATCGGTTCGCATGTGTCGACATAGTCTCCGGCATAGGTGCTTGCCTCCATGGCAACGCCATTGGTGCCGGCACCCGTGGCAGTGTCACCACCACCTCCACCGCCACAGGAAAGCAGCAGACTGACGATGGCAGCGGCAGCTGCCAGTGATACGACGCGATTCAATATGTTTGCTCCCCGATGTGTTGGTCCTTGACCGTCTGAATTTCGCAGAGCCGCGAGTATTTCATGCCTGCAAGGTGGGTCGCCATGGGTTTACCCGCGATCAGATGCACCTGCCGGCCGATCCGATGCTGTGGGTGGCCGGGACCATGGCGCAGCAATTGCGCAGGCGATTTGCCAGTACAGTGTTCGCTCGATCTGTTCAAGAGGCCATCACCATGGAAACCAAGACCCTGACCGGTAGCTGCCTGTGCTGCAGCGTCCGTTACACCGTGCAAGGCGAGCCGCAGCGCGCCTTGCACTGTCACTGCTCGCGCTGCCGCAAGGCGACCGGGACAGGTCATGCGTCGAACCTGTTCGTCGCCGGCACGCTCACCTGGGACGCAGGCGAAGAACTGGTGCGCCATTTCAAGGTGCCCCAGGCCCAGCGGTTCACGAATGCGTTCTGCAGCGAATGTGGTGGACGGGTACCGCGCTCGGCCCCGGGATCTGGCATGGTCATGATCCCGATGGGTTCGCTGGACGTCGACCCGGGCATCGAACCCCAGGCGCGGATCTTCCAGGGCTCGCGGGCGGCCTGGTCGTGCAGCGACAAGGTGTTGCCGGGGTTTGACGCGATGCCGGGCTGAAGAATGCGTGCTGGGGCTGATGCGGGAGGGTGTCAAGGTGGCGGAATGGCCGTGAGCGCGGACGCCGCAGCGTCTGCGGCCGCGAGTGGCTTTGCGTCGCTGGGGGCCGTCGTTGCGCAGGGCGTCGCAAGGTAGTTACAGACGGCAATTGGCTTTCCGCTCGTAGACCGGACCAGGCCATTGGGATACGCTGCAACGTTCTCGATTCGGGAGAATGAAGCGGAAAGTGTGAGCCTGTACCGACTCCGGTCCGTGCGGCCTATGTGCGGCCTATCCTGTCAGCGCCACGCCCGTACACAGCGCTTGCGCAAAAGCGGGCCGGGCGAACAGGTAGCCCTGGGCCAGCTGGATGCCGGTGTGGTGCTGGAGGTAGTCGCGTTCTTCGGCGGTCTCCACGCCTTCGGCCACCACGTCGATGCCCAGCGCCGAGCACAGCGATTCGATGGCCTTCAGAATGCCCTGGCTGCGGGGCCGCTCGTGGATGGCGGTGATGAAGGCACGGTCGACCTTGACCTCGTCGGCGGTGATGTCGGCCAGTGTCGACAGCGACGAATAGCCGGTGCCAAAGTCGTCGATGGACACGCGAAGTCCCAGCTCCCGCAGCCGCGGCAGGACCTGGCGCTGAAAGCGCTGCGTGGCCACCAGGGCATCCTCGGTCAGCTCCAGCACGATGCGATCGGCCAGCCCGGCATCGGCCAATTGCTGTCCCAACGCCTGCATGAACGCCACATCGCTTGCCTGACGTGCGGCGATGTTGACGCTCACGCTGATGTGTTCCCCGAACTGCCGGGTCAGCGCAGGCAGGTGGCGTTCGACATCGGCCAGCGTGAACCGGGTGATGTCGTCCAGCAAGCCCAATTCAGTGGCCAGTTCGATGAACTCGCCGGGCATGCGGATCGTGCCGTCCTGCTCCTGCCAGCGACTCAGTGCCTCAAGGCCGACCACGGTGCCGGTCGCCAGTTGGACCTTGGGCTGGAACGCGGCCCTGAAGGACTGCTCGCGAATGGCCATTCGCAGGCGCTGCTCCAGATCCATGCGCGCCGACATCGCGTCACCCATGGATGCGTCGAAGTAGCTGACGCTGCCTTTGCGGTGCCGCTTGGCGCGGTACATGGCGCTGTCTGCGCTGCGGCGCAAACTCTCATAGGTGTCGCCGTGCAACGGATAGATGCTCGCGCCGATCGACGCGGAGGTCATGACCTCATGGCCCTCGATGTGAAACGGCTGCTTCAGCGCATTGACCACCCGGTCGATCAGCGGCGGCAAAGCGGCCTCCGATTCCAGCGGCTTGATCAGCAGCAGAAACTCGTCACCGCTGATGCGCGCCAGGGTATCGTTGCCGCGGATGCTCTGGTTGATGCGGGCTGCCACGTTCTTGAGCAGCGCGTCACCGACCGCATGGCTGTAGTAGTCGTTGACCTGCTTGAAGTTGTCCAGATCGATGAAGGCCAATGCAAACTGGCCCTCAGGCGCCTTCAGCGTCGACTCGACCATCTCGCGCATCAGCGCCCGGTTCGGCAACCCGGTGAGCTGATCGTGAAAGGCCCGGTGCGCCAATTCTTCTTCGAAGCGCTTGCGTTCGGTGATGTCCAGCGAGGCGGAGACCATCAGCGACTCGTCGTTGATGCGTACTGGCTTTCCGGTTACCAGCAGCGTATGCTGGCGCGAGCCGATGACCACGCTATGTTCGCGCGAATGCTCGGCGCCACTGGCCATGTGCTGCTGAAAATGCCGCCGGCGACGCTCGCCGCTGTCGGGGCCGCTGCTGCGCAGATCAAATGGTATCTGCCCGATCAGCGCCTCGACGGGCTGGCCGAGTGCGGTGGCGATGGCGTTGTTGACCAGCAGCAGTCGGCCCTGTTCGTCCTGCACGGCAATGCCGGTTGGCAACACGTTCACCACCTCCTGCAGCAGGCTGGCGTTGCGACGGGCCAGCTGTTCGCTCTGGCGCAGTTGCGCCGTCAACTCGCGCAGGCGGCGGCCCTCGGCGGCCGTCTGGCTGGCGAAGCGGGTCGCCAGGGCATGCGAGGCCAGTACCGAGAAGCGCATGGCCAGCGACACGTGGCCACGATCGAATCCGGTTTCATCGACTCCGCGCAGCAATACCAGAATGCCGCGCCGGGCCTGTACCCGCACCGGAACATACAGCGCCGACTGCTCCAGCGAGAGGCCGAAGGCGTGGGCATTGCGCCACTCGGCGATCGCCGTGCTCGAGAACGTGGTGACCACCCGGCCACCCATGACCTTGCGGAACAGCGGGCCGATCGGCCAGGTGGAGCCCACCAGCGTGGCCGGGTCGGCGACGATGCATTCGAGATTGCCTTCGCCGCCATCCAGTGGTTGCTGTTCGGGTTCGGCCAGCATCATGGCCTGGGAGAACGTGAAGACCTTGTGCAGCGAGGCGAAAACCCGCGCAAACGGATCGTCGTCAGGTCCGAGACCGAGCAGCGATTCGAGCGCGTCGAGCAGTTGCTCGGCGTGTGCGCTGCTCTCGAGCAGTGTGTCGTGTGCGCGACGCAATACAAGCAGGGCTTCGCGGAGTGCTTCGCTGCTCTCGATGTCGCCCTCTGCGCGGCTTTGCGGCGCCATCATTGACTGAGCACGACGGCCGAGATCATCAGGTTGCCGTGCACATTGTGGGCGATGAGCCGGCCCTGCTCGCCAAACGTGAAGCAGCCGATGAAGGGCGCACCGCCCATGCCCTGCCATACAGACTCCGCCACCAGCGCGATGTCGTCCCCCACGGCGAGCTTGCAACCGCCGCAATACACCACGATGCCACCGGCCAGGCTGCGCTGGCCCTCGTGCAGGCTCTCGCGGGCCTGGCCTGCCACCCGACCGGCACGATCGACCAATCGCGTGCGGTCGCCTTTCATGGCAAATATGCGCGCGCCCACCTGCAGATCGCAAAAGGTACGCAGTGCGCCGTTGGCGCTGACGGACTCGGGATGGACCAGCAGGTAGTGCGTGATTCCGTCGACCCGGCCGGCATCGACGGCCAGCGGGAACATGGTGGTTTCGGCCAGGATGCTGCCGCCGGTTTCCAGTTGCGAGGCGATCAACTCGCCACTCCACCGGGTTGACTCCGGGCAGCCGGCGCGCCATCGGATGCCTGGCGATCTCGCGGCCCCGGCTGGCGGTGACGATTCCACGGCCAACCCCTGGCGTGAAGCCGATGCTGGTGACGATGCCATTGGGCCCCGCCGGCTCGTAGCCACCCTGGAAATGCATAGCCCACAGAAGTCGACGGGACAATACGCCGACGACCGCCGTCGGTAAACAGCCCCGGTTGCCGAGCTGGCTCCATCGGCCCGGAAACGCCGTTGTTCGCGGCCGATCCGCCGACGATGGGGCAGTTGTCGCCGACGACCCTGCGCAAGCCCTCGATCACCGATTCTTCCTGGTCCCGGCGGCCCTCCGTAGATCCAGACTAGTCTCCGGCAGTTCGCCTGCGCAACCGCAGGGATTCCAGGGCCTGGCGCAACAGGTTTTCGCTGGCGGTCTGCGCCGCGTCGTCGCCGAGCCGGGCCGCTGCAACACCATAGTCGCCCTGTTCGTCATCGATCATCATGCGGCCAACAATGCCGGTGGTCGACATAGCCCTTGTCCGTCATCAAGCTGCCGGCCGACGAGCCGCCCATCACTGCGCTTTCTGAACTGCTCCGCAACCACGTGCAGGATCTCTTCCTTGTGGTCGCAACCGTAAAACGAAAAACCATGTGGTACGCCGGGCTTGCGCGCCCAATTGCTGCTGCAGTTCCCCTGATGACCGGTGAATGGTATTCTCGGCCGCTCGCGGCGGCTGGGTTTGCAGGTGCATGGTGACACCTCCCTGAGCCATCCTGCCGACGTGCGGGCTTCCGCATGCGTCGGTGGCGACACATCTGTCAGGGTTGGTGAATCGAGTATACGGGCTCGCACCTGCAAATGGCTCCGCCGGCGGCCAGCCGACCACGCATTCCTACCTTTGCACTGGCCTCCACGATCGCCGCCCGTGTTGTCGTCCACCACGATGCCGTCGCGGCTCGCGGGCGATGCGCGCTTTCGCGCGCCCGATCGCCAGCGATTCGAACGCCGCCCTGGTAACCCTGCAGGCGGGTTTCGCTTGTTTGGCGGATGAACTCCGGCAGCCCTATGCTCGAAGCTTTCTGCGCGTGCCGAGCTTCCGTCATCGATCAGCACCGTCAGCATGCTGTTGAGCACGGCGGCGCCCGTCGCTCTGGCCGCGCCGTGGCACCACCGGACAGGGCGCCGCCCAGCAAATTGCAGGCTACGGCCATGTTGCAGCCCTTGTGCCGCTGAAGGTCATCAGGGCGCCGAACAGGCCGTTGGACTGGGGCACGACGACGACACCAGGGTCGGTGGTGGGGTTGCTGCTCGTCGATCAGGCGGTTCTGCGGGACCTTGCGACTCGTTGTGGGCCACGCGCATCTTGCCCTTCGGGCCACGCGGCTGGCGGCAAAGTCCAGCACGAAGGGGCTGAATCCTGAGTGGTACAGCGCCGACGCAGCAGGGGTTGGTGCCGGCGTTACGTCCGTCGCCGCTGCCGGTGGGGGCGACGATGGGGCGGGCCACGACGTTGGGATTTATGCAGGGACACCGTGCCTGGGCCACCGCTTATCCGCTGAAGTGTTCGATGCGCCCTGTGGTGGGCGGCCCTGACGGTCATGATGCAACCGCTGTGTTGCGCTGGGCACGCACGCCTTGCGCCATCGCCTGTTCGCCACCGATGACCGTTGAAGCCGTGTCCGCCGTCGATGGTCAGCATACCGGTATCGAGCACCACCTTACACCAGGTTGGGGGTGAGGCCTCCTTCGGAGCACGACGACATAGCGCGGCAACATGCTCCACGCCATGCGAATCGTGGCTGATCGAGGTTGGCCAGCACCCGTGTTCTGCGCAACGGTGGCTGCTTGCTCTGGGCGCTGCCGCTGGCAACGAGGATTTTTCAACGGTGGTGCGCGGCGGCGGCTTGATGGTCTTGACATGGAGGTGTGCAAATGGCGGACAGGTTGTTCCCGGAAAGGGCCAGCAGCTTCAGCTCGCGCGGTTGGATGTGTACAGGTGCGGCAGGATGCAAGGCAGTGGGTGCAGGTCGGACTTCGCCGCTCACATCACCGCGCCGATTCGCCGGCACGAACCTGTTCTGCCCAGCCGTGGCGTCGTCTTGCTGGCGGTGCTGGACGCGTACAGCACCAGTTCGAAGATGCGCTGGCCCATCTCGGTTACCCGAGCAGCGCCGCCGTCGATGATCTCGCCGCAGTTGATGTCCATGTCGCCCTGCTTGCGCCACAGGTTGAGTTGGTGGTCAGCTTCAGCGACGGCGATGGCGCGTAACCAGGGCCGAGCTGCGGCCGGTGAAGCAGATCATAAATATGCCGCGGCCACCTGCCCGGGTGGCGCTGACCGGTCGTAGCTGGGGTGTCCATGTAGACGAAGCCGTGCCTGTCGACCTCTCGGCGTACCGTACACCGCCCAGGTTGCTGGTGCCGCCTCAATACTGCGCAAGCGACTTCTCCAGAATGGTGGTCGTCACAGCCTTGTTGCCAGCGACGGGTTGTTGTTCATCCGCCGCCGTTGATGGCGGTGTAGTTCTCCCACCACTTGATACGGAGATCAGCTTTCGCCGCCGAGGGTCTTTGTCCACCGCACGGCGCGTCAGCAGATGCTCAACCGTAGATCCCGGGTGTTCCGTTCAGGATGGCGGTGCCGCCGCGCCACCGCGCAGGTCGACTGGCTGCGCCCAGCGCTGCTGGCGCTGATGCCGGAGAAGCGTCCGAGCCACCGCACTGCAGGCCGATCGTGATGTGGCTGGCATCGCATTCCTCACGCTGGCTCCGGCTACGGCAGCATTCCTCCTCGATCAGCGCCACGCCTTTTGGCGACCGTCTTGCTGGTGCCGCCGCTGTCCTGGGATGTTGAACACGCGCAGGGTTTCTCCTTCACGCAGGCTGCTGGTCGCCAG
This sequence comes from Rhodoferax sp., assembly GCA_024235935.1. Lineage (GTDB taxonomy): Bacteria > Pseudomonadota > Gammaproteobacteria > Burkholderiales > Burkholderiaceae_C > CAISIP01. Next base: position 60,074 of record JACKLL010000011.1, on the reverse strand, counting down.
CCGTGCGTTGATCTGGTTCCGATTCGGTGCCCGTGCCCACCACCAGCACGCCGGGCGAAGTTCGCATGCGTGGCGTAGCCGGCCAGCGTACGCTGCAGGATCTGCATGCTGGTGCCTTCGGTATCCATGCCGCAGCCGGTGCCGTGGGTCAACGCGACCACGCTGTCGACATTCGGAAAGTCGGCTATTGCCTGCGGGTGGTTCTGGTGAGAAGTGGTCGGCAATCGCCTGTGCGGCGGTGGCTGAGCAGTTCACGCTGCTCAGGATGCTGGATGGTTGCGCGCGGGCAACACGTGGCCGTCGGCGCGCTTTCAGGCCCATGAAGGTCGCCTTTGCGTGGCGGTACCCGCTTGACGCGTCGGCGTGCCGAACGCTGGTCGCGCGCGAAGTCGCCCCTTGTCCGGGCCCATGTCGAGGTTCCCTGCGTATGTACATGCTCTGCCACCGATGGCGCGCGATGCGAAGCCGATGATCTGCTGTAGTGGCGCACCGGCTCGCCGACGGCGATGGCGCGTGTAGCCACCCAGGCTGGCGGGATGATGCCGCACGGTGATGCCGTCGACGACGGTGCCCCGGACGAGCTGCGCGCGGGCGATCAGCACGTCGTCGGCGGGATGCAGGCGGATGGGTCATGGTGCAGTACCCGGTTCGCGTGTGACGCCAGCTGACGTTGAATGGGTATGCGGAGCGGTCCATATGTTTCGTGCATGGCCGCACGGGCCAGCGGGTCATGGGCGCGGATCGCGGCGATGATCTGTCGTGTTCTCGATGGCGGCAGTTCCACGACTGCGGCGTCTCGAAGTGGTCGACCATGCGCTCGAACATCGGGCCGCGGCGTGCGTCCCGTGAAGCGCTGCACGGTGTCGATCAGCACGCTGTTGCCGCAGGACTGCACGATGGCCGAATGGAAGTCGCGGTCGCCCTGCAGCGGCAGGATGCCATTGTCGGCATCGCTGCATCGACGCACTGGGCCATGGCGGCAATGTCCTTGCGCTTGGCCGACGTCGCGGCGATGGCGGCGATCTCGCCTTCGAGCACGCGCCGGGCGCGGATCAGCTCCAGCGGGCCCCATTCGGCCGGATGCGGCGCAACGGCCGCGGCCGAGCTGCGCGCCGGACCTTCGCGCACATAGACGCCCGAGCCGGTGCGGACTTCGACGAAACCTTCGACCTCCAGCGCGATCAGCGCCTCGCGCACCGACGGCCGGCTCACGCCGAGCTGCTTGGCCAGATCGCGCTCGGCCGGCAGGCGTTCACCCACCTTCCACTCGCCGGACTGGATGGCGGTGCGCAGCTGGTCCGCGATCTGGCGGTACAGGCGCTGGGTTTCGACGATCTTGAGGGCCATAGGGTTTTCGATAATTGGCCAAGTGGTAAGGCCAATCAATACTCGCATCATACCGACTCGTCAGCATCGGGCGAAACCCTGATGGCGGCGGGCCGGCGGTTCCGGGTTGTCGCACTGGCACGGCGAGGCGGCTCCGGCGTGTAGTGGCCAGACCGCATCCGATGTGCGCAAGGACGGCCGCAGTAGGTTTTACTGTGGATGGCGTCCTGCATCGGTGGCGATGCGGTGCTGGAAGTGACGAGGAGACACCCCCATGTCCATCCATCCAGCCTGGACGCGCCGTGCAACGGTGGCGCAACTCGGCCGCGCCGCTTGCGCGGCTGCCATTGCCGGGTTGCTGGCCGCCGGTGCGCAGGCCCAGTCCTGGCCGACCAGGCCGGTGCGCGTGATCGTGCCGTTTCCGCCAGGTGGCGCGTCGGACACCCTGGCGCGCACCGTGGCGCAGAAACTCGGTGAGCAGACCGGCCAGACCTTCATCATCGAGAACAAACCGGGCGCAGCCAGCACCATCGGCATCGCCGAGGCGGCGAAGGCGGCGCCGGATGGCTACACCATCCTGCTGGCGGCCGCGCCATTCGTCATCACGCAATACGTGTATCCCAAGCTCAGCTACGACGTGCAGAAGGACTTCGTGCCGCTGGGGCTGCTGCAGACCACGCCGCTGGTGCTGGTCTCGCATCCGTCGCTGGGCCTGAAGACGACAGCCGATTTCCTGCGAGCGGCCAAGGCCAGCCCGGGCAAGATCAGTTATGCGACGCCGGGTGCCGGCAGCCTGCCGCACCTGGTGGGGGAACTGTTCAAGCAGCAGGCCGGCGTCGACCTGCTGCACGTTCCGTACAAGGGCGGTGGTCCGGCGGTGGCGGATCTGTTGGCCGGTCATGTGAACAGCGCCTTCCTGTCGCCGATCGAGATCCAGGCGCATGTCAAGGCCGGAAAAATGGTGGCGGTCGCCTCCACCGGGCGCAAGCGCACCAGTGGCCTGGGCGAATTGCCGACGCTGGCCGAGTCCGGCGTGCCGAACTTCGAGTCGCTGGCCTGGTTCGGTTTTGTGGCGCGTGCAGGTACGCCGCCCGACGTGCTCGCACGCATGTCGGAGCAACTGGTCAAGGCCTTGAGCAGTCCGGACGTGCACGACAAGATCGCACAGACCGGCGACGTGCCAGCGGGAACGCCGGCCGAGTTTGCCGACCTGCTCAAGGGCGAGCACCAGCGCTGGGAGCGCACCGTCAAGACGGCCGGCATCACGGCGAACTGATCGATGAAGCAGCCACAGACCCGTCCCAACATCCTCTGGTACTGCGCCGACCAGCAGCGCTGGGACACGATCCATGCGCTGGGCAACGCGCATATCCGTACGGATGCGATCGACGCGCTGGTCTCCTCCGGCGTCGCCTTCAACCGCGCCTACACGCAGAGCCCGATCTGCACGCCCGCGCGCGCCACATTTCTGACCGGCCGCTATCCGGCATCGCACCATGTGTACCGCAATGGCAATGCGTATTTCCCGGCACACGAAAAGCTGGTGACCAAGCGCCTGGCCGAGGCCGGCTACGACTGCGCACTGGTCGGCAAGCTGCATCTGGCAGCGGCCAAGCACTACGAGGTGCGCACCGACGACGGGTACCGGCTGTTCCACTGGAGTCACCATCCGACGCCGGACCAGGCCTACGGGCACGACTACGAGAACTGGCTCAAGCACGAGAAGAAGGTCGACCCGCAGGCGCTGTACGCCAACCTGAACTATTTCTGCGGCCCCGGCGTGTCGACCGAGTACCACCAGACCACCTGGTGCTCGGAGATGGCCATGCGCTTCATCACCGAGCGGCGTGACCGTCCCTGGATGATCAGCGTCAACCCGTTCGACCCGCACGGCCCGTTCGATGCGCCGCCGGAATACCTGTCGCGCTATGATCCCGCCAAATTGCCGCTGCCGCGGTTCCGCGATTCCGACCTGCAGCGACAGCAGGCATTTGCCGCGATCGACCAGCAGACCAAGCTGCCCGACGACCCGCGGGTGCGCAAGAAGATCGTGCCGGTATCGGCCGACGGCGGCCATGACGCGATCGCCTCGGCGCGCAACGAATACGACGCACTGGATGTCAAGGCCAACTACTACGCGATGATCGAGCAGATCGACGAGCAGTTCGCCCGCATCATGCAGACCTTGCGCGATACCGGGCAACTCGAGAACACCATCGTCGTCTACATGAGTGATCACGGCGAGATGCTGGGCGACCACGGGCTCATCCTCAAGGGCTGCCGCTTCTTCGACGGCCTGGTGCGGGTGCCGCTGATCATGTCCTGGCCGGGACAGTTCCGCAGCGGCCTGCGCAGCGATGCATTGGTCGAGACGGTGGACGTGGCGCCGACGCTGATGGATGCCTGCGGGCTCGGTGTGCCGCAGGAGATGCAGGGCAAGTCCTTGCTGCCGCTGATGCGCGGAGAGGTCGACCCTTCGGTGCACAAGAAGGCCGTGGTCTGCGAATACCGCGAGGCCATGGGCGGCCACCCCGACAACACGCATGCGTCGATGGTGTTCGATGGCCGCTACAAGAGCGTTTTCTACCATGGCCATGACATCGCCGAGCTGTTCGATCATGAAGAGGATCCCGAAGAGTACGACAACCTGTGGCTGGCGCCTGGCCATGAGGCGCTCAAGTTGCAACAGATGCGTGCCCACATGAATGCCTTGATGGCGACCGTCGACGTGGGCCCGCCGCGATTCGTGAACTACTGACAGCACGTGTGTGCAAGGGGGGTAGCGCACCGATCGCGCATGACTTCGACGTCGGGGCGGCCGGGCGTTCGACCCGGCAAATTTCGGGTGGGTCATAATTGGACAAGTGGTAAGGCCAATTCACCGGCCTTGCCTGCCGGCCGACACGGGGCGTGGCAGCTGGACATGGTGGTTTACATCTGAACGGAGAAACTATGCGACTGAATGGAAAATCGGCTCTGGTGACCGCAGCAGGTCAGGGCATCGGCAAGGCCAGCGTGCTGGCCATGGCGCGCGAGGGTGCCAAGGTGCTGGCCACCGACCGGGACCCGGCCCTGCTCAAGGCCTACGAAGGTGTGGCCAATGTCGAGACCGCCGTGCTCGACGTGCTCGACAAGGCCGCCATCGGCAAGATCGTGCAGGGCATGGCGAAGATCGACGTGGTGTTCAACTGCGCCGGTGTCGTGCACAACGGCAGCATCCTGCAGGCCAATGATGCCGACTGGGAATTTGCTTTCAACCTCAACGCACGGGCCCAGTTCTGGATGTGCCAGGCGGTGATCCCGAAGATGCTGGAGAACGGCGGCGGCAGCATCATCAACATGGCCAGCGTCTGCGGCAGCCTCAAGGGTCTGCCGAACCGTTTCATCTACGGTGCCAGCAAGGCCGCCGTCGTCGGCCTGACCAAGGGCATTGCGGCAGACTTCGTGGCCAAGGGCATTCGCTGCAACGCGATCGCACCCGGAACGGTCGACACGCCTTCGCTGCAGGAGCGCATCAACAGCTACGCCGATCCGGTGCAGGCGCGCAAGGACTTCGTGGCACGCCAGCCCATGGGCCGCCTGGCCCAGGCGGACGAGATCGCACCCATCATCCTGTATCTGGCCAGCGACGAATCGGTGTTCGCAACCGGGCAGATCTTTTCCGTGGACGGGGGAATGACGATATGAACCAGCTTGATCTCAACGGCCGCCATGCGGTCATCACCGGCGGCGCGACCGGCCTGGGCTACGCCATTGCGCAGCGTGTGCTGGCCTCGGGTGGCAGCGTCACGCTGTGGGACCGCGACGAAGCGGCGCTCGCGCGTGCCTGCGGTGAACTCGGCGCCAAGGCCCGTTCCGTGCAAGTGGATGTCGGCGACCACGCTTCCGTAGTGGCGGCAGTGAAGAAGACACTGGAGAACACCAAGACCATCGACGCGCTGGTGAACTCGGCCGGCGTCGCCGGTGCCAATGCCAAGACATGGGACTACGACCTGGAGGAATGGCACAAGGTCATCCAGGTCAATCTCAATGGCCTGTTTTATTGCTGCCGCGAGATCGTTCCGCACATGCGTGCGAGCAACTATGGCCGCATCGTCAACATCGCCTCGGTGGCTGGCAAGGACGGCAACCCGAATGCCAGCGCCTACAGTGCCAGCAAGGCGGCCGTGATCGGCCTGACCAAGTCGCTGGGCAAGGAATTGGCCGACACCGGCATCCGCGTCAACTGCGTCACTCCGGCGGCCGTCAAGACCGCGATCTTCGACCAGATCTCTGCCGAGCACATCCAGTTCATGCTGTCCAAGATTCCGATGGGGCGCTTCGGCACTCCACAGGAGATCGCGTCCATGGTGAGCTGGCTGTGCACTGAGGACTGCTCCTTCTCCACCGGCGCAGTGTTCGACCTGTCAGGCGGGCGCTCGACCTATTGACCTGCGTGCCGCCGATGGGCATCGCATAGACTTCAGCGTTCGCTCCGCGGGGGTCAAGGGCTGCGAATCCGTTGACAAACGCAGCCTGAACGCAGTGGGCGTGAACATGAAATACAAGACAACTTCGAAAGGAAAGACATGAAACTGGTTCGTTATGGCAAGCCCGGCAAGGAAAAGCCTGGTCTGATCGATGCCGATGGCAAGCTGCGCGACCTGAGCGCCGTCATCAAGGACGTCACCCCCGATCAACTCGGTGATGCGGCGCTGGCCAAGCTGCGCAAGCTCAAGACCGACAAGCTGCCGCTGGTGCGTGGCAAGCCGCGCATGGGTTGTCCGGTGGCCGGTGTGCCCAAGTTCATTGCGATCGGCCTGAACTACGCCGACCATGCCGCGGAATCAAATCTGCCCATTCCCAAGGAGCCGATTGTTTTCACGAAGGCGACCAGCTGCATCCAGGGCCCGGACGATGACGTGATGCTGCCCAAGGGTTCGGTCAAGTCGGACTGGGAAGTGGAACTCGGCGTGGTCATCGGCACCCGTGCCCGCTATGTGTCGCAGAAGGCGGCGCTCGACCATGTGGCCGGCTACTGCACCATCAATGATGTCAGCGAGCGCGAGTACCAGATCGAGCGCGGCGGCACCTGGGACAAGGGCAAGGGTTGCGATACCTTCGGCCCCATTGGCCCCTGGCTGGTCACGCGCGACGAGATCGCCAATCCGCAGAAGCTCGACATGTGGCTCGATGTCAACGGCAAACGCATGCAGACCGGCAACACCAAGACCATGATCTTCAGCGTGGCCAAGCTGGTGAGTTATGTCAGCCAGTTCATGACGCTCGAGCCCGGTGACATCATCACCACCGGAACACCTCCCGGCGTCGGCCTGGGCATGAAGCCTCCGGTCTACCTGAAGAAGGGCGACGTCATGACGCTGGGCATCGAAGGCCTGGGCGAGCAGCGCCAGACCGTGGTGCCGTTCAAGCTGTAAGCGCGCTTCCTTCCAGGAATCACGGGCCCTGCGGGGCCCGTTTTTTCTGGGGCCATGGACCAGGCGGTCACGGGCGCCTGTGCCGGGTTGTCGTGCGGGTTATCACGGAGTCGACCTTCTTGTATAGACAAGATAAACTACGCAACTTGCTGGCATGGGAAATGCTAGCTTGGATGCGGTTGCTGCGACAGCTCGGACGGGTTGCCCCGTGCAGGGGGCACCGTCGGCCGGTTGCAGCAAGATTCACTCTGTGCGTTTCGATTTCAACCAACCATCGAGGTATTTCGTCATGAAGAAGACTCTGTTTGCCCTGCTGGCACTGTCCCTGGCCACATCGCTGGCCCAGGCGCAGGAGACCAAGGTCGCCATCGGCATGTCCGGCTGGACCGGTTTTGCGCCGCTGACCCTGGCCAAGGAAGCCGGACTGTTCAAGAAGCACGGGCTGGACGTCGACATCAAGAAGATCCCGCAGAAAGACCGTCACCTGGCGATTGCCTCGGGCGACATCCAGTGTGCCGCCACGACCGTCGAAACCTGGGTGGTGTGGAACGCGAACGGCATCCCCACGACGCAGATCTTCCAGCTGGACAAGAGCTATGGCGCCGACGGCATGGTCGTGAAGAACAACATCGCCAGGATCAGCGACCTCAAGGGCAAGACCGTCGCGGCCAGCGCGCCTGGAACCGCCCCGTATTTCACGCTCGCGTGGATGCTGCAGAAGAATGGCCTGAGCGTGAAGGACGTCAAGGTCGTCAACCTCGAACCACAGGCCGCGGCCAACGCGATGATTGCAGGTACCGCCGGCATCGATGCCGCGATGACCTACGAGCCTTACCTGGGCGCCGTGCGCGAGAAGCCGGAGGCCGGCAAGATCATCGCCACCACGCTCGACTATCCGATGATCATGGACACCTTTGGCTGCACGCCCAAGTTCCTGGCCGAGAACCCCAAGGCTGCCAAGGCGTTGGCGGACGGCTACTTCGATGCACTCGACATGATCAAGAACGATCCCAAGAAGAGCTACGAGATCATGGGCGCCGACGTCAAGCAGACGGGCGAGAAATTCGAGGCCAGCGCCAAGTACCTGCGCTGGCAGGACCGTGCCGCCAACCAGAAGTTCTTCGGCAGCGAGCATGCGCAGTTCAGCAACGAAGCTGCCGGACTGCTGATGGAGGCCGGCATCATCAAGAGCCTGCCGGACATGGGCAAGTTGGCCGATACGCGTTTCATCAAGTAAACCGCGCATGCGACCGTTGCAATCGGTGCATCCCCGCACCCGTGTGGTGCTGGGGCTGAGCTTCTTCGTCCTGTTCTTCGCGCTCTGGTCGGTGGTCACCTTTGGTGGCTTCGTGCCCAAGATCTTCCTGGCCGACCCGCTGACCATGCTGCGCTCGGGCTACGACCTGATGGTGGAGCAGAACTTCTCCCACGACATCGGCATGACCGTGTGGCGTGTGCTGGGAGGCTTCTGCATCGCAGCGGTGCTGGCGATTCCGCTGGGCGTGCTGATGGGCGCCTACAAGCCGATCGAGGCGTTCTTCGAGCCCTTCGTCAGCTTTGCGCGCTATCTGCCGGCGTCGGCCTTCATCCCCCTGCTGATCCTGTGGGCCGGCATCGGCGAGGCGCAAAAGCTCAGCGTGATCTTCATCGGCAGCTTCTTCCAGCTGGTGCTGATGTTCGCGGTCAGTGTCGGCAACACCCGGCGCGACCTGGTCGAGGCAGCGTACACGCTGGGTGCGGGCGACCGCGGAATCGTCACCCGCGTGCTGCTGCCCAGCGCGGCGCCGGAGATCGCCGAGACGCTGCGCATGGTGCTGGGCTGGGCATGGACCTACGTGATCGTGGCGGAGCTGATCGGCGCGTCCAGCGGCATCGGCCACATGATCACCGACAGCCAGGCCTTGCTGGCCACCGACCAGATCATCTTCGGCATCATCGTCATCGGTCTGATCGGACTGATCACCGACCTGGCGTTCAAGGCCTTGAACCGCAAACTGTTTCCCTGGGCCCGGTTGTGATGACCGGTGCCGCTGCAGCATGACCATTCTGAACATCTCCCAGGTCTCCAAGACCTTTCCGGGCGCCGGCGGCGGCACGACGGCGCTACAGGCCACCGACCTGCGGGTGGCCGAGAACGATTTCATCACCATCCTCGGCCCCTCGGGTTGCGGCAAGAGCACCTTGCTGCGCATGGTGGCCGGTCTGGACGTGCCTACCACCGGACAGATCCAGCTGGACGGGAAACCGGTGACCGGGCCGGGGGCCGATAGGGGCATGGTGTTCCAGAGCTACACCCTGTTCCCCTGGCTGACGGTGCTGCAGAACGTGTGCTTCGGTCTGCGCGAGAAGGGATTTGCACCCGATGCGCAACTGGCGATCGCGCATGAATATGTCGGCAAGGTCGGCCTCAAGGGGTTCGAGAACCACTTCCCCAAGCAGTTGTCGGGCGGCATGCAGCAGCGGACCGCACTGGCCCGCGCGCTGGCCAACGACCCGCGCATCCTGCTGATGGACGAGCCTTTCGGCGCGCTGGACCACCAGACGCGCGAGCTGATGCAGGAACTGCTGCTCGGCATCTGGGAGGCGGATCGCAAGACCGTGCTGTTTGTGACCCATGACATCGACGAGGCGGTGTTCATGGGCTCGCGCGTGATGGTCATGAGCGCACGGCCGGGCCGTATCAAGCTCGACCGGCAGGTGCCGCTGGACCATCCGCGCCACTACAACGTCAAGACCACGCCCGCGTTCGTGGCGCTCAAGGCCGAACTGACCGAGCAGGTACGTACCGAGGTGCTGGCCGCGCAGGCCGCCATGGCCTGAGGATCGCATCCCCACAGGCCCCGCCGCTGCGGCGACATCGGCCTGGGGCCGGCGGGGCAGGCCGGGCCAACCTCGGGTTTACCCGCATTTTTCCTAGAAGCCCGGCTCTATTGCAGGGTTGGAGCTCGGATTTCGTGGCAAGATCGCGCAAAATAGCACGATCGTTCGTTTTTGACTGCCCCGATGTCTGTCTCTCCCATCCGCCGCGCGCCACCGCTGTCCACCGACGCGGTTGCCGCGCCGCGCGCAAGCGAGAGCCGCGGTTCGATCAAGGGGCAGCAGACCAAGGCAGCCATTATTGACGCGGCCTTGCGCCTGGCCAGCCAGGTCGGTCTCGAAGGGCTGAGCATCGGCGCGGTCGCAGCCATCATGCACATGAGCAAGTCCGGCGTGTTCGCGCATTTCGGCGCGCGCGAGGAACTGCAGATCTCGGTGGTGCGCGAATATTTCCAGCGCTTCGAGCAGGAGGTCTTCTACCCAGCGCTCCAGCAGCCACGCGGAATGGCACGGGTCGAAGCGCTGTTCGCCAACTGGATGAAGCGGGTGGTGGTGGAGATCGAGTCGGGCTGCATCTTCATCAGCGGTGCCGTGGCCTTTGACGACCGCCCCGGCCCGGTCCGTGACGCGCTGGCCCATTCGGTCAACACCTGGCTGGGTGCGCTGCGTCGCGCGGTGCACCAGGCGCGCGAGCAGGGTGAATTGCGTGCGGATGCCGACAGCGACCAGATGGCTTTCGAGATCCACGGCCTCATCCTCGCCTTGCACTTCGAGGCGCGCTTTCTGAAAAACCCGGGCTGGCTCGCCCATGCCCACGCCGGATTCGCCCATATTCTTGCCACCTACGGCTGCCACAGTGCCCGTGACGGTGGTGCCACGACCCATTCCTCCCACTGATTCTTTCCCATTCCAGGAGTTCTCACCATGCCGACCTATACCCCACCGCTGCGCGACATGCAGTTCGTGATGCACGAACTGCTCAAGGTCTGCGACGACTTCAAGGCCATCCCGCGGCATGCCGACATCGACGCCGAGACCATCGATGCCGTGCTCGAACAGGCCGGCAAGTTTGCTGCCGAGGTTGCGCTGCCGCTGAACATCAGCGGCGACCAGCAGGGCTGCACCATCGACCCCAAGACCCATGCGGTGACCGCGCCCAAGGGCTTCAAGGAGGCTTATGCGCAGTTCGTCGCCAATGGCTGGCCAGCCCTGAGCTGCGATCCGGAATTCGGCGGGCAGGGACTGCCGCTGGTGGTCAACCAGTGCCTGTACGAGATGCTCAACTCGACCAACCAGGCCTGGACCATGTACCCGGGCCTGACGCATGGCGCCTACGCCGCGCTGCATGCGTACGGCACCGACGCGCAGAAGCAGACCTATCTGCACAAGATGACCAGCGGCGAGTGGACCGGCACCATGTGCCTGACCGAGCCGCACTGTGGCACCGATCTGGGACTGATGCGCACCAAGGCCGAGCCGCAAGCCGACGGCACCTACCGCATCACCGGCAACAAGATATTCATCAGTGCCGGCGAACATGACATGGCCGACAACATCGTGCACTTGGTGCTGGCGCGCATCACCGATGCCCCGGCCGGCATCAAGGGCGTCAGCCTGTTCATCGTGCCCAAGCACCTTGTCAACAAGGACGGGTCGCTCGGTGAGCGCAACGGCATCTACTGCGGCGGCCTGGAACACAAGATGGGCATCCACGGCAACGCCACCTGCCAGATCGTGCTGGACGGTGCGGTTGGCACCCTGGTCGGTGAACCGAACAAGGGCATGAACGCGATGTTCGTGATGATGAACGCGGCGCGCCTGGGCGTGGGCAACCAGTCTCTCGGCCTGACCGAAGTGGCCTACCAGAACGCGCTGGCCTACGCCAAGGACCGCCTGCAGATGCGCTCGCTGTCCGGCGTCAAGGCCAAGGACAAGCCGGCCGACCCGATCATCGTGCACCCCGATGTACGCAAGATGCTGCTGACCGCGCGTGCGTATGCCGAAGGCGGCCGCGCACTGGCCATCTTCTGCTCGGTGCTGCTGGAGAAGGAGCATTTCCATCCCGACGAGAAGGTGCGCAAGGACAGCGGCGAAATGCTCTCGCTGCTCACGCCGGTGGTCAAGGCCTTCCTGACCGACAACGGGTGGGAGGCCACGTCGACCTGCCAGCAGGTGTTCGGCGGCCACGGCTACATCAAGGAATGGGGCATGGAGCAGTTCGTGCGCGATGCCCGCATCAACATGATCTACGAGGGCACCAACACCATCCAGAGCCTGGATCTGCTGGGCCGCAAGGTGCTGGGCAACAACGGCGCCACGCTGAAGAAGTTCGGCAAGCTGATTGCCGCGCTGGTCGAAGAGGAGGGCGTGAACGAGAAGATGGCCGAGTTCATCAACCCGATCGCATATTTGGGCGACAAGCTGAGCAAGCTCACCGCCGAGATCGGCTTCAAGGGTTTCCAGAACCCCGACGAGGTGGGCGCTGCGGCCGTGGACTACCTGCGCATCACCGGGCATCTGGTGTTCGGTTACTTCTGGGCCCGCATGGCGCAGGTGGCGCTGCGCGAGATCGCGGCCGGAAATACCGACCCGTTCTACCAGGCCAAGTTGCAGACCGCGCGTTTCTATTTCGCCAAGCTGTTCCCGCAGACGGCGTCGCTGATGCTGACGGTCCGCTCCGGCGCCCGTTCGCTGATGGACACCGAGGCGGTGTTTGCCTAGCATGGTGCGCGATCCGAACCCCGCCCGCCACCCGAATTCCCGCATCAAGGAGACAAGCATGCGCAAGCAAATCGTTCTGGCTGCAATCCTGGCATCGATCGCCGGTCTTGCGCAGGCGCAGATGACGCCGGTCGGCACCTGGCACACGATTGACGATGAGACCAAGGAGATCAAGTCCGAGGTGCAGATCGTCGACAACGGCGGTGTGCTCAGCGGCAAGGTGAGCAAGCTGCTGCGCAAGGGTGCCAAGCAGGATGCGGTGTGCGACAAGTGCACCGACGACCGCAAGGACAAGCCGGTGCTCGGTCTGGAGATCATCCGCGGCGCCCGCAAGGCCGAGGGCAAGGAGGTCTGGGAGGACGGCAAGATCCTGGACCCCGAGAAAGGCGCGACTTACACCTTGCGCCTGACCCCGATCGACGGCGGCAAAAAGCTCGAGGTGCGTGGTTCGGTCTTCGGCATCGGCCGCACCCAGACCTGGGTCCGCGTCCAGTAGGCACGTCGCTCCATCCTGGCCGGGCCTGTGTCCGGCCCCACACACGCCATTGCGTGCATCAAGAGAGATTCACTCCATGTCCCGTTTCCAAGTCAAACAAGTCGCCGTGCTCGGTGCCGGCGTGATGGGCGCGCAGATTGCTGCGCATCTGGTCAACGTCCGCGTTCCCGTGATCCTGTTCGATCTGCCGGCCAGGGAAGGCCCGAAGAATGGCATTGTCAGCAAGGCGGTTGAAGGCCTGAAGAAACTCAAGCCGGCACCGCTGGGTCTGGCCGATGACGCCGGGCTGATCCGCCAGGCCAATTACGAAGAGCATCTTGAACTGCTGCAGGAGTGCGATCTGGTGATCGAGGCGATCGCCGAGCGCATGGACTGGAAGCTCGATCTTTACCAGAAAGTCGCGCCGCACCTGGCACCACACGCCATCGTGGCGTCCAACACCTCCGGCCTGTCGATCACCAAGCTCAGCGAGGTGCTTCCGGACGCGATCAAGCCGCGTTTTTGCGGCATCCACTTCTTCAATCCGCCGCGCTACATGGCGCTGGTCGAGCTGATCAATACGCCCACCACGGAGTCAACCGTGCTCGACGACCTGGAGGCTTTTGTCACCAGCGGTCTGGGCAAAGGTGTGGTGCGTGCACACGACACCCCCAACTTCATCGCCAACCGCATCGGCATCGCCGGCATGCTGGTGACGATGAAGCAGGTCGAGAACTTCGGCCTGAGCTACGACGTGGTCGATGACCTGACCGGCAAGAAGCTCGGCCGGGCCAGTTCGGGTACCTTCCGTACTGCCGACGTCGTGGGCCTGGACACCATGGCCCATGTCATCAAGACCCTGCAGGACAACCTGAGCCTGGAGACCGATCCGTTCTACGGCGATTTCGGCACGCCGGCCGTGCTGGCCGACCTGCTGGCCAAGGGCAACCTGGGCCAGAAGACCGGCGCCGGCTTCTACAAGAAGGTGGGCCGCGACATCCTGCGTTATGACGCCAAGGCGGCGGATGGCAAGGGTGACTACGTGCCCGGCGGCGGCAAGGCCGACGAGGTGGTCGGTCGCATGCTCAAGAAGCCGGCCGCCGAGCGTCTGGCGCTGCTGCGCAATGCCGAAGGCGCCGAGCCGCGTTTTCTGTGGGCCATTTTGCGCGACCAGTTCCATTACGCGGCGCTGCATCTGAAGGACGTGGCCGAGTCGGCGCGCGACATCGACCTGGCGATGCGCTGGGGCTTCGGGTTCAAGCAAGGCCCGTTCGAACTGTGGCAGGAAGCCGGCTGGCTGGACGTGGCAAAGATGATCCAGCAGGACATCGACGCCGGCAAGTCGCTGTGCAAGACGCCCTTGCCGGCCTGGGTGTTCGAAGGGCCGGTGGCCGAGGCCGGCGGCGTGCACACGGCGCGCGGCTCCTGGAGCGCGTCGGCCGGGCGATTCGTGCCGCGGCGCGAACTGCCGGTGTACGCGCGCCAGCATTTCCGCGAGGACGTGCCCGGTGCAATCACGGCGCCGCCGCAGACCGCCGGCACGACCGTGTACGAGGATGACGCGATCCGCCTGTGGACGCTGGACCAGCCGGTACTGATCGCCAGCATCAAGACCAAGATGCATGCGATCAGCCCGGCGGTGGCGGAAGGCCTGATGCAGGCCGTCGACATTGCCGAAAAAGACTACGAGGCGCTGGTGATCTGGTCGCCCGACGAGATGTTCTCGGTCGGCGCGGATCTGCAGGCCATGTTGCCCGCCTTCATGGTGGCAGGTATCTCGGCCATCGACGGTGCCGAACATGAGCTGCAAAAGACGATGCTACGGCTGCGCTATGCGAATGTGCCGACGATCTCGGCGATCCGCGGCATGGCGCTGGGCGGTGGCTGCGAACTCGCGGTCTACAGTGCCAAACGCGTCGCTGCCATGGAAAGCTACATCGGCCTGGTCGAGGTCGGTGTGGGCCTGGTACCGGGCGCCGGTGGCCTGGCCTACATCGCCCGCCGTGCGGCAGAACAGGCTGCGGTGTCGACCAACAAGGACTTGCTGCCCTTCCTGACCGGCCCGTTCACCGCCGCGGCCATGGCCAAGGTCGGCACCAGCGCGCTGGAGTCGCGCCAGTTGGGCTACCTGCAGGATGGTGATGTGATCGTGCCGCACAAGGATGAGCTGCTGTATGTGGCCATGGCCCAGGGCCGAGCCATGGCGCAGTCGGGCTACCGCGCGCCGATGCGCCGCTTGATCCCGGTGGCCGGGCGCAGTGGCATTGCCACCATCAAGGGCTCGCTGGTCAACATGCGCGATGGCGGCTTCATCAGCGCCCACGACTTCCATATCGCCAGCCAGATCGCCCACGTGGTGTGTGGTGGCGAGGTCGACGCCGGAACCCTGGTCAGCGAGGAATACCTGATGGCGCTCGAGCGCAAGGCCTTCTGCGCGCTGGTGACCCATCCCAAGACCCAGGAACGCATCATGGGAATGATGTCGACCGGCAAGCCGGTTCGCAATTGAGATGAAGGACGCCCCCTGCCTGTCCGGCTTCACTGCGTGTAAGCCGGCCGAACCCCCCACTGGGGGGCGGGCCGACCGCTTCGGAGCGGCCGTGCGCGGCGGCCCCTGGATTGAGGTAAAGGACGCCCCCTGCCTGTCCGGCTTCACTGCGTGTAAGCCGGCCGAGTCGTGGCGCTGCCAGAGGCAGGCGCCCCTTCGGCCCGTCCAAGCCTGCGCAGGCAGGCTTGGAGCCGCGGGCCTCAGCCCCACTGGGGGGCGCCCCCTGCGGCCTGGCAGAGCCAGATCCGTGGGGGCCTGGGCTGGCCAGCTCGGCCGCCGCTTGACCTTTCACGCGTCGTGCCGCGCGCATTGGAACAACTGAAGAGAGACTGAACCATGAAACAGATCCAGGACGCCTACATCGTTGCCGCCACCCGAACCCCGATCGGGCGTTCGCACCGCGGCTTTTTCCGCCACACGCGCCCCGACGACCTGCTGGTCAAGGCCATCCAGGGCGCGCTGGCGCAGGTGCCGACGCTGGATCCGCAGGCCATCGAGGACCTGATCTGCGGTTGCGCCATTCCCGAAGGGCCGCAGGGCCTGAACGTGGCGCGCATCGGTGCGGTGCTGGCCGGGCTGCCGCATGGCGTCGGCGGCATCACCGTCAACCGCTTCTGCGCCTCCGGCCTGAGCGCGATCCAGATGGCGGCCGACCGCATCCGCGTGGGCGAGGCCGACGTGATGATGGCCGCCGGCACCGAGAGCATGAGCATGGTGCCGATGATGGGCAATTCGCCTTCGCTGTCGCCGGCCATGTTCGACAACGACGAGAACATCGGCATCGCCTACGGGATGGGCCTCACCGCCGAGAAGGTGGCCAACCAGTGGAAGGTGTCGCGCCAGGCGCAGGATGCGTTTGCGGTCGAGTCGCACCAGCGTGCAGTCGCCGCGATGAAGGCCGGCCACTTTGCCGACGAGATCACGCCGGTCGAGGTGACCGAGCGTACGCCCGACCTCGAGACCGGGGAGCTGTCGCTCAAGACGCGCATGGTGTCGCTCGATGAAGGCGCGCGTCCCGACACCTCGCTCGAAGGCCTGGCCCGGCTCAAGGCCGTGTTCGCCGCGCGTGGGTCGGTGACGGCCGGCAACAGTTCGCAGACCTCGGACGGCGCCGGTGCGCTGGTGCTGGCCAGCGAGAAGGCGATCCAGCAGTTCGGCCTGGTGCCGCTGGCGCGCTTCGTCAGCTTTGCCAGCAAGGGAGTGCCACCGCACATCATGGGCATTGGCCCGATCGAGGCGATCCCGGCGGCGCTGCGCAGCGCCGGCCTGAAGCAGGATGACATCGACTGGTTTGAACTCAATGAAGCCTTCGCGGCCCAGTCGCTGGCCGTCATCAACACCCTCGGCCTGGACCCGGCCAAGGTCAATCCGCTGGGGGGGGCCATCGCGCTCGGCCATCCGCTGGGCGCCACCGGTGCGATCCGGGCTGCCACCGTGATCCATGGGCTGCGCCGCACGCAGAAGCGTTACGGCATGGTCACGATGTGCGTCGGCATGGGACAGGGCGCAGCAGGAATCTTCGAGCGGGTCTGACCCGTGGCGCACGATGGGCATCCCTTCGATCAGGCGATCGCGCTGGTCGCGCAGGGGCCGGATCGCTGGCGCGGCCATACCCGTGCGGCCTACTGGAACATGGTGGGGCCGTTCGGCGGCATCACCGCCGCCACGGTCCTGCAGGCGGTGCTGCGGCACCCACAGTGCCTGGGTGTTCCGGTCGCGCTGACGGTGAATTACGCGGCGGCCCTGGTGGCCGGCCCGTTCACGGTTTCGGCCCGCGCGGCCCGCACCAACCGCTCGACCCAGCACTGGGTGGTGGAGGTGACGCAGGAGGCGCCTGGCGCCGACGGTCGGGCGGATACCGGCGTCGTGCTGACCGCCACCGTGCTGACCGCGCTGCGGCGCGACACCTGGGGGATCCAAGACACGCCGATGCCGGCCGTGCCGATGCCGCAGGACGTGGTGTCGCCGCCGCCATGGCGTGCGCCGATCGAATGGATCAAGCGCTACGAGGTGCTGCAGCTGCAGGGCCCGCTGCCTGGTGAATGGGACGGAGCCGTCTCCACCCTCGGCCCCGACGAAGCCAGCCTGAGCCGCCTGTGGATGCGCGATGCGCCGCCCCGCCCGCTGGACTATGCGTCCCTGGCGGCACTGGCAGACGTGTTCTTTCCGCGCGTCTATTTGCGGCGCGCGCGCCGGGTGCCGGCCGGCACGGTATCGATGACGGTCTACTTCCACGCCGACGACGCGCTGCTGCGCGAGGTGGGCGATGGTTATGTGCTGGGCCAGGCCCGGGCCCATGCCTTTCACGCCGGCTTTCACGACCAGAGTGCGCAGCTTTGGAGCGCCTGCGGCAAGCTGCTGGCCACCAGTCTCCAGATGGTTTATTACAAGGAATAGGGGCATGCAGCCATGACGTCCATTCGCGAGAAGCCGGGGGTTGCCCTTGTCATCGGCGCCGGCGACGCCACCGGTGGCGCGATCGCGCGCCGCTTCGCGCGCGAAGGCCTGACGGTCTGCGCCACCCGCCGCAATGCGGACCGCCTGGAGCCGCTGCTGGCGCAGATCCGCGCCGACGGCGGTGTCGCGCACGGCTTCGGCTCGGACGCCCGCGACGAGGATGCGGTGGTGGCGCTGGTCGAGCAGATCGAGTCGACGATCGGCCCGATCACGGTGCTGGTATTCAACATCGGTGCCAATGCACCCAGCAGCATCCTGCAGGAGACGGCGCGGCGCTACACCAAGATCTGGGAGATGGCCTGTCTGTCGGGCTTTCTGAACGCGCGCGAGGTGGCCCGGCGCATGGTGGCGCGCGGCGGTGACGGTCACAAGGGCACGATCCTGTTCACCGGCGCCACGGCGTCCTTGCGCGGGTCGGCGAACTTTGCCGCCTTCGCCGGCGCCAAGCATGCCTTGCGGGCGCTGGCCCAGAGCATGGCACGGGAGCTGGGGCCGCAAGGCATCCACGTGGCCCATGTGGTGATCGACGGTGCGATCGACACCGCCTTCATCCGCGACAATTTTCCCGAGCGGTATGCGCGCAAGGCACAAGACGGTATCCTGAACCCGGACCATATCGCCGACCAGTACTGGATGCTGCACCGCCAGCCGCGCGACGCCTGGACCCATGAGCTCGATCTGCGACCGTGGATCGAGAAATTCTGAACCCGCCCTGACCCGGCGCACGATACGAAAGCCCCTGCATGACAAAAACCGTCGATTTCCTGTTCGACTTCGGCAGCCCCGCCGCCTACCTGGCCTGGACGCAGCTGCCCCGGCTTGCCGCCGACACCGGCGCCACGGTGAATGTCCAGCCGATCCTGCTGGGCGGCGTGTTCCAGGCCACCGGCAATCGCGCGCCGATCACGGTGCCGCTCAAGGGCAGCTACCTGTTCAAGGATCTGGACCGTTTTGCGCGCAGCTACGGTGTGCCGCTGGTCATGAACCCGCACTTCCCGATCAACACCATCACGCTGATGCGCATCGACGTGGGTCTGCTGGAGGCCGGCCATGCGCAGCTGCAGGCCTACCGCGACGCGGTGTTCAAGGCGATCTGGGCCGAGCAGCGCAACATGGGCGATGCCGACACCGTGGCCCAGGTGCTGACGGGCGCCGGCCTGGACGCACCGGCCGTGATGGCGCTGGCGGCCGACCCGCAGGTGAAGGAATCCCTCAAGATGCGCACCCAGCAGGCCGTCGACCGCGGCGCGTTTGGAGCCCCCAGCTTCTTTGTCGGAGACGAGATGTTCTGGGGCCAGGACCGGCTCGATTTCGTCCGCGCGGCATTGACCACAAAACCTTGAACGATCAGGAGCGAGCGACATGAGCGACATATTGACCGACGTGACCGATGGCGTGATGACCATCACCTTCAACCGGCCAGACAAGAAAAATTCCATCACCCGCGCGATGTACGCGGCGATGGCCGACGCGCTGGTGCAGGCCCGCGACCAGGACGCGATACGCGTCGTGGTGTTCCAGGGCCATGAGGCGATTTTCTCGGCCGGCAACGACATCGCCGATTTTCTGGAGCGCCCGCCGACGACGGCCGACTCGCCGGTCTACCGTTTCCTGTTCGGCATTGCCTCGTTTCCCAAGCCCGTGATCGCGGCCGTCTGCGGACCGGCGGTCGGCATCGGCACCACGATGCTGATGCACTGCGACCTGGTCTATGCGGGCGATAACGCGGCGTTCTCGCTGCCCTTCGTCAACCTGGGTCTTTGTCCGGAGGCCGCTTCCAGCCTGCTGGTGCCCCAGATGCTGGGCTACCACCGCGCCGCCGAGGCCCTGCTGCTGGGCGAGCCCTTCATGGCCGAGGCCGCGCTGGAGGTTGGCCTGGTCAACCGCATCGTTCCCCCCACCGAGGCCAACCACCTGGCCCAGGCGCAGGCGCGCAAGATGGCGTCCAAGCCGATTCGCTCCCTGGTCGAGACCAAGCGGCTGATGAAGAAGGGCCAGGCCCAGCTGGTCGAAAAGCAGATGACCGAAGAGGGCGAGAGCTTCTCGCGCATGCTGGGCGAGCCGGCGGCGCGTGAAGCCTTCACCGCCTTCATGGAAAAGCGCAGGCCCGACTTCTCCAAGGTCTGACCCGCTTCACCTTCACAAGATAGTCAGGTAGACAGACGCATGGAAACGCTCGCAGGCAAGACTCTTTTCATCACCGGCGCGTCGCGGGGCATCGGCCTGGCCATTGCCAAACGCGCTGCGGCCGACGGCGCCAACATCGTCGTGGCGGCCAAGACCACCGAGACCAACCCCAAGCTGCCAGGCACGATCTACAGCGCAGCCGCCGAGATCGAGGCAGCCGGCGGCAAGGCGCTGGCGCTGCAGGTCGACATTCGCGACGAGGCTTCGGTATTGGCTGCGGTGGCCAGGACGGTGGAGACCTTTGGCGGCATCGACATCCTGGTCAACAATGCCAGCGCGATCAGCCTGACCGGCACCGAGACCACGCCGATGAAGCGCTTTGACCTGATGCAGGGCGTCAACGCGCGCGGCACCTACCTGTGCACCATGGCCTGCCTGGCCGCATTGCGCAAGTCGGCCGAGCAGCGCCGCAACCCGCAGATCCTGACGATGTCGCCGCCGCTGTCGATGCGGACCCACTGGTTCGAGAACCATGTGGCCTACAGCATGGCCAAGTACGGCATGAGCATGTGTACGCTGGGCCATGCCGGCGAATTCCTGAAGTACGGCATCGGCGTCAACAGCCTGTGGCCCCGTACCGCGATCGCCACCGCTGCCTTGCAGATGATTCCCGGTGTCGACCTGGCGCGCTGCCGCAAGCCGGAGATCCTGGCCGACGCGGCCTGGCTGATCCTGACCGGCGACAACACACAGACCGGGCACTTCTACCTCGACGACGAAGTGCTGGCCAGCCACGGCATCACCGATCTGGAGCCGTATTCGGTGACGCCGGGTACCACCGACTTCATTCCCGACTTCTTTGTCGACTGAGGGTGCCTGAGCTGCCGTAGACTCGATCCCGGCCCGCTTGTCGGACGGTCCTGATCAGCAACGCACGCGCGGATGAAGAACACCATGCCCCTGGGCTCTGTGGACGAACTTCTCGAAGCCCATCACAGCATGCTGCTCGATGGGCTCACCAACGTGTTTGGTGCGTTCAACCCGGAGATGCTGCAGCACGTGCTGCCACGCGTCGAGTGGCTCGAGCTCGGCGGCGGCGACATCCTGTTTCGTCAGGGTGACCAGGATGAAAGCCTGTTTTTCGTCGTCAGTGGGCGGCTGCGGGTATCGCACGTCGACGCAAGCGGGGCCCATGTGGTGCTCGGGGAAATCGCCCGGGGCGAGACGGTGGGCGAGATGGCCTTTTTCACCGGCGAGCCGCGCACCGGCACGGTGGTTGCGATCCGGGACAGCGTGCTGGCCCGGTTTTCGAACGCGGTGTTCCGCGAGTTGCTGCTGGCCTATCCGCTGGTGTCGCTCAACATGACGCGGCAGGTCATCGAGCGGTTCAAGCGGGTCAACGACGGGCGCCAGCCGGTGACCAAGCCGGTGATCATCGGCCTGACCGCGGTCACCCCGGGTGTCGATGCGGTCGGGTTTGCACAGACGCTGGCGCAGCATCTGCGCCGCTACGGGCGGGCCACGGTGGTGACCTCGGACATGATGGATGCGATGCTGGGTGCGCCGGGTGCTGCGCAGGCGCCGCGCAGCGACAGCGTGATGTCGCGGCGTGTCACGCTGCGGCTGGACCGTATCGAGGCGGACAACGACTTCGTGCTTTTTGTCGCCGATGCGCTCTGTTCGCAGTGGACCCAGCGCTGCGTTCGCCATTGCGACGAGTTGCTGCTGGTGGCCGACGCCGACGAGCGTGCCGACCACCACTGCAACGAGGCCGACCTCTACAAGGCCAACGACCTGGACGAGGCGCGCACGCTGCTGGTCCTGCTGCACCCGGACGATCGCCGATCGCCGGTTGATACCCGGCGCTGGCTGGCCCATCGGCGGCTGGCCGGCCACTACCATCTGCGCAACGGCTTGCCGAGCGACTGGCAGCGCCTGGCCCGCATCATCAGCCGCAATGCGGTCGGACTGGTGCTGTCGGGCGGCGGCGCGCGGGGCTTCGCGCATCTGGGCGTACTGCGTGCGATGGAGCAGTCCGGCATCGGCGTGGACCTGGTCTGCGGCACCAGCATCGGCGCGGTGATGGCCGCCTATGTGGCGATGGACATGCCGGTGGACGATGTGATCCGGGCGGCGCGGTCGGCCTTTCGCGTCAACCCGACCGGCGACTACAACCTGCTGCCACTGCTGTCGCTGATCCGCGGACAGCGCCTGCGCCGTGTCATCGACTCGGCGGTGGTCGACAGCCGGGGCCAGCACATCGACATCGAAGACCTCTGGAAGCCGTATTGCTGCGTCACCAGCAACTATTCGACGGCGCGCGAGGCGGTGCACACCCACGGCCATCTGGCCCGTTCGATCCGTGCCAGCGTCTCGATTCCCGGCGCTCTGCCGCCGGTGCTGCTGGCCGGTGAACTGCACATCGATGGCGGCACCTTCAACAACTTTCCGACCGACGTCATGGGCCGCATGGGCGCGAGCCGCATCATTGGCGTCGACCTGCTGCGTGACCGCGGCCTGCGCTATGAGATGGACGAGGTGCCCGGCGTGCTTGAACTGTTGCGCGACCGGCTGCGCGGCAAGCACCGAAGGTACCGGCTGCCGACACTGACGCAACTGCTGCTCAACACCAGCATGATGCACAGCTATGCCCGCCAGCAGGCGGCGCAGTCGCTGGTGGATCTGCACTTCACGCCAACGGTGTCCGGCTTCGGCTTGCTCGACTGGGGCCAGTTCGACCGCATCGTGGAGGCCGGCTACCGGTATGGGATGGAGCAGCTGGAAAAGGCGGGTGAAGATGCCATCGCACCCTACCGATATGGTTGAATGGCGGTAGTGATCAGAGCCGTGAACGGCCACACGGCGCAGTGGAGGTGGCAAGACGAGGAGATGGCGATGGCATATCGATCGGCGTACAGGCCCGGTCTGTTCGAGGGTAAGGTGGTCGTCGTGACCGGTGGCGGTTCCGGCATCGGCCGCTGTACGGCGCACGAACTTGCGGCACTGGGTGCGGTGGTGGTGCTGGTCGGGCGCAATGTCGACAAGCTGCAGTCCGTGCAGGCGGAGATCACGCAGGACGGCGGCAGCGCCAGCCTGCAGGTCTGTGATATCCGGCAGGAGGATCAGGTCCGCCAGACCATTGGTGCCATCGTGGCACGGCACGCGCGTATCGATGGGCTGGTCAACAACGCCGGCGGGCAATACATCACGCCGCTCGAAGCGATATCGGTCAAGGGGTGGCAGGCGGTGATCGACACCAATCTGACCGGTGGCTTCCTGATGGCGCGCGAGACCTACCTGCAGTCGATGCAGCGGCATGGTGGCGCCATCGTCAACATCGTGGCCGACATCTGGGGCTCGATGCCCGGCATGGCCCACAGCGGCGCGGCGCGTGCCGGCATGGTCAGCCTGACCGAGACCGCGGCCATCGAATGGGCGCACAGCGGGGTACGGGTCAATGCCGTGGCGCCGGGCTATATCGCCTCCAGCGGCATGGATCACTATCCGCCCGAGCATGGACCGCAACTGCGGGCGATGGCCGCCACGGTGCCACTGGGCCGCTTCGGCAACGAGGCAGAGACCTCGGCGGGTATCGTGTTTCTGCTCAGCCCGGCGGCGTCGTTCATCAGCGGCACGACGCTGCGCATCGACGGCGCGCGGCCGCAGGGGCGCATGGGCTGGGACCAGCGCCATGCCGACGCGCCCGCGGATGCGGCCGCCACGCCCGAGGCCGTGCGGCCGTTCGACGGTTTCCATCGGGCGGTGACGCCCCGGCTGTTCCAGAACTGAGCCGCAGGCGAAGCTGTCCTGCATCTCTTCCAACCCGAGAGTACCGTATGCCCTACAGCCACGAACACCTGGAAATCCAGAAAACGCTCAAGCGCTT
Source organism: Rhodoferax sp. (assembly GCA_024235935.1). Lineage (GTDB taxonomy): Bacteria > Pseudomonadota > Gammaproteobacteria > Burkholderiales > Burkholderiaceae_C > CAISIP01. The sequence continues at coordinate 36,300 of JACKLL010000011.1, read as the reverse complement.
CATCGAGGCCGAGATCAATCCGCATGTCGACGAATGGGAGGCGGCCGAGATCTTTCCGGCGCACGACGTCTTCAAGAAGCTGGGAAATCTGGGCCTGCTGGGGCTGACCAAGCCCGAGGCCTTTGGCGGCGCAGGCCTGGACTACTCCTACGCGATGGCGATGGCCGAGGCGCTGGGCCATATCGATTGCGGCGGAATCCCGATGGCGATCGGTGTGCAGACCGACATGTGCACGCCGGCACTGGCGCGTTTCGGCAGCGACGAACTGCGCCAGCAGTTCCTGGCGCCCGCCATCGCCGGCGACATGGTCGGCTGCATCGGGGTCAGCGAGCCGGGTGCCGGCAGCGATGTGGCGGCCATCAAGAGCCATGCGCGCAAGGATGGCGACGACTACGTCATCACCGGCCAGAAGATGTGGATCACCAACAGCCTGCAGGCCGACTGGATGTGCATGCTGGTCAACACCAGCGATGGCGCACCGCACAAGAACAAGTCGCTGGTCATGGTGCCGATGGACAGCCCCGGCATCGAGAAGGCGAAGAAGATCCGCAAGATCGGCATGCATTCGAGCGACACCGGCCTGATCCATTTCGACGAAGTACGGGTCCCGCAGCGCTACCGCATCGGCGCCGAAGGCCAGGGTTTCATCTACCAGATGATGCAGTTCCAGGAGGAGCGGCTGTGGGCGGCGGCCAGCTGCTTGCAGAGCCTGACGAACTGCATCCAGTGGACGGTGGAATGGGCGCAGGAGCGCAAGCTGTTCGGCAGCACGCTGGCCGACCAGCAATGGGTGCAGTTCAAGCTGGCCGAGATGAAGACCGAGCTCGAGAGCCTGCGCGCGCTGACCTACCGGGCCTGTGCCTTGTACGTGGCGGGGGAGGACGTGACCGAACTGGCCTCGATGGCCAAGCTCAAGGCAGGACGCCTGAACCGTATCATTCCGGATGGATGCCTGCAGTTCTGGGGCGGCATGGGCTTCACGCTGGAGAACAAGGTCTCGCGCATGTACCGTGACGGCCGGCTGGGGTCGATCGGTGGCGGCGCCGACGAGGTGATGCTGGGCATCCTGTCCAAGATGATGGGCATTGCGAAGAAGCCGCCCAGGGCTTGAGCCAGGTGGACGGACCGAATGTGGAGCTTGCCTTGAACGCCAGTCAGCAACCCGAACCCGCGGCGCCGGCCGACTTGGAGGAGCAACGCAACGACATCGAGACCTTGTCGTACCTGGTCGCCCGCTTTGCCACCAAGGAGATTGCGCCGCACGTGGGCGCATGGGACGTGGCCGGCGAATTTCCGCGTACCCTTTACAAACGCGCGGCGCAGCTCGGCCTGCTGGGGCTGGGCTACCCCGAAGATCTGGGCGGCACCCCGGCCTCGCAGCGCATGCGCAATGCGATGGGGTATGCGCTGGCCCGCCACGGTGCCAGCGGTGGGGTGTTTGCCGGGCTGCTCTCGCACAATATCGGCTTGCCGCCCATCGTGCGCCACGGCAGCACCGAATTGCAGCGCGAGATCGTGCCGCCGGTGCTGCAAGGCGAGAAGATCGCGGCGCTGGCCATCACCGAGCCCGGTGGCGGGTCCGATGTCGCGGCCCTGCGCACCACGGCACGGCGCGATGGCGATCACTTCGTCATTCACGGTGAAAAGACCTTCATCACCTCGGGGATGCGGGCCGACTACCTCACGGTGGCGGTGCGGACCGGGGACGCGGACACCTCGCTGGATGACCGCGACGACCGGTCGGGGGCGCCGGCCGCCGTACGGGGCGCACGCGGCATCTCGCTGCTGGTGGTGCCCGGCGACAGCAAGGGTCTGAGTCGCACGCCGCTGCGCAAGATGGGGTGGCATTGCTCCGATACCGCGCAGTTGCGCTTCGACGGGGTACGGGTGCCGGCACGCTATCTGATCGGTGCGCCGGGCGAGGGCTTCAGGATGATCATGGGCAATTTCAATGCCGAGCGGCTGGGCATGGCGGTCGCCGCGCTGGGCTTCGCCCAGGCCTGCTTCGACGAGGCGCTGGACTGGGCACGCCAACGCCGGACCTTTGGCCAGCCGCTGGTGGCGCACCAGGTGATCCGCCACAAGCTGGTCGACATGCAGATGCGCCTGCAGGCCACGCAGGCCTGGGTCGACGCCGTGTCCGCGCAGGCCGACGCCGGCGCGGAGCGCAGCGGCGGCGAAACCGCGGCGCAGTGGGTGGCGCAGGTCTGCATGCTGAAGAACCAGGCGACACAGACGATGCAGTTCTGCGCCGATCAGGCGGTGCAGATTCTGGGCGGTATGGGTTATATGCAGGGAACGCGCAGCGAGCGCATCTACCGGGAGGTCAAGGTGATGATGATTGGTGGCGGGGCCGAAGAGGTCATGAAGGACCTGGCCGCGCGCCAGTGGGGTCTGTGAGTCGCCAGGCCGTTCGCACGGTGCACGGCGCCGTATGGTGCCAGCTCAGGGTTTCGTCGTGAGCGGGGGGGATGGCGTGGGCGACAAGCGCAGGACGAGCCCGTCTTTGCCCGTGGTGTTCGAGCCCGAATTCGTGACGGGACTGAAGAAGATCTTCGAGGAGATGATCGTTTTCAACCAGACGCTGGGACTCAAGATCCGCACACTGGAGCCCGAACAGGTCGTCGGCCGCATCACGATGCGCCATGAGCTGGTCGGACACTACAGTTACAACCGCTTGCATGGTGGTGTCATCAGTGCCGGCCTCGACGCCATGGGCGGCCTGGCCGTGATGGCCGCCATTGGCGCCCGCCACATGGACGAGCCGCCCGAGCAGCGACTGCTGCGATTCGCCAAGCTGGGAACCATCGACCTGCGCGTCGACTATCTGCGCCCGGGCATTGGCGAGTACTTCGACCTGCATGCGACGGTGATGCGGCTCGGTTCCCGGGTGGCATCGACGCGCATGGAATTCAAGGGTGCGGACGGCAAACTGCTCTCGACGGGGTCCGGCGTCTACATCATGGCGTGACCGGCCCGGTGGGATGACCCGCCACTGCTGCGGGTTGGGGTTTGGTGCTACGCTAGCGCGGAAATGGGGCGCCTGTTGCGCCTGCGCCGGCATCTCGGTGGCCGGTCAATCATCCGAAAGCGGCCATGTCGGCCGAGCAAACCGTCGGGAGTGGGAATGAGAAAGAAGCTGCTATGGCTGGTTTTGGCCCTGGCTTCAGCCGCGCAGATCGCGACGGCGCACGCCGAGGTTGCTTTTCCGCCGGCGCTCAAGCCGGCTGTGCAGGAGGCCAAGGCGGCCCATCTGGCGGCCGAGTTGCTGACGCGCTACCACTACAAGGCGACGGCGCTCGACGATGCCTTGTCGAGCCAGATGTTCGATCGCTATCTGAAGGCGCTCGATCCGGAAAAGCTCTACTTCCTGCAGTCGGATATCGACCGCCTGGCCGCCGACCGCACCCGGCTCGACGATGCCATCCTGACCGAAGACCTGCGCGCGCCGTTCGACATCTTCAATCTGTACGAGCGCCGCGCGGCCGAGCGGCTGGTCTATGCGCGTGCCTTGCTGCAAAAGGGTTTCGACTTCCAGAGCGATGAAACCCTGCTGATCGACCGCAAGGACCAGGCCTGGCCGGCCACCGAGGCGCAATTGAAGGATCTGTGGCGCAAGCGTGTCAAGAACGACTGGTTGCGGCTCAAGCTGGCCGGCAAGGACGATGCCGGCATCGTCAAGGTGCTCGACAAGCGCTATGACAGCGCCTTCAAGCGCATGGGCAAGATCACCAGCGCAGATGCCTTCCAGGCTTTCATGAACGCCTACACGATGGCGATCGAGCCGCACACCAATTACCTGGGCCCCCGTGCCGCAGAGGATTTCGACATCTCCATGCGGTTGTCACTGGTCGGCATCGGTGCGGTGCTGACGGAGATCGACGGCTACGCCACCATCCGCGAACTGGTGCCTGGAGGGCCGGCCAGCCTGTCGGGTCAGCTCAAGGTCGGCGACCGCATCGTGGGTGTCGCGCAGGGCGCGGCCGGCCCGATGGAGGATGTGGTCGGTTGGCGTCTGGACGATACGGTGGCACTGATCCGCGGGACGGTGGATTCGACGGTGCGGCTCGACATCCTGCCGGCTGGCAGCGGCCCCGATGCGCCGAACAAGGCCGTGGCCCTGGTCCGCAACACCATCAAGATGCAGGACCGGGCTGCCAAGGCGCGCGTCTTTTCCGTGACGGAAGGTGCCGGCAAGCGCCGCGTCGGCGTGATCACGTTGCCGTCGTTCTACGAGGACGTCGACGCGCGCCAGAAGGGTGACAAGGACTACCGCAGCGCCAGCCGCGATGTGGCCCGCCTGCTGGCCGACATGAAGGCGCAGAAGGTCGACAGCCTGCTGGTGGACCTGCGCAACAACGGCGGCGGCTCGCTGCGCGAGGCGGTGGAGCTGACCGGCCTTTTCGTCGGCAAGGTTCCGGTGGTGCAGGCGCGCAATGCCAAGGGCGGCATCTCGGTCGAGCGCAACGTCAATGTCGGCCAGGCCTGGGACGGTCCGCTGGGGGTGCTGATCAACCGGGCCTCGGCGTCGGCATCGGAAATCTTTGCGGCGGCGATCCAGGACTATGGCCGCGGACTGGTCATCGGCGAGCCCAGCTTTGGCAAGGGCACGGTTCAGACGGTTGCCAGCCTCGACCAGATCGCGCGCAACGCCAAACCGACATTTGGCGAACTGAAGATGACGATCGCGCAATTCTTCCGGGTCAACGGCGGAACGACCCAACTGCGTGGCGTGACCCCGGACATCGGCTTTCCCAGTTCAGTGGACGCTGCCGATTTCGGTGAGTCGAGCTTCGACAATGCCTTGCCCTGGACGCGTATCAAGGCGGCCGACTACACGCCGGTCGGTGACCCGAAAGCCCAACTGCCCACCTTGCAGACCTTGCACGAAGCGCGCGTGCGGCGCGACAAGGACTTCCAAGCCCTGCAGGAGGATATCGCCAGGGCGCAGGAGCTGCGCAAGAGCAACGTGATCTCTCTGAACGAAGCGGTCCGGCGCAAGGAGCGCGAGGTGCAGGAAAAGCGCATCGCCGCATCGCAGGGTGCAGGCGCGGCATCTTCGGACGATGGACTGCAGGCCAACGAGCGCAATCTCAACAAGGAACTCGCTGCCGAGAAGACCAAGGACGCGGTCAAGGATGTGCTGCTCAACGAGGCGATCAGCATTCTGGCCGATGACGTCGCGCTGAAGCAGGGCAAGGCGCAATTCGCGAAGAATCCGCTGGCGGCCGGGCCGGTGGTGGTGATAGAACAGCCGGTCGTTGGGCGGACGCGGTAGACGTCGGCGCGACACCTCAAGCCAGAAGCTGAACTTGGTCGGACAGGGACTTGGCTGCATGGGGCAAGTCGTGATCGCCGGCCCGACATGTTCTGCAGTGACGCCGAACGCAGTGGTTTCCTGAGCAAGCAGGCCAATGGCATCGTGCTACAACGCTGGTTGTGACAGGCCTTTCGCCTCATCGGTGATCGGTATTTGTCTCCCGAGTCGATCGACAAGCGGTCCCCGGGCAATTAGGCCATGCTTGCAGCCGTATTGCTTTGTCAGACATCGAAGATTCCACCGGACATGGATGCTCCCGCATCAACCCCGGCCTGTTAGGGCATTGATGGAGCTTTGTGAACCAGGGGGCTGCCTCCGATCCTCCCGGCCCCATGGGACTACAAATCACCCAGCAGGCTGGCCACCTCAGTCTGTCCGCCAAACTTGTCGCCCAACTTGGCCAATACGTCCAATTCTTTTCGTGCGAGGTCCTTCGACCCCGCTGCAATGTAGATCTTGGCAAGATTCAATCGGTAGATGCCGATTTGCGGCTGCAGAGCAACAGCCTTGGTCTGCCACGTCAGCGCGTTCACGTAGTCTTTTTTCAGCGCGAGCAACATGGCCAATGTATCCATGAACGCAGGTTGGACTGGATCCAGTGCAATGGCCTTTTCCGCATGACCCAGGGCCGTCGCCCTGCCCAGCTTGCCGCCGACCCATGCCAGATTGTTGAATGCCGATGCGTTGGATGGCTGCAATTGGGCCGCGCTGGCGTATAACTTTTCTGCGGAAGCCAGGTCTCCGCGGGCACTAGCTTGGTCGCCAAGATAAAGTCGGAAGGCAGCATCTTTCGGATTGCGTTTCAGCCAGTCTGCGGCGAAGCCAGAAGCGGCTGATGCTTTCCCGGCAGAACCGATGGCGTTGTGCACTTTAGTGGCCAGGATCAATGTGTTGGGGTTCTGCTTCAATCCCAGTCGGTAGGCTGCTTCTGCCACATCCCACCGCTGCTGAACGGCGGCGACGTCTCCTTCGAATACATACCCCGCAGCCTCTTTCGGTCGTTGCTTTTGCACGGTTCTGGCGATGGTGAGCGCCTCGCCATAATTTTTGGCTTCGACCGCGAGCATCATCAGGCCACGCTGGGCATCCAGGAAGTCCGGTTTGGCGGCAATTGCCTTGCGCAGGCTGGCACCTGCCGCTGATACGTCTTTCATGGCCAGATGGGCATTGGCAAGTCGCATGTGCGGCATTGGTGATTCAGGCATCAATGCCGCCAATTTTCCAAACGTCGCCAAGGCCTGGTTGTTGTCGCCGGAAGCCTGCTGCACACGGCCGAGCGTATCGAGCATCGCCGGATCATCGGGAACTGCTGCCACAGCATTCTGGGCCGCGGCTAGCGCCTGTTTGTAATCGAGGTTCCGAAGGTGGAACTCCACCAAGGTCAGATGTGACTGCCGGATGCCTGGGTTGGCGGCGACTGCGCGCGAAAGCAATTCCGCCACCTCGGAATTGGCACTGCCGGAGCGCGCCCGCAGCTCGGCCAGGGCCAATAGTGCCTGGTAGCTCTTGGCATCGAGGGCCAACATGGCTTCAAAACGCCTGGCAGCATCGGTCGGCTTTTTGTCAGCCAGGTCCATTGCAGCCAGACGGGCAGCAGGGGGGAAAAAAGTCGGGTCGATGACGAGCGCACGTTCAAAGGCTCGGCGGGCACCTGCAAGATCCGACTTGGCAAGCAGGACGTGGCCGCGCAAGTTAGCTGCCAAAGGCTTGTCGGCTTGCTTTTTCTCCAATGCGTCGATCGCGCGTAAAGCCTTGTCGAATTCTTTGCGGTCGACCAGGGCGCTGATCAGAACCAGGTCGGTCGCGTGGCCCCTATCGGCCGCCGCAATTTCCTGCAAATCACCGATAGCCGCCGAACCATTGCCGCTGGACATCCGGACCAGTGCGAGCGAAGTGCGGGTGCGGGTGTTTGCAGGATCCTGGCGCGCCGACCTGCCGAAGTACTCCTGTGCTTTGCGCAAATCGCCTTCCTGTAGATAGACCTCGCCGGCCAGCGCGTTTGTCGCGGCATCAGCTTTGTCGCCTTCCAATGCTGGTTGCAGTGTTGCCAACGCCTTCGCCGGTTGGCCAGCGCGTAAATATGCCCTGACCAGCATGCGTCGCGTACGCAAAGCATGGGGCGACAGGCGTAGCGCCTCCGACAGGTAGACCTGTGCCTGCGCAGGCGCGTTGTCTGAGAGTTCAATTTCTCCCGCCAATTGAAGGCTTCTGACGTCCGTCGAAGCCTGTTGCAGCAATTGTCGCGACAGGTTTCTCGCCTGTTTGATGTCCTTGTGAAGGTGCGCCAGCAGCGTCTCGTAGTACAGGACAGACACACTTCCGGCCGCAACGGCCTTCAGTTGGGTCAGTTGTGCACTTGCAGCGTCCACTTGGCCCTGTTCGATCATTGCATCCAGAATGGATGCATGCCCCTCCACATAGTCGGCCTTCAGCTCAATCGCTTTTCGATAGGCCGCCATTGCCTCTTGGCGCCGGCGGCTGCCATACCAGTGGACATCACCCATCAGCCGCCAGGCCTCGTGAGCATCGGGTTTGGTGGCCAGTACCTTTTCCAAGTCGACCCGCGCGCCGTCAAAATCGCGCTTCGCCGCCTTGGCACGCGCCAGCCCAAGCAATGCCGGCACGTACTGGGCATCGGCAGCCAGTGCTGACTGCAATGCGTCGTGGGCGCGGTCCAGGTTGCCCATGGCGGTGTAGGCTTCAGCGAGGGTCGCTTGTAGCCGGGCTTGAGCAGCAGGATTCTGCAGCTTTTCACCAGAGAACTCGTCTGTCAGCTTGCGGTATTGCTTCTGCGCGAGCATGGCCTCGGCCAACGGCGGCAAGACCGTGTCAGTGGGATAGTTGTAACTGAGCGCTCGGCGCAACTCCGCTTCGCCACCGATCGCATCACCGCTGCGCAACAATGCCAGGCCCAGCAGGTGACGGGCTTCCGCCAGGGTTACGTCCTCCTGCAATACATTCTTGAGTTGGATGATCGCAGCCTTGGGGTCGTCTTTTGCCAGGTAGCTCTTTGCAGAGGCCATCAGGTTCTCTGACGTCTCGCCACCGCATGCGCCAAGCAGGAGTGCCATGCAAACCACAGGCAGCAACTTGGTGGCTCGGGATGCGGTACGAAAATACTTGTGCAAGAGAGTCTCCGATCTTGACGTCAGGGCATGCCGTGACGATTGACGCTTCACCGGCCAATTATGACGGGCTGCCCCTGAGAGACGGGTGTGCCGGACCCAAGTTGCACCGACCCGACGCCGGGCCCCACAAAACACAAAGCCCGGCACAAGGGCCGGGCTTGTCGGACAAGCGCACTTAGACTGCGTTTGTCGTCATAGTTCAGCTCTCATTGACGGCGACGGCGCGAGGCGGCCAAGCCAGCCAACGCCAAACCAACGAGCGCCAGAGAGCCGGGCTCCGGAATCGCGGCCGCACCGCCGTTGCCCACGATCACCTGAATCTGTGACCTCGCTACCTCGGTCGTTCCACGGAATGCGGCAAGGTAGAAGTCGTATGTGCCATCGATCGTTGGGTCGAAACCAGCACCCAGCAACCAATGTGCTTTTTGCGAGTTCTGCGCAACGTTGAACACGTCGATGTCATTCTGGTAATCCGCTGCATCGGTGGACATGTTCCTGTTGCCTCCACAGCCTAAATTGGAGTTCGTGCTATTGCATTGCACAGTTGCGTTCGTGCCCATAGCATGGTCCATATATGGGAAGCCGTTGATAACATCAATGGACAGGAATGAAGTCGCTTGCGAGGGATTAGAGTCAAATCCAAAAGCGTAGGTCAGGTCATTCAAGGCCAAGCCAGTGCTTCCGGTGGTATTGGTGTTGATCGAGTATTCGACGCTCCAGTACGCCGTAGATGCATTGCCACCAGCGCCAGTCCATGCACCGGCATCGAACGAGAACGTGCCATCGCCATTGGCGTTGAAAACATTCATTGGTTGCCCGGTGGTGGCGTCGTGACGAACTTTGGCACGAAGTCCGAGTTCGATCCCGTTTGAGGAATCAACAGTAAAACCGCCATTGAGATTGCCGTTGCCGAAAATCACACCTGGAGTGACTGTCGTGTCATGGGTCAACACAGCACTGGCAAAGCTTGATGCGGTCAGCAGCACTGCTGCAACGGCGATAGTGCCAAATCTAGAAGTCATGGAGTCTCCATTGAGGTATTGATATTTTTTGAAACCGCAACACTCAAAGCAGCTTTCGTGCCAATGCCCGTTCTATCGAGAAATGTCTATTGAATCAGTTGGTTACCGTTGCAGCGTGGTTCTAAAGTCCATGCCGCTGTAAGGTGTGCCGACATTTGCATGATCCCAATTGCTGGACTTGCCCGCCGACAGACTTGCTGGTTCAATGAATATTGGCTCAAGGTCAAGACGGTGGGGTCGGGTAAAAACAGGTTTACGAATGGTCCGCGCATCGAACACGAGTCACCATTGCAGATTTCTCTTGATGCCAGCCTTGCTGGGCGAACAGCAAAAAGCCGCCCGAAGGCGGCTCTTCAGATCAAGCGCAAAGCCCGATCAGTTGAAGTAGTCCGAGACCACCTTCCACTTGCCGTCCGTGATCTGCGACAGGCGCGACGCGTCGCTGCCCAGGCGCTTGGTCGGCGAGAAGGTCATCTTGGCGCCGCCGAACATGTCGGGCTCGAGCGTCAGGGTGTCCATGACCTTGATGAACGAGTCGGTGCTCAGGTTGGCGCCTGCCTTGCCCGCCACCTTGGCGAAGGTGTCGATGATGAAGTAGCCATAGACCGAGAACACCGTGGGCTCTTCGTTGAACTTGGTCTGGTACTTGCTGGCCCAGAAGCGGATCGGCTGCGAGGCCGCATCCAGGTAGGGGTTCTGCACGGTCATCGTCGCGTACAGGCCGTTCATGGCCGGGCCGCCGAGCTTGTGGATCAGGTCGGTGTAGGCCGCGCTGGAGCCGAGGAAGACCGGGTTGTAGCCGAGCTTGCGCGCGGTGCCGATGGCGCCGATGGTCTCGCGGATGATGGTGCCCAGCACGACCATGTCGCAACCGGCGGCCTGCATCTTCTGCACCTGCGAGGAGAAGTCGGTGGCGCCACGCTTGTACGTGGTCTCCTCGGTGAACTTCATGCCGATGGATTTGAGGCCGTCTTCGCCGCCGCGTTTCACTTCCAGGCCGAAGTCGTCGTCCTGGTACATGGTGCAGACCTTCTTGGCGCCTTTCTCCTTGACCAGCCGTGGTGTGGCATTGCGCATCTGGTCATAGTAGGTGGCGGCGTACGAGTACTTGAGACGGTGGAAGGGCTCGTACATCTCGCGTGCAGCGGTGATCGGGAAGAAGTTGATGACGTTCTTCTCGAACTGGATCGGCATCGCAGCCAGGTTGGTGGCGGTACCGATGTGGCCCATCATCATGAAGATCTTGTCCTGGTTGACCAGCTTCTGCGCCGCCAGCACCGCCTTCTTCGGGTCGTAGGCCGAGTCTTCGACGATCAGCTTCACCTTGCGGCCATTGATGCCGCCCTGTTCGTTGATTTCGTCGACGCGCAGCATCATGCCGTTGCGTGCCTGCTTGCCGAAACCGGCGATCGGACCGGACAGGTCTTCGATCGATCCCAGGATGATCTCGTCCTTGGTGACGCCCTGGGACGCCTTCTGGGCCTGGGCCCCGAATGCGACCAGCGCGAGAGCTGCCAGGAGGGCGGTTGACTTCAGTTTCATGGTGTGTCTCCTTCGTGGTTAACCATACATGGCCTCGATCTGAGGTTGGTATTTCTTTTCGACCAGCTTGCGTTTGAGCTTCATGGTCGGGGTGAGTTCCTCGTCCTCGGCACTGAGCTGCGTGTCGAGCAGGAAGAACTTCTTGATCTGCTCGACCCGTGCGAACTTCTTGTTGACGCGGTCGATCTCTTCCTGGATCAGCTTCTGCACCGGCTCGGAACGGGTCAGGCTGGCATAGTTGGAGAAGGGCACGTCGTTGTCCTGCGCGAATTTCTCCACGTTGTCCTGGTCGATCATGATGATGGCCGTCAGATAGGGGCGCTTGTCGCCGATGACCACCGCATCGGTGATGTAGGGCGAGAACTTCAGGTCGTTCTCGAGTTCGCTCGGGGTCACGTTCTTGCCGCCGGCGGTGATGATGATGTCCTTCATCCGGTCGGTGATCGTGAAATAGCCGTCGGCGTCCATGGTGCCGACGTCGCCGGTGTGCATCCAGCCATCCGGGTCGATGGTCTCGGCGGTCTTCTCCGGCAGGTTCAGGTAGCCGGCAAACACGTTCTTGCCGCGGACCAGGATCTCGCCGGTGGCCGGATCGATCTTCATCTCGTTGAATGCCGCCGCCGGACCGATGCTGCCCGGCTTCATCTTGCTGGCCGGAACCCCGCTGGAGCCGCCACAGGTTTCGGTCATGCCCCAGACCTCGAGCATCGGAACGCCCAGTGCCAGGTACCAGCGGATCAGGTCGGCCGATATCGGCGCCGCGCCGGTGAACAGCACGCGCGAGCGGTGGATGCCGATCATCTTGCGCACGTTGTTCAGTGCCAGCCATCCGGCAACGTGGTATTGCAGCTTGAGCCAGCTGCTGACGCTTTGCTGCGCCAGTACCCGGTCGGCGATCTGCGTGCCCACGCCGATGGCCCAGCCGTAGACCAACTGCTGCAGGCCGCTGGCCTCCTTGAGCGCGATCAGCACGCCGGAATAGAACTTCTCCCAGACCCGGGGAACGGCCACGAAGACGGTAGGCGCAATCTCGCGCACGTTCTCGGGAATGGTCTCCGGGTTCTCGACGAAGTTGAGCTTGGCGCCGGTGTACAGCGCGTGGTATTCGCCGCCCATGCGCTCGGCGATGTGGCACAGCGGCAGGAAGCACATGCGCTCGTCTTCCTCGGTCTGCGTGATCAGCGAGTTGTAGCCGCGCATCGTGTAGACCAGGCCGCTGTGCAGGTGCATCGCGCCCTTGGACTTGCCGGTGGTGCCCGAGGTGTAGACCAGGATCGCCAGGTCTTGGGGTGTGACAGCGTCCGAGCGCTGTTGCAGTTCGTCCGGGTGCGCGGCGTTGTAGGTCCGGCCCAGCGCGCGCAGCGCATCGAGGCTGATGACGCCGGGGTCGTCCAGATTGCGCAGGCCTTCCATATCGAGCACGACGATCTTGCGCAGCAGCGGCAAGGTGTCGCGCACCTCCAGCGCCTTGTCCAGCTGCTCGTCGTCTTCGACGAACAGTACCGTGGTGCGCGAGTCCTCGCACAGATAGTGCACCTGGTTGGGCGCATCGGTCGGATAGATGCCGTTGGAGACGCCGCCTGCGCACAGGATGGCCAGGTCGGCCAGCACCCATTCGACGACGGTGTTGGACAGGATGGCGGCACATTCCCGGGGCTGGAAGTCCAGTGCCATCAGGCCGCCGGCGATCTCGCGCACCGCGGTTGCGGTCTCGTTCCAGGTCCAGCTGCGCCAGATGCCCAGGTGCTTCTGGCGCATCCAGACCAGCGGGCCGCGCTTCTTGACACCGCTCCAGAAGATCTGCGGAATCGTCTCTCCGTCCAGCACGCTCGCAGTGCTGGACTGGATATGGCTCAGGTCCCAGATCTGGTTTGTCACGTTCATCTCCAGTTCTTCTTCTTCTTCCAGCGCCGCTCGGCGCGCTGGCCCTCTTCCTTCATGCCGAGGTAGAACTCCTTGATGTCCTCCTTCTCGCGCAGCCGGGCGCAGGTGTCTTCCATGACGATGCGGCCGTTCTCCAGCACGTAACCGTAGTCGGAGGCGTTGAGCGCCATGTTGGCGTTCTGCTCGACCAGCAAAATGGTGGTGCCGCGCTCGCGATTGATGCGCACGACGATCTCGAAGATCTCCTTGGTCAGCTTGGGCGAGAGCCCCAGGCTGGGTTCGTCGAGCAGGATCAGGTCGGGCTTGGCCATCAGCGCGCGCGAGATGGACAGCATCTGCTGCTGGCCGCCGGACAGCAGCCCGGCGTCCTGGCTTGCGCGTTCCTTGAGGATGGGGAAATAGCCGAACACCGCCTCGATGTCCCGCGCCACGCCGTCGGCATCGTTGCGGGTGTAGGCGCCCATCAGCAGGTTGTCGCGCACGCTGAGCAGCGGAAACACCTCGCGGCCTTCGGGCACGTGCGACAGGCCCTGCTGCACGATGAAGGCGGGGTCCTTCGCGGTGATGTCCTCGCCCTTGAACTCGATCGAACCCTTGCGCGGGTCGATGATGCCGGAGATGGTCTTGAGAATCGTCGTTTTGCCAGCCCCATTGGAGCCCAGCACAGTGCCGATCTCGCCGCGGCGCACCTGCAGGCTGACGCCCCGGATCGCCCGGATCGGGCCATAGGCGCTCTCCACATTGAGCAGCTTGAGCACCGGCTGGTCACTCACGGGCACGGGTGTGGTGCTCATTGGATCGCCTCCGCGCTGCGCACTGCGGCATTCGCCTTGGGAACGGCCCGGCGGAGTACCGGACGTGCCTCCGCGCTGCGCGCTGCGGCATTCGCCTTGGGAACGGCCCGGCGGAGTACCGGACGTGCCTCCGCGCTGCGCGCTGCGGCATTCGCCTTGGGAACGGCCCGGCGGCTCATGAAGGCCTCCGCAGCGACGACACATCGTCGATCGAGCCGAGGTAGGCCTCGATGACGCCGGGATCGTTCTGCACCTCGCGCGGGGTTCCCATGGCCAGCACGGCGCCCTGGTTCATCGCGACCACGCGGTCGGAGACCTTGGATACCAGCGACATGTCGTGTTCGACCATGAGCACGGTGATGCCCAGTTCATTCTTGATGTCGGCGATCCAGAAAGCCATGTCGTCGGTTTCCTCCACGTTCAGTCCGGACGACGGTTCGTCGAGCAGCAACAGCTTGGGTTCGGTGCACAAGGCCCGGCCAAGCTCCACCACCTTGCGCACGCCATAGGGAAGCCCAGCGACCATGGAGTCGCGGTGGTGCTGCAGGTCGAGAAAGTCGATCACCCGCTCCGCTTTCTCGCGCGCCTCGATCTCGGCGGCCATCGTCTTCCTGGTGAAGAACAGCTCGCTCCAGAAACCGGTCTTGCGGTGGGTGTGGCCGCCGATCAGCAGGTTGTGCAGCACCGACGCGTGTTCGAACAGCTCGATGTTCTGGAACGTGCGCGCGATGCCCAGCGCCGCAATGTCGTGCGGAGGATGCGCCGTGAGGCTGTTGCCCAGGTAGGTGATCTGGCCGGCGGTCGGGGTGTAGATGCGGCTGATCAGGTTGAACACCGTCGTCTTGCCGGCGCCATTGGGGCCGATCAGCGTGAACACCTCGCCGGGCAGCACGTCGAAACTGACATTGTCCACGGCGACCACGCCGCCGAAGCGGACCGTCAGGTCCTTGGCAGAAAGAAGATGCGCAGTCATCTCTGTTGCTCCACCGCGCTGAGCGCGACCCACGACACGTGAAAGCTCGATTGGCCGCGGGGCAGGCCCGTCCACGGGCCGCGCAGCCGGCCAACCCAGGCTCCCGCGGAACTGGCTTTGCCAGGCCGTTGGGGGCGCCCCCCCGTGGGGCTGAGGCCCGCAGTTCCAGGTCTGCCTGCGCAGGCTTGGACGGGCCGAAGGGGCGCCTGCCTCTGGCAGCGCCACGACTCGGACGGTTTACACGCAGTGCGACCGTACAGACGGGGGGTGTCTTTCATCGCAGGCGGTCCGATTTCTGGAACGATTTCTGCCGCTTGAACATGCCCTTGCGGTAGAACGGGAAGGTCTGCAGATAGGTGCGGATCTTGAGCCAGCGCCCGTACAGGCCCAGGGGCTCGAACAGCACGAAGCCGATCAGCACCAGGCCGTAGACCAGGCCTTGCAGCCCCGGCGCCTGGCCGATGAAGGTCGGCAGGTGGTCCTTGCTCAGGGAGATCAACTGCGGCATGGAGATCAGGAAGATCGCACCCAGGAACGCGCCGTGCACCGACCCCAGCCCGCCGATGACGACCATCAGCAGCAGGTCGATCGACTGCAGGATGTTGAACTGGTCGGGCGAGATGAAGCGCAGCTTGTGCGCATACAGGGCGCCCGCCACCCCGGCGAGCGCCGCCGAGATCGCGAACGACAGCGTCTTGTAGCGCGCCAGGTTGATGCCCATGCTCTGCGCCGAGATCTCGGAGTCGCGGATGGCCACGAAGGCGCGGCCGGTCGAGGAGCGCAACAGGTTCAGGATGCCCAGCGTCGCCAGCACGGTGATCAACAGGCACAGGCCGTAGAACTCGGCGCCCGAACCCAGGACCCAGCCGAACATCTCGGGCGACTTCACGCTCATGCCCGAGTTGCCGCCAGTGACCGATTCCCAGCGCGCGAATCCTTCTTCGACGATGAAGCCGAACGCGATGGTCGCGATGCCGAGGTAGATGCCCTTGACGCGCAGCGCCGGCAAGCCCACGACCACGCCCACCGCCGCAGAGATGCCGGCGGCCAGTGCCAGGGCCAGTGGAAACGGGACGCCCATGTTGGTGAACACCGCCTGCGTATAGGCGCCCACGCCCAGGAAGGCGGCGTGGCCGAGCGAGAACTGCCCGGTGAACCCGGCCAGCAGCATCAGACCCAGGCCGGCGATGGCGTAAATCAGGATGAAGGTGAGCTGTGCCAGCCAGTACTCGTCGATCAGCCAGGGTGCGGCGAGCAGGAACAGCAGCATCAGGCTGTACCAGAACACGTGGCCGCCGTGTTTGGCCAGGCGGATGTCCTGGGCGTAGTCGGTCTTGAAGATGAATCGCATGTTGTTCAGTCAGGGCTTGCACCAGCGGCTGCACCGCCGGTATCGGTCCCGCAGGTCCTCAGACTTTCTTTCTCAGTTTTTCGCCGAACAGGCCGTTGGGCTTGACCATCAGCATGATCAGCACCACCACGTAAGGGGCGACGTCCTTGACGCCGGCCGGGGCATAGAAGCCGGCCAGCGACTCGACGATGCCGATGATCAGGCCGCCGACGATGGCACCCGGCAGGCTGCCGAAGCCGCCGACGACCGCCGCCGGAAAGGCCTTCAGACCGATGAAGCCCATGTTGGCATGCACGAAGGTGATCGGCGCCAGCAACAGGCCGGCAATGGCCGCCACCGACGCTGCCAGCGCCCAGACCAGACCGTTGATGCGCTTGACCGGAATGCCCATGTAATAGGCGGCGAGCTGGTTCTGCGACGAGGCCTGCATGGCGATGCCGATCTTGCTGTACTTGAACAGCGCATACAACACGCCGCACAGGATGGCGGTGACGGCGATCACGACCATCTGCTCTACGTTGAGCACCAGCGTGCCGAGCCGCCAGATCTGGTCCTTGTAAGGCACGGGCATGGTATGGGTCTCCGTGCCGATGACCGGAATCATCGTGATGGCACCCCGCGCCACATAGCCGATGCCGATGGTGAGCATCACGATGGTGAAAGCCGGCTGCCCCAGGATGGGGCGGATCACGACCCGCTCGATCAGGAAACCGAACAGGCCCATGCCGGCAACGGCGCAGATGACAGCCAGCCAGAACGGAAAGTCGAGCATGGTCATGCAGGCCAGGCCGCCGAAGGCACCGAGCATCATCAGGTCGCCCTGGGCAAAGCTCACGGTTTCCGTGCCCTTGTAGATGAGCACGAAACCCAAGGCGATCAGACCGTATATGCAGCCCTGTGCGATGCCACTGATCACCAGTTGCAGAAATATCACGCAGTCCCCTCTTCTTGTCTTGCGTTGTTTATAGCGGTTAAGCGCTGAAACCCGTTGAGGGTTGTCCCCGATAGCCGTTTCGCGGGCGGTGCTCCTTTAATGCATTTCATGACAAACACAGTGGAAACCAGCCGCCATGGCAGCGTCACCTTGGTGACACTGTGCCGACCCGACGTGCGCAATGCCGTGGACGCTCCGACCGCGCTGGCGCTGTACCAGGCCTTCACGGCGTTTGAGGCCGACCTCGATGCCCGCGTCGCCGTGTTTCACGGTGTGCACGGCCATTTCTGTGCCGGCTGGGACCTGCAGGCCGCCACCCGGGTGCTGGCGCAGTCGCCCGACGCTGCGCAGGTGCTGGCATCCACGCTGGACTTCGACCCTGCCGATCTGCCAGTCCCGGGGCCGATGGGCCCGTCCCGGTTGCTGCTGTCCAAGCCGGTGATCGCAGCCGTCAGCGGGGCGGCTGTCGCCGGGGGCATGGAGCTGGCCCTGTGGTGCGACATGCGGGTGATGGAGGCGGATGCCTACTTCGGCATCTATTGCCGGCGCTTCGGCGTGCCGCTCATCGATGGCGGCACGGTGCGCCTGCCGCGGCTGATCGGCATGGGCCGCGCAATGGACCTGATCCTGACCGGGCGCAAGGTGGAGGCAACCGAGGCATTGCAGATGGGGCTGTGCAACCGGGTCGTTGCCAGCGGTGGGGCGCGGGCGGCGGCGCTGGAACTGGCGGCGCAACTGGCGGCTTTTCCGCAGGCCACGATGCGCGCCGACCGCGCCAGCGCCCATGCGCAATGGGACCTGCCGCTGGCGCAGGCGCTGCACCAGGAGTGGGAGCGTGGCAAGACCTGCCTGGACGATGCCTTGCAAGGCGCTGCCCGATTTGCCGCCGGGGCCGGGCGGCACGGCAAAGCCTAGCGGGTGGGCGGCGCGGCGTCCGGCTGTGCGATGGGGCGTGGTTTGCCCGCCTCATCGACCGATACATACGTGAGCGAGGCCTCCGTCACCTTGACGTACTTGCCCTGCTTGTGGAAGTGCTCGGCAAAGACCTCGACCTGCACGGTAACCGAGGTGCGGCCGATGCGCGTCACCGAGGCAAAGAACGACAGGATGTCGCCCACGCGCACCGGCTGCTTGAAGATGAACTGGTTTACCGCCACCGTCACCTGGCGCCCGCGGGTGTAGCGGGCCGGCAGCACGGCGCCGGCCAGGTCGACCTGGGCCATGACCCAGCCGCCGAAGATGTCGCCGTTGGCATTGCAGTCGGCGGGCATCGGAATGACCTTGAGCACCAGTTCCTTGTCAGTGGGCAACAAGACCTCAGGCGCGTTGGAAGGGTTGGAGGGGGTCACAATGGCGTCCTGTTGCAAAGCGGGTGTGATGGTCATGCCCGGGGTGGCGCCTGGGCGCTACTGGTTGTGAAATTTTCTGATGTCCGGATTGTCCCGCATGCGCCGTGTTGCTGATCTGTCCGCCCCCGCGGCCCCCGTCCCGAATGCTTCCGCAGCCGAAGCCCGGCGTTCCGACTGGTCCACACTGAGCCGCCTGCTGCCCTACCTGTGGCAGTACAAATGGCGGGTGGGTATTGCCCTGGCGTTCATGATCGGCGCCAAGCTGGCCAATGTCGGTGTGCCCTTGCTGCTCAAGCAACTGGTGGACGGCCTGAGCCCGAATGGCGGACGCAACCTGGCGCAGGCGGGCTCGGCCGAGATCCTGCAAGCGGTGCTGGTCGTTCCGACCGCCTTGCTGGTCGGCTACGGCCTGCTGCGCCTGTCGACGACGCTGTTCACCGAGTTGCGCGAGCTGGTGTTCGCCAAGGCGACCGAGGGCGCGGCGCGGTCGATCTCGCTGCAGGTGTTTCGCCACCTGCACGCGCTGAGCCTGCGCTTTCACCTCGACCGCCAGACCGGCGGCATGACGCGCGACATCGAGCGCGGTACGCGCGGCGTGCATTCACTGATCTCGTATTCGCTCTACAGCATCGGTCCGACGCTGATCGAGGTCACGCTGGTGCTGACGCTGCTGGCGGTGAAGTTCGACGTCTGGTTCGCCTGGATCACCATCATCGCGCTGGTGGTCTACATCACCTTCACGGTCACGGTGACGCAGTGGCGCACCCAGTTCCGGCGCCAGATGAACGAGCTCGACTCGTCGGCGCACAGCCGGGCCATCGACTCGCTGCTGAACTACGAGACCGTCAAGTACTTCAACAACGAGGAGTTCGAGGCGCACCGCTATGACGAGAGCCTGGAGCGCTACCGCAAGGCCGCCATCAAGAGCCAGAGCACGCTGAGCCTGCTCAATACCGGCCAGCAGCTGATCATTGCCGCGTCCCTGGTCGCCATGCTGTACCGTGCGACACAGGGGGTGGTCGACGGGCGCATGACGCTGGGCGATCTGGTGATGGTCAATGCCTTCATGATCCAGCTCTATATCCCGCTGGGTTTCCTGGGCACGCTGTACCGCGAGATCAAGCAGAGCCTGACCGACCTGGACAAGATGTTCCGGCTGATGGAGCAGGAGCGCGAGATCGCCGATCCGCCGGATGCGCGGCCGCTGGCGCTGGACGGCGAACCCGATATCCGCTTCGAGCACGTGGAGTTCCGCTACGACAGCGGCAAGCCGTCAGCGCAGGCGCTGGCGCCGCGCACCATCCTGCACGACATCAGCTTCGAGATTCCCGCCGGCAAGACGGTGGCGGTGGTCGGTCCCTCCGGGGCCGGCAAGTCGACCCTGGCGCGGCTGCTGTACCGTTTCTACGACGTCCAGGGCGGGCGCATCACGATTGCCGGCCAGGACATCCGCGCCGTGACGCAGGCCAGCGTGCGCAAGGCGATCGGCATCGTGCCGCAGGACACGGTGCTGTTCAACGACACCATCGCCTACAACATCGCCTATGGCGCACCGGGTGCCAGCCAGGCACAGGTGGAGCAGGCCGCGCGGGCCGCGCGCATCCATGATTTCATCGCCAGCACGCCGGCTGGTTACGGCGCCATGGTGGGCGAGCGGGGACTGAAGCTCTCCGGTGGCGAGAAGCAGCGGGTGGCGATAGCCCGCACGCTGCTGAAGAACCCCCCGATCCTGATCTTCGACGAGGCCACCAGTGCGCTCGACTCGGCCAACGAGCGGGCGATCCAGGCTGAACTGCGCACCGTGGCGCGCGGCAAGACCACGCTGGTGATTGCGCATCGCCTGTCGACAGTGGTCGACGCGCACGAGATCCTGGTCATGGATGGCGGGCGGATTGTCGAGCGCGGCCCGCACGCGCAACTGCTGGCTGCCAAGGGACGCTACGCCCAGATGTGGGCGATGCAGCAGTCGAGCGAGAAGGACGCGACCTCCGGCACTTGAGCCGGAGGGCGCTGCCGGAAGCACATGCCGCCTGCCCTTGTGCGAGGGCAGGCCTGGCCCGGGCCAGTGGCGCTCAGACGCGTTCGAGCACCACCGCAATCCCTTGCCCGACCCCGATGCACATGGTGCACAAGGCATAGCGACCACCGGTCTTCATCAACTGGTTGACCGCAGTCGTTGCCAGCCGGGCACCGGAGGCGCCCAAGGGATGACCCAGCGCAATGGCGCCACCGTTCGGGTTGACGCGCGGGTCAGCATCCTGAACGCCCAGCGCGCGCAGCACCGCCAGCCCTTGGGCGGCAAACGCTTCGTTGAGTTCGATGACGTCCATCTGGTCGATGGTGAGGCCGGTCAGTGCCAGCACCTTCTGGCTCGCCGGCGCCGGGCCCATGCCCATGATGCGCGGCGCAACGCCGGCCGTGGCCATGCCCACGACGCGGGCACGCGGCGTCAGGCCATGTTTGGCGGCACCGGCCTCGTCGGCCAGCAGCAGGGCGCAGGCGCCGTCGTTGACGCCGCTGGCATTGCCGGCGGTGACACTGCCGTCCGGCCGGACAACGCCCTTGAGCTTGGCCAGCGATTCGAGCGAGGTCGCGCGTGGATGCTCATCGACGCTGACGATGATCGGGTCGCCCTTTTTCTGCGCGACGCTAACCGGGGTGATCTCGGCATCGAAGTAGCCCGCCTTCTGGGCCGCCACGGCCTTCATCTGGCTGGCCAGCGCCATTGCGTCCTGGTCTTGCCGGCTGATCTTGAAGTCGGTGGCGACGTTCTCGGCCGTCTCGGGCATGGAGTCGACGCCGTATTGCGCCTTCATCAGCTTATTGACGAAACGCCAGCCGATGGTGGTGTCGTATACCGCATTGGCGCGGCCGAAGGCCGTTTCCGCCTTGGGCATCACGAACGGCGCACGGCTCATGCTCTCGACGCCACCGGCAATCATCAGGCTGGCTTCGCCGGCGCGGATGGCGCGCGCCGCACTGCCCAGCGCATCCAGGCCGGAACCGCACAGGCGGTTGATGGTGGCGCCGGGAACCTCGATCGGCAGGCCGGCGAGCAGCGCGGCCATGCGTGCCACGTTGCGGTTGTCTTCGCCGGCCTGGTTGGCGCAACCGTACAACACGTCGGTCACGGCGGCCCAGTCGACCTTGGCGTTGCGGGCCATCAAGGCCTTGAGCGGAATCGCTCCGAGGTCGTCGGCGCGCACGCTGCTGAGCGCGCCGCCATAGCGGCCGAAGGGGGTGCGGATGGCGTCGCAGATATAGGCATGGTTCATGGGGTCTCCAAATGGTGGGTGAGGTGGGGGCGGGGCGTGTGGTGGCTGCGTCAGGCAGCAATCGGCAGGCCGATGAGTTTCTCGAGTTCGGCGTGTTCCAGGCCGTCGACCTTGTCGATCAGACGAAGGCCCTCTGCGCTGCATTCCAGCGTCGCCAGGTCACTGTAGATGCGCTTGACGCAACCGATGCCGGTGAGCGGGTAGCTGCACTGCGCCACGACCTTGCTCGCGCCCTGCCTGGTCAGCAGGTCCATCATGACCCAGGTCTGCTTGGCGCCGATGGCCAGGTCCATGGCGCCGCCGACAGCGGGAATCGCGCCGGCCTCGCCGGTATGCCAGTTGGCCAGGTCGCCGGTGCGGGAGACCTGGAACGCGCCGAGCACGCAGATGTCGAGGTGGCCGCCGCGCATCATCGCAAAGCTGTCGGCATGATGGAAGAAGGCGCCGCCCTTGCGTAGCGTCACCGGCTGCTTGCCGGCATTGATCAGGTCATAGTCTTGCGCACCTGCCTCGGGCGCCGGGCCCATGCCGAGAATGCCGTTCTCGCTTTGAAGGATCACTTCGCGGTCGGCCGGAATATGGTTGGCGACCAGGGTTGGCATGCCGATGCCGAGGTTCACATAGGCGCCCTCGTGGATGTCCTGCGCGACGCGCCGGGCGAGCTGATCCTTGCTGCGTTTCTGGTAACCCATGTCATGCCGCCTTTTTGATGCCGCCGGCCTGCGTGGCCACACGGTCGATCTGTACGATCTGATGGACGAATATGCCGGGGGTGACCACGCTTTCCGGGTCGAGCCCGCCGAGCTCCACGACCTCGTGCACGGTTGCGACGGTCTTCTTCGCGGCCATGGCCATGATGGGGCCGAAATTGCGGGCGGCCATGCGGTAGGTCAGGTTGCCCCAGCGGTCGCCACGCTCGGCCTTGATCAGCGCCAGGTCGGCGTGGATCGGCATCTCCAGGACATAGTGCTTGCCGTTGATGACGCGCGTCTCCTTGGGCGACCCGTCCGCATGCTTGGCCAGCTCGGTGCCGTATCCGGTGGGCGAGAAGAAGGCGCCGATGCCGGCGCCCGCAGCGCGGATGCGTTCGGCCAGGTTGCCCTGCGGGGCCAGTTCGAGTTCGAGCTTGCCGCTGCGGTACAGGCCATCGAACACCTGGCTGTCGGCCTGGCGTGGAAAACTGCAGATGATCTTGCGCACCCGCCCGGCCATCAGCAGCGCCGCCAGGCCGGTTTCGCCATTGCCCGCGTTGTTGTTCACCAGCGTCAGGTCGGTGGCGCCCTGTTCGATCAGGCCGTCGATGAGTTCGTTGGGAATGCCGGCGGTGCCAAAGCCACCGATCATCACGGTCGCGCCGTCCTTCACGTCCGCCAGCGCGTCGGCCACCGAGCGGGCTATCTTGTTGATCATGCAATCGTCTCCTGAATGGCGCAGCGCGCCACGCGCAGCACGCTGGCGGACATGTTCCGGGCCAGGGTTGGGAAAATGTTCGACATTAGAACAAGTGTTCGTATAATGAATTCTAGGAGAAATGAGCGACCATGGCAAATACGGCAAGTGCACGCATCGCGGACCGCAAACCCGGCGACGGCTATGTGCAGTCCTTTGCCCGCGGTCTGCAGGTGATACGTTCCTTCAGTGCCAGTGCGCCGAGCCAGACGCTGTCGGAGGTGGCCGCACGCGCCGGCCTCAGCCGGGCGGGCGCTCGCCGCATCCTGCTCACACTCGAAGCGCTCGGTTATGTGCGCAGCGACGGCAAGCTGTTCAGCCTGAGCCCGCGCATTCTCGACCTGGGCTTTTCCTACCTCTCGTCGATGCCGATCTGGAACCTGGCCGAGCCGTACATGGAGGAGCTGGTCGCGCAGGTGCAGGAGTCTTGCTCGGCTGCGGTGCTCGACGCCACCGACATCGTCTATGTGCTGCGGGTTCCCACGCGCAAGATCATGAGCATCAGCCTGGGCGTGGGTTCGCGGCTGCCCGCCTATTGCACCTCGATGGGCCGCATGCTGATGTCGGCGTTGCCGCCTGAGGAACTGATGGACCTGCTGGCCGCGTCGGAGCTGACGCCACGCACCAAGTACACCCTGACCGACGCGAAGGAGATCGCCGCCAAGGTGGCCCAGGCGCGCCGGCAGGGTTGGGCGCTGGTGAACCAGGAGCTGGAGGAAGGACTGGTCTCACTGGCGGCGCCCATCGTCAACCGATCCGGCCAGGTGGTTGCAGCGCTGAACATCAGCGGGCAGGCCAACCGCACCAGTGCGCGCGTGATGCAGGACACCATGCTGGAGCCGCTGCTCGAGGCCGCGCGCACGATCTCGCAGCGCCTGGGTGGGACGACCGTCGCCTGAGCCTCCCGTTGCTGCCTCGCGCGCGGGCAGACCATCATGCGCGGCTACGCCCCTGCGCATCCAGGTTCGCCGCTTGGCAGTCAGGCTGACGGGGGCTCCGGGCTGCCTGGCAAGTTATCATCCACGGCCGGCCCAGGGTGCCGGCAGGATGGGGACAACCCCATTGGCACAGACGCGAAAAATGCTCTGGCCATCATCAGTAAAACAAGGAAAACCAGACATGGGCGCGCAGTGGAAAGCAAAAGGCAAGGAACTGGCGGCCAACGCCAGGGGCAAACTCTTCGGCCGCCTCGCCAAGGACATCATGGTCGCCGCGCGCAATGGCGCCGACCCTGCATCCAACGCACGCCTGCGCCTGGTGGTGGAGCAGGCCCGCAAGGTGTCCATGCCCAAGGAAACGCTGGAGCGCGCCATCAAGAAGGGCGCCGGCCTGACCGGCGAGACGGTGCACTTCGAACACGTCATCTACGAAGGCTTCGCGCCGCACCGCGTGGCCGTGATGGTGGAATGCCTGACCGACAACGTGAACCGCACCGCGCCGGAAATGCGCGTGCTGTTCCGCAAGGGGCAGCTGGGCACCTCCGGCTCGGTGGCCTGGGATTTCGACCATGTGGGCATGATCGAGGCCGAACCCTCCGTGGCCGGTGCCGACCCTGAGCTGGCCGCGATCGAGGCCGGCGCGCAGGACCTGGAGCCCGGCGAGGAAGAGGGTACGACGCTGTTCGTGACCGACCCGACCGACCTGGACCTGGTCAGCCGGGCGCTGCCCGAGCATGGATTCAAGGTCCTGACCGCCAAACTGGGCTACAGGCCCAAGAACCCGATTGCCGCTTCGAGTCTGAGCGCCACCGAGCTGGAAGAAGTGGAGGCCTTTCTTGCGGCCATCGACGGCAACGATGACGTTCAGAACGTTTTCGTGGGCTTGGCAGGCTAAAACACCGGTCCGGGTGGCCCTGTTCAAAGGGCCGCCGGTGGCCGGATCATTCGGCCGAGATGCCTTTTTCCTTGAGCAGCTTGGCCCACATCGCGATCTGACCCTGCACGAAATCCTGCGCAGCCTTGGGGCCGCCCTTCTGGATCTCGCCGCCCAGCGACAGGATGCGTGCCTTCACCTCGGGCGACTCCATCGCCTTTTGCAGTGCCTGCGAGAGCTTTTCCAGCACCGGCTCGGGCGTTCCGGCGGGTGCAAACAAGGCATTCCATTCATAGACCTCCGCGCCGGGCACGCCGGCTTCGGCCAGCGTCGGGACGTCCGGCAGCATCGTGGCGCGTTTGCCGGCCGTCACGGCGAGCGGGCGCAGTTTGCCGGCCTGCACGTGCTGCAGCGTCGACGCCAGGTTGCCGAAGAATAGCGGCACCTGCCCGCCGATTACGTCGTTCAAGGCCGGACCACCGCCTTTGTAGGGCACGTGCACCATCTCGACCTTGGCTGCGGACTCGAACAGTGCACCGGCCAGATGCTGCGCCGATCCGTTGCCGGAGGACGCAAACGACACGGCATCCTTCTTGGCCCGTGCGATGGTCAGCAGTTCGGCCAGGTTCTTCGCCGGAAACTGCGCGTTGACCAGCACGACATTGGGGAAAAGGGCAATGACGCCGATCGGCCGGAACGCCTTGTTCGCGTCGTACGGCAGCTTGGGATACAGCGATGGATTGACGGCAAACGAGGATGCGTCAAACAGCAGTGTGTAGCCGTCGGCATTGGCCCGCGCGACGGCGCCCGCACCGATCTGTCCGCCGGCACCGGGGCGGTTCTCCACCACCACGTTCTGACCCAGGGCCTCGCCCATCTTGGGCGCGATCAGCCGTGCCATGGCGTCGGCTCCGCCGCCGGGCGGGTAGGTGACGATCAGCGACACCGGTTTGGTGGGCCAGGTGCTGGCCTGCGCGCTGGCGTTCGTCGCCGGCAGTGTCAGGCAGGCGGCGATTGCCAGGGCGCTCAAGGTGCCGGTGGCCCGGTGGGTTTTCAATCTGAAAGTCATGCACGTGTCTCCATGGGATGCAGGGGTGTTGTAAAAGGAAAAGGGTTCAGCGGACCTGCGCCGTGTATTCGAAGGCGAAGGCGTCGCCGAGCGTGGTGCGCAGTTCCACACAGCGGTTGAACAGGTCGAAGGCCTGGCGCTGCACGCGTACGCAGGGATGGCCTTTTTCCAGTGCGAGGCGCTTCGCCTGCGTGGCTGTCAGCAGGTCGAAACTCAGGTGGTCCTGCGCATGGTGGATCACCACGCCACAGACGCGCTGGTACATCGGGTAGAGCAGGTCGTCCCAGGCTGCGGTGTCGGACTCGGTGAGCGCCGCGAATGCCGGCAGCGGCAGCACCAGGGTTTCCAGCAGGCAGGGATGGGCGTCGATACTGCGCAGACGCTGAACTTCGATGACCGACGCACCCTGCGGCAGGGCGAAGGCCTCGGCCTCGTGCGGATCTGCCAGTCGCAGCTTGCGCGCCAGGATGCGCGAGGTCGGGGCACTCTGCATCTCGCCGCTTTGGCGAAAGCGGAAGAATCGCATCATCGTGGCGCCGTCCAGACCCGCCTTGACGAAAGTGCCCTTGCCGTGGCGGCGCTCGAGCAGGCCGTCGGCGACCAGTAGCGACAGGGCCTGGCGCATCGTGCCCAGGGCGACGCTGTACGACTTGGCCAGCAGTGTTTCGGGCGGGATGGCTTCGCCCGGCACCCATTCGCCCTGCAGAATACGGGCACGCAAGGCCGCAGCCAGCCAGCCGTACCGGCTCTGGCCCGTGGGCGGTGTCTCGGCGCCTGTCCCCTGCACGTCTGCGGAAATTCGTGTTCCAGTCATTCAACTAGTCCTATAGAGGACTAGAATTTAGAGCATGCACAAGGACTTGTCAAACACTTTCGTCGATTGCCATTTCCACGTCTTCGATGCCGGCGTGGCCACGGCGCAGGCGCGCTATGTGCCGCAGTACGCGGCACCGCTGTCGCAATGGCGCGCACTGGCCGAGCCCTGCGGTGTCGGGCGCGGTGTGCTGGTGCAGACCAGCTTTCTGGGCGTGGACAACAGCCGCCTGTTGCATGAACTCGCAGCCCACCCCGATCGGCTGCGCGGTGTCGCCGTCCTGGCGCCGGATGCCGACCCGCAGTCGCTGGCCGCCCTGGATGCCGCTGGCGTTCGGGGTCTGCGGCTGAACCTGGCCCAGGTCTCGCACGATATGGGCCATTGGCGCCGGGCCAGCAGCCTGTGGGATGCGATGCTCGCGCTGGGCTGGCACCTGGAACTGCATACCGACGTGGGCGCACTCGCGGGCGTGTTGCGGGACTTGCCGGCCGGCTTGCCGCTGGTGCTGGACCATATGGGAAAACCGGGCGCGGTCTCGCTTCGTGACCCGTCGGTGGCTGCCACTGTGCGCCGCGCGCAGCAGTCGCCCGTCCACGTGAAGCTCAGCGGTACCTACCGGCTCGAGGGGCGGGACCCTGCTGCGCTGACTGCCTTATGGTTGGCTGAACTCGGCGCAGCGCAGTTGCTGTGGGGCAGCGACTGGCCCTGGACCAACCATGAAGGCCAAGCCCGGTATCGGGACCTGCTGGCGGCCTTGCGCACCTGGCTGGGTGACGCGGCGGCCGAGCGTGTATTGGTCGAGAATCCGTCCCGGTTGTACTGGCGCGAAACGACCTGATCGCCTGTCTGGCGTATCGTGAAGGTCGACCCACCCGCGCAGCGACCGGCCATGCAGCGGGACGCGCCAGCGCTGACGTTCCACCGCAGTGCTTGCCCTGACGGCGCGGGAGACTGGACGGCGGCCGATGGGGCGGCATTGCGGCTACAGGAATTCGGATTGTGGTTCGCGCCGGGTATGCACGCCCAGCGGCATCGCGCATAGCCTGACGCCATCGAGCGTGAGGACCAGGCATAGTTGCCCGGCCAACTGCATCACACCGCAAGTCGTCACGCCCGGCTTGGCTGCGGCTTGGGTTGCCGCAGCGGATATCCCCGCCACCGCCCTGACTGGTGGCTGGCGCAGCATGGCCCACAAGGTTCGCGGTTCCCGCAGTTGCAGGGCGTGCAGATATACGCGCATCAAGGTATCTGCGCCGTCATCAGGCTCAGCTCGAGGCCAGGTGTGAGGTGCTGCAGCCGCGCGCCGCAGCCGCAACAGGGCCCGGCGCAACTGTTGCCGGCCCGCGGCCTCCGATGCACCGCTGACCCGTGCGATGTCGGCGTGGCCGACGTCGAACACCTCGTGCAGCAGCACGGCTGCACCGTCCGCCGGCGTCACGCAGACCGCGAGCAGGCGCAGCGCGCGGGCGGCCTCCTGCGCCACGGCGGCCTCCATCTCTGCCGAAGGTGATGCCCAGGCCGGATCGCCTGCGCCGACGTCCGCCAACCAGCGCTGCATCCAGCTGCGCCGCCTCAGACGGTCGATGGACAGATTGCGCACCACGGTGAGCAGCCAGGCCTGGGCGACATTGAGCTCGGGGAGATCCCCCTCCAGCGCACGCACGTAGGCATCCTGCACGGCATCTTCCGCGTCTGCCGGGCCCAGCAGACGGGTGGCCGCGCGCACGAGTTGGCGGCGGTCAGCGCGTGTCAATGCCCGTTTGCGTTCGTCGTCCATGCCTCGATCTTGCCACGGCAAGCCCGTGGGGGGGGTGTCACGAAATCCGCGCCTTGTTCGTCAAGTCGGTTCAACCACCAGGATTCACCATGGATACGCCAGATGCACCAGACACCCATACACCGCCAAGCGCTGTCGAGCCCCGTACCTCCTACCTGGAGGAAAAGGCCTTCAAGGCACGCACCCTGCTGATATTCGGAACTGTCACCGATGTCACGGCCGCCGATGTGAT
Organism: Rhodoferax sp.; assembly: GCA_024235935.1. GTDB lineage: Bacteria > Pseudomonadota > Gammaproteobacteria > Burkholderiales > Burkholderiaceae_C > CAISIP01. Next base: position 7,575 of record JACKLL010000011.1, on the reverse strand, counting down.
CCGCCGGCTCATTGCGCTGGATGCCGAAAGCGCCGACCCCATCGACTTGCTGGTGAGCTCCCCCGGTGGCCACCTGGAGTCTGGCGATGCCATCCACGACATCGTTCGCTTCATCAACGCACCGGTGAACATGATCGGCACCGGCTGGGTCGGCAGCGCAGCCACCCATTTGTACCTGGCGGTGCCCCGCGAGCGGCGCTATTGCCTGACCAACACGCGCTTCCTGATCCACCAGCCCAGTGGCGGTGCCGGCGGGCCGGCCAGCGACATCGCGATCCAGGCGCGGGAACTCATCAAGGCGCGCGAGCGCATTGCGCGCACGATTGCACGCGAGACCGGCAAACCACTGGACGCCGTCCTGGTCGACATCGAGCGCGATCGCTGGTTGTCGGCCGAGGAAGCGGTCGCATATGGATTGGTCGGACGCATCATCGAGCGCAAGCACGAGCTCAGAGAGGCCTGAGCCCGTCGCCCCGCGGCACGGCGGTTCATCTTGCGAACCGTGCCGAAAAGCGATGGTGACGGGCGAGGGGACGCGGCGATCGAACGATTGGCGTCTCCGGGTGCGGAGAATGCCACGCACCCGCGCTGCATCAGGATTTCGATGTGCGGTCGTCTTTGCTCAGGAACTGAACAGGAAGTTCATAACGTCGCCATCCTTGACCACGTATTCCTTGCCCTCGGAGCGCATCTTGCCGGCGTCCTTGGCACCCTGTTCACCCTTGAACTTGATGTAGTCGTCGAAGGCAATCGTCTGGGCGCGGATGTAGCCTTTTTCGAAATCGGTGTGGATCACGCCGGCCGCCTGCGGTCCGGTGTCGCCGATATGGATGGTCCAGGCGCGCACTTCCTTGACGCCGGCCGTGAAGTAGGTCTGCAGCCCCAGCAGCTTGTAGGCGGCGCGGATCAGGCGGTTCAGGCCCGGCTCGCTCTGGCCGAGTTCCTCCAGGAACATCTGGCGGTCTTCGTCGCTCATGTCGGCCATCTCGGCTTCGAGCTTGGCGCAGATGGCCACCACCGGCGCCTTCTGCTTTTCGGCATAGGCCCGCAGGCGGTCGAGGAAAGGGTTGTTCTCGAACCCGTCTTCGGCCACGTTGGCGACGAACATCGCCGGTTTGGCCGTGATCAGGAAGAACTGCGACAGTAGCGGCAGTTCTTCCTTGCTGAAGTCCAGCGTGCGGACCGGTTTGGCTTCGTTCAGCGCGGCCTGGCATTTCTCCAGCAGCGCGACCAGCTTGATCGATTCCTTGTCGCCGGAGCGGGCTGTCTTGGTCACTCGGTGCAAGGCCTTTTCGACGGCACCCAGGTCGGCCAGGCAGAGCTCGGTCTGGATCACTTCGATGTCGGAGATCGGGTCGACCTTGCCGGCCACGTGGATCACGTTGTCGTCCTCGAAGCAGCGCACCACGTTGACGGTGGCGTCGGTCTCGCGGATATGGGCCAGGAACTTGTTGCCAAGGCCTTCACCGGTGCTGGCACCTGCGACCAGTCCGGCAATGTCGACGAATTCGACGATCGCCGGGACGATGCGCTCGGGCTTCACGATATCGGCCAGCTGGGCCAGCCGTGGATCGGGCAGTTCGACCACGCCGACATTGGGCTCGATGGTGCAGAACGGGTAGTTCTCCGCCGCGATACCGGCCTTGGTCAGGGCGTTGAACAGGGTGGATTTGCCCACATTCGGAAGGCCGACGATGCCACACTTCAGACTCATGCAATACCTTTGGAAAACGGGCACCAAGTGTAAGGCATGGGTCTTGCTCCCGCTGGAGCCATTGGCTTGGCGGGTCCGCAGCGTCGCGCGGCCGCGACGGCGTCCGATACCGATGGCGCGATGCCGCACCCTGGCCTACCATGGGCAGGATGGCGGTTGCTCCCTGGTGTGCGCTCATCCTGCAGGTATTGCTGGTGGGCGGCAGCATGGCCACAGTGTTGCCGGATGGCGCGCCGCATGACCCCCTGGCCGAGCCGCGTTTCGTCTCGGTCGGTGTAGGCGCCATTCCGCGTGCTGTCGTCCCGGCCATCGCCCAGGATCGGGCCGGCTTCCTCTGGGTGGCCACCGGCGATGGCCTGGTGCGTTACGACGGCTACCGCTTCCGGCCGCAGGAGCGCGAAAGCCCCAACCCGCGGCTGCGCAATCTGGGCTGGATCCGCGCGTTGCTGGCGGCCCGCGACGGTCGGGTCTGGATCGGCACCGAATCGGACGGGTTGATGGTGTATGACCCGCGTACCGACCAGATCACCCCTGCCGGCCCTCCGTCCGTCAGCGCTGCCGCCGATGCCGTGCATCGGCCGGTGCCGACCATCCGGGCGCTGGCCGAAGATGCCGACGGCGTGATCTGGAGCGGCAGCATCGGGGGCGGGCTGGAGCGCTTCGACCCGCGCACCGGCGTGCGCAGCGTGTTCGCGCGTGGCGCGGGGGCCGGTGAGTTGCCCGATGACCGGGTGCTGTCGCTGCTGGTGGACCGCCAGGGGCATCTGTGGGTGGGCACCTGGCAAGGCCTTGTCGTGCGCCGGCATGGAAGCGACCGTTTCGAACCGGTACTCGCCAGCCCGTCTGCCGAGATCCGCCACAGCCTTGCCGGCATGGCGGTGCAGGCACTGACCCAGGCCTCGGACGGCCGCATCTGGATCGGTACGCAGCAAGGGCGCTTGCAGATTCTGGATCCGAGGCAGGGGCGTGTACAGGTGCTGTCGACCGGCGATCCCGGGCCTCCGGGACGCCAGGGCGCTGTTGCAGCCTTCGTCGAGGCACCTGGCGGGCAGATGTGGGTCGGTCGCAACAGCGGTATCGGCATCTGGCGGGTTGTCGATGGGCAGGCTTTGCAATTCCTGCATCACGACGCGAGCCGTCCCGATGGTCTGGCGGGCGACGAGGTGACGGCCTTGCTGCGGGACCCCTCCGGTCTGGTCTGGGTCGCCGGTCTGGGCCTGGGCCTGCAAAGCCACGACCTGAACAACCATGCCATTCGCGTGCGAGGCGCCGACCCCGAGCCCGCAAGCCCCTTGAAGCAGGTCGATGTGCGCGGCTTGCTGGAGCTCGATGACGGGGCCATCTGGGCGGCGACCCCATGGGCAGGCGTCGCGGTGCTGGACCCGCAGCTGCGTGTGGTCGGCGTACTGCCGCAGCCCCAGTGGAGCGCGCACGAGGCCAGGCCTGCGCCGCTGCGGGCACAGGCGCTGGTGCAGGTGCGCGATGGGTCGGTATGGCTGGCGACCGAAGGGCGGCTGCAGCAGCGCGATCGCAAGGGTTTGCTGCTGCGTTCCCTGCCGCTGGACGGGGGCCAGGTTTTCCGCCTTGTTGCGGCAGCCGACGGAGGGCTCTGGGTCTGCAGCCAGAACGGGCTTTATCGGCTGGCGCCAGGTGCGGCGGCCGCCGTGCCGGTGGCGCGCAGCGACGGTCAGCCGTGGATTGGCGAGGTGTACGCGGTCGCCGAGACGAAGGACGGGCAGCTGTGGGTCGGTTCGGCGCAGGGCCTGTACCGCGTGGCGGCGGGTGGCGAGCGACTCGAGGCGGTGCCGGCCGAACCCGGCGCGGAGCTGGGCAATCCCATCGTGATCGGCCTGTTGATCGACCGCGACCAGAGCCTGTGGCTGGACACGGCGGTCACCGGGCTGCACCACATGCAGTCCTGGAATGGGCGCAGCGCCCGATTCGACCGCGTCAGCGAACGCCACGGTGTGCTGAACCGGCCTTTTGGCGCCAATCTGGTCCAGGATGCGCAGGGCCGGATCTGGACCCAGCTGTACGTCTACGACCCGCGCAGCGATCGCCTCAAGGAGCTGACCCAGGCCGATGGCGTGAATATCGGAACGCCGTGGTTCCACGTGTTTACGCGCCTGCGCAGTGGCCGCTTCCTCTTCGGTGGCAGCAATGGCATGCTGGTCGTCGACGCCGATCGCTATGAACCATCGTCGTACGCCCCGCCCCTGGTGGCGACCGAGCTGCGCGTCAATGGCGTGTCCCGGCACATCGCTCCGACCGGGGCACAGCTGCAGCTGGCCCCCGATGACCGCAGTTTCAGTCTGGATTTCGCCGCGCTCGACTACAGCGACCCGGCACGTGTGCGCTACGCCTACCGGCTGGAAGGCTTCGATCCGGACTGGATTTCAACCCGGGCCGACTTGCGCGCCGCCAGCTACAGCAACCTGGATCCCGGAGACTATGTGCTGCGGGTGCGGGCCACCAACCGAAGTGGCGACTGGGGCCCGCATGAACTCGCACTGGCGCTGCAGGTCATGCCGCCCTGGTGGGCCCGGTGGTGGGCCCGGCTGTTGATGGTCGTGCTGCTGACCGCAACCGTTCTGCTGGTGGTGCAGTGGCGCACCCGCCAACTGCGCCACCGCCATGTCCTGCTTCAGAAACTGGTGCAGGAGCGTACGCAGGAGCTCGAGGCAACCACCGACCTGCTGCGCCAGGAGTCGGCGGCACTGCGGGAAAGCAGCCTCACCGACCCGCTGACCGGGCTGCGCAATCGCCGCTTTCTGACGCGCCATATCGACGTCGACGTGGCCTTGTCCATGCGGCGCTATGAGAGCCACTGGAAGCATGCAGGCTCGCTACCGGTCGATGCGGACCTGCTGTTCTTCATGGTCGACATCGACCGTTTCAAGCAGGTCAATGACGCATTTGGCCATGCGGCGGGCGATGCCGTGCTGATGCAGATGCGCGAGCGGCTGGAGCAGGTGTTCCGGGACGCCGACTACATGGTGCGCTGGGGCGGGGAGGAATTTCTGCTGGTGGCACGGTGGATCACGCGCGACCATGTGGCCGAACTGGCCGAACGCGCCCGGCGTGCCGTGGCCGAGCGGCCGTTCACGCTGGACGATGGCCGGCTGCTGCACTGCACCTGTTCGCTGGGATTTGCGTGTTTTCCGCCGTCGATCCGCCATCCGCGGCTGGTCAGCTGGAACGAGACGGTCAATCTGGCCGATGCGGCGCTTTACGCCGCCAAGACCGCCGGCCGCAATGGCTGGGCCGGCCTTGTCGACACCGGCACCTTGGACGAAGCCGCATTGCTGGCACGGCCAGCGCCGGAGCAGTGGTTCGGTCAGGATGGCATGACGGTGCTGCGTTCCACCCCGCCGCCCAGATGACGGGCCGCAACAGCGCCGTCCGTCAATCGAACTGGAACTTCCCGCTGACCGGCTGCCCGACACGCAGCGTCTGGTCGACGCCCTCGATCGTGATCGCATTCATGCCGAAGGTGATGCCGCCGTTGACCCGTGGGTCGACGCGGTAGCTTTGCAGCGTGTCCCCGACCGCCGGATCGCTGGTGGCCGTCAGTGGATCGATATTGGGAATCGGGCAGCGTGCGCAGGGCTTCACCGGCTTGAGCACGACCGTGCCGGTCTGCGTTGCAATCTGCATCTGGTCGACCCGGTCCTCGTCGTGTTCGTCCAGGCCGCTGAGCACGATGTTGGGTCGAAAGCGATCCATGCCGACATCGGCCAGACCCTGGCTGCGCAATCGGCGGTTGAGGCCTTCGAGCGATGCGGTGCTGGTCACCAGCAGCGGGAAACCGTCGGCGAACTGGTTGGGCGCCTCGACGCCTCCGGTCCACGTCATGCTGGCGAGCCGGCGCTGCTCGGGGTCGAAACGTACCAGCCGGTACGGGCGCGGGGGCGCGCCGGGTGGGCGCTGCGGTGCCAGAAAATCGCTGAACCATTGGGCGGCCACATCGCCCATGTCGTAGGCCTGGACTTTGTCGCCCCAGACCTGCACCTGCGCCACCGCCTCCACCACGTCGATGCGCAGATGCAGGGCCAGCATGCCCGGCGCACGCAAGACCAGGTCGTCGCTGCGCAGCGTCGGCTGGATCAGCGCCATGCGCGGCAACTCGCGCTGGGTCACGAACATGCCGCCGGCGTCCACGACCATCCAGGCGCGGTCGAGGTCGAATCCGGTCTCGGTCAGCAAGGCCTCGTCGAGCGCGATGCCGGCACAGGACTTGATCGGATAGATGTACAGGCCGGCAATATGGGCCTGGATGTCGGAGTCGGTTTCAGCGGATGTCACGGTGCAGGCCATGGGGTTGTTGGGGGGCGAGGCGCCATTTTGCACCGGCTTCTAGAATCCCCGGGATGGCACGAACACTTGATATCTGTATCCGCGGCGGTGGCATCGTCGGCCACGTGCTGGCTTTGCTGTTGGCGCGCGAGCGCCTGCGGGTCGGGCTGGTGGTGACGCCGGTGGTGAATGCACAGGCCGATGTCCGCGCCTATGCCTTGAACCATCGCGCGCGCGCTCTGCTGCAGGACTTGCGCTGCTGGCCCGAGTCCCCGGATGTGACGCCGGTGGCGGGCATGCATGTCAAGGAGGCCGGCGGCGCTGCCGTGCGCTTCGACGCCAGTGTGCTGGCAGTGCCGGCGCTGGCCTGGATCGTCGATGTACCGGCGCTGGAGGCACGGCTGGCGCAGGCGGTGCGGTTCCAGCCGCAGATCAGCCTGCTCGCGAGCCCCGCCGACGCGACGCTGAGCGTCATCTGCGAGGGGCGTGCCAGTATGTCGCGCCAGCTGCTGGGCGTCGAGCAGGACGTCATGCCCTATGCCCAGGTCGCCATCGCCGCGCGCCTGAGCGCCGAACTTCCGCACCAGCAGGTGGCCTGCCAGTGGTTCACGCCGCAGGACATTCTGGGTCTGTTGCCGATGGGCGGGGAGGGCGGGAACTTGCTGGCCGCTGTCTGGTCCATCCCTGCAGACCAGAAACAACAATGGCTGGATGCCCCGCAAGACATGTTCGAAGACCGCTTGTTGACTGCCAGTGAAGGGCGCTTCGGTCGCCTCCGGCTGGAAAGCGCGCGCCTGGCCTGGCCCTTGCAACGGTCGACGGCCCGGCATTGGAGCGGCGTTCGCGATGGCCGCGCCTGGGTGCTGGCCGGTGACGCCGCCCATGCCGTGCACCCGCTGGCGGGGCAGGGGCTGAACCTCGGTCTGGCCGATGCCGAGTTGCTGGCCCGTGAGATTCACGGACGTGACTACTGGCGCGGTGTCGATGACGCGAAGATGCTGCGGCGCTACGAGCGCGCGCGCAAGGCCGACGTGGCGGTGATGGCCACGGCCACGGACGGCCTGCAGCAGCTGTTCGGGCGCTCCGGGGGTGGGTGGCAAAGCGTGCGAAACTGGGGTTTGCGGGGCTTCGACGCCAGTGGTTTACTCAAGACGTGGGTGGCGCGCCAGGCGATGGGCCTGGGCGAATCCCCAACGAACTCTTCCAACAATGGCCCTGTGGCCCAACACCCGTGACGGGATGATGCACATGCGTTTCTTCAAGACCCTGCTGGGTGTGGCCCTGATGGCCATTGCCGTTTCCGCGTCCGCCCAGGAGGCCGCGATCCGCAAGAACCTGGCCGAACGGCTGCCGCAGCTGCAGTCGATCGACGAAGTCAGCAAGACCCCGATCAACGGGCTGTACGAGATCCGGGTCAATGGCACCGACATCCTGTACACCGACGCCGAAGGCAACTACCTGATCCAGGGCAACCTGATCGACACACGTGCGCGGCGCAACCTGACCGAGGAGCGGGTCGAGAAGCTGTCGGCCATCGCGTTCGACAGCCTGCCGGTCAAGGATGC
>JACKLL010000010.1 GCA_024235935.1 Rhodoferax sp. | reverse complement strand
AGCGAGTTGCCACACCGGTGGTTGTCCTGACCCGGGAGCGCAAGGTGCTGCTGGCCAACCCTGCCGCCGAAAAGCTGTTCGGCACCTGGACTCCGATGCTCGTCCGCAATGGCCAGTTGCGCGCGGCTGCAGCCGCACAGACCGTCGCACTGACCCGGGCACTGGAGGCCTGCAGCAGCTATCGCTTCGATCCCGGGTTCTCGTTGTCGATCCGATTGGCAGGGCCGCCGGGCAGTGGCATCGTCATCCGGCTGGCGCCACCGCCCAATCGATCACCATCAGCGGCCCGCGCGGCCGCAGCCGGCATGCTGGTGCGCGAGGGCCATGCCGCCATCGATCCGAAGTCCATGCTGACCGCTTTATATGAGCTGACGCCGGCTGAGACGAGACTGGTGGCGGCATTGGCCGAAGGCGCAACACCCGAGTCCTACAGCGCGCTGCGCGACATCGGCATCTCGACGGTGCGAACGCAGCTGCAGTCCGCTTTCGAGAAAACCGGCACCCACCGACAAAGCGACCTGATGCGCCTCGTGATGTCGATTGCGCATTGAGACGCAAGGGACGCTGCGAAGCAGTCAGCGGTCAGCGGTCGACCCGCCGCCTCGCCTCAGCCCGAGCGCGCACCGGGCCGGAATACGCGCAACGCGCCCGGCGGGTCGTCATGCCGGGGCCGGGCCGCCACGGGCTCGGCCACCGCGATGCATGCGCCAGACCGCGCAAACAGCGGCAAGGTCGACCAGGGCGCCGCCACCGTATGGACGCGCCCTGCTTCCAGCTGCGCACCGGTATGGAAGTCAAACCACGCCGCAGGGCCCGCCGGAAGGTAAACGGTGCGCGTGGTCTGGCCCGCTTGCACCACCGGCGCTACCAGCAGGTCGGCGCCCAGCATGAAATCATCGCTGTCAGCGTAGCAGTTCTCGTCGTCAGGAAAGTCGTAGAAGCTCGGCCGGATGATGGGCTCATGGTGCTGATGCGCACGCTCGAACAGCGACCACAGATAGGGCATCAAGGTATAGCGCAGCCGGATGGCTGCAGCCACGTCACCACTGACCTGGGGGTGCAACCACGGCACGTTGTTGGTTCCGTCGGCCTTCCACGAATTCATCACCATGCGCGGGTTGAGGCAGCAGGCCTGGACCCAGCGCAGGAACAACTCGGCGTCGGGCGACGGGCCGGCAAATCCGCCGACGTCGTGGCCGGTGTTGAACAGCCCCGACAGCGACATCTGCAATCCCGTGCGAATGTTCCAGCGCAGCGACTCCCAGCTGGTGGTGTTGTCGCCACTCCAGGTCTGCGCATAGCGTTGAATACCGGGTGGCCCGGCGCGTGAGACGCTGAACACCGGTTCCCCCGGCGCATGCCGTGCCTGCGCCTCGCAGCTCGCACGCGTCATCAGCAAGGCATGCAGTGGCCGCGCCCGGTGCATCGGTGTCGGAACACCGTCGCCGGCGCAAGCCGCGTCGTCATCGAGGATGGCGTATTCGTTGTTGTCGTTCCAGCCGACGTCGATGCCATAGGCAAGCACCTGGTCCCGCAGTTTCTGCTGCCACCAGGCCACCGCGGCCGGTCGCGTGAAGTCGAGATGTGCGCCCATGCCGTCCCAGAACGGCTCCAGCACCGGCGCACCCGCGGCATCATGCACAAAGCCCTGCACCGCCGCCACCTCGGCATAGGCCGGATGGTCGTCCAGCAGGCAGGGCTTGATGTTGGCCACCACCTGCATGCCGGCATCGTGAAAGCGCTGGTTCAAGGCCTTTGGATCCGGAAACTTGTCGTGGTTCCAGGTGAAGACATAGCGCCGCTTGCCGCGGGACGAATAGCCGGAGCCGTAATGGAAGGCCGAACAGGGAATGCCCTCGGCATCGATGCGCGCAATGAAGGCCTCGAGCTGCTGCTGCGCATCCGGCGCATCGGCCAGCCCCATGGCCGTCTGCGCGAAACCCAGCGACCAGCGCGGCGGCAACGCGGTGCCGCCGATCAGTCGCACGTATTGCGCGATCACCGCGGCCGGCGTGTCACCCAGCATCAGGTAGTAGTCCAGGTCGCCGTCGTCGATCTCCACATGGCGGTACAGACCGTGGTAGTTGTCGTGTTCGCATCCCAGGTCGAAGGTACAGGCCGCCAGCGTGTCGTAATAGATGCCGCTCCAACCGCCGCCGGCGGCGCGCGTCAGGACAAAGGGCCAGTGCTTGTACAAGGGGTCGCCGCGCTGCGGGTCGTAGCCCAGCGCGTCCATCGCCAGCGTGCGCAGGCGCCGCCCCTGCAGGTCCAGCGGGCCGGTCTTGTCACCCAGTCCGTAGTAGCGTTCGCCGCCCTCGCGTTGCAGGTAGTGGCGCACGGCACGCGTACGGGTGCTGGCCATGTAGGCGGCGCTGGCGCGGTCCTGCACCAGCAGTCGCCCGGATGCATCACGCCAGGACAGGGTCAGGGGGTCGCTTTGCAGATGCACCGCCATGGCACCGGTGCGCAGCGTGATGCCGTCAGCGCGACGCTGCACACTGGCGGGCGAGCGGCTGAAGCCACTGAGGTCGTCACGCGCGCGTCCACTCCAGGGCACATCGGCACCCGGCTGGGGCGCAACGGCCCAGGTCCGGGGTTCGCGGTAACCATCGGCCGGGCGAATGCGCACCCGCGCCATGGCCGGCTCCAGGATCTCGATCGACAGGCTTGCGCCGCCTTCCAGCGGCAACTGCAGGCCGTGTTCGTTGGCCTGTGCCGTACCGTGTGCGCGAAAAGGTTTCATGGTGCTGAATTCTCGGAGCGCCTGACCGTATCAATCGGTCAGGCGCAGGCCCTGCGCGTCAAAGCAATGCAGATGCGCATGCGGCAAGGCGACCTGCACCACATGGCCGGACCGGATGTCGGTCTGGCCGGCGCAGACCATCTCGAACGGCGTCTTCTCGTCCCCGACATGACCATGCAGCAAACTGGTAGAGCCCAGTTGCTCGACCTGGTCGACCGCCATGCGCAGCGGCCCTTCGGCAGCGATCTGCGCATGCTCGGGCCGGATGCCGATGGTCTGCGTGCCACGCGGCATTTCCGGCAGGTGCACCAGCGACGACAGCGGCAGAAAATTCATGCGCGGGCTGCCGATGAAACCGGCCACGAAGGTGTTGACCGGAAAGTTGTACAGCTCCAGCGGCGCGCCCACCTGCTCGACCTTGCCGGCACGCAGCACGACGATTTTGTCGGCCATGGTCATGGCTTCGACCTGGTCATGGGTCACATAGACCATCGTCGCCTTGAGCCGGGCATGCAGCTCGCGGATTTCCGCGCGCATCGACACGCGCAGCTCGGCATCCAGGTTAGACAGCGGCTCGTCGAACAGGAACAACTTGGGATCGCGCACGATGGCACGGCCGATGGCGACCCGTTGCCGCTGCCCACCGGAGAGCTGCGTCGGTTTGCGCTGCAGCAGCGTATCGAGCCGCAGCAGTTTCGCGGCAGCCTGCACCTTGGTATCGATCTGCGCGCGTGGCTCGCCGGCGTTCTCCAGTCCGAATGCCATGTTGTCGTACACGCTCATATGCGGATACAGGGCATAGGACTGAAACACCATGGCGCAGCCACGGTGCGCAGCCGATACTGCGTTGACCGCCTTCCCGTCGATGCGGACCGTGCCGGAGCTTGGCGTCTCCAGCCCTGCGATCACCCGCAGCAGGGTCGACTTGCCGCATCCCGAAGGGCCGACGAAGACGACGAACTGCCCGTCGTCGACCGACAGGTCGATGCCATGCAGGATGGTGGTCTGGGCAAAGGTCTTGACGATGTGGTCGAGTTCAAGGGTGGCCACGCGGAATTCCTGAAGGTATGGGGGATCGGCGGAGTTGTCCGCTGATCTATTTGACGCCGGCGCTTGCGATGCCGGTGGTGATGTATTTCTGCAGGAAGGCAAACACCAGCGTGATAGGGATCAGCGTGATGACCGTCATCGCGAGCAGGTAATGCCACTGGGTGTTGAGCTCGCCCTGAAAGGCATTGAGCGCCAGTTGCAGCGTGAAGAATTCGGAGCGTGACAGGACGATGAGTGGCAGCAGAAAATCGTTCCAGCGCCACATCACCGAAAAGATCGCCAGCACCGCCAGCGCGGGCGCAGCCAGCGGCAGGATGATCTTCCAGTAGATCCGCCATTCGCTGGCATGGTCCATGCGCGCGGCCTCGATCAATTCGTCGGGAATCGTCAGCATGTACTGGCGCAGCAGGAACACGCCCGTGGGCGTGGCAATGGCCGGCAGAATCACGCCCCACAGGCTGTTGAGCAGACCCACGCTGTTGATCACCAGGAACACCGGCACCAGGATGATGGTGGGCGGAATCATCAAGGTGACGATGATCAGCAGAAACACCGCCTTCTGGCCACGAAACTGGTACTTGGACAATGCGAACGCGGCCATCGAGTTGATCAGCAGCGTCAGCAAGGTGGCGACCACCGTGATGAACACGCTGTTCCACAGGTAGCGGCCAAAGCTGAACTTGCCGAAGATCTCGGTGTAGTTGCTGAACGCGAACTGCAATTCGTTGACCGGCGTGCGGTCGTTGATGTTGACGCGGATCTGCTCCTGCGGGTTCGCCGGATCGACCATGGTCGCCATGATGCCGATGCGCCGCACCTGCGCCAACGTGCGGAGCTCGCCTTTGTCGTCACGCGTCAGGAACAGCGGCAAAGGCTTGTCATGGCCAGCCACCTGCACCGACTTCTGGCTGTACGGCAGAAAGGTCGGCGGAAACTGGCTGATGGCGGCTTCGGACTTGAACGACGACATCACCAGCCACAGCACCGGCGCAAACATCGTGATCAGTCCGACCAGCAGGTAGCCGTAGCTGAGCCAGTCGGTCCAGTCCATCCGGTTTCGGCCACGGGTACGGGTCAGGAATCGGGTCATGGTTCTTGTCTCAGCGCGCCTTCTGGCCGGCATCGCTGGCGCGGGTCAGGCGCAATTGCGCCAGCGTCAGCACGACCAGTCCGAGTGCCAGCACCAGCGAGGCCGCGGCCGCCAGTCCATACAGGTGGATCTGTTCGGCAAACCCGGTCTGGTAGATGAACTGCACGATGAAGGTGGTCGCCGAACCCGGCCCGCCCCCGGTGAGCACGAACACCTCATCGAAGATTTGTACCGCGCGAATCATCGCCAGCACCAGCACCACGATCAGATTGGGCATCAGCAGCGGCAAGGTGATGCGGCGTAGCGTGCGCCATGGCGATGCGCCATCCATTTCCGCAGCCTCGTACATGTCCTTCGGGATCGCCTGCAGGCCGGCCAGCAGGATCAGCGTGTAAAAGCCCATGTGCGCCCAGATCGACACGAAGACCGTCCAGAAAAAGGCCCACGATGCATCGGTCAGCCAGTCCACCGGCTGCGCGCCCGCCGCCACCAGCGCGGCATTGAACACACCCTGACTCTGCAGCAGCCATTTCCAGATCAGCGCCACCACGACCGGCGACAGCAGCACCGGATAGAAGAAGACACCGCGCCAGAAGCCGCGGCCGATGATCTTGCGATTGAGCACCAATGCCGTGACCAGGGACAGCAGCACCATCAGCACCACCTGAATCAGGCTGAACTGCACCGTGTTGAATATCGCCCGCCAGAACACATCCTTGCGGCAGGTCTGGATGTCGAAGTAGTCGCGGCATTCCAGCAGGATGCCGAAGTTCTCCGCGCCGGTGTAAGGGCGCTGGAACGGCATCAGCTGCACGCCGCCCGTGGTGGCATACACCAGGTTGATGGCGATCGGCAGGAAGGTGAACAGGCCGAACACCAGCAGGTTGGGCCCGACGAACAACCAGCCCAGCCGAGACAGGCCCAGCCTTTGCTGGGCCAGCCGAAACAGCGGCTCGAACAGATTGAAGAACAGGCTGCCGATGCGCGACAACAATGGCACGAGGTGACCTTTCTCTACCGGCATTCATCCCACCCGCGGCACAGGCCCGATTGCGCTCCCATGGCGCCGCGCCGCAAGGCGGAGGGCAGGCGCGCAAGACCGGCAGACGCGATGTCCCGCGGCTGCCGGGAGTGTCGGTCTATTTCTGCGCCTGCTTGACCGCATCCGCCATATCAGCGGCAATCTTGTTGTCGGCCTCGTCGACACTCATCTCGCCGACGATGGCCTGCGTCACCCGTGTGACGGTCGGCAACATGATGGCGCGGTTGTACTTGTAGCCCTGAAACGCGTATGCCACCGGCGACAGACTCGCGACGCCACTGCTGAACACCTTCAAGGCTGCCTGTGCCTGTGGCGTCGCACCCGGATAGGCAACGCCCTTCTTGGCCAGACCGGCATGGGCCGGAATGTTGTTGGTCTTGCTGGTGAACTCTGCGTAATTCGCTTCCTGCGCCAGAAAGTCCAGGAACATGCCGACCTCCTTGGGTGACTTGCTGGTCTTGAGCGCAACCCAGGCTGCGCCTCCCGGAATGCCGGAACAGGCGGCAGGGCCGCAGGGGTTGGGGACCGCAACCCAGTCAAAGGCATTGCCGATGTCCTTTTGCAAGCGGTTGATCTGCCAGGACCCGGACAACACCATCGCGACACGCGCATTCTTGAACTCGCCGATCGAGTCGGCGTAGCTGGAGCCGCCGGAGCCCGCCCATACTTCCTTCAGCATGGTGCCGTCCTTGTGCCAGCCGACGAACTTGCTGACCGTGGCGCGGTAGCCATCGTCCATGACCAGATCGCCCTTGGCATCGAAGATCCTGGCGCCATAACTGATGGCAGGGCCGGCAAAGCGGTGGCCCGAACGGTCCCAGGCCATGGCGGCCGGCAGCTGGTTGGCCTTGGCGACCTTGCGGCTCGCTTCCGCCCACTCGTCCCAGGTGGCTTTAGCTCCGGGCATGGCGACCTTGGCCTGCTCGAACAATGTCTTGTTGACGTAGGGCCCGGTCATGGTCAGTTGCGACATGAAACCGTAGATGCCCTTGTCGCCCGCGCTCGGGCGCAGCCACGGCAAGGTGGCGCCGAAGTTGGCCTCCCAGTACGCCTTATCCTTCACGTGCGCACTGATGTCCATGTAGAACTTGGACAGACCGCCGAGGTCGGTGACACGGGCGATGTCCGGGCCCTGGCCGGCAGCGAGTTGCACGGGCAACTGTTCGACGATGCTCTTGTAGGGAACCACGTCGATCACGACCTTGGTGCCGGCGTTCTGCGCCTCGAATCGCTTGGCCTGTTCGGCCACGACGTCACACTCGACGCCGTCCTGGTAACACATGACGCGGATTTCGGCGCTGTGCGCGATGGCGGGCAAGGTGAGCAGCGCGGCGGTGAGGACGCTCAGGGAGAGATGCGGGATACGGGTTACCATGATCGGGGCCTTCACGAGAGTGGGTTGCAGCGAGGCCATGCTAGGTCAAAAAGCCGAAATGCCGCATAGCGTTTGTACCGATCCCATCATCTATATGACCCGCTTGACACCATGGTGTTGAATCCGCTTTGCGAGCTGCCCGATCCGCTGCGCAACCTGGCCGGAGAGGCGATCATCGACGCGGCATCCTGGTCGCACCGGCGCCAGGAAATCGCCGACCGCCTGCTGCCACTGGTGTACGGCCCATTGCCACCGGCACCTCGCCAGACCCAGTGCCTGCTCCTGCATGCCGCCGTCGTTCGCAGCCTGTCCGGTGCACGCCTGCGCAGTTGCCGCGTAGCCACCGACGATGGGCCGAGCTTTCTGCTGCGGTTGCTGATCCCGGAAGGACCTGGTCCGTTTCCGGTGCTGGTCAGTGGTGATGCGTGCTGGCACTATGCGAACGACGCCGTGCTGGCGGCCGTGCTGGCGCGCGGGTATGGCTTTGCCGAATTCAACCGGGTCGAAGTGGCCGCCGATCCGGGCGGCCCCACCCAGGGATTGCCGATGACCGAGGCGCCGGCACAGTTCGGCACGCTCGCCGCCTGGGCCTGGGCCTACCACCGGGTCGTCGACGCACTGCTGACACTGGACTGGATCGATCCGGCAGGCATCGCCATCGTCGGTCATTCACGCGGAGGCAAGGCCGCCTTGCTGGCAGGCGCCACCGACACGCGCGTCACGCTCACCAGCGCCAACAACTCCGGCGCAGGTGGCGCCGGCAGCTTTCGCTGGCTTGCAACCGGCGCCGAGAGCCTGGCCGATCTGGTCGGCGCCTACGGCCATTGGTTTGCGCCGGGACTGCGCGATTTCATCGGCCGGGAGTCGGCACTGCCGTTCGACCAGAACCTGCTCAAGGCCATGGTCGCACCGCGCGCGCTGCTGACCACGGAGGCGCTGGGTGACACCTGGGCCAACCCGCAAGGCAGCTGGCAGTCCCACCGGGCGGCACAGTGTGTCTTCGACCTGCTGGGCGCAAACGACAAGCTCGCGATCCGATTCCGCGAGGGCGGCCACGCGCACATTCTGGCGGACTGGCTGAGCCTGCTGGACTTCGCCGACGTGCAGCTGCGCGGCGCCTGCGCGGCCGGTCCGGCCCAGGCCGACCCATTCCCCGGACTACCGCTGCCGGGGCGCTGGATACAAGGGCGCCAGGCCTAGCGGCGCTTCAGACCGGTACTTGCCGGCCCGCGCGAGGCACCCACGCTCAGACCCGGGACAGGGCCGGACCGATGGCGCGGTAGGCGGCGCGCACCGCCTGCTCTTCCTGTGGCTCCAGCGGGCACAGGGGCGCGCGCACGTGGAGCCAGCTGGCATCACCGGTCTGCTCGGCGAGCATGGTCTTGTAGACATTCACGAAGTTGGTACCAGGGCACAGGGACAACAGCGCCAACAGGTCGAGCACCAGCTTCGCATCCTGCGGATCCACCTGCTGCGGCCTGGCGATGATGCGCGCCATCAGACCCGGCGAGATGTTGCCCAGACCGTTGATCGACCCCGACCCGCCGGCACACATGATCTCGGCGACATACTGCTCGGCGCCCGACAGGATGGACAAGGCGGGAAAGGCCTTGGCCAGGGCCAGGCCATGGGCGAGCTCGCCACTGCTGTCCTTGACGCCAATGACGATACCCGGATGGCGCTCGACCAGGGTCTGGATGCTGGCGTGGCTGAACACCACGCTGCTCAGCGCCGGGATGTGGTACAGCATGAGCTTCAGCCGGTCGTCCCCGATGCCGCGCACGACGGTGCTGACCGATTCGATGATGCCTGCCGCCCGCGGATTGCGAAAATAGAACGGCGGCATGAAAAGCTGCCGAAAGCAGCCCTGGGCGATGGCATGGCGCCCCAGATCGATGGCATCGGCCAAGGCGCTGCAACTGGTGGTGACCACGATCTGGTCAGGGCGCAGTCCACTGCCGATCAGGGCTTCCAGAAGACCTTTGCGCTCCGCATTGGTGAAGGCCGGCCCTTCACTGGTGGTGCCGAAGATGGTGACACCTTCACACCCGCTGGCCAGCATGTGTTTTGCATGGGCAATCATGCGGGGCGTATCGAGTTGCCCGTCCTGGGTCACGGGCGTCAGCAGTGCCGGCCACAGGCCATGCATGTCTTGGTTCAAGGGAATTCCTTCGGGTGATGTCAGAGAGTCAGCTCCCGCCATGGGCGGGAACCGGTTGCGCACCGTCGGCCGCAAGCGGCTCGAGTGGTGCCGCCAGAACCCGATCCCGCGCGCTGCGGATATGGGCCTCCAGCAATTCGGTGGCGGCCGCTGCGTCACGCTGGCGCAAGGCGGCGATGAACTTCAGGTGCTCCTGCATGGCCGGGATCAGACGTGCCGGCGTGATGACGCTGCTGTCCAGCTTGATCAGGCGGATGCGCAGGCTGTTGACGCGGTACAGCTCGGAGACGATCTCGTTGCCCAGCGCGTCGACCATGCGGTCGTGCAGGCCCCAGTCGATGGCCTGCGCGTCGTCCAGCAACTGATCGTCGGTGACCGTGGCCGAAGCACGCTGCAGGATGTCGTGGTGGCTCGCTTCGATCTGGGCCAGTTCCTCGTCCGTGGCGACATGCACGAAATGGCGCACCGCCTCATGTTCGATCATGGACCGTACCTGGAACGCATTGCGGATCAGCTTGAGGTCGACATGGGCGATCTGCAGTCCCCGCTGCGGCACGGTCTTGATCAGACCGCCGGCCTCGAGCCGCGGAATCATCTCGCGCACGGCGCCCAGCGGCATGTCGAGCAAGGTCATCAGTTCGCGCTGCGAGATGAACTGCCCGCTGCGGATGCCGCCGCTGAGGATCTGCTGCGTGAAGCCCTGGTAGGCCCGGGCGCGCTGGCTGACCCCTTCCCGCGCCACGCTGTCGGTCGGCACCGCGCGCGCAGCAGCCTTCCTGCGAGGCGGGCGCGTTTGAGAAGTACGCGTTGCGGCGCGCGCCCCTTTCGGAGCTGCCGGGCGGGGGCTCATTCGAGAGCCTCCGTCCAGCGGGCTGCGGTGCCGCGGCTCATCAGGCGACCTCCGCCCTGCGGGCTGCGGTGCGCGCTTGCTTGGGGGCGGCACGGCGCTGCGCTCACAGCCTGACCACACCTTTCTTGAGCAGGATATTGCCGTAGGTGCGGCGCTCGCCGGTGGCGATGATGGCAAACGCGGCAGCGGCGCGTTCGTAGAAAGCGAAGCGTTCCAGCGCAGCGCTCGGGCCGCAACCGTGGCGGTGCAGTGTGGCGTCGAAGTCGCGCACCGCGTCAGGTACGGCGGTGGCGTCGCCCACCACCTGCATCGTCAGCGCAGACTGATCCACGAAATCGTCGAGCGGAAACACACTGAGAACGGCGTCGAGCACCTGTGGCGCGTCGGCGCCCGGCATGGACACCAGGCGCCGGGCATGGGTCGTGGCCGGGAAATTGGCATCGGCCAGCACGATTTCGTCGCCATGGCCCATGCTGGCCAGCACATGCAGCAGGTCGGCGGTCAGCAGCGGGGAGAGGCCCTTGAGCATGGGACAGGGCTCAGCGTGCCGTGCAGCGGCAGGATTGCAGAGAAGGGGCAACTGACATGTTAGCAATGCTATCAGAACCGGCGAGGGTCCGTCAATGCGCGGCGACCGGTGCTTGCGCCGACTCGGCCAGCGCCTGCACCCAGGTCTCTCGCAACCAGCGGGCGCACGCCACGTTGTTGTCGAACGTCGAGTACTTGTGCCCGGCGCCGTAGTCCACCGCGACGATGTGTTCACACGAAATATGGCGGATCGCGCTGGCCGGATCGGCGGCATGGTGGCGCAGCAGCGCCCGCATGACCTGCTTCCACGGCTCCAGCCGCTCGGCCTCCCAGGCGGCCAGGTACTCCCCTGGCCCCGGTTGCACGAACGGGTACTGGATGCCACGGCCGTCGCTGCCGTCGGGGTGCCTGGCCCAGGTGTTGACCGGGTTGGCCGGTACGGCGGCGCGCGCGTGCGCCAGCCGGACCCAGTTGGACTGGATCCACAGGTCGCAGACATGGCCCTGCTGCGACGGGTCCAGCACCAGGCGGCCGGCGTCGATGTCAGTCTTCATGTCCTGCACGGCCTGCTCCTTCGGGTTGTCGATCTTGAAGATCACATGGCTGTGGTCCAGGGTCATGTGAAACGGCAGACCCCGCGCCTGCACCAGTGCCGCCACCTGGGCCACGCGGCCAAAGTGCTCGGACCACATGTTCACGTGCACCTCGAAACACGGCAGCACGCCATGGCGCATGCCGATTTCATGGGCCAGGCAGTAGAAGTCGGCAACCTCCTGGTTGCTGACCACATGCCCGTCCGCATGGTGCGTCAGCAACTGCACGTTGTGTACCAGGCTGCCCAGCAATCGCGCCTTGTGGATATTGCGCTCGAATAGCGCCTCGTCGCGCCCCAGCGTATAGAACCAGCCGCTCGATGCCACTGGCAGGTCACATTGTTCGGATGCCTTGAGCAGCGCGCGAAATTCCTCGTCCGGCGGACTGCGGTCGATGTAATCGAAGACGCCGGCGTCCTTGACCATGCGCACCTTGGTGGCAATGTCGGGAATGTCGGTGTCGTGGTGGGTCGCACCACCCGCGGTGCACCCGATCTGGAGGTCCTGCAGCAGCTTCACTCTGTCTCCTTCACTTGTCACCCTCAGGCGGGCAAATGCCCGAGCGCAACCTGCCATGCGCGCCCGGGTCACGACGATCAGCCGACGCAGCGGCAGCGGGTCCGAATGGACTACGCCCGCCGGCCACACCGACATGATTGTGTCATCTGGTAACTGCAACATGGCGCCTGCACATGACAACTGTCGTGTTGCAAACCCTGCGCCGGGTTCCTGCCGAACCCCGCTCCCCATGCCCACAGGAGTTGATACATGAACCGTTTGCTTCCCATCGCCGGCGCCTTGACGCTCGCCTTCGCATCCCAGGGCGCCAGCGCCCAGCTCAGCCAGTTCTCGCAAATCACGCCGCTGCCAGGCTCCGCAAGCCCGATCCCCGTCGGGGGCGCCGCAGAATCTGCACCGATTCTTCTATCGAGCCCGAATTTCAGCCAGACCACGATCGCAGATCGCGCCACACAGAACACCGTCTCGCCAGGCTCCAATTCCGGCAACTGGGACATGATCACCGCCAACGAATCCGGCCCCGATGCCGGCCGCTACCTGTTCATGCCCTTCGAGACCGGGAGCGCCGGTGTTCAGCGCATCGACCTCTGGGACACGAACTACCTCACCCGCACGACGACCATCGTGGCCCCTGGCACCCAGAACTTCGTATCGGGCGACGCGTCGCGCTGGACGCCCTGGGGCAGCTACCTGACCGCCGAGGAGAGCTGGGGCAACACCAGCAGCAAAGGCCGACTGTTCGAGGTCACCAACGCAACGACTGCCGCGGCCAACGGCGGCAATCTGGTGCAGCGCAACGTGATCCCGCGCGTATCGCATGAGGGTTTGGCCTTTGATTCGCAAAAGGCCCTCTACTTCGTCGACGAACTCAATGGCGGCTCGGTCTACAAATACGTGGCGGCCAATGCGAACGCGGCCAACGGCGATGAATACTTCAACAAGGGTCAGACGTTCGCATTGAAAGTGGGCGCCGGTGGCCAGTTCGAAGGCAACAATGGTCCGGCACTGACCGGCGCCGCCACCTGGGAGGCCATTACGACCGCCGACGGCACGGCGAACGCCGCGACCTTCTCCGCGATGCGGAACATGGGCGGCGGCAGCTTCTCGCTCGATGGCCGCGCCGCGGCCGACCTGGTTTCGGCCACCGGGTTCAACCGTCCCGAGGATCTGGAGATCCAGAGCATTGCCGGACATGCCGAACTGTTGTACTGGGCGACGACGGACTCGGACACCGACGCCTCCGGTGGAACCGGGACCAGCCGTGTCTACAACCTGAACCTGGTCACCGGTATGGTCCAGCTGTTCGCAGACGCCTCGACGATCGACTTTTCCACCGGCTCCGCCGTGGGTGGCGCACTGCGCAACGTCGACAACCTGGCCATCGACGCCGACGGCAACATCTATCTGGTCGAAGACCGCAATGGCGGCGTCGACGATGACATCTGGATCACCCGGGACCTGAACAAGGATGGCGATTTGCTCGATGCCGGCGAAGGCATTGCGCGCTGGGCGTCCAACGGGACCCAGGGCTCCGAGTTCAGTGGACTGTATTTCGACAAGACCGATCCGAACAGGGCTTTCGTAAACATCCAGCATCCGGCAAGCGGCGTTGATCGCACGATCATGATTACCGCAGCTGTACCAGAGCCAGAGACCTATGCGATGTTGCTGGCAGGCCTGGGCCTGATCGGCACGATCGCGCGTCGTCGTCGCCGCACCTGAGACGACCTCGCCCTGAAGCGGCCCGCATGCGGGCCGCTGTGTTTTTTGCGGCGCGCGCGATCGGAACATGCCCTAAGATGCGCTGTTTTGAGGAGACCCCGACATGAAAATCGAAACCATTGCCGTCCACGGCGGCTATTCACCCGATCCCACCACCAAGGCCGTCGCCGTTCCGATCTACCAGACGGTGGCCTACGCCTTCGACAACACCCAGCACGGTGCCGACCTGTTCGACCTCAAGGTCGCCGGCAACATCTATACCCGCATCATGAACCCGACCAACGGCGTGCTCGAAGCACGTGTGGCGGAGATGGAAGGCGGCGTCGGCGCCCTGGCCGTGGCCTCGGGCATGGCTGCGATCACCTATGCGATCCAGACCATTGCCGAAGCCGGCGACAACATCGTCTCGGCGTCCACGCTATATGGCGGCACCTACAACCTGCTGGCCCACACGCTGCCGCAGATGGGCATCGAGACGCGTTTTGCCGACTACCGCGACCCGGCCTCGTTCGCCAAGCTGATCGACGCGAAGACCAAGGCCATCTTCTGCGAGTCGGTGGGAAATCCGCTGGGCAACATCACCGACATCGCCGCATTGGCCAAGGTCGCCCATGACGCCGGCGTGCCGCTGATCGTCGACAACACCGTTCCCAGCCCCTACCTGTGCCGCCCGTTCGAACACGGCGCCGACATCGTCGTGCATTCGCTGACCAAGTACCTGGGCGGCCACGGCACCAGCATTGGCGGCATCATCGTCGACTCCGGCAAGTTCCCGTGGGCCGAGCACAAGGCCCGCTTCAAGCGGCTCAACGAGCCCGATGTCAGCTACCACGGCGTGGTCTATACCGAGGCGCTCGGCGCGGCGGCGTATATCGGCCGGGCACGGGTCGTCCCGCTGCGCAACATGGGTGCGGCGCTGAGCCCGATGAACGCGTTCCAGATCCTGCAAGGCATCGAGACGCTGGCGCTGCGCATGGACCGGATCTGCGACAACGCCCTGAGCGTGGCCAGTTACCTCAAGTCGCACGCCAAGGTCGGCTGGGTCAACTACGCCGGCCTGCCCGACCATCCCGACCACGGCCTCGTCAAGACCTATATGGGCGGCAGGGCTTCGGGCATCATCAGCTTCGGCCTCAAGGCCAAGGACAGCCGCGAGGCGGGTGCCCGCTTCCAGGATGCCCTCAAGCTGTTCACCCGGCTGGTGAATATCGGCGACGCCAAATCACTGGCCTGCCACCCGGCATCCACCACCCATCGCCAGCTGGGCGCCGAGGAACTGGCCAAGGCCGGCGTGAAGGAAGACATGGTGCGCCTGTCGATCGGCATCGAGCACATCGACGATCTGCTGGAAGACCTGGCCCAGGCACTGGCCAGCGTCTGAGTCCGGGCGCCGGCAACGGCGTACGGATGCGGATCTCTTCAATGCCGAACCGCGCCGTCTGGCAGATGGCGCGGTGCTAAGCTGTTGCATATCCAGGCCATGACCTTGCGGTGTCATGGCAGGCAAATCACAAGGCGCAGGCCACTGCGCCGCAACGAGGGCCGGATATGGAGTTTTTTGCCAAAGGCGGTGAGGTCCTGACCAGCGCCTTCGACGCGTTCGCCGAACGCGCCGGCCATTATCTGCCCAGCATCGCCGGCGCCTTTGTTCTGCTGCTGATTGGCTGGGTCGTGGCCCGCCTGCTGCGGGCGCTGGCAGTGCGCGCAGCGGTGGTCGTGGACCGCGCGCTGGCACGTTTGACCAGCACATCGGGCAACATGCCGCGCAGCAAGCTGCCCGCCTCTTCGGCACGCGTGCTGGGCAGCCTCGTGTACTGGCTGGTGTTGCTGTTCTTCATCACGGCCGCGACACAGGTGCTGGGCCTGGATGCCTTCACGGCATGGCTGGCCGGCGTCGTCAACTATGTGCCGACCCTGTTCTCGGGCGCCTTGATCATCGGCGCCGGTTTCCTGCTCAGTCGCCTGGCACGCGATCTGGTGGTCGCAACCTCCCGGGTCAGCGGCACGCGCCAGCGCGAACTGCTGGGCCGCACGGTCCAGGCCATCATTCTGGTGACGGCCTTGCTGGTGGGCGCCGACCAGATCGGCATCAAGGTGACCTTCCTGGTGATCGTCGCGGCCGTGGCTGGCGGCACGGTTGCCATCTCTGTAGCGCTGGCGCTCAGCCTGGGCGCCCGCAGCTATGTCGCCAACCTGATCGGTGGGCACCATTTCCGCCACAGCTTCTCGGTAGGACAGACCGTCCGCGTTGCAGGCCATGAAGGCCGCATCCTGGACCTGACGCCGGTCTCGGTGGTGCTCGAAACCGAAGAGGGCCGTGTGACCTTGCCGGCCAAGGTCTTCGGCGAAGAGGCCATCGTGCTGCGCATCGGGAACCTGTCATGACCGGCACCGACGAACGGCTGTCGTTCGCGTTTCTCGAAGCGCATCCGGCCGACGCAGCACGGGTGCTGGAGCGGCTCGCGCCGAACCATGTATCGGGTCTGCTGTCGGATGCGCCGGTACGGCTTGCCAGCCCTGCCTTGCGCCTGATGCTGCCACCCTTCGTGGCCCGCTGTCTCGACCCATTGGACGACCCGACAGTACTGGCACTGTTGCGGGCGATGGGGCCGCAAGCCGGCGTCGCGGTCTTGCACTATCTGCCCGAAGCGCGTCGCACCGCGCTGCTGGCGCAACTCCCGACGGCGATGGGCATGGCGTTTCGGCTGCTGCTGGGATATCCGGAGGATGCGGTCGGCGCCTGGATGAACCCGCGCGTCGTGGTGCTGCCGGCAGACACCACCGCCGATGCGGCCCTGACCCGC
Organism: Rhodoferax sp.; assembly: GCA_024235935.1. GTDB lineage: Bacteria > Pseudomonadota > Gammaproteobacteria > Burkholderiales > Burkholderiaceae_C > CAISIP01. Next base: position 150,737 of record JACKLL010000010.1, on the reverse strand, counting down.
TTGCGCGAGGCCCAGGGCGAGGTTGACGGCCAGGTCTTCGTCACCGGTAACGGACAGCGGCTGCAGGGCGTCGCGCTGCTGCCCGACCTGCTGCGCGCTGCTGCGGACGCGACCTTGTCGCAGCTGATGCAGAAAGTACGGTTCACGTTGCCGGCGCGGGCCTCGATCGCAGGCGTCGGCGATCATGAGGGCTGGGACGACTATCAATTGCTGCCAGTGGTCGAACGCGACGACCGGTTTGTCGGCGTGCTGGACCGCAGTGTGCTGGCCCGGGCGCTTTTGCGCCACCAGCGCGCCCAGCCACAGGCTGGCCTGGGCGACGTGTTCGCCAACCTGGCAGGTGGTTATTGGCTGGGGGTATCCAGCCTGATTCAACTGGCGGTGGAGATGCTGCCGGTTGCCAAACCGCTACCGACGGGAGAGGTCCATGGCCATCGCCGCTAATCCGACCGCGAACAATGCCATCGAAGCACTGAACCTGCGCTATCTGCTGGACTATCCGGGCGAAGCCGCGCGCGAACTCGAGCGCATGGATCCGGATGCGGTCGCGACACTGCTGGCGCAGCAGCCGGCCCACGCCGTCATTCCGGTCTGGGAGCAGCTGACCTCGGACATCGAACAGGCCGTCATCCTGCTGTTGCCCGACGACATGGTGCGCCACGTGCTGAGCGAGCTCGAGCCAGCACTGGCCGTGGCGCTGCTGGTGCGGCTGGACGACGCGGAACGCACGCGTTTCCTGGGTCTGCTCGATCCCCAGGTCGCCGCCGAGCTGGCCAAGCTGATGGACTATCCCGCCGATTCCGCCGGCCAGCTGATGGATCCGCGCGTCGTGGTCCTGCGCGCCGACATGACGGCGCAGGAAGCCTTGACCCGCTTGCGTGCGCTGCGCCGACGCGATGTGCACGAGTTCTATCTGGTCGGCGACGAAGGCCGGCTGCAGGGACGGGTGCTGATACATCAGCTGGCACTGGCGGAGCCGACGGCGATGCTGGCCAGCATCCAGCAGACCATTCCGGCCATGGTGAACGACATTGCGCCGAGGGAGGACGTGGTCGAGCTGCTCGAGCGCAGCGACATCCACGACCTGCCGGTGGTGGATTTTTCCGGCCGCCTGGTCGGCGTGATCCGGCAGTCGGCGCTGGTATCGGCGGTGCAGGAAGAGGCCAGCCTGGACATTCAGACCATGGTCGGTGTCAGCAAGGACGAACGCGCCCTGTCGTCGGCCGGTTTCGCGGTGGTCAAGCGACTGCCCTGGCTGCAGATCAATCTGCTGACCGCGTTCCTGGCCGCATCCGTGGTCGGACTGTTCGAGGACACGATTGCCAGGTTCACGGCACTGGCCGTGCTGCTGCCGGTGGTCGCAGGGCAGTCCGGCAATGCCGGCGCGCAAGCCCTGGCGGTGACGATGCGCGGCCTGGTTCTGCGCGAGATCAGCCTGCGCCACTGGCCCCGGGTGGTGTTCAAGGAAATCAGCGTCGGCTTCATCAATGGACTGGGCATTGCGGCAACCACGGCCATCGGGGTCTACATCTGGAGCCGCTCGGTGGGTCTGGTGCTGATCATCTCCATGGCGATGGTGATCTCGATGGTCGCCGCCGGTTTCGCCGGTGCGCTGGTGCCGATCACGCTCAGCCGGCTCGGCATGGACCCGGCGCAATCGTCGTCCATCGTGCTCACGACGGTGACCGACATCGTCGGCTTCTTCTCGTTTCTGGGAATTGCGACCCTGTTGTCCGGCATGCTGGTCGTGGCCTAGACTGCCTCCCTTTTCTTCAGCTTCTCCCGCATATGCAAATTGCCTGCGTAGGCCATGCGTCGATCGACCATGTGTTCCAGATCCAAGCGTTTCCGCAGCGTGCCACCAAGACGCCGGCACACGATTTCCAGAGTGTCGGTGGCGGCATGGCCGCCAATGCCGCACTCGCCATGGCCCGGCTCGGCGCACAGGTGCGTTTCGTCGGCGCGGTGGGCGACGATGACGCGGGCCGGCTGGTGCGCCAGCAGCTCGCAGGCGAAGGCCTGTCGCTGCAGCATCTGCAGGAGATCGCCGGTGCCCGCACCTCTGCCTCGGCCATCATCGTCGACCGCAGCGGTGACCGGCAGATCTTCAACCACCTGGGCAATGCGCTGTCGCTGGCCCGGGTGCCCGATGACGCGGTGTTCGATGGCTGCGATGCGGTGCTGGTGGACCCCCGCTGGCCGGCCGGCGCCCGGGCCGCCCTGTCCTGGGCGCGCCGCCATCGGCGCCTGGCGGTGCTGGACGCCGACGTGGCACCCGTGGCCGACCTGGCGGCACTGGTTCCACTGGCCCAGTGGGCCGTGTTCTCCGAGCCGGGTCTTGCGGTGTGGGCGGCCGACACGCCGCACGAGGTGGCGCTGCGACGGGCCCTGGCCCAGGGAGCCGAACATGCAGTCGTTACATTGGGCGAACACGGTGTCCTGCATGCCCAGGCCGACCAGATGACGCCGCTGGCGGCGTTCAGCGTGCGGGCCGTCGACACCACGGGCGCCGGGGACGTGTTCCACGGCGCGCTCACCCTGGCGCTCGCACAGGCACAGCCGATCCGTGACGCATTCAACTTTGCCAGCGCGGCAGCCGCGCTCAAATGCACCCGGCCAGGCGGCATTCGGGGCGCGCCCACCATGGCGCAAGTGCGCGATTTCCTGGCTCACAACCCGCGTCCCTGACGTGCGGCCAAGGGGCACGCGTCAGACTCTGCCGTCGCGCGACCCGTACGGCGCACGCGGCCAGCGACGCTGCCACGGCATGCACAGGCCGGCACCACTTCGCCCGCAATAACTGTTGCAACAGTAACATGTCAGTGCTAGCATGCACGCTCCCGACGTACATTACCAGGCCGGCCAAGGCCACGATCAAGGAGACAGACCATGCAAGTCCATTCACCATCCGCAGCGCGCCCATGGGTTCGCAGCCTGCTTTCGGCCGCAGCGCTGGTCGTATTCGGCGCGAGCGCCCAGGCACAGACCATCCTGCGCTGGGGTGACGTGGTCGGTGGCAGCCATCCGCAGGTGCAGATGATCGACCGGGTCGCTGCCGACGTCAAAGCCCGCACCGCCGGCCGGGTCGAGATCCAGTCCTTTGCCAACGGCCAGCTGGGCAGCTCGCGCGACATGATCGAGGCGGTAGCCAACGGCTCGCAGCAACTGGTCACCGAAGGCGGTGCCAATTTCGGCGCATGGATTCCGTCGATCTCGGTGATCGAGGCACCGTACATCTGGCGTGACCCGCAGCACCTGATCAAGGCGATGAACGGGCCGCTGCTGGCCAGCTACAACGAACAACTGGTGAAGGCACGCGGCATGCGCATTCTGGGTGCGGTGTACTACGGCACCCGCCATGTCAGCACCACCAGCAAGCCGATCAAGACCATTGCCGACATGCAGGGCTTCAAGCTGCGCGTGCCGGAGAACGATGTGTTCCGGGCCATGGCGGAGAGCTGGGGCGCCAAGCCCACACCGATGAACTTCAACGAGTTGTACCTTGCGCTCAAGCAGGGCGTGGTGGATGGCCAGGAGAACCCGTTGCCCACCATCAAGGCCGGCAAGTTCGCCGAGGTGCAGAAATACATCGTGCTTACCGGGCACATCATGACGCCGCGCCTGGTGGTAGTGAACGACGCCGCCTGGCAGAAGATCGCGCCCGCCGACCGCAAGGCGGTCGAGGAGGCGCTCAAAGCCGGCATGAACTGGGCCGACGAACAGATCCAGGCCCAGGAAAAATCCTTGCTGGATGAGTTCAAGGCGGCCGGCGTGACCATCATCCAGCCCGATGTCGACGCCTTCCGCAAGGCGACGCTGGCGATTGTCCCTCCCAAGTTCGAGGCCAAGTGGGGCAAGGGCACCTACGAGTCCATTGCCAATCTGAAGTAGATCCCCGTGGACGGCACTGACAGGGCGCCAGTGCCCGAACGTTTGCTGAACCTGTTGGCGATCGTGCTGTTCGTCGGCATGCTGGGCCTGGTTCTGGCCCAGGTCGTGATGCGCAAGTTCTTCGCACCCCTGGTGTGGAGCGAGGAGCTGGCGCGCTACGTGTTCATCTGGGTTTCGTTTCTGGGCTGGGTGATCGCTTCGCGCAAGCGCTCCCATGTACACGTGGCCACCGTGCTGCAACGGGTGCCCCGGCGCTGGCGGATCGCACTGGGCTGCTTCTCCGATCTGGCAGCGCTGGTGCTGGCCGGCATTTTTGTCTGGTACGGCCTGCAGCTGGTAAACAACAACCGGGACGTGGAAACCGTGACCCTGTTTTTCAATTACGCGCTGGTGTATGCCGTCGTTCCCTTCAGCGGCATCGTCATCGCCATCACCGCGATAGTGAGCACACGGGAACGCCTGCGCGGCGACGCCGTCGACGTGGAGCGGCTGCTGTGACCACGGCGATGCTGGTCATCCTGGGCATCTGGTTCGTGTCGCTGTTCACCGGCGCGCCGATCTACCTGACGATGGCGCTGGCCGGCGCCGCTTTCGTGTTCGTTGCCGGCATCCATCCGATTGCCATCCCACAGAAGATCACCAAGGCTGCCGACAGCTTTCCGCTGCTGGCCGCACCCATGTACATCCTGATGGGCAGCCTGATGAATTCCTCGGGTATCACCACACGGATCTTCCGCTTCGCCTCGGTCTGTGTCGGCTGGTGGAAAGGCGGCCTGTGCCACGCCAACATTCTGGGCAGCGTGATCTTCGCCGGCATGTCCGGCTCCGCGGTCGCCGACGCCGGCGGCATCGGCATGATCGAGATCAAGGCCATGCGCGATGCCGGCTACGACGGCGAGACCGCCGCAGCCATCACCGCTGCCTCGGCCACCATCGGCCCGATCATTCCACCGTCCCTGCCGATGATCATCTATGGTGTCTCTGCCGAAGCCTCGATCGGTGGTCTGTTCCTCGGCGGCGTGATACCCGGTTTGCTGATGGCGGGCGCACTGATGGTGATGGTGCGCGCGATCGCGATCCGGCGCAATCTGCCGCGGGTGCCGTTTCCGACCCTCTCCGATGTCACGACGGCCTTCAAAGGTGCATTCTGGGCGCTGATGGCCCCGGTCGTCCTGTTCGGCGGCATGATGAGCGGACTCTTCACCGCCACCGAGTCGGCCGCCGTGGCTGCCTTGTATGCGCTGGTCGTCGGCCTGTTCTATGCCGACTTCCGCTGGCGCGACATCCCGCGCATCCTGCTGGACACCATCGAGACCACCGGCGTGCTGATGGCCCTGGTCATGTCGGCCGCGCTGCTGGCCTATGTGCTGGCCTTGTCGCGCCTGCCGCAGGTGTTTGGCGCCATGCTGACCGCGCTGACCGACTCACGCCTGCTCTACCTGTTGCTGGTCGCCTGCGTCCTGCTGATCGTCGGCTGCTTCATGGAAGCGATCTCGGCCATGCTGATCCTGATCCCCATCCTGGTACCGGTGGCCATGGCGCTGGGCATCGACCCGATCCAGTTCGGCCTGGTCATGGTGCTGACGCTGATGATCGGCACCATCACGCCTCCGGTGGGCATCGTGCTGTTCGTCACCGCACGGGTGGCCGACCTGTCGTTCGAGGCGGTCTGCAAGGCCACGCTGCCCTTTCTGATACCGTTGATCGCGGTGTTGCTGGCCATCATCCTGTGGCCACCGCTGACCACATGGCTGCCTTCGCTGATGCAATGATCTTCCCGCCCTGTACCCACGGCGAGCGCCTCGGACTGGGCGGGGCGCCGCTGGGCAACCTGTTCACGACGATTACCGATGCACAGGCGGTTGCGCTGGTGCGCAGCGCCTGGGATTCGGGCTGCCGTACCTTCGACACCGCGCCGCACTACGGCAACGGGCTGAGCGAACACCGCATGGGCCAGGCATTGCGGGCCCTGCCGCGCGCCGAATTCGTGCTGTCCAGCAAGGTCGGTCGATTGCTGCTGCCGGACGCGTCCGCGCCCCGCGACCAGAACAGCTATGTCGATGTGCTGCCGTTCATCCAGCGCTGGGATTACTCTGCGCAGGGCATTCAGCGCAGCGTCGAGGACAGTCTGCAGCGCCTGGGCATGGCCAGACTCGACGTCGCCTATATCCACGACTGCGATGCCACCGTCCATGGGGCGGACTATCCACGCGTGCTGCGGCAGGTGGTGGACGAGGCCTTGCCCCAGCTGCGCCGCTTGCAGCAGCAGGGCCTCGTCCGCCATATCGGTCTGGGTGTCAACGACGTGCAGGTCTGCCTGGACGTGCTGGCGCAAGCGGACCTGGATTGCCTGATGCTGGCAGGCCGCTATACCCTGGTCGACCATTCGGGGCTTGGGCAGCTGCTGCCCCTGTGCGTGCAACGCGGCGTGCGCATAGCGCTGGGCGGGGTGTTCAACTCAGGCATTCTGGCAACCGGCGTGCGCGGGCAGGGCAAGGAGACACCACGGTTCAACTATGCGGCGGCGCCCCGCGAATGGATCCACCGGGTCGGCGCGGTCGAGGACCTTTGTCTGCGCCACGGCGTACCGCTTCGCGCTGCGGCACTGCAGTTTCCGCTGGCCCATCCGGCCGTCGAGATCACCATGCTCGGCGCGCAGCAAACCGCGCACTGGCAGGATGCTGTCGCCATGCTCGGCACGCCGGTTCCGGCCGCATTCTGGCGGGACCTGCAGACGCATGGCCTGGTGCCGGCGCAAGCCCCGCTGCCGCCAGGACGCGACGCCACCTGACGTGCGGCGCGCGATCCCCGTACCGGCCCCACCTGCCTCTGCCTTGCACCCGCAACGCCCGATGATCGACGCACACTTTCATGTCTGGCAATTGGCGCGTGGCGACTATGGCTGGCTGACACCGGCCATGGGCGTCATTCATCGTGATGTCAGCGTGGACGACTGGCGTGCACACAGCGCGCCATGTGGCGTGGTCGGCGGCGTCCTGGTACAGGCTGCGCCGACCGAGGCAGAAACCCGGTTTCTGCTGCAGCAGGCCCAGGACGCGGACGACGTGCTCGGCGTCGTCGGCTGGGTCGACATGCTGGCGCACGATGCGCCGGCGCGGATCGCCGAACTCGCGCGGCAGCCCAAACTCAAGGCACTGCGACCGATGTTGCAGGACCTCCCGGATCCGGACTGGATCCTGCAGGATGCATTGCTGCCAGCCTTCGAGGCCATGCTGCGCTGCGAGCTTGCATTCGACGCGCTGGTCAAGCCCTTGCATCTTCCCCGCATCGCAGCGCTGGCCCGCCGCCATCCGGCGCTGCGCATCGTGATCGACCATGCGGCCAAGCCCGACATCGCCCATGGCCAGTGCTCGGATTGGATCGACGCCCTGGAGCCGCTTGCGCAGATGCCCCAGGTGGCCTGCAAATTGTCCGGCCTGTGGAACGAAGCCGGGACGCAGGCCCCGGTCGAGATGCTCGCACCGTATGCCCGCCACGTGCTGTCCCGTTTCGGTGCATCGCGGGTGATGTGGGGCAGTGACTGGCCGGTCCTCGAATGCGCCGGCGACTATGCAGCCTGGCACGCCGCCGCCAAGCGCTGGGTCGCGTCCGCAGACCAGGCGGAAGTGTTCGAAGGTGTCGCGCGAATCTTTTATCGTCTCTAACTTTTGTGCGAACAGGAGGGTCAAAGTCGGCCTGGACTTGGTAGGATGATGTCTCACCGACAAGGACGCTGCATGAACGCCCCGCTGCACAAGGAAATGCCCTCTGCCCTGCTTGATGACGCCCGGGCGCTGGCCCATGCCGGCGCCGCGTGGGACGCCGACATCGTCGGCCAGTTGCAGGACTACATCCGCATCCCCGCCAAGTCACCCGGGTTCGACGCGCAATGGGCACAGCACGGCCATCTGGAGACCGTGGTGCGCAATGCGGCGACGTGGATCGAGGCGCAGAAGGTCGCCGGACTGCGGCTGGAGATCGTCCGGCTGGAAGGGCGTACGCCGTTGCTGTTTTTCGAACTCGACGCCACCCGTGCCGACAGCAGCCAGACCGTGCTGATGTACGGCCACCTGGACAAGCAGCCGGAGTTCACCGGCTGGCGCAACGATCTGGGCCCGTGGACGCCCCATTACGAGGAAGGGCGGCTGTACGGACGCGGCGGCGCCGACGACGGGTATGCGGTATATGCCAGCGTCGCCGCGGTACAGGCCATCAGGGCCCAGGGTGTCGCACATCCGCGCATCGTCGGCATCATCGAAACCTGCGAGGAAAGCGGCTCGCGCGACCTGCTGCCCTACATAGACGCCCTGCGCCCGCGCCTTGGAGACGTGGCGCTGGTGGTCTGCCTGGACTCCGGCGCCGGCAACTACGACCAGCTCTGGCTGACCACCAGTTTGCGCGGCATGGTCAGCGGCACGCTCAAGGTCGAGGTGTTGACCGAGGGCATCCATTCGGGCGATGCGTCGGGGCTCGTGCCCTCGAGCTTTCGCATCATGCGCCAGGTGCTGGACCGCCTCGAGGACAGCGCCACCGGCCGCCTGCTGCCGGCCAGTTTTCATTGCGAGGTTCCCCCGGAGCGGCTGGCTCAGGCACGGGCCACCGCGGCCATCCTGGGCGAGGAGGTCACACGCCGCTTCCCCTGGGCCCATTACGACTGCGAAGGCGCGCGCACGTTCGTGCTTCCCACCACCACCGACCCGGTGCAGGCGCTGATCAACCGCACCTGGACGCCCACCCTCAGCGTGACCGGTGCCGATGGTTTTCCGGCACTGGCCGACGCCGGGAACGTATTGCGACCGTACACGGCGTTCAAACTGAGCATGCGCCTGCCGCCCCTGGTGGATGCAGCGCAGGCGGTGCAGGACATGAAGGCCTTGCTCGAGGATGGCGCGCCCTACCAGGCCCGGGTCACCTTCGAGCCCCAGAACTGCGCCAGCGGCTGGAACGCTCCGGCGATGGTGCCGTGGTTCGAGACGGCATTGCATGCGGCCTCGAGAGCGCATTTCGGAGCCGGATGCGGCTATATCGGCCAAGGCGGAACGATACCGCTGATGAACATGCTGGCACGTGGCTTTCCCGACGCGCAGATGATGGTCTGCGGCGTGCTGGGTCCGCGCAGCAATGCCCATGGCCCCAACGAGTTCCTGCATGTGCCGTTTGCGAAGAAGCTGACCGCGGCCGTGGCCAAGGTCATCACCAGCCTGCCATGAGTGCACGCCGCTTGTCGCTCGGGGCTCCCGTGCATGCCTGAAACCAATCTGAGTCCACTGACCGCGCGCGACGGTACCAACCTGGTGGTCATGGACTGGCCGCTGCAAAAAGGTCCGGTCCGCGGTGTGGTGCTGATCGTGCATGGCCTGGGCGAGCATGCCTGGCGCTACGACGCGCTGGCCCAGGAGCTCAACAGTTGGGGATTTGCCGTACGCGCCTATGACCAGTTCGGCCATGGGGAGTCGATGGGGCAGCGGGGTGCGCTGCCCAGCGACGACCGGCTGCTGCAGGACCTGGCCGAAGTGGTGGACGAGTCCCGCGCCCGGATGCATGACCGCACGCCGCTGATCGTGCTGGGACACAGCATGGGTGGTCTGGTGGCGGCACGTTTTGTTTCACTGGGTATGCGCAAGCTCGACGGGCTGGTGCTGTCCTCTCCGGCGCTGGACCCAGGCCTGAACCTGTTCCAGAAGTTGTTGCTGGCAGTATTGCCGCCGCTGGCGCCGAATCTGCGTGTCAGCAACGGGCTGAACCCGGACTACATTTCGCACGACCCCCAGGTGGTGGCCCGCTACAAGGCAGACCCGCTGGTGCACGACCGGATCTCGGCCCGGCTGGCGGCTTTCATCGCCCATGGCGGGCCCGCCACGATCGCCGCCGCGCCGTCCTGGAGCTTGCCCACCTTGTTGCTGTACGCCGGCGCCGACAAGCTGGTCCATCCGGCCGGCAGCCGCGCCTTTGCCGGCGCTGCGCCGAATACGGTCGTCACCTCCCACTGCTTCGACGACCTGTACCACGAGATTTTCAACGAGGCCGAACCAGGTCGCCAGCAGGTGCTGGCCCAGCTCCGGTCCTGGCTGGACGCGCGCTTCTGAGCGCGTTGCGCCAGGGCTTGCCGGTGGCGCTCAGCGCCCGCCCAGCAAACCGCCGAGCATTCCCATCAGATCCGCGTTTCCGCCCAAGCCATTCGCCGGCGCCTGACCAGCCGGCGTGAGCTTGTTGATCAGCTCGGGCAACAGTTGTGACAGTTGCTGGGCCGCATCACCCTGGCTGGTGCCCATCTGCGTGGCCAGGCTGGACAAGGTGTCGCCACCGAGAGCCTGCGCCATCTGGTCACCCGACACTGGCAGATTGTCGCCACTGCCGACCCAGGACTGGACCTGTTCGCCCAGGCCCGCCTGTTGAAACCTGGCCATCAGCCCGGCGAGGCCCCCCTGGTTGCCATCGTTGCTGAGCAGACCCATGATGGCCTGCATCACCTGGGGGTTGCTCGCCAGCATGCCCAGCATGCCCGCGAGTCCGGCGCCACCTTGTGCGCTGGCATTGTTGTTGTTATTGCCATTCATGGCGCCCAAAACCGAATCAAGCAGTCCCATCTGATGTTCTCCTTCGATGACCGTTCAAATGATCCAGCTTAACTGCTCCGCAGCGGCCTGGCTCGCCGGCTTTGTAAAGGATCACGCCTAACGGCTCTGGGCGTAGTACTTGCTGCGTACCAGCCAGACCAGTCCGGCGGCCGTCAGGCCGACCGGGACCAGAGAACCCAGATTGAGCAGCCGCCAGCCCTGCGTCGTGACCAGCGCACCGGACGCAAACGAGGTCAGCGCCATCACACCGAAGACAGCGAAATTGATCGCAGCCTGGGCCCGGTCCTTTTCCTCCGGCCGATACGCCTTGAGTGACAAGGTGGTGCTGCCGGTGAACAGGAAGTTCCAGCCGACGCCGAGCAGGAACAGCGATATGACGAACTGGTGCAGTTCCACGCCCGACAAGGCGATCAGGATACAGATGGCGTTGAGCGCCACACCGACAGCCATGATCTGCAGGGTTCCGAAGCGGCGAATCAGATGGCCAGTGAAGAATCCGGGCGCAAACATGCCGATCACATGCCATTGCAGCACCAGTGCGGCATCCTCGAACGGCAGGTTGCAGACCTGCATGGCCAAGGGCGTCGCAGCCATCAACAGGTTCATCACGCCATAACCCAGGGCGGCACCCAGCGTCGACACGATGAAGACCGGCTGGCGCAGGATCTCCAGCATGGGTCGGCCCCGGGGTGCACCTGCGACCTTGACGGGTACCGGCGGAAACGTCATGACCGCCATCAGCGCCATGGCAATCACGGCCACTACGGTCAATGCCAGATAGGCACCCACAAAGGGCGTGCCGGTCATGTTCTTGGCATGGGTGGCGATGTACGGGCCGAGCACCGCACCGATCAGACCGCCGGCCAGCACCAGCGAGATCGCCTTTTCGCGAAAGGCCGGCGCCGCCAGTTCTGCGGCCGCAAACCTGTACAACTGGCCGTTGGCGTTGTAGTAGCCCGCAATCACGGTCGCGGTCACCAGCAGCCAGAAGCTGTGTGTAATCACCGCATATGCGCACAGCAAGGCCGACACCAGCGCCACCAGCAACCCGATCTGAAACGAAACCTTGCGCCCCCAGGCGGCCTGCGTGCGTGCGACCAGCGGTGTGCTCAAGGCACCGCCGACAACGTATCCCATCACCGGCAAGGTCGCCATCCATCCCAGCGGCGCCAGGCTGAACCCGATCAGGCCGTTGATGGCGATGAAGATGATGTTGTTGGTCAGCAGCAAACCCTGGCAGGCCGCCAGCAGTGCGAGGTTTCGGTTCATGCGAGCAGTGTAAGTGCCGCCAGAGCCGCTGTTTCCGAACGCAGCACCCGTGACCCGAGCGAGACTGGCCGGTGTCCGCCAGACAGGGCCAGCGACTCTTCGGGCACGCTCAACCCCCCTTCGGGCCCGCAAAGAAACGTCACGGCTTGCGCACGTCCGGAGGGCAACATCAGATTGCATTCACGCAGCGGCTGCGATTGCGGCTGCAATGACAACACCAGCGCCACGGTGTCCGGTGCCTGTGCTGTCGTGCGCTGCTGCGCGATCCAGCGTGGCAGCGGCAGCACCGGATGGATCACCGGCACCCGGTTGCGGCCACATTGCTCGCACGCGGCAATGGCAATGCTCTGCCAATGCGCCAGCTTCTTGCGCGCACGTGCCTCATCCAGTCGCACCACGGTGCGTTCGGTCATCAAGGGCTGGATGCTGGCAACACCCAACTCGGTCGCCTTCTCGACCAGCCAGTCCATGCGCTCGTTGGCCGGCATGCCGATGGCCAGGTGCATGTCGCGGCCGGCCTCCCGCTCGATCGGGTCGTGGGCTCCCACCTGAACCTGTACCGTCTGGCGGCCCATCGCCAGCACCGTGGCGGTGAATTCGCCACCGGTCAGCTCCGGCGACCCCGAACCGAACAGGCAGATGGTGGCCCCCGGTTGCAGGCGCAATACCTGGACATGGCGCGCCGCACCCTCTGGCAGCTCCAGTGTCATGCCCGGCGCCAATGGCACGGGGCAGTGAAAACGCGGTCCGCGCGCCATCAGACGGCCCGCTCGGAGGAATGCGGGCGCCGCCTAGACGCGGCCGAAGGCATAACCACCTTGCGCTTCGATGCCCTCAACCTGATCGACCAGCCGCAGCAGGGGTTTGAGTTCCCGGTAGCGCGCGCATGTCGCCCGGATGTAGGCAATGAAGCGCGGCGTATCGGCCAGATACTGCGGCTTGCCGTCGCGCAAGCTCAGCCGCGCAAAGATACCGGCCACCTTCAGATGGCGCTGCAAGCCCATCCATTCGACGCCACGGTAGAACGCACCGAAATCCTCGCCCACCGGTAATCCGGCCGCACGCGCCTTCTCCCAATACCGCACAGTGACATCGAGCACGAAAGACTCGTCCCAGCTCAGAAACGCATCGCGCATCAGGCTGGCGATGTCGTAGGTGATCGGTCCATGAACGGCATCCTGGAAATCCAGCACGCCAAGCCGCGGGTCGGCAACGGCCCCTGCGTGCGCCGGCACCGGCATCATCAGGTTGCGCGGCATGAAGTCGCGGTGCACGTACACCTTGGGCCAGGACAGGTTTTCCCGCACGATCAGCTCGAAACTGGACGCCAGTGTGGCCGCCATCTTCGTATCAGGGGTGATGGCGCGGTGTTGCTGCAGATACCACTGCGGAAACAGGCCGAGTTCACGCTGCAGCAGGGCTTCGTCGTATGGCGGCAACACACCCTCCTGCGAGGCCTTCTGCCACAGCACCAGCGCATCGACGGCTTGCATATACAGGGCCAGATTGGCCTCGGGGTGCTCGGGGTCGATCGCCTGCATCATGGTCTGCAGACCCAGATCGTCGAGCAACAGAAAGCCGTGGGTCTGCTCCCACGCCAGCACTTGCGGAACCTTCAGTCCCGCCTGCGCCATCATCCCGGCGATGCGTACAAAGGGCCGGCAGTCCTCCTTGTCGGGTGGCGCGTCCATGATGATGCGGCTACCCTGGGCGCTGTCGATGCGCAGGTAGCGGCGAAAGCTGGCGTCCGCCGATGCCAGTCGCAAGGAGGCGGGCACCAGGTCATGCTGCGGGCCGACCTCGGTCAACCAGGCGTCACACGCGGCTTTTCGGCCGGTATCGGCCCAGATAACTGCGGCCAGGGCGGGTTGCGACGGGCTGGCGGGATTGGCGGTGTTGCTCATGGATAATCCATTCTACAAACCCGCCTGCCGCGGGCCGTCCTGACATTCCAGAAATCCAACCTGTCTTCCCCCATGCGCTGTTCGAAGCTTGAGCCCGGATGCAAGGCCACCACTGCGACCCGATCGCAGGTCGCGCTGGATCTGGTGCTGCTGGCAGCCGGCGCCTGCCTGTCTACGACGGCCGCACTGGCGCAGGCCGTCCCGGACGCGGCGCCGCTGCAACTCAAGAGCAGCCGCCTGCTGCGCGACGCCATTGCGCGGGGTGACCGGGACGGGCAGCCGAGCTTTGTCACTGGCGACCGCATGTCCTCGCGCACCGACCTGGAGACCGTGCTCGAGGGTGACGCCGAATTGCGCCGTGGCGACATGGTGATTCGCGCCGACCGGCTGGACTACTACCAACCCGATGACCTGGCCAAGGCCCGCGGGAACGTGCGTATCAATCGGGCAGGTGATATCTACGAAGGGCCGGAACTGGAGCTCAAGGTCGAGTCCTTCGAAGGCTTCTTCCGCAATCCCCGCTACCAGTTGCTCAAGAACCAGGGACACGGCGAAGCGGAACGGGTGGACTTCATCGACGAGAAGCGCGCCATCATCCGCAATGCGACCTTCACGACCTGCAAGCGCGGCGGACCCAGCTGGATGCCGGACTGGATCATCCGTGCCGCCAGCATCAGCGTCGACAACGAAGAAGATGTGGGCCAGGCGGAGAGCGCAGTGCTCAGCTTCAAGGGCGTTCCGCTGCTGCCGGTGCCATCCTTCTCGTTCCCGCTGAGCAGCAAGCGCAAGTCCGGCGTGTTGCCACCGACGTTCGGCGTGGACAGTGTCAACGGCATCGAGGTCACGGCACCGTATTACTGGAACATTGCGCCCAATCGCGACGCGACGTTCTCGCCGTCCGTGATGAGCAAGCGCGGGATCGACATGGGTGCGGAGTTCCGTTTTCTGGAAGAGGATTACAAGGGTGAGTTTCGCGGCAACTTCATGCCCGGCGACAAACTGCGCGACATGAACCGCTGGGGTTATTCGCTCACCGAAAGCGGCACGCTTCGAACCGGACTTGCGTCGGTTGGCAATCTGGGCATGAGCCTGTCCCTCAATCGGGTCAGCGACGACAATTACTGGCGCGATTTCACGCGCGTGAGCCCGGGACTGACGCAGCGCCTGTTACCCAATGATCTGAGTCTTTCCTGGTCCCGCGGCTACTTTTCGACCAGCTTGCGCATGCTCAAATGGCAAACGCTGCAGGACGTGACCTCACCCATCGTGCCGCCCTACGACCGCATGCCCCAATTGGCCATGCGGTACGCGCGATCCAACCTCAATGGCTTTGACATGTCGGTGGATGCCGATGCCACGCGCTTCAACTCCGACAGCACGCTCACCGGGCAGCCCAACGGCAGCCGCATGTATACGGCATTCGAGGTTTCCCGTCCGTGGGTATCGCCGTCTGGGTTCATCACGCCCAAGTTGCGCCTGCACGCGACCAACTACCAGTTCAATTCGGCGCTGAGCACCGGGGCCATGTCCGCCAGCAGGGTGCTGCCGACGCTGAGCCTGGACAGTGGCCTGGTGTTCGAGCGTGATACCCAGTTCTTCGGCCGGACGTTTCGGCAGACGCTGGAGCCCCGCGCGTTCTACGTGCTGACGCCGTACCGCAGTCAGAATGCACTGCCGAACTACGACTCCGGTCGCAGTGACTTCAACTTCGCCAGCATTTATACGGAGAACGCCTTCGTCGGCAACGACCGCATTTCCGACAGCAACACGCTGACGATGGGCGTGTCCACCCGGCTGCTTGACCCGGAGAGTGGCGCCGAGGCGGCCAACTTCGGCATTGCGCAGCGCGTGCTGTTCAAGGACCAGCGCGTGATCTTGCCGGGCGAGACTGCGCTGAAAAAGGGATTGAGCGACATACTGATCGGTGCGAGTGTGAACCTCAATTCCCGTTGGTCATTTGATTCGACCGTGCAGTTCGACTGGGATACCCATCGCACGACCCGTTCCACCATCGGCGGACGCTACAGCCCAGGCAATTACCGGGTGCTCAACGCAGCCTACCGCTATCAACGCGGCTCAAGTGAACAGCTCGACGTCGCATGGCAATGGCCGATCAACGACCTGTGGGGCGACCGGGGGCAGGACCTGGGCGCCGGCCAGGGCCAGGGTGCGGGTCGCTGGTATACCGTGGGTCGCATGAACTTCAGCATGCGCGATGGAAAGCTGGTGGATTCCGTCCTCGGGTTCGAATACGACGGCGGCTGCTGGCTGGGCCGGGTGGTGCTGGACCGCACCTCGACCAGCACCTCGAGCGCCAGCAACCGCATCCTGTTCCAGCTGGAATTCGTCGGTTTTTCGCGTCTGGGCTCCAGTCCGCTGGAAACCCTGAAACAAAGCATTCCGCGCTACCAGTTCCTGCGGGAGACCAGTTCCAGTCCCAGCAGGTTCAGCAATTACGATTGATGGTGGATCCCACATGAATTCTGGTTACATGCGTCCGGCCCTGCTGGCAACGCTCATTGTCCTCGGGCACTTGCCGGTGCAGGCGCAGGGGCTGCGCCTGCCGGGTGGGTCAGCGCCAGTTGCGGCGGGTACGCCACCTTCCTCGCAACGCGCGTCCGACTACATTGTGGCGGTCGTCAACTCCGAGCCGATCACCAATCTGCAGGTGCGCCAGGAGATGCAGCGCATGGCGCAGTTCCTGAGCCAGCAACAACAGCCCATTCCCTCCGCGGAGCTGCTGGGCGAGCAGGCGCTGGAGCGGCTGATCAGCGACCGCACGCAGATTCAATTCGCGCGCGAGTCGGGGATCAGGGTCGAGGAATTCGCGATCGACGAGGCCGAGCAGTCGATCGCCCGCCAGAACCAGGTGGATACGGCAGAGATGTACCGCCGACTGAGTGCCGACGGCATCTCCCGGGCCCAGTTCCGCAGCAATCTGCGCGACCAGATGTTGCTGTCGCGGGTACGCGAACGGGAGGTGGGGCAACGCATCAAGGTGTCGGAGCTGGACATCGACCGGTACCTGCTGGATCAGCAGCGGGAGAGTGGCGGCGCGTTGGCAGACGTGAACATTGCGCATATCCTGCTTGCCCTGCCGGAGTCGGCGACGCCAGCGCAGGTGGCGGCGGCCCAGGCGAAGGCGCAGCAGATCATTGAGAAGGTGAGGGCCGGTGAGGATTTTTCCAAACTGGCGCGCGAATTGTCTCAGGCCCCCGATGCGGCTGAGGGCGGCGTCTTTGGGCTGCGTCCGGTTGACCGCTATCCGCAACTCTTCGTCGACGCGGTACAGAATTTGCAGCCTGGCGCAATGACCACCGTTCGTTCCGGAGCCGGGCTGCATGTGTTGCGATTGATTGAGAAGCGCAGTGCCGGTGGTCCGGCAACCAGCGTGTCACAGACGCGGGCCCGCCACATTCTCCTGCGCCCCACAGCCGCTTTGAGCGAAGCCGCTGCCACCGCCAAACTCGCGGAGCTGCGCCAGAAAATCGTCTCCGGTCAGATCAGTTTCGAAGCGGCTGCCAAGGAGTTCTCACAGGACAGCAGTGCAGCGCAAGGCGGTGATCTCGGTTGGGCTGTCCCCGGACAGTTCGTTCCCGAATTCGAGGGAGCCATGGAAAAGCTGCAGCCTGGCGACATCAGCCCACCGCTGGTGTCTCGGTTCGGAGTGCATCTGATCCAGGTTCAGGAGCGCAGGACCACTGCGTTGAGTGCCCGTGAGCAGCGCGAAGCCGTTCGTGCATTGCTGCGCGAGAAGAAATACGACGAAGCCTACCTTTCCTGGAGTCGTGAATTGCGGGCCAGGGCCTACGTCGACATGCGCGAGCCACCGGGCTGAGCGGCGACATGGCACGTGCCCACAAGGCTTCAACAGCTGCCGGCATCAAAAGCCGCGAGCGCAAGAGTGGGTTGGGCACCGGGTCCCATGCACCTCGCAAGCGGTTCGGCCAGCACTTCCTGAATGACGGCGGCATCATCGGTGCCATCGTGGACGCCATTGCTCCGCATCCGGGAGAACCTGTCATCGAGATCGGCCCTGGCCTGGGTGCCTTGACCCAGCCGCTGGTGGAGCGGCTGGGCCACCTGGCAGTGATCGAACTCGACCGTGACCTGGCGGCTCGGCTGCGCTTGCGCAATGACCTTACCGTCATCGAGTCCGATGTGCTGAAAGTGGATTTTTCGGAGTTGGCGCAATCCGGGCTGGGCCGTCAAGGCAATACGCCCGACGGCGGCGCACCGGTCAAACTGCGAATCGTCGGCAATCTTCCGTACAACATTTCGACGCCCATCCTCTTTCACCTGCTGGACCACGTCCACTTCGTGCAGGATCAGCACTTCATGTTGCAGAAGGAAGTCGTCGACCGGATGGTCGGCAACCCTGCCACAGCGGCCTATGGTCGCCTGAGTGTGATGTTGCAGTGGCGCTATGCCATGGAGAATATCCTGCACGTGCCACCCGAGAGTTTCACGCCACCTCCACGGGTGGACAGCGCCGTGGTGCGCATGGTGCCACGCACGGATGCCCCACAGGTCAAGCTGCCATTGCTCAGCCAACTGGTGCAGGTCGCGTTCAGCCAGCGGCGCAAGCTGTTGCGGCACTCGCTGGGAAAGTGGCTCGAGGATCGGCAGTTCGCCGGCGACTTCGATGTGCAGCGGCGCGCCGAAGAAGTGCCCGTAGCGCAGTACATTGCCCTGGCGCAGGCGGTGGAAAAACAATGAAGCCCGTCACCAGGACGGGCTTCATGCATAGGGAACCGGCCTGTCACGGCCGGTAGACTTTACGGGTCAGGCCGTGGCCAACCAGTATTCGGCGTTGAATGGGCTGCTCATGCGCAGCGCCAGTGGCGATACATCCAACAATTTGTCGGTCGGCATCTTCTCGCCCGACTCGGTCGTCAGATGGATACCCGACAGCGCTTGCGTGCCTTGGGTCTCGCTCTTTGCCTCGTTAGCCCGTTCTGCTTGGCTGGTTTGTGCAGAACGGGCTACAGAAAAGAATAGAAACATCGGAACGGTATCTTCCGATCTCCCCAGTAGTCAGCCGCATCCCGGAAGATGTCGAGCAGTTGCTCGCGCGCTTCCTTGTCGAACTTGGTGTTGGCAGGAATATGCTCCAGCACGGCAACGAAGCCAGGCTGAGGACCCGACTTGTGGACCGGATCGGTCATGCTGTCGTACAAGGCATCGAAGTTCTTGCCGACATGGGCTGGCAAGGTAAATTGCTGCCCGATCATGTCGAGGACATCCTGCTTGGACTGTGCCTCGGCCAGGTTCGCGTACAGAAAGTGGTGACCCAGGCTACGCGCGGCATCCTGAAGATCCTGAACCCGGAAGGCCCGGATCGATTGCACGATGTTGCTTCGAACACCGCGCAATGGCACCTCGGTTTCCTGACGCGTTGGTGGCATATCCATTCCCGTTTCATTCTCTAGATAAGACATATTCACTTCCAACAAAAATCTATCGCACGATCACGCGAAAGCTCGCATAGTGATCGGCCGTGTAGTAACAGACATCCGGCTTCTTCGGTGCTCCACCACAGACGATTCTGCGGGTACCCCGATGGCTCAACCCTGGCGTTTCCACGGTGTATTCACGGTAGTAGCCCCTCCGCTTGATCGGAAGCAAGCGCTCACGATTGCCAAATACCGTTCCATCCTTTTCGTAGGGAAAAGGGCCCCCGCGTGCAATCAGTTCATAAGTCTGGGCACCTGGATACGGAATCGCGGAAATCGAGATCGGCGCGACCCTATCTGGTGCATCTGTCGGCGTCCTCGCACCAACTAGACCTGAGAACAGCGCTGCCGCAATTGTTAAGCCAGTGAGTACTAACTTAATTCCTCTGACAGGCGCCATGCAACTACGCTCCAGAACCGAGGGTTAACCCGTAAATCGTTCGGAACGTAGTGTCGCCTATTCGCCTTCAAATTGCAAGTGCCTGCACAAAAAGCGGGCATCTTGTGCGACGCAGCAAGTCGAGGGAAAGTCAGTGCATGCTTATCGGCAAAGGTTTACCGATTGGCATTTGCGTCGGCAACCGTCAGGGCCGTCATATTGACGATGCGGCGGACCGTCGTACTGGCCGTCAATATATGTACCGGACTGGCTGCGCCCAGCAGCACAGGGCCGATAGCGATATTGCCGCCGGCCGCCGTCTTGAGCAGGTTGTAGGCGATATTGGCGGCATCGATGTTGGGCAAGACCAGCAGGTTGGCGTTTCCGGTCAAGGTGCTGTTGGGCATCAGGCGGGCGCGCGCCGCACCATCCAGCGCCAGATCACCATGCATCTCCCCATCCACCTCGAGCCAGGGTGCCTGCTCGCGCAGCAGCTCCAGCGTACGGCGCATCTTGACGGCCGTCGGCTGGTTGCTGCTGCCGAAATTGGAATGTGACAGCAGTGCCACCTTGGGCTGCAGTCCGAAGCGAACCATTTCTTCCGCGGCCATGGCCGTGATCTCGCACAGCTCTTGCGGGCTCGGATCGTAATTGACGTGGGTGTCCACCAGAAAGACAAACCGGTCCGGCAGCATCAAGCCATTCATGCATGCATACACCGGCACGTCCTGCGGCGTTCCGGGGCTGCCCCCCTTGCGCTTGCCGATGACCTGGTCGATGTAGCTCAGGTGCATGGTCGTGGTACCCCAGGTGCCGCAGATCAGGCCATCCACATCCCCCTTGTGCAGCAGCATGGATCCGATCAGCGTCAGGCGCCGACGCATCTCGATCTTGGCCATCTGCTGGGTCACGCCCACACGCTCGGTCATGCGGTGGTAGGTCTGCCAGAAGTCGCGGTAGCGTGCATCGTGCTCGACATTGACGACGTCGTAGTCCAGTTCCTCGCGCAGCCGCAGGCCGAACTTCTCGATCCGCTGCGCAATGATCGCCGGCCGGCCGATCAGCGTCGGGCGGGCCAGTCCTTCGTCAACGACGATCTGGCAGGCGCGCAGCACGCGTTCCTCCTCACCCTCGCTGTATGCGACGCGTTTGCGTGTCGCGCTCTTGGCGGCGGCGAATATCGGGCGCATCGTGTTGCCCGATGCGTAGACAAAACTCTGCAGGCGGTCACGGTAGGCCTGCATGTCCTGGATCGGCCGCAGCGCAACGCCACTGTCGACCGCGGCCTGCGCCACCGCCGGGGCAATCTTCATCATCAGGCGCGGATCGAAGGGCTTGGGGATCAGGTATTGCGGGCCAAACGCCAGTTGCTGCCCCGCATACGCGGCCGCCACAACCTCGCTTTGCTCGGCCTGCGCCAGCTCGGCAATCGCCTGCACTGCCGCGATCTCCATCTCGTCGGTGATGGTCGAGGCTCCAGCGTCGAGTGCCCCGCGAAAGATGTACGGGAAACACAGGACATTGTTGACCTGGTTCGGATAGTCGGTACGTCCGGTGGCCATGATGGCGTCGTCGCGGACGGCCTTGACGTCCTCGGGCGTGATCTCGGGGTTCGGATTGGCCAGCGCGAAGATCAAGGGCTTGGCGGCCATCTTGCGCACCATGTCCTGTTTCAGCACACCACCGGCAGACAGGCCCAGAAAGACGTCGGCACCTTCGATGATCTCGGCCAGGGTCCGGGCTGCGGTTGGCTGGGCGAATCCGCGCTTGTCCTCGTCCATCAACTCCGTACGCCCCTCGTAGACCACCCCGGCCAGGTCGGTCACGAAGATGTTCTCGCGCGGCAGGCCCAGCTTGAGCAGCAGGTTCAGGCAAGCCAGCGCAGCGGCCCCCGCGCCCGAAGTGACCAGCTTGATCTTCTTCAGGTCCTTGCCCACGACCTTCACGCCATTGAGCAGGGCCGCACCCACGACGATCGCCGTGCCGTGCTGGTCATCATGGAACACCGGGATGTTCATGCGCTCGCGCAGCTTGCGCTCCACGTAGAAGCAATCCGGCGCCTTGATGTCCTCCAGATTGATGCCGCCGAATGTCGGCTCCAGCGACGCGATGATGTCGACCAGCTTGTCCAGATCGTGCTTCTCGTTGATCTCGATGTCGAACACGTCGATGCCGGCGAACTTCTTGAACAGGACGGCCTTGCCCTCCATCACCGGCTTGGCTGCCAGGGGCCCGATATCCCCCAATCCCAGCACCGCCGTGCCATTGGTCACGACCGCCACCAGATTGCCGCGGCTGGTGTACTTGAACGCATTGTTCGGATCGCTGACGATCTCCTCGCATGCCGCCGCAACGCCAGGCGAGTAGGCGAGCGCCAGATCCCTCTGGGTGATCAGCTGCTTGGTGGCGGTCACCGCAATCTTGCCCGGCTTGGGAAACTCGTGGTACTCCAGCGCCGCCTTGCGCAACTCGGCGCGCTTGTCGTCGGAACTGGATATCGTCTCGGACATACACAAACTCCTGCCGTCTCGGGCAATGTGCGGCAAGCCTTCTGCAACGGCCAACACGCGAATCAGGGATTGAAATTGTAGGCCTGCGCTACAGCAGTGGCGTCGTGGCGCTCAGCGGTTGCGGCCGGCCACACAGAAAGCCCTGCACGATGTCACAGGACTGTGCGAGCAGGAAGGCCTTTTGCGCGTCGTTCTCGACACCTTCGGCGACCACCTGAATGCCCAGCTCGTGCGCCAGCACGATGGTCGCGCGAACAATGGCCGCATCCTCCGCATCGGTCGTGACGTCCTGCACGAAGGAGCGGTCGATCTTGAGCTCGCTGATCGGAAAGCGCTTGAGATAGGCCAGCGACGAGTACCCGGTTCCGAAATCGTCCACGGAGATCCGCACACCCATGGCGCTGATTTCACCCAGCAACTCGATCACCCGCGCCGCGTCGGTCATGGCGGTGGTCTCCGTCAGCTCCAGTTTCAGCAGTGCCGGCGGAATGCGTGAATTTTCCAGTGCCGATCGCACGACCTCGACAATGTTGCGGTTGACGCACTGGCGCGCGGACACGTTTACCGCCACCGGCATGGCCTGAAGACCGTCGGCGATCCACTTTGCAATATCGTCGGTGGCGCGCGAGACCACCCAGGCGCCGATCTCGACGATCAGCCCGGACTCCTCTGCGACGCCGATGAATTCCGCCGGCGGCACCAGCGCGTCCGGCGCGCGCCGCCAGCGCAGCAAGGCCTCGAAACCGACCAGCGCGCCGTCATTCAGCCGAAACTGCGGCTGGTAGTGCAGCTCGAACTGATCCTCGCGCAGGGCGTGACGCAACTCCACCTCGAGCGCCAGTCGCTCACGCGTCCAGACCTTCAGCTCCGACGAATAGAAGTGGAATCCCGCATCGGGATGCGACTTGGCCCGGTACATCGCCGTATCGGCCTTGGCCAGCAGGCCATCGATATCGATGCCGTCCTGTGGCGCCAGCGCGATGCCGACACTGCAATTGCTGGTCACGCGCACGCCATGGACGTCGACGTCCTCGCCCAGCGCACCAATCAACTTGGAGGCTGTGGCCGCCACGGCCTCGGGGCCCGACACATCCTCCATCACGACCACGAACTCGTCGCCACCCCAGCGCACGACGAAGTCGGTGCTGCGGCAGATCGCACTGAGACGGCGCGCCGTCTCCTTGAGCACTTCATCGCCATGGCTGTGGCCCAGGCTGTCGTTGATGCGCTTGAACCGGTCCAGGTCCAGAAAGAGAATGGCAATCGTGCTGGAAATCCGCTGTGTGCGCGCCAGTGCCAGGCTCAGGCGCTCGTGCAGCATGGTGCGATTTGGCAGGCCGGTCAGGGCATCGTGGGTCGCGGCATGGCGCAGCCGGTTGGCACTGGCCACGGTGTCGGTGACGTCCGACATCACGATGACCGCGCCTTCGAGCCGATTGTCCGGGTCGCGCAAGGGGCTGACACTGGCGCGCAAGCTGCGATTCGCATCGTCGACAGAGGGCAGGCACAGGAAATGCTCCGGGCGCACTTCGCGGGCGCGGTGCAGGCATTCATCCACTGCCGCACCCAGCATCGCCAGGCTGTCGGTATCCAGTCGCAGCGCACTTGCCAACGGCTTGCCGACCAGCTCGCCTGCACCCATCTGTTCCAGGGCCACCGGATTCGCATACACGACGCTCGAATGCATGTTGACGGCAATGACGCCGTCGCCAATGGCCTCCAGCGTGGCCTTGGCATGCTGCTGTGTCCGGATCAGGCTGCGGCTGTTCTCGCGCATATGTGCACCCAGCCAGACTCCTGCGGCCACCACCAGAGCGAGCGTGCTCGCAAACGGCGCAAACCAGATCTGCAAACCGTACAACAGCGCCGCGCTGACCATCACGGGGGCCACGACCGTACCCGCCATCCACCAGGGATGCAAGCGCCTGCGACCGGCAACCGACCATAGCAAGGGCGCACCGCAAAGTGCAAAACCGAACACCATGAATGCGCCTGGCGATGCCGGGACGATCAGCGTGCCGGCGCGCAGGGCATCAAAGGCCTGCGCGTGCAACTGAACCGCCGGCATGTTGGACCGTGTGCCCGCCAACGGAGAGGCCAGTTCGCCTCCGAGTCCGGACGCAGACACGCCGACGATCACCAGGCGCCCGCGCAACTGCTGCAACAGGTCAGGTGTATCCAGCAGTCTGGCAATGCTGATGGGCTCGGCACGGTCCGTGCGGGGAAGCAGGACTTCGAAGTCGCGCAGCCACCGCATGGCACTGTCCGCAGACGGCGCACCCGATGCGGCGCGCAAACCCGACAGCACCGCGGGAACCCCTTGCGGTCGATACTGCTGCAGCAAGGCCAGGGCAAAAGCGGGAAACTGCGCCGTGCCGGCACCTGCCTGCAGATAGATGCGACGCACCTGGCCGTCCAGATCGATCTCGGCATCCACATGGCCCAGCCGGGCCGCGGCGGCACGCAACACGGGTGTCGGCAGGCCATTGACGATGGTGCCATCGACCTGTTGCAGCGGCGCCAGCGGAAGGACCACGCCACCCTGGCGTCGCATCGACCGTGCCAGCGCCCCGTCGTCCGCGCCGCCACCCGCCTCGGGCTCCGAAAACAAGACCGTGAATCCGACCACCGGCACGCCCGCCTCAGCAAGCCGGTCCAGCAACTGCGCATGCACCGCGCGTGGCCACGGCCATCGACCCAGCCGGGCCAGGCTCTCATCGTCGATCGCCAGAACCACCGCAGCATCGGCCGCACGCGGATGCGACGGCAACATGACGTCGTATGCCAGCAGGTCCAACCGAGCGACGGCGGCGGGTCTGCCCCAGGTCAGCAGGGCAACGACGGCAAGTGCCGTCCACATCGGGACCAGCAGGCGTGACCACGGCGTCTGCCGCCAATGGACCATGGAACCGGTCTGCAGCGACGTGCCGTGGCCGGGCGGGTTCATAGGCCCAGGATCACCAGCACGGGCAACACCAGCAGCAGCTTGCGCCACGGGTTCGGCTCAGGCGGGGCGGGCTCGGGCACCACGAAGGACTGTACCTGGCCCCAGGGGCCGGCAAAACCATCCTCGCTGACCGACCGCAGCCGCAAGCGGTAGCTTCCCGGCGCCAGGCTCGGTATCTGGTACTGCACCGCCGCGGGGCGGACGTCGAGCAGCGGTTGCTCGAAACCGTCGTCGCGCGCCAGTTGCAGATCGTAGGCCCGCGCATGGGGCAGCGCAGGCCAGCGCACCGTCACATGGCCAGGCTCGACCTGCGCCGGCTCCATTTCAGGGCTTGGCAGCACACGGCGAAACGCCTGCAAGTCTCCCCACGGCCCCTGCCGGCCTGTCGCAGGCACGACCGATGCGACCCGCCAGAAATACCGGCCCGGCGTCAGGTCGATGTCCAGCGCCGTGCCGTTGGCGCTGCTGCTGGTCTGCACATGCAGCGGTGCCACGGACAGATCTTCCGAGCGCCGAAGCTCAAGCCGATAGCTCCAGCCGGCATCGGGCTGCGTCCAGCGAAACTGCGGTCGGACCATCGTGGTCTCGGCGGCCGGTGGTGGGCTGATCAGCAGCGGCGCCACCGGCCTTGCATACACCTGCACCGGGCGTTCGGCCGCAACCCCTTCGAGCCCATCTGCGGCAATGGGCAGCACCCGCATCACATAGTTGTCATCGGCAATATCGAGCACCCGGGCCCGCGGCGCCGCGCTCACTTCGTCCGACACGATGGTCGTAAAGCCGGCATCCGGCGCCAGCTGCGTCCGGTATCGCACCGCGCCGGGCACCGGCGCCAGTGGCCAGTCGATCGGCAGCCGCTCCAGCCGGGACGGCAGCGCCGAGAGGTCGGGCGCGGCAAGCAGAGGTTCGGGCGGCTGTGGCGCACGGCCCAACTGGGCGACCGTTCCCTGGCCGGCCCTGGCCTGTACCTGGCCTGCGGGATTGTCGACATCCACCGCACCTTCCAGGACTTCGGTCCAGGTGCGGTCGTCACCGGCATTCACGCGGAAACGCGTACCACGCACCGCCGCCACTGCAGCCGGCGAACGGATCTCGAAACGGTTGTCAGGGCTGGTACGCGGTATGACCATGTTCTCGAGCCCGCCCCGCACCAGCTCCAGCGTCACCAGCACACCGCCGCCGAGCGCGCGCTTGTCCGAGCGCACCACCCGCAGTTCGGAGGCCTGGCGCATCAGCACGCGGGACCCGTCTTCAAAAACCAGCATCACGCTGGAGCGCTCACCCGTGCGCACCCGCGAACCGGCCGCCACGTCTTCGCCGGAACGGGCCGCCCGGCTGGCGCCATCGCCCCGGGTGATCGTCGCCTCACCATGCAAGGCCATCAGCCGCACTGCCGTGGCCTCGAGCTTGAGCCATTGCGCGGGAATGCGCAGCCGGGTTCCGGGCGGCACCGTGCGGTCATTCGTGATGCGGTTCAGGCGCGTCAGCCGCAGCGCATCGGTGGTGTCCCGCAAATAGCGCTGCGCGATGTTCCATGGATGGTCCCCCGGCTGCACGGTATAGATGAATTCTTCGGCCGCATGGCCAACACCCGCAACCGCCATCAGGCCGGCGATGACAAAAAGGCGAATACGCATGGGGAGCATCCTGACTATGACCTTGTCATGATCACACGAATCCGCGTGGCGGCAAACCCGCATCGCGCTGTAACCAATTCTGCGGCGAATAGATGGTTCGCGCATCGGTGGCATGCAAGGTATAGGCGTACCGGGAGCGGGCCGACCGATTGGCGGCACTGTAATGGGGCAGCAGGCCATGCAGCACGACCAGTGTTCCGGCCGCCACCTCGACCGGAACCGCTTCGTCCAGTTCCGGCCAGGGCGTCGCGTCCAGCGCCTCGATGGTGGCGATGTCACCGCGCCGCACGAAGCGCTCGCGCAGCGGCCCGCGATGGCCGGCGGCCTGCACCCACAGGCAGCCATTTCCTCTGTGGGCATCCTCCAGCGCGAACCAGAACGTGGTGACGCTGATCGGCGTGGTTTCGAAGAAGGTCGCGTCCTGGTGCCAGCGCACCTCGCCTCCGATGCCCGGCTGCTTGCAGATCACCATCGACTGCCACAGCAAAGGCCGCTCCAGTCCCAGCACGCCCGCCAGTGCCGCCAGGTCGGCGCCGCGGGAGAACCGGTCGAACACCGGATCCAGGTCGTGCAGCGCGTGGCCGATCTTGTTGATGGACCGCGCCTTGGGCTGGCGCAACTGCCCCTGGGCGTCAAATGCCTCTTCCTCGAAGAAGCAGCGGATGGTCTGTGCCGAGCCCAGGAAATAATCATCCACCTGGCGCTGCTGTTCCCGGGTGGTGAATACCGGGTGCACGCCGGCCGGGTCAAACGCCTCTATCAACGCATCCGCCCGCTGGCGCAATTCGGCGATCGCGCTTGGGCTGCGAAAGCCCGGCAATACCAGGAAGCCCTGTTCCCGGTACTGCTGCGCAAGCGCTTCGGACATGGCGAGCCTGCGCGCGCTTCAGTCGCGCATCAGCGCTTCAATCTCGGACGCGCCTACCGGAACACCGCGGCTGATCAGCTCGCAGCCGTCGGCCGTGACGACTGCGTCGTCCTCGATGCGAATGCCGATGTTGTGAAATTGTTCCGGCACCCCTTCGGCGGGACGCACATAGATGCCCGGCTCGATCGTCAGCACCATGCCGGGACGCAGGATGCGGGCCGGACGGTTGACGATGGTCTCACCCGTGAGTGCGTCCTTGCGGCTACTCACCTGGCCCAGCTCGCCGGGCTCGAGGTAGGCGCCGCAATCGTGCACGTCCATGCCCAGCCAGTGGCCGGTGCGGTGCATGTAGAACTGGAAATAGGCACGCT
Organism: Rhodoferax sp.; assembly: GCA_024235935.1. Taxonomy (GTDB): domain Bacteria; phylum Pseudomonadota; class Gammaproteobacteria; order Burkholderiales; family Burkholderiaceae_C; genus CAISIP01. The sequence continues at coordinate 122,927 of JACKLL010000010.1, read as the reverse complement.
TGTCGATGACATCCTCCAGCGTGCCGACCTTGTTGGCGTCGAGCAGGCCGAGGTCGAGCATGCCCTGGGCCAGCACCTGGACGCTGGCCTCGTGCGGATCGGTGAAACGGGCACCGCCACGGGTAGCCGCCACCGCAGCCTCCTGGCTGGCCAGCACCAGCTCATACAAGGCGCGCTGCGGACCGGTGAAACGGCCGTTGGCCGGAAAGGTGCGGGTGATGTCGCTGGCGTATCCGTCGAGCTCGCAACCGGCGTCGATCAGCACCAGTTCGCCATCGCGGATCGGCGCGGTGTCGGCACGGTAATGCAGCACACAGGCGTTGGCGCCTGCCGCCACGATGGAGCCATAGGCCGGGTATTGCGAGCCGTGGCGCCGGAATTCGTGCAGCAGTTCGGCGTCCAGGTGGTATTCGCGCACGTCCTTGCCTTCGCGCAACATGCGCGCCGACAGCTGCATCGCACGGATATGGGCCCCAGCGCTGATCTGCGCAGCGCGGCGCATGGTGGCGAGTTCCGTTGCGTCCTTGACCAGCCGCATCTCATCGAGCAGGCTGCACAGGTCGCTTTGCTGCCCCGGCACCAGCGCACCGAAGCGCACCCGGGCCCGCAGGCCGGTCAGCCAGCCATCGATCCGGGTCTCCAGGCCCTTGTGGGTGCCAAACGGATACCAGACCACATCGCGGCCATCGAGCAGGCGCGGCAGCTGCGCATCGAGTTCGGTCACGGAGAACGCGGCATCCACGCCCAGGCGCTGCGGCGCATCGGCCGGACCCAGGCGGTATCCGTCCCAGATTTCCCGCTCCAGGTCCTTGGGCTGGCAGAACAGCGTGGTCTTGCCGTCGCCAGTGATGACCAGCCAGGCCTGCGGCTCGGTGAATCCGCTCAGGTAGTAGAAATAGCTGTCATGGCGGTACAGATAGTCGCTGTCCCGGTTGCGCGGGTGCTCCAGCGCAGTTGGAACAATGGCGATGCCTTGGGCGCCGAGCTGGCGCGCCAGTTGGGCGCGCCGCTGCTGATGGATCGAATACGTCATGGTTGGATGCTCAGGAGTCGGGAACCTGGTTGAGTTGGGCCAGCCGCTGCGGCGTACCGACGTCCACCCAAAGGCCAGTGTATCGCCGGGCGCTGACCAGCCGCTGACCTGTTGCCATTCGCAGCATCGGCGCCAGGGGCGACTTGGTACCGTGCGGGTTGCCCGCCACGATGTCACAGTAAGGCGGCGCAAAAAAAGCGTGGCGGTACAGGCCCACCGTGCTGTACGTCAGGCGGGAGGTGGCCTCGTTGCTGGCCAGCCCCTCGTCGGTCAGGCCGAAATCGCCACCCGGGTTGTGTGGCGGATTCGGCACCAGCCAGATCTGCGCCAGCTTGCCGCTGGCGCGAAAGTCGTTCAGCGCCGCCATGGAAAACACGAAGTCCGGCGCGAAGACGTCGCCAGCCAGCACCCAGAACGGATCTGCCAATTGCGGCAGTGCCCGCACGATGCCCCCCGCCGTCTCCAGCGCCGCACCAAAATCGCGACCCTCGTCGGAATAGTGCATCCGCACCGCGGCGCCAGTGGCTTGTTGCGTCGTGGCGGGCGTGAACCGGTCGCCGAAGAATGCGGGAATCTGCGCGCCCAGCCAGGCGGTGTTGACCATGACATCCGACACACCAGCCCGCGCCAATGCCTCCAGGGGCCATTGCATCAGCGGCTTGCCGCGAACCTGCAGCAGCGGTTTGGGGCAATGGTCGGTCAGCGGCCGCATGCGTTCACCGCGCCCCGCCGCCAGGATGATGGCGGTGCAACTCATGGGACAACCACCAGGAGGCCTGGCCGGGAAAGGACCGAACGGAAGCAGATCATGGCCTGACTTTAGCGCCAACCGGGCCCCGTCTGTCGCGCCCAACTGGTGCCGGCAAAGGCCTGGCTACCGCTACTCCCGCGGGCATCGTACAGCCGCTGCGATTGACGCCCTGACAGCCCGGTTCCGGCCCGACGATAAAATCACGGGTTCGCGGCCCTTCGGGCCTGGCATCTTCCCTGATCACCCCACCATGACTACACCACAGACAATGGCCAACGCCATTCGCGCCCTGGCAATGGACGCCGTACAACAAGCCAACTCCGGCCATCCCGGCGCGCCCATGGGTATGGCAGACATGGCCGTGGCCCTGTGGGGTCCCAAAACCACCGGCGAACTGCCGGCCGGCAACCTCAAGCACAACCCCGCCAACCCGAACTGGTTCGACCGCGACCGCTTCGTGCTCTCCAATGGCCACGCGTCGATGCTGCTGTATTCCCTGCTGCACCTGACCGGCTACGACCTGCCGATGAAGGAGCTGAAGAACTTCCGCCAGCTGCACAGCAAGACCGCCGGCCATCCGGAACATGGCGTCACGCCGGGCGTGGAAACCACGACCGGCCCGCTGGGACAGGGTTTGGCCAATGCAGTCGGCATGGCGCTGGCCGAAAAGCTGCTGGCCAGCGAATTCAACCGCGAAGGCCATGCGGTGGTCGACCACCGCACCTATGTGTTCATGGGCGACGGCTGCCTGATGGAAGGCATCAGCCACGAAGCCGCGGCTCTGGCCGGCGCCTGGAAGCTCAACAAGCTGGTCGCCCTGTACGACGACAACGGCATCTCCATCGACGGTCAGGTCGCCCCCTGGTTCGTCGACAACACCGCCTTGCGTTTTGTCGCCTATGGCTGGAACGTGGTGGGCCCGATCGACGGCCATGACGCGGCCGCCGTGTCCAAGGCGATCATCGACGTGCAGAACCAGAGCGAGCGCCCGACCCTGATCATCTGCAAGACGCGCATCGGCCAGGGAAGCCCGAACCGCGGCAACACCGCCAAGGCCCACGGCGAACCATTGGGTGCGGAAGAAATCGCGCTGACGCGCGAGGCGCTGGGCTGGACCGAGCCGCCATTCGTGATCCCGGCCGACGTCTATGCCGCGTGGGATTGCAAGTCGGCGGGCACCGTTGCCGAGGCCGCCTGGAAGCAGAACTTTGCCGCCTACAAGGCTGCGCACCCGGAACTCGCCCGCGAATTCGAGCGCCGCATGAAAGGCGTGCTGCCGCGCAACTTTGCCCAAACGGTGGTCGACACCGTGATCGCGGCCGACCAGAAGGCGGAAACCGTCGCCTCGCGCAAGGCATCGCAGATCGCGCTCGAGGCGTTCACCGCCGCGCTGCCGGAGATGCTGGGCGGATCGGCCGACCTGACCGGCTCTAACCTCACCAACACCAAGAGCACGCCCAGCCTGCGTTTCGAGCTGGACGGCAAGGTGGCCCAGAGCCCGAATGCCGACGGCACCATGGTCGGCGGGCGCCACATCAACTACGGCGTGCGCGAGTTCGGCATGGCCGCCATCATGAACGGCGTTGCGCTGCACGGCGGCTTCATTCCCTATGGCGGCACCTTCCTGACCTTCAGCGACTACAGCCGCAATGCGGTGCGCATGGCCGCCCTGATGAAGCTGCGCGTCGTGCATGTGTTCACGCACGACAGCATCGGCCTGGGCGAAGACGGCCCGACCCACCAGTCGATCGAACATGCCGCCTCGCTGCGGCTGATTCCCAACCTCGACGTCTGGCGCCCCGCCGACACCGCAGAGACTGCGGTGGCCTGGGCCGTGGCGCTGGAGAACACGACACGGCCGACCGCCATGCTGCTGAGCCGCCAGGGCATCAGCTACGCCCCCAAGGGCGCGTGCCCGGCCGCACCCGATGCCGCCGGTCTGGACGCGATCAGCAAGGGCGCCTATGTCGTGGCCGAACCCACCGAGGTCGGACTGCGCAAGAAAGCCCAGGCTGTCATCATCGCCACCGGCTCCGAAGTGCAGCTGGCACTCAAGGCGCAGGAACTGCTGGCAACCCGCAAGATCGCGGTGCGCGTGGTCTCCATGCCCAGCACCACCACGTTCGACCGCCAGTCGGTTGCCTACAAGTCCGAGGTGCTGCCGGCCGGTTTGCCGCGCATCGCGGTCGAGATGGGGGTGACAGACGGCTGGTGGAAATACGGCTGCGCGGCCGTCGTCGGCATCGACAACTACGGCGAGTCGGCACCCGCGCCGGTGCTGTTCAAGCATTTCGGTTTCACGCCGGAAAACGTCGCGGACACGGTGCAAAAGGTTCTGGCCAAGCGCTGAGCGGCGTCTGGCAGCAGGCAGGTTTTCAGTATCAACCCACGGAGGAACAGTCAAATGGCTATCAAGATTGGCATCAACGGCTTCGGCCGCATCGGGCGCATGGTGTTTCGCGCCGCCATCCAGAACTTCAAGGACATTGAAGTGGTCGGCATCAACGACCTGCTCGAACCCGACTACCTGGCCTACATGCTGCAGTACGACTCGGTGCATGGCCGCTTCAAGGGCGAGGTCTCGGTCGACGGCAACACGCTGGTCGTCAACGGCCGCAAGATCCGCCTGACCGCTGTCAAGGATCCGGCTGAACTGAAGTGGAACGAAGTCGGCGCCGACATCGTCATCGAGTCGACCGGCCTGTTCCTGACCAAGGAAACCGCGCAAAAGCACATCGATGCCGGCGCCAAGAAGGTCATCATGTCGGCCCCGAGCAAGGACGACACGCCGATGTTCGTGTTCGGCGTCAACGACAAGACCTACAAGGGCGAGGCCATCATCTCCAATGCCTCCTGCACTACCAACTGCCTGGCCCCGGTGGCCAAGGTGCTGCACGACAACTGGGGCATCAAGCGCGGCCTGATGACCACCGTGCATGCCACCACGGCGACGCAAAAGACCGTCGACGGTCCGTCCAACAAGGACTGGCGCGGCGGCCGCGGCATCCTGGAGAACATCATCCCGTCCAGCACCGGTGCCGCCAAGGCCGTCGGCGTGGTGATCCCCGAGCTGAACAAGAAGCTCACCGGCATGTCGTTCCGCGTGCCAACGTCCGATGTATCGGTGGTCGACCTGACGGTGGAGCTGTCCAGGGACGCCACCTATGCCGAGATCTGTGCCGCGATGAAGAAGGCGTCGGAAGGCAGCATGAAGGGCGTCATGGGCTACACCGAAGCCAAGGTGGTGTCGACCGATTTCCGCGGCGAGAGCTGCACTTCGGTGTTCGACGCCGAGGCCGGCATGGCGCTGGACGGCACCTTCGTCAAGGTGGTGTCCTGGTATGACAACGAGTGGGGCTATTCCTGCAAGGTGCTGGAGATGGCCCGCGTCGTCGCGGCCTGATACCCGTCCTGAGGGCCCCGGGGTCGCCGTGAAGGGCGGCCCCGGGGCCCTTGTCGTTTCCGGGTCCGAAAAAGTCCTGCCTGCAAGCTCCGCAAAGGTGCCGGGCGGCGCCACAATACGCCACCCATCCGCAACCCTTCCGGACTCCCTTGACCCACCCCTCCTCGGCCCGCGGCATCCGGTTCCTGTGCGCAGGGGTGTTTGTCTTCTCCTTGCAGGACGCGGTGATCAAGCAGGTCAGCGGCGAATACCCGCTGACGCAGGTGGTGACGATCCGCTGTCTGGTCGCACTGCCGATCCTGCTGGTGCTGGTGCAGCTCGAAGCCGGCTGGCGGGCCCTCTTCTCTCCCCAGTTCAAGGCGCTGGCGGCGCGGGCCGGGATCATGTTCGTGTCCTATACCGCCTATTACATGGCGTTTCCGGCCATGAACCTGGCATATGCCGTAGCGCTTTATTTCACCGTGCCGCTGTTCGTCACTGCACTGGCCGGGCCGGTGCTCGGTGAACAGATCGGCTGGAAGGCCTGGCTGGCGCTGGTGGGCGGATTTGCAGGCGTACTGGTGATCCTGCAGCCCGGAAGCGGTCTGTTCGAATGGGCGGCGCTGCTCTCGCTGCTCGCCGCCCTGATGTACGCCACCTCCATGCTGATGGCACGCCGGCTCGGCACCGCGCAACCTGCGTCGGTGATGGCGTTCTACCAGAACGGTGCGTTTCTGGCGGGCGCGCTGGCCATCGCCGCCTGCACCCATTGGCTGGGCATCGCGGATGCCGGACACCCCAGCATCTCGTTTCTGGTACGGCCCTGGGTCCGCCCCGGCCTGGGCGACGGATTGCTGATCGCCTCCTGTGGTGTCATCGCATCCGCCGGCATGGTGCTGCTGACCAACGCCTACCGGATCAGCCAGGCCAACCAGGTGACGCCGTTCGAATACACCGGCATCCTGTGGACGCCCCTGTGGGGTTTCATGTTTTTCGGCGAAGTGCCGCGGCTCACGACGGTGCTTGGCGCGACACTGATCGCCGGCGCCGGCTTGTTCGCGTTGCGCGAAGCGCGAAAATAGCACATCGGCGGCAACTCCGGACCGCCCCACAGCAAGGAACGCGAGACCATGGACGCAATGCAGCAGATTCGCGCGGCTTTCGAGCGGCGCGGCAACGAAGGCTACGGCGAGGGCGTGAGCCAGCTCGAACACGCGGTTCAGTGCGCCGCGTTCGCACAGCGCGACGGCGCATCGCCGGCGCTGATTGCGGCGGCCTACCTCCACGACATCGGCCACCTGCTGCACGACCTGCCGCAGGACATTGCCGACAGCGGCGTCGACACCCAGCATGAATCCACCGGATCGGCCTGGCTGTCCCAGTATTTCGGCCCGGAACTGACCGAACCGGTGCGCATGCATGTGGCGGCCAAGCGTTATCTGGCCGCGACCGAGGAAGGCTATTTCGACCTGTTGTCGGACGCCTCGAAGCTGTCATTGAAATTGCAGGGCGGCCCGATGACACCGGAACAGGCCGAGGCGTTCGAAGCCGAACCTTTCTTTGCCGATGCCTTGCGGCTGCGGCGCTGGGACGAAGAGGGCAAGATCGAGAACTACCAGGGGCCCAGCCCGGCGCACTTCGAAGCCATCGCGAAAACCTGCCTGCGCGCCTGATGCCGGTCTGACAGACCTGTGCTTGCGACGGATCATGGCGTGCGGGCAGCGGCTCTGGCACCATGAACCCATGCCCATCGCACCTCCTGCCGAACGGCCGCCGCTCATCCAGGCCTTGTTGCAGCCCACCCGCCACCGGCCGGGCACTGACACCGTCACGCTGGTCGAGACCCATATCTCCTGGATACTGCTGGCAGGCGCGTTCGCCTACAAGATCAAGAAGCCGCTCAAACTGCCATTCCTGGACTTCAGCACACTGGCGCTGCGCAAGCAGTGCTGCGACGACGAGCTGCGGCTGAACCGGCGCTTTGCGCCTGACATCTATCTGGACGTCGTCCCCATCACGGGCGAGCCCCTTGACCCGCATCTGGGTGGGCCCGGCCTCGCCATCGAGCATGCGGTGCGCATGCGCCGCTTCGATGAACACGGCCGGCTCGACCGGGTCTGCGCACGCGGCGCACTGACGGCCGACCACCTGAACGACCTGGCCGACACGCTGGTCGCGTTTCATGCCGCTGCGGCGGTGGCGCCACTGGAGACCCGTTTCGGATCCCCGGAACATATTCTTGCGCCTGCCCTCGACAATTTCCGGGACCTGGCGCAACTGCTGCCGGACGCCCGGCTGCAGCTGCGCCTGGCCGCCCTGCGCGACTGGACCGACGCCGAACACCGGCGGCTCACGCCGCTGATGCGCGAACGCAAGGCGAGCGGGCAGATCCGCGAATGCCATGGCGATCTGCACCTGGCCAACATGGTGCTGCTGGACGGGCATGTGCGCATGTTCGACTGCCTGGAGTTCAACGAAGACCTGCGCTGGCTCGACACGGCCAACGAGATCGCTTTCACCTATGTCGATCTGCTCGACCACGGGAAGGCCGACCTGGCCAATGGATTTGTCGACGCGGTGCTCAGCCGCAGCGGCGACTACGCGGCCGTCCCTCTGCTGCGCTTCTACGCGGTGTACCGTGCCCTGGTTCGCGCCAAGGTGGCGGCCATCCGGCACGGACAGACGCAGGGCATGGACGAGACCCACGCAGCAGAGGTCTGCATCGCGCAGGCGGAGCGACTGGCCGCGCCCGTGGCGCCGCGCCTGGTGATCACGCATGGTCTGTCCGGTTGCGGAAAGACCGTCGCCGCGCGCCAATGGCTGCAGGCCGACCCCCACGCGCGCAGCCTGCGCCTGCGATCGGATGTCGAACGCAAACGCCTGTTCGGCCTGGCGCCCTCGCAGCGCAGCGGGTCGGACACGGACGCCGGCATCTACACACCCGACGCGCATGCCCGCACCTACCAGCGTCTGGCCGAGCTGGCCAGCGCGGCATTGCAGGCCGGCTGGTCGGTGGTGGTGGATGCCGCATTCCTGCAACGCCGGGAGCGCGACATGTTCCGTGCACTGGCAGGGCTGCGCAGCGTGCCGTTTTCCATCCTCGCGCCGCAGGCCGACGTCGCGGTGCTGCGCGAGCGCATCCTGGACCGACAACGTGCTGGCCAGGACGCGTCCGAGGCCACGATCGCGGTACTGGAGCGCCAGTTGCAACGGATCGAACCACTCGGTGACGACGAGGCCGCGCTGCGGCTGGGGCTGCCGCAGCACTGAGCCGTCCGACATGACCGGTCGGCGGCGTCGCGGCGACCCTTATTGCGGCTTGATGCCGGCCACCTTGATCACCCGGGTCCAGGTATTGATCTCCGACTGCATGAAGGCCGCGTAGGGCTTGGCGCCCTGGGGCGGGATCACGAAGCCGACCGAACCCATGCGCTGCTTGATGGCATCGGACTGCATGATCTGCACCATGGCCGCCTCGAGCTTGTCGACGATCGGCTGCGGTGTCCCCTTGATCGCAGACAGCCCCGACCATGACAAGGCTTCAAAGCCCTTGTAGCCGGATTCGGCAATCGTCGGCACATCGGGGTACAGCGGATTGCGCTGCGCACTGCTGACCGCCAGCGCCCGCATCTTGCCGGCCTTCACGTGCTGCAGCGCCGCGTCCTGGTTGATGAACATCATCGGGATCGTGCCACCGAGCAGGTCGCTGAGCATCGGGCCGCCCCCACGGTACGGAATGCCGGTCATGTAGATGCCGGCCGTCTGCTTGAACAGCTCCATCGCCATATGGCCCGACGCGGCATGGGTGTAGCCGTAGTCGAGCTTGCCGGGATTGGCCTTGGCAAAATCCACCACGTCCTTGACCGTCTTGAACGGGGTTCCCGGATGCACCACCAGCACGTTCGGGCCGGAGTGGACCTGGGTGATGGGGATGAAGTCGGCCATCGAGTTGTACTTCAGGTTTGGATCGAGGCCGTGCGCGACCGCGTTCTGGCCGACACCGGTCTGCACCAGCGTATAGCCGTCCGGCGCCATCTTGGCTGCGCGCTCGGTACCGACGATGCCGCCGGCACCGCCGATGTTCTCGATGACGAAGGGCTGCTTGAAATGCTTGCCAAGCTCTTCGGCAATCATCCGGCCCATGACGTCACTGGTACCGCCAGGCGGGAAGGTCACGATGATCTTGACCGGCCTGTTCGGATAGTCGGCCTGCGCGAGCGCCGTCAGGGGCGCGGCCGTGCCAAGTGCCAGGCCCAGCGCGAGGGCCATGATCTGTCTGCGTTTCATCTGTCTGTCTCCTGATGGTGGGGGCTGAGAACGGGATCGGGAACGGGAATACGTTGCGGTGGACGCGGGCGGCGTGCAACCGGCCTCGGCGCGCTGCTGCGCACCGTGAAAGTCGGGGTCGGCATGAAGTTCGGTGGGTGGGGTGACTCAGGTCACCGGTGCCGGATTGAACAGCACCAGCGCGTTGTGCAGCTTCCAGTGCTCGGCCCAGGTCTTCTTGCCACTGGCAACGGCGAGCATCATGTGGAACAACTCCCAGCCCATCTGCTCGATCGTCATCTCGCCGGTGGCGATGCGACCGGCGTCCAGATCCATCAGGTCGTGCCAGCGTCGCGCCAGGTCGCTGCGCGTCGCAACCTTGATCACCGGCACCTCGGCCAGGCCATAGGGCGTGCCGCGGCCGGTGGTGAACACATGCACGTTGATGCCGGCCGCCAGCTGCAGCGTGCCGCAGATGAAGTCGCTGGCCGGCGTGGCCGCATACAACAGGCCCTTCTGCAGCGCCCGTTCACCCGGTGGCACCACGCCCATGATCGGCGCGGTGCCGGACTTGATGATCGAACCCATCGCCTTCTCGACGATGTTCGACAAACCCCCGGCCTTGTTGCCCGGCGTGGTGTTGGCGCTGCGGTCGACCTTGCCGCGCTCCAGGTAGCTGTCGTACCACGCCATCTCGCGCACCATGGCCTCGGCCACCTCCGGCGTGGCGGCGCGGGCCGTCAGCTGGTCGATGCCATCGCGCACCTCGGTGACCTCGGAGAACATCACGGTGGCGCCGGCGCGCACCAGCAGGTCGGTGGCAAAACCCACCGCCGGATTGGCGGTCACGCCCGAGAACGCATCGCTGCCACCGCACTGCACCCCCACCACCAGGCTGGACGCCGGACAGGGCTCACGGCGGCGCTGGTTCAGCCGCTCCAGATGCACGCGCGCCTGGCGCAGGATGGAATCGATCATCGACATGAAGCCGACATGGCCGGCATCCTGCAGACAGACCACGTCGAGCTTTTCCTGCGCCTGCGCGTCGCGCTGGTCGCTGATGGGAATCACCCCCGGCGGCAACAGGCGTTCGGGCTGCAGCTTTTCGCAGCCCAGGCTGACGACCATGACCTCGCCGCCGAAGTTCGGGTTCAGGCTGATGTTGCGCAGCGTGCGGATCGGGATCACGGCGTCGGGCGCATCGATGGCCACGCCGCAGCCATAGCTGTGTTCGAGGCCGACCACATCGTCGACATGCGGATACTGCGGCAGCAACTCGTCCTTGATGCGCTTGACGGCGAATTCCACGACGCCGGCGACGCACTGCACCGTGGTCGTGATGGCCAGGATGTTGCGGCTGCCCACCGAACCGTCGGCATTGCGGTAGCCATCGAAGGTATACCCCTCCAGCGGTGGCAGCGGTGCCGGCTTCTCGGTCGCCATCGGCAGGCCGACCAGCGATCGGGCCTGCGGCATCTGCAGCAGCCGTTCGTGGACCCAGCTACCCGCAGGAATGTCGCGTATCGCCGTGCCGATGACGACGTTGTAGCGTCGCACCGATTCGCCGGCGGCGATATCCACCAGGCTGACCTTGTGGCCCTGCGGAACCTTGTCCAGCAGCACCAGTCCATCCGCGAACACCGTGCCGGCCGGCAAACCGCCGTCATTGGCGACGATGGCCACGTTATCAGCCGCGTGCATGGCAATACGGTGCGGTTGAAGCGACTTGGTTTCAGACATGGCCAGAACGGATGGGGTGAAAGAGAAAAGTGGCCGCGGCGCCGCAGGCTTGCCCTGCGGTCGCCACGGCGGCAAGCTCAGGCCAGCGTATACGCGGTCTTGACCGTGGTGAAGAACTCCTGCGCATAACGGCCTTGCTCGCGCGCGCCGTAACTCGAACCCTTGCGACCGCCGAAGGGCACGTGGTAGTCGACGCCCGCCGTCGGCAGGTTGACCATCACCATGCCGGCCTGGCTGTGGCGCTTGAAATGCGTGGCGTATTTCAGCGAGGTCGTGGCGATGCCTGCCGACAGTCCGAACGGCGTGTTGTTGGCCTCGGCCAGCGCAGCGTCATAGTCCTTGACGCGGATGATGCTGGCCACCGGTCCGAACACTTCTTCGCGGTTGATGCGCATGTCGGCGCTGGTGTCGGTGAACAATGCCGGCGCCATGTAGAAGCCCTCGGTGTCACGCTTGAGCGATTCGCCGCCACACAGCAGCTTGGCACCTTCCTTCTGCGCGATCGCGACATAGTCGAAGTCCTGGGCGAGTTGCGACTTCGAGGACACCGGACCGATGTCGATGCCGGCCTGCAGGGCATCGCCGACCTTGAGCGCGGCCATGCGCTTTTGCATGGCGTCGATGAACTTCGGATAAATGCCTTCGGTCACGATCAGCCGGCTCGATGCCGTGCAACGCTGGCCGGTGGAGAAAAACGCGCTTTGCACGCACAGTTCGACCGCCTGACCCAGGTCCGCATCGTCGAGCACGACCTGCGGGTTCTTGCCGCCCATCTCGAGCTGCACCTTTTTCAGGTTGACGGCACATTGCTGGGCGATGCGCCCACCGACCTGCTGCGAGCCGGTGAAGCTGACGGCGTCGATGCCCGGGTGGTTGACCAGCACGTCACCTACCACGCTGCCGCGGCCCATGACCAGGTTGAACACGCCGGCAGGAATGCCGCTGCGGCTGATGATGTCGGCCAGCGCCCATGCGCAACCGGGCACCAGGTCGGCGGGCTTGAGCACGACGCAATTGCCATAGGCCAGGGCCGGGGCCACCTTCCAGGCGGGAATGGCGATCGGAAAGTTCCACGGCGTGATCAGGCCGATCACCCCCAGCGGCTCGCGCGTGACCTCGACACCGATGCCCGGACGCACCGAAGCCACGGTTTCACCGGCCAGGCGCAGGCATTCGCCGGCGAAGAACTTGAAGATGTTGCCGGCCCGCGCGGCCTCGCCGATGCCTTCGGCGCGGGTCTTGCCTTCCTCGCGCGCCAGCAGTGTGCCGAGTTCCTCGCGCCGGGCCAGGATCTCGTTGCCGATCTTGTCCAGGGCATCGGAGCGGGCCTGGATGCCCGAGGTCGACCAGGCCGGGAACGCCGCGCGCGCAGCCTGCACCGCAGCATCCATCTGCCCGGCATTGGCCTGCGTGTAGTGGCCCAGCACATCCCCCGTGTTGGACGGATTGACATTCGGGCTGTAGCTGTCGCCTGCGACCCATTGGCCGTTGATGAGGTTGTCGTGTTGCTGCGTCGCCATGGTGATTTGCCTTGTAATGTTTCGAGGTGAAAAAATCGGAGAGGATTTCGATGTTATGCGCAGTCCGGGTTCAGCGCCACCGCGCGGCCCTGTGCGGAGGAGGCGATGATGGCCTCGATGACCGTATGCACGGCCAGCGCGCTGCGGCCTGTCACCGCGGGCGGCCGGCCATCGCGTACGGCGTCCAGAAAGTCCCGGATCACGGCCCGGTGCGGCCCGTGGTCGAAGGCCATCGGGTCGGCGCCGCCGCCGGTTCCGCTGTCCGCACCCACAGTCTCGGTGCGGCCATCCATGAAGCTCAGCTGCAGGCGTCCGGATTCCAGCGTCGCCGTGCCACCGGTCGCGTTGATCTCGATGCGTTCCGGATACCCTGGGCTGGCTGCGGTCGTGGCCTGAACCACTGCCACGGCGCCGCCCGGATAGTGCAGCAAGGCACTGGCCGTGTCTTCGCATTGCATCCGGTGCACTGCGCTGGTCGACACGGACCCGGTGACGCGCTGCGGCAGACCGATCAGGTCCAGCAGCAGGTCCAGCGTGTGGATGGCCTGCGTCATCAGCACGCCACCGCCATCCCGGGCCAGAGTGCCACGACCCGGTACGTCGTAATACGACTGCGGTCGCCACCAGCGTACGCTGGCGCTGGCGCTGGTGAGCGGGCCCAGTTCGCCACTGCGCAGCAACTGCCGCAGCCGGGTTGCCGCTTCGCGCAGCCGGTACTGAAACATCACCGCCAGCTGGACGCCGGCTTCCTCGCAACACGCGACGAGTGCGCGGGCGCGCGGCAGATCGAGTTCGAGCGGCTTTTCGACCAGCACATGCTTGCCGGCGGCCGCCACCTGCCGCACGACCTCCAGATGTGCCGCCGGTGGCGTCAGCACCAGTACGGCACGCACCCGCGGGTCCTGCAGGATGTCGTCCAGCCGCGTGGTGCGCCGGACACCATCGGGCAGGGGCACCGCCGCCAGACGCTGCGCGTCACGGGCGCAGACCCAGGTCAGCGGGTATTCGGCGCCCAGGTCCTGCAGCGATCGCAGGTGCGGCGCCGAACCCATGCCGGCACCCACGACCGCGACATCGAAAACCGGCCTTGTTGCCACGTCCGAGTCGGTGCTGGTTACTGCGGGCCGAGCGTCTTGATCAACGCGGCCAGTTGTTCCATCTCGGCCGGCTTGAGGTCCGTCAAGGGGGCGCGCACCGGACCTGCGTCGTGGCCGACGATCTTCGCGCCGGCCTTGACGATGCTCACGGCGTAGCCAGGCATGCGATTGCGGATGGTCAGATACGGCATGAAGAAATCATGCAGCAGACGGTGCTGTGTCGCCGTGTCGTCATTGGCAACGGCGTTGTAGAAGTCCACCGCGGTCTTGGGGATGAAGTTGAACACGGCCGATGAATAGACCGGTGTTCCCAGCGCCTTGTAGGCCGCCGCATACACCTCGGCGGTCGGCAGACCGCCCAGATACGCGAAACGGTCGCCCATGCGCTGGTAGATCGAGACCATGGTCTCGATCTCGCCGACGCCGTCCTTGAAACCGATCAGGTTGGGGCAGCGGTCGGCCAGGATGGCGAGCGACTCGGGCGTGAGCTTGCAGACGTTGCGGTTGTAGACGATGACACCGAACTTGACGCTCTTGCACACCGCTTCCACATGGTTGATCAGGCCTTCCTGGCCGGCTTCGGTCAGGTAGTGCGGCAGCAGCAGGATGCCATGGGCCCCCAGGCGTTCCGCTTCCTGTGCACATGCGATGGCGAAACGGGTCGGGCCGCCAGCACCGGCAATGATGGGCACCTTGCCGCGGCAGGTGTCGACCGCGGTCTTGATGATGGAGGGGTACTCGTCACCGGTGAGCGAGAAGAACTCACCGGTGCCGCCGGCGGCAAACAGCGCGGTTGCTCCATAGGGTGCCAGCCATTCGAGGCGTTCGATGTAGGTCTTGGGCCGGAAGTCGCCCTGTTCGTCGAAGTCGGTCAGCGGAAAGGACAACAGGCCGGAGCTGATGATGGTCTTGAGGTCTTGTGGGTTCATCATGGTCAATGGTAGGTAGGTGGAGGAAATGGCGCAGCGCGCCAGGCTGAATCTGTCAGTCGAGCTTGATGTTGGCCGCAGCAACCACCTGCGCCCAGCGGCTGCGCTCGCGGTTGAAGAACTGGTCCTGCTCGTTCGATGCCATGGTCACGACCTCCGCACCCTGGCCCGTCAGGCGGGCCCGCACGTCCGGGGTGCGGATCGCCTTGATCAGCTCGGCATTCAGGCGCGCCAGGATAGGCGCCGGTGTGCCATTGGCCACCAGCACACCTTGCCAGGTGCCCGACTCGAAATCCGCGATGCCTTGTTCGGCCAGCGTGGGCACGCTGCCGATCAGGGGCATGCGGCTGCGCTTGGAGATGCCCAGTACCTTGAGCTTGCCGCTCTGCACATGGGGCAAGGTGGCGAGCATGCCGTTCATCAGGATCTGGGTCTGGCCGGCGATGGTGTCCGCGATCGCCTGTGCACCGCCCTTGTAGGGAACGTACACCCATTTGGCACCGCTGGCGCGCTCGACCGCGACGCCCGCAAGGTGGGGTGCGCTGCCCATGGCCGTGACCGCAAAGTTGAGGTCCGTGGTCTTGGACAGTGCCACCAGCTCCTTCAGGTTGTCGGCCTTGACCGACGGGTGCACGGCCAGCATGTGCGGCGAATAGGCCAGCATGGTGACACCGCGCAAGTCCTTGGCCGGATCGAACGGCAATTTGGTGTAGACCGAGGGGCTGATGGCCAGCGCGCCGGTGTCACACAGCAGCAGCGTATAGCCGTCGGGTGCGGACTTGGCCACGATGTCGGCGCCCAGATTGCCATTGGCTCCAGCCTTGTTCTCGACGATCACGGACTGGCCCAGCGCTTCCGACAGCGGCTGGCTGATCGCGCGCGCAATGATGTCCGACGAGCCGCCCGGCCCATACGGGACGATGATCCGGATCGGGCGCTCAGGCCAGGCGTTCTTGCTCCAGACTGGCGAGGTCAGGCCGAAGGCGAGTGATGAACCGAGCAGGGTGCGGCGATTGAGGGTCATGGTGATGGTGTTTGCGTAGTGGTTGCGGGATGGAAAAGGCGTCAGAAACCGTAAAGCAGTTGTGGGTTGTCGACCAGAATGCGACGAAGGACATCGGCCTGCGGCGCCCAGCTGCGCAGCAGGCTCGCCATGTCGGCATCCCGGGGCGGCGCGGTGCGCCCGACGTGGGGCCAGTTGCTCGCCCACAGGCACCGCTGCGGATAGGCCTGTGCCAGCGTGCGGGCGAGCAGGCTAACGTCGGCATAGTCGGGCGCACCGGTGCGCGAAGTCTCGTAGGGCGCCGAGAGCTTGACCCAGCAACGCCCCGTGTCCAGCAGGCTGCGAAGCGCCTGAAACTCCGGCGCATCGATGCCGGGCGGGGACAGGAACTTGCCGTTGTGGTCGATCACCAGCGGGACCGGCAGCGCGGAAAGCTGCTGCATCCGGTGTGGAAATTCGGCACCGTCCACCTGCAGATTGATGTGCCAGCCCAGCGGCGCGATCCGCGCAGCCATCGGCAGCAGCGCGTCCCAGGACAGCAGCGGGCGGTTCAACATCATGAAGCGAACACCGCGCACACCGACCGCATGCAGCTGCGCCAACGTTGCGTCGTCCACGGTCGGCGGCAAGGTCACGACCCCGCGCGCCGCGTCTCCGAGTTCGGCCAGCGCCGCCAGCATGCAGCGGTTGTCGAAGCCATACGCGCTCGACTGCACCAGAACGGCACGGGTAAGCCCGAGTTCTGCCTGCACATGGCGGTAGTCGGCCAGCGTGGCACGCACCGGTGCCGGTGCGCTTGCCGTGGCCGCCAGCGGATACGCCGGATCGAACACATGGCAATGGCAATCGCATGCGCCTTCAGGCATTGCGGCGGGAGTCGCTGCGGACGTCATGGCATCAGGACGCAACGGCCCGGTTCAACGGCCGGCGCATGCGCGTCGCGCCATCGGCGTTGACAGCACCCACGGGTATCCGGCCCTGCAGGATCTCGGCGGTCTGGCGCACCGTCTCCCGCGCCTGGTGTTCGATCGCCGACGGCGTCAGGCCGCCGACGTGGGGCGATGCGATCACCTTCGGATGGCGTGCCAGCGCCGCTGTCGGCATCTGGTCCGGCGCGCGCCCGACATCCAGTGCCGCCCCCGCCAGGTGGCCGCTGTCCAGCGCCTGCAACAGTGCCGCATCGTCGACCAGGTCGCCACGCGCGGCATTGATGAAATAACTCCCCGCACGCATGGTGGCGAAGGTCTGGGCGTTCATCATGTTCTCGGTGTCGGCATTGGCCGGAGCCAGGCATACGACAAAGTCCGACCCGGCAAGCAGCTGCGCGAGGTCCGTGTGGGTGACCCCCGGCATGTCCACGGTCGCATACGGATCGGTGACCTGTACCCGCATCCCGAGCGCACCGGCCACCGAACACAGGTAACGCGCAATCTGCCCGAAACCGATGACGCCCAGTGTGGACCCGCGCAATTCACGCCCCATGCGCGGACGCGCCATTCCATCGGCCCGGTATTCCAGCACACCAGCGCTGATGTGCCGGCCCAGGTCGATCATGGCGCCGATGATCCACTCCGACACCGATGCCATGAAGCCGGCACTGGCCTGGGTGACCAGAATGCCTTGCGCGCTGGCCGCCGCTACATCGATGGTGCGAATGTCGACCGCGCAGCGAACAATGGCCTGCACGTCGGCGAGCGCGGCACAGCTGGCGGCATTGACCGGCGTCTGCCGGTAGGCGATCACCACGGCACAGGCACGCGCCGCGTCGACCAGCGCAGGCCCGGCGAGATCCTCGTCCGAGGGGTTGAGCCGCACCCGCGCGATCTGCCGCAGCTGCGCCAGGGCTTCGGCGCCGAAGTAGGTGTCCAGCCGGTTGCGCGGATGGGTCACCAGCACCAGAGGCAGTTCAGGCGTGGACATGGTGGTCGGGGGACAAGGCGATGACCGTCACGGCTTCATCAGAGACCGAGCAGGTTGGGCAGCCACATCGACAAGGCTGGAACATAGGTGACGATGCCCAGCACGATCAGCAGCAATCCGAAGAAGGGCATCAAGGCCTTGACGACCTGTTCGATCGGCAGCTTGCCGACTGCACTGCCGACGAACAGGACCGAGCCCACCGGCGGCGTGATCAGGCCCATGCCCAGGTTCACGATCATGATCATGCCGAAGTGCACCGGATCGATGCCCACGGCCTTGACCACCGGCAGCAGGATCGGGGTCAGGATCAGCAGCAATGCTGCCATGTCCATCAGGGTACCCAGGACCAGCAGCAGGATGTTGATCAGGAACAGGATCATGTAGCGGTTGTCGGTGAAGCTGGTCAGCGCGGTGGTGATCTTCAGCGGAATCATCATCAGTGTCATGATGTAGCCGAAGGACGCCGCGAATCCGATCAGGATCATGACGATGGAGACGGTCTTCACCGTGCGGTGCACGAGCTTGGGCAGGTCGCCCCACTTGTAGTCCCGATAGATGAACATCGTGACGAAGAAGGCCCACAGCACGGCGATCGAGGCTGATTCGGTGGCCGTGAACACGCCGCTCAGAATGCCGCCCAGAATGATGAACATCGTGGCCAGGCCCCACATCGCATCGCCGGCAATACGCAGCGCCTGGCGCAGCGGGATCGACTCGCCCACCGGGAAGTTCCGCTTGCGCGCGACGTACAGGCAGTAGGTGCCCAGCGTCAGCCCCAGCAGCAGGCCTGGCAATACGCCAGCCATGAACAAGGCCGCGATCGAGATCGAGCCGCCCGCGGCCATCGAATAGATGACCGCGTTGTGGCTCGGCGGAATCAGGGTGGCCTGAATCGATCCGCTGACGGTCAGCGCCGTGGCGAAGTCGCGCGGATAGCCCTTCTTGACCATCTCGGGCACCATGACCGACCCGATCGATGCCGTATCGGCGACCGAGGAGCCGGAGATCGCACCGAAGAAGGTGGAGGCCAGGATGTTGACCAGCGAAAGGCCGCCGCGCACGAATCCGACCAGCACACCGGCAAAGGCGACCAGGCGGCGCGACATGCCGCCCTCCGCCATGATGGCACCGGCCAGCACGAAGAACGGAATGGCCAGCAAGGAGAACTTGTTGACGCCACTGGCGATCTGGATCATCACCGCGTCGATCGGCAAGTCGATGTACACCGCGCCCACGAGCGCGGCCAGTCCCAGCGAATAGGCCACTGGCATGCCGATGACGATCAGCAGCGCGAAACTGCCCAGCAATACGAATGCGTCCATGCTCAGGCTCCTGCTTCTTCGACCTGGTGGTCAAAGCGAATGACGGCACGGTTGTGCTGTGGTCCGAAGACCAGGGTTTCGATCACGAACAGCAAGGTCAGCAAGCCACCGATCGGCACCGGCAGATAGGTCACGCCCACCGGCATCCATGGCAGGGAGGTGATGGTCTGGCCCATGGTCTCCATGCTCAGCCGGGTGCCGTAGAACAGCATGAACAGGCTGACCACCAGCATCAGCAGGTTGACGGCGACGGTGCAGAGTTTCTGCAGTGCGGGCGGCATGCGGTCGGTGATCATGGCCACCGCAATATGGGCACCGGCCCGGTAGGCTGCGGCGGCACCGACGAAGGTGAATATCACCATCAGCAGGATGGCGATGGGTTCGGGCCACGCGGCACCGAAACCCAGCACATAGCGGGCAAAGACGCCGACCGGAATGATCAGGCTCATGATGAAGATCGACATTCCAGCGATCCAGATGCAGGCCAGATAGATGCCGTCGAATAATGCGAGAAGCGGGTTCTTCATGGGAAACGCGGCCTGGGGACCGCCAATTCGGAAACGAGGGGAAAAATCCCGGCCGGGCACGACCGTGCGCAGCACCTGCGTGCTGCACACGGTGGCCGGCGTTCGGTCGGTTTACTTGACGGCAGCGATGCGGGCCATCAGGTCCGTAAACGGAGCGCCGTACTTGGCACGAACCGGAGCGGTCGCGTCAAAGAAAGGCTTCTGGTCGACTTCGATGAACTCCACGCCAGCGGCCTTGAGCTTGGCACTGTATTCGGCCACGCTCTTGTCCCACAACACGCGCTGCTCCATCTGGGCTTCGCGACCGAATTTCTTGATCAGTCCTTGTTCGGCCGGGGTCAGCTTGTCGTAGGCCACCTTCGACATCACCACCAGTTCGGGAATGATCAGGTGGTTGGTCTGCGCGTAGTACTTGGCACCGGTCGTGTAGTGGTTGGCGGTGAACATGCTGGGCGGGTTGTTCTCGGCACCGTCGATGACACCGGTCTGCAATGCGCTGTAGACCTCGGGGTAACCCATGGCGATGCCATTGCCACCCAGGGCATTCATGGTGTCGATGAACAGCGGATTGCCCATCATGCGGACTTTCTGGCCCTTGAGGTCGGCCAGCGTGCGCACCGGCTTCTTGGTGTACAGGCTGCGCGAGCCACCATCCTGCCAGGCCAGTGCGACCAGGCGCGCCGGGCTGGCGCTGATCTTGTCCAGGATTTCCTGGCCGATCGGGCCGTCGATGACCGCACGCATATGCGCTTCATTGCGGAACACGAACGGCATGTTGAAGATGTTGACCTCGGGCACGACCGAACCCAGTGGGCCCAGGGAGGTGCGCAGGATCTGGATCGCGCCGATCTGGGTCTGCTCGATCATCGTCTTCTCGTCACCCAGCACGCTGCTGGGGTACATCTGCATCTTGTACTTGCCGTTGGTGGCGGCTTCGAACTTCTTGCCCATGTTCTCGGTGGCCACCACGGTCGGGTAGCCCGGCGGATGGACATCGGCGGCCTTGAGCACGGTCTGGGCGCTGGCCTGCATCGAAACGGTGAGGGTGGCGGCGGTGATGGCCGCAGCAATGAAGCGTCTGCGCATGGTCATGGTTGTCTCCTGAAAATGTGAAGCAAGTGGGGGGATAGGTGCGGATAGATGAAAAGTCAGGCACCGGCTGACGGAAAACGGGAGAACTGCGGTTCGGGACGACCCCGGACACCGGCATCGAGCGCGAACACGGCACCACAGAGGCCGCCGGACACACCAGGCGGACAGATCGAGGTCACCAGAAGCGTGTCCAGCTGCGGACCGCCGAACGCGCACATCGAAGGCTTGGCCACCGGAATCTGTACCGACGATATCCAGGCGCCGCGCGGGTCGATGCGGTGCACCAGGCCGGCGTCGTTGCCGCAGATCCAGTAGCAGCCCTCGGCGTCAACGGCCGCTCCGTCCGGACGGCCGGGCATCTGTGTCATGTCGAGAAATTCGCGGCCGGCACCGACCTGCCCGGTGGCGAGGTCGAAATCGAAGGCCCAGATCTTCTGCACGCTCGGATGGGAGTCGGAGAAGTACATGGTGCGGTTGTCGGGACTGAACGCCAGTCCGTTGGGGGTGATCAGGCCGTCGCAATGGGCTGCGCTGAGCCCGCGCTCGTCCAGGCAAAACCAGGCACCGACGGGTGCCGCCAAAGCCATGTTCATGCACATGGTGCTGATCCAGAAGCGCCCGCTGGCATCGCAGCGACCATCGTTGAAGCGCATGTTCTCCATGGGATGACTGACAGCCGCGAGCAGCTTCGCATCGACGTGTGGCGCCGTGCGCAAGCGCAGCGCGAACACGCCGGATTCCATGGCAGCGATCACGCTGCCGTCGCTTGCCAGTGCGATGCAACCGACGCGCTCGGGCGTATCCCAGCTCTGCTGAACCTGGCTGCGCCAATCCAGCCGATGGATATGGCGACCTTCGATATCGACCCAGTACAAGGCCTGGGCCTGAACGTCCCACACCGGCGATTCGCCAACCTTGTCACGGCCGGTCGAGACCACCCGGGGTTCGGATTGCAGCACGGTGGTCATCCGGGAAACGGCCCCATCTTGACAAAGCCGCCACCCTGGAACTGCACGGCCGGGTCACCGAGGTCAGGTGCCGTGGTCCGCGCATAGACGGCGTCGCGGAACACGTCAGCGCTGTCCTGCGGGACATAGCCGATGTGGCGCGCGCCGGTGTTGTCCCACCAGGTGACCGCGTTGTTCGACATGCCGTAGATGACGCTCCAGCCCAGCACCGGCGTCGTCAGGCATGCCGTGATGAGGCGGTGCAGGTCGTCGAAGCTCAGCCAGGTGGCCAGCATGCGCCGGTCCTTGGGCTCGGGGAAAGACGAGCCGATGCGCACGCAGGCAGTCTCGATGCCGTAGCGGTCGAAATAGAAGCGCGCCACGTCTTCGCCAAAAGCCTTGCTCAGGCCGTAGAAGCCGTCCGGGCGCGGCGCGCTATCGACGCCGATGGTTTCCGATTGCCGGTAAAAGCCGGTCACGTGGTTGGAGCTGGCGAACACCACGCGCTTGACGCCGTGCTGGCGCGCGGCCTCGTACAGGTTGACGATGCCGATGATGTTGGCATTGAGAATCGGGTTGAACGGTCCTTCGACCGACACGCCGCCGAAATGCACGATTGCGTCGACGCCCTCGACCAGCCGCATGACGGCCTGCGCATCGGCGAGATCGGCCAGCATGATTTCCTCGCCGGCTTGTGCGTCGCCGTCGAAGGCCAGCCGGTCGGACAGGCGCAGCTGGCTGCAATTGGCCTTCAAGCGCGTACGCATCTGCTTGCCCAGATTGCCGGCGGCGCCGGTCATCAGGATTCGTTCGTGGCTCTTGATCGTCATGCAGCAGACCTGTTTTTCTGGCGGTTGGGTGGTTCGGACTTCGGTTCGCTGGACAATTACTGCAGGTTTGCTACAGTCAAGCCACGACGGCAAGTCATCAGTCATATGTTGTCTGACAACAAGAATTGTCAGCATCCCATTTTTGACTGTCAAGCTGTTTTTGATGGAACCCAGGAAAACCCTAATGGCCTCGCCGCACCGCCAGGAGACACAGACACCGGAACCCCCCGCCGCCCGCCGGCGTCCCCGGGGACTGGTGACCGAAATCGTTGGAACGCTGGAAGGCGAGATCCGTACCGGTGCCTTGCCGGTCGGCGGCAAGCTTCCGACCGAAGCCGAAATCATGGCCCGTTTCGATGTCAGCCGCACCGTCGTGCGCGAGGCCTTGTCGCGCCTGCAGGCCTCGGGACTGGTCGAAACCCGGCATGGCATCGGCACCTTTGTCAGTGCGCAGGAGCGCGGCGGGAATTTCCGGATCTCGCCGCAGGACTTCGCCACCGTGGCGGACGTGATCGCGGTGCTGGAACTGCGCATCAGCCTGGAGACCGAGGCTGCCGGCCTGGCAGCACAGCGCCGCACGGACGCCCATCTGGCGGCGCTGCAGGCGGCGCTCGATGCCTTTCAGAGCTCCATCGAACAGGACTCCGACGCGGTGCCGCCGGACTTCCAGTTCCACATGGAAGTCGCCCGCGCCACCGGCAACCAGCATTTCGCCGACCTGATGACCTACCTGGGCGCCATGATCATTCCGCGCACCCGCGTCAACACCCCGCAGCACGCGCCGGAAGGGCGACTGAGCTACCTGCAGCGCGTCAATGGCGAACACGAAAACATCTTCGCAGCGATCCGCAACCGCGACTCCGACGCCGCACGCGCGGCCATGCGCACCCATCTGAGCAACAGCCGCGAACGCCTGCGCCGCACCCAGGCCCATGAGGTGAACCCGCCACCTCCCCAAGGCTGAAGCCGCCTGCGCCTGTGTTTTTTTCTCACCTCCAGTTGTACGACAACTGATCTTTCAACCCCATTTTCGCTGACTTCCTCGCCACCATGACCACGCCTACCGCCTCTGTCACCCAGCCACGCCCCGACTCCACCCCCCGCGTGACGGCGCTGAAGGTGATTCCCATCGCCGGACGCGACGGCATGCTGCTCAACCTCAGCGGGGCCCATGGCCCGTTCTTCACCCGCAACCTGGTGATCCTGACCGACAGCGACGGCCGCACCGGCGTGGGCGAGGTGCCCGGCGGCGAGAAGATCCGCCAGACGCTGGAAGATGCGCGCCCGCTGATCGTCGGCCAGAGCATCGGGGCCTGGAACCAGACACTCAACCGCCTGCGCGAAGCCTTTGCCGCGCGGGACAGCGGCGGCCGCGGCAACCAGACCTTCGACCTGCGCGTCGCGATCCATGCCGTGACGGCGGTCGAAAGTGCCTTGCTCGACCTGCTCGGGCAGCACCTGCAGGTGCCGGTGGCAGCCCTGCTCGGAGATGGCCAGCAGCGCGACAAGGTCGACGTGCTCGGCTACCTGTTCTATGTTGGTGACCGCAGCCGCACCAACCTGCCCTACCGCAGCGAACCCGACCACCCGGACGACTGGATGCGGCTGCGCCATGAGACCGCGCTGACGCCCGAGGCGGTGGTGCGGCTGGCCGAAGCCAGTTTCGCCCGCTACGGGTTTCGCGACTTCAAGCTCAAGGGCGGCGTGCTGCGCGGCGAGGACGAGATCGAGGCCATCGTCGCCTTGCATGAACGCTTCCCGCAGGCCCGCATCACGCTGGATCCGAACGGCGGCTGGCTGCTCAAGGACGCGATACGCCTGTGCCGCGACCGGCATGCGGAGCTGGCCTATGCCGAGGATCCGTGCGGCGCGGAAGGCGTGTTCTCCGGCCGCGAGGTGATGGCCGAGTTCCGCCGCGCCACCGGGCTGCGCACCGCCACCAACATGATCGCCACCGACTGGCGCGAGATGGCCCACACACTGGCGCTGCAATCGGTCGACATTCCGCTGGCCGACCCGCACTTCTGGACGCTGCAGGGATCGGTGCGGGTGGCGCAGCTGTGCCAGATGTGGGGTCTGACCTGGGGTTCGCATTCGAACAACCACTTCGACGTCTCGCTGGCCATGTTCACCCACGTGGCCGCAGCCGCGCCAGGCAGGGTCACGGCGATCGACACCCACTGGATCTGGCAGGACGGCCAGCGCATCACGACCGAGCCCCTGACCATCCAAGGCGGCACGATCACGGTGCCGACCGCGCCAGGCCTGGGCATCTCGCTCGACATGGCCGAGGTCGAAAAGGCGCACCAGCTCTATCTGCAGCACGGCCTGGGGGCGCGCGACGACGCGGTGGCGATGCAGTACCTGGTGCCGGGATGGACGTTCAACCCGAAAATGCCGGCCCTGGTGCGCTGATGGTGCCACCCGCCTTGCCATAGCAAGCAGGGCAGCCCTGTCAGCCGACGGGCTTCAACGCGTGAACTTGAATACCGCGGTGCCGGCCAGCAGGTTCGGCAGGGTGCGCACGGTGCGCCCGTCCTGCAGGCCGAAACTGTCCTGGATCTTCAGGCCATTGCGCAGCGCCAGCACCTCGAAGTCCGCATAGGTGCCGACCCGGATGTTCGGCGTGTCGTACCACTGGTAGGGCAGCCGACGGGTCACCGGCATGCGCCCGCGCGCGATGCTGAGCCGGTTCGGCCAGTGGCCGAAATTCGGGAACGCAACCACACCGATGCGTCCGACCCGCGCGGTTTCCTGCAGCACCACCTCGGTGTTGCGCAGGTGCTGCAAAGTGTCGATATGCAGCACCACGTCGAAACTGGCGTCCTCGAAGATGGCCAGGCCTTCGTCCAGGTTGAGCTGGATCACGTTGACGCCCCGGCGCACGCAGGCCAGCACGTTGGCATCGTCGATCTCGATGCCGTAGCCGCTGCAGCCCTGGTGCGTCTGCAAATGGGCGAGCAGGGCGCCATCGCCACAACCGAGGTCGAGCACGCGAGAGCCATGCGGCACCAGCCGGGCGACCGCTTCCATGGTTGCGAGATCACTCATGATCGGCCCCGCTTTCGAGTTCGCTGGCGATACGCTCGAAGCGCGAACGGACCAGGTTGGTGTAGCGCGGATCGTCGAGCAGGAAGGCGTCATGGCCATGCGGCGCATCGATTTCCGCGTAACTGACATCGCGCCGGTTGTCCAGCAAGGCCTTGACGATCTCGCGGCTGCGCCCCGGGGAAAAGCGCCAGTCGGTGGTGAAGCTCACCAGCAGGAAGTTGGCCGTGGCACGTGCCAGCGCGCGGCTCAGGTTACCGTCGAACGCACGCGCCGGATCGAAGTAGTCCAGTGCGCGGGTGATCAGCAGATAGGTATTGGCGTCGAAGTATTCGGCAAACTTGTCGCCCTGGTAGCGCAGGTAGCTCTCGATCTGGAACTCCACGTCCTGCGTGGTGTAGCGGTAGTCGCCGGCCGGCACACGGTCGCTGCCCTCGGGCGCCGCGCCCTCCCTGAGCAGGGCGTTGCGCAACTCGCGGCCGAACTTCTCGTTCATCACGTCGTCACTGAGGTAGGTGATGTGGCCGATCATGCGCGCGATGCGCAGCCCGCGTTTGGGTTTGGTTTCGGCGCGTCCGTCTTGCGCGTAGAAATGGCCACCGCGGAAGTCCGGGTCGGTGACGATGGCGCGCCGCGCAACCTCGTTGAAGGCGATGTTCTCCGCCGTCAGGTTGGGCGCGCTGGCGATCACCAGGGCATTGCGCACCCGCTGTGGGTATTGCAGCGTCCAGCTCAGCGCTTGCATGCCCCCCAGGCTGCCCCCCATGACGGCGGCAAGGGTCTCGATCTGCAGGGCGTCGAGCAAGCGCGCCTGCGCGTCGACCCAGTCCTCGACCGTCACCACCGGGAAGTCCGAGCCATAGATGCGGCCGGTGTCAGGATTCACATGCATCGGGCCGGTGGAGCCGAAGCACGAGCCCAGGTTATTGACCCCGATGACGAAGAAGCGGTCGGTATCCAGCGGTTTGCCGGGGCCAATCATGTTGTCCCACCAGCCATCGGACTTCTCCTGGCCGGCGTACAGGCCGGCCAGATGGTGCGATGCGTTCAGTGCATGCAGCACCAGCACCGCATTCGAGCGCTCGGCATTGAGCGTGCCGTAGGTTTCGTAGGCCAGGTCGTAGGCACGGATGGACGCCCCGCTGCGCAAGGGCAGGGGGTCCGAAAAATGCATCGTCAAAGGTGTCACAAGCATAAAAAATCCCGGCAACGCTAAAAGCGGGGCCGGGATAGCTGTGCCGTCTTTAGCTGATTTTCGGAGTTCCAGGACTCCGGTGCCCGCAAGCTGTAGCAAATCGGCACTGGGGGCGAGTATAGGCCCATGGCCTGGTAACGGGAATACCCCGGTCCGGGCCAGCAAGAACAGCCGCGCCGCACCTGATCAGGACATCGCTACGCACACTATTGGCGCAAGGCGCCAATCATGGCGCAAAAATTGCTTTACTTTGGTGCGGACACCCAAACCAGGCGTCCAAAGCACCAATCACAGGCATTTTCTTCTCTGGAGATCGTATGGAAGCACTAAAACAGGGCGCAGATGCCTTGTTCATTCTGTTAGGCGGCATCATGGTGCTGGCCATGCACGCCGGATTCGCGTTTCTGGAGCTGGGCACGGTGCGCAAGAAGAACCAGGTCAATGCACTGGTCAAGATCCTGGTCGATTTCTCGGTGTCGACCGTGGTGTATTTCCTGGTGGGATACACCGTCGCCTACGGCACCGGCTTCATGGTCGGCGCAGAACAGTTGGCCGAACGCAACGGCTACGAGCTGGTCAAGTTCTTCTTCCTGCTCACCTTCGCGGCAGCGATTCCCGCCATCATCTCTGGTGGTATTGCCGAGCGCGCGCGGTTCTGGCCGCAGCTGATCGCCACCGCGGTGATCGTGGGTTTTGTCTATCCGGTATTCGAGGGCGTCGCCTGGAACCAGGCATGGGGCATCCAGGCCTGGATCAAGGCGATGACAGGTGCCGAATTTCATGATTTCGCCGGATCGGTCGTCGTGCACGCCGTCGGCGGATGGCTGGCGCTGCCGGCCGTGCTGCTGCTCGGCGCGCGCGCCAACCGCTACCGCAAGGACGGCTCGATCAGCGCCCATCCGCCGTCGAACATTCCGTTTCTGGCGCTGGGCGCCTGGATTCTCACGGTTGGCTGGTTCGGCTTCAACGTGATGAGTGCCCAGACGCTGGACAAGATCTCCGGGCTGGTCGCCGTCAACTCGCTGATGGCGATGGTCGGAGGAACCCTGGCGGCACTGCTTCTGGGCAAGAACGACCCCGGCTTCATCCACAACGGCCCGCTGGCCGGGCTGGTTGCCGTATGTGCCGGGTCCGATCTGATGCACCCGATCGGCGCCTTGGTGGTCGGGGCCGTGGCCGGTGCGATCTTCGTGTCCATGTTCACGCTGACACAGAACAAATGGAAGATCGACGATGTGCTCGGTGTCTGGCCCTTGCATGGCCTGTGTGGAACCTGGGGTGGATTGGCGGCGGGCATCTTCGGCGCCAAGGCGCTGGGCGGCATCGGCGGCGTGTCCTTGTCCGCGCAGCTCATTGGCACGCTGATCGGGGTCGGCTGGGCGGCGGCATGCGGCACACTGGTATACGCCGTCCTCAAAGCCACGCTCGGCCTTCGGCTGAGCCAGGAGGAGGAGTTCGACGGCGCAGACCTGTCGATTCACCGCATCGGAGCCACGCCGGAGCGCGAAGTCAACTGGTAGGCACCGGCCTGTCCCTGCACGAATGGCGCTTGCCGGGCGGCATCGGCGACTGCAGGCAGAGGGCCACCGGATGCAAACCTACAATCCTGTCAGACCATGGTCGCGCAACCCACCGTCTCTTTTGAACAACAGTTGGTGGCCCATCGCGACTACCTGCTGAAGTTCGCCCGCCTGCAGTTGCGCAACGAAAGCTGGGCCGAAGATGCCGTGTCGGAAACCCTGCTGGCTGCGCTGAACAAGCCCCAGGGTTTCGCGAATCGCTCGCAGCTCAAGACCTGGCTGGTGGGCATCCTGAAGCACAAGGTCATCGATGTCTTCCGGCACAACGCACGCACGGTGGCCAGCGATGCCCACGCCGAGGGCACCGCGGCCGAAGATCTGCTCGACGGCTGGGTGTTTCGTGCGGACGGTCATTTCGCCCAGCCCCCAGCCGACTGGGGCAACCCCGAACAGGATCTGCAGTCGCAACAGTTCATGGCCATATTGGAGGCCTGTACCGAAAAGATGCCGCCAGCCATGGGGCGGGTCTTCCTGATGCGGGAATGGCTCGAGCTCTCGAGCGAAGAGATCTGTAATGAAATGGGCTTGTCGTCGACCAACCTGTACGTCACGCTGCACCGCGCCCGATTGCGCCTGCGCGAGTGTCTGGAGTTGAACTGGTTTGGAGGCCGATCGGGTTCACGCTGATGCTATTCATGCCCACCTGCAAGGAAGCCGCCGCCCTGCTGATCGCCAGTGAAGACCGCCTGATCAGCATCCCGGATCGGCTGAAGGTCCGTCTGCACATGATGGCCTGCAAGACCTGTCCGAACTTCGAACGGCAGTTGCTGACCATGCGAAGTGCCATGCGTCAGTGGCGAAACTATGCCTCTGACGAGACCGAAAATTCGGGTTAACCCTTTGAATATGCGGCTTTGCGCGCAATAGGGCGGCAAAAAACCTGTCAAGAAAATAATTGCAATATTCCGAAGATGGCGCATAATTCGCCCGGTATTGCCAAAAATGGCAGTACGAGTTTGCGGTGATTAGTCAGTTTTCGCGTCTGCTTTAATTCTTCATTGGTTTGTTGATTGCGGTTATCGGACTCCATCGCGTTTTGAGTCATTTTCAGGAGTCCTTAATGGGCAACAAACTTTACGTGGGCAACCTGCCCTATTCCTTCCGCGACGAAGATCTCCAGCAAGCCTTTTCGGCCCATGGCTCCGTCTCCAGCGCCAAAGTCATGATGGAACGTGACACCGGCCGCTCGAAGGGTTTCGGTTTCGTCGAAATGGGTAGCGAAGCTGAAGCGCAAGCCGCTATCAGCGCAATGAACGGCCAACAATATGGCGGCCGCGGTCTGGTTGTCAACGAAGCCCGTCCGATGGAGCCACGTCCTCCGCGTAGCGGTGGCGGCTTCGGCGGCGGCGGTGGTGGCGGCGGTTACGGCGGCGGTGGCGGTGGCCGCAGCGGTGGTGGCGGCGGCTACGGCGGCGGCGGCGGTGGTGGCCGTAGCGGCGGCGGCGGTTACGGCGGTGGTCGTAGCAGCTACTGATCTGCCAACGGCATCACATCGTGATGCTGTTCAAGACAAAGGGGCCCTCGGGCCCCTTTTGCTTTGGGGCGTCACTCCCTGCGCCGCAGCATGACAAGCGTCACGTACCGTCCGCGCGCCGCTTGCGCGGGCGGCCGGCAAATAGCCGATCGAACAAGGCATTGGGCAATAGACGCAGAAGACCGGCGACCAGGCCCATCTGCCACGGGATCACGCGGTAACTGCGCCCCCGTTCGATGGTGGTGAAGGCCTGCGCGGCAAAGGCCTCGGCCGACATCAGGAAAGGCATCCGGTACCGGTTGCCCTGCGTCAGTGGCGTATCGATATAGCCCGGGCTGATCGTCACGACCTGCACACCGCTGGCTCGCAATTCGCCGCGCAAGGATTCACAGTAGCTGATCACCGCCGCCTTGCTCGCGCAATAGGCGCCATGCCCCGGAAATCCACGGATGCCGTTGACACTGGCAATACCTGCCAGCTTGCCGGAGCCACGGCGGCGCATCGGATCGACAAACGGATGGAACGTGGCCGCCATGCCGGTGTTGTTGACGGCAAAGACCTGCGCCATGACGTCGAGGTCCTCCCGCACGGCCGTATCGATACCCACGCTGATGCCCGCTGCGGCAATCACGACATCGGGAACACCCCAGTCCTGCAGGCAGGCGTGCCCGGCCGCCACGATGCTGTCAGTGATCGCCACGTCAGCTGCATAGATGCGCATGCGATCTTCCGATATGCCCGCCTGCACGGCCCATGCCGCGATCGCATCGGTGCGACGGGCCACCAGTGCCAGCCGGTAACCCGCCGCGTGAAAACGCCCGGCAAGCGCCTGCCCGATCCCGCTGGAAGCCCCGGTGATGAAGACCAGCGGCGCGACCATGGCTCAGGGCTTGCCCTTGGGCGGCTTGTCCTGCACGATCACGCCCTTGACCCGGCCCTGCATCACCATGGTCTGGTTGACGTTGTCATAGTCCATGGTGTCGCCGACGAAGACATCGTTGCCGCGGCGCAGTTCGACCGGCTTGTTCGACGTGACACGCTCGGTATCGGTATTGGCGTGCAGATACTCGCCGCGAAACTCGATCCGCGGCACCAGGGCACCCGTCTTGTCCTGCTGCGCATCCCGGATCAACAAGGCATTGCCGAACAGTTCGACGATGGTTGCATCGCTGTTGGTCAGCGCCCGGTTCGCGGTTGCCGTCGTCAGCCGACCCTGGTCATCGAAGCTGCGGATCCGCACCTTGTCGATCTCCACCGTGTCGGACGCCGGGAAATGGCGCGCCGCGACACCAAACACCTCGCTCTTCAGGCGCCCGCCCTCGCCGAACGTGGTGACCGAGAAATCCTTCATGAAATAGTCCGGGTCCGTTCGCTGTGGACGCTCCTGCGCTGTGGCAACCGCCTTGGGCGAGTTCTGCACCAGCCAGTAGGTGCCCAGGGCCATCAGGCCCATCACGGCGATCGGCAGATAGATGGACAGGCGATCCCAGACGATCAGCAGCAAACGGATCATGCGCGCGCCACCTCGAGCAGGCGGCCGTAGTGACCGGCTGCGATCAGCAACAGGTCACAGAATTCGCGCGCCGCGCCCTGGCCGCCCGGGCGCCGGGTAACGTGGTCCACCGACGCCAGCACTTCGTCATGGGCATTGGGCGGAGCCGCCGAAAAACGGCAGCGCTGCACCAGTGCCAGATCGGGCCAGTCATCACCAATGACGGCAGCCTGCTCCCACTCCAGCTTCAGCGTGCGCAAGCTCTCCTGCGCCGCCGCAAGTTTGTCGCTGATGCCGAAATATGCGTCGACGATGCCCAGCGCCGCAAGCCGCACGCGCAAGGCCTTGGAGTCGCGGCCGGTGATCACCACCGGCGTGATGCCACCGGCACGCAGCAACTGGATACCGTGCCCGTCCAGCACATGAAAGCGCTTGATCGACTCGCCCTGGTCCGAAAAATACAGGCCGCCATCGGTCAGCACACCGTCCACATCGAAGTACGCGACGCGAATGCCTTGCGCCTTGAGCAGCAATGGCGGTGCAAAACTCAGGACGGGCTTCATCAGATGACCTTCGCGCGCATCAGGTCGTTGCTGTTGAGCGCACCACACATGACACCGGCCGCATCGACCACCAGCACGCTGGTGATGCGATGGCGCTCCATCAGGCCTGCAGCATCGACGGCCAGGGCCTGTGGCGACACGGTACGTGGCTCGGTGGTCATGACCTGGCGCGCTGAGAGCACGCGCAGGTCGACGCCTTTCTCGACCAGGCGGCGCAGGTCACCGTCGGTGAAGATGCCAAGCAGCTGGTCGTGCGCGTCGACGATGGCCACCGCGCCAAGGCCCTTGCTGCTCATCTCGCGCATCACCGCGGTCAGGCTGGCATCGGGTCCGATGCGGGGGACTGCATCGCCCGTGCGCATCACATCGCGCACGTGTGTCAGAAGCTTGCGCCCCAGGGCACCGCCGGGGTGGGATCGGGCGAAGTCCTCCGCCCGAAAGCCGCGGGCGTCGAGCAAGGCCACGGCCAGCGCGTCTCCCATGGCCATCTGCGCGACGGTGCTGGCCGTCGGCGCCAGGTTCAGCGGACAGGCTTCCTTTTCGACACTGCAGTCGAGCACGATATCGGCGTGGCGCGCCAGGGTCGAGTCCAGCCGCCCGGTCATCGCCACCACCTTCGCACCCTGGCGCTTGACGGCCGGCAGGATGGCGCTGAGCTCCGCCGACTCGCCGCTGTTGGAGATCGCCAGCAGCAGGTCGTCGCCGCGGATCATGCCCAGATCGCCGTGCAGCGCCTCACCGGTGTGCACGAACATGGCCGCGGTGCCAGTGGACGCCAGCGTTGCCGCGATCTTGCGACCGATATGGCCACTCTTGCCCATGCCCATCACGACGACCCGGCCACGCACCGCCAGCATGGCCTGCAACACCTGGACAAACGAATCATCGAGCCTCCGGCGCAGTCCCTGTATCGCTCCGACCTCGATGTCGAATGTCTCGCGCGCCAACCGGATCGCCTGGTCGGCGTCGAGCTGCGGGGCGGATAAAGATAGTGCGTCCATCGGCGGATATTATCGGCGCCCGCGACATTTCTCTTGCTAGTATGCAGGAATGGGCGCTCTTGAACTGACCTTGGTCTACCTGCTGGCAGCGGTGCTGGGCGTGGTGGCCTGCCGATCGCTCAAATTGCCGCCCATGCTGGGCTACCTCGCCGTTGGCGTGGTCATCGGCCCGAACGCGCTGGCACTGGCCGAAAACTCCGAGGGAGTACGGCATCTGGGCGAGTTCGGCGTGGTGTTCCTGATGTTCGTGATCGGACTGGAATTCAATCTTGCCAAGCTGCGCTCGATGCGCAGGCATGTGTTCGGCCTCGGCCTGTTCCAGGTGTCGATCACCATGCTGATCGGCACGCTGGGCACATTGGCGCTGGCCTGGCTCATTCCCCGCTTCTGGGCCATGAACTGGCAGACTGCGCTGGCCTTGTCCAGCGCACTGGCGATGAGCAGCACCGCGATCGTCGTCAAGCTGATGGTCGAGCGGCTTGAGCTGGAATCAGAACATGGCAAGCGGGTCATGGGTGTGCTGCTGTTCCAGGATCTGGCCGTGGTGCCGCTGCTGGTGCTAATTCCGGCCTTGGGTGCCACCGGCGAGGCGCTGGCCATGGAGCTCGGCCTGGCCGCGATCAAGGCGACGGTGCTGATCACCGTGCTGCTGGTCGGTGGCCAGCACGTGATGCGCTGGTGGCTGACGCTGGTAGCCCGGCGCAAGAGCGAGGAGCTGTTCGTGCTCAACCTGCTGCTGATCACGCTGGGCCTGGCTTGGTTGACGGAACTGGTCGGCCTGAGCCTGGCACTGGGTGCCTTCATCGCCGGCATGCTGATTTCGGAGACCGAATACAAGCACCAGGTGGAAACCGACATCCGCCCGTTCCATGATGTGCTGCTGGGGCTTTTCTTCATCAGTATCGGCATGTTGCTGGACTGGCGTCTGGTGCTCGAACGCTGGCCGCTGGTGCTGCTGCTGGTGTCGTTGCCTGTGCTGTTCAAGGCAGTACTGGTGACGCTGCTGGCCAAGGGACTCGGATCGTCCTGGGGTATCTCGCTGCGTACGGGCCTGTACCTGGCACAGGCCGGCGAATTCGGCTTCGTGCTGTTGACGCTGGCACAGCAGAATTCGCTGGTGCCACCCGCGCTGCTGAATCCCATTCTGGCCAGCATGGTGCTGTCGATGCTGGCGACGCCATTCATCATCATGTACAGCAACCGCATCGTCATGAAGCTGGTGTCCAGCGACTGGCTGCAGCAATCGCTGCAGATGACGACGATCGCGCGCAAGTCGATCAACTCCAACAAGCACGTGATCATCTGCGGCTACGGCCGCTGCGGCCAGAATCTGGCCCGCATGCTGGAAGGCGAGGGCATTCCCTACATGGCACTCGACCTCGATCCCGACCGGGTCCGCCAGGCCGCTGCTGCCGGTGATTCCGTGGTGTTCGGCGACGCTGCGCGGCTGCAGGCGCTGATGGCCGCCGGCCTGTCGCGCGCCAGTGCGCTGGTCATCACCTATGTCGAAGTGCAGGGCGCCTTGAAGGTGCTGGACCATGCCCGTACCCACGCGCCCCAGGTTCCGGTGATCGTGCGCACCCGCGACGACATCGAGATCGAACGGCTGCGTCAGGCTGGCGCTGCCGAGGTGGTGCCGGAGGCCATCGAAGGCTCACTGATGCTGGCCAGCCATGCACTGGCACTGGTCGGTGTGCCGATGCGCCGCGTGATCCGCGTCGTACAGAACCAGCGCGACGCGCGCTACAACCTGCTGCGGGGTTATTTCCACGGCGCAGATGACGATTCGGTGGACGAACTGCAGCATGAACGCCTGGCCTCGTTCACCTTGCCCCTGGGTGCCCGTTCGATCGGCCAGCCACTGGGCGACCTGGCCCTGCATGCGGTGGGCGTGCGGGTCGTCAATCTGCGCCGCAACAATGGCCGTTCCATGCAGGCCGCCGACGACACCGAACTCGAGGATGGCGACACCCTGGTGCTGTCCGGCCGTCCCGAAAACCTGTCGATTGCCGAGCAGAAACTGCTGCAGGCACAATGACGCCGCCACTCACGCCCCACACGGAATCCGCCATGCTCAGTTTCAACGTCCAGGACTATCTCCGTGACCATATTCGCACCGTGCCCGACTGGCCGGCGCCCGGCGTGCAGTTCCGCGACATCACGCCCTTGCTGCAGGACGCCAAGGTTTTCCGGGTGCTGATCGATGCCTTCGTGCACCGCTACATGGATGCCGACCACCGGCCCGATGTGGTGGCCGGCCTGGACGCACGGGGTTTCATCCTGGGCGCAGTCGTCGCGTACGAGCTCAATGTCGGTTTCGTGCCGATCCGCAAGAAGGGCAAGCTGCCGTTCACGACGGTGGCCGAAACCTACGAACTCGAATACGGCAGCGCGACCGTCGAGCTGCATACCGACGCGGTCAAGCAGGGTGACCGGGTCCTGCTGATCGACGATCTGATCGCCACCGGCGGCACCATGATGGCCGGCAAGAAGCTGCTGGAAAAACTCGGTGCCGTCGTCATGGAAGGCGCCGCCATCGTCGACCTGCCGGAGCTCGGTGGCTCGGAGCGGCTGCGGGCCAGCGGACTGCCGCTGTTCACGCTGCTGGACTTCGAAGGGCACTGAACCGCTGCGGCGACTGGTGCTCAGGTAATCGCGATCTTTCGGCGATTGCTCACCATGCGCCGCGCCATGATGGCACCCAGCGCCATGGCCAGCGACAACGCAACCGTGGGCTGGCGGTTGGCCAGCTCGGAGAAGCGCATCGGGCTGAGGGTCCATAGCCTGCACGCGCTGCCCGCCTGAACCGTCGCACTGCGTGCCATGCGGGAAAAGAAACCGCCTTCACCAATGACCGCACCGGCGCCCACTGCGGCAAGACGGATCTTGCCGGTGGCGTCTTCGAAATGCACGGTCAGCATGCCGGACTCGACAAAATACAGCGTCCGGTCTTCAGCACCCTGCGCGATCAGGATCCGGCCTGCGGCAATTTCCATCGGCTGCATATAGGCCGCCAGCACATCCCACTGGGCCTGCGTCAACGCCTGGCCCAGCCGTACCTCGGACGGGTCGCTCGCGATCGCATCGAGCAAGGCCTTGATGTCGGCCCGGGTGGTAGGTACAGGTGTCGTAGCCATAAGTCAACTCATCGAACCCCAATCCAGAAGCAGTGCTGGCAGGTGCCGTTGTCGCGGCCCGTCCGCCGGGCTCACTTTCCGATGCAAAAACGCGAAAAGATGACACCCAGCAGATCATCCGCCCCAAACGCCCCGGTGATCTCTCCGAGTGCATTTTGCGCCAGTCGCAGTTCTTCCGCCACCAGATCGAGCAAGGGTGCCGGTACTGCCACCTGGGACAAGGCCTCTCCCACATGGTGCGCCACGCGCTGCAAGGCCTGAACATGGCGTTCGCGGGCCATGTAGACACCCTCGGGTACCGCGTTCCAGCCTGCCAGGGCCAGCAGCATACGGCGCAGCTCGTCGATACCGTCGCCGGTCCTGGCCGACAAAAAGACCTGCTTGTCACCGGTTGCAAACGCATGGTCCGCCAGCACCGCATCCCGCTTGTTCCAGACATCGATCACCGGAACCGACGGTGGCAGGCGCTGCGCAAGGGACTGCGCAATATCGGCGTCGTCCCGCTGATAGGGCGTTTGAGCACCGCCGGCATCCGGCTGGCTGCGCGTGAGGTCGTGCAGGAACAGCACCACGTCCGCGGTGTCGATCTCGCCCCAGGCCCTGGCCACACCCATCTGCTCGATTTCGTCGCTGCTGTCACGCAGTCCGGCGGTGTCGATGACGTGCAGCGGCACACCCTCGATCTGGATGGTCTGCGCAATCTTGTCGCGGGTGGTTCCGGCGATGGCCGAGACGATGGCCAGTTCGGCGCCCGCCAGGGCATTGAGCAAGGACGACTTGCCGGCATTGGGCTGCCCGGCGATCACCACCTTGATGCCTTCGCGCAGCAATGCGCCCTGGCGCGCGTTGCGGGCGATCGCAGCCAGGCTTTGTTGCAGCCGGGTCAGGCGACCCTGGACATCGGCCTGGCGCAGGATGTCGATCTCTTCCTCCGGGAAATCCAGCGTTGCCTCAATCAGCATGCGCAGTTCGGTCAGGGCCGACAGCAGCACATGGATTTCCTGGGAGAACGCGCCGGAAAGGGAGCGTACGGCGCTGCGGGCCGCCGTCTCGGTGCTGGCATCGATCAGGTCGGCAACGGCCTCGGCCTGGGCCAGGTCCATCTTGTTGTTGAGGAAGGCGCGCTGCGTGAATTCGCCCGGTTGGGCCAGCCGAAGCCCGAGCGCATGGCCCGCCTCGAGACACCGCGCCAGCAACAGCTGAAGCACCACGGTTCCGCCATGGGCCTGCAACTCCAGCACGTCTTCACCGGTGAACGAGTGGGGCGCCGGGAAATACAGTGCCAGGCCTTCGTCGATGGCCTGGCCGGACGCATCGAGAAAGGGCAGCAGCGTGGCCTCGCGCGGCTTGAGCGCGCGCCCGCACAAGGCTTCGACTACCGTCTGCAGATGGGGGCCGGACACCCGCACAATGCCCACCGCCCCCCGACCCGGCGCGGTGGCAATGGCCACGATGGGATCGGTGTGCGGCGGCTGCATGGCGGGTCGCTCAACGCCCTTGCGGGCGCCGGCGGGTCAGAACTTCGGCAAGTTGAACTGCGGCGGAACACCCATGCGTGTATTGATGATCCACTGCTGTGCGATCGACAACACGTTGTTGGTGATCCAGTACAGCACCAGACCCGCCGGGAAGAAGAAGAACATCACCGAGAAGATCAGCGGCATGAACCACATCAGCTTGGCCTGCATCGGATCCGGCGGTGCCGGATTCAGTGCTGTCTGCAGCAGCGTGGTCAACGTCATGAAGATCGGCAGGATGAAGTAAGGGTCAGGCGAGGACAGGTCGTGGATCCACAGTGCCCACGGGGCGTTGCGCATCTCGACGCTGGACAGAAGCACCCAGTACAAGGCGATGAACACCGGGATCTGGACCATGATGGGGAAGCAGCCACCCATGGGGTTGACCTTTTCCTCGCGGTAGATCTTCATCATCTCCTGCTGCATCTGCTGCGGGTTTTCCTTCAGGCGTTCGCGCATCTCGGTGATGCGCGGATTGATGGCCTTCATCTTGGCCATGCTGCTGTAGGCCTTGGCATTGAGCCAGTAGAACGCGATCTTGAGCAGCAGCACCAGGCCCATGATGGACCAACCCCAGTTGCCAAGGAAGCTGTGGATCTTATCGAGCAACCAGTACAGGGGCTTGGCCAGAATCGTCAGCCAGCCATAGTCCTTGACCAGTTCCAGCCCTGGGGACAAGGCTTCGAGCTTCTTTTCTTCCTGGGGACCGGCAAAGAACTTGGCGTCGATCGCCTTGGTGGCGCCCGGTGAAATGGTCTCGATCGGCGCGATCATGGTCGCGCGGTAGCAGCAGTCCGGCACCGGCGAGCCGATGTCCACCGCATCCATCGAGATGCTGCGCTTGACACCGTCCGGCAGAATCCAGGCACTGGCAAAGTAATGCTGCACCATGGCTATATAGCCATTGCTGGAGCTGTTCTCGTACTCCGCCTTGCCCTTTTTGATGTTGGCAAAGTCCACCTTCTGGTATTTCTTGGCTTCGGTGTAGACCGCCGGGCCGGTGAAGGTGGAATAGAAAGACGACTCGCCGGCTGGCTTGTTGCCGTCGCGGACCAGTTGCAGGTACAGCTGTGGCGACAGATCGGTGCTGCCGTTGTTGGTGACGGCATGGCGCACGGACATGTCGTAGGCACCGCGGCGAATGGTGTAGGTCTTGGTCAGGACCGCGCCACCGATATCGGGCGACGTGAACGTGACGGTCATTTCGTTCTCACCCGCTTGCAGGTCGTGCGCGCCGGTGACCGTCATCAAGGTCTTGTGGTTCGGAAAGCTGGCACCCGCGGCCGTTCCGATCAGGCCGGATTGCGCCACATAGACATGGCTGCCGGTTTCATCGAGCAGCACGAAGGACTTGGTCCGGTCAACGGTGTCCTTGAGTTTGAGCAACTCGGCACGGATCAGAGAGCCGCCTTCGGTATCGAAGGTCAGTTCGAGCACGTCGGTGCGAACCACCACACGCTCACCCTTGGGCTGGTTGGCAGCTGCCACAGCCACGGGGGCCGCTGCAGTTGTGCCACCGGTCGCGGTGGGGATTGCAGACGGAACCGCTGCACTGCCGGCTACGGGAACCGCACCGGATGCCGACGGAACGGCTCCGTTGGCGGGCTGGGTTGCCACCGGCTTGTGCGGCGTTGGCAGGAACGTTGCCGGGTTGCCATTGTGCAATTGCCATTTGTCCCAGAGCAGGATCATGGAAAAGGCAAAGATCACCCACAGGACCGTGCGGCGGATATCGTTCATAAGGATTTTTTGGGTGTATTCGACGCGGACAAGCACGCAAACAAACGGGGAGGTTGGGCTGGCACCGGATCATGACCGCCAGCACACCATGGTTGGCATCGCACCAGGCGGGCCAGTGTCAGGTAGCTGCCCGCAGCCGCACCATGAGACTCCAGCGCCTCCAGGGCATAGGCAGAACAACTGGGTTCGAACCGGCAGGAATTGCCGATCCAGGGGCTGAGCAACAAGCGATAGCCACGCACGAGCCCCTTCAGGGCTGACTTGATCATGGTGCGGCTTCCGGCATGCCGTGCGGCACGGCCCGGCTGGCGGGCTTGATGCTGCCGAATAAACGGAGGAGTTCCTGGCGAACCAGATCCTTCAACCGATCGGAACTGGCACTCACAAATTGCTTGCGATCGAATCCCGAGCGCAGACGAACCACATGGGCGGCGCCGGGAACATCGAAAACAACCTGGGAACTCACGCTGTAGATCTGACGCTTGATCGCATTGCGGGTAACCGCGCGCTTGGCCCAACGTTTGGGCACCATCGCACCCAGCCAGACAAGGTCTGACCCCGCTTCGGCCAATCGGGCGGACGGATCTTGCCGATCCCCGGTGCCCGGACGGCGCATGTCTGGAAGGACATTGCGATGCAATACGAAATGTGGGGTGCTGGCTATACGCTCACCTGCCAGCACAGCCTGAAACTGGCTGCGCGTCTTCAGGCGTTGCACCACACGTGTCGAGACGGCCGAAGCGCGTCAGTCCGAAACGAATCAGACAGCCAGACGCTTGCGGCCTTTGGCGCGGCGGGCGTTGATGACCGCGCGACCACCGCGGGTCTTCATGCGAACCAGGAAACCATGGGTACGGGCGCGGCGGATTTTGGAAGGTTGGTAGGTGCGTTTCATGTCAGTATCCTAAGATTGCCCGTTTTACGGGTAACCCGCGATTATCACCATTTTTCCCAACTGCAGCAAGACTTTGCGTGACGAATTCCGCGTGTCACGTGAAGCCGACAGCGCCACACAGGGGTCTGTTCAGGGTTGTGGATAAATTCTTGATAAATTAGAATGCCCCGGCACCCGCAATAACAAATATCCACAGAGAACAACAAGAAGAATGGCAGAGGAACAACATGGGGCCGGGGTCGAGCATCACGGTCCTGCTCCCACGCGTGATCTATGGCATGGCTGCATCGAACAGCTGGCCCAGGAACTCCCGGAACAGCAATTCAACACCTGGATCAAGCCCTTGTCCGCAACCGTGGCCGAGGATCTTTCCCGGGTCACGATTTATGTGGGTAACCGCTTCAAGCTGGACTGGATCCGGGCCCAGTACAGTGCACGGATCTCCGCCACACTGGAGAAGATGGTGGGCCAGCCGGTCTTCCTCGAGTTAGCGCTCGCTGCGCGGGAAAGCAATGCCAAA
Source organism: Rhodoferax sp. (assembly GCA_024235935.1). Classification (GTDB taxonomy): domain Bacteria; phylum Pseudomonadota; class Gammaproteobacteria; order Burkholderiales; family Burkholderiaceae_C; genus CAISIP01. The sequence goes on along the minus strand of JACKLL010000010.1, from coordinate 82,406 downwards.
TCGGTACTGGTATCAGCAAATAGTGCCAAGGCCCGGGTTGAGGAGCCGCCCGATCTGGGGGAGGACATCGCTCCGGCCGGCCTCAAGAACCGCCTCAATGCCGGACTGACCTTCGACACGCTGGTGGAGGGTTCGGCCAACCGCATGGCACGTGCTGCGGCCATGCACGTGTCCGACATGCCAGGGCATCTGTACAACCCGCTGTTCATCTATGGCGGGGTCGGTCTGGGCAAGACCCACCTGATGCACGCCATCGGCAACCGGCTGCTGGTCAACAAGCCTGGATCCAAGATTCTCTACATCCATGCGGAGCAGTTCGTGTCGGATGTGGTCAAAGCCTACCAGCGCAAGACTTTCGACGAATTCAAGGACCACTACCACTCGCTCGATTTGTTACTTATTGACGATGTGCAGTTCTTTGCCAACAAGGAACGGACACAGGAAGAGTTCTTCAACGCGTTCGAGGCCTTGCTGGCCAAGAAGTCACACATCGTGATGACCAGCGACACCTATCCGAAGGGCTTGACCGACATCCACGAACGGCTGGTGTCTCGCTTCGATTCCGGCTTGACGGTCGCCATCGAGCCGCCGGAGCTGGAGATGCGGGTTGCGATTCTGATCAACAAGGCCCGCGCCGAAGGCGCCGAGATGCCCGAAGAAGTGGCATTCTTCGTAGCCAAGAACGTGCGCTCCAACGTGCGCGAGCTCGAAGGCGCACTGCGCAAGATCCTGGCCTATTCCCGCTTCAACCAGAAAGACATCTCGATCCAGCTGGCCCGCGAAGCCCTGCGCGACCTGCTGTCGATCCAGAACCGCCAGATCTCGGTCGAGAACATCCAGAAGACGGTCGCCGACTACTACAAGATCAAGGTCGCGGACATGTATTCCAAGAAGCGGCCGGCCAGCATTGCCCGCCCGCGCCAGATTGCCATGTACCTGGCCAAGGAACTGACCCAGAAGAGCCTGCCGGAGATCGGCGAGCTGTTCGGCGGTCGCGACCACACAACTGTCCTGCACGCCGTGCGCAAGATCGGTGGCGAACGCCAGCAACTGAGCGAACTCAACCAGCAACTGCACGTGCTCGAGCAGACCCTCAAGGGCTGATGCCCGAAAGCCTTTCATGCACAAGCTGGTAACAAGTACAAGTCTGGGGATAGTTTGCGCACAACCTGCCACTTATCCACAGGGACGATCCGATCGCCGAAGTTATGCCCAATCGGTGTACGCGGGGGAAGCGCACTTGCCCACACCGATCAACGCAATCCAAGTGCTTGATAAAAAAGGGGAAAATGCGTGTTTCCACAGGGACCCGCCGCCCTTACCTACTACTACTAATTGAATTTATATAAATTGAAGAAGAGGTTGACATGATCGTATTGAAAACAACGCAAGAGAAAGTGCTGTCGGTCCTGCAATCGGTGTCGGGTATCGTGGAGCGCAGACATACCTTGCCCATCCTGGCAAATGTGCTGATCCGCAAGACCGATGGCGTCTTGCAGTTCACCACCAGCGACCTGGAGATCCAGATCCGCACATCGGCGGAACTCGGCGGCGACAACGGCAACTTCACGACCACCATCGGTGCCCGCAAGCTGATCGACATCCTGCGCACCATGCCGTCGGACCAGACGGTGGCCCTGGAGTCGAGCCAGAACAAGATCATCCTCAAGGGAGGCAAGAGCAAGTTCACCTTGCAGACACTGCCGGCCGAAGACTTTCCGCTGGTGCAGGAAGCGCCCGGTTTCGGGCCGAAGTTCAGCGTGCCGCAAAAGACGCTCAAGGATCTGCTGGGTCAGGTGGCGTTTGCGATGGCGGTGCACGACATTCGCTACTACCTCAACGGCATCCTGTTCGTGGCCGAAGGCAAGCAGCTCAGCCTGGTGGCCACCGATGGTCACCGCCTGGCATTCGCATCGGTCACCCTCGAGACCGAGGTGCCGCGCCAGGAAGTGATTCTCCCGCGCAAGACCGTGATCGAAATGCAGCGCCTGCTCAGCGATGCCGAAGGCACGATCGAAATGCAGTTCGCGTCCAACCAGGCCCGCTTCGATTTCGGCGGCATGGAATTCGTCACCAAGCTGGTCGAGGGCAAGTTCCCCGACTACAACCGTGTCATCCCCAAGAACCACAAGAACAGCGTCACGCTGGGCCGCCAGGCCTTGCTGGCGACCCTGCAGCGCACGGCCATCCTGACCAGCGACAAGTTCAAGGGCGTTCGGCTGAATCTCGACCCTGGCTCCCTGCGGGTAGCTTCGAACAATGCCGAACAGGAAGAAGCCATCGACGAGCTGGACATCGACTACGGCGGCGACAGCATCGAGATCGGCTTCAACGTGACCTACCTGATCGATGCGCTGAGCAACATGAGCCAGGAAATGGTCAAGCTGGAGCTGTCGGACGGCAACAGCTCGGCGCTGTTCACGATCCCCGAAAACAACACGTTCAAGTACGTCGTGATGCCGATGCGCATCTAGTCCGCCTGCAGCCGGAAAGTCGCACCCCATGCACAAACCCGCGCAGCCAGCGGGTTTGGTGTTTCAAGAGTCGTTGGAATCATCGTTAGCAAAGCCAGATATGACAGCAGAAAACAAGCCGGAATCACCGACAACCCCGCATACGGGATCGGATCCTGGGCAAGAGAGTTCCAACTACCAGCCGACGATCGACAGCAACCAGGAAGGTGCATCTGCGGCGTATGGAGAAGGTTCGATCCAGATCCTCGAAGGCCTGGAAGCGGTGCGCAAGCGCCCTGGCATGTACATCGGTGACACATCCGACGGCACCGGACTGCACCACCTGGTGTTCGAGGTGGTCGACAACTCGATCGACGAGTCGCTCGCCGGCCATTGCGACGACATCCTGGTCACCATCCATTCCGACAACTCCATCAGTGTGGTCGACAACGGCCGGGGTATCCCGACCGGCATCAAGATGGACGACAAGCACGAGCCCAAACGCTCGGCGGCCGAGATTGCGCTGACCGAACTGCACGCCGGCGGCAAGTTCAACCAGAACAGCTACAAGGTCTCTGGCGGCCTGCACGGCGTGGGTGTGAGCTGCGTGAACGCGCTGAGCAAGATGCTGCGCCTGACCGTGCGCCGGGACCACAAGGTGCATGTGCTGGAGTTTTCCAAGGGCTTTGTGCAGAACCGCATCATCGACACCGTGGACGGCGTCGAGGTCTCCCCGATGAAGATCATCGGCGAGACCGAGAAGCGCGGCACTGAGGTGCACTTTCTGCCGGACACGGAGATCTTCCAGACCAACTCCGATTTCCACTACGAGATTCTCAGCAAGCGTCTGCGCGAACTGAGCTTCCTGAACAACGGCGTCAAGATCCGGCTCAAGGATGAACGCAGCGGCAAGGAAGACGATTTCTCCGGTGCCGGTGGCGTGCGCGGCTTTGTCGATTTCATCAACAAGGGCAAGACCATCCTGAACCCGAACGTGTTCCACGCTGCGGGCGACCGCCAAAGCGACCAGAACACCAATATCGGCGTCGAAGTGGCGATGCAATGGAACAGCGGCTACAACGAACAGGTGCTGTGCTTCACCAACAACATTCCGCAGCGCGACGGCGGTACCCACCTGACCGGCCTGCGCGCCGCGATGACCCGCGTCATCAACAAGTACATCGACGACAACGAACTGGCCAAGAAGGCCAAGGTCGAGGTCACCGGTGACGACATGCGCGAAGGCCTGTGCTGCGTGCTGAGCGTCAAGGTGCCCGAGCCCAAGTTCAGCAGCCAGACCAAGGACAAGCTGGTCAGCAGCGAGGTGCGTGGCCCGGTGGAAGACATCGTCAGCAAGCTGCTGTGGGACTACCTGCAGGAGCGTCCGACCGACGCCAAGATCATCGTCGGCAAGATCATCGAAGCGGCCCGCGCCCGTGAGGCGGCCCGCAAGGCGCGTGACATGACGCGCCGCAAGGGCGTGCTCGACGGCATGGGCCTGCCCGGCAAACTGGCCGACTGCCAGGAGAAGGACCCCGCCTTGTGCGAGATCTACATCGTCGAGGGTGACTCCGCCGGTGGCTCTGCCAAGCAGGGCCGTGATCGGAAGTTCCAGGCCATCCTGCCGCTGCGCGGCAAGATCCTGAACGTGGAGAAAGCGCGCTACGAAAAGCTGCTCACCAGCAACGAAATCCTGACGCTGATCACCGCACTGGGTACCGGCATCGGCAAGGCGGGTGGCAGCACCGGCAGCGACGACTTCAACGTTGCCAAGTTGCGCTACCACCGCATCATCATCATGACCGACGCCGACGTCGACGGCGCCCACATCCGCACGCTGCTGCTGACTTTCTTCTACCGGCAGATGCCGGAGCTGGTGGAGCGGGGCCACATCTACATCGCCCAGCCGCCGCTGTACAAGGTCAAGGCCGGCAAGGAAGAGCTGTACCTGAAAGACGCTGGCGCGCTCGACAGCTTCCTGATGCGTATTGCACTCATCAACGCATCGGTGTTCACCGGTGGTGACGCCAATACCGAACTGACCGGCGAGACCCTGGCCACGCTGGCGCGCAAGCACCAGATCGCACAGGCCGTCATTGCCCGGCTGCAGAACTTCATGGACGCCGAAGCCCTGCGCTCGGTGGCCGATGGCGTGACGCTGAACCTGGACACGCTGGAAGACGCGCAAAAGTCCGCCACTGCCTTGCAGGCCAAGCTGCCCGATGCCGAGGTGAAGGGCGAATTCGACCTGCGCACCGACAAGCCGATCCTGCGCATCAGCCGCCGCCACCACGGCAATGTCAAGAGCAGCGTGCTCACGCAGGACTTCGTCCACGGCGCCGACTACACCGCGCTGGCCGAAGCCGCCAGCACCTTCCGCGGCCTGCTCAGCGAAGGCGCCAAGGTCACCCGCGGTGAAGGCGAACGCCAGAAGGAAGCCAAGGTCAACGACTTCCGCGAGGCCATGGCCTGGCTCATCACGCAAGCCGAAAGCGCCACCGCACGCCAGCGCTACAAGGGCCTGGGCGAGATGAACCCGATGCAGCTGTGGGAAACCACGATGGACCCGACCGTGCGTCGCCTGCTGCGTGTGCAGATCGATGACGCGATCGAGGCCGATCGGGTGTTCACGATGCTGATGGGGGACGAGGTGGAGCCTCGGCGGGATTTCATTGAGACGAATGCGCTGCGGGCGGGGAATATCGACGTTTAGGCGCTTGTCGACGTCAGCAAATATTTGCCGTTCTGACGCCAAAGATTTGCCGGCAGGTCCTGAATTTGCGGCAGTTCAATCAGTAAGCTGCCGCAACGCCTGAGCAAAGGAAGATCGCGCGGAGGAACTACCTGGAGGCGGAGGCATCAGACCTTGGTCCTCTAGGTCCATCCACAGGCGGAGCGATGAAGTTAAGCCAAAGTTGTTTCGTTCGGGATCCAGGTCTTCCAAAAATGACTTCGGGTTGACCACCCAGTCTTCGGGTTGAAATACCTTCCCTGAAGACCTGAGACGATCAAATGTCGGAAGGCCTACGAGGTCAGGCTCGACCACAGCGCTGGCCAATACCTTGTTCGGCAATTTTCGCCCTTGAAGAATCACATTGTGGTGTGTCGCCAGCGCTATTTGAGATGCAACATAGCTGCGCGATCGCCAGTACGCAGGTGGGCCGCCGCTCACCCAGTGAAAGCGCTCGATCACCTCATGGCCTAAAAAGCCCACAGGCTCGGCCAGCAACAAAACCATCTCGGACTCACTATCCCAAGCGGTCGGCCACAGTATGAGGCCGCGCACAAATCTGCCTGTCTCTTTGACTCGGTCCACAAGGGCTTCAATGAATTGGGCAAAATCTTGGGGTTGCTTGTAGAAATTTTGGCGTTCCTGCGCGGGCCCTTCGCCGGACTCCAACCAGGAGAGCTCGACACCAAACAACTCACTCGCATGCAGCAGATGCTCATGGTCGAGCTTGCAGGCCAGCGCAGTGTTATCTCGCATGTCACTCAACGTCACCCCATGGCCAAAAGCGCGGGGGATCTGATTTCGATGGACGCCGTGCGCCTCGAAGAGCCGCACAAAGCGCGCAGGCAAAGGCTCCACACTCGGCTCAGTACGCTTGGATTTCCATCGGTTGTAGCGGTCCACCAATGAGAGGGCTGCGTCGATTTGGTCCAGCATCAACGGTCCCTCAAGAATAGACCTTAGCCTTCAGCGGCTCTGGCGCCACCTTCCGGATGCATGCATCGGCGACAGATGAAAGCTCCTTCTCGTATCCGATGGACTTCTTCAACTTCGACACCGCCCATGCTTGGCGAACGGTTCGAAGGCAATGTGGTGCCTTGGCCGCAGACTCGTATTCGAGGATGGTGTCGTAGCTGTCCTGCCACACGTCGGCACGCTTCATATTCAACCGATCAAGCCGATTTAGTCCGAGCACATCGATGGTCGCATTGACCCGTTTGGTCTCCAGCTCATCTGCACCGGGCACCGCTGTTGCAATGCACGCGTCTTCATCCATTTCGTAGGAAACCAATCGAGCGTCGTCGGTGGTTGGGTCGATGAGCAATGGCGCTTCAAGCTGAATTTGCTCTGGGTGATTTGCGTCCACCACCAAGGGCTCGGCTAAAGGAAACTGGTCCTTCTTCTTCACGTTAATCAGTTGCCCGCAGATCCGGTAGTTCGACCAGTCGAACGCCAGCCACCAGTAACCCTCTTCGCGAACAACGTCTCCATTGACCGCGCGACCCTTCGGTCGGAAATGATCCACGTGAAATGCGGAAACTGCCTCTTGCGCTTCGGTGTACCAGCACTTGCGATGGAACAGATCCAGCAGCCACTTGCGCACCCGGTCATCCCGCCAGAGTTGCTCGTGTGCCTCAATGATCGCGGTGCGAGCTTCTTTGGTGCCGGCCGTCCTCAGCTGCGCCGTCAACTCAGCGGCTCTCTGAAGCCAGTCCTCTGGGGGTCGGGTTCCCTCTGGAATGAAGACCTTTCGCACGGCTACTTCCCTTCCGCCTTTTGGAACTGCTGAACGAGCTGAGCCAACTCGTCTTCTTGTTCCTTCACCACCAGCTTCTTGACGATTTCAGCTGCCAAAGCTTCTTGCTGCTTCAGTTGCTCGGTTGTGAGCAGTTGCTCCAGCGGCTGGCTGCGAACCTCGTACATTTTCTGCACAAACAGCTGATACATCGGATCGCGCTGTTCCCGAGAGAAACCCAGCTGCTCCAAGTAGCTGCGCAGCGTTTCCAGCTCGTTGCTTTCGACCTCGGTCAACCCAACAGCCGATTGCTTACCCAATAGCTCATTACGCCGCTGCAAATCGTCCAACGTTCTCTTGTCGAGGGTCGATGTCAGACCGAAAAGATCGCTCTTCAAAAGGCCCGCCACGCCCATGCCTCTGGGGTGTTCGTCGGGAACGTCAACTTCCGTCTTTTCCTGTCCCCGACGGAGGATGTGAACCTGCTCTCGCTGGAGACTCCCCAGCAAGATGGGGTCATGGGTCGTCAGCATTACCTAAGATTCGCCCGCAGCGCCCAAGCCCTCTTCATTCACCATCGCCTCATCGATCTCGTCGAACAAGCGCAACTTCCAGATCGGGTTCAAGTGCGTGTCCGGTTCATCCAGCAGGAACAGGCAATGGTCTTCGCGGGTGATGCGCATCAGGCCCAGCACGGTGAGCATCTGCAACTCGCCTTCCGACAGCTGGGTGAAGCTGACCTTGCCTCCGTGTTCATCGCGCTTCTTGACCGTGATGCGTACTTCCTCGATCAGGTCGCCGATGTAGGCGCCCTCGGCGTAGCGGAAGAAGCTGTCGGTGCCGCCGACCAGCCGGCCCAGCTCCTGCAGCTTGGCCTGGTTGGGCACATACAGGTACAGCTGCCGCTGCTTCTCGGTGCGCCCACGGAAATCGATCTGCTGGGTGACCTCCTGTTCAATGGGCGCCCAGGCCACCTGCCACAAGCTGTTCAGGAACTCGCTCACCACGCTGCCGCGGGCGAACCAGAAGCGCTGGTCGCCCTCGTTCAGTTCCACCGCGTCGAACTTGCCGTTGCGGCGCTTCTCGCGCAGCCGGTACGGCTCTTTCAACACGAATAGCGCCGACTCCAGCGACTCGATGTGCAGGTTCTTCAGCACCTTCTGGAACACCGGGTCGTCCGACAGCAGACAGGCCAGCAACACCAGCTGGCTGTGGCCACCGCGGCAATAGAACAGGCGGCGCAGGCGGTCGTCGCCGGCCTGCTTCATCCGCGTCTCGCGGCGCTGCTTGGCCTCTTCAATGGCGCGGATGTCGGCCTCGGTGCCTTTGAAGTTCGACAGCAACTGCTCTGGCAACACCTCGTCGGTGGTGATCTCCTGAAGCCGGTTGAAGCGCTTCTGGTGGTCCTGGAACAGCGCCTCGATGCGCTCGTTGCGCCCCGAATAGTAGGCGAACACATGCGAGGGCAGCAGGCGCGGGCCACGGCGGTCATCGCGCGGAATCTTGTCGGCTGGATCGTTCTTGTTCAGGTAGTCCTGGCCACGCTTCTCGCCATCCACCCACACGAACGGCCGGCGCTGTTTGGACCGGTCGGCCTCAATGCGCACCACATGCCCACGGATCTCGTATTCCAGCGTGTAGTCGAACGCGGCATCGCGGTCCAGGTCCACGTCGCGGAAGATGGTGATCAGCGCCTCCATCAGGTTGGACTTGCCCGTCCCGTTCTGGCCGATCAGCGCGTGGCTGCGGATGGCCTTGGGCGCCGCCGCTCCCGCCGCTCCCGCAGCGCCCGGCCGGGGTTCGAGGTGGGTGGCGAAGTCGATGACCAGGCCACGCAGGTTGCGGAAGTTCGGGATCGCGAGGTGCCGCAACTGCATGTTCAGGCCCCTGCTGTTTCAGCCGGCTTCGCGCGCACCTCGGCAACCGGAGGTTCGGTGATCCACCCATGCGCCACCTCGGTCTTGAGCTGCGCATAAAACGCGTCGATCTCACCGCCGAAGCGTTGCCACAGGTCGCGGGCCGACATTTCGCCTTGGTGACGAGCCAGCAGGGTGGCCAGCGGGGCCTGGTCTTTGACGTCTGGCAAGGGGCCCAGGCGCAGCGGGGCTATCAGTTCGGTTTGGGGTGCTTTCACAACTACGTCCTTACTTCGTTCATTCGCGACTCCGGTGATCTCGGCCACTGACAAAGCTGCGAACTGCCTTGCCAGAACATCCCGTCGCTTTAGTTGTGCGCTCCACTCGTTGCATTGCTCAATCAGCTCATCCAATCGAGCAACGATCCTCTCTTGTTCTTCGAGCGGAGGCACGGGGACCAGAATTTCTTTGATCTTTCCAACGCTGAGATTGGGTTGTGGGCCGCCTTCGGCTTGCAACCGGATTTCGTCGTATATCTTTTCAAAGAAGTACTTCAGATAGCGCTTTGTCCGCTTGGAAGACTCGAAGAACACCAGCGCGGCGATCGCCTGATTTGTCGCACCGGCTACAACCAGCTCACTCACTTGGCCCCGCGTTTTTCCTTGTCCGTACATCGCGACAATGAGGCTACCCGCCGGGAAGACCTTGCAGTTTGTCTCAGCCAGAGCCTTCTCCGTTATGAAGGTATCGGGCTGGAGAGCGAACTTTTCGTTTGTCGCCGAACTGGTGTACCAAGGCGTGTCTCCGCCGTAATACGCTGGCTCTGACTTCGCAGGCGTGGCTCCAGTACCAACGTCAACCAGATCAACGACGCGCGCCCAGGTCCACCCATTGGGCAGTGCATACGGCAGCTCAGCATCGCTAGGGGCAGGAATGGCCGTGCTGGTCTTCAACTTCTTCGCAGCAATCAGCCGTGTTTTCTCATTGGCGATTTGCTGCAGGAGGGTTCCTGCATGCGTGTCACCGGCTTCTTGGTGAACCAGCAGGCCCCGCATCGACAACTTCAACAAGAGAGATTTGAGCGCATTCGTATCGCTGTGCTCGCTGAAAAGGCGACCGAAGTTGGCTTGCAGGCGTTGCCAGCTCTCTTGCAGTTCGTGCGGGCTTTCGGCGCTGGCGAGGGCCTGCAGGGTGGACGGGCGCAGGGCGCTTTGCAGCTTGCGCCGGTCATGCTGCTGCTTCTCTAACTGATCGCACAGCGCCATCAGTTCATCGTATGCGTCCGGCAAACCCACATTGACCGCCGCCGCAGGCGGCAGTGTTTTACGCTCAGTCTGCAGCGGAGATAGTGGGCTGCCAGCGATGCGGCAGCAGTTCCCCGATGCGGCTGTCCTTGTGCGTTGGCAACCGGCTGAGGATGTCCTTCAGGTAGGCATACGGATCGTGCCCGTTCATACGCGCTGACTGGATCAGACTCATCACAGCAGCGGCGCGTTTGCCCGCCCGCAGCGATCCTGCGAACAACCAGTTCGAGCGCCCGATGGCAATGGGCCGGATCTGGTTCTCGATCCAGTTGTTGTCCACGGGCAGTCGCCCGTCGTCGATGAACCGCGTGAGCGCGCCCCAGCGCTTGAGGCTGTAATCGAGCGCTTTTGCGGTGGCCGATCCGTCGGTGATCTTCTGGCGGGTGAGCAGCATCCAGCGGTGTAGTGCATCCATGACTGGTGCTGATCGCAGCTGACGAATGCGCTGACGCTCATCGGAATCGAGATTCTTGAGTTCGCGCTCGATCTCGTAGATCTTGGCGATCTGCTGCAAGGCGCTTTCGGCGACCTGGCTCTTGTTTGCCACGTGCAAGTCAAAGAACTTGCGCCGCGCGTGCGCCAGGCAGCCCACTTCGGTGATACCGCAGGCAATGGACTGCTTGTACCCTGCGTAGTCATCGCAGATCAGGCTGCCCTTCCAATCCCCCAGGAAGGCCCTGGCGTGTTCGCCGGCGCGAGACTCGCAGAAGTCGTACACCACGGCCTTGGTATCTTCAAACGCGCCGGGCGCGTAGGCCCACAGGTAGGCCCGGTGGGTCTTGCCATTGCCCGGTTTGAGCATCTGCACCGGTGTCTCATCCGCATGCAGTACGCGGTGCATCAAGATCTCGCTGCGCAGGGTGTCAACCAGTGGCTGCAGTTGCACACCGCAGCTGCCAACCCACTGCGCCAGGGTCGAGCGTGGGATGGCCAGGCCAGCGCGTCCAAAGATCGTCTCCTGGCGGTGCAGAGGAAGGTGGTCGGCGTATTTGGCTACCAGCACCTGGGCCAGCAGCCCGGCTGTGGGGATGCCCTTGTCAATGACATGCGCTGGCACCGGCGCCTGGGTGATGGTTTCGCACTGGGCACAAGCCCACTTGCCACGGACATGACGCTCGACGCTGAACACGCCGGGTACGTAGTCCAGCTTCTCGGCCACGTCCTCACCGATGCGCTTCATCTGGCAGCCGCAGCGGCACATGGTGGACTCGGGCTCGTGGCGGATCTCACGCCGGGGCAGGTTCGCCGGCAACGCCTGGCGTTTGGGTTGCTGCTTGTCCTGCGGAGCTGACGCTGGTGCACCGAGTTGCTCGATCTCCTTGGCAACGGCGGCCAGGTCGGCGTCGATCTCGTCTTCGAGCAGGCTGCGCTGCTCGGCGCTATGGCGTTCAGACTGGGCGGCGAACTTCATGCGCTTCAAGAGCGCGTTCTCGTAGGCCAGCTTCTCATTCAGCGCACGTTGATGGCGCAGTTCCGTCATCAAACGGGTCGTCATCTCGCGCAGTTGTTCTGCGCTCAATTCGGACAAGGATTGCGGCTCCACCACCATGAACCATAGTGTGCCAAGGCCGGATCGACTTGCGCATTGGCATATCCCCCAATTGCAGACCGATGTCCGGAACTGCGACGATTCACACCACGGAGATCACAACGTGTGGCCCCAGCCGCTGCCACGGCAGGCCCAGCACCAGGGCGTCGAGTTGGGCGTGCTGCAGGCTGACCGTGGGAACGTCGCCCGAGACCCAGATGAACTTGCCTTGATGCAGCCGGCGTGCGGCCAGCCAGATACCGAACCCGTCGTGCACCAGGATCTTGAGCCGGTTGGCACGCTTGTTCGCAAAGATGTACGCCGTGTGCGGCTGTGCCGCACCGAACACGGCAACCACCCTGGCAAGCGCGGTATCAGTTCCGGCGCGCATGTCCATCGGCGCGGCTGCCAGCCACGCCGTGTCAATGCGGATCATTTGAGGATACTGGCAGCCCAGCTTGCGAAGTCGGCGCCGGCCGAGGCAGGCCATTTGATGCGCATCGTCAATGCACCTTTGCGGATATCAACCTCGATAGCCTGCGCCTCTGACCCTGGGCCAGGCGTGGGCAGCTGCACCGGAATGAACGCCGGGAGCCGCTGGTGCTGCAATGCCACGCTGGATCGATTTATGTTCCCGCTGTCTGCCTGACCATGGCAACCGCTACTCGCATGCTCCTTGAGCCAGCGGTGCAACACGTTGGCGTTCATCGCGTGGGCGCCGGCTATCGCGGCAATCGATGCCCCCGGCACTTGGCAGGCGGCCACCAGTTCGGCCTTGAACTTGCGTGTGTAGGTCCGGTGCGTGCGTCGCACCGCGTACCTGGAAGTCTCTGAATCTTTGAGCATCGTGTCCACGATTGGTTGCGTGCACACGATCTTGCGAGATGACGGTCAACCGTTCAAGATGGGTTCACCGGACGCATACAGTTCATCGACTTTGGCGACGATGCGAGATTGCTCTTCTAACGGGGGCAGTGGCACCGCAATCATCGCCAGCGCTTTGCTGGACATGTTCGAGATGCCAATTCCCTTGCGGTGAGCATTGATCTCACCTGTGATGTTCAACTTCTCGAAGAAGCGATAGACAAAAAATGGATTGATTCCACCGAATAAGCGCGCCCGGTGGACGTGGTTCTGAAAGCACACCTCTCGATCGTCTGTCCAAACAGCAGCTCTACCCGCCTCGCCCCCCTCACAAATCAAGAGGTCCCCCTTGCGCGCCGTGCATTTTTCAAGCTCGTCATCACGAATCAGCATCTGCCTGACGTTGCTCAGATCAAACCGACCCCAGTAGAGATTGGATGTGGTGATGTAGTCACGGAGCTTTCCGCTGTTGCGGACGGAGTCAAGAGTTTTTCCCGAGTTATGGGTTGCAATTTCTCCAAAGCGGATCCAGCACCAGTTACCTGGAATCACATGCGACTTGTCGTTGGTTGCGATCAACGGAAGAGGTTTGGGTGAGCGCAAGGCACGAGAGGCGATGAGCGACTGCTTCTGCGCTGGGATTGCTTCCAACAATGACGAGGCAGATTCAGCAGGCTCTTGCGGAAGCAACCGTCCCTGCATTGCGAGCACCAGCACCAACTCGCGGAGCTTTGGAACACCGTTCTGCGCATTCGCGATGTGGCCGAACTCGGCCAGAAACTGCTGCGCGTCCATCAGGCTTCGTCCCCGCTGCGGTTGTCCAGCCTTGCACGCGACACGGCGACGGCCTGGTTCAGCTTGGCCTGCAGCACTTCCTTGGACGGCAGGGCGGTGAGGTATTCGGCCACGTGGATGCCGCTGGCGTCCAGCTCCAGCAGTTCGATCTGCTCGCGCTTCTTGTTGCCGCTGCACAGGATGATGCCCAGGGGCGGCGCTTCGCCCGGCTCCTGCTCATGCTTGGCCAGCCAGCGCAGGTACAGCTCCATCTGGCCCTTGTATTCGGCCTTGAAATCGCCCAGTTTCAAGTCTATGGCCACCAGGCGCTTGAGGCGGCGGTTGTAGAACAGCAGGTCGATGTAGAAGTCGTCCTGGTCGAGCTGGATGCGCTTTTGCCGCGCCACGAAGCTGAATCCGGCGCCAAGCTCCAGCAGAAAACCTTCAAGCTCGCGCAGGATGGCGTCTTCCAGGTCTTTTTCCAGGTAGCGGTCTTGCAGGCCCAGGAAGTCGAGCACGTAGGGGTCTTTGAGCACCAGGGCGGGCTGGAGCTGGCCCGTCTGGCGCAGGGTAGCCAGTTCTTGCTGGATCAGCGCATCGGGCTGCTGGGACAGGGCCGTGCGTTCGTAGAGCATGGCGTCGATGCGCTCGCGCAAGGTGCGCACGCTCCAGCCTTCGATGCGCGCCATCTCGGCGTAGAAGTCGCGCTGCAGGGGTTTGTCCAGCGGCAGCAGTTCCCTGAAGTGGGACCAGCTCAAATGTCGCCACAGTGTGGCGACATTGTTTTCGTCGGGGTAGGTCTGCGCAAACTGCACCATGCGCCGCAGGTTCTTCTCGGTGAAGCCGCGGCCGTACTCCTGCACCAATTGTCGCGACACCGTCGCGACAATCTGGGCGCCGTAGGCCGCGCGCTCACCGGCCAGCAGTTCGGTGTGGATGCGCTGGCCAATGTGCCAGTACAGCGCGGTCTGGCAGGCGTTGAGCGCAACGCTGGCCTGCTGGCGCGCGCCCTCAATCAGTTGCCGGATGTCGCCCAGCAGCTGGGGGGCTGGTTCTACCGCCTTGCCGCTCATGGCTGGGGTTCCTTGGCCTCTTCCTCAAATGGGGCTTCGGCGTTGAAGTGGTGCGCCAGCGCAGCGGCCAGTTCCGTCTTGAGGCGGTTTTCGGTTTCCTGGATCTGGCCGAGCAGGGTCTTGTACTTCTCCAGCAGCACGTCGGGATCGTGGGTTTCTTCGTCTGGTGAATTGGGGTTCTTCAGGTCCAGGTTGTAGATGGGCCAGTAGATGCGGTCGCCGGCGGCCTGAGCGTCGCGGGCTTGCAGGCGCAGGCCTTCGGTTTGCGGGCGCAGCGTTTCAATTTCATCTTCAGCCGCTTTGCGCTGCTGTGGATCGGTCACGCCCTTGATGGAATCGCGCAGGGCGCGCATCTGGCCTTCGACTGCGCTGGCCTGGTTGTTCAGCTGTTCGGCGCGGGTCCAGTGGGGCTGGGCCAGGCTTTCAGCCTGCTCGCGCTTGGCCTTGAAATCGACCTTCCAGGCGCGTTCGTTTTCCTCCCGGTCGGCAAAGCCGTTGGCCTCGCTGCCCCACCAGTCTTGCAGGGGTTTGAACTCATCAAAGCGAATCGGCTTGGTCTTGCTGTAGCTCTTGTAGCCCGGCGGGTAGGGGTGTTCGTAGAACCAGATGGTGTCGGTGCGGAAGCGCTCGGTGCCGTCGTCCACCTGCGGGCCTTTGGTGAAGAACAGCAGGTTGGTCTTGATGGTGGTGTAGGGCGCGAACACGCCCTTGGGCAGGCGCACGATGGTGTGGAGATGGCAGTCGCGCATCAACATGCGCTTGAGCGTGCCCTTGATGCCGTCGCCAAACAGAAAGCCGTCGGGCAGCACCACGGCGGCGCGGCCATTTTCCTTGAGCAGCTTCTTGACGATGAGGGCCATGAACATGTCGGCCGTCTCGCGCGTGCGCAGGTCGGCCGGGTAGTCGCTGCCCACGCCGTCGTCTTCATAGCCACCGAACGGGGGGTTTGTGATGATGCAGTCCACCTTGTCTTGCACACGCCATTCGTTCCAGCCCACGCCCAAGGTGTTCTTGCGTTCGATCTGGCTGGGCACGTCGATGCCGTGCAGCAGCATGTTGGTGGTGCACAGCAGGTGAGGCAGCTGCTTCTTTTCAATGCCGCGGATCAAGCCTTCGATGGCCGCCTGGTCGACGGGGCTGGACTTGCCGGTGATCTGGTGGCGGAAGTGGTCGATGGCCGCCGTGAGGAAGCCGCCGGTGCCGCAGGCCGGGTCCATGACGGTTTCACGCTTCGCGAGGCTGGGGTTCAGGCGGTCAGCCATGAACTGGGTGATGGCGCGCGGCGTGTAGAACTCGCCCGCGTTGCCAGCGCCGCGCAGGTCATTGAGCAGCTGTTCGTACACATCGCCCAGGTTGGCGCGGACGGTGAAGTCGTCGAAGTTGATGGCTTCTTCCAGCTTCTCGATCACGGCGAGCAGCTGGGTACCGGACTTCATGTAGTTATTGGCGTCTTCAAAGACGCTGCGGATCACCTTGTGCCGCGCTTTGGTTTTGGCATCGGCATTGCCGGCGATGCTCAAATCTTTGAGCAAGGGGAACAGCTGGTTGTTGACAAAACCAATGATCTCGCTGGCAGCGATCTGCGGCATCTTCTTGCCATCGGTGCCGGTGATGTAGGCCGCCCAGTTGCGCCAACGGAGGTCTTCGGGCAGAGGCGATTTATATTTTTTCCCGTCGGCTTTGGCGTCGTCTTCCCACTCTTGCTCGCGCTGGTCGAAGACCTTGAGAAAGAGCATCCAGGTGAGCTGGCCCAGGCGCTGGGCGTCGCCGTCGACGCCGTCGTCCTTACGCATAATGTCTTGGATAGACTTGATGGTGCTGCTGAGATTCATTGATTTTTTTTCGTGTTCATGGGCCAGATGAAGGATCAGGCCTGCTTTTGTTCAGCGCTATCGTAGATCGCATTTTCGAGCTCATTCACCGCTTGAGTGTATTGTTCGATGCTGCCAAAAATGCCACGCCGGATTTGTGTCTTGCTGCCAAACTGGTCAAAGGGAGGCAGCTCCAGCACCTTGGCGTCTTCGATGTCTTGCACGCCATGGTCGGCGAATTTTTCGAGCAGAGTCTCGAGAACAGCTCGCGCTTGCTCGCCGTACTTTCCGAACACGTTGCGTTTCTTTACATTGTTGGCGCGCTCTCTGCGGGTGAGCGGATTTTGGTCGAAGGCGACATGGGCTACCAGGTCGAAGGCATCCAGCTCCTTTCCGTTGACCACAGCTTGCTGCAGGATCTCCAACGGTATGCCGTGTTCGGCCAGTTCTGAGAGCACAGCTTGTTTTCGCTCGGCGCCGTTCCACCTGCGTAGGAAGTCGGTCAGCGTGCCGAACTCGGCTTGCAGGGTTCTCTTGATATCGTCCCTGAGCAAGACGCGGTAGTCCTCGGTGATGAGCTTCCCGTCGACGTCTAGGTATTGCGATCGCTCAACAGCAATGCGCACGTTCACATCATCAATCACATACTTGACCCGGCCTTCGCCGCCACCAGGGGGCGTTTCACCACCACCGCCCGGCAGGGGGCCATAGGGTGGTGGTTCGGGTTCTCCGATGCCAGGGGGGTCAATGTCATCTGGCGGAACGACTGGCTCATCAGGCTTGGGTTCATAGATCACCACAGGGTCCCCATCAAAGTCAGGGTCGGCGAACAACCGCGTGGCGCCCTTGAAGTCCATGATGGTGAAGTAGAGCTTTTGGTAGTCCTCGCGCAAGCGGGTACCTCGCCCAATGATTTGCTTGAACTCGCTGATTGAGTTGATGGTCTGATCCAGCACAATGAGCTTGCAGGTCTTGGCATCCACACCTGTGGTGAGCAGCTTGGAGGTGGTTGCGATGACGGGGTAAGGCTCGTCGTTGTCAATGAAGTACGAGAGCTGCGCCTTGCCTTCGTTGTCATCCCCGGTGATGCGCATCACATAGCGGCGATTGCTGGCCGCCGCAGGGATCAGCTTGACCAGCTCCTGGCGCATGCGCTCGGCATGGTCTTGGTCGTCACAAAAGACGATGGTCTTGGCCATCGGATCGGTGGCTTTGAGGTATTCCCAGACTCTGCTGGCGACCAGCTTGGTGCGCTTCTCCAGCACCAGGTTCCGGTCGAAATCCTTGGTGTTGTACGGGCGCTGCTCGACAGCCTGGCCAAGTTTGTCGACCTTGCCTTTCTCAGGCGTGTAGCCCACGGCATCGACATCAGTGGCAATGCGAATTACTTTGTACGGGGCCAAGAAACCGTCTTCGATTCCTTGCTTGAGCGAGTATGTGTAGACGGGTTCACCGAAGTAGTTGGTGTTGCTCACATCCTTGGTTTCTTTGGGCGTGGCAGTCAGTCCCAAGTGAGCGGCGGCGGTAAAGTAATCGAGCACTTCGCGCCAGGCAGAATCCTCTGCGGCACTGCCTCTGTGGCATTCATCAATGACGATCAGATCAAAGAAATCGGCCGGAAACTGGCGGTATATCTGCTTCCACTCTTCCTTGCCCGTGACGGCTTGGTACAGAGCCAGATAGATTTCGTAGTTTTTCTTGATCTCTCGGTTGGTGATCTTGTGCATCACTTCGCCAAAAGGGGCGAAGTCTTGCTGCATGGTCTGGTCAACCAGGATATTGCGGTCAGCCAAAAACAAGATGCGCTTCTTGGCTTTGGCTTTCCAAAGGCGCCAAATGATCTGGAAGGCGGTATAGGTCTTTCCAGTGCCCGTGGCCATGACGAGCAATACGCGCTGCTGCCCTTTGGCCACCGCTTCGATTGCGCGGTTGATTGCGACGCGTTGGTAGTAGCGAGGTTCTCGACCACTGCCGTCGGTGTGGAACGGTTGCTCAATGAGCTTCACCGCAGCGGGCGCGGCCAGCCCTTTCCATTGCTGGTAGAGCGGCCAGAGTTCGTCCAGGGTAGGGAAGGCATCCAGCTGAAGCTCGCGCTCAACAGGCTGTGTAAGGCCGGTCCGGTCGTGAATCAAAAATCCTTCGCCATTGCTGCTGATGGCAAAGGGCGCATCCAGCATTTCGGCATACGCCAAGGCCTGCTGCATGCCATGACCAACTGAATGCTTGGCCTGCTTGGCTTCAACGACAGCGATGGGTACGTTTGATCTTGCGTAAAGCACAAAGTCGGCACGCTTTGGGCCGCCCTTGACCTCCGGGTTCTGGATGCGAGCCGCAAGTTTGCCGCGCACCATGACCCGGCCGTCAGTAAGGCCGACTTCCTCACGGAACTGATGCTGCCCCCATCCAGCCTGCTGAATCGCGGGCGTGATGAATTTCGTGCAGATATCTCGCTCGGAAAGCGTCCTCGTATCCATTTTTTCTTCTCCCTGTAGCGATTCTCTGCGCTTGTCGAAATTTGCAAACTTCCCGATATTGGCATGAAGCGAAATCGATGGCACCGTACTCAAACGGAATCAACACGTAGGTGCGAATCATGTCAAGGAGACCGGAATGGCCATAAGCTCGTGGTGAAAACGACGGGTCTGATCGTTTGAGGTACTGGCCGAGCGGGCCCAGGCCAATCTTGCCGTCCGTTGCTTCGCCGGTCAGCAGTGCAACCGCATCGACCACGAACCTCGGTCGGCGCTTGACGACAGGTTTTGCGGAATCCGATTTGGTGGGTTCATCGCGCTTGTCGGGTGCGGGCGCGGACGTGCGGTCGGTGTCTGGCTCGATCGTGCCTGAAGCCTCTGGCCTCGACCACTCGAAAAACTGGTCGCTGGCGTTGCGCAAAGCCTCCGGGGACTTGGGTTCCCCCACGATATAGACCGTGGCACCACGCTCGCGCAGTTTGCGGCATAGATAGGCGAAGTCCGAGTCGCTGGTGACCAGGCAAAAGGTGTCTGCGCGTTTGTCGAACATGGCCTCGATGGCCTCGATGGCATCGAGCGCCAGCGCAATGTCGGACGTGTTCTTGCCGGCCGCGTACTGGTACTGCAGGCACGGCGTAAAGGCGAGGCGCACCATCGCTTCCTGCCAACGATTCATCAACGTGTGGTGGTTGCCATAGCCGCGACGCATGACTACACGGCCGAATTGTGCGACGACGCGCAAGGCGTGTTCGAGCACTTCCGGTACGGTGTTGTCGCAGTCCACCAGTACTGCAACGTGAGACTCTGTCTGCGAGACCTGTGTCATGACGAACTCCCCGGACGCTTTTTGGGCGGATTATCGTCGGTGAATCAAGGGCGGACGTCCTGACTCGCCAGCTTGGGACCACTTCAAGCAACGTGGCGCAAAGGGCCACCAGGGCGTCGGCTACCTGAGCGCAGGCTGCGGCAGCATGGCATAGCATGGCGCGGCCCCGATCGTGCGGTGAATCAGGCTTGCGCACCGCGCACCGCGCCCCGCGCCCCGCGCACCCCTACCTTCCATGAGGAGATGATCCATCAGCGTATGCGGTGGCTCCCATCCAACTAGACTCGTCGATTGCCCAAAGCCGAGAAGGAGCCTCCATGACCACAGACACCACACCCACCAGCCTGCAACTGCGCTCCCTGATCCGCGCCAGTGGCGAGCTCGAAGTCTCGCTGCAAGACGTGCAGATCCCCGAGCCGACGGCCGACGAGGTGCTGGTGCGTATCGAGGCCACGCCCATCAACCCGTCGGACCTGGGCCTGCTGTTCGGCGCGGCCGACATGGACACGGCCAAGGTCACGGGCACGCCAGCGCGTCCGGTGCTGACCGCCCGCGTGCCGGAAAAGCTGATGCGAGCCATGGCCGGCCGCGTCGACGCGTCGATGCCGGTGGGCAACGAGGGCGCTGGTGTGGTGATCAAGGCGGGCCATTCTGCTGCCGCGCAGGCGCTGCTGGGCAAGACGGTGGCGGTGATTGGTGGCGCGATGTACGCGCAGCATCGCTGCGTCAAGGCCCAGCAATGTCTGGTGCTGCCGCCGGGCGCCACGGCGGCGGACGGTGCTTCCTGCTTCGTCAACCCGCTCACCGCGCTGGGCATGGTCGAGACCATGAAGCGCGAGGGGCACAAGGCGCTGGTGCATACCGCGGCTGCGTCCAACCTGGGGCAGATGCTCAACCGCATCTGCCTGAAGGATGGCATCGCACTGGTGAACATCGTGCGCAAGCCCGAGCAGGCGGCGCTGCTGCGCGCGCAGGGTGCCACGCACGTCTGCGTCATCACCTCGCCCGACTTCATGGCCGAGCTGACCGATGCGCTGGCCGAGACCGGTGCCACCATCGCGTTTGACGCCATCGGCGGCGGCAAGCTGGCCGGCCAGATCCTGACCTGCATGGAAGCAGCGATCAATCGCAGCGCCAAGGAATACAGCCGTTACGGGTCTGCCGTGCACAAGCAGGTCTACCTGTACGGCATGCTGGATCCGGCGCCGACCGAGTTCAGCCGCAGCTTCGGCATGGCCTGGGGCATGGGGGGCTGGCTGCTGTTCCCGTTCCTGCAGAAGATCGGTTCGGCCGAAGCCCAGAAGCTGCGCGAACGCGTTGCCGCTGAACTCAAGACCACCTTCGCCAGCCACTATTCGCGCACGGTGTCGCTGGCCGAGGCGCTGACACTGGACGCCATAGCGGTCTACGGCCAGCGTTCGACGGGCGCCAAGGTGTTGATCGATCCGAGCAAGGGTCTGCCGGCGTAGCCGGCCAGCACTGTCGGGCCTGGCCGGTGCGGTGATCGCCGCGGCTCAAGGCCCGCCCGACCCGCGCTCGCGGTTCGGGCGCAGCATCACCACGACCAGCGTGACCACGGTCAGCGGCAGCACGAAGCTCAGCATGGCCGTACCGAATACCGGCAGCATGGCGTGCTGCTGCGCGCTGAGGACAACGTAGGTCGTGTAGGCCACGAAGTACGCCAGGAACACGCCACCTTCCCAGCGCGCGATTTCCCGGCCGCTGAGAAATACCGGCAGGCACGCAAAGGCTGCCGCCAGCATCACCCAGAGATCGAAGTTGAGCAAACCGGCGGCGATGGGCAGGCCGTCGCCGGTGACCAGGCCGGTGAGGCCCACGCAGCCCAGCAGGTTGAAGATGTTGCTGCCAATGACGTTGCCGACGGCAATGTCGCGTTCCTTGCGCAACGCGGCCATCAGCGAGGTGGCCACCTCGGGCAGGGACGTTCCCACCGCGACGACGGTCAGGCCGATCACCAGGTCACTGACGCCCATGGCCCGGGCAAATGCGCTGGCTGCCGTCACCAGCCATTGCGATCCGACGACCAGCAGGCCCAGGCCGGCAGCGATGAGCAGCAGTTGCGCGGCCCAGTGCGCGTCCCAGCGGCTGGCCTTGACCACTTCGTGGGCGTATTCATCGCGGGTGGACTGCGTCTCGCGGCGCGACTGCAGGATCAGGAACACCGTGTAGGCCAGCAGCAGGGCCAGCAGAAAGCCGCTTTCCCAGAATCCGATCCGCCCGTCGATCGCAAACACCATCAGCAGCAGTGAGGCGCCAATCATGATCGGCACCTCCTGGCGCACGATCTGTGCATGGACCACCAGCGGAATGATGAGGGCCGACAGCCCGAGGATGAACAGCACGTTGACGATGTTGCTGCCCACCACATTGCCAATCGCGATGTCGGTGCGTCCGTCCAGTGCGGCGCCCACCGACACGGCGATCTCCGGCGCACTGGTTCCGAACGCGACGATGGTGAGTCCCACCACGAGCGGCGAGATCCCGAAGGAAAGCGCCAGCCTGGAGGCGCCGCGCACCAGCAACTCGGCGCCGGCGATCAGCGCCAGCAAGCCTGCGAAAAACATCAGCAACTGCATGTACGCCTTGCCTGGGTGAAATGGGGGCCTCGGCCAGGAGGCCGAGCGGCAGGGCGATTGCCATGCTGCCGGATGGCCCGCAATCGTATCCGGTTGCAGGCCGCGGCGGCTAGTGCCAGCGTGTGCGGCGTGGCATTACCTGAAAGTCGCGTCCATAGAGCAGGGGTTCGATGACCTCCTGATCTTCGGGGTGCAGGTCCCAGCGGTCGATGGCGGTGCGCAACACGGCGGACTCTCCTTCATCGATCTGCCGGTCGGCATGGATGACGGCCATGCACAGGCCGATGACCCGTCTTTGCAGCGCCGGGTCGTCGACATCCGCCAGCACCTGTGCGATCACCTGTTGATCGACCAGGCCGCCGGCAAGCGAGCTTGCAGCGCAGACCACGTCGACATACAGATCGCCAACCACGTCATGCCACTCCTCCTTGGTCAGGCCGAGTTGTTCGTGAACCTGGTGCGTCTCGAGCTCGGCCCACTCGGACGGCTTGACTTCACCATTTGCGATGAGCGCCAAGGCGACCACCCGGCCGGCGGCATGCGGGCTGTTGCGTGGATAACGGTGCGCAGAGGAAAAATGCTTGCTCATGGTGGACCTTTCCGGAGAGTGGATGGAAGGGGAATCCCGGCGGCACAGGTGGCGGGGGCAGGCGTTTCCTGCGGATCACCTGTTGCCGTCGCAGTGCCAATCTAGTTGCGCGGGGATGGGGTGAAAATCCGAAAGATATTTGCCTATTCTTCGATAAATCCTGTTTGTTGTGCATGCAGGGGATGAGCGCCCGGGCCTTGGGCGAATCAACCGGTCGAGCGGCAGGATTTTTCATCGCAACAAGCAAGGCTTCGGGAACCAATGGGTGCGGCAAGGCTCCGTCCTGGGTCAATCACGCCTGGCGCCTTGCGCCGCCCCGATTCCTTACATGCAAACACCCCGTCGTACATTCTTGCGCCACGCCGCCATCGGGACGTCGCTGGCGGCCCTGAGCAAGCTGGCCGTCGCCCAGCAGGCAAAGTCGCCCTCCGCCAAGCCTGGCAGCTTGCCGGTACTGTTCATCGGGCACGGCAGCCCCATGAACGCGATCTCGGACAACGCGTTCACCCAGACGCTGCATCGCTGGGGCCGTCGTCTGCCGCAGCCGACGGCTGTGCTGGTCGTCTCGGCCCACTGGTTGTCCCGCGGCGTGACCGGGGTGACGGCGCACGAGGCGCCGCCCACGATTCACGACTTCCAGGGCTTTCCGGACGAACTGCAGCAGATGCAATACCCGGCCAAGGGGCACCCGGAACTGGCACGTCGGGCGGCCGCCCTGGTCCGTTCGAACCCTGCCATTGCCACCGACAAGTGGGGCCTGGACCATGGGACCTGGACGGTGTTGCACCACCTGTACCCGGACGCGTCGGTGCCGGTGTTCCAGGTCTCCATCGACTACGACAAGCCCGCGGCTTTCCATCACGCCGCAGGACGGGAGCTGGCAGCGCTGCGCGAGATGGGGGTGCTCATCATTGGCAGTGGCAACCTGGTGCACAACCTGCGTGCGACCGAAGACTTCCCCGATGGCCTGGCCGCATCCCGCCCCTGGGCACAGAACTTCGACCGGGCCGTCAAGTCTGCGCTGGCCGCCGGGGACGAGAAGGCCTTGCTGGCCTACGAGTCCCTGGACCGCGAGGCGCGGATGGCGGTGCCAACGCCCGACCACTATTGGCCCTTCCTCTATGCGCTGGGAGCGGGCGGTCGCAAGCCGCCGGCCACCGTGTTCGAGGGTTTCCAGCGCGGCACGCTGGGCATGCGCTGCCTGCAATGGGCCTGAGCCCGTTGCCCGGTTCCTGACCGCTCCGCCCTTCGCAGGCAAGAAGCAGGCGGCCGTTGTCGGAGCGCTGCTTGCAGAAATCCACCCGGGCCGATGGTGATGGCGTCCGCTGTCGGGCATCATTGCACCCATACCGAGTTTCACCATGATGCAACCCCGACCACTGGCCATCGTGACCGGCGCGCGCCGTGGCATCGGTGCGGCCATTGCACTCGCGCTGGCCGGGCGCGGTTTCGACCTGGCCTTGACCGACCTGGATTTCGATGCCACCGAACCGGTGGTCGCCGACGCTGAACGACACGGCGCCACGGTGTCGCTGCACGCCTCGGATCTGGGCCAGGTGGCCGATCATGCCGCCCTGGTGGCGCACATCGTTGCCGCGCGCGGGCCCATCACCTGTCTCGTTAACAATGCTGGCGTGTCTGCGGCGCATCGGGGCGACCTGCTCGAACTGGGGGTCGAATCCTTTGACCACGTGCTGGATGTCAACCTGCGCGGTACCTTTTTCTTCACCCAGGCGGTGGCGCGGCACATGGTCGCCACGCGGGTACAGACATCCCGCTCCATCGTCACCGTCTCGTCGGTCAGTGCCGAGATGGCATCGGTCGAACGCGGCGAATACTGCGTGTCCAAGGCCGGCCTGGGCATGGCGACCAAGCTGTTTGCGCTGCGTCTGGCGGCGCTGGGTATTGGCGTGTTCGAGGTGCGGCCCGGCATCATCCGCACGCCGATGACCGAACCCGTGGCCGACAAATACGACCAGCGTCTGGCGGATGGCCTGGTACCAATGGGGCGTTGGGGGCAACCGCAGGATGTCGCGCGGGCCGTGGCGGCGCTGGCGAGCGGCGAGCTGGGTTTTTCGACCGGCAGCGTGGTGCATGTCGACGGGGCCTTGTCGATCCCGCGGTTCTGACACACTGCGCCAGCAGGGCGCGCGCAGCGCCCGCCAGGGGCTATCTCGGGGTGGTCGATGAAGCCGCAGGCGCCGGTGCCCGTGCGGTTGCCGATGCTCCCTGTGCCAGCGCCGGAGCCTGGCGCGCCGTCTCCAGCGCCTTGCGGATCTGAGCCGGGTCGCGATTGCGCAACCCTTCGGACAACTCCTGCGAGGCCGTCGAGCGAAGTTCGGCGTATTTGCGCAGGATTTCCAGCGTCCTGGCAGACGGCGCCGCGGTGTCCAGGTGCAGGGCCGACAGGTTCTCGAAGCTTTCCTGGTATTCGGTGGTGATGGCGCTGTCGATCTGACCGGCCAGCTGGTCGAAGCTCAGCTGCTTCTCCTGGCCCTTGCCCATGATGGATTCCCATTCCTGGCTGATGCGCCGGTCCTGCAGCAGGAAGCGGTTGATGGCCTCGCGCGCCCGGACTTCCTCGCCCAGCCGGTAGCTCGGCGCCGGCACGCTGGTCCACAGCGCGACGCTGGCCAGCAGCACCAGGCCCAATGCCGCCTGCCGGACATAGCGGTTGCGCGGGCTGTTCCAGGTCCACGGGCGGGACAGGGCCACGCCCAGCAGTGCGCCGGAGATCAGGCCGCCGACATGCGCCGAGTTGTCGATGCCGGTGATCAGCTGGCCCATCACCAGTGCCAGCACGATGAAGATGCTTGCGGCGCCGAACATCCAGCGGAATTCGCCGCGCTCCATCTGCGCGCGTTCGCGCCACAGGAACAGCACCAGCGCACCGTACAGGCCGAAGATCGCGCCCGAGGCGCCGCCGGACACGGCCTGGTTGCCCTGGATCACCAGCGACAGCAGATTGCCGAACACGCCGGCGCCCAGGTACAGCAGCGCGTAGCGCCAGCGCCCGTAGACCTGCTCCAGCAGCCGGCCGATGTCCCACAACGCCCACATGTTGAGCGCCAGGTGGACCACGCCGAAATGCAGGAACATGGCCGTGCCCAGGCGCCACCACTGGCCATCCTGGGTGGCTGGGCCAAAGTTGGCCCCCCAGGCCAGCGGAACGGTGGTCGAGGTGTGCCACAGGCTGGCGCCGTAGTACAGCATGGCCACGAAGATCAGGATGTTGCTGGCCAGCAGCACCACCGTCACCGGCACCCGTGCGGGTGCGGTCTGCAACAGGCCGGTCAATGCGGGTGCGGTATCGCCGTGTACGGGGGACGGGTCGAACGGAGAGGGTCGTTGCATGGAGTCACGATTAGAGCGCAAACGGCGGGTGGTCCCGGGAGTTGGAGGCCTGGCCCGGAAAGCGGAGAATCAGTCCATGACTACGCACGCCCACGCCTCCACCTTGCCCTTGTCCACGCAGGACGCAACCCGCATTGACGATACCCGCATCCGTGCGGTGCGCCCGCTGATCACGCCGGCCTTGCTGCAGGAGTGGTTGCCGGTACCGGTATCGGCGCTGGCCCTGGTCGAGCAGAGCCGGCTGGACATTTCCCGGATTCTGCAGGGCCAGGATGACCGCCTGGTGGTGGTGGTGGGCCCTTGCTCCATCCATGACCATGCGCAGGCGATGGACTATGGCCGCATGCTCAAGGAACAGGCCGAACTGCTGGCACCCGAGTTGCTGATCGTGATGCGGGTGTATTTCGAGAAGCCCCGCACCACGGTGGGCTGGAAAGGCTATATCAACGATCCGCACCTGGACGGCAGCTTTGCCATCAACGAAGGGCTGGAGATGGCGCGCCGTCTGATGCTGGAACTGCTGGAGCTGGGCCTGCCGCTGGGAACCGAGTTCCTGGATCTGCTCAGCCCGCAGTTCATCTCCGACCTGGTGAGCTGGGGCGCGATCGGCGCGCGCACCACCGAGAGCCAGAGCCATCGCCAGCTGGCGTCCGGCCTGAGCTGTCCGGTGGGCTTCAAGAACGGCACCGACGGTGGCGTCAAGGTGGCCAGCGATGCGATTCAGGCGGCATCGGCCGAGCATGCCTTCATGGGCATGACCAAGATGGGCCAGGCGGCGGTGTTCGAAACCCGTGGCAATGCCGACTGCCATGTCATTTTGCGGGGTGGCAAGGCCCCGAACTACAGCGCCCAGGACATCGATGCTGCATGTGCGCTGCTCAAGGCGGCGGGCTTGCGTGAGCAGGTGATGGTCGACGTGTCGCATGCCAACAGCAGCAAGCAGCACCAGCGCCAGATCGTGGTGGCCGAGGATGTGGCCCGGCAGGTGGCAGGTGGCGACCGGCGCATTGTCGGTCTGATGGTCGAGAGCCATCTGCAGGAGGGGCGCCAGGACATCGTGCCCGGCACCCCGCTCAAACCAGGGGTGTCGGTGACCGATGCCTGCATCAGCATGGCGCAGACGGTGCCGCTGCTGCAGGGCCTGGCGCATGCCGTGCGCACGCGGCGGCTTGCTGGCGCTGCGCAATCGTAAAAGTCAGCGCACACTGCAATTGGCAATTCCATGGGCCGCACTGGCGCATGGACATGAAGTCGGCCTCTCGTCCGACAGGCCAGGCGATTGCCTGCGCCGGAGCGACGCAGTTAACATGGCGCAGAGATCAAAAGGAATTGTGCGCACAATGATTCTGAAGGAGTTGGACCCATTTCTGGGTAGCAGCCAGGACGAGATCGCCCATCGCATCGCGCAGGATCGAATGGCGTATCACCTGCGGCGCTACTTTGGCAAGAGCGAAGAGGTCGATGTGCTGAACTACCTGCGCGTCAGTTCGGATTCGGTGGTCACGATGATCGACCACCTGGTGCTGCATCCGTACGGAATGATCGTGATCGAACGTGAAGGCCTGGGCGAGCCGATCCAGATCAGGGATGACGGCCAGTGGCTGCGCGTGCGCCAGGACGGGCCGGTCGAGATGCGCTCGCCGATCACCCGGGCCTATCTTCGGGTCCTGTCACTGAAGGCTTTTCTGGACAAGATGGTGCGACAAAAGGGTTTTTTCGACACCGTCGAGCTGGACATCATCGTGGCAGTGCCCGATACCGGGCGCATTCGCTGGCCCACGATGGGTGCCTTGCCGGAAGTCTGCAATACCGACCAGGTGTATGAACGCGTGAACCAGCGTATCCTGCAATGCAGGCGTACTGCCACCGCGGCCGGCGTCCTGACGGCGCCGGAGCGCCGTCGTCTGGGTGAATTCCTGCGTTCACTGCACCAACCGATGGCGCGCGCTGCGCCACGGTAAATATTCTGATTCCTGCCGGCCGGTGCATGGCGGCAAGGCGGGACAAGCACAGGGGGAGCCTCGCGGAGATGATTCTGAAGGAGCTGGACCCATTCCATGGCGGTGATGACCGTGCGTTCGCAGCGCGTATATCTGCAGATCGCATGGCCTATTACCTGCGCCGTCACTACCGGCGCAGCCCGGAGGTCGATGTCATCAATGGTCTGCGCATCCGCTCGGCCGGTACGCTGGCGCGCATCGACCATCTGCTGCTGCATGCCGACGGCATGCTGGTGATCGAGCGCGAAGACGTCGATGGTCCGATCCAGATCGACGACGACGGCCAATGGACGAGCTGGGCGCAGGGCCAGCCCCGGGCCCTGGGTTCGCCGATCACCCGTGCCTATGTGCAGGCGCTGCTGCTCAAGTCGTTTCTGGACCGGCGCGTGCGCCAGAAGGGATTCTTCGACCATCTGGAACTCGACGTGCTGGTGGTCGTCTCCGATGACTGCGAGATCCGGTGGCCGGAATCGGGCCGCCTGGCCGAAGTCTGCAGCCGTGAAGCGGTCGAGGATCGGGTCAGCCGGCGCATGGCGCAATGCCGCGCGGAGGCGCGTGGCCCCGGTCCGATGACGGCCGTCGAGCGCCGGACCCTGGGCTGGTTCCTGCGCTCCGCCCACTGGCCAGGGTCCGACATGGAGCTGCATTAGCCGCGCGGCCTTGTGCATCGGGCTGCGCGATGCGTCCGGCCAGCGCGGGTACAGTCCAGCGATGGCGTTGATCTACCGGGCATTGCTGCTGATTCTGGCCGGGCTGCTGTTTTTCTTCGTGGCCGGCATCGTTGCGGTCTGGGCTCCTGACCGGCCGCTGCCCGAATTGCAGGCGCGCTGGGCGCAGCCGCCGTCACAGTTCGTGGCGATCGACGGTCTGCAGGTGCATCTGCGGGACGAAGGCCCACGGGATGATCCGGCGCCCATCGTCCTGCTGCATGGCACGGCCGACAGCCTGCATACCTGGGACGGCTGGGCCGCCCGCCTGCGCGGCCAGCGCCGCGTGATCCGATTCGATCTTCCCGGATTCGGCCTGACCGGGCCCCATGCGGCGGATGACTATTCGATCGAGGCCTACGTGCGATTCGTCGCCGCGGTGCTGGCGCAGCTTCGGCTGGAGCATGTGGTGCTGGGCGGAAATTCGCTGGGCGGCGAGATCGCCTGGCAGACCGCCCTCGCCCTCCCGCAGAAGGTGCAGCAGCTGATCCTGGTCGATGCGGCCGGCTATCCGGCTGCACCGCGCGAGGTGCCGCTGGCGTTCAGGCTCGCTGGCACGCCGGCGGCGCTGCCCTTGCTCGAGCGGCTGCTGCCGCGCGGCCTGGTATTGGCCAGTTTGCGCAGTGTTTATGGCGATCCGTCCAGGGTCACGCCGGAACTGGTAGACCGGTATTACGATATGGCCCTGCGTGCGGGCAATCGCCGCGCCCTGGTGCAGCGCTTGCAGGCGATGGCCGGTGGTGTGGATGCGTCAGCCAGAATTGCGTCTCTGACGCTGCCGACGCTGGTGCTGTGGGGTGCGCAGGACCGGCTGATTCCGGTTGCGGCGGCACAGCGGTTTTCTCACGACATTGCCGGCGCCACGCGGGTGGTGTTCGATGGCCTGGGTCACTTGCCGCAGCAGGAGGATCCAGAGCGTACGGTGTCAGAGGTTCGGCGGTTTTTGGGCATGGCGCCCTGAAGTAACAAGGTTGCGACGTATGGCAGAAAGAAACGTGCCCGAACTGGCGCGCGAGACGCTCAAGCAGTTGATTGCCAGGAGGCTGGTGCCGACGCCGAACAACTACCGCGATGTCTTCAACGAAATTGCCAGGCTGCCGAACGACGCGCCGTTTCCGCTGGAGGAACTGCGCAAGATCGCGCAGCTGTTGCCGGCCCGCACGCCGGGACAGATCAAGCAGAAGGCGCTGCTCGAGTACGCCATCAACCATCTCAACTGGCAGGGCGTCAGCGATGCGCTGGTGGCCTACGGTGGATTCACACCGCGCAGCACGGCGGAGAACTCGGGTTTTGCGCCGCTGCCCGCTGGTGGCGATGGGGCGCCTGCGAGCACGGGAAACGGCAACGGCAATGGCGCGCGTGCCTCCGCACCGGCCCTTACAACGGAGTTCCTGGAGCAGATCGCCCGCCTGATCGAATTCGTCCGGCCGGCGCTGGGGACGGACGATGTGCGTTTCACCGAGCAGACCAACGAGATGTTGCGTGCCATGCGCGATCCAGGTGCAGACGTGGTACGGGTCAAGCAGATGCTGGGGACCTTCGGCCACCGGGTCTCGTTTGCGGCCGAGGACCAGGTCGAGATCCGCTCGACGCTGCTGCATCTGCTGCGCCTCATTCTGGAAAACATCAGTGAGCTGAGCCTCGATGATCGGTGGCTGCAGGGACAGGTCGAGGCCCTGATGACCGCAACCGCGCCGCCATTGACGCTGCGCCGGCTCGACGACGTCGAGCGGCGGCTGCGCGACGTGATCCTCAAGCAGTCCGAAGCCAAGGGCCGGGCACTGGAGGCGCAGGATGAGATGCGCCAGATGCTGCGCGTGTTCATCGAACGCCTGTCGGTCATGACCGACTCCACCGATGCCTATGGCTCCCAGATGGAAGAGAACGCCAGCCTGATCGAGCAGGCCAGGAGCCTGGCCGAATTGGCCCCGGTGCTCAAGCAGGTGGTGTCGGCCACGCGCAATATTGCGCAGCAGTCGCTCAGCACGCGCGACGAGTTGCGGGACATGCGCGAGACCGCGCAGGCGACCGCGGCTGAAATCGCCAAGCTGCACCAGGAGCTGGACCGGGTCAGTGCGCAGGCGCGCCACGACACGCTGACCGGTGCGCTCAACCGCAAGGGTCTGGAAGAGGCGCTCAGCCGTGAGTTGTCGGTGGTGCGGCGCAAGGAGTCACCCCTGTGCATCGCACTGCTGGACATCGACAACTTCAAGAAGATCAACGACGAGCGGGGCCACAGCACCGGCGACGAGGCCTTGGCACACCTTGCAAAGGTCGCGCGCGAATGCATGCGGCCACAGGACACGCTGGCGCGCTACGGTGGCGAGGAGTTCGTGATCCTGCTGCCGGACACTGCGCTGGACAATGGCATCGACGCCATGGTGCGCCTGCAGCGCGAGCTGACCAAGCAGTTCTTCCTCGCCGGCACTGAAAAGCTGTTGATCACCTTCAGCGCCGGCGTCGCGCAGCTTGCGCCGGACGAAGAGGGCGACTCGGCCCTCAAGCGCGCCGACAAGGCGATGTACATGGCCAAGCGGGCCGGCAAGAACCGGGTGCTGGCGGCCTGACCCGACGGCGCATCCGCCGCAACGCCGTCGTGAAAATCTCGACCAGGAAACTGCCAGCGTGCACACAGCGCGCGCGGCGCTCCAAGGGAAGCTACTGACATGCCTTATCTGATTCTGGGACTGGTGTTGTTTCTGGGTGTGCATTCGGTGCGCATCGTGGCCGAAGACTGGCGCAGCCGCACCATCGCGCGCATGGGCGCGGGTGCGTGGAAGGGTGTGTACTCCGTGGTGTCGCTGGTCGGTTTTGTACTGATCGTCTGGGGTTTCTCGCAGGCACGGATGACGCCGATGCAGCTGTGGAGCCCGCCGACCGGCATGCGGCATCTGGCCTGGCTGCTGACCTGGCTGGCGTTCGTGATGCTGGCAGCCGCGTATGTGCCGGGCAACGCCATCAAGGCGCGGCTGCACCACCCGATGGTGCTGGCGGTCAAGACCTGGGCGCTGGCCCACTTGCTGGCCAACGGCAACCTGGGCCATGTCGTGCTGTTCGGCTCCTTCCTGGTCTGGGCGGTGTTCGACTTCTCCGCCGCACGCC
This sequence comes from Rhodoferax sp., assembly GCA_024235935.1. Lineage (GTDB taxonomy): Bacteria > Pseudomonadota > Gammaproteobacteria > Burkholderiales > Burkholderiaceae_C > CAISIP01. Next base: position 50,631 of record JACKLL010000010.1, on the reverse strand, counting down.
GGCGCGATCGCGCCGGCCAGGTCGTCTATCCGCCGGGACGTGCCTTGCCGACAGTGGTGACCGTGGTCGTCGGGACGCTGGCCTGGGCCGGATTCGCCATGTGGCTGCATGGCTGGTGGATCGGCATTCGCGTGATCGGTTGATGCGGACGGCGGCGCTGCGTGGGGGCCGCGATCAGATGTTCAGGATCCACTGGATCAGGTACTTGGCGACGAAGCCGACCATGCCGAATGCCAGGCCGAGAAAGATCACGAAGGCGCCGAACTTGCCGGCCTTCGCCTCCCAGGCCAGCTGCGCAACGATGAACAGCATGTACAGCATGAAGGCCCCGACGCCAAACGTCAGGCCGAAGGATGCGATCTGTTCTTCCGTGAATCCGAACATGGCGTTGCGTCAGGGGTCCAGCGGGCGCTGCGGCAAGGCGCTGGCGTCGACCAGTTCGTCATAAGCGTGCCAGCTGGCATGGCCCAGCACCGGAACCAGCACCACCAGTGCCAGCAAGGCAGTGGCAAATCCGACCAGCACCAGCACCATGATGAGGCTGGCCCACAGCACCATCGTCGCGGGGTTGGCCAGCACCACGCGCCAGCTGGTCAGCACCGCCTGCAGTAGCGGGATGCGCCGGTCGAGCATCAGCGGCATCGACACCACGCTGGAGGCGAAGATCGGTGCGGCCAGCACGCCACCGAGCAGCAACCAGGCCTCGAACAGCAGGTTGTCGCGGGCCAGCACGACGTGGCGCAGAAAATCGATGGGTGCATTGACCGGCGCCGGGGCCATCAGCGTGATCAGCGCCGCCGAGGTCAGCACCCAGCCGGTGCCGGCCAGTGCCAGCAGCACGCCGAAGCGCACCAGGCACCAGTAGCCGCCCGATTCGGAGAAGCGCGATTGCTGCCAGCTCAGCCAGGTGTCGCGCAGCAAGGCGAGGCTGACCGGGCGTTGATGGGCCAATGCCCGGCTGATGGCGTACAGGCTGGTCGCCAGCACCGGGGCCACCACCAGGAAACCGGAGAACGCCCCGGCCAACAGCCAGAACTGCCGGTGGGCCACGGCCAGCAGGGCCAGACCGAAACCCGTCAGCGCGATTCCGTGCAGCAGGCTGAGCCAGCCGCCGTGCACCAGATCGCGCCAGCCGAGGGCCAGCCAGTGCAAGGGTGCGCCCAGCGGCACGGTACGGACGGTGACCCGGGCGGCAGGGGTGGCGGTCGTGGGGGATGTGGGTTGCATGCGTGAGGGCCTCTTTTCGGTCCAGCCACCAGTCTAAGCGCGAATGGCCTGCGCGACGGGTCCATCCCCTTTCAAGGGCGCGCGTCATGTGCGCCCCGCATAATGCGGTTTTCCCCAATGCAGGAGTTCTTCATGGCACGTCCGGTTCTCGATGAGTCCCTGATTCATCCCGCGATTCGCGACAAGGTTGCAACGAATCGCATGGAACTGGTGCGCGAGGTCCAGGCCGCCATCGCCGCGCATCCGGTGGTGGTCGTGGGCATGGCCATGAATCCGATGCCCAAGCGGGCGCGCAAGCTGCTCGACGAGGCCGGTGTGGCCTACCACTACCTGGAGTACGGCAGCTACTTCAATACCTGGCGCCAGCGCAATGCGCTCAAGATGTGGACCGGCTGGCCGACCTTCCCGATGGTCTTCGTCAAGGGCGTGCTGGTCGGTGGCGCCGACGACGTTGGCAAGCTCCTGGCCAGTGGCGAACTCCAGAAGATGCTGGGCTGAAAGCAGCAAGGCCAACGCCGGCACCGGGGTGCACGCGTTGGCCAGGCCAACCGGGTCGGGGCAAGGCGCATGCCAGGCCCCGGGGTTTGCAGCTGTCGATCAGCCGTGCTTCATGCCTTTGCCATCCTTGCCGCCATGGTCGCGGCCACCGTGGCGACCGCCCATGCCCATGGTGTTGGCGTCGAACACCTGTTGCTGTTCGGCGGACAGCGTGGTGTAGAACGCCAGCGTGGCGTCGGTGCGTTTGCGCATCTGCGCATCACGCTCGGCCTTCATGGCGTTCATCTGGTCGATGCGCTGGGGCGTGGTCATGGTCTTCCACTGCTCGTGCATCTTCTGGCGCTCTTCGCGGCCCATGCGTTTGCCGGCATCGGCCGGTGGCTGCATCGCGGCCATGTATTGCGCCCAGGCATCTTCCTGTGCACCGTTGAGGTTGAGCTTGGCCTTGAGTTCGGCCATGTGCGCAGCCATGCGTTGCTGCATCTTGGCCGGGTCCATGCGCCCATGTTCGCGGGCACCGGTCGTGGTCATGGCGCCCATGCCTGGCGACTGGGCGATGGCGGTCACGCCGGCGCTAGCCAGGACAACGGACAGCAGCAGGGGTTTGAGGATCGATTTCATGGTGTTCCCTTTCGTTGAAACCTGAAAGGCGGGTATCGCAACAGGTTGAACACGAGTCTGCGCGGCGGATGTATCGCTGGGATGGCGCCGAGGCAAGCTTTTGTAAAGTTGCCGGGCTGCCGCCGACCGAGGGCCGACGCCGGATTCAGCGCCGGGGCAGCGTTCCCAGCAACTGCACCAGCGCGACGCCGTTGAGCATTTCGATGGCCTGCTTTTCGGCAAAGCGCCGCGTGGCGTCGCTCAGCGCAGCCAGCGTGACGTAGACGCAGTGGCTGGCATCCTTTGATTGGCGTTCGCGGTCCAGTGCGCGCAGCGGCTCGACGCCGTGGCTGCTGGCTTTCCAGCGCCTGGCGGCGACGAGCGTGGTCTGTCCGCCCTTGCGCAGTTCGAGATCGGCTGCGCCGCTGTCGATCCGGCTGACCTGGTAACCCTTGGCGGCAAAGGCCTGTTCCAGCGTCTCGCAGAACTCGCGCCAGGGCATGGCTGCGACCTGCTGCAGCGTCTCGTCCACCCGCTTTTCGCTGGGCGCCCGGAACTGGCGATAGGCGGCGACGGTGCCGATGACGCAGAACGGCAGCGCGCCCATCAGACCGAACACCACGTACTGGGGCGGCAGCAGGGCCGCGGAGCCCGCGGCAAACACGAGCACGACGACAAAGCTGATCCACCATGGCGAGCGCAGCAGGATCGCGAACAGCGAATTCCTGGCCATCTTCAATTTCACGAGCGAGGCTCCCGGTAGGCCCTTGCAGGGCGGTCGCCGTTTGTACCATGTTGAAAAATGCCCCCTGTCTGTTCGGCCGCACTGCGTGTCGGCCGTCCGAGTCGTGGCGCTGCCAGAGGCAGGCGCCTCTTCTGCCCGTCCAAGCCTGCGCAGGCAGGCGTGGAGCCGCGGGCCTCAGCCCCACTGGGGGGGCTCCCTGCGGCCTGGCAAAACCAGTTGCGTGGAGGCCCGAACGGGCCTGCTCAGCGGCCAATGTCACTTTCACGGACCTCGGGTGGCGCGCAGCGTCATGGAGAACTGACATGGATCAATTTGATGGACGGGATTTGGTGCGAAGCTACAGCACTGCAAGCTCACAAGTCAGGAGACACCGCATGGCCCATGAATCTCTGCGCATCATTCGTGATGAACACTCCGCGCTCGCGGCCATGCTGCGTTCGCTGTCGCTGATGGTCCAGCGCGGACCGAGCGACGCACCCGACAAGTTCTTCGATGTGCTGCGCGCAATGCTGTTCTACATCGACGAGTTTCCGGAGCGCCTGCACCATCCCAAGGAAACCGAACTGCTGTTCCCCAAGGTTCTGCAGGTCGCACCACAGGTTGCGCCAGCGATCGCGCGGCTCGAAAAAGACCATCAGCAAGGGGAGTCCGCCGTGCGCGAACTGCAGCATCTGTTGCTGGCCTGGGAACTGCTGGGAGATTCGCGGCGTGCGGCGTTCGATGCTGCGGCCCGCGACTATGTGAAGTTCTATCTGGACCACATGCAGCTCGAGGAAACGCAGATCCTGCCGCAAGCCGAGAAATCGCTCAGCGCGCAGGATTGGACCGAGCTCGACGCGGCCTTTGCCAGCAACCGGGACCCGCTGACCGGCAAGTACCCGCGCGATCCGCTGTACGACCGCCTGTTCACCCGCATTGTCATGACGGCGCCGGAGCCGATCGGCCTGGGTTCCACCCGCTGAGCGCTGGCAGCGCCGCAGGCGCCGCTGAGGGCGGCAAACGCCCGCTTGGTGCCCCTGTGCTTCAGGTCAGGGGAATCGCACCAGACACTTGACGCCGGCCGGGATCTTGCCGCCCGGGTTGGGCAGTTCGAGCCGCACGCCAAAAGTGCCGCTCGCCGAGTCGACGACCTTGTCGACGATCTGCACCTTGGCCTTGTACCGCGCCTTGGCGGGCACTTCGGTCTCCACCTCGGCTGCGCTGTTCTCGGCAATGCGGCCGTAGAGGCCGACCGGCAGCACCACCTCGACCCGCAGCGGGTGGATTTGCGCGAGCTTGAGAATGGGACGCGAGCCTTCACCGGTCTGCGCCAGTTCGCCGGGATGCTGCAGCACCTCGGTGACGACCCCGTCGAACGGGCTGGTCAGCGTGCGCAGGCGCAGCAGCTCCTGCAGGCGGCGGGTTTCGAGCGTCGAGAGCTGGCGGTCGTCCCGGGCCGCGAGCAGCTCGGCTTCGGCCACGCGCATTTCGGCAAAGGCATCGTCGCGTTCCTGGCTGGAGACGAAGTTCTGCCGGCTGAGCTCTTCGCGCCGGCGCAGCTTGTCGCGGGAATAGTCGAGCCGGGCTTCGGACGATCGCATCTGGCCCTGCATCACGGCCCGGTACTGGGCCGTGGCCAGCGCTGCCTTCTCGACATCCGACTCGAGCTGCACCAGCACCTGGCCCTTGCGCACGACGCTGCCGCGTTCGACCTTGACCGTGTCGATCAGGGCCTCGACCGTGCTGCGGATCTCGATCTTGCGGAACGGTTCGATCAGGCACTGGTGCTCGCCCGCGCCCGCAGCTTGCGCGCAGCGGGCCGTCACCACCAGCAGCAGGAACAGGAGGGTCGCCTGGCGTGTCATGTCTAGATCTGATTCCCGGCAAAAGCCAACATCGCGTCGAGATTGCGGTCCTGTTTGAGCGTATCACGCCGCGTCCGCGCATGGATGGCCTCGGCCTTGCGCTGGCAATGCGCGCGCAGCCGCTCGGTCCAGAACGGCGGCACCGCACCGGGGAAGCGTGCGCGCAGCAGCTTCAGCAGCGCGCCGCCGTGGTCCTGGAACAAGGCGTCGTCGAGTGCGACGATGGCCACGGTGCTGCCGGGGTCGCCCTGGCGCGCGCAGCGGCCCACCAGCTGGCGGTCGATGCGCGCCGAGTCGTGGTACTCGGTCAGGATGACATGCAGCCCCCCCTTGTCGGCCACGCCGGGGCCCAGGTGGATGTCGGTGCCGCGCCCGGCCATGTTGGTGGCGACGGTCACGGCGCCGGCGGTGCCGGCCTGCGCCACGACCTGGGCTTCATCGGCGTCCTGGCGTGCATTGAGGACATGGTGCGGGATGCCGGCGTCGGTCAGCACCCGGGCCAGCTGCTCCGAGGCCTCGACCGACCGGGTGCCGATCAGCACCGGCCGCCCCGCGTCCCGCTGGCGCAGCACGGCATCAGCCACCGCCTGCCATTTGTCGGTCGTGCCGGCACAGCAGCGGGTCGGGGCGGCGACGCGGATGCATGGACGGTGGGTCGGGATGGCGACGGTCTCCAGCCGGTAGACCGCCCAGATCTCGGCGCTGACCTCCCGTGCGGTGCCGGTCATGCCGGACAGGCGCAGATAGCGCCGGAAAAAGCGCTGGTAGGTGATGCGTGCCAGCGTGCGGTTCTGCTCCGACAGCGGGCATTGCTCCTTGGTCTCGATCAGCTGGTGCAGGCCCTGCTCCCAGCTGCGCCCGGGCAGCACGCGGCCGGTGTATTCGTCGATGATGTGCACCTTGTCGTCGGCCACCAGATAGTGCTGGTCGCGCTGGAACAGGTGGATCGCGCGCAGCGCCTGCGCCACCATGTGTTCACGCCCATGCGCCGCCGTCCAGGCCTCGCCCAGGTCGACACACAGGGCGTCCAGGCGTGCGCGGCCTTGGGTGCTCAGGTGCAGTTCGCGGCGTGCGATGTTGATGTCGAAATCGCGCGCCAGCTGCAACTGCCCGGCCAGGTCCAGTGCGGTGGCATACAGGGCCGGGTCGCCTGCGCTGTCGCCTTTCTCGGCCAGGATCAGCGGCGTGCGGGCTTCGTCGATCAGCACGCTGTCGGCCTCGTCGACGATGGCGAAGTGCAGGCCACGCAGCAGCAGTCCGGTGTCGTGCTGGCCGCTGACGTGGGCCTGGATGCGCAGCTGGGCGCTGCTGTTGCGGCCGGCCGCCGTGACCCGGTCCTTCAGGTAGTCGAACACCAGCTCCTTGTTGGTGCAGTAGGTGATGTCGCAGGCGTAGGCGCGGGCGCGGTCGGGCAGCGACATGCCGGTGACGATGGTGCCGACGTCGAGTGCGAAGAAGGCGAACAGCGGCTGCATCTCCTGGGCATCGCGCGTGGCCAGGTAGTCATTGACGGTGACCACATGGACCGGCAACCGGGCGACGCCGGCAATACACGCCGCCAGTGCCGCGGTCAGCGTCTTGCCCTCGCCAGTCTGCATCTCGGCCAGTTTGCCGGAGAACAAGGCGGCCGCACCCATGAGCTGCACGTCGAACGGTGTCTTGCCCAGCGTGCGGGTGCATGCCTCGCGGACCAGTGCAAAGGCCCTGGCGGCCTCGGTCGGGTGGTCGACGGCGGTGCGCGCCAGCTGGCGCAGCTGGGTGCGGATGGCGTCGTCGGACAGGCCAGCTACTTCAGGGCCGATGCGGGTGGCTGCATGCGCCAGCGAAGCCAGCCGCAGCCGCAGCGGCCGCACCAGGTGCCACAGCCGACCGGCGAAAGTGCGGGCCTGGCTGTCGAGCGCGTTCTCCTTGTGCTCGAGCCGCTCGGGATAGACGCTGCGGGCGCGCGCGATGTGGGTCAGCTCAGACATGGAACTGCGACAGGAACAGCCGGCGCACCGTCTGCCAGATGCGGATGCCGATCGGCTCGGCAGGATGTTCGAAGCGCACGTGGACGCGGCTGCCGATGAAGGACGCCTGCACCTGCGGCGGCAGGCGCAGCTCGAACTCGAACAGCGACTCCAGGGATTTCTGGCCCTTCTCGTCGCGCGGGTCCATCGCGATCAGCCCGCCACCGGCCTGGCCCAGCGCCGGACTGGGCAGGTCCTTGCCGGCCTTGGGCACCTCGCGCACCAGCTGGGCCGGCCAGACGTGGGCCATGTCGTAGGGCATGCGGATTTCAACCTGGCGGGTGGCCTGGCGTACCAGGTCGACCTGCGACTGCGCAGCCACGACCCGCACCACGGGCGTGTATTGCCCGACCACGTAGCCGATCACGTCGCCCTTGCGCACGAAACGCCCGGGCAGGTCCTGGGGCTGGTCCAGCAGCAGGGTGCCGGACGCCGTGGCGCGGATCGTCAGCTGGGCAGCGGCGTCAAGCAGCCGGTCGAGCCCGGCCTGTTCGCGCCGCATGTCTTCACGCAACTGGCTGGCCTGCGCCGGATTGACGCCCCATGCCGCGTCATACCGCGTGCGGGCTTCGTCGAGCTTGGCCTGCTGCTGCGCGACGTTGTACGTCAGCGTCGGGTCCTGGCTCTGGGCCACTTCCTGCCCGGGCTGCACCGCTTCGCGCGCGGATGCCGTGACGGTGGTGATGAACCCGTTGCCACCAGCACGCAGAATGGCCTGTTCCGGCAACCAGACCACGCCCTGGGCCATGCTGTGGTGCGGCAATGGCACGACGAACAGCAGTACCAGCACCAGCGCGACCGCACCGGCCAGCACGCTGCGCACGCGCGCGGTGTGGGCGGCGTATTGCGGCCCGGTGACCAGCGCGGCGATACCCTTGTACAGCGGCACGCCGAGGCTGGCCACCAGGCCCCACAAGGCCATCAGCACGCCGATGAAGAAATACTGCTGGGCTACGAACAGCGCGATGCCGAACAGCACGAACATGCGGTAGATGAATGCCAGCGGCGCGTACCCGATGAACCAGCGCCGCTCGCCCGGTGTGGCCGGCGGGGGTTCGGCCTGGTGGACACCGAACAGGTAGCGTTCGGCCAGGTATTGCCAGTGCTTGTTGGCGCGGGTCCCCAGGTTGGGAATCTCGACTGCGTCGGCCAGGATGTAGTAGCCGTCGTAGCGCAGCAGTGGGTTGGCGTTGAACAGCAGCGTGGTGATGCTGGCCAGCACGATGGTGTTGTAGGCCAGCGAGCGGGCGAAGCCCGGCTCCAGCAGCACCCAGACGTAAAAGGCCAGCGCGGCGATGAACAGCTCGGTCAGCATGCCGGCCGCGCCGACCATCATGCGGTCGGTCTTCTTGACGAAGGCCGAGGCGCTCGACGCCTCGACATACGGAATCGGAAAGAACACCAGCAGCATGATGCCCATCTCATGCACCTCGCCGCCGCGCACGCGGGTGGCCAGGCCATGGCCCATTTCATGGCAGATCTTGATCAGCGGAAAGATCACCGCCATGATCAGCAGGTTGTCCAGCGCCAACATCTGCTCGCCGAAGTTCTCGGTCAGATCGGGCCAGTACAGGGGTGTCAGTGCCAGCGCCGGCAGCACCACGGCGAGCCACAGGGCCAGTCCCCAGCGGCCGTGCAGGGGGCGCAGCCAGCGCAGCATGCGGCCCAGGGCGCGGTCCGGATCCCACAGCGGAAAGCGCAGCGAGATCGGATTCATGAATCGGCTCATGGTCTTGCGCTGGCGGTCCTTGCCGCGGCGCTCGAACAGCTCGGCCACGTCCGGGTCGACGTCGCACTGGATCAGGTCGGCGCCATGCAACTGGCCGAGCAGGCGGATGACCTCTTCCTGCGCCGGCGTGTCGTCGGCCAGCAGGTCGGTCATGCGCTTCCAGACGGCATCCATGTCGCGCTTGCCGTCGAACAGGCTGATGACCCGGTACGAGGCCGGATTGAAGCGGTGGTACTTGCCGGCGACGCGGTCCTCCATCACGTACCAGACCTCGCCGCGGTAGGCATGGCGGTGGATGTGGACATGGCCGCGCAGCCGCGGACGCAGCCGCTGGACCCGGTACCAGTTGGTCGACAGCAGTGCGGTGGTCTGGACCATCAGCGTGGCCTTACAGCAGCCATTCCCAGGACTTCAGCCGCAGCCAGTCGACGAAGCGGTGGGTCCAGATCCACAGCAGGCTGCGTCTGCCGGCGTCGGCCTTGCCCACGCCTTCCATGCCCGGGCGCATCTGGATCGCGTCGCCGTCGGCGGGCTGGGTCAGCGCCGCCTCGACGCGGAAGTAGTTGCGTCCCTCCTGGGCCACCGATACCGGTGTGATCTGCCGGATGCGCAGCGCAAACACCTTGCCAGGCAGGCTGGTCAGCACCATCTCCCCTTCCTGGCCCACATGCACCTGCGTGATGTCGCGTTCGTCGACCTGCAGGATCACGCGCCAGGCGTTCAGCGGGGCGAGCTCGAACAGCACCTTGCCCTGCTCCACCGGCGAGCCCAGCTCCTGCGACAGGTCGCCGCGGACGATGACGCCGTCGAATGGCGCGGCCACCTCGACCCGGCTCAGCTTTTCCAGGGTCAGCTCGAGCTGGGCGCGGGCCTGGTTGGCCTGGGCCGCGGCCAGCCGCAGCGCAACCCGGTCGGCCTTGGCCATGGCCTCGCGCTCCTTGCGCAGCGCGACTTCGAGTTCCGCGTCCCAGCGCACGCGCTCGAGCCGCAGGTCCTTGTCTTCCAGCACCGCCAGCACCTGGCCCTTTTGCACCACGTCGCCAGCCCGGGCCGGTGCTTCCCGGATATAGCCCTGGAACGGCGCCACGGCAACCCGCTGCACCGCGCCCTCGACCACGGCCCTTGCGCTGACCCGGTACTGCGCCGGATACAGGGCCAGGAACAGGACCAGCACAATGCCTGCCAGCGCCAGCAGCTTGAGACCCGGGCGCGAGGTGTCGGTGGTGCGCCGCAGCATCGCATGCCACGCGCGCACGGCATGGCGCGGCAGGCTTTCCTGTGCGCTGCGCTTGAGCTGCAGGATCGGCGCCAGCGCCAGTGCCAGCGTCTGCAAGGCGTCCACCTCGGCGGCCTGGAAAGGCGTGTCGCGCTCGAGCAGCCACACGCCGACCACCTGGTGTTCGGCCTCCAGCGGCAAGGCACATACGGCGGCGCTGCCACTGTCGGCCGCATACTGGCGAATGGCGGCGGTGATCAGCGTCGCGCCCTGATCGGGCTCCGGCCACAGCACGGTCGCACGCTGGTCGAAGGCTTCGTTCATCGCCAGCGCGGCCTGGTTGACCAGATTGGTCTTTTCGTCGAAGACGGCGGAGTGCGACATGGCCAGCACCCGCACGGTCTTGCCTTTTTCGACGCCCAGCTGGACCTGGTGACAGCCAAAGCGCTGCGCCAACCGGTTGACGATGGTCAGCAGGGTGTGCTCGAAGTCGTCGTCGGCCAGTGCGGCCATGGCGAGGTCGAAGATGAAGGCCGAGCGCTGCAGCTGGGTGTCGCGCTCGCCAAGGGCGCGCCGGTCGAACAGGTCGACCAGCCAGCCGGCGCCCCAGTGCAGCAGCCGCATGGCCTGGGCGAGCGCGGCATCGCCGGGGCCGATCTCGATCACCACCGCGCCGAGCAGCTGCTCACCGCTGGTGAGCGGGTAGGCGAACTGCGTGTGCGCCGCGGCGTCCGGCCGGACCACGCCTTCGCGCTTGACCAGCGCCTCCTGGGCAATGTTGCCCAGATGGCTCAGATCGCTGCCATCGGGCCATACCGCCGCGGGTGCATAGCTGTTGTCCTGGTCGCGCAGCAGCAGCAGGCCGCTGCGCGGTTGCGTCAGCATGGTGCACAGCACCAGCAGCCAGGCCTGGCACAGCTGTTCCGCCGTTCGCGCCTGGGTCAGCGCAACCCAGGGGTCGGTCGCGGCTGCAGGACCCGCCGTTTGCGCGGGTGCCGAGGCTGCGGTGTCAGTGTCCAGCGTGTGGGCCTGCATGCGGGTGGGGGGCGGGTGTCATGATCAGGTGACCATGGATGCCCGTCGATCCCGGCCTCCGTGCGGAATGCTCCGCAAGTTGTGGTGCTGCGCGATACCGCTCGGTGGAAGCGCCACGTTGCGGACTTATTTCAATTCGCCGTGGCGTGACTCGTATTCGGTGATCAATTTGGCCAGCAAATCGGACAGCCGCTTGGCCGCGAAGGGGCTCATGACGATGCGGTGGGCCAGTTCGATCTCGACCTCGGGCTGGCTGCGGTCCCAGCTGGTGTTGAGGCCGAAATTGAGGACCACTTCCTCTCGGGTCGAATTGGCATTGGCGAAATTGACATACGAACTCTTGAGGTGCTCGACGTTCCACTTGACCTTGGGACCGCCGGCTGCAGGTGCCGCTACGGTGGGGACGGGCTTCTTGGGGGAGTCTTTATCTGTCGCCATGGGTTCCTTCCTGCGTGTCTCGTGAAACGGGTTTTGATTTTTATTGGATCAGCTATCGGCCACTGTCGCAAGTCCCTGATTCCGGGATTGCGGAACTACGACACATCATCCCCTGCAAACAGGGTGCTGTCTTCGGCTGGCGCACAATGCCTGCATGCGAAGAATCGGGCGATGGTTGCTGCTGACGTTCGTGTTGACCAGCGTGCTGCTGAGTGTGGCGCTGTTCCTGCTGGTCCGCTGGGTCGGCACGGACGACTTTCGCAGCCGGGTGCAGGCGCAGGCCAGCGAGGTGGCGGGGCGCGAGGTTCGCCTGGGGGAGGTGACGGTCGATGTCTGGCCGCTGCCGGCCGTGGCGCTGAACCGGGTGGAGCTTGCCACCCAGCCGGCGATCCACATTGCGCGGATCGAGGTGCGGCCGGTCTTGCCGGCGCTGTTCTCCGGCCGGCTGGAACTGTCCACGCTGCTGGTCCGCCAGGCCGATCTGTCGCAGGCGGCGCTGGATGATCTGCGCGCGGCGCAGCGGTCCTCGCGCAAGTCGCAGGCAGGCCAGGCGCAGCCTCCGGGCGCGGTTGCCGATGTGGTTCAGGTCATCGTGCCGCGGCGCGTCGTGCTGGACAGCGCCACATGGCGCAGCGGCAACGGCTCCGCCACGATGTTCAATGCCGATGCCCGGCTGGATCTGCAAGCCCTGCCCGACGAACTGAATCTGACCGTGCTGGCTGGCTCGCTGCAGGGCACGCGGCTGGCGGTCCAGCGTATGCCGACCAAGGCGGAATGGGACCTGGACCTTGAGATTGCTGGCGGCACGGTCAAGGGCCGCCTGCAACTGCCGCAGTTGCCGGGACCGGGGCTGGAACTGACGGGGCAGTTCGAGACCCGCAATGTGGAGCTGGGCGTTTTGTTGCGCGCGCAGCAACTGGAACAGGGTGCGGGTGGTGCAGATCCGCGTGCCGCCATGGGCGGCAAGCTCGAAGCGTCGACGACCTTCCGTGCCAGGGCGGCGGATTGGGGTGGCTTGCGCGAGGGCCTGCAGACGGAGAGCCGTTTTGTCGTGCACCAGGCGGTGATCCACGGCATCGACCTTGTGAAAGCCGTGCGCTCGGTGGGCCTCAGCCGTGGGGGTGTCACCCGGCTGGACACGCTGGCCGGCCAGGTTCGCACCCGGGGCCGGACGGTGGAGCTGCGCAACCTGGTGGCCAGCTCGGGCGCCCTGAGCGCGGGCGGTCAGGTGACGATTGCGCCGGACCGGCAGTTGCAGGGCCGCATCGAGGTGAACCTGGGTGCCAAGATGGTGGGCACGGCGGTGGGGGTGCCGCTGCTGGTCGAGGGTACGCTGGACAAGCCGCAGCTGCGCCTGACCCGCGCGGCGCTCGCGGGCGCAGCCATCGGCACCTTGATCATGCCGGGCGTCGGCACCGGCGCCGGTGCAACGCTCGGCGACAAGATCAGCAACGGCTTGAAAGGCCTTTTCGGAAAGTAAGCGCAGGCTCTGGTTTGCCCGCCGCGCCGTGTTGGGGCCGGGATGCCGGGCCGGTCAGGCGCGGAGCGCGGGATCCGTACGGTCGGGTGCGCGCAACAGCGCGGCTCAGTCGGCCTGCAGGCGGCGTGCTGCCCAGAGCACCTGTTCGACCACGGCGGCGACGTTCCTGTGTGCCGCCGGGTCCACCAGGGCGCCGTGTTCGTCGAATGCATCGGCGGCGCGGGACAAGGCGTAGGCGTTGGGCGCCAGCCAGCATTTGAGGTTCAGCAGCAGTGGTGCCAGATGGCTTTGCGCGCGCAGTCCGCCAAGCGCGCCATTGGAGGCACTGAGCATGCCGACGACCTTGCCGGTGAAGGGTTTGCTGCCGCTGCTCCACACCGGGTCGGACTTGATCGGGCTCGAGACCCAGTCGATGGTGTTCTTCAGCAGCGCCGTGTAGGAGCCGTTGTATTCCGGCGAGCTGATGATCCAGGCCGGGTGGGCGTAGAAAAGCTCCTTGAGCCGGACCACGTCTGCGGGCGTGCCTTTTGCCTCGAGGTCGGCGTTGTACATAGGAACATCGAAGTCGCCCAGTTCGATATGGCTGACCTCGGCGCCGGCATCCCGGGCCATCTGTGCGGCGGCGGCGGCGAGGCGACGGTTGAAGGAGTTCTGGCGGGTGCTGCCCGCGAAGACGAGGAGTTTCATGGCGTGATTGGACCATAGGCCGTGAATCGCCACGGCTCGCAGGCTTTGCCGCGCCGAAGACCTGCAGGTCAGTGCTCAGGCCGTCTTGACCAGGCGGCCGATGCGATGCAGTGCGACCACATGGATATAGGCCTGGGTCGTGCTTTTGAGACGGCGCTCGTAGTACCGGGCAAAGCAGGGCAGCATCAGGACCAGGGCGACGGTGGCCTCCACCCCGTGTCCGCCGGATGCAAAAACCGCGGCCGCCAGTGCGCTGACGACCAGCAGGCTGCGGAAGAACTTGGAGTCGGCTTCCAGCCGGCTCACGTCGTCGGCCGCGGCGGGGCAGCTTGCCATCAATACGGCACGTGACCACTGGAAGGTGTTGAGTGCGCCGCGTTCGGCGCCATCGATCAGCGTGTCACGCAATCGGGTGGCACATTGGTAGGCGCTCTCGTTGTCGTAAGGGGACAGGCGTTGCCGGAGCTGGTTGTAGAGGCCGTCCATGTAGGAGCCGAGCAGGAAGATCAGGTGGCCGATGAAATAGGCGAAGACCAGGAACGCCACCCACAGGCCGGCGTCGCTGCTCGGTTGGGCGATCAGCGGGCCCAGCACCATATGGCCGAAGCGTGGCTGCAGGATGGCGGTGGCAATCGCTCCGGGTACCAGGATCGCGAAGAAGTCGAGGATACCTACGAAGAAATCGCCGGGTTTGGACATGGGTCTGGCCTCCGATGGTCGGCCCGTACGCGGGTCATGCGCACGGATGGTCGGGCGGAAAGGGGCGCGCCAGGGGCATGATGGCCGTCATCGCCGGCGGAGGTCAAGCCGCGACCCGGCCAAATCACCGTCGCACTGCTAAAATGTACAAAATCAACCGTTTTGTACAAAATGATCACTCTTCCCCTGAGCGAGTTCCGGGCCAATGCGTCATCGACGCTGGACCTGGTGCAGCAAGGCCAGACGGTGCGCATCATGCGCCACGGAAAGCCGGTGGCTGACCTGGTGCCGGTGCGCGCATCTGCCGCCGATGACAGCCTGCCGAACTGGAAAAGGCCGTTCACGCCGGTGCAGTTGCCACCGGGGGTGTCGCTGGCGCAGGCGGTCCGTGACGAGCCTGATGGTGCCCTGGTATGAGCGAGATGCAGCACCATGCCCGGCTGCCCGCAGGCGGTGCGGATCTGGCCGGCGCCAGTGCCTCCGGCATGCGGGTGATGCTCGATGCGTCGGCCTTGCTCAAGCGGTATGCGTCGGAAGCCGGCCACGAGCGGGTGCTCGACCTGTTCGCGCAGGCCGACGGCCTGCTGGTGGCGGCGCATTGTCAAAGCGAAGTGGCCGCGGCCCTGTTGCGGCGACGTCGCGATGGCTGTCTGCCCGAGGCCGAATTCGAACGTGTCTGGGCGGCGGCGCGGCGCGATGTGGCCGACATGGTGCGGGTGCCGCTGGACGACCATGTCGAGCGCTTTGCCTTCGCGGCAATGGACCATGAGCCGCTGCGCGTGACCGACGCCTTGCACGTCGGCAGTGCGCTGGCAGCGAATGTGGACTTGTTTGTAACTGCGGACCGGCGCCTGGCGCAGGTCGCGCGCGCGATGGGTTTGCCCGCGGAATGCCTGGATGCAGCCGTGGAGATGACCCGGGAAGAGGTGATGAACCCATGATGTACCCACAGGAATTTGACGTGATCGTGGTCGGCGGTGGCCATGCCGGTACCGAGGCCGCGCTGGCCGCGGCACGCATGGGCTGCAAGACCTTGCTGCTGACGCACAACATCGAGACGCTGGGCCAGATGAGCTGCAACCCGTCGATTGGCGGTATCGGCAAGGGCCATCTGGTCAAGGAGGTCGACGCCCTGGGCGGCGCCATGGCGGCGGCGACCGACGAGTCCGGCATCCAGTTCCGGATCCTGAATTCGAGCAAGGGCCCGGCCGTGCGGGCAACGCGGGCCCAGGCCGACCGGATTCTGTACAAGGCGGCGATCCGGCATCGGCTGGAGAACCAAGCCAATCTTTGGCTGTTCCAGCAGGCGGTCGACGACCTGATGGTGGAGGGCGATCGGGTGGTCGGCGCGGTGACGCAGGTCGGCATCCGCTTTCGCAGCCGTACGGTGGTGCTGACCGCCGGTACCTTCCTGGACGGCAAGATCCACGTGGGCCTGAACAACTACGCGGCCGGGCGTGCTGGCGATCCGCCGGCCATGAGCCTGTCGGCGCGGCTGAAGGAGCTGAAGCTGCCCCAGGGACGGCTCAAGACCGGCACGCCGCCACGGCTGGATGGTCGCAGCATCGATTTCTCCAAGTGCGTGGAGCAGCCGGGTGACGGCATGCCCGGCGGTGTTTCCGGGCGGATTCCGGTGTTCGGGTTCATGGGTGCGGTGGAGCAGCATCCGGCGCAGATGTCGTGCTGGATCACCCATACCAATGCGCGGACCCACGAGATCATCCGCAACGGGCTGGACCGCAGCCCGATGTTCACCGGCAAGATCGAAGGGGTCGGCCCGCGCTATTGCCCGAGTGTGGAAGACAAGATACACCGGTTTGCCGACAAGGCCAGCCACCAGATATTTCTGGAGCCGGAAGGCCTGACGACGCATGAGGTCTATCCCAACGGCATTTCGACCAGCCTGCCATTCGATGTGCAGTACGAGCTGGTGCGCTCGATGGCGGGGCTGGAGAATGTGCATATCCTGCGGCCGGGTTACGCCATTGAATACGACTACTTTGATCCGCGGGCGCTCAAGACCAGCTTCGAGACCCGTGCCATTGCGGGCCTTTACTTCGCCGGGCAGATCAACGGCACCACCGGCTACGAGGAAGCGGCAGCCCAGGGCCTGTTCGCCGGCATCAATGCCGCGCTGGCCTGCCGGGAAGAGGCGCCCTGGGTGCCGCGGCGCGACGAAGCCTATCTGGGCGTGCTGGTCGACGACCTGATCACCAAGGGCGTGACCGAGCCTTACCGCATGTTCACCAGCCGCGCCGAGTACCGTTTGCAGCTACGCGAAGACAATGCCGACCTGCGGCTGACCGAGACGGGCCGGCGCCTGGGCCTGGTCGACGACCGGCGCTGGGACGCTTTCTGCCGCAAGCGGGACGCTGTTTCACGTGAAACAACGCGCTTGCGCGGCATCTGGATCAACCCCCGGAACCTTGACAAGGCCGAGGCGGTGCGGGTGCTGGGCAAGGAAATCGACCATGAATACAGCCTGGCCGAATTGCTGCGACGCCCGGATGTGAACTACCGCAGCCTGATGAGCCTGGCCGATGGCAAGTACGCGCCGGCGGATCTGGCCTGGGACGAAGCCGAGCCGGCAACCGATGACACGCAAGAGGCCCAGCGGCTGTTTGCGCGTGCCGTCATTGATCAGGTGGAGATCACCGCGCGCTACAGTGGCTACATCGACCGCCAGAAAGGGGAGATTGAGCGTGCCGAATATTACGAGAACCTGGTGCTGCCGGATACGCTGGACTACATGCAGGTCTCGGCCTTGAGTGTCGAGGCGCGGCAGATTCTGGCCAAGCACCGGCCGCAGACGCTGGGGCTGGCATCCCGCATCTCCGGCATCACGCCGGCCTCGGTGTCCTTGTTGCTGGTGCATCTGAAAAAGAGCCGGGCCGCCTTGCCGCTGCTGCAGGACGATGTCGCTGCTGCGGCTTCCGAGCGGGTGCCTGTGTGAGTGGCCGACCGTTCGAAGACCGGCTTCGCGAGGGACTGGCCGCGCTGGGTTTGCCGCTGTCCGACCAGCAGGTCAAGCAGTTGCTGGACTACCAGGAGCTGCTGCTGAAGTGGAACCGTGTCTACAACCTGACCGCGGTGCGAGACCCGCAGGACATGCTGACACACCACCTGCTCGAC
The DNA here is from genome assembly GCA_024235935.1 of Rhodoferax sp. Taxonomy (GTDB): domain Bacteria; phylum Pseudomonadota; class Gammaproteobacteria; order Burkholderiales; family Burkholderiaceae_C; genus CAISIP01. Next base: position 33,292 of record JACKLL010000010.1, on the reverse strand, counting down.
AGTCTGGCCGTGGTTCCACCACTGCAGCGCCAGTTGGCACTGCGCCATCCGCAGGGCAGTGCACGTGTGCTGGATGTGGGTTCTGGCGCAGGTCTGCCGGGTGTCGTCATTGCCATCTGTTGCCCGGACATTCGGGTCACCTGTGTCGATGCCGTCGCCAAGAAGGTGGCCTTCATCCGTCAGGCGCAGGTCGCGCTGGGCCTGGCCCATTTGCAGGGGCGCCACGCCCGGGTGGAAACCTTGTCGGAAACCTTCGACGTCGTGTGCTCGCGCGCCTTTGCCAGCCTGGTCGATTTCGTGGACGGGTCGCGCCGGTTGCTGGCCGACGGCGCCTGCTGGATGGCCATGAAGGGTCAGCCGCCAACCGATGAGATCGCCGCGCTGCCGTCCGATGTAGGTGTGTTTCACGTGGAACAACTACAGGTGCCGGGCCTGGATGCGCAGCGCTGCATTGTCTGGATGGCGCCGGCAGCAGCGGGTTGACCGCCATAGACGCCTTTACACCCGGATGTGCACCCGGCTGAGCGGCCGGGTGTCACTGCCACGGATGTAGGCAGTAAACTCGCCTCTCACCCTCAAGGAACTTCCCCATGTTTGGCATTGCGGACTACGGTGCGTTCGTCATCGCCGTCATCGTCTTTCTGATGATTCCCGGCCCCGGCAACCTGGCCCTGATCACGTCCACCAGCAAGGGTGGGATCCGTGGCGGCCTGGCTGCCACGCTGGGGGTGATGCTCGGGGACCAGGTCCTGATGTGGCTGGCGGTGGCCGGCGTCGCTGCCTTGCTGGCCGCGACTCCCACTGCCTTCCGTGCGGTGCAATGGCTGGGCGCCGCCTATCTGGCATGGCTCGGTTTGCGCATGCTCCTGGCGGGCCCCGGTGACAAGCCGATCCTGAACATTCGCCCCAGCCACTTTCTGCGCCAGGCCTTTGCGATCACGTTGCTCAATCCCAAGGCGATTGTTTTCTACATGGCTTTCTTTCCGCTGTTCGTCGATCCGGCCCGCCACCGGGGGCTGCTGACCTTCGGGGTGATGGCGGCTACAGTCTCGATGCTGACCTTTGCCTACGGACTCACCATGGTGCTGATGTCGCACTTCCTGGCCGAGCGCATGCGCGCCAGCCCCCGCATCTCGCGCATCCTTAACAAGATTGCTGGCCTGTTCCTGATCGGTTTCGGCGTCAAGCTCGCAATTGGCAACTGAACGCGTGAAAGAGCCTCGTCTGTCCCATCGCCCACGGGTCGCCAGGCTGATCGCGTCCATGCCTCGCATGTGGCAGCGTTCCGCCTGCGCGTGGGCCGATGGCCGATGTGCGTCTTGGTGCGGGATGCTGCCAGCGGGGCGCAGCCCTGTCATTCGGGTTGATGAGCACCTGTCCGTGGCTGTAGCAGCCTGAGCCCCGTCCGCGCACCGAAGGAACACACGCATGGCACGAATTTTCTGCATCGCCAACCAGAAGGGTGGCGTCGGCAAGACCACGACGACCGTCAATCTGGCCGCTGGCCTGGCCAAGGTCGGCCAGCGGGTTCTGATGGTGGACCTCGACCCGCAGGGCAATGCCACGATGGGTTCGGGCGTCGACAAGCGCCAGCTGGCCGCCAGTGTCTACGATGTCCTGCTGGGCTCGGCCACCGTGGCGCAGGCCCAGGTTCGCAGCGACAAGCTGGAGTCGGCCGGTTGCGGTTATGCCGTGCTTGGGGCGAACCGGGATCTTGCCGGTGCCGAGGTCGAACTGGTCGGCGTCGAGCGGCGCGAGCGTCGGCTCAAGGAGGCGCTGGCCGAAGTCGATGCGCAGTACGACTTCGTACTGATCGACTGCCCGCCGTCGCTGTCCATGCTCACGCTCAATGGCCTGAGCTGCGCCCATGGCGTGATCGTTCCGATGCAGTGTGAGTACTTTGCGCTCGAGGGCCTGACCGATCTGGTCAACACGATCCGCCAGGTACGCGCCAACATGAACAAGGATCTGGCGGTGATCGGCCTGCTGCGCGTCATGTACGACCCGCGCATCACCTTGCAGCAACAGGTCAGCGACCAGCTCAAGGGGCATTTTGCCGAGAAGGTGTTCGACACCGTGATTCCGCGCAACGTGCGGCTGGCCGAAGCCCCCAGCTATGGCGTGCCGGGTGTGGTCTTCGATCCGGCGTCCAAGGGGGCGCTGGCCTATGTTGCATTCGCCGAGGAAATGGTGGCACGTATCGCCAAATTGTCGATTCCAGCCGCCTGATGCCAGATGCCAGATGACCTCTTCTGAAAACAATAGTTTGCTCTCAATTTTGTAGCTAATGAGCGATGCCAAGGTATTGCTGTTGCCCGGATGGCAGAATTCGGGCCCCGCGCACTGGCAGAGCCGCTGGGAGCGCAAGCACGGCTATGTGCGGGTGCAGCAACACGACTGGATGCAGCCCTTGCGCGGTGACTGGATCGCGCGGCTGCAGGACGTGGTGCTGGACCATGTGGCGCAAAAGGCGCCCGATGCGCCGGCCGACATCGTCCTGGTGGCGCACAGTCTGGGTTGCCAGCTGGTGGCAGCCTGGGCCGCCAGCAGCGCGCTGAGCATACATGTCCGGGGTGCCTTGCTGGTGGCGCCCGGCGACCCGCAGCGCGAGGCGCTGGCGGGTGTGCTCGGCAGCTGGTGGCGGATCGCGCGCCAGACACTGCCTTTCCCCAGTCTTTTGCTGGGCAGCCGGGACGACCCGTATTGCAGTTTCGAGCGGGCACAGGAATTTGCCCAGGCCTGGGGCGCGCAGTTCATCGATTGCGGTAACTGCGGCCACATCAATGCCGAATCCGGGCTGGGCGACTGGCCGCAAGGCCATGCCTTGCTCGCGCAGCTGGCCGATGCGCCGGCGACACCATTCAAACAACCGCAACAGGAGGGCTGACCATGGCCACCAAGAAATTCAAGGGACTGGGCCGGGGACTGGAGGCCTTGCTCGGCCCGGCGGCACAGGCCGACGATACCGGCACCGGTGCCGACACCGCACCGGTGCAGCCGGCCACACTGCTGCTGACCGACATGGTCCCGGGGCAGTACCAGCCGCGCACCCACATGGACGAAGGCGCCCTGTACGAGCTGGCTGAGTCGATCAAGGCGCAGGGCATCATGCAGCCGATCCTGGTGCGCCGTCTGGACGCTGCCGATGGCCTGCAGCGCCTGCGCGCCATGCAGCCGCAGGGCGATGCCGGACAGCAGGCGCTGACGCGGGGCGATCGGCCGGTCTACGAGATCATTGCGGGCGAGCGGCGTTTCCGTGCCGCGCGCCTGGCGGGTCTGGACAGCGTGCCGGTGCTGGTGCGCGACGTCGGCAACGAGTCCGCAGCCGCGATGGCGCTGATCGAGAACATGCAGCGGGAAGACCTCAACCCGCTGGAGGAGGCCCAGGGCCTGCAGCGCCTGGTCAAGGAGTTCGGTCTGACGCACGAGCAGGCGGCGCAGGCGGTGGGGCGTTCGCGCAGCGCGGCCAGCAATCTGCTGCGCCTGCTGCAGCTGGCCGAGCCGGTGCAGACCATGCTGATGGCGGGCGACCTGGAGATGGGCCATGCACGCGCCTTGCTGGCGCTGGAGAAATCGTCGCAGATCACGACGGCCACCCAGATCGCCGCGCGCAAGATGTCGGTGCGCGAGGCCGAGGCCCTGGTCAAGAAGCTCAGTGCCGAATTCGCGCTGACCTCGCCCAAGCCCAAGAAGGAAAAGTCCCGCGATCTCAAGCGGCTGGAGGAGGAGCTGTCCGATCTGCTGACGGCCGACGTCGAGGTGCGCATCAAGAAGCGCGTCAAGCGCGGCGGTCGCATGCAGGAGCTCGGCGAACTGGCCATCCAGTTCGGCTCGCTCGAGGAGCTCAACGGCCTGATCGACAAGATCAGCCAGCACGCGACGCGGTAAGCCGGCGCCATGACCGTGCGCCTGCCCTGGCCGTTGCCGGCGGTCCTGGTCTGGGCCGTGGGCTGGCTGGTTTTCCGGGGCGGGGCCGCGCTGGGGCTGGCGCCTTCCACGGCCCTGGTCTGCGCGGTGCTGGCCGGCCTGTTGCTGAGCCTGGCCGGCAACAGCGGCTGGCGCCGGCTGATCATGGCCGCCGGCTTTCCGGTGTCGCTGGTGGCCACGGGCGCAGCCGCCGTGCCCAACGCCATCTGGTTATTGCTGCTGGCCGTGCTGCTGCTGTTCTACCCGTTCAAGGCCTGGCGCGATGCGCCGCTGTTCCCGACGCCGTCCGGTGCCCTTGACGGCTTGCCGGCCCGGCTGCCGCTGCCTGACGGAGCGCTGGTGCTCGATGCCGGCTGCGGCCTGGGCGATGGCCTGCGGGCCTTGCATGCGGCCTATCCGCAGGCGCAGCTGCATGGCCTGGAATGGAGCTGGCCGCTACGCGCTGCCTGCGCCTGGCGCTGTCGCTGGGCCCGGGTGCGCCAGGGCGATATCTGGCAGGCCGACTGGCAGCCGTACGCCATGGTCTACCTGTTTCAGCGGCCCGAGAGTATGGCGCGCGCTGCGGCCAAGGCGGCTGCGCAGATGCGCGACGGCGCCTGGCTGGTCAGCCTGGAGTTTCCGATCGCCGGCCAGGGCGCCGATATCGAACAAGTGTTGCCCGACGGCCGGTCGTTGTGGGCGTACCGGCTTCCGTTCGCCCCGCTGCCGGGTGCTGCCGCCGCGGTTCCGCGACAGGCGTAATATCGGGTCGCAACCTCACCGCGGAGACCTGTCTTGAGCCTGACCGATTCCCCATCTGATGCCACTGCCGGCGACACGCTGCCGGCCGCGACCGTCGCAGACACCCCTGGCAAACTCCTCGATGCGATGGTGCTGGCCATGGCCGGCATGGCCGAGCCCGGCGAAGCCGGCGGCCATATCCGTCGCATCCAGATGTACGTTCAGACGCTGGCGACGCAACTACATGCCTCGGCCGCCCCGTACGCCAGCGACTGGACCGAGCCGGTCATCGACGCGATGGTGCGGGGCGCGGCCCTGCACGACATCGGCAATTCCGCAGTGCCGGACCGTATTCTGCTCAAGCCCAGCGTCCTGAGCAGCGACGAGATCGAGATTGTTCGCATGCATCCGGTGACCGGCCGCGACACCATCGAACAGATCCACCGCGACGCGGGCGTGGAACTTCCGTTCATGGAGTTTGCGCGTCAGATCGCCTATGGCCATCACGAGCGCTGGGACGGCAATGGCTATCCGCAAGGGCTCGAAGGCGAGCAGACACCGGCTGCGGCGCGCGTCATGGCCATCGCCGATGCCTACGATGCGTTGACCAGCGACCGGGTGTACCGCGCCGGTGTGCCGCACGACCGGGCCGTGCAGCTGATCTTCCAGGAGCGTGGCGGCCAGTTCGCGCCGGACATGGTCGATGCCTTCATCGAGGTCCAGTTCGTGTTCCAGGAGATCGCGCAGCAACATGCCGATACCGAGACCGACCTGCAGAAGAAGATCGATTACCTGGCCAAGGCCATTGCCGAAAGCCCCTGATCCGGCGCGGTGCGGCTGCGGGGCGGCGCGATCCCCTCCAGATGGGGGGTGACGCAGCGGTGGGCGGGTGATATGTTCGCGATCTTGGTGGCTGGCATGTCTTGTGACTGGGGCATGTGTACGCGGCCGTTCACTCCCCACACATAAGGATGTCCCCGTGTCCCCATCGATCCTTTCCCGTCGCCGAGCGGCCGTCTGCGGCCTGTTCGCCGTCGCGCTGACCAGCATGGCCGTCCAGGCCCAGACCATCGAGCGCGTGCGCCTGAGCGACAACGACCTGAGCTGCAAGCAGATCTACACCGAGACCTTGCAGATGGATGCGGTCGTGGCCCGTGCCGCGCAGCCGGTGCAACCGGTGGCCGCCGTCGATCCGAACGCCAACGCGACAGCACAGGTGGCCGGTGCGGTGGCACAGGCGGCGGTCGTCAACAGCGCGGCACGCAGCGGTTTCGGCGGCTTCGGCAATATCGGTGGCGGCTCGCTGTTGGGCGGTCTGCTCGGCGGTGTGGCGCAGCAGGCGGCGAACAACAATGCCCAGCAGCAGGTGGCCAACCAGCAGGCCATGGCCCAGCAGGCGCAGCAGAACGCGTTGCTGGGGCAGCAGGCGCAGGGGCGCAAGGAGCACCTCACAGGCCTATTCCTGTCAAAGGGGTGTAAGCTGGCGGACGTCCAGTAACAGGAAGTCACTCCTCCCCGATCGATGCAACGCCAACTGCCCCCTGCCAATTTGTTCGATCGGGCCCTGGTCGTCGAGGATCTCGACGAGCCGCGCCAGTGGCTGGCCGAACTGCTGCCGCGCGCCTTGCCCGAGGTGCGTCAGGTGGATACCGCCTCGACCCTGGCCCAGGCCCGGGAACGCATGACCGGGCATGCCTACGGGCTGGCACTGGTCGACTGGGGGCTGCCCGACGGCACCAGCGAGGAGCTGATCTCCGAGCTGGTGACCGCCCGGCCCGGTGCGGCGGTCATCGTCGCGACCATCCACGACAACGACACCCATGTCTTCCCGGCCTTGCGCGCCGGCGCCACCGGTTACATCCTGAAGTCCCAGCCCAGCTCCGTCGTGGTCTCGCAATTGCAGCGGATCCGGCTGGGCGAGCCGGCGCTGTCGCCGTCCATTGCGCTGCGCATGCTGCAGCATTTCCGCGACCTGCCCGACGAATACCTGAATCGCAATTCCGGCAGCATGCCCCTGGTGGCGGACCCGGCGCGCGAGCCCGGGGGGCCGCAGCGCCAGTTGACCGAGCGCGAGGTCGATGTGCTGCGCCTGATCGGCAAGGGCTACAAGGTACCGGAGGCCGCCACGCTGCTGGGCATCAGTGCGCATACCGTCACCAGCTACGTGCGCGACATCTACCGCAAGCTCGACATATCCTCACGCGCCGAAGCGGCCGTGGAGGCGGCACGGCGCGGCCTGGTCAGTTAGCGGCTTCCAGGCAACGCAGGCACGTGGCGACGCAGTGCCAAGTGGCCGATTTGCGGTACTAGCCGATTTCAGGGCGGGCCGATTTGCGCCGCTCCGGCCGTTGAGGTGGCGGGTCGATCGGCAGCGTGAAGCGCACCCGGCATCCCTTGTTGGCGCCGTCCTGGACGCTGGCGATCTCCAGTGTCGCGCCAATCTGCGTGGCCCGGTGCACCATGTTCTTCAGACCGCGCTGGTGGGGCTGCGTGTCTTGCGCTGGCAGTCCGCGGCCGTCGTCCTGCGTCTCGATGACCAGGCTGGTCTGCCCGGGCTGCACCACGTGCAAGGCCTTCAGCCGCAGGTTGCGGGCGCCGGAATGTTTGACCACATTGGTGGCTGCCTCCTGCAGAATTCGCATGATCTGCAGCAGCGCGTCGCTGTCCACCGCCATGTTGTCGAGCGCATCGTCCAGATGCCAGTGCAACTGCACGCCGGCGGCGCCCAGCCGGTTGTCCCAGCGGTTGCGCCACGCGGCCAGCGCAGCCGGGAGGTCGGCGCCCATGTCGGCGCTGTCCATCATCATGCGCAGCTCGTCGATGCCGTCCTGCAGTGACTGCGCAATCTGTTCCGGATTCAGTGCGGAGCGTTCGACCCCACGCAGCGCAGTCATCAGGTGGGCACCCAGGCCGTCATGCATATCGCGCAGCAGGCGTTCGCGCTCCTGCAGCCGGGCGGATGACAAGGCACCGGCCATTTCCGTCTTGCGCAACTGCAGGTAGCTGTTTTCGAGTTCGGCCGACTTGCTTTGGATGCGCTGCTCCAGCTCCATGTTGACGTTCTCGGCCCGGTTCAGCGTGCGGATGATGTAGTCGCCCGAAATCAGCGCGTACACCACCAGCACCAGCGTGAAGCCCCAGAACAGGTAACTCGGCCCGGCCGGATCGATATCGCCGGTCACCAGGGCCATGTCGTGCACCGCACAGGCAATCAGGCTGAGATACGCCAGAATCGTCGCGATGCGGTGGCGCTGCGCCAGCCGGACCTTGCCGGTCCAGACCCACCAGATCGTCACCAGCGAGAGGCCCGCGGCCCAGCTCTGTGCGTAGGCCCGCGCCAGCAGCGCGCCATGGTCGGTCACCAGGCTGACGATCAGTACCAGGGTGGCGCTCACGAAGGCGAACAGCAGCGCCTGGCGTGGCCGGCGACGCCAGTCGGCGTTGGCGGCCTTCGCCATGCCCGGCCGACGCTGCTGCATTTCGTTGCCCAGGGTCGCGGCACACAAGGTGATCGCGGTCAGCAGGATGTTGTAGGGGTTGAACTGCTCGAACCACAGCGGGGGCAGGTAGACGGTCTGGTCGAAGTAGGCCAGCGCCCGCAGGCTCCAGAACAGGCAGGCCAGCGTCATCCACAGAAAACCCAGGTCGTGCCGGCGCTGCAGCCACAACAGGCTGGCCATCATCGCCAGCACCAGCATCACGCCTGCAGCCGCACCGGTGAATCCCACCACCGTGTCGATGTGACCGACCGCCACGGGCATCAGCGCATTGGTGGGGCCCACGGTCAGCCGGATCAGGCCGGAGGGGATGTAGGGCAAGGTCTGCAGCGTGATCACGGCCTTGTCGGCGCCCTGGGGTAGCGCCAGCAGGGCAGGAATGCGGCCGTTGAAGACCGTGTCGTCGGCGATGGCAGGCGTCTCCGGCAGACCGGCACTGTGGCCGAACCAGCGGTGGGACAGCAGTGACTGCAGCGGCTGGCCTTGCACGTGCAGCGTGTACGGAGCACCGACCCGGAACACCGACAATGCCGCGCTGCGCGCATCGGCACAGACCGACACGTCGATTTCGTAGCGCAGTTGGACCCGCTGGTCGCGCCACGCCAGCGCGATCCGGTCCGGGAGGCTGACGATGCCATCCTCCAGCGTCTGTCCGTCGCGGGTGACTATGCGCCGCGCCTCGGTGATCGGTGTGATGCTGCTGCAGGGACGGGTCTCCTGGGCCGCCTGTGCCGCCTGCGTCGGCAGGCTCCAGGCGGTGGCCAGCAGCAGTGGCCACAGGAACCACAGCAGCATCCGGTGCAGCGGGGTGACCCGTGGGCCGCCCCGGCCCCGCTGCATCCGGCCGCCCCCGCGGCCGTCAGCGCTGGCCATGCCGCTGCCGGCCGTCGCGATGCGCATGCACTGCAGCTGCGATCCTTCTACAAGGCGAAGATCTTGCCCGGGTTCATGATGTTGTCCGGGTCCAGCGCGCGCTTGATGGTGCGCATCATCTGCACCGCGCCGGTGCCGGCCTCGGTGACCAGGAAATCCATCTTGTGCAGGCCCACGCCGTGCTCGCCGGTACAGGTGCCTTCGAGCTGCAGCGCGCGCGACACCAGCTGGTGGTTGAGCTGTTCGGCCGCAACCCGTTCCTCCGGCTTGGCCGGATCGAGCAGATAGCCGAAGTGGAAGTTGCCGTCGCCGACGTGGCCGACGAGGAAGTAGGGAATGCCGGAGGCATCGGCCTCGGCAACCGAGTCCAGCAGGCAGTCGGCCAGACGCGAGATCGGCACGCAGGTGTCGGTGGAGATCACCTTGCAGCCCGGCCTGGATTGCACGGCGGCGAAATACGCGTTGTGCCGCGCCGTCCACAGGCGGGTCCGCTCCTCTGGCGTGCTGGCCCATTCAAACGCGTTGCCGCCCATCTCGCTGGCGATCTCCTGCACCGTTTCGGCCTGCTCCTTGACGCCGGTCGGCGAGCCATGAAACTCCATCAGCAGCATGGGTTCCTCGCGCAGCCCCAGCTTGGCATAGGTATTGACCATGCGCACCGTGTTGCTGTCGATCAGCTCGACGCGGGCGATCGGGATGCCCATCTGGATCACCTGGATGGTCGTGCGCACGGCGGCCTCGATGCTGGGGAAGGAGCAGATTGCCGCCGACACCGCTTCGGGCAGCGGGTAGATGCGCAGCGTGATCTCGGTGATCACGCCCAGCGTGCCTTCGCTGCCCACCATCAGCCGGGTCAGGTCGTAGCCGGCGGAGGACTTCTTGGCCCGCGTGCCGGTGCGGATGATCTCGCCGCTGGCCGTCACCACTTCGAGGCCCAGCACGTTTTCGCGCATGGTGCCGTAGCGCACGGCGTTGGTGCCGCTGGCGCGGGTCGCGCTCATGCCGCCGATGGTGGCGTCGGCGCCCGGGTCGATCGGGAAGAACAGCCCGGTGCTCTTGATGTCTTCGTTGAGCTGCTTGCGGGTCACGCCGGCCTGCACCGTCACGGTCAGGTCGTCGGCGTTGACGGACAGCACCTTGTTCATGCGGCCCATGTCGATGCTGATGCCACCCTGCACCGCCAGCAGATGCCCTTCGAGCGAGGAGCCGACACCGAACGGGATGACCGGTACCTTGTACTGTGCGGCGAGCTTGACCACTTCGGCGACCTCGGCGGTGCTTTCGGCAAACACCACGGCCGCCGGTGGCGGTGCGTCGAACGAGGACTCGTCCCGGCCATGCTGTTCGCGCACGACCAGGGCCGTCGAGCAACGCCCCTCGAACCGTGCCTTGAGGGCGTCGATCAGCGCTGCCGGCACTTCGCGCTGGTTGATCTCGGGCAGGAGATGGTTTTTCGAGGTGGGTGCGTTCATTGCGAGGGTCTCCATGGTCTCCACAAACAGGCCGTCAGTGTACGACGCGCAGGCCCTTGGTGCCCATGGCGGCGTGCCGGCGGCCACGGCATGACTTAGACTTCAAGGGCATCTGCCCATGCGTTCCGGTGGGGGGTGAACGCGCCCTGCAGGGCATCACCAAGGAGCCGAATTGAGAGTTGCATTGCTGGAAGACGAAGCGGACCACGCGGCCCTGGTGACCCGGGCGCTGGACCAGGGCGGCCACAGCCATGTGGTCTTTTCGACCGGCGCCCGCTTCCAGCAGGCCATGGTGCGTGAGACCTTCGATGTCCTGATCCTGGACTGGATGATGCCCGACACCACCGGCCTGGAGGTGCTCGACTGGCTGCGCCAGCTGGAAAACCACACGCCGGTGCTGTTTCTCACCAGCCGTGACGCGGAAGAGGACATCGTGCAGGCGCTGGCCCATGGTGCGGACGATTACCTGGTCAAGCCGCCCCGGCAGGGTGAGCTGCTGGCCCGCCTGCAGGCGCTCAAGCGCCGCGCGGATGGAGGCTCCGGCGCCGGCGCCCTGACCGTCGGGCCGTACGAGTTCGACAGCCAGCTGTCGGTCGCGCGGCTGCATGGGCAGATCCTGGAGTTGACCCAGCGCCAGTTCGAGCTGGCGCTGGTGCTGTTTCGCAACACCGGCCGCCTGCTGTCGCGCCAGTACCTGCTCGAGGCGGTCTGGGGCCTGAACGACACGGTGCAGACCCGCACGCTGGACATCCACATCAGCCAGCTGCGCAACCAGCTGCAGCTGGCCGACAACGGCTGGCGCATCCACTCGGTCTATGCCCATGGCTACCGCCTTGAGCCGCTGGTCTGAGGCCTTGCGCCCGGTGGCCGGTGGCCTGCTGGCGCTGCTGTGCGTGGTGGCGGCCGGTGCGGCGGAACCGGCCGACAACACGCTGGCACTGACATTGCGTCCGGGCGATACGCTGATCGGCATCGGCGAACAATACCTGGAGCCGACCCATGGCTGGCGCGATCTGCAGCGTCTGAACCGGATCCCCGATCCGCGGCGGCTGCGCCCCGGCGCGTCGCTGCGTATCCCGCTGGACTGGATGCGCTGGTCGGCGCTGCCGGTCGAGGTGGTGTTTGTGCAGGGGAGCGTCACGGGCAGTCGCGGGCCGCTGGCGGCCGGCATGGTGCTGCAGCAGGGCGACAGTTTCGATACCGGCGCAGGCGGTTCGCTGACGCTGCGTTTTGCCGACGGCGCGCTGGCGGTGTTCGCGCCGCAGACCCGGGCCATGCTGGGGCTGGTGCGCGAGACCCCGTTTGGCGGCGTTCGCGCCACCCGCATCGACCTGGAGCAGGGCGGCGTCGAGACCACGGTCACGCCCTTGCGCGCGCCGGCGTCGCGGTTCGACATCCGCACCCCGCGCGTCGTGACGGCGGTCCGCGGGACCCGGTTTCGGGTGGCGCAGGACGCGCAGGCCAGTCGACACGAAGTGCTCGAAGGGCGGGTGGCGGCGCAGGGCGCCGCGTCGTCCGCCCCGGTGGAGATCGCACAAGGCTCGGGCCTGCGCGCCCAGGATGGGCAACTCGGCAGCGTGGTGCGCCTGCTGCCGGCGCCGGACCTGTCGGCCATTCCAGCCCGCATCGAGCGGACCTCGCAGCTGTTGCAGGTGCCGGCCATGGCCGGTGCCGCGGCATGGCGCTGGCAGGTCGCCCGGGACGGTGGCTTCGTGCAACGCGTGCAGGAGGCGCGTACCACGGCGCCGGCATGGCTGCTCACCGATCTGCCCGATGGCGCCTACCAGTTGCGGGTGCGTGCGGCCGATGCCCAGACGCTCGAGGGGGTGGACGCGCAGGTTGCGTTCGTGCTGCAGGCGCGCCCCGAGCCGCCGCTGCGGCTGGGGCCGCCGGACAAGGCCAGCGTCATAGCCGGCACGCCGCTGACCTGGGCCGATCGCAGTGGCTCACCGGCCTACCGGCTGCAGGTGGCGCGCGATGCGCAATTTGCCGACAAGGTGTTCGACCAGGGCGGCATCCGCGCAACCCGCCAGGTGATGGAGCCGCCGCTGGCGCCGGGTGTCTACCACTGGCGACTGGCCACCGAACGGCCTGACGCAAGCCTGGGGCCCTGGGGCGACCCGGCCAGCTTCACGGTGCTGGAGCCCTCGGCAATGGCGCCGCCCCAACTCGGCGACAGTGGCTTGCAGCTGGATTGGTCCGGGCCGGCCGGCTTCTCGCACCAGGTGCAGGTGTCCCGGACGGCGGACTTCGCCCAACCCGACTTCGACCAGGTCGTTCCCGGCTCCCGTCTGAACCTGCCCAAGCCCGCGCCCGGCACCTACCACATCCGTACGCGGCTGGTTCTGCCCGACGGCTCCCGGGGGCCCTGGTCGGCGGTGCAGAAGTTCGAGCTCGCGCCACCGCCCGCGCCACCGTCCCGTCCATGGTTGCTGCTGATTCCGCTGTTGCTGCCTTTGCTGTGAGTCGCGCATGAACCATGCGGCGGGCCGGCACCTGCAGGAGTGGCGCCTGTTGTCCCTGCTGCTGCTGGTGTTCCTGCTGCTGGCGCAGCGGGGCCAGTGGTTCGAGCGCCTGGACAACGGGCTTTACGACACCCGGGTGAGCTGGGACGGCCGGCCGGCGCCGTCCGACATCCTGATCCTGGCCATCGACGAGACCAGCCTGGCGCGGGTCGGGCGCTGGCCCTGGTCGCGCCAGGTGCTGGCACAGGTGATCGAGCGCCTGACGCAGGCCGGTGCCGGACCGGTGCTGGTGGACGTGATCCTGGCCGAGCCGCAGCAGGACGATCCCGCGGCCGATGCCCATCTGGCGCAGGCGATCGCAGCCCATGGCCGCGTGGTGCTGCCGGTCTTCATGCCCGGCGCCGGGGTGGCCACCGTGCGACCGCTGGCGCAGTTTGCCGCCGTGGCCCGGCTCGGCCATGCCCAGGCCCTGGTCGACAAGGATGGCGTCACCCGCCGTTACCTGGCCTGGGAGCAGGGCGACGGAGTCACATACCCGCACCTGGCGTTGGCCTTGCGTGAAGCCGCGCGTGCCGCGCATGGCGCGGCCGCCGCCACGGCTGATGCCGGCACGACCGGCGCTACCGAGCGCCTGGTGCCATTCGCCGGACCGGCGGGCCATTTCGCCCGCATTCCGGTGGTCGACCTGCTGGATGGCCGGGTCGATCCGGCCCGGCTGCGCGGCGCGACCATCCTGATCGGCGCTACCGCAACCGGCCTGGGCGACACCGTGGTGACGCCGCTGGCCGGCGTCAATGGCGCCATGCCAGGGGTCGAGTTCGTGGCCCATGTGCTGGATGCCGAGCGCCAGGGTGTGCTGCGCCAGACAGTTTCGGTACCGGTGCAGATGGGGGTCGGCGCCGGGGTGGTGGTGCTGTACCTGGTGGCGCTGCTGCTGCTGTCGCCGCGCCGTGCGCTGGTGCTGACCGTCGTGCTGGCCGCCGGTTTGCCGGTGCTGGCCTGGACCGTGATGACGCAGGCCGGCTGGTGGTGCCCGATCGCGGCGGTGGTGCTCACGGTGCTGCTGGCCTACCCGTTGTGGAGCTGGCGTCGGCTCGAGGCCAGTCTGGTCACGATGACGCGCGAGACGGCGCGCATGGCAACGCTGCTGCATCCGAGTGCGCTCGCATTGAACGACACGAAGGGCCCCCATTTCCTCGACCCGGTGGAGAGCCGCATCGCTGCGATCACGCAGGCGGTGGATGAGGTTGCGGATGCGTTGGCGGTGGACGGCGACGCGGACCAGGCCCAGCAATACCGAGACGACATGATGCGCCACCTTGCGCATGACCTGCGTTCCCCTTTAGTGTCCTTGCGTGCATTGGCCGACCAATTGCGCGTGGGTAGCCCGGCCGAACACGCGGCCATGATTGCCCGGGTGGATGCGTGCGCGCGCCGCTCGCTGGAGCTGACAGAGCAGTTCCTGCTGATCGGCCGCGCCCAGTCGGTGGAGCCGCACCAGTTCGCCGAGGTCGACCTGGTGTCGCTGCTGCACAACTGTGCCGACGACCTGTGGGAGGACGCAGAGGCGCTGGGCGGGCGCATCGAGCGGCGCTGCGACGCGGATCTGGCGCTGGTGGTTGGCGACGAGCGCCTGTTGCGCCGAGCCGTGCTCAATATGGGCTGGAACGCGCTGCGCCACGGACCACCCGGCGGCACGGTCACACTGTCGTTGCACCCGGCGCACGGCCACTGGGTACTGTCGGTGCACGATCAGGGGCGTGGATTCGCCGCGCAGGAATTCGCCGTACTGAGCCGGCGCTATGCGAGTGGCAAGGCCGGTAGCTCCGGACACGGCCTTGGCTTGGCGTTGGTCCAGCTTGTTGCGCAGAAACATCAGGCTGTGGTGGAAATCGACCATCCCAGCACTGGTGGCTTCACGATGGGTCTGCGCTTTGTTTACATTTCTTGAGCGCGGAATTCTCTAGACTCGCGCCTAGTTTTGGTGGGGTCTCGATGAATCGCTTTTTTCTCTGCCGCCAGGGGGTTTTTTCCTGTCTGTTGGCCGCATGTCTCAGTCTGCCTGGCGTGGCTTACGCCGCACTGGGGGCGTCGGTGACGCTGGTCGGGCCCGACCCGATTTTTCCGGGCGAGGTCACCAGTCTGCGTATCCAGCTGTCCAACAGCGCCAACACCGCCGTCAACGGGGTCTCGTTCCCGAACCAGCCGCCGAACACCTTGCCCGGTACGCTACCCAATGGCCTGCGTATCGCTGGCGCCGCCAGCTACACCTGTACCGATCCGAACGGCAACGTGACCACGCCCGGGGCCGGCGCACTGTCCGCAACGGTCGGTTCGCAGGTAGTCTCGCTGGCAGGCGGCACGATCCCGGCCAATTTCGGCGGTGTCGACGGCACGTGTCTGATCGTCGTACCCGTCACAGCTGGTTCATCTGACGGTGCCGTCGCCAGCTACAGCTACACGATCGCCAATGCGTCGGTCACCGGTATTGACGGGAATGGTGCCGTCGCCAATGGCGGCGCTGTCACCCAGAGCATCGGCGTTCGCGGCGTCAATCGTCCCACCATCGCCAAGTCGTTCGGCAACAGCTCGGCGATTCTGGGTGGTGGGCCAGTCACGCTGACGCTGACGGTCACCAACACCAACACTATCAGCCTTCCCAACTTCAGCATCACCGACGTGTTCCCGCAACTTGGCGGCACGCCGGCGCTGCGGGTGGCCCCCACGCCCAACGCAACGGCCAGCTGCCCAGGCGGCACCGCACCGACATTCAACCCGGTTGCGGGCGCGTTTTCGGTCAGTGCCAGCGCGGGCACGGTGGCGCCGAACGCGGTTTGCACACTGACCGTGGACGTCGTAGCCAACACTACCAACGGCGTGTTCGCCGCAACGGCTAGCAACATCATCGACCGTACCACCCAGTTCAGCAACGACCTGGGCCTGGTGCCGGCCGCCAACGCCAGCGCCGGCATCACGGTACGCTCGCCGCTATCCGTGGCCAAGGCCTTTTCCAGTGCCGCGCTGGCCAGTGGCGAAGCCGGCAGCCTGACCATCACCTTCACCAACAGCGGTAGCGCGCCATTGACGGTCACCACCTTCGACGACGACCCGATCGACGGCACCACCGCCGGCAACGCCAATTCGTTTGGCCTCAAGGTCACCGGCCAGTCGACCACCTGCGGTGGAGCGGCAAGCGCATTGGGCAATACCGGCGTTCGACTGACCGGTGGTAGTATCCCCGCCGGCGGCAGCTGTACATTGACGGCCAACTTCGATGCCTTCGCGCAGACGCCGGGCGTGCCGATCAGCTATACCAATACGGTGCCTGCCGGGGCCGTCGGGGTCACTACGCCAGGCGTCGTCAGCCAGTCGGTGTCAGCGTCAATCCTGGTGGTCGACGATCTGCGGGTGCTCAAGACGGCGAGCCCTGCCAATCCGGCGCCCGGCAACCCGGTGCGCTACCAGGTCACGGTGCAGAATTTCTCCACCGCGGTGCGCAACAGCGTCGCGATCACCGACAGCTTCAGCAACCTCCAGTCTTTCCTGACCGGAACGGTTGCAGGCATCGACTACACGCCGACGGTGTCGGCCGGTTGCGGTACCGTGACCACCACGGCTGGGGCGCTCGGATCGACGTCGGTCACGCTGACGATCAGCAGCGTGCCCGCACGCACGAACATCACAACGCCGTCGGCCTGTACCGTCACGTTCTGGACCATGACCGATCCAAATGCGGCGAACGGCGCCGCGGTCAACAACAGCATTGCTGACGGCGGCGTGACTTACCCGGGCAACACCACCACCATCAGCGGTACCAGCGTCACGCCCGGCGGCACGATTGATCGACCGGTCATGACAGTTGCGAAGGCGTTTGCGCCGGCAGGGCCCTTGTCCGAAGGCGCGATCACCCGGTTGACGATCACGCTGACCAACCGATCGGCCAATCCGATCTCCAACGTGTCCGTATCCGATCCGTTGCCGACCAATGGCGGCATTGGCCAGATGCGGGTGGCCACACCACTGTACGCGGTGACATCCTGCGGCGCGGGCACCGTTACGGCGGCAGCAGGTAGCAGCTCGATCACGATGAATGGCGGCACCGTGCCGGCGCGCGCTGGCAACGGCACAGGCGCCAACGGCAGCTGCACGGTGCAGGTCGATGTCATTGCGCCGGCCGGCACGTATAACAACACGGTTACTGCTGCAGGCACCGAAACGCTGGCTAACGGCAGCACGCGCTCGGTCGATCCGGTCAGTGGCAATGCATCGATCACGTTCGCGTCGGCGCTCAGCGCGACCAAGGCATTCAGCCCGGCGGCGGTGGCCTCGGGCGGTCGCTCCACGGTCACGGTTCGTGTATCCAACGCCGGGGCAGTGGCGCTGACCGGGCTCGGCATCACCGATCCGCTGCCCATCGGCATGGCGCTCGCCAATCCGCCATCCGCCTACAGCAGCTGTGCCGGACCGGTATCGATCGCGGCCACGGCCGGTGCAAGCAGCATCAGCCTCAGTGGCGCCAGTCTTGCTGGCGGAGGCAACTGCGAACTGGTGTTCGACGTGGTCGCCGCTGGCGCCGCGGACTGGACCAACACCATCCCGGCCGGCAATATTACGGCCGCCGGTGGCGTCGTCAACACGACGCCGGTGAGCGCGACCCTGTTGTTCTCCGCGCCGGCGCCGTTGTCGTTGGCCAAGACGTCGAATCCCGGAACCCTGACCTTTCCAGGCCAGGTCAGTCGCATGACGGTGACCATCACCGGTGCGGGTGTCCCGGTCAGCGGCATGTCGCTGACCGACTATTTCACGACAAACGGCCTGGCTGACGGGCCAGCCAACGGAATGGTGATCGCCGCCAACCCTGCGGGCAGCACGACCTGCCCGGGGGCCACCCTCAGCGCCGTTGCGGGCGGGAGGTCATTCTCGGTCAACAATGCCACGCTGGCAGCGAACGCCTCGTGCACAGTGGCCTTCAATATCTCGTCGACCTCTGTGGGCGGTATCACCAATCTGATCCCCGCCGGCGCCATCGTCACGGCACAGGGCCTGAGCAACTTCGGCTCGGCCCAGACCAGTCTGTCCACCCAGGCCAATGTTGGCATCACCAAGCATTTCGTGCCCAACGTGGTCAAGCCAGGTGAACGCACGCGGCTGCACATCACCTTGCACAATGCCTCTGCGTTGGCGTTGGCAAACGTTTCGGTCACCGACAATCTGCCGGTTGGCCTGACGGTGCCGGATGGCGCCAACCCGGTCACCGACTGCGTCGGCGCTACGCTCAGCGCGCCGGCGGCCAACCAGGTGCGCATCTCCGGCGCCAGCGTCCCTGCGGCCAACGGCTCCACCGCGGCCAGTTGCACCAGCATGATCGACGTGCTGATTTCGGCGCAGGGCGATTACACCAATACCATTTCAGCGGGTGCCGTCAGTGGCACCTCCGGTGGTGTTCCGATTTCCAACTCCGAGCCCACGAGCGATACGGTGCGCGCGCGCACCCCGCTGGTCGTGAACAAGGCCCTGGATGCCTTCACGCTCGACACCGGCAACCCGGCCGGTTTCACGACCGGTAGCACGACCCAGTCACCGGGTGCCTTTGCGCTAATGACGGTGCGCATCGCCAATCCGAACGTTGCGCCCTTGACGGGGCTAGCCTTCACCGATGATCTGCCCTCCGGCATGGTCGTGGCCACGCCGGCGAATGCGGCAACCACCTGTGGGCCGGGCGTGGTGACGGCAGCGGCAGCGGCTACGTCGGTGGTACTCAGTGGCGGCTCCGTGCCTGCCAACGACAGCTGCACCGTGACGGTCCGGGTGCTGAGCAATATTTCCGGTGCCTATACGAACACGATCGCCGGAGGCGGCGTCACAACGACCGAAGGCGTCGTGAACGAGGAGCCGACCCGGGCGCGGCTGCTGGTATCGACACCACCGTCGGTCAGCAAGCAGTTCGCCCCGCCGGTGATCGCTCCAGGGACGGTGTCGCGGTTGACGATCTTCCTGAACAACAGCAATACCGCCGCGGCAACCACGAACGCGGTTTTCACCGACAACCTGCCGACGGCACCGGGCAACGTGCTGGTGGCGCCAACGCCATCGGTGCAGACCACATGCCCAGGCGGCGCGCCCGCTGTGACAGCGGTTGCGGGCGCAGCAACTGTCAGCTTCGCCAGTGGCCAGGTGATCCCGGCTGGCGGTTGTTCGATCAGTGTGAATGTCACAGCCTCCGTTGGCGGCGTTCATACCAACAGCATTCCCGCCGGTGCCTTGCGGACCACGCTGGGCAACAACCAGGCACCGACCCAGGCGGTGCTGCAGGTCAGCATCCAGGGTTTCATCTCCGGTCGCGTGTTTGCCGACAACAACACCACGCCCAACGGCGTGTTCGATAGTGGTGCCGATGCGCCCATCGTCGGCAATGGCATCGAGCTGCGCAGTGGCGCCAACTGCACCGGCGCACTGCTGGCAACGACGACCACAGATGCGGT
Source organism: Rhodoferax sp. (assembly GCA_024235935.1). Taxonomy (GTDB): domain Bacteria; phylum Pseudomonadota; class Gammaproteobacteria; order Burkholderiales; family Burkholderiaceae_C; genus CAISIP01. The sequence continues at coordinate 13,856 of JACKLL010000010.1, read as the reverse complement.
GGGCAACTATCTGTTCGCCGGTCTGCCGGCCGGCAGCTATTCGGTTTGTCAGCCGGTAGCGCCCACGGGCACGACCAATGGCACGACCAGCGCAGGACCGATCAGCCCGATCAACGGCAGTACCGGAACCGCCGGCAGCGCGGCCAATCCGGACGCGAACAGCAGCCAGATCACGGCCATCGTGCTCAACGGCAATGGTGCCGGAGGCGAGGTCAGCGGCTCGGCCGACAACAACTTCGCCGAGATCGTGCCGTCCGTGATCGCGGGCCGTGTGTTCCTGGACCAGAACAACAACGGGGTGCAGAACGGCTCCGACGCCGCACTTGCCAGCGTAACGGTGGAACTGCTCAATGCCGGGGGCACGGTCATCGCGACCACGACCACCGACGCGAGCGGCGACTATCGATTCACCGGCCTGGCGCCGGGCGTTTACAGCGTGCGCGAGCCCTTGCAACCGGCGGGCACCAGCAACGGCATCACGACAGCAGGCGCGGTCGGCAACGGCGGCGCCGCAGGCACGGTTACGGCACCCACGGTGCCGGTGAGCCGCATCAGCAGCATCACGCTGCCGCCGAACACCACCAGCACAGGCAACAACTTCGCGGAGATCCCGAACGGCCGCAGCGTATCCGGGCAGGTGTTCGTTGACTACAACAACAACGGCACGTTCCAGACCACCGACAACGGCCTGGGTGGCCAGACCCTGGTACTGACGGGCACCGACATCAATGGCAACCCGGTCAACCTGAGCACGGTGACCAACCCGGACGGCAGCTACCGCTTCACCGGCGTACCCGAAGGCAGCAACTACACCGTCACGCAGCCCCAGCAGCCCGCCGGCACGACCGACGGCATCACGACCGCCGGCAGCACCGGCGGCGTGGCCAGCGTGGTGGGCGCCGCACCCAGCAGCATCAGCGGTATCAACCTGTCGGGCCCGAACACGGTGTCTGCATCGAACAACTTCGCCGAGCGTGGCGGCCTGGCGCCTGATCTGACGCTGGCCAAGTCGCACACGCCCGCCAGTTTTGCGCAGGGTTCGAGCTCCGGCTACTACACGCTGACGGTCGGCAATATCGGCGCACAGGCCAGCAGCGGAACCATCACGCTGGTTGACACCCTGCCCACGGGGATGTCGTTGGTATCGGCCACCGGTTCGGGCTGGTCCTGTTCGGGTGCGGGCCAGACCGTGAGTTGCAGCACGGCGGCCGTTGTCGCCCCGGCCGGCAACGCGCCACCCGTGATAGTGCGGGTGGCCGTCGCGGCGGGTCTGGCCGGGCAGGTCCTGATCAACCAGGCGGTCGTAAGCGGCGGCGGCGAGCCTGCCGGTTTCTCGGGCAACAACAGTGCCAGCGATCCGACGCCGATCGACCGGGCGGCCGGTGTCAGTGGTTCGATCTGGCGAGATGACAACCACGACCGTATCCGTGACTCCGGCGAGGCGCCGGTGGCGGGCTGGACGGTCGAGGTCTACAACGGTGGCCAGCTGGTGGCGAGTACCACGACTGACGCGAGCGGCGGCTACCTTTTCTCCGGTCTGGCGCCAGGCTCGGGGTACCAGGTGAAATTCCGCGAACCGTCGGGCGGCACCGTATTCGGGCGTCCTGTGCCCAACGAGACCGGCATCGCCTACACCAATGGCGTGACCGACGGCACGACGAACTCCGGTAGCGGCGTGCGCTCGGGTGCCAACCCGGCCGGCGCCAGCAATTCCGACGGTACGCTCAGCGGTCTGACGCTGGTGGCCGGCGTCACGACGGTGCAGCAAAGCCTGCCACTCGATCCGGCCGGCGTGGTCTACGACGCATTGACCCGGCTGCCGGTGGCAGGTGCGGTGGTCACGATCACAGGCCCGGCCGGGTTCAATCCCTTGCTCGATCTGGTCGGGGCAAGCGCGACGGTCACGACCGGCGCGGCCGGGTTCTACCAGTTCCTGCTCAATCCAAGCGCACCGACCGGTCGTTACACGCTGGCGGTGACGACCTATCCGGCGGGCTATGTCCCTGCGCCATCGGCTCTGATCCCGGTGTGTGCCAACCCGGTTACGGTGGCGGGCGCGCCCGATCCGGCGCTGGTCCAGACCCAGGGCGATGCACCGGGCGCGGCCAGCCCGGTGCACGACCCGGCCACCTGTCCCGGCAGCACAGCCGCGCTGGCACCGGCGAACCAGGGCACGACGCAGCATTACTTCAACTTTGACATCACGGTGCCGGGTTCAGCCAACGTACTGAACAACCATATTCCGCTCGACCCGCTCGGCGCCAATGTGCTGATCATCACCAAGTCCGGTTCGGCCAGCGTGGTGGAGCTCGGCGACAGCCTGCGTTACACGGTGGCGGTTCGCAACAACAGCGCGGGCGTCATGAACAGCGTCACTGTGACCGACACGTTGCCGCCGGGCTTCCGCTACATTGCCGGTACCAGCCGCCTGAACAGTGTCGTCTTGGCCGATCCGGCCGGCGGCGCGGGACCGGTGCTGAACTACAACCTGGGCAACATCGCGGCGCGCGGAATCGCCACGCTGACATATCGCGTGCGGGTCGGTGTCGGTGCCCAGCAGGGCAGTGGCATCAACCGGGCCCAGGCGCGGTCGGGTCCGTTTGCCTCCATCACTGCGCAGTGGCGCGTGCGGGTAACCGGCGGCGTCTTCACCAGCGAAGCCTGTGTTCTGGGCAAGGTGTTCGTCGATTGCAACGGCAACCACGTGCAGGACCCCGAGGAGCTCGGCATTCCGGGCGTTCGCCTGTACTTGCAAAACGGCACTTACCTGGTCAGCGATTCGGAGGGCAAGTACAGCATCTGCAATCTGCTGCCACGCACCCACGTGCTCAAGGTGGACAGGAGCACGCTGCCACGTGGCGCGCGCCTGACGACATCGTCCAATCGCAATGCCGGGGACGCGAACAGCCTGTTCCTCGATCTGCGCAACGGAGAGTTGCACCGTGCGGACTTCATCGAAGGCAGCTGCTCGAACACGGTGCTGGAACAGGTCAAGGCGCGCCGCACCCAGGGCGAGGTCGTGGTTCCGCAGGCCGAGACCCGTCCCGGTGCCGCGCTGCGCTTCGAGAGCAAGCCGGCGCGCGCGCCGCAGCAGGCCACCGACAGCGCGAACCAGACGCTGGTAGCACCACGTGCACCTGCATCGCCGGGAGCGCCGCCACCCGATCCGGACCAGCCGTTGCCGGTCCCGACCCCCAACGACAAACGCGGAGGCATCTATGCGCCGCGCTGACACGAACCCCGACATGCAGACGCGTTTGCACTTTGGCGGCGCCACGGCCGTGGTGCTGGCGATTGGCCAGTGGCTGGCCCCGACGATTGGCTGGGCCCAGCCCGTCGACAGCGGGCGGCCCACGGTGTTCAGCCAGAGCATCGGCCCATTTGATTACGCCGCGAATATACGGATCGATCGGGTCATTGTTGAACTGGACCGCAACGGCGTACCGGCCGATGGCCAGTCGCGGGTGCGCTTCACGGTGCGGCTGTTGACCAAAGACGGTGCGCAGGCAACCGAGGATGCGCTGGTGACCATCGAGACCAGCGGCGGGCGTCTGTTGCTGCCGGGTGCAAGGACCGACGAACTCGGCCCCGGCGCACGCGACATGGACCGGGTCATTCCCGGCACCCAGCTCAAGGTGATTGCCGGGCGCGGTGAATTTGAACTGCTGGCGCCGGCCGAACCCATGGAGGTGCAGGTGCGGGTGACGGCCGGCCGCGAACAGGCCAGCGGCACCGTGCACTTTCTGCCTGAGATGCGCGACCTGCTTGCGGTGGGCCTGGTCGAGGGCGTGGTCCATTTCGGGCGCGGCTCGAACGCACAACTCGCTGCGCCACGCAGCGAAGATGTGTTCGAGCAGGAGATCCGGAAATTCGAATACCAGTTCAACAACGGCAAATCCAGCTACGCCTATCGCACCGCATTCTTCATCAAGGGCATGATCAAGGGCGAGTACCTGCTGACGGCCGCCTACGACTCGGACAAGGACACCCGCGAACGCCTGCTGCGCGATATCCAGCCTGAGCAGATGTACCCGGTGTACGGCGACGCCTCGCTGCGTGGCTTCGATGCGCGCTCGACCAGTCCGTTGTATGTGCGCATCGACAAGGATCGCCATTACGCGTTGTTCGGCGACTTCAGCACCGGCTCGGGTTTCTCGCAACTCAGTGGCGGCGGCGCTACCGCCGGGCTGGAACTGCGCCAACTCGGCAACTACAACCGCACCGTGACCGGCTTGCGACTGCATGGCGAGAGCGACCGCTACCACGCCAACTTCTATGCAGCGCGGGACAACCTCAAACAGGTGATCGAGGAATTTGCCGGACGCGGCGTGTCGGGCCCATATGCGGTCTCGAACAACAGTGGGCTCCAGAACAGCGAGAAGGTCGAACTGGTGGTGCGCGACCGCAACCAGCCAGCCCGTATCCTGAGCGCCTCGCCGCTGACGCGTTATGTCGACTACACATTCGAGCCGTTTTCCGGTCGCATCCTGTTCAGCCAGCCGGTGCCATCGGTCGATGCAAACCTGAACCCGGTTTCTGTGCGCATCACCTATGAGGTCGAGCAGGGCGGAGAATCGTTCTGGCTGATCGGCGCCGACGGCCAGTTCCATGTCAACGATAAGCTGCAAGTGGGGGGGTCTCTGGTGCGCGACCTGAACCCGCTGGCACCGTTTCGCATGGGCAGCGCCAACCTTGGCCTCAAGCTTGGCGACCATACCTGGCTGGTGCTGGAGGTCGCGCGTACCACATCGAACGTCAACACCAATGGTGTCAATAGCTATGTCACGCCGGCGCTGGCCGCGTCGGTGGGCGAGGTCAGTGGCAACGCGGCACGGGTCGAACTGCGCCACGACGATGGCAGCAACAAGTTGCGCGCCTATGCCGCACGCAGCGATGCGGGTTTCAACAACCAGGCCGCGGCGTTTGCCGGTGGACGGCGTGACGCGGGCGTGGTGGGCGAGACGGCATTGAGCGAGCGCATGAAGCTCTATGGCGAGGCGGTCAGCTCTCAGGACCGTATCAGCCAGGCCGAGCGTCGCGGCGCGCAGTTGGGACTGGCGTACCAGGCTACCGAGCGCCTGACACTGGACATTGCGGTGCGCGACATCCACGAGGAACGCAGCGCCAATGGCAATGGTCTGTCGGTGGCCCAACCGGTCACCGCCCCACTGGGCGCGGGTATCAATGGGTCTATCTTCAGTGGCAATGGCGGTGGTTTCTACGGCAACGGCAACGGTACGATCGATCCAGCCAGCGGTCTGCCGTTGGTCAACAACGGTGCGGTGTTTCCCGCCACCAGTGGCGCGGCCAGCGTTCCCGAGACACTCGACGCGCAGACATTGCGGCTGGGTGCCAGCTACCGTGCCACCGACAGGCTCGGTTTGCGTGGCGAGGTCGAGGTGGCGGTCAATGGCGATTCGCGTCGCCGGGCCGCGATCGGCGCCGATTACCAGCTGGCCGAGCGTACCAAGTTGTATGGGAGAGTCGAATCGCAATCGGGCCTTTCATCGCTGTATTCGATCAGCCCCTCGGCGCGCAGCAATGTGCTGGTGGCCGGAGTCGAGACCGACTACATGGTCGGTGGCCAGGTGTTCAGCGAGTATCGGGTGCGCGATGCGATCAACGCGCAGGATGTACAGCTTGCCTCCGGCGTGCGCAATGTCTGGAATGTGGCCGAAGGGCTGCGCCTGAGCACGGGTGCCGAGCGGCTCGTCGTGTTGTCAGGTGGCGGCCAGCAGGCCACTGCGCTGACCGCAGGTGCCGACTGGAGTGCGCATCCGTTGTGGCGTGCCTCCGGCCGGCTGGAATGGCGCCGCGCCGATTCGACAGCGGCGATTGCCGGCAACGACAGCTGGCTGTCGACGCTGATGGTGGCGCGCAAGCTCGACCGCGACTGGACACTGCTGGCGCGCAACTACCTTTTGGTGCAAGACAACCGCGCCACCGGCGACCTGGTACAGAACCGATTCCAGATCGGCGCGGCCTACCGCGACACCGACACCAACCGTGTGAATGCGCTGGCGCGTTACGAATACAAGCTGGAGAAAGATGCCAGCGTGTCGCCGCGCAACGAACGTCGCACGCACATCGTGTCGACACATGCCGACTACCATCCGAGCCGACCTTGGTGGTGGACCGGCCGGGTCGCAGCCAAATGGGTCAACGAGGACATCGACGGTGTGCGGGACTCCTACACGGCTTTGCTGCTGGGCGGCCGCATGGTGTACGACTTCACGGAAAAGTGGAGCGGCTCGCTGATGACCAGCGTGCTGATGAGCAACACCGGCAATGCCCGGCAGTGGGCGCAAGGCGTGGAAGTGGGCTACCAGGTGCAGACCAACCTGTGGTTGGCCGCGGGACTGAATTGGAGCGGCTTCTATGACCGCGACCTGACCGGTTCCGATTACACCCGCAAGGGTGCCTACATCCGCTTGCGCTGGAAGTTTGATGAAGACGTTTTCCGCAGCGATAAGCCAGCCGTCAACCGGTCGCTGGAGCGCGGCGGCTGATGCGCCGCAGACCCTGCCACTATTGAGACCTTACGACATGAATCCCACTTGCCTCCCACCACTGCGGCTGATGATGCTGGCGTGCCTGCTGTCCGGCGCCGCAGTGCAGGCGCAGAACCTGACTCCCGCAGACCAGCGCATCAGCGACCGCGCCATCCACGCCGACTATCAGACGTTCGAGCAGGCCCAGGCGCGTATCCGTGCATTGAACGACAAGGGTCGGCCGCTGCGCGACTATCACCTGGCCAAAGCCCAGTGCTGGCTTGACACCGCGTTCCATGAATACAGTCGCAACGACCGTAGCGCGTTTCCGCAGGAGGCGCTGAACGAATCGCTGTCCCTGGTGCAGCAAATGGAGCGTGGCGCCAGCCCATTGCCAATGGATACGCGGCTGGTCAACGACGCTGACCGTTTGCGCCCCGACCTGTGGGCGGCGGCCGACAGGCTCCGTTCGCATGCCGGTCTGCAATGCGTGGCCGACCAGCTTGCCTGCGCCGAGGTCGAGTTGGTACATGCCGGCAATGAACACCGCCAGCAAGGCTGGCGCCATGCGAAGCCCTATGTGCAGATGGCCGAAGATGCACTGGCCCTTGCTGGCGCGACGGCCGAGACATGCCTGCCCAAGCCGGTAGCGCCGGTAGTCGCCGTGGTCGTGCCAGCGCCGCCGCCAGTCGTGCCTGCACCCAGGCCGCTGCCGCAACCGTTCGAATTCCAGGTCAATATCCTGTTCAACCATGACCGCTACCAGGCCGACCAGGCGCGCGCCATGACGCTCGAACGCCTGGATGCTGCGGTGCGCCGTGCGGGCGAGGCCGGCAGCACCCTGGTCCAGGTTCAACTGGTCGGACATGCCGATCGCACCGGCAAGACCGACTACAACGAGGCGCTGGCCCGCGCGCGGGTCCAGACTGTCAGCCGCTTGTTGCAGGACAAGGGTGTTGCGCCGTCGCTGATCAGTACCGCGGTGCGCGGCGAGCGCGATCCCGTCAGTGCATGTGAGGGAAAGTTTGGGTCACGTGCCGAGGAATTGGAATGCCTGCTGCCGAACCGGCGCGTTGAGGTGAACTTCATGACGACACGGATTCGCTGACACGGCTGTTGGTTCGCTCGTGCGCGGTGGCGCGACAATGGCGTCCGCAAAAGGAGTCATGACACTATGGGCAAACGCTTGACACAGATCGCCACCCGCACCGGCGATGACGGAACCACCGGACTGGGTGACAACACCCGGGTTTCCAAGAACGACCTGCGGGTCCACGCCATGGGCGATGTCGATGAGCTCAACTCGCACATCGGTGTGCTGCTGTGCGAGGACATGCCCGCCGCCGTGCGCACGCTGCTGGTCGAGGTCCAGCACCAGCTGTTCAACCTGGGCGGCGAACTGTCGATTCCCGGTTTCGAACTGCTCAAGCCCGAGGCCCTGCTGGTGCTCGATCAGGCGCTGGCCGAACACAACGAAACCCTGCCCAAGCTCGAGGAGTTCATCCTGCCGGCCGGTACCCGGGCCGCATCGCAGGCGCATATCTGCCGTACCGTGGCACGGCGCGCCGAACGCGCGGTGATCGCGCTGCAGGCGCGCGACGATCTCAAGCCGACGCCGCGCCAGTACCTCAACCGCCTGAGCGACCTGATGTTCGTGCTGGCACGGGTGCTCAACCGCTACCGTACCGATGGCACGGTCGGTGACGACGTCTACTGGAAGAGCGAGCGCATGGCGCGCGGCGCGGACGACGACAACGCCACCTGAGTTCGCTGCGGCACCGTGCCGGGTCAGCGCGGCGCCAGCACCGCCATCGTGATGCGCGATACGCAGGTCAGCTCACCGGCCTCGTTGTGCATGTCGATCTGCCAGACCTGGGTACTGCGTCCGATATGGATGGGACGCGTGATCCCGCTGACCCAGCCGCTGGTGGCGCCCTTGAGATGGTTGGCGTTGATGTCGAGTCCGACGCAGCGATGGCCGTCCGGTGCGGCATAGGCGGCGCCGCAGGAGCCCAGTGTTTCGGCCAGCACCACCGACACACCACCATGCAGCAGACCGTAGGGCTGGCGCGTGCGCTTGTCCACCGGCACCCGGGCCCGGATGAAATCGTCGCCGACCTCGAGAAACTCCATGCCCAGCCATTCGACGGCGGTGTCCTTGTGGATGGCGGTGAGGATGTCGGTCGAGATGTCTTGTTTCCAGATGCGCATGGTGGGTCCAGGGTCAGCGAGTGGCGGGTGAATGGACTGACTATATCCAGCTGCGATGCCGTCTGCCGGCGTCGGCACGCGGGCCTGGTTATGCTTGCGAGGGATTGTTGCTGTGGACTCGTGGAGGTGGCTGGCATGGATGGGTGCAAGACGGTGTCTGCGGGCGTCGGGTATTTGGCGGATCGGGGAGTGGGCGTCATGATCCGGCTGCGCTGTCAGCCATGGGAGGCGGCATGGCTCTGACCTGGTCCGAATCCATCGACGCGATCGACTGGAGCGAACTGGCGGCGATGTACCGTGCCGCGCCACTGGGCAACAAGCAGCCGGATGGCTTGCGAACCGCGTTCAGCCACAGCATGTTCCGCTGCTTCGTCTTTGACGACGGCAGGCTGGTCGGTGCGGGCCGGGCGCTGGCCGACGGTATCGACTGTTCGTACATCTGCGACGTGGCGTTCCTGCCCGACTACCAGGGGCTGGGCCTGGGGCAGCAGATGGTCGAGCGGCTGGTCACGCTCTCGCGCGGGCACCGCAAGATCATTCTGTATGCGGTGCCGGGCAAGGAGCCGTTCTACCGTCGCTTCGGCTTCAGGCGCATGCGCACGGCCATGGCGATCTTCGAGGACGCCGATGCGGCGTATCGCAATGGCTATGTCGACGAGACCTGATCCGCAGCACAGGGCAAGGCCATGACCGTGACCCGCATCGGCCTCATATCCGACACCCATGGCCTGCTGCGCCCGCAGGCCATGGCCTTCCTCGCTGGCAGCGACCACATTGTGCATGCCGGCGATATCTGCGACGGTGCCATCCTGGCGGCGTTGGCGACCATTGCGCCGGTCACGGCGGTTCTTGGCAACAACGACCACGGCGCATGGGCGGCGCCCTTGCGCGAAACCGCAAGGCTGCAGCTGGGCGCGTTCGCGCTTTACGCCATCCATGATCTGGCCGCACTCGACATCGACCCGCACGCAGCAGGTGTGCGGGTGGTGGTGTCCGGGCACTCGCACAAGCCGCGGGTCGAAGAGCGCGACGGTGTGATCTTCGTCAACCCCGGCAGTGCCGGTCCGCGGCGCTTCAGCTTGCCGATCACCGCCGGCGAAATACTGATCGACGGCGCGGACGTGTCGGTGCGTACCCATGTGCTGATGCCGACGGGTACCTGATGCAGGGCAGCGGCCGGCGTGCCTCGATGACGCCCGGCCCTTCCCTAAGCGGCGCAAGCGGGTTATGCTGAAGTTCGCCGCACGCCGGTGAGGGCGTTCGCGCCCGACGCGGCACGCCGATCGAAGGGAGTCGCACCATGCGTATCGAAGACATGATTGCCGCCGTTCAGAAGAAGCTGGGCGTGCAGGTGGACGGACGGGCCGGGACCGAAACCTGGGGCGCCATCTACGCGCAAATCGTCAAGGCAAAAGTCGATGGCGTGCAGCCCGCCGAAGCCATCTCGGAGGTTGACGCGCGTAGCGAGAAAGTCATTGCAACGCTGCAGCCCCAGGTGCGTCCTCTTGCGCGGGCACTGGTGCAGAAAGCCGCGCGCAATGGCATACAGATCAAGGTCATCAGCGGGCTGCGGACCTATGCCGAGCAGAACGCCCTGTATGCGCAGGGCCGTACGCAGCCGGGGCGCAAGGTCACCAATGCGCGTGGTGGTTATTCCAATCACAACTTCGGCATCGCGTTCGACGTCGGGGTGTTCGAAGGCACGCGCTATCTCGGTGAGTCACCCAAGTACAAGGCGGTTGGCGCGCTGGGTATGGAGCTGGGGCTGGAGTGGGGCGGCAGCTGGAAGTCCATCGTCGACGAGCCGCACTTCCAGCTGCGTCCGGCCTGGGCCACCGACCTGAGCGAACGCCAGATGCTGGCCCAGCTGCGCGGTTTCGTCGCCGACGACCGGCCCGTGTTCGCCTGACGGCGACCGGCGCGCCAGACGCCGGTCGGGCTGTCTACACGCTGCCCTGCTGTTCCACCACCAGAATGCGCGCCTCGCCGATCGGGTGCGCCACATGCTCGGTGCCCACCGACGCATAGAAGATGTCCCCGGCCTCGAGCGTCACCGAATGCTCGACACCGTCCTGGCGATAGCGCATGTCGACCCGGCCGTCCATGACGGCAAACACCTCCTGCCCGTCATTGACATGCCAGCGGTATGGCTGGTCGGTCCAGTGCAGGCGGGTGGAGATGCCGTTCATCACGGCGATGTCGATCGCGCCCCAGGGACGCTCGGCGGTGAAGGATTTGCTGCGATGGATCTGCATGGTGTGTTTCCCTCTGAAAAAGGCTGCCCGACCCCACGCGTCTGATGGCAGCCGCCCTCGGCCAGGGAACTCTACGTGAATTCGGTGCACCGCAAATGCCGCGCGTCGACACCTTTGGCAGGAGGCGCGCGCCGAAACAGCGTGTCGTCCACCGGTTGGCGTGTCAGTTTGCGCTGACAGGACGGTTCGGCGATCGCCGATATGCCTTGCCGCGCGCATGTCCGATCCTTGACCCCGAGGCCACGCTGGTCTCGCCAACAGGAGATTGACCCATGACCCATCCGACACCTACCCACAAGCTTCAGGAAGCGGACCGCAAGCGCCGCGAACTGCAAGGCGAAGGCAATTACGAAGCGGCAAGTCGCTACCGCAAGTCGGTCGAACAGTTCGTCGAAGACGGCCGCGTCGATCAGGCTGCGAAAGATGCGGCGCCGCGCAACGCAGCGCAGGCGCGCGAGATGAAGGAGGCGGAGCAAGCCGGTCGCAAGCACGCGAAAAGAGACGTGCTGTCCTTGCGCCACTGAGCGTTCATCCATTGCAGGGAGAGATATGCCATGCGCAAGACCCCAAAACCCAAGAAAAAATCATCCGGCGCGTCTTCCAGACCGCAGGGCTTCCGTGGTGTGCAGTCCATGGCGCCAGGCGGCGATGTGCATCAGTTCGCGGCCGACCAGGCTGCCATATTGACGACGAACCAGGGACTGCCGATCTCGGACAACCAGAATTCCCTGCGGCCGTTCGACCGTGGGCCGGTGTTGCTCGAGGATTTCATCCTGCGCGAAAAAATCACGCACTTCGACCATGAGCGTATCCCCGAGCGGATCGTCCACGCGCGCGGCAGTGCGGCGCATGGCCACTTCGAGCTGACCGCGTCACTTGCCGAATTCACCACGGCGCAGGTGCTCACGGAGGTCGGCGTGCAGACGCCGGTGTTCGCACGGTTCTCCACCGTTGCCGGTGGCGCGGGTTCGGTCGATACGCCGCGCGATGTGCGTGGCTTTGCGGTGAAGTTCTATACCCCGCAGGGCAATTGGGATCTGGTGGGCAACAACATGCCGGTGTTCTTCATCCAGGACGCCATCAAGTTTCCCGACCTGATCCACGCGGTGAAGATGGAGCCGGACCGGGGCTTCCCACAGGCGGCCTCGGCGCATGACACCTTCTGGGATTTCATCTCGCTGACGCCCGAGTCCATGCACATGGTGATGTGGGCGATGTCGGACCGTGCGCTGCCGCGGTCGCTGCGGATGATGGAAGGATTTGGCATTCACAGCTTTCGCCTGGTCAATGCCCAGGGGCACGCCACCTTCGTCAAGTTTCATTGGCGACCGCAGCAGGGTCTGCAGTCCACACTTTGGGACGAGGCCGTCAAGATTGCCGGTGCCGACTCGGACTACCACCGCCGTGATCTGTTCGAAGCCATACAGGCAGGTGCATTCCCGGTCTGGGAACTGGCCGTGCAGCTGTTCACACAGGAGCAGGCCGATGCCTTTCCCTTCGACCATCTGGATGCGACCAAACTGATACCCGAAGAGCTGGTGCCGCTCAAGGTGATCGGGCACATGACGCTCGATCGCTGGCCGGACAACTTCTTCGCGGAAACCGAGCAGGTGGCGTTCTGCCCGTCCCATCTGGTTCCAGGCATGGACTTCTCGGAGGATCCCTTGCTGCAGGGGCGTCTGCATTCGTATCTCGATACGCAACTCTCGCGACTGGGCTCTGCAAATTTCCACCAGATTCCGGTCAATGCGCCGCGGTGCCCGTTCGCCAACCAGCAGCGCGATGGCCACATGCAGATGCAGCAGCCCAAGGGCCGCGTTGCCTATGAGCCGAACTCCTTGTCGGCGGATGCTGCCCGGCAAACGCCGCGGGGGTTTCGCAGCGCGTCGGTGCGGGGGAGCGGTGACAAGACGCGCCAGCGACCGGAGAGCTTTGCCGATCACTACAGCCAGGCGCGCCAGTTCTTCATCAGCCAGACGGCGTTGGAGCAGGCGCACATCGCATCCGCGCTGGTGTTCGAGTTGTCCAAGGTAGAGCATCTGCATATTCGTCAGGCGATGGTGGGACATCTGCGCCACATCGATGGCGATCTGGCCCATCGGGTGTGTGACGGCCTGGGGCTGCCGGAACTGCCCGCGGCGCCGCGCGTGGGCGCTCCGGTGCTGTCCTTGCCGCCTTCACCGGCGCTGGGACTGGCGGACAAGGCACGTCCTTCGCTCAAGGGGCGCACGGTGGGGGTGCTGGTCGGCGATGGTTCGGATGGCGCGACCGTGTCCCGCTTGAAGGACGCGATCACATCGGAGGGCGCCGTCTGCAAGCTGATCGCGCGCAAAGTGGGTGGTGTGCGGCTCGCGGACGGTAGCGCACTGGCGGCAGACGCGCAGCTGGCGGGTGCGCCGTCGGTGCTGTTCGACGCGGTCGCGCTGGTGCTGTCGGAAACTGCGGCGTCAGCGATGGCGAACGACAGCGCCGCCATTGATTTTGTGCGCGATGCGTTCGGTCATCTGAAAGCGGTCGGGTACGACGACGGTGCCGAGGGTTTGCTGCAGGCCGCTGGCATTGACCTCGACGACGCAGCGGTCGTTCCGCTGAGCAAACTTGGGCGATTCACGGACGCAGCCAAAAAACGGCAGTGGTCCCGCGAGCCCGCCGTGCGCATGCTGGCCTGACCCTTTGCGGCAGGTGGACCTGGTTCGATTCAGGTCCGCCGGCCCGTAAGGGCCTGCAAATACGGTCAGGTCAATGCGACGAACCCGTTTACGCGCTCGCTGCCGCGCTTGCCTCGGACGTCGCCGGCACGGCCGGGAGCACGGCGGTCACGACGGTACCTGAACCTGGTGCGCTGCGGATGGTCAACGTGCCGGCATGCGATTCGACGCGAAAGCGCATGCCGAGCAGA